>CAYQKV010000001.1:0-287210 GCA_964418255.1 uncultured Christensenella sp.
CCTCTTTTATGTACTCGGTTGCCGAAGCAATCCCCGTTCCGACCATAACGCCGACCACGGCTATTATCGCGCCGTAGCAAGCGACGTATACGATTTTTTTTGTTGAGGGTCGGGAAAAGCCCGAAGTGAGATTGTTCAGGATACTCATAAGAACAACGGTAATAAGTATTATTACTGCCTGTGCGAGCAAGCCTTTTAAGTTGCCGAAAAAGGAGCGGGCAAGATAGGATATAAAATATCCGAAGTCAAGTTCGAGGTTGTTATTAAGAACGCTTTGAACCAGTTCGTAAACCGAGTATTCTTCTCCGAGAATTTGCAGTTCTTTAAGGAATTCTTCGTATTCGGAAAGGTCGGTTTCTTCTATGATTTCTTCTATCGTTTCGTCAATGGTCTCTTCCGTATCGTCGGCAGCATATACCGGCGTTTGCGAATTCCGTATAAATAAAGGAGTGACAAATATAAACAGCGCGGCGAACGCGCATATTATTGAAAATTTTTTCACAGCAAAGCTCCTATTGTCTCGATTATTCCGTTAATTATCGGAAGAGACATAACGAAAATCGTCAATTTGCCGGCAAGCTCGATTTTTTTACCTATCGACGAACATTCGCAATCGTCGCACACTCCCGCGGCATATTCTGTAACATACCCTATCCCGATGATTTTCAATAAGGATGAAAAAACCGTGCCGCTCAACCCTGCTGTTTCCGACAAATTGCCGAAAACACCTATTACCTCGGATATTTTATCGGAAACTATAATGAGAACCGCCGCGCCGACAGCAACAAGAACCAAAGGCGCGAGGTCGCTTTTTACGTCTTTGATGAGTTTGTAACTTATTATCCCGATAAACGCTATTCCGATTATCTTAATCATCAATTCAGATAGAATAAGTTTTTCAACGTGTCGAAAAGTCCGCTTAGCATATCCATTACGATAACAAGTACGATAACGAGTCCCGCGAGCGTAACAAGCGTGGCAATTTCCTTTTTGTCGCTTTTTTCGAGAATGTTGTTCAGCACCGCGGTGATTATTCCTATACCTGCTATTTTGAAAATAATATCTATTCCCATAAATTCCTCAAAGCGTTAAAATAAAAATTCCTATCGCCGCTATCGGCGCGAGTTTTTTGAGCATTTTTCCTTTTACGTTAAGGTCGCGCTTCGCATTTTCAATCAACCTGTCCGTTTTCATCAGCGTCTCCGAAAAAAAACCTTTCTGGCTCTCGCTGTCGAGCGTTTTTATTCCGATAAAATACCTTTTTATCGTTTCTGCGGTTTCTTTCGATACGAGTAAATTTTTATTATATGAATCAAACAGTATCGCGTCGTATTTGTTGTTTTTATCGGTGAATTTGTCGATTATGTCGTCCATAGCGGTTTTGTAATAGTTTATTTCGCTTTCGCAATAACGTACGAAATCGCGGAAGCGTTCGAGCAGTGCAATTCTGTCCGAATAAACCGATTGAATAGAGTTTCCGAGCAGCCAGCCTGCCGCGACGAACAATGCGCCGCCTAAATATTTAAGCATTTTTCCGTACTATAGAAGTTATGCTTCCCGGGGTCGGATTAGAAGTAAGGGTAATAAAAACGGAAAACGTGTCGCTTAAAATTTCGGGAATTTCCTTTATGTCTTTTGCGTGGAAAGAAGCGAGGCATTTTATTCCCGAAAAACAAAATCTTTTAACCGCTTCGAAATCTCGAGAAGAAAACAGTTCGTCGCATACGACTACCGACGGCGACATACTGCGAATAACCTGTTCGTAAATTTTATCTTTGGGAATTCCCTGGATGACGTCCGCTCTTTTTGCGTTCAATAAAGAGAAATTTCCGCCGACGATTTCTCTCCTTTCGTCGATTATCGCTACGTCGTTTTTTTCGGCGATAACGGAAGCGATTGCTCTTATCAACGTCGTTTTGCCGCTGTACGGCGCGCCGATTATCAGCGTATTGTCAAATTCGTCGGTTATATTTCCGAGATTTATTTTTAAGATGTCGTGCGGAATTCTTATGCAAAGTGAAGTTATCGACGAGTAAGCTATCAGATTTTTATCGTTAATTTTTCCGCTACCGCACAAACCTATTCTTACGCCGTCGCCGTATTCGAGATATCCATCCGATATTTCCCTTTCGTACGCGTAGCGGGAAAATTTTGTCGCTATGTCGATGACGCCGTTTATGTAAGAACTATCGGGAACGAACGATAAAAAAAGTTCTCTATCGGAACATTTAAGAAGGGTCGGGCGGTTGACGCGCAATCGTATTTCATTTAGCGAGTTTGGGTTTACCGCGTTTTGAATTTGCCGCCAAAGGCGTGTTCCGAGTAATTTTTCCATAAAAAAAGCACCGCAAAATTATATTTTGCGATGCTTGGAAATATGAATTGAAAAAATAACTTATACTCTCGACATATACATACCGGTTCTCGTATCTACTCTTATCGTTTCGCCTGCGTTTACAAACAGAGGAACCTGAATTTTGTATCCCGTTTCCAAAGTTGCGCCTTTTGTTCCGGGCTGCGCGGTGGCTCCGGGAATTCCGGGGTCTGCGTCTACGACGAGAAGTTCTACGAAGTTCTGCGGTTCGCAACTGAACGCGTTGCCTTTATAGAAAGCTATATCGCATTTATCGCCTTCTTTTATGAAGTTGAGAGCGTCTACGACGAGTTCTTTATTCAAAGGAACGAGGTCGAATGTTTCGTCGTCCATAAAGTAGTATAAATCACCGTCGCAGTAGCTATATGACATTTTCTTTCTTTCGATGTGAGCGAGTTCGTATTTTTCACTCGGGTTGAAAGTTCTTTCGATAACGCCGCCCGTCATAACGTTACGGATTTTCGCACGAACGAAAGCCGCGCCCTTACCGGGTTTAACGTGTTGGAAATCGACTATAACCTGAACCGTGGAATCCAATTCGAAAGTAATACCTTTTCTGAAATCGCCTGCAAGAATATAAGGCATTTATTTATCCTCCATTGTGTGTAATATATAACTATAATATTATTATATTTTTCGGGCTTTTTGTCAAGTTTATTATGCCCGATTTGTCAAAAATAATCAAATCTTCTATTCTTACGCCGAAATTGTTTTCGAAATATAAGCCGGGCTCAATGGTAACGACCATATTTTCTTCCATAATAGTATCCGAATTTTGCGCAAGTCTCGGGTATTCGTGAATATCTATACCGACGCCGTGTCCGAGAGTGTGTATAAAAAATTTGTCGAGACCGTTCTCCGCAAAATACTTCCTTGCCATCGCGTCGCATTCTTTTGCAGACATTCCCGAGTAAGCGATGGAAAGAGCCATTTCCTGCGCGGTTAGAACGTGATTGTAAATTTTCTTTTGTTCGTCGTCTGCCGAGCCGAAGAATACGGTTCTTGTCATATCCGAGCAGTAATTGCGGTATTTTGCCCCGAAGTCGAGAGTTATTATCGAACCGTTGGTAAGTTTTTTTTCGCTTCTTTCCGCGTGCGGTTTGCTCGTGTTTTCTCCGAAAGCGACTATCGATGTGAACGATAAATCGTCGGCTCCGTTTACGTATAAAAGACTTTCGAGTATGCCCGCAAGCTCTATTTCCGTAATGCCCTCTTTGATTGCGGGAAGGATTTCTTCGAAAGTTTTGTCTGTTATCTCCTGCGCTTTTTTAATGAATTCTATTTCCGCCGCCGATTTTATCGAGCGCAACTTGTTTATTCTTGCGTCTACTCCGAAAAACGTTTCCACTCCGTCTTCGAGTAATGATGTGCAGAATTCGTGAGGAAGAGTGCTTTGTTCTATGCCGAGTTTTTTGATTTTCGCCGACTTGAAAAAATCGTGCAGTTCGTTTATGTTTTTTACGGTGTAACCCGAAAGTTTGTTTCCCGCTTCTTCCGAATATCTTTCGTCGGTGAAATAGTATTTCTCATTGCCGACGAATAGCGCGTACGAATCGGAATTTTTCATATCCGTAAAATAAAACAGATTTGACGGCGAAGCGATTAAAACGGCTTCATTTTCGTTTGTTATTTTTTTCATACTATAATTATAGTATGCCGTACGCCCGATGTCAATCGGGGAAAGATTTTTTATCAGGATTTAGAATGTGCGTTTGCGATTATTCCTACGGTAAATCCGATAAAAATCGCGCCACCGAGCCCTGCCGCCGCCGCTTTTACTCCGCCTGTGAGCGCGCCGAACAAACCGCTCGTTTGCGCGCCTTCGATTGCGCCTTTTGCAAGATTGCTTCCGAATCCGAGTATGGGAATGGTGACTCCAGCCTGGGCAAAGTCTTTAATATATTTGAACACGCCCACCGCTTCGAGAACTACTCCCAGCAAAAGAAAGATTACGAGTATTCTCGCCGAAGTCATTTTCGTCAGGTTTATCAGTACCTGACCGAGCAGGCATATGCCGCCCCCCACTACGAATACTTTAAGATAAGTCAGTAAAATTTCCATTATAACACCTCTATGCTTACCGCGTGAGCTATTCCGGGAATACTTTCCCCTTGCAAAGACGAAGTTTTGGAAAGCAGCGCGCCCGTAGGAATGAGCAGGATTTTTTTATATAATCCCATTTTTAGTTTTTTATATAAATATCCGTTGAAGACAAGACCGCTGCAACAAGGTCCGCTTCCGCCCTGTTCCACTTTCTGCGCTTCGCGGTTATAAATTAAAACTCCGCAGTCGTTGTAGTTATTGCTTAAATCTACGCCTTTATCCTTAGCCATTTTCATTAGCAATCGGCTTCCTGCGTGTCCGAGGTCGCCGGTAACTATAAGGTCGTAGTAATCGGCGTCTCTTCCCGTGTCGCCGAGATGAGTCATAAGCGTATCGAGAGCGGCGGGAGCCATTGCCGCGCCCATATTGTTGGCGTCGGTTACGCCGAAATCCACCACTTTTCCCACCGTGCCACAGGTAATCGCTATGCCTGACTTATTGTCTCTTTCAAGCAAGGAAGCAGCGCCTCCCGTCACAGTCCATTGCGACAAAGGGGTTCTTTGACAGCCTAATTCCAAAGGATTTCGGTACTGTCTTTCCGCGGTGGCAAAATGACTGGATACCGAACATATCGCGCGATTGGCAAGGTTGCTTGAAATTAAAGACGAAGCGAGAATCAAACCTTCTCCGAAAGTAGCGCAAGCGTTGTAAATTCCGAAAAACGGAACGTCGATTTCCCGCATCGTAAAATTCGCGGCGATAATTTCGTCGGTAAGGTCGCCGGCAAAACAGCAATCTATATCGTGCGCCATAAGATGACTGCGACTAAGCAACTGTTTTATCGCATAAGTGTGAATTTTTATTTCGGCGTGTTCGTGACTTTTTTCTTTGAGAAGGTCGTCTTCGAGAACGTTGTTGAAATAATTTTTAAGCGGACCTTTGCCCTCTTTGGGACCGGCTATTGTTGCGGTTTCGTTAATGAAAACCGGTTTTTCAAAAAATAAAGTATGATTTTTCATAATTAAACGAACAAATAGATTAAACCTACGATAACGCTTGACGTTATGCCGAAAACGATAACCGGACCTGCGACGCTGAACATATTCGTGCATAGTCCAAGCACTATTCCTTCGCGTTTGTGTTCAATGGCGGGACTTACTATCGAATTCGCAAAACCGGTGATGGGAATAATACTTCCCGCGCCGCCGAATGAGCCGATTTTGTCGTAAACGCCGAAACCCGTCAGAACGCAGGTTATCAGTATCATAGCCATAGTTGTGAAGCCGCTTACGGTTTTTTCATCCATTTCGGGGAAAAAGTACTTGATAATAAGAGAAATCGATTGCCCGACAACGCAAATCAGACCGCCGGTTATAAACGCCTTTAACATAGTGGAAAAATGCTTTGTCTTCGGCATTTCTTTTTTTACTTCGGCAAGATATTCCTTTTGTTTAGCTTCATCTAACTTCATTTTTTATCTCCTCGTTCAATTCTTTTTCGGGGCGATAAATTTCGGTATTTTCCATATATTCTTTTCTCATAAAAAACGCTCCAAAGTTATTTTTTTACTCGGAGCGTGTTTTTATACAAGTTCTTTTTTCATTCTTTCAAGTAATTTTGCTTCCAGTCGGCTTATCTGTACTTGCGACACGCCGAGTTCTTTCGCAATTTCGCTTTGCGTTTTATCGCGGTAATACCGTAAAATAATTATTTTTTTATCCCTTTCGTCAAGTTTGTCTATTATATCCCGTAGAACAAGTTTTTCTATATAATCGTCGTTATTTTCCTTGCTGCACAGTTTATCGGCAAGAGTAAGGCCGTCTTCGTCGCTTTCCGCATAAATCGAAACGGGATACTTAGAACTGTCCATTATAAATACAACTTCCTGTTCCTCTATTCCCATAAAGGACGCAATTTCCGAAATGGAAGGTTCCTTCTGATTATTTTGTCTGTATTCTTCTATAAACTTGTTTATCGTTTGATTTTGCGCTTTTATCGAGCGGCTTACTTTTATTGCGCCGTTATCTCTGATAAAACGTTTGATTTCTCCCGCTATCATAGGAACGGCGTATGTGGAAAACCGCACGCCGAAATCGGGATTGAAATTATTAAGCGCTTTGATAAATCCGAGCGTACCCAGTTGCATCAGGTCATCGTATTCAATTTGTTTGTTCTGATACCTTTTTACTATGCTCTTGATTAACGGCAGGTTGTTTTGCAAAAGTGCGGTTTTTGCCCCGTCGTCGCCTTGATGCGCAAGATTTATAAGCTCGGTTGTTTCTTCAACGCTCAGCATCTGTCAATCTTTTCGTCATCGTAACAGTGGTACCCGCACCTTTTTCGCTTACAACTTTGAGAGAGTCCATAAAACTTTTCATAATGGTGAACCCGAGCCCGCTTCTCTCCTCGCTTTCTTTTGTCGTAAAAAAGTCTTCCATCGCTTTTTCGATGTTGTCTATTCCTTTACCGTAATCTGATACGGAAATCGTAAGCAATCCGTCGTTAAGCGTGCCTTCTATAAGTATGTCTCCCTCTCCCGTTCCGCCGTAAGCGTGCACCACGCAGTTGGTTACCGCTTCGCTTATCGCCGTACGCACGTCGTTTATTACGTCTATCGTAGGGTCGCACGGTACCGTGAACCCGGCAACTACTCCGCGGACAAAACTCTCGTTTGTCGGTATGGCTTTTACTCTTAACGTCATATAATTAGTCATCTTTTCTTTCACCTCAATAATGGAATTATGCTGTATAATCCGCTTATTCTTATAACTTTGTCTATCTGCGGATTCGGAGAACCTATATACATAGGAACTTTCTTTGCTTTCAGGCGTTTGTACCGACCTAATATCAACCCGATACCCGTGCTGTCCATAAATTTTAGTTTTTCCATTTCGAGAATAACTTTGGACGGCTTTACTTCGTCGATGTAATCGTCTATTTGTTGCCTGATTTTTTCTGCAACGCTGTGGTCGAGTTCTCCGTCGAGTATTATGTGAAGTTCGTCTTTGCTGATTTTTGTGCTGACTTTCATTGCGACCTCCGTAAATGTTATATTAAATTATTATTTACGTTAAAAACCGCCTAAAAAGCCGCAAATTGTCGATTTATATCGAATAAACATTATAAAAAACAGTCTGAGCGCTCAGCCGGACATATTTCTCTACAAGAGAGCACGCCGAATATATTTTTTTGTTATGAAAAAAGGAAAATGCAAATAGCAAAACGAATTTTTTTAAGAAAAGAACAATCGAAATAACCATTCCGAGTTAATGAATTATTTAATATGTTGTATAGAGCTATCGCGTATAATGCACGATGTAAAATAAGGATATTGTCAATCATCCCATTCGCAGTTCGTGTTTAGTCGATGAAAATACTGCCTTGCATTGCAAAAGTTTACGCACTTTTTCATTTTTCACTATTACTTTGAGAAAAATATGAATTGCGAAAAGGTAATAAATAAAAATCGGCAAGTCTTGTGACTATGCCGATTTTTGGTGGAAGGAGATGGATTCGAACCATCGAAGTCGGTGACGGCAGATTTACAGTCTGCTCCCTTTAGCCACTCGGGAATCCTTCCATATAATAAAAAAACTTAACACAATTTTGGAGCTGGCTAACGGAATCGAACCATCAACCTGCTGATTACAAATCAGCTGCTCTGCCTGTTGAGCTAAGCCAGCAGAATGGTGCCTTGGGGCGGAGTTGAACCACCGACACGGGGATTTTCAGTCCCCTGCTCTACCAGCTGAGCTACCAAGGCAAAAACTGGCGATCCGAATGGGGCTCGAACCCATGACCTCTAGCGTGACAGGCTAGCGTTCTAACCAGCTGAACTACCGGACCGTATTTTAGGACTTAATTTAACAATGTTAAGTTATTAAGTTTCGTATTGTTGGTGGGCCTTCACGGACTTGAACCGCGGACCAATCGGTTATGAGCCGACCGCTCTAACCAACTGAGCTAAAGGCCCTTATATATAAAGGTGTATGTATTTGGTCGGGGTGAAGAGACTCGAACTCCCGACCCCATGGTCCCAAACCACGTGCGCTACCAAACTGCGCTACACCCCGTTGGTACATTCACAAGTGACGCTTAATAATATACAATAAAAACTGTTCCGTGTCAAATACTTTTTGATAATTTCTCAAAATATTTTTTACGTCAGGTTCTCTCGTTCGACCTTAATCACTCCTTTGAGCGTAGACAACTTTTTTATGGCTTTATCGAGGTCGTCGGAATTATGAATTTCCAGAACAAGTTTGACTATCATTTTGTCTTTTGCCTTGCTCTCCGTCGCGCTGAACGATGTCATTCTTAGGTTGAGTTTTACGATTGCGCCGGTAATCTGAGCGAGAACGTAGTTGTTAGTATCTGTTTCTATATGCAAAGGCGCGTTGAAAAGCGAGTTGTCTACGTTTGACCAGTTTGCCGAAAGTAAACGTTCTTGTTCTACGTTTTTAATATTCGGACAGGTTGATTTATGAACCATAACGCCCCTGCCTCGCGTAATATATCCCACTATTTCATCTCCGGGAAGCGGATTGCAGCATCTTGCGATATTTATCAGAAAGTCGTCGAACCCTTCTACTGTGATGCCCGAACGGGGTTTTTGTCTGACGACTTTATCGGCGTCGAAATTAAATGTAGTTTCTTTAGGTACGGCTTTTTTGTAAATTTCAATCAGTTTTGCGATAATCTGTTGCGATTTAAGCCCGCCGCAACCGACAGTAGCGTACATATCGTCGGTATCGTTGAGGTTATGCTTATCCATAATGACTTTTACCGAAGAATCGAGCATAAGGTCTCCGAGCGAATATCCTCTCCTCTTAGCTTCCTCTTCGAGCATATCTCTGCCGAGTTTGATATTCTCGGCTTTCATCGCTTTCTTGAAATAACCGCGAATTTTGGCTTTTGCCGTCGGCGTTTTAATGAAATTCAGCCAGTCTCTTGACGGTCCTTTCGCGCTGTTTGAAGTCAAAACTTCGACTACGTCGCCGTTTTCGAGAACAGTGTTCACGGGTTTTATTTTATTGTTGACTTTAATTCCTATGCACCGGTTTCCGACTTCGCTGTGTATTCTATAAGCAAAATCTATCGCGGTGGAACCTACGGGCAGGTCGATAACAGTTCCCTTAGGCGTAAAAATAAAGATTTCATTTGAAGAAACGTTCATTTTCAGGGTGTCGAGAAATTCAAGAGAATCTTTGAGGTCACCCTGAACGTCCATAACCTCTTTTATCCAGCCGAGTTTTTTATCGAGTTCGGACATAGACTGCGAAGAAATGCCTTCTTTATATTTCCAATGTGCCGCAATACCGTATTCGGCTATGCGGTTCATTTCTACAGTTCTTATCTGAACTTCGAAAATCTGTCCGAAATCGGTGACGATAGTCGTATGAAGACTTTGATACATATTAGGCTTCGGCGAAGCTATATAGTCCTTAAACCGTCCGGGGACAGGTTTCCACATAGAGTGAATAAGCCCGAGCACGGTGTAGCAGTCGCTTATTGTGTCAACGATAACGCGGACGGCGACAAGGTCGTATATTTCTTCGAAACTCTTGCCTTGATTACGCATTTTCTTAAAAATAGAAAAGAAGTGTTTCGGACGCCCTTTTATCTCATATTTAATACCCAAATCATTAAGTTGTGAAGACAAAACTTCGGCAACGCGTTCGACTAAATGCATTCTGTTTACTCGCTGGGAATCGAGTTTTTGAGACAAGAACTCATAATCGTCCGGATACAGATATTTCATCGACAGGTCTTCGAGTTCGCACTTTATTTCCGAAATACCCAGTCTACCTGCAAGCGGCGCGTATATATCCAGCGTCTCTCTGGATTTCCTGAGGCGTTTTTCTTGCGGTAAGTTGTCAAGCGTGCGCATATTATGCAATCTGTCCGCCAGTTTTACAAGCAGTACCCTTATGTCTTTCGCCATTGCGAAAAAGAGCTTTCTTATGGTTTCCGCTTGCGCAAGCTCTATATCGGTATCGGTGTTTTCGTGAGAAAAATTGATACGGGTAAGTTTGGTTACGCCCATAACCATTTCATAAATACCGTTTCCGAACTTTGTTTTAATGTCGTTTTCGGTATATTCAGTATCTTCAATGACGTCGTGAAGAAGCGCGGCTACTATTGTATCCGCGTCCAGACCGAAATCCATAAGAATATCCGCGACCGCCATCGGATGAATTATATAAGGTTCTCCCGAAGCGCGTTTTTGACTTTTATGCGCTTCCGTTGCGAATTCGAGAGCGTATTTAATCGCCAGATAATCGTCGTCTTTATATATTTCACGTGCTTTTCTTAAAAAATCCATCGTTTACCCGTTTATGTAATTAAAGAGCGTCGATTTAGTTAAATCGACTTTTTTATTTTCAATATAAAGTATACCATCATCGGATAGTTTAAGCAAACCTAATTCCAGAAAAATATAGCATCCGATTATGAATTTGATTTTTTTATCTTCGTCGTTTGTGTGCATCGGGAAGATTTCCGCGAACAAGCAGCGAACGGAAATAAGTTTTTTCGGTGCAAATAAACTTTTCTTTATCTCGGTAAATATATTGCGAAGTTCTTCCACTTCTATTTTAATCGAGAAGACTTTATCCGAGCCGAAAACGCAGTTTGCTCCCGATTTTTCAAAGGCAATGTGGAGATTTTCTCCTATTTTGTCGGCGAAAATTATTTTCGAGAAATACAAAAATGGAAAATCGACCGCAGGCGCGACGATTAGAGTGTCTTTTAATTCGCATTTTGTTTGCCTGAATACGGCTACGTTTATTGTCGGGTATTCTTTGATTATCCTTTCCGCACTTTTCGAGCTGTATGCAACGTAAAGCGTAGGATAATCCCCTGTTTTTTTGTTTGTTTTCAACGTAACGCAGTTTTTTGTAAGAAATGTTTGGCAGAAGTTTTCCGCTAAATCCGCGTTTTGATAGTTATTCGTATTCAATTTAAGCTCTTTAAGCATAAACTGCGTTGTTACTCTTCCGTTGAAATAATTCTTTTCCACGTTGTACGTAAAAGAAAATTTATTTCGTTCGGTAAGCTCCGCATAAGAAAATTTATCGAATGCTACAAGTTCTCCAGCGCGGAATTTTGCTTTCATATGTTGAGTTTTGCCTATTTGCTTGAACTTTGCTTCGGAAGACTCGTCGAAAAAAACGGGAGACGGATTTTTGTGTCCGAACGGTTCCATCATTTCGATTTCTTTAACTGTTTTATCGTTTATTTCGGATATATTAAGAAGTTCGTCATAGTATGTTACTTTATCGAAAACGCTTTCGTCCGTATTTGATTTTATGTAATTGTTAAATTCGTCAAGTATAGCGTTGAACTCTCTTTCTTCAAACGAAATTCCCGCAGCCATAGCGTGTCCGCCGTATGAAGCGAGCCGTGAATTGTTTTTATCGAATAATTCGAATAAATTTATTCCCGCAATGCTTCTTGCCGAGCCTTTGAGCGTGGTTTTCCCCTCTTGCCTACATACCATTATCGTAGGCAAATTGAAGTATTCCGTCAATTTTGCGCAGACTATGCCCACTACGCCTTCCAGCCAGTCCCCTTTGAGCATTATGAGTTTATATCGTGAAAAATCGTAATTTTTCAACATTTCCATTGCTTCTTCGAAAATTTTCGTATTCATATCCTGTCTTTCCGAGTTAAGCAACGTAAGTTGGTCGGCAATAAGGTGTAATGCGGTCGGGTCGTCGTCGGTAAGCAGTCGTAAAGAAATTTCCGCGCTTTTAAGTCTGCCCGCGGCGTTTATGCGAGGCGCGACCTTAAAACCTATATCTCCGGTTGTAATCGTTCTTAAATCCGCTTTTGCCGAATAAAGCAATTCCTTTATCCCGGGACGGCACCGTCCTTTTCTTATAGCCTCCATTCCGTATTTTACAATAAGTCTGTTGTCGCCCGTCAGAGGAACGATGTCGGCAAGTGTGGAAACGGCGCATATATCGACGTATTTCATTGCAGTTTTAGTCCCGAAAAGCGCTGATACAAGCGTAAAGACAACGCCTGCACCACATAACGGCGACGCGCCTTCGGCGAGAAACGGGTTCATAATAAGGCATTCCGGCAAAATTTCTCCGGGTTGGTGATGGTCGGTGACGATTACGTCCATACCGAGTTCTTTTGCCAGTGCGACCTCTTCTACCGAATTTATTCCGCAGTCAACGGTTATCATAAGGTCGGGAGAAAACTTTTCGGCAATACTTTTTATAGCGTCGCGGTTAAGCCCATACCCTTCTTTCGCGCGTGTAGGAATATAATGATTGAGTGCAATTCCGTGTTCCTTACACGCGAGCGTGAAAATCGCTATTGCGCCCACGCCGTCGCAGTCATAATCGCCGTACACGATTATTTTTTCGTTATTTGCAAATCCTTGTTTTATTCTTTCGACAATCTTTTCCAAATCGGGGAACAGATACGGAGAATGAAAATCCGCGGTTGTTCCGAAAAGATATGTTTGTGCGTCGGAAAACGTATCGATACCGCGCGTTACAAGCATATCGGCAAGTAAAGGGCTGATTTTGCACTCTTTGGATAATTTGTCGACCGTAATCGGGTCGTTTATTCTTTTCTTGCGAAATTCCATTTAATCCCCGTAAATAAATTTAACGGGCGCACTTCTGCGCCCGCGTTGTAATCATTTGAAAGCAGCAGTTTTAAGCTCTTGCTTTACGTTGTTTTTCGAACTTTCTGTTCTTTGCGTTGAGTTTGATTTTTTCACCCAGGTTCTTGAATTCACCCCACAGCGGAGCCGCAATAAATACCGACGAATAGAAACCTGCGATAAGACCGAATATAATCGGCAACCCGAACGTCTGAATGGATGTTACGCCCACCGCTACAAGGATTACCATAACGACAAGCGTCGTCAGGGTTGTGTACAAAGTACGCGTCATCGTAGAATATACGGCATTGTTTATTACCTTGCCGACGTCATATTTCTTTCCTTGTTTGTTAAGAGGTTTAACAACGGAACGAATACGGTCGAAAACCACTATCGTGTTGTTAATCGAGTATGCGACAATAGTGATAAGACCGGCAACTATGCTGTCGCCTATTTCGACGTAGAAGATAACCGTAAGGCTCAACATTATTATCACGTCGTGCAAAAGCGCGACGACCGCCGCAAGACCGCTGTAAAAGTCAAATCTTATTATGATATACAGAAGCATAAGAACAAGAGCAATCGATACGGCAATCGCGCTCGTTTTAATAAGATTTTTGCTTGATTCGTTGCCTATCGTAGAGAAGTTTACGCCGTTATCCACTATTCTATCTATTTCTCCGTTTTCGGACATAGCATAGAGTTTGGACTGAATCTGCGCGTTAATCGTGTTCATAGCGTCCGCGTCGTTGACTGCGCCGCCTACGCCTTCGCTCCAGTTTGTGTATTGAACTATAATAGTGCTTTCGCCGCTCGCCTGGTCGGTGGAAAGTTCAACTTTTTGTTCTTCGACAACCTGTTTTATTGCGGCAAGATTTTTGTTATAGTTCTGAGCGTTTGCTTTTGCGTCGTCGAATTCGATTGTCAATATCGTTCCGCCCTGGAAATCTATACCTATGTTGGCAAAATACTGTTTGTTGTCGCCGAGCTGATACACAAGACCGCAGACAATCATAACGAGCACGACTACGAGCGGAATAATATAAAATATCACTCTGTTGGCAAATATATCGAAATTTTTGAATTTCCCGAAAAATTCTTTAATCTTTGTCATAGTTTCTCTCCCCCTTTAAGCAATCGAACCTTGACCGCTTTCACCGGAGACGTCGGTTTTACGGGTTCTTTCTTTTTTTTCGTCAAGGTTATAGAACGCGGCGTTCGTATCGTTTATTCCGACGAAACATTTGAGAAGCACTCGCGTTATGAATATCGCGCTGAACATCGAAAGAATTATACCGATGAGCAATGTGATAGCAAAACTCTTAACTGCGGACGAGCCGAAGATTATCATAACGATTGAACCGATAAGCGTGGTAATGTTCGCGTCGAGAATGGTGACGAACGCGCTTTTGAAACCCGCGTCCATTGCGGTCGGAATACTCTTTAAGAATTTGTGTTCGCCGCTGCCGAATCTCTCCTCTTTAATTCTTTCGAAAATAATGACGTTTGCGTCGACCGCCATACCTATACTGAGTATAACGCCCGCTATACCGCTGATGGTAAGCTCTACCCACGGAACAAGCGCAAGAGCGCACAAAAGCAATTCCGTATAAATAAGAAGCGCAAAACCGGAGGCAAGTCCCATTCCGCGATAAACCAAAATCATAAACAGAATGATAAGCCCGATGCCTATCGCCGCGGCTATAAGGCTGTATTTGAGGGCTTCCGTTCCGAGAGAAGAACTTACGGTTTGGCAGTTATAAAGGCTTAATTTTACTTCGGTTATACCCGCTTGAATTTTAACCTGATATTCATATGCTTGTTCGTACGAAAATTTTCCCGTAATGCTTGCTCTTCCTGTGGAGATAACTTCGTTTATCGTAGGTTCCATTAACTTCGTATCGTCAATGTATATAGCAAGAGCTTTTCCGTTATATTCTTCCGTGACTTCGGCAAATTTTTCCGTGCCCGCTTTGTTAAACTGAATTGCAAGAGCATAATATCCCGAATTGTCGGGGTCGACGGTAACGTTGCAGGTATCGATGTAACCCGTTCCCGTCATAACGACTTCTCCGTCCGAATTACGGAAAGTAAGCGTGCTGGATTCGCCGATTAAATTCATAAGAGATTCGGTGTCTTCGAGTCCCGCGACTTCAACTCTGATATAAGAGTTGCCCGATTTTGTAACTTTATCGACTACGGCTTCCGAGTAACCTTTGTCATAAAGAATATCTTCGAGGTTGCTCATCGCGCCCGCTATATCATCGTCTGTTACTTTTCTTCCGTCGGAAAAACAACATTCGTATTCCGCATATATTCCGCCTTTAAGGTCTATCCCCAAATCGATGCCGTGGATAATCCAGGTAAAATCTTTATCGGTGTCTCCTACGGGGAAAGCCGTCTCGCCGTTAAGCGGTACGGTAAATAACACAAGGGTCAAAAACAGAACCGATATTACGACAAGAATAATGATTGACTTAATCTTGCTCACTTGGTTTGCCTCCAAACATAAGTATCCCTACTATTATAGCTAATCGCATTAAATATGTCAATTAAAATATTTTATATGTATTATAGACTGTTTTGTATGTGCGCTTTCGTCTTTTGAGCGTTTTCAAAAAGAAAAAGCGGACTTACGTCCGTTTCTCTATTGCCGCTACGGCAAGCGCGCATTCCAGTCTCTTACGAGATAGTTCGCATCCCACTTCATACTGTCCGTCGAGTTTTCCCGTAAAGTTATACGAGTTTGCGGTGCACCCGCCGCTGCAATTATATTTTGCGAAACAATCGGCGCAATGAGGTTTATTCAGAACGCACAATTCGGAAAAACGTTCCCTGATGGACTGATTGCGGATACCCGTAAAAACGTTTCCTATCAGAAAATCTTCTTTCCCGACAAATTGATGACACGGATAAACGTCTCCTTGCGGAGAAACAGCGAGATATTCCGTGCCCGCGCCGCAACCCGTCAGGCGTTTATTTTGACAAGCGCCGTGTTCGAGGTCAATCATAAAATGGAAGAAATTAAACCATTTCGAAGTTTTTCTTCTGTCTATATACGCGGCGGTAAATCTGTCGTATTCGGCAAGAATTGCGTCGAGCATTTCTTTTTTAAGCGCAAGCGGGTGGTCGTCGGGTAAAACGACCGGTTCGACGGAAATCTGGTCAAACCCTGCGTCGTTAAGTGCAAGTATATCGTTTGCGAAATCGAGATTGGCAGAAGTAAACGTCGCGCGGACGTAATATTTTTTATCTCCTCTTACGGCGCGGAATTTTTTCGCGTTTTCGAGAATTATGTTATAACAGTCTTTTCCGTTGCGCGCTTTTCTCGTTGCATTGTGAACGCATTCTCTTCCGTCAATGCTGAGAACGACGTTATCCATAGTGTCGTTTAAGTACGCTATGTTCTCGTCGTTTAGGAGAAGGCAGTTTGTCGTCATAGTAAAACTGATTCTCTTGCCTAATGCGGAAGCCGTTTTATTGCCGTAGTCTACGACTTCTTTTACCGTACGCATATTCATCAGAGGTTCTCCGCCGAAGAAGTCAATTTCGAGATTTTGGCGTGCGCCGGAGTGTTCGAGCAGAAAATCGACCGCTTTTTTTCCAACTTCGGGAGACATATAATCTCTTTCGGTATTATACGTTCCGCCGCCTGCAAAACAATAGGCGCAGTTAAGGTTGCAATCGTGGCATACGTGAAGACATAACGCTTTTATTTCTTTAGCGCTTTTCTTGTATGACGAAATCAACGGTTTGGCGTTAAGGACGTTTTCTTTTTCAAGTTCTTCAAAATCGGAACTTATCTCCTCTTTCGCAGAAATATCCGCGTTTTCATATGCAACAGTTTCTTCGTCGGTTAATGTTTTGCCGTATCTTTTTTTTGCGCATAAAAAAGCGACGTAATCTACTTCAAGCAGACTGCCGCTCTCTACGTCCCACAGAAAATAATAATCTTTTTTTCCGTAGGAGTATTCGAAAATATGTACCATTATTTTACAGGCTTTCTTTCTTGCTTACGTTGATTTTTTCTTCTTGTTTGCAGGACTGATTTCCTACGGTGCAACTCGTTTTGCAGGCGGACTGACAGCTGGACTGACATTCTCCGCAACCGGTTTTATGGTCTTTGCAAAGAGATTTGGTAAACAATTTATCGATGTGTTTCATTATAACGTTCCTCCGTGGAAGATTTTTTGTAATAATATTATAAAGGCAAAAGAAAAATAAAGCAATAGTTTTTTACCGATTTTCGAGAATATAAACGGTCGGACGCAAATAGAATATATCAAAACTAAATATTCAGAGGTGCGTATGGTTAAATCTGCCGTAAAAAAATACTTTGTTACCGACGTTTTGAAAGGCGCGTTGATTTCCGTTTTGCTCGGAGCAATACTTATTCTCGTTTTCGCAACGGTACTTAATTTTGTTCCCGTCGGGGATAAACTTGTTACGGTAATCAATCAGATTATCAAAGTTCTCGCGATTTTCGCAGGATGTTTCTTCGGAATTAAAGAAAAAAAGAACGGTATTCTCAAAGGCTTGCTCGCCGGACTTTTGTATTCCGTCGGAACTATCTTGATTTTCGCAATAATAAATAAAAGTTTCGATTTTTCCTGGGGAGTTGCGCTTGACGTCGGGCTCGGGGCGGTTATAGGCGCCATCTGCGGAATTATAAGCGTCAACATAGGAAAAAAATCCGTTTGATTTTGTTTGAAAAAGAAATGAACCGCAATAATTTGCGGTTCATTTCATTGATTAAAATTTTATAGTTTATTTTGCCGCGGAGCTGTCCATTTTGGTACGGATAGCGTTCTTCACGATGGTAACGGGAGTCGGATTTTCTTCCGTTCCGACGTTGATAACGTACTGGTCGGTGCCGGGGTCGTATTCGATAATCGTGCCCACAAACCCGCCGATAGTCATAATCTTGTCGCCTATCTGAATGGAATTCATCATCTCTTCCTGTTTCTTTTTCTGTTTTCTTTGAGGAATGATGGTCATAACAATCATAAGAACAAGAAAAACGCCGAGAATAATATACATCGTGTAGGTATTGTTCCACGCAAGTAACAAATTACTCATTTCAATATCTCCTTTTAATAAAGTTTAGAATAATAATACACTATCATTCCCTTTTTTGCAAGCGATTAAGCAATATTTAGTTACAACGAGTAATTTTCGAAAAACTCGTCGCGAAAATCTTTCAATCTGTCGTTCATTATCGCTTCTTTGATTTTTTCCGTTAATCTGTGTAAAAATCTGATATTGTGGATGGAAAGCAACCTTCCTCCGAAAATTTCATCCGTGTTAATCAGATGCCTTATATATGCTTTGGTATAATTACGGCAGCAATAACAGTCGCATCCTTCTTCAACCGGAGTAAAGTCGTCTTTATACTTTGCGTTGCGGATGGTTATGTCCCCTTTCATTGTCATAGCGGTCCCGTTTCTCGCAATGCGCGTAGGCAGTACGCAATCGAACATATCTATGCCCCTTACAACTCCTTCTACGATACAGTCCGCGCTTCCGACTCCCATAAGATAACGCGGCATATTTTCGGGATAGTACGGGCGCAAAGCGTCGAGCATTTCGTACATTACCGGTTTGGGTTCTCCAACCGATAAACCGCCTATCGCTATGCCGCATTTTGCATAAGGTAAAGTTTTTTTAATACTTTCGATTCGTAAATCGGCGTAGAAATTACCTTGCACGATTGGGAAAAGCATCTGGTTCGGATTGTCGGCAGCTTTATAGCACCTTTCCAGCCATTTTAATGTGCGGACAAGCGCTTCTTCCGCTTTTTCGTGAGTTATATCGGGGGGCGTACATTCGTCGAAAGCCATTATAATGTCGCTTCCGAGCGCCTGTTGAATTTCAATGGATTTTTCGGGAGTGAAAAAATGCTTGCTTCCGTCGATAAAACTGCTGAAAGTGCACCCTTCGTCGGTCACTTTTCTCATCTGAGATAAACTGAACACCTGAAAACCGCCGCTGTCGGTCAAAATGGGTTTATGCCAGTTCATAAACTTATGCAGTCCGCCCGCTTTTTTTATCAGTTCGTGTCCGGGGCGAAGATAAAGATGATACGTATTGCTTAGAATTATCTGCGAACCGAGAGATTCGACCTCTTCGGGCGAGAGAGCTTTTACGCTCGCCATTGTGCCTACGGGCATAAATACGGGAGTTTCTATCACTCCGTGCGGCGTAGCAAGTCTGCCTATCCTTGCGCCCGTCTGTTTACATTCTTTTATTACTTCGTACTTAAACATAATCAATTATAATATCAGCGTTGAGTCTCCGAAACTGAAAAATCTGTATTTTTCGTCAACGGCGTGTTTGTAGATTTCAAGAACTTTTTCCCGCGTAAGAAACGCGCTTACAAGCATAATAAGCGTGGATTCGGGCAAATGGAAATTAGTTATCAAACCTTTTACCGTTTTGAATTTGTATCCGGGATAAATAAAAATATCCGTATCCCCTTTCGTGGCGTTTACCGTGCCGTCGTCGTTTGCCGCGGATTCGAGTACTCGTACGCTGGTCGTGCCGACCGCTATTACCCTCCTGTTTTCTTTTATTGCTTTATTGATTTTTTCCGCGTTTTCTTCGGAAAGTTCGAAATATTCGGAGTGCATTTTATGGTCGAGGACGTTTTCTTCTTTCACGGGTCTGAACGTTCCCAGTCCGACGTGAAGTAAGACATCGGCAAATTCCACGCCTTTGTTTTTCAATTTTTCTATGAGTTCTTCTGTAAAATGCAGACCCGCGGTCGGCGCGGCGCTTGAACCGCTTATTTTGTTGTAAACGGTTTGATAGCGCTCTTTGTCGTCGAGTTTTTCCGTGATATAGGGAGGCAAGGGGACTTCGCCCACTCTGTCTAAAATTTCTTCGAACACGCCGTCGAACTCGAATTCAATCGTTCTTACGCCGTCGTCTGAAGAAATAGATTCTATTTTCAGTTTCAACTCGGAATTTACGGTAAGATAGGTGCCGATTTTAGCTTTTCTCGCGGGACGAAGCAGGGCTTCCCAACGTTTCAAATCGATTCTTTTAAGTAAAAGAACTTCGAATTTTCTGCCCGTGTCGTTGTAAGCGAAAATTCTCGCGTTTATAACGCGCGTGTTGTTTACGACGAGCAAATCTCCTTTTTGCAGAATTTTTTCCAAATCGTAAAAATGTAAATCTTCCGTTTTATCCGTTGCTCTGTTGTAATAGAGCATACGGGAACTGTCGCGCGGTTCAATCGGCGTTTGCGCAATCAGTTCGGGCGGAAGTTCGTAAAAGAAATCGCTTTTTACCATATTATATCCCCGTTTTCGTCGGTAAACAGACCGTTTTCGCCTAATTCCTGTTTTCTGTAACCGAAATGTTTATACGCGCCCGGCGTGCATACTCTCCCGCGCGGCGTACGCGCAATGAACCCCAGTTGCAACAGATAGGGTTCGTAAACGTCCTCTATCGTGTTTGCGTCCTCTCCCGTTGCCGCGGCAAGCGTATCGAGCCCTACGGGACCTCCGGAAAATTTTTCTATAATAGTCTTTACTATCCCCGCGTCCGTCTTGTCTAACCCGAGTTCGTCCACTTCGAGTAAGCCCAACGCTTTTTTAGCTATGGCGACGTTGACGGTAGACATATTTTCATATTCGGCAAAGTCTCTTACGCGACGTAAAAGTCTGTTTGCAATACGGGGCGTACCTCTCGACCTTTTAGCTATTTCGGTCGCGGCGTCGGCGTCGATGCTTATATTCAGAATATTTGCCGAACGGTTTACGATAACGGCGAGTTCCTCCCGCGTGTACATTTCCAACCGACATATCACGCCGAAACGGTCGCGTAGCGGCGCGCTGAGCATACCCGCTTTCGTTGTCGCGCCGACAAGGGTAAAAGGTTGTATGGGAATACGCATCGTCCTTGCGCTCGGTCCTTTTCCCGTGACGATATCGAGCGCACTGTCTTCCATTGCCGAATACAGAATTTCTTCTACGGTAGGATTAAGCCTGTGTATTTCGTCGATAAACAACACGTCGCCTTTCTGCATATTCGTAAGAATTGCCGCGAGGTCTCCCGCTCTTTCTATTGCGGGACCTGTCGTAACGCGTATGGAAGCGTGCATTTCCGCGGCGATTATATGGCTGAGCGTAGTTTTTCCGAGACCAGGCGGGCCATAAAGAAGAACGTGGTCAAGCGGCTCTTTGCGCTTTTGCGCAGAGTGCATAAAAACTTTGAGATTTTCTTTGACTTTGGTTTGTCCGACGTAATCTTCGAGTTTTTTCGGGCGAAGCGCATTTTCCGCTTCGTCAAAATCGAGTCGTTCGGAATCTACTATCCGTTCATCGCTCTTATCGGGCGGCGTATATTTTGTAGATGAAATATAAAACTGTTCGTCTGCCATATTATCCCCTGTCAGTTAAGACTTCTCAGCGCCAAAGCTATAAGTTCTTGCAAGTCTTTGGCTTTGGTTCTTGCCGAACGAACGGCTTTTTCCGCTTCAGTCTGAGTAAACCCGAGACCGCGTAATGCGTAAATAGCGTCCATAGTATCGGCGTCCGCTTCGGGCATTTTTTCATTCTGTTCGGCGGGAATATCGTCGAGCGCGCCGTCTAACGCCGCGTCGATGTTTTCTTTCAGTTCGAGCACTATTCTTTCCGCGGTTTTCTTACCTATTCCTTTCACTTGCGAAAGAGTCTTTATGTCCTTGTTTATTATTGCGACCATAAGTTTGTTGAGAGCTATCCCTGACAAAATACTCAAAGCCGCTTTGGGACCCACTCCGGAAACCGTTATGAGTTTAAGGAACATATTTTTTTCTTCTTTCGTATAAAAGCCGTAAAGAAATATTCCGTCCTCTCTGACGTTAAGATAAGTATATAACTGAACGTACGACGAGGAGCCTATCTGAGAAATCGTGGACGAACTGACGAAGGCTTCGTAACCTATTCCGCCGTTGTCTATCGTTATAAAACCGTTGCCTATTTCGGCTACTTGTCCTTTTATATAACCTATCATTTGCCCTCCTAACTCATATACCGAAAAGTTCCGAAGTGCGGCTTGCCTGCGCGTGGGTAATAGCTACGGCAAGCGCGTCGGCGGCGTCGTCCGGTTTCGGCACGGCATCGAGTTTAAGCAAAACTTTAACCATATACTGAATCTGTTTCTTATCGGCGAGTCCGTATCCCGTAAGAGCCTGTTTTATCTGCATAGGCGTATATTCGTAAAGTTTTTTGCATTTGTTGTATACGGTAAGGAGTATCGCGCCGCGAGCTTCCGCAACGGCTATCGCCGTTTTTTGGTTGTTCTGAAAAAAAAGTTCCTCTATGGCAACGGATTCGGGCCGGTATTTGTCGATTATGTAATCAAAACCGTCGGCAATGATTTTCAGACGTTTCGGAAGAGAATCTTCTTTCGGAGTCTGTATAACGCCGTATTCCACCGGTCGAATTCTGTTTCCGCCGAATGATTCGATAACGCCGAAACCGACCGTTCCGTATCCGGGGTCGATACCTAATATTACCATAAATTAAATATTAAACTAAATTAACAAAATAGTCAACTTAAATGTGGGAGTTGATATATCGCGTTGCTTTACGCCCGCAAAAACATATACGAAATAATCAAAGAAAAAGTTTTTTTCTTGTCATTATCGTAAAATGCGGATAAAATCAGAGTTTTTATGGGCTTTTCCGAAGCCTTCGCCTACTGTACGTCGGCACAGCGACGGCTTGGTTTCGAAAAAAATCAACGCAATCTCTCCACTCCTCTTAAATGTATAAGCGGACCTTACAAGATTTTATAAATTTCTTCTCTGATTTCGGGAAAATCGTTTATAGAGCGATTATTATGCGTAGGAAGTTCTTTTTCGTATGAAACGCCGCTATTAGACAGAACTACTATTTTATCGGATAATAGTATCGCCTCGTCTATGTCGTGAGTTACAAGTAAAGTCGTTCTTCTGTATTCGTCGTTAAGGGCGGCGAATAAATCGATTATTCTTTTTTTAAGGGAAATATCCAACGCTTTGAAAGGTTCGTCCATAAGCATTATGTCCGATTCGTATGCAAACGCGCGAGCAAGAGATACTCGTTGCGCCATTCCCCCGCTCAGTGACGACGGATAACTGTCTTTTTCTTCGTATAATTCGACTTTTTTAAGTATATCGTCGATAATTTCTTTTCGTTCTTTTTTATTTTTTATTTGATTTTTTATAACGAAATCTATATTTTGTCCGACTGTTAGATGGTTCAGTAAAACAGCCGACTGAAAGACGTAGCTTATTTTATCCGATTCTTTTTCCACTTCTCCGCGAAACGGCAAAGTTCCCGCGATTATATTGAGTAAAGACGTTTTTCCGCAACCCGACGCGCCCATAATGCAGGTTACTTTTTTGTCGGGAATTTCCAAAGAAAAATCGGAGAATACTCTTTTTTCTCCGTAGTTAAGCGAAATATCGATTAGTTTCATTTCTCCCACCTTACAAAAATTTTTTTAAGTATTCCTACGAAAATTTCCGCCGCAAAACTTAATACTATTGCCATCAAAGTCCAGGCAAGCAGGTATTGAATTTCGAATGAAGCGTAAGCGGCTTGAATTTTTCCGCCTACTCCGGGGGAAACAAGCGTAAGAATTTCCGCGGCGATAACTACCTTTATCGTAAGAGAAAAAGTAGACTTCGACGTGTCGAAAAGATTGTCCGTTATCGATAAAATATATATGTTGAAGACTTTGCTTAAATGGCTTACTTTATATATTTTCGCCATTTGCAACAGATTTTTGTCAAGTCCGGATATTGCGCTGAAAAACGAGGAATACATAATGGGAAACGCAATCAGAAATCCCACCACGACGGTCATAACGTCGGTCGTCATAAACGCGTAGATTATCAGAATGACGGCGACGGTCGGGGCCGCGCGCAGAAATGAAATTATTGGCGAAAAAACTTTGTCGAGACTTCGGAAATTTCCCGCAAGAACCGCTAAAGATAACGCCGCGACGAAAGATATTATAAACGCTATAAACGAGCGTAAAATCGTCGCGCCCACACTCTTCCAGAATGAAGGTTCTTTTCCGAGCGTGAAAAATTTCTCAAGCACGACTTTCGGCATCGGAAGTACGAGCGGGTTATTTTTTATTGCCGAAGCTATAACCCAGATAATAAGGATTATAGCTAAGGCAAGTAATGGAAAAATTAAATTCTTAACAAAAAACAATATTTGTTTTTTGTCGATTCTTCTTAAATTCATTAAGCGAATAATTTATCTTTTAATGCAGACCAGTCAATGGCGTTACCCTGCGCGTCTTTGGCGGCAACGGCGGACAGGAAAGTTATTATTTCGGTTTTTCTTCCGTCGTCAAGTTTTTCCGCGTCAATCGCGCAACGGGGAATACTCGCAGGAGGGAACGCCGCGCTTTCATAAAGGTTTTCTTTGGCAAACGCGGTTATCGACTTGGGATTTTCGTTAATCCACTCTTTACTAACTTTGAGCGCGGCAAACAACGCGTTCATAAAAGCGGTATCGGCAGAAAGTTCTTTTTTGACGAATAACCCTGCCTGCGGATAATTTTCCGCGTTATCCGAACACTGAGCGTATTGTTCTTGCATATTCATCTCGGCATTGCACCCTATCGCGGCTTTGAAAGCGGTAGCCGCAGGCTCTCCCACAACCGCGAAATCAACCTGGCTGTCGGCAAGAAGGGTTTTTGCCGCGTTGCCGTCGGCAACGTAGCGAACGGATATTTCGTTTTTCGCAGCGTCGGGCACGCTTCCGCTGTCGGTAAGCATCGTTATTCCTTTTTTACTCATTACGTATCTGAAAACGAGTCCGGGAACGCCGGTCTGTCCTATACACGCTATCTTTTTTCCTTTAATGTCGTCTATGGTAAGCGTTCCTCCCTCGGCGGTCTTGCCTACAAGGTAAAGGCTTCCTTTAACCGCTATGCTTACAAGTTTATAATCCGCGCCCTGTCGGATTAAATTAGCCCCTGCGTTGACCGGCATAATAACTATATCGGATTTTTTATCCGACATTTCCACGGCAATGTTAGACGCGCTTACGACTTCGTATTCCATTTTAGTTCCGTCAATGGTCTTATTGTCTTCCACAAGTCTGAGCATTGCGAGAGCGGGCGTACCCTCGGGCGCGCTGAATCGCAAAACCGTGTTCTCGTCTCTCGCCGTTTTATTGTCCTTGCAGGCGGTAAATAACAAGAGAGAGGAAATAAGAACGGCGGACAAAACAATCAGTGATAAAAATTTGATTTTCTTGTTCATTTTATTTGTCTCCTTTTTATATTTTAGTATTATTCTTCTATTTCAAAACCCGTCAGTGCGGATTTAACTGACAAACTGTCGAACTTTCCGAGTTTCCCGGTAAGCGCGGAAACGCGTTCTACCGAACCTTCTACAATAAGAGCGATTGTGCTCAGATTTTGTCGGGGAAGCCCCATCCGACCTATGATAATATCGGAAAAATCGCTTAAAACTTTCTGCATTTCGACTGCAACCGAGCGGTCGCCGTTAATTACAATTCCCACTACGCCTATTCTTTTCATAAACAAACTCCTTTTATTTATTATTTCCGTAAACTAAAAAACTCCGAGAATTCGGAGTCGAAATGCGAGTCGAATATATCTTATCGTTTTTGAAAATAAAAGATATATTTATAAAACCTTTTACGCAAACTTACTCTCCGAATAATCATCGATTCAGGTTACGCTTAGATTATAATCTGCCTATTAAATTTTGTCAACGGATTTCCTCGAAATAAATAAGTTTTTCGCTCTGCACGTCGTAAATAAACGTTTTGTCGCCGTCCGAACAAACGATTGCTTCTCCGCCTACAAATACTTCATTCAAAAGATATTTTTCATCAAGCCGTTTTATGATTTCGTTATATTTAAGCGTTAAGCCGTTTTCCGTTTTATCGATAAATCCGCTATACTTTTCTGCCGACGGATGAAATAAATTATAAATGAAACAGGATGCGGGTTTTTCTACAAATAATGAAGGATAGCCGATTTGCTCGGTCAAACCGTAATTAAGCACGACAGTTTTTGCGTTGAATTTTAACGCTTCGTCTATGGACGACGTAGCGAAAATGACATATGATTTTTTTGCGAGATTTTTAATTAAAGGTAAAAAATCGGCAAATAATTTCCCTCTTTCATATAAATTTGCAATAGATGAAAACGGGTCGTCGAAAAGGTAAACGCGCGCGTTTCTGAGTTCAGTACGTAAAAACGCGCCTTTCAACCTGTTTTTTTCGTCAAGTTTTTTGACTTTTTTTTCTAAGTAGTCGCTTATTCCGTATTTCGCAGCGGCTTTTTCGATTGTTTTCCGCGCGTCGGATTTGTTCGCGTCGCGAATAATAAGAGGATAAGTTAAATTATACGCAAGCGTTTTGTTTTCGAAAAAACCGTAATCTTCGTGCACGAGACATACGTTTCGCGATTTTATATCTTTTTCGGTAATATTTTCGCCGTCTAAGCAGATTTCGCCTTCCGACGGACGTAACAAACCCGCGACGGTTTTCAGAAAAGTTGTTTTTCCGCTTTCCTCGCCGCCGAGCACGCACAATATTTCGCCCGTTTCCGCGTTTAACGAAATATTGCTTAACGCTCTTGCTCCGAATCTGTATTTTACCGTCAGATTTTTTATTTCAAGCATAAAACTTAAACGACCGCGCATAATGCGCGGTCGAATTTCACTCCCGATTATTATATTATATAATTTTCCGTTTTCGGTTTCTTTGCTCTGAGCTCGGCGGCTTTTTCTTCGTAGCCTTCTCTACCGAGCAACGCGTAAGTTGCGTTTTTGCCTTCTTCTACTCCGGGTTGGTTAAACGTATCGATATTAAGCAACGCGCCGGTGTATGCGGTTTGGAGCATAAAGAACATCATAAGCTGTCCCATCGTAAAAGCGTTTACTTCGGGGAGAATGATTTTGTTGTTGAGTCGTTGAGCGCGGGTGAGCGCATACTCCGTTGCGTTCATTTCTGCGGTAATAAGTTCGTTCATCGTATGTCCGCAAAGGAAATTTACAGCGGGAATATCTTCGCATCCGTCGGAAATGGTAACGGTTTTACGATATTCTTCTACTCCGATTAGAGTTATTACCTTGTCGAACGGACCTTCGGTGTAGAGTTGAACCTGACTGTGCTGGTCGGTTACGCCGAGCGCTTTTACCGGCGTTTGTCCCGCATAGACTTTGTTTCCTTCCAAATCGATTGCTTTTCCGAGACTTTCTCCCCAAAGTTGCGCATACCAGTCCGCCATCAGTTTCAGACTGTCGGCATAAGGCATCATAACAGAAATGTTGTTGCCTTTTTGTATGGAAAGATATTGAAGAAGTGCCGCCATAAGCGCGGGATTTTTCTTGACGTCCGCTTTCGCGCATTTTTTATCCATAAATTTTGCGCCGTCGAGGAGAGCTTTAATGTCGATGCCGAGTACCGCCGCGGGCAAAAGTCCTACGGGACAGAGTTCGCTGAACCTACCGCCTACTCCGTCGGGAATATAGAAAGTCTTATAGCCTTCTTTTTTTGCGATTTTAATCAGATTGCCTTTGCTTTCGCTTGTCGTCGCGATAATATGTTTTGACGCTTCGTCCCCGAGTTCTTTTTTGAGAATATCGGAAATAATAAGATACTGCGTCATCGTCTCGCTTGTGGAGCCGCTCTTCGTGATGACGTTAAACATTGTTTTTTTGACGTCGATAACGTCTAATAAAGCCGCCATTCTTTCGGGGTCGACGTTGTCTTCTACGTAAAATTTCGGCGCTTTACGCTTTGATTTAGGCAATTCGTTATGATGAAGGTGACACAGAGCCTGGAAAAGAGCCATAGGACCGAGCGCCGAGCCGCCTATTCCGAGAACGACGAAATAATCGTAGTTCTTCTTTATATCTTTCGCGGTTGCGATAATATCCGCCGCGATTTCTTTTTGATTATAGGCAAGTTCCGTCCAGCCCATCATATTTTTCCCTCTCCCTTCGGCGACGCTTGCAAACGCCTTTTTCGCCGCGGGGACGGACGCTTTTATATCGGCTTCGGTTATGCCCGTAATATCGCCGACGTAATCCGACATCATATTATTATAGTCGAAACGAATAGATTCCTTTTTCATTGATAGTTCACACTCCTTTGTTTTGCGCTTTGTATAAACAGTTGTTGAGATATTCGTAACATCTCGCTACTTCGTCGTACGTTCTGTAATCGGACGCATATATTTCAATCATCGCCGCTCCGTCGTATCCAAAAGAAACGAGCGTGCGGAAAAGTTTTTCGAAATCGAATATTCCCTGCCCGGGAAGCGTCGTTTTACCTTGTTCATTATAATCGCACAAATGGACGTTTGTCAATCTGTTTCCCATAACCGATAGGTATTCTTGCGAGGAAAAACCGCTTAATTTAGCTTGTTTAACGTCAAGGCACGCTTTCACATCGGTATAAGGCTTTAATTTTTCGAAATAAAAAGGTTCGTTGAAATACGCCCAATGTACGTTTTCATAACATATTTCCGTTTGTCCATCGGTTTCTGTTCTCATTATTTCGCGAAGTTCTTCTATCCTTGCGCCGAGCTTCCGGTAATCGAATACGTAAGGAATTTTTTTGAATTTGGCGGGTCCGTGAAAAACGTAGTATTTCGCACCGAGCATTTTTGCCGCAAGGCAGGTTTTGCGAAATATTTTTTCGCAATCCGAGCGCGTTCTCGGCATCATATTGAACAGTTCGGGTTCGTATTGCTGAGTTAACGTATGTATCGAATAAATATCGACGTCTTTTTTACGGTCACAGAGAATTTTTATAAAGTCGGGTTCGTATTCCGAAAACGTGCTTAAAAATACCTCGCAAAGAGGTATTTTTAAGCGGTTAAGTATTTCGAATGAATTTTCCGTTAGCTCCCTCGAAAACAAGGAAGCGGTAGATAATCCTATTTGCATTTATCAATATTCGGGTTCGATTAGTCCGAGGTCTCCGTCCGCGCGTTTATACAATACGCAAAGTTTGTTGGTATCGCCGTTGATAAAAACGTAAAAATCGTGAGCGAGAAGTTCCATTTCTTCCGCGGCGTTTTCCACCGTGGTGACGGAAACGTCGAATTTCTTGATTTTAACGATTTTAGCGGCGGTTCCCTCCTTTTCCGATTCGGTGTATATTGCGGGCGACTCGAACGCGCCTTTTTTAACCTTAGAGCTTATTTTGTCGCGGTGTTTGATTATTTGTCTTTCGAGTTTGGGAAGAACGACGTCGATATTTTCGTTCATCTTATCGCAGGAAGAAACGGAACGGACGTTAAGCGACCCTTGCGACACGCTGATTTCCATATAATACGAATCGCCGACGGTGCTTAGTTTTACTTTTGCGGCGGCGTCTTTGTCGAAATATTTGTCGAATTTGGCAAGTTTCTTTTCGATGAGAGCTTCGGTGTTGTCGTCGAGACGATAGTTTTTGCAGATGATTTCAACTTTCATAAAACGGTCCTCCTAATGTTTGTCGGAAATCACCGGTTTACCGTTTTGAATAACGACGGAGATTTCCGTATTTTTAAGATTTTTTTCTATAATGATTTCGCTTAACCCGTTTTCAAGCAGATTTTCCACTGCTCGTCTGATTGGTCTTGCGCCGTAACCCGGTTCATACGCTTTTTCCGCGATGTAATCGGCTACGTCGGGTGCGAAATCTATTTTTATTCCCCTTTCTTCGAGGAGAATTTTCTTTTTCTTCTCTAATATATATTCCGCTATTTTGCTTAAATTTTCCTTACTTAATCTGTTAAATACCACAATGCTGTCCACCCTGTTGATGAATTCCGGACGCATCAGGGATTTCAATGCGGAAATCTGTATTTCTTTTTCGTCGTCCGATTTGTCGTATGAACCGAATCCTACTGATTTTTTCTTTTCGAGTCTTTCCGTGCCCGCGTTGCTCGTCATTATAATAAGCGTGTTTCGGAAATCCGTCGTCCGTCCTCTTCCGTCGGTAAGCCGTCCGTCGTCGAGGACTTGAAGTAAAACGTTGAAAATTTCCGCGTTGGCTTTTTCTATTTCGTCGAACAAGACTATCGAATACGGTCTGTTCTTGACGCTTTCGGTCAGCGCGCCGCCTTCTTCGTGCCCGATGTACCCCGGAGGCGAACCTATAAGTCTTGCAACCGAATTTTTTTCCATATATTCGCTCATATCGAATCGAATAAGCGCGTCTTCGCTTCCGAAAAGAATTTCCGCAAGTGCTTTTGCCGTTTCCGTTTTGCCCGACCCCGTAGTACCCAAAAAAATAAACGACCCTATCGGCTTTTTTCCTTCGCGTAAACCCGCTTTCGACCTGATTATCGCTTTCGATATTGCGCTAATCGCTTCTTCTTGCCCTATTATTCGCTCGTTTAGCGTTTTTTCCATATCGAGAATTTTTTTATTTTCCGATTCGACGTCGCTAATAGGTATGCCGGTCATCTCGCTAAGCGCGTCTTTTACGCTTTTTGCGGTAACTTCCTTTTCGTCTTCGGAAAGCGCAACTTTGCTGCACGCTTCGTCAAGCGCGTCTATCGCTTTGTCGGGCAAAAAACGGTCGGAAACATATCTTACGGAAAGTCTTACAGCATTTTCCAAAGCTTCGTCGGTAATTTTAAGTCTGTAATGTTTTTCGAAACTTTCTCGTAGCCCCATAAGAATTTCCACTGTTTTTTCCGCAGACGGTTCTTCTACGACAACCTTCATAAATCTTCTTTCGAAAGCGGGGTCTTTCGCAAGATATTTGGAGTACTCTGAAAACGTAGTAGCGCCGATAAGCAAAAGGTTTTCGTTTGTAATAGCGGGTTTAAGGGCGGAACTCACGCTTCCTCCGTTTTCGCTGTTGCCTGCGGAAACTGCGGAATGAAGTTCGTCAATAAATAGAATAATATTGCTTTGTTCTGCCGTTTTTAGAATTTCGTCGAGTTTTTCTTCCATTTCTCCGCGATATTTCGTTCCCGCTACTATCGAATTAAGATTGAGCGAAATAAGCGATTTTCCTTTAAGAAATTCGGGAACGTCGTTTGCCGCGATTTTTTGAGCGAGACCTTCGACTATCGCTGTTTTTCCGACTCCGCTTTCTCCGATAATAATAGGGTTGTTTTTTCTCTTTCTCGACAAAATGCGTATTAAACGGTCGATTTCTTTATCCCTACCTATAACTTTATCGAGTTTTCCTTTTTTTGCTTTTTCGGTAAGGTCGGTTCCGTAAGCGTTAAGCGGATTTTCGCTCTCCTCTTTCCTTTCTTCGCTCGGAGGAAACGCAGAAGAAAATGATTTTATATCGTCGTCGGTCGCGCGAGCAACTATACCGTTATGATTCATTCCTTCTACTATCCCGAGAAGAAGTTCGTATCCTATATTGTTTTTTTGGAGTATTTTGCTTGCCGAACAAGTTTTATGATATGAAATCGCCAGCAGTAAATGCTGTGTATCAATCGTATTATCGGTAGCCTTAGATACGCTTTCTGCGTAATCAATAATCTTTTGTGCGGTTGGACCAACGACCGTTGCGATGCTTTTCGGAGCAAGAGACGTTCTAATTAGATAGCTTTTCGCTACGCCGAAATCAAAACCGAGACGGGAAAGAATTTCCGCTCCGAAACAATGTTTGTTTTCGGTAATTCCTATGAGCAAATGGACGCTTTCAACGACGTTACCCGTATATAGAGAAATCGTTTCTGCATACTCCAACGCCTTTCTTGCGTCGTCGGTATATTTTTTCATAGTAATCCTCCGTCTTTACGTTGGATTATTTCCTCATCGCCCGTTTTTAATTCCTTTTCGACTGACTTATCGAGATAATCGAGATATGCTTTTTGCGCGGCGACGTAATCGCGCGGATTGCCCGCGTCATATGTTTTTTCGGTTAGTTCGTAGCCGCAGACTTTACCGAGTTTCGCAAGTTTTTTTATCGCGTCGGTTAGAAAATATTCTTTACCGTGTAAAGAGATTTTTTCGAGTATTTCGAATATTTCCGGAGAAAAAATATATCTCCCGCATAAAGCTAAATTCGAAGGCGCGTTTTTTTCGGGTTTTTCCACGACGTCTGTTATTTCATAAAGTCCGGTTTTACTGATTTTGTCGTAAGAAATTATTCCGTATTTTCGACATTCTTTTCGGGGTATCGTCTTTAATCCTAAGACGCTTTTTCCCGACGTTTCAAACGCCGAAAGCATACTTAAACCCGTTGCTTTACTTTCAAATACTATTTCGTCGGGAAATATCACGAAAAAGGGTTCTTTACCTATGAACTCTTGACAACTTTCTATCGCTTTCGCCGTTCCGCGCTCTTTGCATTGAGGCACAAAACATATTTTAATAGTTTTCAGATTAGGTTCGTTTATTTGTTTATAGGAAAGGTATTTAACCAAAAGTTCTTTCTTTTCGCTTACCACGATAAAAATTTCGCTTATTTCAGCCGCAACACATTCGTTTATCGCAAAATCAATGGCGGGAATATTAGATATGGGAAACATTTCTTTGGGGATAAACGCCGAACAAGGCAAAAGCCGCGTTCCCTCTCCTCCTGCGGTGATTATCGCTTTTTTTACTTTCATTACACCTCCGATATGTTAAAATTCTATGCGTTAAGGCGTAGCAATAGAAAAAAACAACCGAATATCGGTTGTTTTTTTGGTGTGGTCGATGAGACTTGAACTCACACGGGTTAACCATACGCCCCTCAAACGTACGCGTCTGCCGATTCCGCCACGACCACGGATATATACTGGTGCGAGAGAAGGGACTTGAACCCATACTGTCTCCAACATGAACCTGAATCATGCGCGTCTGCCAATTCCGCCACTCTCGCAAGCGCATAAATATATTATTACATTTAATTGCGTTTGTCAAATGTTTTTTTCGATAAAAACATATTTATTGCGATTACTTGTTGACTACGTTTATGGGGTTGCCGCCTATATAGGCTTTTATATTGTCCGAGGTGATTTTTATAAGACGGTTTCTTGCTTCGGTAGTCGCCCAGGCTATGTGCGGCGTAATCAGACAGTTTTCGTGAGCAAAAAGCGGATTGTCTCTTTCGGGCGGCTCTTTGCACGATACGTCGGCGGCATAGTAAGCGATTTTACCGCTTTCCAGTCCGCGTTGCACCGCTTTTTCGTCTACTATTTCCCCTCTTGCCGTATTTATAACGATGACTCCCTCTTTCATTATTTTTATCGTTTCGTCGTTTATAAGGTTTCTGCTGTTTGCGTTAAGTGGACAATGTATGCTTATAATGTCCGATTGAGAGAAAACCGTCTCTTTATCCGTAGTTTCCGGCTTTGGTGTGCGAGAGTATATCAATACATTCATTCCGAATGCCTTTGCGACCGAAGCGACTTTTTTCCCTATCGCTCCGTAGCCTATTATTCCGAGAGTTTTACCGCTTAATTCAAACGTATTTTTAAGGTATAGGCAAAAATCGGGCGCCGTCGCCCATTTTCCGTTTTTTACGGCGTTAATGTGATTGTCTATCCCGCAGGCGATATTGAGAATGAGCGCAAACGTATGTTGAACTACGCTGTCGGTACTGTAAGACGGAACGTTTGAAACAATGATACCCTTTTCTTTAGCGTAATCTATATCGATAATGTTATAACCCGTGGCAAGTACGGAGATGAACTTTATAGACGGACATCTATCGATAATTTCTTTGTCGATTTTGACTTTGTTCGTAATTACGATTTCCGCGTCTCCTATTCTTTCTGCGGCAAGAGTATACGGAGTGCGCGGATATTCTTCGACGGTTCCGAATTTTTTAATGACCTCGAAATCGAGGTCGTTTTGCGTAGCGCAAGCGCTGTCTAAAATAACGATTTTTTTCATACTTAAATATTATCACTAAGGACAAAAATATGCAATCGTTATACGCTTCAAAACTAAGAATGAAAATATTTGCAATTTATGTCGGTATAAGGTATAATATTTTTTGAATAATATACTATTAAGGAGAAAAAGATGTCTGTTATTTTTATAGATACCGATTCTGAGTTGCCTTTCGAGAAAGCAAAGGAACTTAATCTCGACGAAAAATTTATTATTAAAATGCCGTATACTATATGCGAAAAGGAAACTTTTTACGATTTGGGCGCAACATATGACGCTAAGGAGTTCTTTTCTCTTGTTCGCGAAGGCAATATGCCGATAACGAGCGGATTAAACGTAGAAATATATAAAGAATATTTCGAACCGTTTTTTGCCGCGGGAGAAGATATACTTTACGTCAGTTTTTCCGAAGAACTCAGCGGAACTTTCAAGTATCACGATATAGCGATAAAAGAACTTACGGAAAAATATCCCGACGCAAAATACCGTCGTTTCGATACGAGAGGCATCAGCCTTGCCGCGGGTCTTCCCTGTTACTTTGCCGTAAAAATGCACAACGAAGGAAAATCCAACGACGAAATAGTGGAATTTCTTACGGACTTTTGTCCTAAGGTTTGCGCGTCGTTTTCTCCCAACGACCTGTTCTATCTGAAAAAAGGCGGTCGCCTCAGCGCGGCGCAGGCGACGCTTGGGCAACTTCTTCACGTTAAACCCATAGTTCGTATTAACGACGAAGGCAAACTTTACACCGCGGCGAAAATCAACGGAAGAAACAAAGCGATAAACACCATTGTCGACGAAGTCGTATCGCGCGTAAAAGACGTAGACAAATACCCTATCGTAGTTCTTAACGGAGATTGTCGCGCGGACGCCGACAAACTTGTCAGAAAAATCAAAGAAAGACTTCCCGAAGCGGAAATATGGGATTATTATATCGGACCCGTTATCGGAACGCACTGCGGACCCGATACCATCGCTTGCGTTTACGTATCCGACGCAAGATAAAAATTATTTTATTAAATTTATATAAAAGCCCGATTTTCAGTCGGGCTTTTTATCTACCTTTTCATATTCTCGAACAAACGTATCGTCAAGTTCGATTGCTTTTTTCAAAATCGAATAACCGTATTTCCCTCTTATTCCGTCAAGTTTTTTATTTATGACCGAATGTCGTTCTTCATCTGTCATAAAAAAACAGTCCTGAGTCAGAATTTTTTCGGGAGAAAGTCCGTAAACGCCTACCGTTATCGTTCTGATAGGATTATCCTCCGATACGGAAAAACCGCTTAGTAAGCCTTTTATCGCTGTTTTTGCGATAATACCCGCGTCGGCGGTAGCCGAAGGGAGTTTGGTTTGTTTCGAGACCGAACGAAAATCGCTGTTTTTAACGTTAACTGAAACTCCCGACGCAAGCAAACCGTGTTTGCGCATACGGAAAGCAACCATTTCGGATAATGAATAAACCACGCTTCTTGCCGAGCGCTCGGAAATTATATCTTCGCTACAAGTCGTTCCGTTGGAAATGCTGTCCGGAATATGCTCAGAGTAATATTCTTCTACTCTCTCACCGTCCGTTCCGTTTGCATATTCGTGCATTTTTTGACCTGATTTGCCGAAACTTTCGATAAGAATGTCTAACGGCGCGTTTGCTAAATCCCCTATTGTCTTGATTTTTAGGGACATAAGTTTACTTTTTGCAGCGTCGCCGATATAAATCATCTCCGATACGGGAAGTTTCCACGCTACTTTTTTGAAATTATTTTCATCGATAACTGTTACCGCGTCCGGTTTTTTTAAGTCGCTTCCGAGTTTGGCGAAAGTTTTTGTAAACGATACCCCAACGGATACGGTAATGCCGAGTTCTTTTTTTACGGTTTCACGAATCGAATCGGCGATTTTTATAGGTTCACCGAAAAGTTTTTCACTACCCGTTACGTCAAGCCAACATTCGTCCATTCCGAATTTTTCGACAAGCGGAGTGTATCGTTTGTATATTTCGAAAAGTTTATCGGAGAAAAAAGCGTATTGCTTAAAATCAGGCGGAAGGCATATTAAATTTTTGCAAAGTTTTTTTGCTTCGGCAATGGTTTGAGTAGTTTTTATACCCATTTTCTTTGCTTCGTTGCTTTTTGCAAGCACAATTCCGTGCCTTTTTTCGGGGTCTCCGCAAATAATCAAAGGTTTACCTTCGAGGTTCGGATTATTTTTAATCGCGACCGAAGCGAAAAAGTTATTTGCGTCGACGTGTAAAACTTTCATTATTCTATAAGTGAAAGAACGGTTTTTTCCAACGTAAGCACGTCTCCGTCATTAGGTATTATTACCGTTTTATCTCCGAAATCGTAGTCGTTTTTTTGCGCGTTTATTATCGCTGCGGCAAAATCCACGTTTACATTGTCGCGCATAGTCACCCTTTGACAACGCACGTCGTAATTACTTGTAATCACCCATATTTTATCAAATAATGCGGCATAGTCTGTTTCGTTAAGTATCGGAACTTCTATAAAGACGCGTTCGCACTCGGATGCTCTCACTTCTTCGAGCATTTTTTCTTTAATTTTTGCGTGCGCGTATCTATCCAACGCTTTTCGCTTTTCGGCAGAATACGCGACGTATTCTTTAAGTATTTTTTTATTTAGTTTCCCGTTGCAGAACGCGTCTGGGAATATCGCTTTAAGTCCGCTTAAATAATCTTCGGAAAGAAGTAATTCGGCGTTTATTTTGTCGCAACTGATACACTTTTCACCGTGTTTTATCAATATGTTGCATACTTCCGATTTGCCCGAACCTATTCCGCCCGTTATTGCGATTAAGATTTTATTTCGATTCATACCAGTTTTTCCCCGACGCGACGTTTACCGTAAGCGGAACGCGTAGCTCTGCCGCGGTCTCCATTCCGTTTTTCAATATTTCCGCAACTTCGTCTTTTTCCTCAATCGGCGCGTCTACAATCAACTCGTCGTGCACTTGCAATATCAGTTTTGCTTTGAGATTTCTGCGTTTTATTTCGCGGTACACTTTAAGCATTGAAATTTTGATTATATCGCTTGCCGTGCCTTGAAGAGGCATATTCATTGCCGCGCGTTCGCCGAAGGCTCTTATGCTGTGTTTTGGACTTGACAATTCAAGGAAATATCTTATCCTGCCGAACATAGTCGTAAGATATCCTTGTTTTTTTGCGGTTTCCACGTTGCTGTCCATATACTCTTTTATCTTCGGATACGTAGCGAAATATTGCTCTATAAACGTTTTCGCCTGATAACGGCTTACTCCCGCGTTTTTCGATAATCCGAACCCGCTTATTCCGTATATTATTCCGAAATTTACGGCTTTTGCGGAAGAACGCATTTCTGGCGTGACGTCTTCGAGAGGTACGTTAAAAATTTTGCTTGCCGTCAAAGCGTGTATATCGCCGTTTTCTCTATACGCTTCTATTAGTTTCGGTTCTTCGGAAAAATGTGCAAGCAACCTTAGTTCTATCTGTGAATAATCTGCGGTCACAAGCACACATTCCGGGCTAGGAACGAACATTTTTCTGATTTCTCTGCCCTCGCTTCTTCTTACGGGAATGTTTTGTAAGTTCGGTTCTGTCGACGAAAGCCTTCCCGTCGCGGTAACGCACTGATTAAAGCACGTATGGACTTTTCCCGAAATCGGGTTCATCACGGCTTTCATTCCTTCGATATAAGTCGATTTCAGTTTGGAAAGTTCTCTGTATCTTAATATCGCGGCAACGATAGGATGGTCAAGCTCTTCGAGCGTCGCCGCGTCCACGGAATATCCTGTTTTTGTTTTCTTAGCGTGTTTTAGACCGAGTTTTTCGAACAGGATGTGCGCAAGCTGCTTTGTGGAATTGACGTTGAACATTTCTCCCGCAATCTCGTAAATTTTCTGCAATAATTCGTTAATTTCCACGGTGTATTTTGCATTTAATTCTTCGAGTATATCGTTATTTATGCGGAAGCCCGTTTTCTCCATTTCATATAAAACTTCTATTAGCGGCAATTCGATTTCGTAATATAGTTTGTCAAGCGATTTTTCGTAAAGTTTTTCTTTCAACAAACCGTAAAGTTCAAGCAGCGCCGCGCTTTCGTTTTCCGCGGCAAAGAAATAATCATCGAGCAGTTGCTCGGGCGATTTAATCGTTTTAGTGTTATTTATCAAATACGCCATAAGCATAACGTCTTCGTACGGCGCGGTTAAATTCACTCCGCAATTACCGAGAATGTGCATAACTTTTTTTGCGTCGAAAAATACTTTAGTATATCTTTCCGAGAATAACGGTTCGAGAATTTCCGTCGCCCGCTCCTCTGTTATGCCGTCTCCGAAAAAATTATCGGCAATAATCGCTTCGTATGTCTTTTTTTCCGTAGAAAAAACGGTTTTGTCGGGCATAAATTCGATAAATACAGTCGCGCCCTCGCTTATTTCGCTCACGGCATTTATAAGTTCTGTTTCCTCTTTTATCGTTATGATTTGCGTTTTTACCTTTCTTATTTTCGATTTTCCCTGCGCAACTTCGTCCGAAAATTTTTCGATATTATTTTCCTGTTTTTCATCGTGTCTTTCTGTTTCTTTATCTTTGGACGCAAAATCGCCGTCGATAGATTTTTTTCCTGTCAAAGAGTTAGATTCAGAAGAAAAAATATCCATTTTTTCAAGCAGTTTCTTGAATTGCAGATATTGCATATATTCTTTTGCTTCGACCGATATTGAATATGAATATTCTATTTCTTCGATTTTACACTCTATTTCCGCGTTGACGTCAATTGTTGCAAGGCGTTCGCTAAGGTATACGCTTTCTTTATTGTCGATAAGTTTTTGTTGTAATTTACCTTTTATTTCTTCGATATGCCGATATACTCCGTCCACTGTTTCATATTGTGATAAAAGGTCTTTTGCTGTTTTTTCTCCTACGCCGGGACATCCCGGAATGTTGTCGCTCGAATCTCCTGCAAACGCTTTATATTCGATAATCTGAAAAGGAGTAAATCCCTCTTCTTTCAATGCTTTCGGCGTGTATTTTTTCACTTCCGATATCCCGCGTTTCGTTAAAATAACCGTCGTCGTATCGTCTACAAGTTGCAGGCAGTCTCTGTCTCCCGAAACTATAATTGTGGGGAATTCAAAACGCTTTGCAAGCGTGCCGAGTATATCGTCCGCTTCGTATCCTTCCTTAAACAGAATTTTTATTCCGAGTTTGGTGAGAAGTTCCTGCAAAATCGGTATCTGCACGGCAAGTTCTTCCGCCATAGGCTTTCTCGTCCCTTTGTACTTATCGTAAATTGCGTGCCGAAAAGTTTTCGCCCGACAATCGAAAACAGCGCATATATGCGTAGGCTTTTCTTCTGTTATCAGTTTGATAAGCATCGTCATATAGCCGTATACCGCGTTTGTATATAAGCCGTCGCTGTTTGTAAGCGGAGGAAGCGCGTGGAACGCCCTGTTGATTAAGCTGTTAGAATCAAGCAGTAAGATTTTTATATCGTTATTATTCATCGAGTTTCATATCTCCGAATTTTATCCAAGATTTTTTTCTCATAAATTCGCTTACGGCAAAGCAAATTACCGCAGGCAGAACGAACAGGCAAAGGGTAACGCCCAAACCTATTCTCCAACCCTCTACGCCAGCGTTCATACTTGTAGAAATGGTGCTGATAACGCCTACAAGTCCGCTGGTTCCCATTCCGCCGCCAGTTTCGTCGCAAAGCAATCCGAATGCTACGGCTACGGGTCCGACTATCGCGCTCGCTATGATTTCGGGTATCATTATTATCGGTTTACGCATTATGTTGGGAATTTGAAGCATACTTGTTCCCAGCCCTTGCGAAATAAGACCGCTTACTTTGTTTTCACGAAAACTCGAAACGGCAAAACCGACCATATGCGCGGAACAACCGGCAACCGCCGCTCCTCCCGCTACAAGAAGCGCGTAAGGTATGGAACCGTCGGCAAGTCTCATTGCGCCGACAATGGCAACCCATATCGCCGCGCTCGAAGTAGGCATAGTGAGAAGTATTCCCATTACGACGGAAACGAGTATCGCCATAAGATATTTTGCTACTTCGCTTAGAAGTATGATTTTTTCAATCAATACTCCGATATAATACACGAGTTTTACAAACGGCCACGCAATGAAAATCGCAACCATAGTTATTACCATTACGCCTAACGGAACAAGAATAATATCGAGTTTTGTTTTACCCGCGTAAAGCGAGGAAATTTCGATAGCCGTCAACGCAACGACATATGCGCCTATGGGGTTTCCGGGCGCGCCGAAAGCAATTTTGAAATCCGAATTGAAGATTGCAAAAGCACCTGTGGAAGAAACGGCAAATGCCCCGATAAAACCCGCTACCGCCGCAGAAAACATAACGAGCGGAGATTTAACTTTAAGTTTTACGGCAATTCCGACGCCTATTCCCGCGCCCATAAGCATTTTCGCGGCGCCGGCAATGTTTATTATCCACGCGCCCGCAAGGTTGCCGCCGTTTATTTTGTTTATCCAGGTGCCTATCGTACCGAGAATTGTTCCCGCTATAAGCGTGCAAAAAAGCCCGAGAGCCATTCCGCTGAATGCGTCGATGAACCATCGTGAACATAGCTTCTTCGTTACGTCGATAACCTTTTTCTTATCTGCCATATAAAGCCTCCGATATCTTTGGTAATATTATTTGATATAATGCTAATTTTTTTGCTTTTGTGCTGAATTTCATAAAACTGTTCTTAGATAAATCGGTATCTATTGCTACCGATTTATCGAGCAAGGCTTTAAGAAAATCTTTTACGGTATATACTGTGAATTTTTCTACGCCGTAAAATGCGGCTATTTCTTCGAAAAAAGCGACAAAAGGATTGACGTTTCGTCGTTCGTTGTTCCCGTCGAAACCGATTTTATTAGTCAGTTCCGTAATAAAGTCCCCTTCTTTTATTTTCAACGTTTCGCAAACTGTATTTTTCGTTTTTTCGTCCAGATTGACAAAAATTCGTTCGAATATTGACAAATCGTCGATAAAGTAATATCTGTAACCGCCGTATCCCTTTATAAAACGCAAAGCGTCGTAGTATCCGAGTTTGATTTTATAATTGAGAGACTGTTGATTGATATTAACCGTATTTCCGAGGTCTTCCGACGGACAAATATAATGTACGGTTACGTTATCGTCGGTTACTTCCCTGTACGGCATACGGCTCATTGTTCTGATAGCAAAGATTTCGTCGTAACCTTTCTTAGGAAGAATTCCGAGCGGTAAATTGTCGTATACTCCGCCGTCGATATAATATTTACCGTTCATTCGTTCGAGCTTGAACGCGGGATAATACGCGCTCGCGAGTATGTAGTTATGTAATTCGCCTACGGGTATATCCTCTTTGAACAGTTCGAGCGGCGCGCGGTCGCTAAGGCAATAAGTAACTATCGCATAATCCATAGGAGATTTTCTTACTTTATCTTCGTCGATTATCCTATGGAGATAATCGCTTGTTTTATCGGTAGGAACTCCGAGGTTGGAAATCGTTTTTATCGCTTGTTTTATCCAGTATCCTACCGTTTCGCGGGAAAATTCTCGGTTTATAAGTCGGCTTACTTCTATATTGCTGAAATCTGTGAAATCGGAAGCCGTTATGCTCGTCCACATATCGTACATATCTTCATAGCCGCCGTTTTGCGCGATAAGCGCGCCGTTAATTGCGCCTATCGACGTGCCCGCAACGCCGTCGAAAGTATATCCGTAGTCGTATAATGCTTTAACGGCGCCGCAATGGAATGCACCTTTTGCGCCGCCGCCTTCGAGAACCAATCCTTTCATCAGTCGAGAATTACCCTGCACGAAAGTCTGTGCACTTCACCCGGTTTGATTTTGTATTGAGGTTTCAGACACGCAAGCGCGGGAGTATCTCCGCCTACGCCTCTTTGTTTACCGTCGATAGTAATCGTGTAGTGGTCGTCTTTGACGAGTTCGTGCGCATGGTCAGCTTTTTCGATTTTTTCCATCGAATACGGCAAAACGCTGAACTCGAAAGGTTTTTCCTGCGCAAGAACGATTAAGCCGTTGTCCGAATCTCCGAGTTTAAGATATCTTGCTTCGGTGTGATTTCCGTTTTCTTGCGGAGAAAGATATTCGTGATTAAAATCTTCCGCTTTTCCGCTGTATTTACGTAAAATTGCGGCAGTATTGCGGTCGCAGTAATTTTCAAACGGACCTTTGGCATAGAACGTCATATCTTTTACGCTGTCACGCATACCGAACGTAAATCCGTAACGGGCAAGTTCGCAAGTAGGTTTTACCATAAGGGACATATCTACCCCTTCGTCGAAGAACGTATAGACTGTAGCCAATTTGCCGTAGGAAAATTTCCAGTCCATTATTACCGAAACCGTACCGTCTTTGGTCTCTACGCGAACGTTCTTTTTAGGAGAAAGTTTCTTTTGCGCTTTATGAAATTTATATACGCCCATTATCGTTTTCACAATGTCCAGATTGACTTGTTCGTAACGGTCGTTATCTATTGTCGCCCTGACAAAGTTGGGCGTTATGGGGTTGCGGAGAATTTCTACGTTTCCCTTTTTAATGCTCGTAATACCGCCGGTCACTTTGTCTAAGATGAACTGCATAAAATCGTTATAAACGCGGATTTCCCATTCGGTTTCTTCATAGCTCAGATTGCCCGATAATTCCGTAAGTTCGAAATTATTAACCGAAAGCATAAATTGTTCGTAAGCTATTACCCTTTCGTCAAACGGCGCGCGCAGTTCGCAAACCAACGAGCCTTCTCCTTCTATTTGCGGAATTTCAATTGACAAGTCCTTATTTGTCCCCGCGGGTACGGTTTCAAGCGTATACTCTTTCACCGATACTTCTTCACCGTCCGACAAGAATATACATTTAAGTTTGTAATCTTTTATATCCGTAAACAGAAATCCGTTTTTAACGGTTAAAATGTCTTTATTTAACGCAAAATCGACCATCTGGTATTGTTTGCGTACTTCGAAAAGCGCGGGGTTGGGACTTCTGTCTGCTTTGACAATACCGTTAAATGAAAATACACCCGAATTCGGCTTATCGCCGAAGTCTCCGCCGTAACGGTATTCAACCGTCCCGTCTTCCGCAACGTATTTAATTGCCTGGTCGGCAAAATCCCATATAAATCCGCCCGCTAATCTGTCGAAACGTTTGAATTCTTTCCAGTAATCGGCAAAGTTTCCGAGACTGTTTCCCATACAATGCGCGTATTCGCACTGCATATACGGTAAATTTGCATATTTTTTGCTTCTGTAAGTAACGCCGAGCGGACGGAAAACGGTAAAACGGCAATGAGAAACCGTTTTATTATTTCCTATCGAATCCATTTTTTCCAGAGGCGCGTACATTTCGCTGAAAACGTCGCTTACTTTTCCGCTTACGTCTTCTTCGTAATGGATAAACCTCGTTTTATCTATGGCAAGCGCGGCTTTTTTCATTTCCGAAAACGCTTTGCCGTAACCCGATTCGTTTCCGAGCGACCAGCTTACGATGCAAGGATGATTTTTATACGTATTTACCATATTTTCCATTCTGTAAACGCATTGTTTCGTCCACATTTTGCTGTTGCCGGGGATAAACATACTTAGTCCGTGCGTTTCAAGGTTATTTTCGCACATAACGAGAATACCGAGTTTATCGCAATAATCATAAAAAACGCGGCTGTTCGGATAATGGGAAGTTCTTATGGCGGAAATATTGTTTTCTTTGCATATAATCAAATCTTTATAGATAAGTTCCGCAGGCACCGCGTGACCGTATTCGGGGTGGAACTCGTGCCTGTTTACTCCCCTGAACTTAATCGCTTTACCGTTGAGAAGAATAAACGGACCTTTTCCGTCTTTCATCGGTTCGATTTTGATTTCACGAAAACCGAAATTTATGCTTCTTTTGTCGACGAATTCTCCGTTTTTACGCAGAGTAAAGTCAATTCGATACAAATACGGATTTTCATTCGACCAGGCGACGACTTTATCGAATTTTTCTTCGATAACCGTTCTTTCTTCTTTGACTTCCGCGTCAATCGTGCGTATTAAATTATTTTCATTATCGAAAACTTCGGTAACAATTGTGAGATTATCCGTAAAATTACCTATCTTTGCGTCGATAATAAGTTCAGCCGACGAATAATTACCGTCGACGAATTCCGAACGCGCGTATATGTCCGCAATTTCGCAGGAAGGTTTGTTTATTAGGAAAACGTCGCGGAAAATGCCGCTAAGACGCCACATATCCTGGTCTTCGAGGTAACTTCCCGTGCAATATCTGTAAACGATTACGCTTAATTTGTTGGTCCCCTCTTTAACGTAGTCTGTTACGTCGTATTCCTGAAAATCGAACGTATCTTCGCTGTAACCGACGAAACTTCCGTTAAGATAAACATCCGCGCAGGAATTTACTCCTCCGAAATGAATATAATACCTGTCGCTTAGGTTATGTAAATCGAATTCGCAAACATATAATCCCGCACTGTTTTTCTTACCGTAAACTTTGGGAACGCGCAATAAATTTACCGATTCGAGAGCGTATGGGTATACTATATTTGTATAAATAGGGGTGTCGAAGCCTTTGATTTGCCATTCGGACGGGACGGTTATCGAGCCGAAAGAACTGTCGTCGAAGTCAGACGAACCGAAGTCTTGAGGAATTTCAAATACGTTAGAACAAAATTTGAACTTCCATATTCCGCTTAATTTGATGATTTTATATATATTATCAGCCGACAGAGGAAAACCGCTTGCATATCTTGTCAGACTGTTTTTATTGAAAACATTTTTGTTTTGCCAGAAAGATTTCATATTGCCTCCTTTCAAAGAATTTTTCAGGCAGTAATGTAAATATTACTTTTATAAATATATTAACATATAAGACGACAAAAAACAATGATTTTCAAAACATTTTTTTCCGTGTAAACAATAAGATATTACTATGGTAAATCTCATATTTAAGTTTTTAAGCGGAGTAGGCGTATTTCTTTTCGGAATTTACACGATAGACAACGCTTTCGGCGACGCGATAAAAGTCCCTCCGAAAATCGAAAAATATATCGCTAAACCCGCCGTTTCGTTCGCACTGGGGCTTGTCTCCGCTGCGGTTACCCAAAGTTCCTCGGCAATAAACAGTATTTTGACTACTCTGCGAGATAAAGAACGAATAAAAGAAAAAGCGACGCTTTTTGCAGTCGCTGGGAGTAATGTGGGAACTACGGCAACCGCTTATCTTGCCGTAATGCAGAATGCGTCGTTAGGCGCGTTCTTTGCTTGTCTGATATTTTTTTCCACAATGGCGTTGATGCTTATTAAAGACGAAAAAATCAAACGCGCGGGATTTCTTGTGGGCGGATTTTCTCTTATTTTCGTAAGTTTTTCGATAATAGGCAAAACCGTTCCCGAACTCGTAAATATACTTAATCTCGATTTTTTAACGGCGCAAAATCCTTTCATCCCTTTTTTCATAAGTCTCTTTCTCACTGCGCTTTGTCAAAGTTCGTCTCTTATTTCCGTAATCATAATTTCATTTGCGAAATTAAACGTTTTATCTTTATCAAACGCTATTTTTATGATTATGGCGGCAAATATAGGGACTTGTTCGACGATTTTTCTCGTGTCAGTCGGTAAATCGAGAAAAAGTTTTCGCGTAGCTTTATTCAATTTTTTATTCAATCTAATTCCGACTGCCGTCTTTATTTTGATGTATTATTCTAAACTACTTAACTGGTTCTTTGTAATAGATGTAGCAATGGATACAAAAATAGCGCTGTTCCATACGATTTTCAATATCGGAGCGTGTATTATGATTTGTCCGTTTATCGGTTGGTTTTCAAAAGATACCGTTTATGATAATACGGATGAATATGAAAAAATTACGTATAAAAAAACCGTCCGAAAAAAATGTATTTTCGGACGGAAACAGTATGTCGAAAAACGGTATTTGAATTTATCTGACAATTAAGTCTTCTCTTGCCGGACCTACTCCGATGTATTTAACAGGAACACCTACGTGTTTTTCGATAAAGGCAAGATACTCTTTCGCTTCGGTCGGCAAAGACTCATAGCTGCGCACTTGCGTCGTATCTTTCTTCCATCCTTTAAGCGTTGCGTAAACGGGTTCGACTTTGTATAAATCGCGGGAAGTAGGCATATAGTCTATTATTTCTCCGTTCAATTTATAAGCGTAGCAAACTTTTATCTCGTCGTAATTGTCGAGCTTATCGATTTTGCATATGGCAAGAGAGGTAAATCCGTTTATCGTAGCGGCATATTTGACGATGGGAAGGTCAAGCCATCCGAGCCGTCTTGCTCTACCTGTTCTTGCGCCGAATTCGTCGTCAATCTTTTCTCCCGTGCCGCGGAAACCGTCCGCTTCTTTGCCGAAGAGTTCGGTCGGGAAGGGTCCGTCGCCTACCGCGGAAGTAAACGCTTTCATTACGCCTACTATATTGTCTATTTTGCTTATCGGGAAACCGGCGCTTACTGCTGCATAAGCCGCTACGGGGTTCGACGACGTTACAAAAGGATAAATTCCGAGGTCGATGTCTTTCATTGCGCCGAGTTGTCCTTCGAAAAGGATGTTCTCTCCCCTGTTTATCGTGTTATTGACGAAAGAAACGGGTTCTACAATCATTTTTCCTAACTTTTCAGCCCAGTAAACGCATTTCGCATAAACTTCTTCTTCGGTGAAAATTTTGCCGCCCAAAGCGGAAAGTTCGGCGTTTATTCTCGGCATAATTTTTGATATACGTTCTTTGCAATATTCGAGGTCGAGTAAATCTTCGAATCTTAACGCGGTTCTTCTCATTCTGTCCGCATAGGCGTAACCTATTCCGCGTTTTGTTGTACCTATGGAAATTCCGCTTTTTTCTCCTAAACCGTCAAGTTCTACGTGATAAGGCATAAGTATCGTTGCTCTTGCGGAAATATACATATTGCTTATATCGACGTTTTTATCGGAAATCTGTTTCAATTCCTTAATCAATTCGTCGGGGTTTATAACCATTCCTGTATTGGCAAGGGCTTTGCAGCCTTTATTGAATATTCCGCACGGAACAAGGTGAAGTTTGAATTCGCCGTCCTTGTTTACCACGGTATGCCCCGCGTTGTCTCCGCCTTGAAAACGTACGACCATATTCATATCCTGCGACAGATAATCTACTATTTTGCCCTTTCCTTCATCTCCGAATTGTGCGCCGACAAGTATTGTAACGCTCATTAGTGACCTCCATAATTTATTGTTTATTATATAATTTTTCCATTCTGTTCATCGCTTCAACCGTATTTTCATATGTATTGAAAGCGGTTAAACGAAAATATCCTTCGCCGCATTCTCCGAAACCGCTGCCCGGAGTGCCCGCTACGCCGCAACCGTTGAGCAGATAATCGAAGAATTCCCAACTCGTCATACCGTCAGGCACTTTGAACCAAAGATACGGCGAATTCACTCCACCGGTGAAACTTATTCCGAGTCGCGTAAGAACTTCCGCCATTACCGAAGCGTTGCGTCTGTAATAGTTTATCGTTTCGCGTACGTTTTTTAAGCCGTCTTCCGAAAAAACCGCTTCGGCAGCGCGCTGTACGACGTAACTTACGCCGTTAAACTTAGTAGTTTGTCGCCTGAGCCACATTTTGTTCAGACTGAAACCTTCGAAAACCAAATCTTTGGGAACGACGGTATATCCGCAACGAGTTCCCGTAAATCCCGCCGTTTTCGATAACGAGCAAAACTCTATAGCGCATTTTTTCGAACCTTCTATTTCGTAAATAGAACGAGGCGCGTCGGTAGATACAAAACTTTCGTATGCGGCGTCGTAAAGAATAATCGAACCGTTTTTCAAAGCGTAATCCACCCATTGTTTCAACTGTTCGCGGGAATATGCCGACCCCGTCGGGTTGTTCGGTGAGCAAAGATAGAAAATATCCGCTTTTGCGTCATCATTCGGCATAGGTAAAAATCCGTTTGCCTCCGAACCTTTTAGATACACTATCTTCCGTCCCAACATAGCGTTGCTGTCTACATAGACCGGATAAACCGGGTCGGGAACCGCGATTACGTTTTCATTGGAAAAAATATCGGTAATATTAGCGATATCGCTTTTTGCTCCGTCGGAAATAAATATTTCGTCGCTGTCTAAAATTACGTCCATTTCTTTTCCGTAGTAATCGCGTATACTATCTTTAAGAAAAGCGTATCCCTGCTCGGGACCGTATCCGTGAAATCCTTCCTGTGTTCCCATTTCTTCCGCGGCGCGTTTCATCGCGTCTACTACTTGGGGAACAAGAGGTTTCGTGACGTCTCCTATGCTCATCTTTATAACTTTGACATCGGGATGAGACGCGGAAAAAGCGGCTATTTTCTTAGCCGTTTCGCTGAAAAGATATGTTTCTTTGATGTTTGAGTAATTTTTATTTACCTTCACCATAGTAGTATTTTTCCTCCGTAAGTAATTCGGTTTCTCCCGTAAAATTAAACTCTGCGTCGCCCGTAACCAGGACTTCTCCTTTACTGTTATGCGAACAATACAAAGTGCCGCCTTTAAGTTTTATCGCGGCGTTATCTTTCAGATATCCGAAATGGTGAGCCGCTTCGAATACCGCGGTTGCTCCCGTCCCGCAAGCGAGCGTTTCTCCGCTTCCGCGTTCGTATACGCGTACCATCGCAAAATTATCCGAAGAAGAGAGTTTTGCGAATTCTACGTTCGTTCTCTCGGGAAAATAAGTTGTATTTTCCGAAAGTTTTGCGCCGCATATGTCGAAAAGCGAGTCTATCGACGAACAGAAAACGACGAAATGCGGATTTCCCGCATTGACTTTGTATCCCTGTATAACCGTTTCGAGCGGAATTTTCGTTAAATTAAAATCGGAAAACGGCTTACGCATATTTGCCGTCACCGTTCCGTCTGAATTTATTTTAGCGAAGCGCATACCGCCGCCTGTCTCTATTTTAAGGTACTTGTCCGACGTGATACCGTTGTTATAAGCGTATTTTGCCAGACATCTGAGCGCGTTCCCGCACATTTCCGCCGTGCTCCCGTCGGAATTATAGATTATCATTTTCAAATCGGCTTTGTCGGACTTCGTAACAACCACGACGCCGTCGCCGCCTATTCCGAAATTACGGTCGCATAGTTTTATAATATCGCCACGGGATAAAGTCGGCAATTCTTTTGTCCCGTCAAGAAAAATATAATCGTTTCCAAGCCCGTTCATTTTCGTAAAGCGCATAATTCACCTCACGAAATTCTATGCGCGGGCTACCCTTTTAATTCAATTTATAAACTATTCTTCCGCAATGCGGACATTCCGCGCAATCGTATGGATTGACCATACTCTTCCCTACCTCGACTTCTATGCCTATTCCGCATCCCATACAGTTTCCGTCGGAATAAGGAACAAAAGCCGGCATTTTTTTCTTTTTCCTAAGCTCCTTGTATTTCGAAAGCAGATTTTCGTCGATTGAAGATTCGAGCTCTTTGAGCTTTTTCGCAAAAGGAATGGCTTCTCCGAGCAAAATCTTTCTCTTTTCTTCCGTTTGCATTTTCGCATTGTTGAATTCTACGACGAGCCTGCTAATCTGGTCGTTGATTTTTTTGTTGGCTTCGTTGATTTCGCCTATGCGCTTAATCGTTTTTTGTATATCCTTGATAATGGCGGAAACCGTTTCTTCGTATTTAGAAAAGTTTTTTTCGTATTTGTCGAATTCTTTAATATCCGTATAGTCGGAAAAATCGGTTTCGAAAGAGGTACGGTTTACATCCTCTTCGTTAAGACGTCTTTCGAGATTGTCGAGCAAAGCGTAGCATTTATCGAGTTCGGAAACGAGCGCGTCAAGACTGTCGCGTTTGTTCTTCACTTCTTCTTTGCATAAAAGCATCCGCTTCATCTCGGTTGATTGAGCGAAATCTTTTTCTTTTTTGTAGATATTGAAATCTATCTTCTGATATTCGAGTATTTTTTCTACCGACATTTCCATTCTCCTTGTCAATTATACGGATTAAGCAACGATGTTGCCTGATGAATATAATTTTCTTTTATTTCCGAGCTTAAAATTTTCGCCATCAAAGGTTTGAATCCTTGCTCGCTATTATAATGACCGATTTGTATTATAGCATAGTTTGCGTCTTTTGCCAAACGCGCGACGTTATATTTTACGTCTCCGGTAACAAAGACGTCTGCTCCCGCGTTCATAGCTAAAATCAGGTCGTCGTCGCTCGACCCTCCTCCGCCGTTTACTACTGCTACGCGTTTTATCTTTTTTTCTTTATCGCCAATTGTGGAAAAATTTCCGTCGCCGAAAAGTTTTCCGAGTTCTTCCGCAAATTCACGCAAAGTCTTTTCTTCTGGTAAGACGCCTATTCTCGGCGCGTCAATTCCTCCCGCCTTTTTCACGTCTTGCAAACCGATTTGCGACGCAACGTAATCGTTAAGACCGCCGTCGCAAAAATCTACGTTTGTGTGAGCGGAATAAACCGCAATATCGTTTTTTATCGCAAGCATAGCGGCTTGCATTTGCGGATAAGACGAGTCGATTTTTTTAATCGCGTGAAAAATAAGCGGATGATGCTCGATTATCAGGTTGCATTTTTTTTCGATTGCTTCCTTAACGACATCCAGATTTGTATCCAAAGTTACTAATACGCCCGTTAATTCCTGTTCTATGTTTCCGATTTTCAAGCCGCAATTATCGAAATCGGCTTGAAGATTAAGCGGCGCAAACTTTTCGATAATTTCTATTACATCCTTGATTTTTGCCATTTTTCAAGCGCCTCCGATTCTTTTTCCAGCTCAGGCGATATTTTGTGTTCGCAATTATTTTTTATTCTTTTTATGTATTCGAGCCGAAGTTCGTTTCTTAGTTCGTATTCCTTTGTCATAGGAAAATTTTTTCCGAGATATATTTCTTCTTCCGTATAGTCGCATTCGCCTTTCTTTGCGAAGATTACGGGATAGAATTTGTTTTTGTCGTAAATCACAAAATCTTTTTCGGCATACAAACCGTTTTCTTTCATATATTTACGTAAAATATGCGCGTCCTGATGCGGAGAAAGCACATAACAATCGCACTCGTGCGGATATGAAACAATTTTTACCGTTTCATTTCCGCCTAACCCAGCGATAACCGCGCAAGCTACTTTTTCTTTTATAGGAGCAAAACCGTCCCCTTCGAAAAAGTCGACAAAATCGGAAACGCCGTATTTTGCGGCATATTCCATAGCTTTAGATAGACTGCGTTTACTTATGTCCACGCCTATTCCGTGCGCGCATTTACCCGATAAAACGGCGGCGACGATTATTTTTCCGTGGTCGCAGCCTATATCGACGACAGTGCCGTCGGTTGCGGGAATTTCATTATACAGCGCGTTCAAACGACCGCTTAAACGTAACATTATCTGTCGAGAAAGTCCTGAAATTTTTTCATTTTGTTCGGGTGACGGAGTTTTCTTAACGCTTTTGCCTCTATCTGTCTGATTCTTTCACGCGTGACGTTAAATTCTTTTCCGACTTCTTCGAGAGTACGCGGACGGTTGTCTCTAAGCCCGTAACGTAAAATAAGAACGGCGGCTTCCCGTGGAGCAAGGCTTGTAAGAATTTCTTCTATAAGCTCTTTCCTCTCTTTCATTTCCGCTACTTCTATCTGGCTTGCCGTGCTCTTGTCTTCGATAAAATCTCCGAGATGGCTGTCGTCTTCTTCGCCTATCGGCGTTTCCAGCGAGACGGGGTCGTGCGCTATTTTCTGTATTTCGACTACTTTCGATTCGGGAATTCCCATTGCTTCGGCTATTTCCGTTTGCGTAGGTTCTCTTCCGAGTTTTTGCAGCAACATTCTGCTAACTTTTGTCAGTTTATTTATGGTTTCCACCATATGAACGGGAATTCGTATCGTCCTTGCCTGGTCGGCAAGAGAACGAGTAATCGCCTGTCTTATCCACCACGTGGCGTAAGTGGAAAACTTAAAACCCTTTGTATAATCGAATTTTTCGACGGCTTTCATAAGCCCGAGATTGCCTTCCTGTATCAAATCGAGGAATTGCATACCGCGTCCTACGTATCGTTTTGCAATGCTTACCACGAGACGAAGATTGGCGTTTATGAGTTGCTTTTTAGCCTCTTCGTCGCCTTGACTCATTTTTTCAGCAAGAGCAAGTTCTTCCTGAGCGTTCAGAAGCGGGACCCTGCCTATATCTTTAAGATACATTTTGACTGAGTCGTCGATATTGACCTCGCTCATTATTTTTTGGAGCATCTGGTCGTTGATTTTGCCTTGTTCTTCTACGTTGATAACTTTTATCCCTTTTTTTGCAAGATAATCGTATACTTCGTCGAGTTCTTTGGCGTCAAGTTGAATTCTGTCCATTCTGTTTAGAAGTTCGTCTTCGGGAATGGCTTTTTTCTCCTTATACGCTTCGATAATTTTTTCAAGTTCCTGCTTCGTACGTTCGTCGTATTCCGGCATTTTACACCTCTCTTTTACTTTTTCATCTGCGTGAGCATTACAATTTTTTGTTTCAATACTGATTTTTTCTCTTCGTCTTTCTCATTATTCAATTCCGCTACGGTTTTCTTGATTTCCTTATCAACGTACCTTTTATGCAGTTTTTTGACACATTGTTCATAAAAAATCGCTTGATTTTCCATTTTAACGTCGTCAGTTGCGCATATGATTTCGTCCGCTTCTTCCTTACTTGTCAAGTCGTATAATCTCGAAGCAATCGGTAAAGTTGCGCTTTTTGCGCATTCGTCGATATAGTTAAAAATTTTAACTATCCCTTCGTTTTCGAAATAGTCTGCGGTTACGTCTCCGTATCTTACGTAGTCTTTTCCGAATACCATAGAAGAAATAACGTATCTTTCAGCTATCGATAGAGCGTTGTTTTCCGTTTTGGTCGTCGTTTCGCTTTGTTCGGACGAAGTTAAAACGTCTTTTTCCACAGCAGGTTTTTCGCTTTGCAGATAAGATAAAATCCTGTCCTGCGAAAGCCCGGCAACCGAACTCACTTTTTCTACGTAAACGGCTCTTTCTACGTTATCGAGTTCGTTAAGGACGCCTACCGTTTCTTTTACGTATTTTACCCTTTCGTCATAGCTGTCGAACGAATATTTTTCTTCTATTTTCTTTAATCTGAAATCGACAAGCGGAAGCGCGGCGTCGACAAGATTGAGATATCCGTCTTTTCCGAATTTTTTAACGTAGTCGTCCGGGTCGAGGTTGTTGGTCAGTTGAACTACTTTAACTTCAAGTCCTTCGTTTTTAAGAAGAGAAAGACCTTTAAGAGTAGCCGCTTGCCCAGCCGAGTCACCGTCGTAAGAGACGTAAACGATATCGGCAAAACGCTTTATTTCGCGGCATTGTTCTGGCGTGAGCGCGGTTCCCATAGAAGCTACTACGTTCCGAACTCCCGCCTGAAACAAACTGATTACGTCCATATGCCCTTCGACGAGTATCATCGCCCTGTTGCCCGAAGGAACGTACTGTTTGTACATATTTATCCCGAACAGATTTTTCCTTTTGTTGAAAGCGGGCGTTGTCGAAGTATTCTTATATTTAGCGTGGTTAGGCTTTGGTTCGAGACTTCGTCCCGTAAAACCTATTACTTTACCCGAAGCGCTGATAATGGGAATAATAAGCCTTTTGGCGAAAAAATCATAGGTTCTTCCTTCGTCGGTTACGCCGACCACCCCCGCTTCTTTCATAGATTCGACTGTGTATCCCTTTGTTTTAAGATAATCTACAAGCGAAGAATAGTCGTAAGAATAACCTATTCCGAATTTTTTTATAGTCGAACTCGTCAGTTCTCTTCCCGCGAGGTAACTTAACGCGGGTTCTCCTTCGTCTTTTCTTAGATTATTATGATAAAAAAGCGCGGCTTCGCGGTTTATTGCGTAAATTTTTTCAAGCTGTTCTTTTTGCTTTTTGTATTTGACGTCTACGGCGCGTTCGGGAACTTCCAAACCTGCTTTTTTAGCAAGTTTTTCTATTGCTTCACCGAAAGAAAGTTTATCCATTTCCATTACGAAATTGATAATATCTCCTTTCTTTCCGCAACCGTAGCATATAAAAAACTGGTGAAAAGTTTTTACCTGAAAAGAGGGCGTTTTCTCGTGATGAAAGGGGCAACACGCCCAGTAATCGCGTCCTTTACGTTGTAACGATACATAGTCGCCTATTACGTCGACTATATCGAGTTTATCTTTGAGTTGCTGAATAAAACTACCCGAATCCGTCTGCCTCTCTCCTTTCGTTTTATAATTCGACAAATTTCGACGAGTATCCTAAGCGTTTTATCCTTAAAAAAATGTTATTTGTTGAATTTTGCGCGCAAAGCGAGATAAATTGAACTTAAATCCAACATATATTTGGTTTTGGCTTCATTATCAAGCCTGTTATAGACGTCGTTTTCTATCAAGCGTCCGAGCGGGTCGGAAACAAAATCGTCGCTTGCAACCACTTCGGAAATAATGCTGTTCATTCGAGAAATGTCCTGTTTGGTAAGTTTTTGGGAATTCATATAAAAAACTTCGTCGTCCACAGGGTTGAATCGACTCTGATTTAATCTGATTTTTGCTTCTTTTACGTATTTTTTCCATTCGTCCGTTCGTTTATTCATATGTGCCTCCATTGTTTTATTTAATTTTATAACAATACGGCATAAAATTTATACGGCGGACATAATTACGGTTTATTCGACAAATTAAGACAAATTTTTCCGCTGTTTATGAAATTGATTGACAATCGAAGGAAAATAATATAGAATATTTAGGAAATCTTTTCCAAGGGAGGTGAAACTCAATGGCAACTGTATACGTAAAAGAAAACGAATCGGTAGACAGCGCGTTCCGTCGCTGGAAAAGAAAATGTTCTAACGATGGTATCATCGGAGACCTCAAACGTCACGAAGTTTACGAAAAACCCAGCGTAAGAAGAAAAAAGAAAGCCGAAAACGCTAAGAAAAGAAAATATTGATTGCTTTTCATTAAAAAATAAAGACGCAACTTTGTTGCGTCTTTTTCGTTATCGTTGATTATAAAATACAAATCAACACATCCTCTCCCCTAATTTTTCTCCGCCGAGCAAGTGAATGTGTAAGTGTTTAACGCTTTGGCAACCGTTCGTTCCTTTGTTTGTAATCATTCTGAAACCGTCTTTTAAGCCGAGTTCGTCGATGAGACTCGTTATCTTCGTTAAAATTCTTGTCAGAAGCTCGGGGGCCTTCGATGCAATATCTGCGATATCGTCAAAATGTTTTTTCGGTATCGCCAAATAATGCAACGCGGCTTGCGGCGCAATATCTTTGATTATGACGAAATCCTCGTTTTCGAATACTTTGTTTCCGTCGCCGTTTGCTATTTTACAGAATAAACAATCAGACATAAGTTCTAAACCTCCTTTAATCCGTCTTTATAAATTGTCGATGGAGTTGCGTAAACAATTTCTCCTTCGTTTCCTGTCGTGTAAATTCTTATATAATTTCGAGAATAACCTACGCCAAATCCGTCTTTTTCTTCTTCGATGACGACTTCGTGCGTTTTCCCTAAATTTGCTTTCAAGAAATCATTGTGCAGTATCTTCTTTTCATCGGATAATGCTTTTTTACGCGCTTTCACCTTTTCAGCCGATAAAACGGGGTAAAGCGCGGCTCGCGTTCCGCTTCGTGCGGAAAACGGGAAAATATGCAAATCGGAAAAAGCGGCTTCTTTGACAAATTTTTTCGTATTTTCAAACGCTTCATCCGTTTCCGTCGGAAAACCTACTATTACGTCTGTCGTTATAGCCGACAAATGGTCGTATTTTCTTATTAAATCTATCTTTTCGAGATATTCTCCTGCGGCGTAATGTCTGTTCATATCTTTAAGAACTTTATCGTCGCCGCTTTGAAGAGACAGATGGAAATGCGGACAGAATTTTTTAAGCCCGAACGCCGCGTCGAGCAATTCTTCCGTTATTTTTTCCGCATAAATCGAGCCGAGGCGTATTCTCACGTCAACGTTCGATAAGGCTTTCAGAAGTTCCGATAAGGTCGTCCCGCAGTCTTTTCCGTACGCCATTATATCTACGCCCGTAAGAACGATTTCCTTGGTTTTGGGCGCGAGAATATTTATTTCGGAAACAACGTCTTCAATTTTTCTCGAACGGCTCCTACCTCTTAAATACGGAATAATACAATAAGAACAAAAATTGTTGCATCCGTCCTGTATCTTTACGAACGTACGCGTTCTGTGCGGCGCGGTTATGCCGCCGTTTTCATATGTTACGGGTAAGTTAGTCGAGTTGATATTGAACTCGTCGTCTTCGAGGCGTTCGGTTACGGCAAATTTGTCCGCCGTTCCGGAAACGTATATTACCCCGTCTTTTTTGAAACTATCGGGATTATTCTGCGACGCGCATCCGAGGATAAAAACTTTTGCGTCCAGGTTAAGCGCGCGACAACGGGAAACGGCTTGTCTCGATTTTCTTTCCGCTTCCGCCGTAACGGCGCAGGTATTCAGAATATAAGCGTCGGCTCGTTCAAGGTTTTGCACGACGGTATGTCCGTCAAAAGAAAGTTTTTCGCTTATGACGTCGCATTCGTATTGATTGACCTTACAGCCAAGATTGAATACCGATACTTTCAATTAAAACTTCCTTCCGCCTTGTCGTTTACAAGCGCGCACGCGGAAACTACCGCAGTAGCAACCCGCATAATTCTCTTTCCGAGAGAATAAGTCTTTATCCCCTCTTTATGCGCAAAAGCGATTTCTTCTTCGGAAAAGCCGCCTTCCGTTCCGATAAATATACTTATTTCTTTACTTTTAATCAGCGTATCACGAACAAAATTCTTATCCTCGAATTCGTAAAACAGGAAAACTTCTCCTGTTTTAGCTTGCGTTACGGCTTCTTCGAATGTAATTTGTTCGTTTATTGTAGCAAGACGCGCTCTTCCGCATTGTTTACTGCTTTCGAGGACGATTTTATTAAGTCGTTCGTAATTTATTTCTTTGACGTTACAACGTTCGGAAACGAACGGCGTAATGGAATTTACTCCCATTTCAACCGCTTTCTGCACTACGGAATCAATATCTTTATTGTTCCCTATATAAAGATTCAGTTTGAAATCCGATTCAACGGGATTAAAAACGCGTTTATCGATTTTCGCAATGAGAAAATCGCGATTGATTTCTTTAATCGTGGCGTAATAGTCGTAATTTCCATTGTCGCATAGTATAAGTTTATAACCTACTTTGTGACGGGTTACTTTCACCGCGTGGTAAAATTCGTCGCCGCTCAATTTTACAATGTCGCCGTTTATTTTTTCGTCGCAAAAAAAACGCTTTAAGTCCATATCTAAAAAACAAAGCGAAGCGCGTCCCATTCGCCCATTGTTTCCTCTTTGGAAAGAGTCAGTCCGGCTTTAACGAATGCGTCGATTACCTCTTTTTTCCGCTCGTGAATTATTCCCGAACAGATAAGACACGCGTTCTCGTTCATATGTTTTGTCAAACCCATACTCAGTCTTATAAGTATATCCGCCGTGAGGTTGGCAAGAATTACGTCCGCTTTTTTCTCTTTCTTGGTAAGCAGGTCGGCAAGCTCTATAACGACTTTTTTATCGACATTGTTCAAAGCGGCGTTTTCTTTTGCTGCTTTCACTGCCACGCTGTCAATATCGCACATATAACAGCTTTTTGCGCCGCTGAGCATTGCGCCTACCCCGAGAATTCCGCTACCTGTGCCTACGTCGATTACGTTTTTTTCTTTGAAATCAACGTCGCTCATAAGTTTCAGGCACATTTTGGTGGACTCGTGTTCTCCCGTACCGAACGCCATACCCGGGTCGATAAGGATAACGGTCTTATCTTCCGCCGACTTATAGTTAATCCATTCGGGAACGATTGCATATTTTCCGATTTCTATCGGCGAATAATACCTCTTCCAACAGTCGTACCAACTCTCGTCGTCGACTTCATTTATTGTAATTTCGCCAGCCGTATAACCGTTTTCTTTTATTACGTTTTTAATCTCGTTAAGTTTTGCGTCGAGTTCTTCTTTGCTTACGAAGCCGCTTACTTTGGCTATTTCGCTTTTTTTGAAAACGTCTTCGTCGACGTAATCCCACATCAGATTGCTTCTGAGAATGTCCATAACGTCGTTTTTATCGATAATTTTTACTCCGCCGCCGCAACCCACGCTGAAAAACACGTCGGCAATCAGGTCGGTGTATTCGGAGGTCGTATTGACGGTTATTTCATACCATTTCATTATTGCATATCCCGTAGCTTTTTATTGAACTTATCGACAAGGTCGTATTTTGCCTTGGAAAGTTGCTCGTCCGCCTCGCGTAAAGCGGCGCGTTGTTTGATATTAAGCGATTTTGGCACGTCTATGACGATATGGATATACATATCTCCGTACGCGTCTTTTCTGAGATTTTTCACGCCTTTTCCTTTAACCCGTATTACCGTTCCGTTCTGCGTTCCTTCGGGAATATCAATCGTTGTGCTTCCGTCAAGCGTGGGCACGGAAATTTTTGCTCCCAATGCGGCTTGCATTATGGTAATAGGGAGTTCGTAGCTGATATTTATACCCTCTCTAACAAAGACGGGATGGGACGCTACCTTAAAGATAAGGAAAAGATTTCCGCTTACGCCCGAGCCGTTCGGCGCGGCGCAACCCTCTTTCGCTATCGTCATCGTATTTCCGTTATCCACTCCGGCAGGAATGTTGACTTTCAGCCTGCGCTGTCTGCGGACTATTCCTTTGCCGTAGCACTCCGTGCATTTGTCGACTATAACTTTACCCTCGCCGTTACACTGCGGACAAACCGAACGCGTTTGCATAACGCCGAATGGCGTCCTTTGCTGGATTGTTACGGTACCCGTTCCGTTACATCTCGAACAAGTCTGTACGCCCGTAGCGGATTTCGAACCCGTGCCGTTGCAGGACGAACACCTCTCCATTCTGTTAAAGACGATTTCTTTATCTTTAACGCCGAAGCACGCTTCCTTAAACGTGAGGTTGACGGTACATTCGACGTCGTCGCCGTTTCTGTCACGTCTGCTTTGTCCGCCGCTTCTGCCGCCTCCGGTAAAACCGCTGAAAATGTTGCTGAAAAGGTCTTCGAACCCGCCGCCGAACGGGCTTCCCTCTCCGAACGGATTTCCTCCGCCGGAAAAAGTCGGACCGTCTTCGCTGCCGTACTGGTCGTAAGCCGCTTTTTTCTGCGGGTCGCTTAACACGTCGTAAGCGTGAGTTATTTCTTTGAATTTCGTTTCGGCGTCTTTTTTCGTTTTTTCGTCCGCGGTTGCGTAAACGTCGGGATGATATTTCTTCGCAAGACGACGATATGCGGACTTTATTTCGTCCGCACTCGCTGTCTTTGAAACGCCTAAAACATCGTAATAATTAGTTTGAGCCATTATTTAATATCGTCGGGGTTAATGTTTATCGTGTCGTCGGCTCCGCCGTTCGCCCCGGCTTGTCCTCCGTTGTTTGCCTGAGCCTCTTGATACAGTTTCGTGAAAATCGGATTTGTCGCTTTGCTGAGAGTCTCGGTAATATTCTTGACTTCGTCAACCGTCGTGGCTTTTTCCAAATTCTCCTTTGCCTCTTTATTTGCGTTTTCAAGAACGGACTTGTCTTCGTCGGAAAGTTTGTCTCCCGATTCCGCAAGCGCTTTGTCTATCGCAAGAATAAGTTGTTCGGCATTGTTTTTGAGTTCAATAAGCTCTTTACGCTGTTTATCTTCTTCCGCGTATTTCTCCGCTTCTTTTACCGCCTTATCGATATCTTCGTCGGTTAGATTTGTGGATGCGGTAATCGTAATATTGTTGGATTTACCCGTTCCTTTGTCCACCGCGGTAACGCTCACTATACCGTTGGCGTCGATGTCGAAGGTAACTTCAATCTGCGGAACGCCGCGCATTGCCGGCGGAATTCCCGTAAGTTCGAATCTTCCGAGCGTTTTGTTGTCCTGAGCCATTGCTCTTTCGCCTTGCAGAACGTGAATATCCACGCTGGTCTGATTATCGCTTGCGGTACTGAACACCTGCGATTTTTTGGTAGGAATAGTCGTGTTGCGGTCGATAAGTTTGGTAAATACTCCGCCCATCGTTTCGATACCGAGAGACAACGGCGTGACGTCGAGAAGAAGAACGTCTTTTACGTCTCCGGCAAGAACGCCGCCCTGTATAGCCGCGCCCAGCGCGACGCATTCGTCGGGGTTAATTCCTTTATAGGGTTCTTTACCCGTCATCTTCTTAACAGCTTCGCAAACCGCGGGAATACGAGTAGAACCGCCTACAAGCACAACTTTGTCGATTTGCGCTGCGGTAATTCCCGCGTCTTTAAGAGCCTGTTGCGTAGGCGCAATCGTTTTGTTGACGAGGAACGACGTCATATCGTCGAATTTCGCTTTCGTCAAGTCCATATCGATATGAAGAGGTCCGTTGGGTCCTACTGTGATAAACGGCAGGTTTATGTTCGCTTTCTGAACGCCGCTGAGCTCGATTTTCGCTCTTTCCGCCGCTTCTTTTACTCTCTGCATCGCCATTTTGTCGGTTGACAAATCTATTCCCTCGTTCTTCTTGAATTCGGAAACAATCCACTTCATTATTTCGTTATCAAAATCATCGCCGCCGAGACGAGTGTCGCCGTTGGTTGCAAGAACTTCGAAAACGCCGTCGCCGAGTTCGAGAATACTTACGTCGAACGTTCCGCCGCCGAGGTCGTAAATAAGGATTTTTTGATTTTTTCCGTCTTTATCGAGACCGTAGCTGAGCGCAGCCGCCGTAGGTTCGTTTATAATTCTGAGGACTTCGAGTCCCGCGATTTTTCCCGCGTCTTTCGTCGCCTGTCTCTGACTGTCGCTGAAATATGCGGGTACGGTTATTACCGCCTGCGTAACTTTCTGTCCGAGGTACGCTTCCGCGTCGGTTTTGAGTTTTGCAAGTATCATCGCGGAAATTTCCTGCGGAGTATAACTCTTTCCGTCGATATTAACCTTGTAAGAAGTACCCATTTCTCTTTTGATTGAAGAAATGGTTTTTTCGGGGTTTACGACCGCCTGTCTTTTGGCGACCTGTCCGACGAGTCTTTGCCCGTCTTTTGCAAAACCCACTACCGAAGGCGTTGTTCTTCCGCCTTCCGCGTTGGGTATAACTACGGCTTCGCCGCCTTCCATAACGGCTACGCAAGAGTTAGTTGTTCCTAAATCGATACCAATTATTTTTGCCATAATACATAATCTCCTTTATTGCTGAATTTATTGTGCCACCTTGACCATACTCGGTCTCAGCACCTTATCTTTTCTTTTATATCCTTTTTGATAAACTTCCACTACCGTGTTAGCCTTTTCGCCGTCCTCGCATTGCGCGATTGCGTGATGAAATTTCGGGTCGAATTCTTTACCTTTCGCTTCGATTTCCACAACGTCGAATTTCGTAAGCAACGCAAGAATCTGTTTGTAAATTAGTTCCATTCCGCTTTTTGCATTCTCATCGGTAACAGTGGATATTCCGCGTTCGAAATTATCGATAACGTCCAAAAGCGCGCATATCACGTCGTTTATTCCGTCGCTTCTCGCTATCCTTACGCTTTCGTTGTTGCGTTTACGATAGTTGTCGAATTCCGCCTGCAAACGTTGCGCCATATCCTTGTATTCGTCGATTTTCTTCTGAGTTTCGTCCGCAATCACAATGGGTTCGCACTCTATGTCGCATTCGGTTTCCTTTGTTTCGGTCTCTTCTTCCGTTATGGTAACGGTTTCTTCGTTTTCATTGTTGACCGTCTTGTCTTTTTCACTCATTATTGCCTCCGTCTTTATCTCCGTCCAGTCCGTTAAGAGTTTTCTTGATATAATCGAGTACGCTCATAACTTTACCGTAATTCATTCTTTCCGGTCCTATTACTCCCGCGCAACCGAGTTCTTTGCCTTGATAAATGTATTTTGCGGTAACGATTGCGCACTTATCTATTCCGCCTTTCTCGTCTTTACCGATTTTAACGTTAAATTCAAGTTCCGCACCAGAGTCTACCATATCGGCAAACCGTTCTTTGGTATCTATCACTTCAAGAAAGTTCTTTGCCGACGTCAAATCCTGGTCGGGCGATTCAAGAAATTTGCTCTGTCCCTCGAAATACACGTTTTTCTCATCTTTCTCGGCGTATGACGCGAGAATAGAAACTATGTTTTCGAAAAGTTCGCGAAAATCGGCAAGTTCGGTATCTACGATATTATCTTTATCCTTAATTTCGCTTACGCTCTTTCCCGAAAATATTTTGTTGATAAGCGCGTTTGCGTCGTTTATATACGCTTCGTCAATCGCCTGCGATAAAGATATGACGTTATCCCTTATTATCCCGCTGTCGGTTATGATAACCACAAGCGCGCTGTGTTCGTCAAGCCCGACAAGTTTTACGGCTTTGATTACCACTTCGTTAATGTTTTTAAGAACGATTACCGAAGTATAATTAGTAATGTCGCTTATTACCTTTGCCGTGCTTTTGACGAGGTCCTCTATCGCGCCGAACCTTCTGTCGAAAGACGTTTCTATCAACGCAATCTCTTTTTTCGTAAGAGCCTGTTTTCTGATAAACTTGTCGACATACAGAGAGTAAGCCTTTCTTGAAGGAATTCTTCCGCTGGAAATATGCGGTTGAATGAGATACCCCATTTCTTCCAATGCGGACAATTCGTTTCTTATAGTCGCGCTGCTGATATTGTCGAAGTGCTTCGCCTTGATTTCTCCGCTGGAAATCGGCGACGCGCCGGCTATATACTCCTCGACCACCGCTTTAAGAATTTTTTGCTTTCTTTCCGACAGCTTATCTTCCGACATTTTACCTCTGGCAATCACTTTTAACCGTTGTTAGCAGTCATCATCTTTGATTGCTAACTTTATTATACCATTATTCTATCCCGTGTCAAGCAAAAATATGCGATTAAATAAAAAAAATAAAAGAAGCCGTCAGGCTTCCTTCGTTATTACGTTTTCATAAAAAATACGGCAAGCGGCGCGTTCGGCGAAATGTTTGTTTCTGCCTTTTCCCTCGCCCTCTTTTTTTCCGTTGACAAAGACCTCGCAAAAAAATGTTTTTTCATTTTCTTCGGTTTGTCTGGTATCTATCGTGCATTTCAGTTTCTTTTTCGCGCAGTATTCGAGCGTTTTTGACTTATAATCGACGCAGGGACAACCGAGATATTTCTCCATTTTCGTCCATATGAATTTTTCCGCCGAAATCAAAGAACCGCTGTCGAGAACTATCGCTCCGACTATGGCTTCGAACAAATCGCACTTAACGTTTTCCGAAAGCAGAATTGTTTTGTTGTTTTTTCCAGTTCCTATGCGAAGATAGTCTATCAGACCGTACTCGTCTATTATTTCCGAAAGCGTTTCCGCGCTGACGAGCGAGGCTCTTCTTTTGGTCAATTCTCCTTCTTTCGCCGACGGAAAATAGGAAAATAACCTCTTGCCGACGATATAACCGAGCGCCGCGTCTCCGAGAAATTCGATACGCTCGTAATCGCACGCCCGTTTATGTTCGTTTGCGTACGATGAGTGGGTAAACGCCGTTACAAGTAGTTCTTTATTTTCGAACCGATACCCTATAATGTTTTCTATATCGCCGAAATCAAGCGCGATTTCCGAGTTCGTTTTCAATGGAGTTCACCACTTTCCCTTCGCTTAAACGTTTTACTTGTAAAATGGAATTCTTAATCGCTTTCGCCTTGGAACTTCCGTGCGATTTTACGATGATTTTTTCCAAACCCAACAAAACCGCGCCGCCGTTGTCGTTGTAATCCGTTCTCTTTTTTATTCCTTTGAAAACGGGTTTAAGCAAGAGGTATCCTATTTTTGCTCGCAGTCCCCCGCTCATTATGCCGTCTTTTATCATAGAAAACATACTAAGCGCCGTACCTTCGCAAGATTTAAGGGCAATGTTGCCCGAGTATCCGTCGCACACAACGACGTCCACGTTTCCCGACAATATGTCCCTTCCCTCTATATTTCCAACGAAATTTATACTTTTACATTCTTTCAACATAGGGAACGCCTCTTTATTGAGCGCGTTTCCTTTCTTATCTTCCGCCCCGTTGCTCAGAAGTCCCACTCGCGGATTCTCTACGCCTAAAATTCGCCTCGAATACGCGCTTGCCATTACGGCAAACTGTACTAAATTTATAGGTTTTGGCTCAACGTTGGCTCCGCAGTCCATCAAAAGCACGCTTTTATTTGTGATAACGGTTGGAAGAACGGGACAAAGAGCGGGACGATTTACCCCTTTGATTCTTTTGAGAAGAAGTACGGCGCCGGTAAGAACCGCACCGGTGCTGCCTGCGGAAACCATACCTACCGCGTCCTTGTCTAAGTTAAGATAGTTCAATGCGGCGATAAGTGAAGAATTCGTTTTTTTTCTTACCGCTTCGGTGGGAACGTCTTCGTTTGTAATCACTTCCGGCGCGTCTTTTACCTCGATACGCTTTCCTGCGTATCCTAACGACGCTAATTTATTTTCTATTTCGGCTTTCTTCCCGAAAAGAACAAGTTCGAAGTCTTTTTCTTCGTTTACGGCGTCAATCGCGCCTTTGATAAGTTCATCGGGCGAGTAATCCGCGCCGTATACGTCAAGAACGATTTTCATCATTTTTCACCTCTTTTTTATACAAGAAATAGAGGAACAATGTCCTCTACTTCAAACTTAAAAATTATACCTCTGTCGAAAACAAATAAGCCCTATTTATTGTCGTTATCTATTACGACGGGTTTACCGTCATAATAGCCGCATTTGGGGCAAACCTCGTGGGGCTTTTTCAATTCGTGGCACTGCGAGCATTCAACCAGGTTAAGGGGTTTCAGCTTCCAGTTAGCAAAACGCGTATTTCCTCTTTGTTTCGATACTTTGGACTTCGGTACAGCCATTTTCCGCACCTCCTCTGTTTATTTGTTTTTATTGTCTATGAAATTATATAGAAAAAATTATTTTATGTCAACTTTTTCCGTATAATTTGTATAATATATTTTTATTTTATCGAACCGAGTCTTACTGCGTCGCGTGCAATAACGAGTTCTTCGTTGGTAGGCATAACAACTACTTTAACTTTGGATTCGGGTTTGCTCAAAACGGCATATTTCCCTCTCGGCGTAGCGTCGTTTAATTCGAAATCGAAATCTATGCCCAAATGTTCCATTCCTTGCATAATCATTGCGCGCACTTCTTTGCTGTTTTCTCCGATACCGCCCGTAAATACGAGACAGTCGAGCCCGCCGAGCGCGGCAAAATAACTTCCGATATATTTTTTAATACGGTATGTAAACATATCGAGCGCAAGTTTGCAAAGTTCGTTACCTTCTTCCGCTCCGCTGCAAAGGTCGCGGCAATCGCTCTTTCCGGCAATTCCCTTAAATCCGCTTTCTTTATTCAGAATTCTGAGACATTCTTCGACGCTTATGTCTTTACATTTACACATAAATTCGACTACGGCAGGGTCGATATCTCCGCTTCTCGTTCCCATAATCAGCCCTTCGAGCGGAGTAAGCCCCATCGTTGTGTCAATACATTTTCCGTCTTTAACCGCGGCAATACTGCTTCCGTTTCCTAAGTGGCAGGTAATCATTTTCGAACAAGACTTTTCGCCGAGTTTTTCACGCACCGCGCCGCTTACGAATTTGTGAGACGTTCCGTGGAAGCCGTATTTCCTTATCTTGTACTTTTCGTAATCGGAATAAGGAATACCGTACATATAAGCGTATTTAGGCATAGTCAGGTGGAAACCCGTGTCGAAAACCGCTACCATAGGCGTATCGGGCATAATTTCCTTGCACGACTCTATGCACGCTATATTAGCGGGCATATGGAGAGGTCCGAGCACTTGATTCTTTTTGCAAATAGCTATTACAGTGTCGTCGATAAGCACGCTGTCGGTAAAATCTTCTCCGCTGTGAAGAACTCTGTGCCCTACCGCCTTGATTTCGGAAACGTCGTTTATTATGCCGTGTTCTTTATCCAGAAGCGCTTGAAGCACGAGTTTAAGCGCCTCGGTATGGTTTAATATGGGCGCGATAAGTTCATAAGATTGTTTTTCGTCGGGTTCGTGAACAAGCCGAGCGTTGGTTTCCCCTATTCTTTCGACGAGACCTTTGCAAAGTCTCGTTTCATTGTCCATTTCGATAATTTGATATTTAAGCGAACTGCTTCCCGCGTTTATGACCAATACTTTCATTTTGTCCTCCTTGTTTTTCTTTCAGCACTGCAAAGAAGTAACCGCAACGACTCCGACGACGTCTTCCGAAGTGCATCCTCTGCTCAAATCGTTGACGGGTTTTGCAAAGCCCTGACAAACAGGTCCGATTGCTTCCGCTCCCGCGAAACGCTGTACGAGTTTATATCCTATGTTGCCGGCCTGTAAATCGGGGAATATAAGCACGTTTGCGTTGCCCGCAACCGAACTTCCCGGCGCTTTGAGATTACCTACGGAAGGAACGAGCGCGGCGTCGGCTTGCAATTCTCCGTCGCAGCAAAGTTCGGGCGCTTTTTCTTTAACAAAAGAAAGAGCTTCCGTGACTTTATCTACGTTTTCGTGTTTCGCGCTGCCTTTGGTGCTGAAACTAAGTAAAGCGACTTTGGGCTGCTCGATACCCGCAATGTTTTTCGCGCTTTCCGCGCTTGCTATCGCAATATCTGCAAGCTGTGCCGCGGTAGGAAGAATATTTACCGCGCAATCTCCGAAAACAAGTACTCCGTTCTGTCCGTATTTATATCCGGGCGCGGTTTCTGGCATAGACATTATAAAGCAACTGCTTACCGTGCTTACCCCCGCCTTTGTTTTTATAATCTGCAAAGCGGGACGAAGAACGTCTCCCGTAGAACGGACCGAACCGCCTACCATTCCGTCGGCGTCCCCTGCTTTCACCATAAGGCAGCCGTAATAAAGATTGTCGCCCATTACGAGTTTTTCCGCCTGCTCGCGCGTCATTCCTTTCGCTTTTCTAAGTTCCACGAGCAAATCGATATATTGCGCGGTTTTCTCGCTGGTAAACGGGTCGATTATTTCGATACCGTCGAGTTTTCCCGCTTTACTTTCTATGACGTCTTTTCTGCCGATAAGCGTGATTTTGGCAATCTTTCTTTCGGTTATCGCTTTCGCGGCGTTAATAATTCTTTCTTCTTCCCCTTCCGGTAAAACGATATGCTTATATAAAGCCTTCGCTTTGTCGTAAATGGAATCCATCAATTTCGACACAGTAACCTCCGTAAAATACTTTCTTTTTGAAATGATTTATATTATAATTCTTTTTATAAACCATATTTAATTATATTACATTTGACGAATAAAGCAAGCGAATAAGGAATTTTTTATGAAAACTACTGCGATAATTTGCGAATACAACCCATTCACGTACGGACATATGAAACACCTCGAACGCGCCCGTGAAGAAACAGGCTCGGACACGATAATATGCGTTATGAGCGGTTCATTTACGCAACGCGGCGACGCGGCTATACTCGACAGATATCAGCGCGCCGAACTTGCGGCTCGCCTCGGAGCGGATATGGTGGTGGAGCTTCCTTTGATATACGCTATTTCCCCCGCCGACAACTTCGCCTACGGCGCATTAAAAACCGTTTCCGCTCTTCCCAACGTAGAATATCTGAGTTTCGGAAGCGAATGCGGCGACGTCGATTTAATCGTTAAAGCCGCGGAATTCACCGAAAACGAACCCGAAGAATTCAAACAATTGCTTACTTCTTTACTTGCCGAAGGAAACAATTACCCTAAGGCATATTCTGTCGCTTTCGATTTATACGCAGATAAAAACCCCGAATACGCCGATTTGAAAGGTCTGATGAATTATCCCAACAACTGTCTCGGAGTTTGCTACGTAAAAGCGGCTAAAAAACTCGGATTAAACATTAAATTTCATACTATAAAGCGGGAAGATAACGAAAACGTCGAAGAACTCGGCGGCGAATACCCGTCCGCCTCCGCTATACGCAAAGCGTTGAGACGGGAAAAATTTGACGAAGTAAAGAAATACGTCCACCCGTACTGCTATAACTATCTAAAAAGCATAAACAGCGACGGACTCGCCCTTAACGACCTTTGTCTGTTCCGTATGAAATCGATAAGCGGTTACGAACTTGAAAACTACTATGATATGGACGTTGCGGGCGGTTTGCACAATCGTCTCAAACTCGCCGCCGCCGATTCCGTCACTTTTGACGAGTTCCTCGAAAAAGCCAAAACGAAAAAATACACTATGGCGCGAATAAAACGTATTTGCCTTTACGCTTTGTTTGATATAACAAAACAAATGTACGAAGAAGCGGTAGCCTGTCCCGCGCACGTCTATGTCCTTGCTCTTAACAAAACGCGGAAAGACATACTCACCGAACTTAACCGTTCCTGCGAAAACGTTCTTCTTCGTTACTCGGATATAAATAAGGTGGATAAATCTCTCAGATTTCTCATCAAATTAGACTTCCGCGCACAAGGCACTCTTAACCTCGTAAACCGCTCGCAATGTTTTACGAAATCTTTGGTTCTCGTTTAACGACTTTATAACAAAACTTTTTTCAATGACAAAAGCTCCCGAATTCGGGAGCTTTTGAATTTGACGCAATGCTTTTACTTGCGTTGAAGTTTGATAATCGTTTTGTAATACCCTTTCTTTATACGTTTACCGAGATTATTGATATATTCGCCGTAAGAAAGAGCCATCGGATTGATTTTTCTGACTTTTCTCGATACCACAATGTCGTAAACTATATAAATGTAATAGAGCGCGGCAATCAGTTCGAACGCGGCAAAAACGTACATTGCGGGGTCTTTACCCATAACGCCGACGGCGGAAGAAGAATAAGTTACGAACAGTTCAGTATAACTTACGTTTACAAACATAAGCATTGCAAAAACAACAAAACTGAAATAAATCCTCTTTTCCTTGTTAAGAACGGCGTAAATCAGCATCATCGCAAGCGCAATATACATAGATACGGGATTCATATTGTTTCCGAATACGAAAAGCATAATTATGAACGCCGTAGACATAAGCATCAGATTCATTCTGTTCTTGAATTTGAAATACGCCACTCCTATAAGCGCAAGCAGGAACAATATGAATACTATAGTAACCACAACCGAAGCCGTGCTGATTTCCGCAAAGTTATTGCCGAGCATCGACTGGAAGTTAAACGCGTTTCTGACATAGAGCGCGCCGCTGTAAAGTTCCGTCCAGGCGCGTTCGAAGCAGTAGAATGCTTTTCCGTCGTTTATATAATTTATATCGAAAGGAACGCTCAACGCGTAGAAAACAACGAACCCGAGAACAAGTATAATCGACGCGGGAATGGTTTTCTTTACGTCTATAATGCACTGTAACACCGTATAGAAAAGTATCATAGGCGCAATAAACAAAGCCGTCAACGAGAACATACACGCCGCAAAATAAACCAGCGCGGTTCCGAGATAGTTGTTTTTAAGCATAAAGTAAACCGTAAGAACGATAAGGAACACGGTAACGCTGTCCGCATATCCCCATATCGAACTCGTCGAGAACACAACGGGAAGTATAGCGTAGGTTCCCGCAATAATCGTCGCACCTACGTTTCCTGCCGATTTTCTCACCATACAATATATAAGGATAACCGTTCCTACGTTCGCAAGCGTACACATAAAGCGAATAAAGAACATCGTAGCCGTATATGCGTGTCCGCCGCCTTCGAAAATTCTTCCGAGCAAACCGCACAGCCCGAGGAAATACAGTTGAAGCGGCGAAGAAGAATAACCTGCGTAAGTATAACCGTTATCCGTCGCAAATTCCGAAAGATACTTCCCTAAATTTTGCGGACCGTATTTAGCGATAAACGTCGCCTGGGTAGTAAGTCCTTCAAGATTATATCCCATAATCGAGTGGAGATAACCCGAGGAAATCACTGTGGAAAGAATATCGGAGAGCAAGCCTACAAACAAAGCTACGCCGCTTACAAGCAGTATACCGAAATATTTACTTTCCGACAGCTTCGCCATTTTTCCGTTATATCCGCGGTCGGGACTGTCGATATAAAGATGTCTCTGAAATGCAAAATATCCGAAATAAGCGATTACCGCAATCAAAAGCGCGCCCATAACAATATAAAATATATTAAAATCGGATTGCAATCCGTAATAATCGGAAACGTACGAATCTGCGTCGTTTGTATCGAGAATTGCCTTTTTATCCACTCTTTCGATGGTAAATTTCGTTACCGTAACGTTTACGGACGCGGGATAGTCTTTTGTTCCCACGTTGAGCGCAAGCGTCGCGTTACCGCCCGATTTCGCTTTGAACCCTACGCTGTACTCTCCGCTGCCGGTAGCAATTTGCATAAGAGGTTCGTTCGCTACTCCGTCTTCCGAATCGCGGTAATTGAAGTCCTCGTCTTCGAGAAAAGAAACGAATACGCCGTCATAGCTGTTTCCGCTTGTAAATGCGGCGATTTTGGTAATGTCCACGCTGTACGAAATTTTATAATACTGACCTTGAGTAAGTTTAACCGTTTGTCCGATATAAGCCCAGCCGCTGTCCGAAGTATTTATCGTAACCGAATAATTATTCTTTTCTTCGTCTGCGTTCATTGTGAAAACACTGCTGTCATCGGTCACTGAATCCGCGGTTTCCAATATAAAGTCCGCTTTCAGGTCCTTCAACGTTTTATAACGGAAAACGCCGTTATCGGTAGAAAGCATATTTTCGTTAAGTTTTGTGCATCCGCTTAAAGTACATAACAGCACCGCGGCGCACACAAGAACGAGAACAGGGGTCAAAAACTTTCTTTTTCTCATTATTTTTACCTCTTTATAAAGCCTTTTATGCAAATACAACCATTCCGGAAAGCGGAACGGTTGTATAAAGGTTTGTAGATTGATTTACTATTCGTTGCGTCCCGCCTGTTTAACCTTAGCGGCTCTTCCCGTGCGACCTCTGAGATAATAAAGTTTAGCTCTTCTTACTTTACCTTTTCTTACGATGTCGATATGGTCGATTTTGGGCGAATGAAGGGGGAACGTTCTTTCCACGCCTACTCCGAAAGATAATCTTCTCACGGTGAACGTTTCTCTGATTGAACCGTTTTTACGGGAGATAACGATACCTTCGAAAGCCTGTAATCTTTCTCTCGTACCTTCGACGACCTTAACGAAAACCTTAACGGTGTCGCCTACTTTGAAATCGGGAAGGTCTTTTCTCAATCCTTCAGCTTCGATTACGTCGATAATGTTTGCCATGACTTACCTCCAAATTTTATAAACGACATTCGTACAAGGCATAAATTTAACGCGAATTCTCGATAAAAAACATAATTCAGTCGCGTTCTCTCGCATAGGACTGTCGCAAGTCTAATCTATAATATCAAATTCGCGAAAAAATATCAAGCGTTTTATTAAATAAATTTTATTTATATAATTTTATCGCCAATACGCGTAAAAAGCGTTTTTTATATGCGTGACGTTTCCTCGCAAAATACCGATTACGTCGTATCTGTATCCGTCGTAAAACGCCTTATGCTCCATGAGATATCTTTTGCTTGCCGCGACAACCTTTCTTATTTTACCTTTCGTAAGCGTTTCGAGCGGGTTTCCGAATACGTTATCGGAACGCGTGCGAACCTCAACGAAAACAAGAACGTTTCCGTCGGTCGCCACGATGTCGAGCTCCCCTATTTGCGGGAAGTTAACGTTGACGTCAATAATTTTATATCCTATCGATTCGAGGTAATTCCGCGCTTCCGCTTCGCCCTCGGTTCCGAGCGCATATTTGTCCATTTCAATTAAAAAAATTCTTTATAAACGTTTTACGATGGATGGGGCAAGGTCCGTACTTTTTCAGCATTTCGATATGATATGCCGTACCGTACCCCTTATGTTTTTCGAAGCCGTATTCAGGATAAATTTCCGCGTATTTATCCATAAGCCTATCCCTATGTACTTTTGCGAGAATGGAAGCCGCGCCTATGCAATAACTTAGCGCGTCGCCGTGTATTATCGCTTTGCTCGGGATACCGAAATCCTCTTTTACGGCGTCTACAAGGAGAATTTCCGGTGCGAGCGAAAGTTTTTTAACAGCCTCGCGCATCGCCTTTTTCGTTGCGATTAAAATGTTTGTTTCGTCGATTTCTCTTTCGTCAATATCGACTATACCGTATCCGATTGCGTTTGTCGTAATCTCTTCGAAAAGCGTGTTTCTTTTTTTTGGGCTGAGCTTTTTGCTGTCGTTTATTCCGGAAATTATCGTCGATAAATCGGGCAAACAACAAGCCGCGGTGACGGGACCGGCAAGCGGACCTCTTCCCGCTTCGTCCATTCCCGCGATAAGTTTGTATCCTTCGGATAAAAGCGCTTTTTCGAATTGTAATAAATCTACCGTTTCTTTCATAATCTTTCCAAAATGATTTTACCGAACGCCTGTTTCCGAAAATCCTGCACAACGGCGTTTGCCGTGCGTTCCGCATCCACTTCTCCGCCCTTAACGACGAAACCTCTTCTTTTCGCTATCGCGTCAAAAAGTTCATCGTATGATTCGGGAATTTCAACAAGGTTATATTTTTCCGATAATTTTTCGGGATATTGTTCTTTGAGAAATTTCAGAATTTCAATCGCTATTTCCGTAGAATCGACGATATTATCTTTGATACAGCCGACAATGGCGAGCGCCGCCGCTTTCTTTTGGTCGGAAAAATCGGGATAAAGCGTGCCGGGGGTGTCAAGCAAATCGATATAATTATCTACGCTTACCCACTGTTTTCCTCTCGTAACTCCCGGTTTGTTTCCTGTAACCGTTCGTTTTTTTGCGGTAAGACTGTTGATAAGCGTACTTTTGCCGCAGTTTGGAACGCCTATTACCATTGCCCTAACAGTTTTCTTTACGCCTTTTTTCGCATACTTTTCCACAATCGGCGCGGCAAGTTCGTTAAGCGCGGAAACAAAAGCCTTGTTCCCTCCGTTAACCGTAGAATTCGCCGTTATGCACCTGTTTCCGTTACGGTTATAAAAATCTCGCCATTTAACGAGTTCTTCCTTAGGCACAAGGTCGGATTTATTCAAAACGTAAAGTCTGGGTTTATTTGCAAAAATAGAATCGTACGCGGGGTTTACCGACGAAGACGGAATTCTCGAATCAAGCACGTAAACAACGCAATCTATTTTCGACGTGTCCGCTTCCATTTCGCGCAACGCCTTAGTCATATGTCCCGGGAACCAATGAATAAACATAAGTCACTCTCCCTTTTTAAGAAGGTCCGGGCGGAGTTTTTCGGTAAGAGCGATACTCTGCTCTTTTCTCCATTTTGCGACCGCGGCGTGATTTCCGCTTACCAGTATTTCGGGAACGGTAAGCCCGTTGAACTCATACGGTCGCGTATAATGCGGATATTCGAGTAAGCCGTCCGAAAAAGATTCCTCTTCCGTACTTTGTTCGCTACCCAAAACGTCGGGAATATACCTTGCCACCGCGTTAATAAGCACCATAGACGCGAGGTCTCCGCTTGTGAGGACATAATCTCCTATCGAGATTTCCTCATCTATATCGAGGTCGATTATTCTTTGGTCGATGCCCTCGTAACTGCCGTTAAAAAGTAAAATTTCTTCGCATTTGGCGAGTTCTTCTACCTTTTGTTGACTAAGCGTTTTACCTTTGGGACTCAGATAAATTCTGCGGCAATTATGGTCTTTGTCGAAATCGTTTATCGAATCGTGAGCGGGTTGCGGGGTCATAACCATTCCCGCGCCGCCGCCGTAAGGATAATCGTCGCATCTTTTATGTTTATCGGTAGAATAATCTCTTATATTTCGAATTTCAAGCGAAAACGCGCCTTTTTCTATGGCTTTGCCGAGAACGCCCGATTTTAGACAGTCGTACATTTCGGGAAAAAGCGTCAGAACTTTAATTGTCATCCAAAAGTACCTCTGCTAATTTTTCTCCGTCGACGATAAAAAGTTTTGTCTCTGTATCGACGCGCGCATTGATAGAAGAAACCCAAGGAAACATTACGGTTTTTCCTTTCTTATCCGCAACGATTACGTCCGCGCTACCGTATTGAAGCACGTCTCGTATTTTTCCGTAGTCGTTTTTGCCGTCGGTAACGCTACACCCCATTATTTCGGCAATATAATACCTTCCGTTTTCGGGTTCGGGAAGAGCGGGTTCGTCGCAATACAAAGTTTTTCCTCGCAATTTTTCCGCTTGGTTCATATCTTTGATTTCGAAAAATTTTATCAAACAAAAATTCCCGAAAGGAGTAACCTTTTCGGGTTTGTAATACTGTCCGTCGATGATAAAAGTCTCGATACGCATAAGACAATCGGGGGAGTCCATAAAGCTCTCCGCTTTTACGTCTCCCCTGATTCCGTGCGCTTTCAATATTCTGCCTACGGCAAGCATTTATCTTTCCTCAACGTAAACGCCGTAAGTTTTATCGGATTTCTGCGCCGCGCTCTTTACTATGGTACGGATTGCTTTCGCAACTTTTCCGCCTCTTCCGATAACGTTGTTTACGACGTCTTTGTCGACGAGAACCTTAATATCCGCTTTGTCTCCGTCTTCGACGATAATCAGTTCATACGTTGATTTGTCGATTAACGAGCCGACGATGAAGTCAACCAGTTCGTACATTTCTCGCTCCTATTTCTTTTCGATTATTCCGTTTTTAATGAAAAGGTCGCGTACGGTATCGGTGGGTTGCGCGCCGCAAGCAAGCCATTTTTTAGCTATTTCCGCGTCGATTTTAACATCGGCAGGTTCGGTAACGGGGTTATAATAACCGATTTGTTCGATATACTGTCCGTCTCTTGCTTTTCTCGAATCCGTAGCTACGATACGATAGAAAGGCGATTTTTTCGCGCCCATTCTGGTAAGTCTGATTTTTACTGCCATTTTTATCCTCCAAAATAATGTTTTTCTGTTTGTTTTATGTTAAAACCCGAACGGGAATTTCATTTTGCCCGAATTGAGTTTCTTCATCATATCTTTCGTTTGATTAAACTGGTTAATCAATTTATTTACGTCCTGCACGGTAGTGCCGCTGCCGGCGGCTATTCTTTTTCTTCTCGAAGCGTTTAGAATTTCGGGTTTCGACCGCTCTTTGGGCGTCATCGACTGAATTATCGCCTTGATTTTGTCAATTTGTTTTTCGTCGACGTTCAGATTTGCGCCTTTAAGTTTACTCCCCATTCCCGGTATCATATTGAGCATTTCCGAAAGATTGCCCATTTTCTTTACGCTCGAAAGTTGATTGAGATAATCTTCGAGGTCAAAAGAGTTTTCTTTTATTTTCTTCGCAAGTTTTTTCGCGTCGTCCTCGGTTATCGCCTGTTCCGCCTTCTCTATTAAGGTTAGCACGTCGCCCATTCCGAGAATTCTCGAAGCCATTCTGTCGGGATGAAAAGGTTCGATTTCGGTTATCTTTTCTCCGGTACCGCAGTACTTTATCGGCTTTCCGAGAATAGCCTTTATGCTTAATGCCGCGCCGCCTCGGGTATCGCCGTCGAGTTTTGTAAGAATTACGCCGCTTATATCGAGTTTTTCGTTAAACGTACTCGCTACGTTTACGCTGTCCTGTCCGAGCATTGCGTCCACAACGAGAAGTATTTCCGCGGGACGAACCGTTTTTTTGATTTCCGTAAGCTCGGTCATAAGCGTTTCGTCGACGTGGAGTCTGCCCGCGGTATCTACGATTACTACGTCGTAACCGTTCTTTTTAGCAAATTCCACGCCCTCTTTCGCAATGGAAACGGGATTAGCCTGCCCTTTTTCGAAAACCGTCACGTCCGCTTTCTGTCCGACGATTTGAAGTTGCTTTATAGCCGCGGGACGATATACGTCTCCGGCAACGAGTAAAGGTTTTTTACCCTGCTTTTTCAATAAAAGAGCAAGTTTTCCGCACATCGTGGTCTTTCCGGCGCCTTGAAGACCGCACATAAGATAAACGGTAGGCGGCGCGTCGGAAAACTGCAACTTAGCGTGTGTTGAACCCATAAGTTTGATGAGTTCGTCGTTTACGATTTTAATAACCTGCTGAGACGCGTCGAGACCTTTGAGAATGTTTTCCCCGAGAGCACGCTCGGATACGGCGTTTACGAAACTTTTGACAACCGTAAAGTTTACGTCCGCTTCAAGTAACGCTATTCTCACTTCGCGCATTGCGTTTTTGATTTCGAGTTCGCTGAGCGCGCCTTTGTTTTTTAATTTAGAAAAAGCGTGATTAAGTTTTTCGCTTAATGTTCCGAACGCCGCCACTTATATCTCCTTTATCGCGTTTAATATCTCGTCGAGTTCGGCGCGTTGTTCTTCGGAAAAATCTCCGCGCCTTACCGTCTCTTCCATAGAAACCGTTATTTTTCTTATCCTTTCGACAAAACCGAGTTTTTCTTCGCACTCCGCTAATTTGGCGGAAGAACGAACGATTACGTCTCTGACTCCCTGACGCGTTATCCGCGTAAAAACGGAAATCTCCGCGAGACTCATATCGCAATCATAGTACAGGCGCATTATTTCCCGCTGATGCTCGTTAAGCAATCCGCCGTAATATGTAAACAGTATGCCGTCGCTTATTTTGTCTCTCATAGTCAATCGGTGTAAAGCATTTCCTCTTTACAGCAATATTATTACATAACCGAATAAATCTGTCAAGCGTTTGAAAACTTTTACCGTAAAAATAAAATGTTAAAATATTTATATAAAAGTGTTTACATTTTTTCGATATGGTGATATACTTATTTCAGAAAGGAAGAAAAGGAAAAATATATAATATGGAAAAAAGTCTTTACAGTCTGATACTTACCGACGAAGTCGTGAGAAGAATCGATAATGCGGCAAACGAAATGGGTACAAATCGCAGTAATTTAATAAACCAGATACTTGCCGATTACGTTTCGTATACAACCCCGGAAATGCGTATTAAACATATTTTCGAGCATATTTTCGACCTTCTCGCTGCCACTTCTTTGCAACCTTGTTCCGAACGCGGAGAAAAAAGCATCGCGGTTAAAACGTCGCTCGACAGCAAATACCGCCCTACTATTAGGTATAACGTGGAGCTTTACAAGAAAAACGGCGAACAAATAGGCGAACTCAAAGTTTCGTATCGGACTCAGTCGGAAGAATTATTATATAAAATTCGTTCCTTTTTTTCCGAGATTATGTCAATCGAAAAAAAATTCCTTACCTTTGACGCTGCGTATACTCTTTCGGAAGGCAAGTTCATAAGAACGTTCGTCATTCCGTACGGAACGGAGTACACGCAAGAAGAAGTAGCGCGGGCAATCAGCGATTATATAAAAAATTTCGATTGCCTGCTTAAAAAGTTTCTTCTCGAAAAATACGCAAGCAGGAAAGAATTGGAATCCGATTACAGAATATATCTATCAAAATCTATCCTTATATAAAGGAGGCATATTATGAACATACAAAAACTAACTCAAAAATCACAGGAAGCGTTGCGCGACGCGCAAACATTTGCGCAGAATAACAATAATCAAATGATTGAGCCCTGCCATATCGCGCTCGCTCTTCTCTCCGACCCCGACGGTCTGATTCCGTCGGTGGTTTCCCGTTGCGCAGGAAACAAAACCGGCATAATAAAAGAACTTACCTCTCTTATATCCTCTTTGCCGAAAGTCAAAGAGCAAAATGCCGATTCTTCACAGTTATATGTATCCTCGGATACAGAAAAGGTACTTAATGAAGCGGAAAATGCTGCAAAGAAAAACGGCGACGAATACGTCAGCGTAGAGCACGTTATGTCCGCAATTTACAAGTTCGACAGAAAGGTTTCTTCCGTTATGGAGAAAAACGGCGTATCCGAAAAAAAATTCTCTTCCGAAATTTCCGCGATTAAGAAAGACAGAAAAATCACCGGGGACAACCCCGAAGAAACTTTTGAAGCGTTGAAAAAATACGGTTCCGACCTTACTGAACGAGCAAGAAGCCATAAGCTCGACCCGGTAATCGGAAGAGACACGGAAATTCGTAACGTAATAAGAATTCTTAGCCGTAAAACAAAAAACAACCCTGTTCTCATAGGCGAACCCGGCGTAGGAAAAACTGCTATTGCCGAAGGACTCGCCCAAAGAATAGTTGCCGGCGACGTACCCGAAAGTTTGAAAGACAAAACGGTATTTTCCCTCGATATGGGCGCTTTAATTGCGGGCGCAAAATATCGCGGCGAATTCGAAGAGAGATTGAAAGCCGTTCTTAACGAAGTAAAAGACAGCGAAGGTAAAATCCTTTTGTTTATAGACGAACTTCATACCATTGTAGGCGCCGGAAAGAGCGATTCCGCTATGGACGCCGGCAATCTCCTCAAACCCTTGCTTGCGCGAGGAGAATTACATTGTATAGGCGCGACCACGCTTGACGAATACCGTAAATATATCGAAAAAGACGCTGCGCTCGAAAGACGTTTCCAGCCCGTAACCGTTAATGAACCCACCGTGGAAGACACAATCGCCATTTTAAGAGGACTTAAAGAGCGTTATGAAATTTTCCACGGCGTGCAAATTCAGGATAACGCCCTCGTAGCCGCCGCAACTTTGAGCGACAGATACATTACGGACAGATTTTTGCCCGACAAAGCCATAGACCTCGTCGACGAAGCGTGCGCTATGATAAGAACGGAAATCGACTCGATGCCTACTGAGATGGACGAAATCAACCGTAAAATCATCCAGCTTCAAATAGAAGAAATGGCGCTCAAAAACGAGACCGACTCTCTTTCGGCGGAACGCCTCAACGTAATCCATAAGGAACTCGCCGAACTGAAAGAAAAATTCGACGCAATGAAAATCCGTCTTGACAGCGAAAAAGCGGGAATCAACAGCGTACAAGAGATAAAACAAAAGATAGACGCAATCAACGCCGAAATCGAAACAGCGCAACGCAATTTCGATTATGAAAAAGCGGCGAAGCTCAGATACGGCGAACTCCCCTCTCTCGAAAAACGCTTAAAAGAACTCGAAGAACATCCCGACGAAGAGTCACATAATAAACTTCTCCGTAACAAAGTAACCGAGGAAGAAATATCGAAAATCGTATCGCGTTGGACAGGGATACCTATTTCCAAACTTATGGAAGGCGAACGGGAAAAAATACTAAATCTACCGTCTCTTCTTCACAAGCGCGTCATCGGGCAGGACGAACCGGTCGAGTTAATCAGCGAAGCGATAATGCGTTCTCGCGCGGGCATTTCAGATATAAACCGCCCTATCGGCAGTTTCCTGTTCCTCGGACCTACGGGGGTAGGTAAAACAGAACTAGCCAAAGCCCTTGCAGAATGTCTTTTCGACGACGAACATAATATGGTAAGAATAGATATGTCCGAATATATGGAAAAGTTCAGCGTATCGAGACTTATCGGCGCGCCTCCGGGATACGTAGGCTACGACGAAGGCGGACAACTTACCGAAGCGGTAAGAAGACGCCCTTATTCCGTCGTTTTATTCGATGAAATAGAAAAAGCGCACCCCGACGTGTTCAATATTTTGCTTCAAGTACTCGACGACGGAAGAATAACCGATTCGCAAGGCAGAACGGTAAATTTCAAAAACTGTATAATCATTATGACAAGCAACCTCGGTTCGGAATATCTGCTCGACGGCATCGATTCCGACGGAGAAATCACTGCGGAAGCGAGAGAAAAAACCGACGCTCTTCTGAAAAGAAGTTTTCGCCCCGAATTCCTCAACCGTCTCGACGAAATCATAATGTTCAAACCTCTTACGATGACTAATATGATTAAGATAGTCGAGCTTATTCTCGAAAAGTTAAGCGAACGGCTCAAAGAGAAACAACTATTGCTCGAAGTTTCCGACGAAGCGAAAAAAGCGCTTGTGCGTTTAAGTTATAATCCTCAATTCGGCGCTCGCCCCATTAAACGTTTTACGCAGGCGAAAATCGAAACGATAATAGCTAAAACTATATTGTCGGAAAATTTGAAACAAGGCGACGTGCTCAGCGTCGACTACACGGAAGAAAACGGGTTCTTCGTAAAAATTATAAGCTCAAAACAGAACGTATAATCGCGTTCTGAACCAAAAAATATTTCGGGAGAATACTTACGCTCTCTTTACAGACGCATAAGTACTCTTCCGATTTTTTTATTCCTTCGTTGAAATCGGAAAAGAATTCCGACCCGAATTTATTACGGTACTCCGATAAAACTACGCCTTTTACCGTTCTGAGAGATAGCATAACGTATTCTATTTTATCTTCCGCTTTGCTTGCGTCACGTTCGGTTATCTCCTTGCCGTTTCCCGAATGAACTCCATTCATATAGTCGATTATATTTGTTTTATTATAATAACGTCTTCCGTTAAGATATGAATGCGCTCCAGCGCCAACCCCTATATAAGGCGTCAGGTTCCAGTATGAAGAATTATGCTTACTTTCATAACCTTTTATAGCAAAGTTGCTCGTTTCATACCTGTAAAATCCTTTTTCTTGTGCCTGTAAAACAAATTCTTCGTATTGATTTGCCATAGTTTCGTCGCTTGCGATTACCGTTTTTCCGTCGCGGATATTGCGATAAAGCGGCGTTTCCTCTTCTACGGTAAGCATATAAGCTGATATATGCTTGACAAACGGACTTACGGCTTCGAGTTCGCCCAAAGGATTTTGCTTTTCGTCTATTCCGAGAATTATATCCGCGCTGACGTTCGAAAAAATACTTGCCGCTTTTTCAAGCGTAGATAACGCTTGCTCCGGCGTATGTATTCTGCCGAGTTTTTTTAGCAGAACCGACTGAAAAGACTGTGTACCCACGCTGATTCGGTTTATTCCGAAAGATTTGTATTCATTAAGAAGCGAGGAAGAATTCGGATTGATTTCTATGGTAATTTCGGGTTTTTCCAACCTGAAAGAGGTATAAATCGCGTTAAAAATTTCTTCCAGGTCGCCAAGTCCGAGTAACGACGGAGTTCCACCGCCGAAATAAACTGTTTTTAACGTTAGATTATTATTTCTCGCGCCGAGAGAGCGAATTTCCCGAGAAAGTTCTTTGGCGTAAGAAGAAATAACGTCCCTATTGTTTACGCTGGAAAAAAAGCTACAATAATCGCACCTTTTTTCACAAAACGGGATATGCAAATAAAGCCCGCAATCCGTCATTTTTTATCGTTATCGAATTGAAGAATCGACATAAACGCTTCGCTCGGTATCTGCACGCTTCCGACTTGTCGCATACGTTTTTTACCCTCTTTCTGTTTTTCGAGAAGTTTCTTTTTACGCGTAATATCTCCGCCGTAGCATTTGGCGAGAACGTCTTTTCGTAATGCTTTTACCGTTTCTCTTGCGATAATTTTATTTCCGATAGCCGCCTGAATGGGAATTTCGAACATCTGCCGCGGAATAACATCTCTGAGTTTTTCGGCAATCATTCTGCCCCTTGCGTATGATTTCTCTCTATGCACAATAAGACTTAATGCGTCGCAAACGTCGCCGTTAAGCAGAAAATCGAGTTTAACAAGGTCGTCCGCTTGATACCCGTCAAGTTCGTAATCGAGACTGGCGTATCCGCGCGTCCTCGATTTCAGATTATCGAAAAAGTCATAGACGATTTCGCTGAGCGGAATTCTATATTCTATTTTCACTCGTGTCGCATCGATATAACTTAAATCGATAAAAGTGCCGCGTTTATCCTGACAAAGTTCCATTATCGCGCCTACGTATTCAGGCGGCGTGTAAATAAACGCGCGCACAACAGGTTCCTCTATCTCGGCAATTTCTCCTACGGGAGGAAGGTGAGAAGGGTTGTCAACCGTTATCTTTTCTCCATTGGTTTTCGTAACGATATACGAAACGCTCGGCGCAGTGGTTATAAGGTCGAGGTCAAACTCCCTTTCAAGTCGTTCTTCTATGATTTCCATATGGAGAAGTCCCAAGAAACCGCAACGGAAACCGAAGCCGAGCGCGGTCGAAGTTTCCGGTTCGAAAATCAGCGAAGCGTCGTTCAGATTGAGTTTTTCCAGCGCGTCGCGCACGTCGTTATACTTGCTTCCGTCGGCGGGATAAACTCCCGCAAATACCATCGGATTTACTTTTTTATATCCTTTAAGCGGTTCAGAAGCGGGATTTTCCGCGTTTGTCACAGTATCTCCCACCGAAGTATCTTTTACGTTTTTGATGCTTGCGCAAATGTATCCGACGTCTCCTGCCCTAAGTTCGGAAACGGAAAGCATAGACGGAGAGAAAACGCCTGTTTCGGTAACGTCGAATTCCTTTCCGTTGCTCATAAACCGTATCCTGTCTCCCGCCTTAACTTTTCCTTCCTTAATTCTTACGTTTATTATCGCACCCTTATAGTTATCGTAAGCTGAATCGAAAATAAGCGCTTTAAGTGGCGCGTTTTCGTCGCCCGACGGCGCGGGAAGTTTTTCGATAATCTGTTCAATCACCTGCTCGATATTTAAGCCTTCCTTCGCGCTGACAAGCGGCGCGTCTGACGCGTCGAGTCCGATAACGTCTTCTATTTCTTTTTTAACTTCTTCGGGGTTCGCGGACGGAAGGTCGATTTTATTTATAACGGGAATTATTTCCAGGTCGTTATCCAGTGCGAGATAAACGTTTGTCAGAGTCTGCGCCTCTATCCCTTGCGTAGCGTCTACGATTAAAATCGCGCCTTCGCAGGCGGCAAGAGAACGGCTCACTTCGTAAGTGAAGTCGACGTGCCCGGGGGTGTCTATTAGATTAAGAGTATATTCCTGTCCCTTATATTTATAAAACATTCTGACGGGCGTAAGTTTAATGGTAATTCCCCGTTCGCGCTCTATATCCATACTGTCGAGCAGTTGGTCTTTCATTTCGCGCTCGCTTACCTGCCCCGTTTTCTCCATTATTCGGTCCGCAAGCGTGCTTTTGCCGTGGTCTATATGCGCCACTATGCAAAAGTTCCGTATAAATTTCTGTCTGTCGTCCATATATTCGACCGCTCCGTAAAAACGCGTTTATCTCGCGTTCGATTTTTCTCTATTATATAAAAAAAAATATAAATAATCAATGAAAAAATCTCATAAGGGTATTTATTTTTTCTAAAATATATTGTATAATAGTTATATGGAAAAAGAAATCGAGTCAATCGGAAGAAATTTTACCAAACGTGGGTATATTTTTTCTTATCACGAAACGTGCGAAGACGCAATAAATTATATTTTATCGTTAATTCCCGAAGATAAAAGTATCGGTTTCGGCGGAAGCGCAACCGTTAAAGAAAGCGGCTTGCTTTCGGCTTTGGTTTCTTCGGAAAAATATGTTTTGTTACATAGAGAACTCGACATTCCGCAAGAAAATATTTATCACAGAATGCACGAAGCGGACTGGTATATTTGCAGTACGAACGCTTTGTGCAAAACCGGCGACCTTGTAAATATCGACGGACGGGCAAATCGCGTAGCCGCAATGCTCGACGGACCGAAAAACGTAATCGTCGTATGCGGCGTTAATAAAATCGTCGATGACATTCAATCCGGCATCGAACGCACCCGAAACGTCGCTTCTCCACCCAACTGCCGCAGATTAGGCAAAAATACCCCTTGCGCAATCACCGGAAAGTGTTCTTATTGCAACAGTCCCGATACTATATGCAAGGCTACCGTTATTCAGCATCATCCTACCACGGATTCGACTGTTTATATTGTACTTATAAATCAAAACTTAGGATATTAAATTTGGAGGTATTATGTGGTTATTTGAAAAACCTATCGCACACAGGGGTCTGCACAACGATAAACTGACGGAAAACTCTATGGGTTCTTTCCGCAACGCGATTGAACACGGTTATAACATCGAAACCGACGTTCATCTTTTGAAAAGCGGCGAAGTAGTCGTTTTCCACGACGGTTCTCTCAAACGCGTATGCGGTAAAAACGTTAAAATCGAAGAGCTTACATACGACGATATAAAGGGCGACAACTATCTATTGCCTTGCGGCGAGCACATTCCCCTTTTCAGTGAAATGCTCGAACTCGTAAACGGACAAGTCGGCATACTACTCGAACTCAAATTCGCAGGTTTAGGCAACTATAAACTCGAAGAAGAGGTCCTCAAACTCATTAAAGGCAAAGAAAGCTGGATTGCCGTTCAGGCGTTTAACCCCTATACGATTCAATGGTTTGCAAAAAATGCGCCCGAATTCAAACGCGGTCTTCTTTCTCTCGGCGTACTCGGCATAGACGTTTTCCTTCATATGAAAAAAATGAATCCCGATTTCATTTCTTTCAAAGTTTCCGATATCGCTATGGTGGCTAAATACGTTAAAAATAAGGGTAAAAAGCTTCTCGTCTGGACTGTAAGAAACGAGAAATGCGTAGATAAAGCTATAGCATATAAAGTGAATAACATTATTTTCGAAAAGGTAGACCTCGACGAAATAGGTTTCACAATGAGCAAGCTCGAGCCCGCCGAATAATCGTCGGACCAACCAAACTTTACCATAAACAAATCCTCCGCTCGTCGCACATACTAAAAGCGGAGGATTAACTTATGAAAAAAGGTCTTTTTATCGGTATAGCCCTCGGTGCGGTTGGAACCGTAGCCGCTATACAAAAGAACAAACACATCGCCAAAATGGTTACAAAATGTTCTAAAATGGGTAATTAAATCAAATCCAACAATTCTTGCGGGGCGTCGATTATTTTCGTCGCTCCGCATTTTATTAAGTCTTGCTTTGAAGTAAAACCCCAGGTAACGAAAATTCCGTCCATTCCTGAATTCTCAGCCGTTTCGACGTCTACGTGAGAATCTCCTACGTAAACTGCCTCATTTTTATCAATGTTCAGATTTTCCAACGCTCGATACACCATATCGGAAGCGGGTTTAGGCGCAAGCCCTTCTGTCTCTCCTATCTGATAATCAATCGTTTCCGCAAAGAATTTATCGAAAAGCAATTTTAGATACAATTTATTTTTGTTGGAAACCAACGCAATCTTGTATCCTCTTTTTTTCAATTCGACAAGCAAATCGGTAATACCGTCGTATGGTTTTGTGAAATCCGCATAATGCTGTCCGTAGTAATTTTTGAATAGCGCGAATGCCTCTTCAAACCGTTCTTTATGCGAGTTCGGTAACGCCCTCGTTACCAACGCCTTTATTCCGTTGCCGACCATAGACAAAGTGTCTTCATCCGTTTGTTTACAACAGCCGATGTTAATAAGCGCGTAATTTACCGCATTCGTAAGGTCGCTTATTGTATTTAGTAACGTTCCGTCGCAATCGAATATTATCGCTTTATACTTCATAATAAAATCAAGGCGGAAACCTAAAATAAGTTTCCGCCCGTCTCCTCTTTTACTTAAAGATTAAAGTTTCTTAATCAGTCTCAAATCAATACCTTTTTCGCTGATTTTGATTACTTTCGCTTTTACCGTGTCTCCGATATTTACAACGTCTTCCACTTTTTCGACTTTTTCTTTCGCAAGTTTGGAAATGTGTATCATACCGTTTTTATTCGGAGCAATTTCCACAAACGCGCCGAAGGTCATTATTTTAACTACGGGTCCGACGATTTCGTCGCCTACTTCGGGGTCTTTTGCGATAGCCATAACAAGACGTTTCGCTTTATCGCTCATTTCCGAATCTACGCTTGCAATAAATACTTTACCGCTGTCGTCAATATCGATTTTTACGCCCGTTTCTTCGATTATTTTATTGATAACCTTTCCGCCGCTACCGATAACTTCTCTGATTTTATCGGGTTCGATATTGAAACTTATGATTTTAGGCGCCCACTTGCTAAGCTCTTTACGCGGCTCTGCAATTACTTCGGTAATTTTACCGAGTATAAACATTCTGCCTTCGCGAGCCTGCGCAAGTGCGGTGCGGAGTATCTGCTCGTCGATACCTTTAATCTTTATATCCATCTGAATAGCGGTGATACCTTCGCTCGTTCCCGCTACCTTGAAGTCCATATCTCCGTAGAAGTCTTCCAGTCCCTGGATATCGCTCATAATGGAGATTTTCTGATGTTCTTCATCTTTTATAAGTCCCATAGCGATACCTGCGACAGGCGCTTTAATCGGTACGCCCGCGTCCATAAGCGCGATAGTGGAACCGCAAACGCTTGCCTGAGAAGTGGAACCGTTGCTCGAAATTACTTCGCTCACCGTTCTTATAGCGTACGGGAAGCAATCTTCGCTCGGCAATACGGGTTCGAGCGCTCTTTCCGCAAGCGCGCCGTGTCCGATTTCTCTTCTTCCGGGAGATTTAAGCGGTTTGGCTTCGCCCGTCGAATACGGAGGCATATTGTAGTGATGCATATATCTCTTGAACACGTCGTCGTCGAGACCTTCGAGTTTCTGAACTTCGGTAATCGTACCGAGGGTGAGCGTGGTAAGAACCTGCGTCTGACCTCTGGTGAAAACGCCCGAACCGTGAACTCTCGGCAAAATACCGGCTTCGCACCATATAGGTCTGATGTCTTTAAGTCCTCTTCCGTCGGGACGAACTCCTTCTTCGCTTATTCTCTTACGAACATAAGCCTTTTTCATTGCATAAATAACGTCCGCAACATAACCCATTTCGTCGGGATAAATCGACGAGAAATGTTCCATTATTTCGTTGGTAACAATTTCTTCGTTCTTTTCTCTTTCGGTTCTGTCGAAAGTTGCGAAAATAGAAGCGATTTTTTCTGCGGAATACGCTTTTACAGCGGCTTCGAGTTCTTCGGGAGCGTGCCTCAAAGCAATATCGAGTTTGGGTTTTCCGACTTCTTTGACAATGTCTTCAATCCACGCAACGATTTTCTTTATTTCCGCGTGTCCGAAAAGTATCGCGCCGAGCATTTCTTCTTCGGAAATTTCCTGCGCGCCCGCTTCGACCATCATAACCGCGTCCTTGGTTCCGCTCAACGAAAGGTGAAGTTTGCTCTTCTCTCTCTGTTCGGTGTCGGGGTTGATAACGTATTCTCCGTCGACGTATCCTACTATTACGCTTCCCGTAGGTCCGTTCCACGGAATATCGGATACGCTGAGCGCGATACTGCTTCCGAGCATACCGAATACCTCGGGGGGAATGTTGGTGTCGACGCTGAGCGCGGTAGCAACAACCGCTACGTCGTTGAAAAGTCCTTTCGGGAATAAAGGACGAATAGGTCTGTCGATAAGTCTCGACGTAAGAATAGCCTTATCGCTGGGACGTCCCTCTCTCTTCTTGAAACCGCCGGGTATCTTTCCTACGGCGTACATTTTTTCTTCGAAATCCACTCCCAAAGGGAAGAAATCGATACCGTCTCTCGGCGCTTTCGCCATAGTCACGTTCGTAAGAACAACCGTGTCTCCGCATCTTATGAGACATTCTCCGTTGCTGTGCGAACAATAACCGCCGATTTCGACGCTGACTTCTCTGCCGCCTATCGTGGTAGTGAAAATTCTGCTCTCCTTCATCTGAAATCCTCCTTGTCCGTCACCCGACGGACTACATATATATTTTTTTAATTTTTTCTTAAATAAAGTAATGCGGGATTGCAAAAGCAACCCCGCGAGCAAACTTACTTTCTCAAATTCAACGCTGCAATCAACGCTCTGTAACGTTCAATATCTTTATCTTTCAGATAGCCGAGAAGATTTCTTCTCTTACCTATCATTTTAAGCAAACCGCGACGGGAATGATGGTCCTTCGGGTGTGCCGCGAGATGAGCGTTAAGATGTTCGATTCTCTGAGTGAGCAACGCAACCTGTACTTCGGGGGAACCGGTGTCTCCCTCTGCGCGCGCAAATTTTGCAATTACTTCCGATTTCGTCAACGTATCCATTTTTTACCTCCTGCATAACGAATATTGATTTGCCCTGAGCAAAGAAATAGTCCTGAATTTAGGAGCGGATATACATCCTTGCCGAGGGTATGATTTATTGACGAAAAAATAATACCATATTTTTTTTGGATTGTAAACTTATTTTGCCCTTAAATAATGAATTCGAACCGAAAATATTTACGAATTTACGGTATTAAATCAATATAATCGCAGCTTCCTTCGCCTATCAAATAAGAGTCGGGCACGTTTCCTTGCAAAACGGTTTCGGCAAGGATGATTTCCTGGGTCACTTTTACGTCTTTCGCCCTCTTCGGCACGGTCACGTCCGCAACGACCTCGGTATAAAGAACGAGTCTGTGTAAAGTCTGATTTATGCCCGAATGAATAAATTTCGATTCGTAAGTTATCGCGCAATTCGATACTACCTGCGTATTTATTTCCGTTTCCGCGCCGAACTGCGCAAGAAGCGCGCTTCCCGTAAACACGCCGGAAGGCAGGCGTATACTCATCAGGCGCATTGCGTTTAGACGGTTCTGTATTTCGGTATTCCATATAAGGGTCATCTGGTTTATCAGTCCCGTATTTGCCAGAATGCCCGAAATTTTTTTCTCGTTATCGTAAAGAACGGTAAAATAATCCGCATAAAACACGTCGAGCTCTTTGACAACGTCGTTCGATTCGTTAATTATATCGTTAATTTTCGCGTTTACTTCGGCGGTGCATATTTCCGCGATAACCGACGCCCCGGTAAAATAAAGATAAACGGCTACGCAAATAACCGCAAGTATAAGAAAAAGACAAATCGCTTTCCTTTTTATTCCGCCGCGCATATAAAATTATATGCTTTGTCTTTCGGGCTCGTTACGAAAAATAAATTTTTTTCATTGCAAGAGTATCTTCCGCTTGCGTCCCGTCGGATTCGCATATTACTACGGGTTCGAGATTGTATTTACGGAAGATTTCGGCAAGGGGTTCGAACTCGGGACCGTAAATTTCGTCTTCGAATGTAAGATGCTTTATCTCTCCCGCGTTACCGTACATTATTTTACTGAAATGAACGTGCATTTTCCTCACTTTCTCTTCGGGAAGATTGTCGAGCATATAACAGATAATCCGTTCGTAATCGTCGGCTGTTTTCAAACTTCCTTGCGTTCGCGCGTTTATGTGTCCGAAATCCATACACGGATAGAAAAACGGCGCGATTTTGCAAAAATCGACAATTTCTTCGGTTGTGCCTATCTGTCCGATTTTACCCATCGTTTCAAGACAAATTTTCAAATCGGAAAATCCGCCGTCTTCTATTCTGTCGGCGAGAAAAAATAGGTTCTTCTTCGTTCTGTCCACCGCCGCATCTCTCGTTGCCTTACCCTGCGCCGCAGGATGAACGACTACCCTTTCTCCGAAACCGAATTCTCTGATTTTTGTAAGGGTCTGAACGACGTACCCTATGCTTGCCGTTATCTTCTCGTCGTCGGGATTTGCAAAATTGATATAATAAGGCGCGTGCGCGGCCAGTTCAACGCCGCTTTTACGAAACGCTTCTCCTATATTTTCCGCGGTTTCTTTAGTCATCCTTACGCCTTTTCCGAACGAGTATTCGAATACGTCGATTCCTTTTTTCTTGCACCACTCCGCGGCTTCCGCAGTATGTTTGTATCCGTCGTTATAAAAACTCAAACTATTTCCCGCAACGCCGAATTTAATCATTTATACTCACCTCTTTTGCAATTTCAACATCCCGCCTTATTCTCTCGGCAAGTTCGTTTTTATCGTTGAATTTTTGTATCTCTCTTATATATCGACAAAACTCCACCTTGATTTTTCTGCCGTAGAGTTCGCCCGGAGTTCCGATTACATACGTTTCGACATTGAAAACTCCGTCGTTAAACGTAGGGTGCGTTCCCACGTTTGTTACCGACAAATAGCGTTTCCCTTCTGCGACGGTGACGGTAACGTATACCCCGCTTTTAATTTTGATTTTTTCGGGCGCAATATCTATATTTACCGTAGGGAAACCCATTTTCTGCCCGTCTTTGCGTCCGGGTTTAACCGTTCCTTCATAAAAAAATCTTTGTCCGAGAAATTTCGCCGCTTCCTCGCTTTTCCCTTCGTTAAGGTACCTTCTTATATCTCTTGAAGATACCTTTTCTCCGTTTACGCATAACAGGTCGAGAATTTCTGTCTCTATTCCTTCGGGCGAAAAATATTCTTTTAAGTCTTGCGCCGTCCCTTTTGCTTTATCCGCAAAACGATAGTCTTTTCCGCATATAAAAGCGCAAGGATTGAATGAAGAAAGATATTTGAGAAAATCTGTTTTACCGCAAGAAAGAAAATTTTTGTCCGTAGGCAAAATAATTATTTCTTTTACTCCCAACCCTTCAAGAATTTCTTTTCGCTCGTTCAATAAAAAAATTTCTTCTTCTTTTCTTCCCAAAGCGGTTAAAAAATCGTCTCCGAAAGTGGCAAGAGCAAACTCTGCGTTCGCTTTTTCCGCAATACGCCGACCGCGTTCGATTAGTAATCTATGTCCAATATGTATCGAATCGAAAAATCCGAGCGCAATTACTTTTTTCATAATAACCAGGTGCGGACGACCAATCCTCCGTTTTCGTTGATTTCGCTCAATCCGAGAAGTTCGTTTCCGCAATAAAGCGCGCGTATTCCGTCAAACGGCTGCTCCGCTTTAATATGAACGCCGTTTAAGAGTTTTTTCTTTCCTTCTTCGGTTATATGATATTCGGAGTAAACCGAAAGGTATTTTTCAAGCGGAATAATCGATTTCAGAAGAATTTCCGGATTGTTTTCCGCTTCCGCAAGCGTCAAAGCGTTTTCAATGCCGAACATTCCGCTTTTTTTTCTTACGAGCCTGCTCATTACCGCCGTCGTCCCCAACTTTACGGAAAAATCACGGCCGATTGCCCTTATGTACGTGCCTCCTCCGCATTTTATCTCCGCAGTTACCAGATTATTTTCAACGCCGACGAGTCGAATTTCATATATAACGATTTTTTTGGGCGGAAGATTAACATCTTCACCTTGTCTCGCAAGTTTATACGCGCGAACGCCGCCCACGCTTTTTGCGCTGAAAACGGGCGGTTTTTGCAATATTTCCCCTTCCTGCGTTTTTAGCGCGGCAATTATTTCATCTTCCGTCGGCATAACGAAATCGCCGTAAGAAACTTCCGTATCCGTATCGAGGCTGGGTGAATTCGCTCCGAGAATAAAATCGGCTTCGTATACTTTAATTTTATCGAGAGAATATTCAAAAAGTCTCGTCGCCCTTCCGAGCGCTACGGGCAAAACTCCCGTCGCAAGCGGGTCGAGGGTCCCGAAATGTCCGATTTTCTCTTTAATTCCGATTTGGCGAAACGCGTGTTTAAGAATTCCCAACGCCTTATTCGATGAAATTCCGGACGGTTTGTTAAGATTTATAAAGCCGCTAAGCATTATTCACCATTTCTTTGACTGCGGTAAGGATTTTGTCTCGCACGTCTTCGAAATAACCGAACAACCTGCATCCTGCCGCTCTGACGTGCCCGCCGCCCCCGAAGCATTTCGCGCAAGCGGCGGAATTTACTTTATCGGTAGACCTGAAACTGACTTTGAATTTCTTATCTCCCACTTCCGCGATGGAAATCGCAAGGTCGACGCCTTCTACGTCGCGAACGTAATTAACTATTCCGTCCGTATCGGCGTCCGTCGTTTTTGTTTCTGCAAAATCCTGTTCTCTGAAAACAATCAGACCTACCCTTCCTTTTTCAAAGAATTCGGTTTTTGATAAAATTCTGTTCCGCAAAACATAAACCTGAGGCGTAACGGCTTTAAGAAGCCGAGTACATATATCCGCGTGGTTTATTCCGTAAGAAACAAGTTTCGCGGCGATGGAATAAGTTTCCGAAGAGCAATTTTCGAAAGTAAATCCGCCCGAATCGGTAACGAGACCGGCATACAAAAGAGCGGCGATTTCTTTGTCAATCAATTTTTCGTCATACTCTTTCATCAATTTATATAATATCTGGGTAGTACTCGCCGCGTCGGATTCTCGAAGGGTTATCCCTCCGAAATCCTCGTGTATTTCGTGGTGGTCGATAACGAGCGACTTTCTTATCTTGATAAATTTACGGAAAGCGATATCTCCTACCCTGCCCGCATCCCCGGTATCAACCGCCACTGCAAGGTCAAAATTTGTATCCTGCGCTACATTAAAGCGATTAAAATTAGGCAAAAACGAATATTTTGCAGAAATCATATCCGTAGAAACGGTATCAGGCGAAAAGAAACAAGTTTTCTTCCCGTCATTTTGAAGAAACGTGCTCAAAGCTATCGCAGAACCGATGCAATCGCAATCGGGATTTATATGCATAAAGATAGCGACGTTTGACGCGTTTTTCAGAACTTTTATTATTTTACCGTAATTATTCGTCTTTGTCTCCGTCATTGCCGAGTTCACCTCTTTCGTGCATTTCTTTTATTATCCCTTCTATTTTGAAACCGCGTTCGAACGAGTTATCCGAAACGAAAGATAAATGCGGCACAAGTCTTATTTTCAAGCGTTCAAACAATAGCCCCCGAATATATGCGGAAGCGCTGTTGAGCGCTTTAAGCGCGTCGACGGCTTTTGTTTTATCCATTATGCTGACAAATGCTTTCGCGCTTTTCAAATCTTTGGAAGTCGTCACGCCCGTAACGTTAATCAACGTATCGAGCCTGGGGTCTTTCATTTCATAAGCGATGATTTCGTTCAGTATCTTGCATATTTCGTCATCGACGCGTTCCATTCTCGGCATTTATCTGGCTTCCTCCTCCATAGTATACGCTTCGATTACGTCGTCTACGTGAATATCGTTGTATTTTTCGAGACCTATACCGCAATCGTAACCCGCTACGACTTCTTTAACGTCGTCTTTCATTCTGCGTAAAGACGCAATCGCCGTTTCTGTAACAACAACTCCGTTTCTGAGAAGACGAACTTTTGCGTTGCGCGTAACTTTTCCGTCTTTAACCATACAACCGGCAATCGTACCGACGCTTGAAATTTTATAAAGCTGTCTTACTTCCGCTCTTCCCAGATAAACTTCTTTGTAGGTAGGCGCAAGCATTCCTTTAATCGCTTTTTCCACGTCGTTTATTGCGTCGTAAATAACTCTGTACAGTCTTATGTCCACGCCGTTCTTTTCCGCTGACGCTCTTGCGTTCTGGTCGGGGCGAACGTTAAACCCTATAATTATAGCGTCCGCAGTAAACGCAAGTCCCACGTCGGAATCGTTAATTGCGCCGACGCCGCTATGCACGACGTGTACTTTTACTTCGTCGTTGCTTAGTTTAAGAAGAGACTGTTTAACCGCTTCCACGCTTCCTTGAACGTCCGCTTTAAGGATAATATTCAAGTCTTTGAGTTTACCCTCTTCGATTCTTGAAAATACGTCTTCGAGCGTAGCTTTCTTCATCTGCAATTTTTCGATTTTCTCTTTCGCCTTACGTTCTTCCGCGACTTCTCTGGAAAGTTTTTCGTCTTTAACCACCATCATCTGGTCGCCTGCGTTAGGAACTTCCTGCAATCCGAGAACGGATACGGGAGTGCTCGGCGCAGCGGAAGTCACCTGTCTTCCCTTGTCGTCGAACATTGCTCTCACCCTTCCGGTTGCCGTTCCCGCAACCATAAAATCTCCTACTTTGAGCGTTCCGTTCTGTACGAGGACGGTAGCGACCGGTCCTTTTCCTTTATCGAGTTTCGCTTCGATAATCGTGCCTTTCGCGCTTCTTTCGGGGTTCGCTTTCAACTCGGAAACTTCGGCGGTAGCAAGGATATTTTCAAGCAAAACGTCGATATTCATACCGGTTTTCGCACTTACGCGCACGGTAGGAACGTCTCCCATCCATTCTTCGGAAACGAGTCCGTTATCCGCAAGCTGTTGCAAAACTCTGTCGGGATTTGCGCCGACTTTATCCATTTTGTTGATAGCAACGATAATCGGAACTTTCGCCGCTTTTGCGTGGCTGATTGCTTCTATCGTCTGCGGCATAATTCCGTCGTCCGCCGCGACGACGATAACTACAATATCCGTTATATCCGCCCCGCGAGCGCGCATTGCCGTAAACGCTTCGTGTCCCGGAGTATCGAGGAAAGTAATCGACCTGTTTTCTCCGTCGTACGGTATGCTTATCGTATATGCGCCTATATGTTGCGTAATTCCTCCCGCTTCTCCGAGCGCTACGTTTGCTTTTCTGATATAGTCGAGAATGGAAGTCTTTCCGTGGTCGACGTGTCCCATTATCGTTACGATAGGGGGTCTTACGACGAGCGACGCAGGGTCGTCCGCGGTTTCATCGTTATGAAAAGATATAAGTTTCTCTTCGCTCGTCTGTTCCACTTTGAGTTCGAGCGTTATATTGAACGCTGCGGCTATGAGCTCCGCGGTATCGAAATCGATATTGTCGTTAATCGTTTTATTCATTATCCCGAGTTCGAGGAATAGTTTTTTGATAATTTCGGGCGCGGATTTACCTATTTTTTCGCTTAATTGTTTGATAGTAAGGTTTTCGCTGTTGATAACGGCGTGGGTAATAACCATCTGCGCAGGGGAAACGGACTGTTTCTTTTTGTCTCTGTCTCCCGATTTACGAACTCTTACTTTCATTATTTCCCCGCTCAACTCATCGTATTCCACACACGAATGGTTTTGTTCGTAACCTTTCTTAATACGTTCTTTCTTGTTAAGGGGCTTTTTTTCTTCTCCGCGTTTCTTCACGCTTTTGTCGGGTTGCGTAAGGGGTTTCTTTTTCAAAGCCGAGAAATTATCCGCAGGTTTTGCCGTTTGCGGTTTTTCGTAGGTTTGCACCACCGTATAATTATTCTTTTTCGCCGTCTTCTGTGCCGCGGTGAAATCTTCGACGGTGAATCTCGGAATCGTTTCGACTCCGGGTTTTTCTTCCTCACTTTGCGCCGAAATCGGTGCGTTCGGAGTTATGGTTTCGGAAATTTGCGTTTCGACAACTTTATTCTCCGAACTTGTCTCCTGAGCCTTTTCTTCCAAAGCCTTCTTTTCTTCGACAAGTTTATTCGCCTTTTCTTCTTCTAATTTATCGACAAAGAGTTTTCTGCCCGCGTTGTAAGCGTCTCTCAACGCTTCGAGCGAGGCAGAACTTTTTTTGATTTTCTCCATAAGTACCTTGACCGTCTCTTCTTTATCGACAATCATTTTCCTTATATTGGCTCTGTCATAATTTTTTATAGTAGCCTTATTTTCACTCATTTATGTCGCTCTCCTCCATTTCTTTGATTATTGCCGACGCAAGGTTTTTATCGGTAATTCCCAGGGCTTTACAATTCCTGTCCGGATAAAAATCCTCTACGTCAACGCAAAATCCTTTTACGTCCCTTTTTATAAGATACGCTGTCAGTTTGTCTGAGCTGCTTTTTCCCAACGTTCGGTCGTATAGAACAACTCCGCAAACTCTGCCGATGATATTTTCTACGCCAAACAGGATTTTTCTCGACTTAATCGCATATCCGACGTAACTAATCACAGCTCTTTTTCGCATATTCCTCCGATATGGACGTATATATTTCTTCGGGCAACTCCCGCTTGAATACTTTATTCAGAATTTTTTTCTTTACGCACGTTTTTACGCAATCGTCGTTGTCGCAAACGTACGCGCCTCTGCCGTTAGCCCTGTGCGTTCCGTCGATGAAAACCTTTCCGCTTTTATCCGACACTATACGAAGAAGTTCGGACTTAGCCTTCATCTGTTTACAGACGACGCACATTCTCAAAGGCACCGATTTGATTTTTTCAGTTTTCATCTCCCTCGTCCGCTCCTTCCGTAACCGAACTGAACGATTTGATGTCCAGTTTCAACCCGGTAAGTCTTGCCGCAAGTTTGGCGTTCGTGCCGCCTCTTCCGATGGCAAGGGACAGTTTATCGTCGGCGACGACGACCTGCGCTCTTTTAGCCTCTTCGTCTATTTTTATGCTGATGACGCTTTTAAGCGGGTTGAGACAGCGGATTATATACTCTTCTATGTTGGAAGTATAAAGAATTATATCGATTTTTTCGCCGTTAAGCTCTCTAACGATATTGTTAACCCTTTCTCCCTTTATACCGATACAGCAAGAAAGCGCGTCGATATTCGGGTCGTCCGAATAAACCGACATTTTCGTACGATTGCCCGCTTCTCTTACGATATTTTTGACTTTGACAAGTCCTATGCGAAGTTCGGGCACTTCGATTTCAAACATTTTCTTGACAAATCCCGCGCAACTTCTGCTTACGATAACTTGCGTTCCGCCTCGAGCGGTTTCGCGAAGTTTCTTAACGTAAACTTTGATTATGTCCCCGATGTTATATTTCTCTCCGTATACCTGGTCGCTGAGCGACATAATGCCTTCCATCTGAGAATTCGTGATTTCGACGTAAACGGTATTGTTTTCCACTCTGCGGACGATAGCGGTCACGAGTTCTCCCGCTTTATCGTTCATTTCGTCTGCAACCTGTTTCCTCACCGCTTCGTTTATGCGTTGCATAATTACCTGTTTCGCAGTCTGCGCGGCAATACGGCTAAGCTCGACGGGAGTAATATCTTCTCCGATAATATCTCCTATTTTCGCGTCTTTCTTTATATCCTGCGCTTCTTCGAGAGAAAGTTGGTTGTCTTCCATCGGTTCTCCGTCGACTACAACCTGATAAGCGAAAAACTGCACCTTGCCCGTTTCTTCGTTAAGTTTTGCGGATACGGCGCGGCTTTCTCCCATTTCTTTCTTGTAAGCGGACGCAAGTCCTGCTTCAATCGAAGAAATAAGCATTTCTTTGTTGAGTTTTCTTTCTTTTTCCAGTTGGTCGAGCGCCAGGAAAAATTCTCTGTTTAACATTTTTTCGGGTTCCTCCTTGCTATATTAAGCGGAAATTTATTTGAAGTTCAGAAACGGTCGAACAGTACCGAGAACGTCTCTTTTGTAAGTTACTGGCTTGCCCTTTTCCTCAATCGTAACGCTTTCTTCGTCGTACGAAAGAAGTATTCCGTGGGTTTTCTTTCTTTTTTGCCCCGCGTTCGGAGAAAAAATCAGTTCGAGGTCTTCTCCTTCGCTTCTGCGATAATCGTCGTTAGTTACTACCGGTCTGTCAAGCCCTAGGGAAGAAACGTTAAGATAGTAAAATTCCCCGTGAGAAACGTCGTTATCGTCCATAATCGGGTCGAGCGCTTTCGATACCGTCTCGCAATCTTCAATCATTATCCCGCCTTTCTTATAAATATAGAAAGTAAGATTGTTTTCTCCGTGGTTTTTGTCGAACCGTGTTTCCACCAGTTCAAACCCGAGATTTTCCACTATGGGTTGCGCCAAAGCGTGCGCCGTGGTTTCGATTTCGTTGCTCATCCGACCTCCGATTTGTCCTCTTTAAGCAAGAAAGTGGTCGATTTCGACCACTTTCCAGAAAGAATCTATCAAGCTATTTTTATATTAACATATTATTCCCATATTGTCCAGCGTTTTATCCGAATTATTTATTTATCAATTTCAAAAACGCTTTTGCGTTCGCGGCAACGTCGTTTATCGCTCTGTGCGCTCCTACGAGAGGAACGTTAAGCGCGGCGCACACTTCGGAAAGTTTATACTTACTGAGTTTCAATTTGCCCCTCGCAAGAGGAAGCGTATCTATAAACGGATTGTTAAATTCGTACTTATATTTTGCCGCCTGCGAATTCAATAGCGGTATATCGAACGAACCTATGTTGTGCCCAACGAGAGTGCACCCGTTTGCAAAACGATAAAAATCGGGTATAACCTCCGCAGCCGTCGGAGAAGTATCCACCATTTCGTCGTTTATTCCGGTAATTTCCGTTATCCGCTTCGGTATCTGGCACGACGGTTTTACGAACGTTGAAAACTTTTCGGTAAACTGTCCGTCAACGATTTTTATCGCGGCTATTTCGATAATTTCGTCTCCGTCGACGTTCAAACCTGTGGTTTCAAGGTCGAACGCGACATAAACGGTGCCTTTTAGCGCGTTTAAGTCGGGAACGTCCGTATCGAACATATAGTTCTGCGCGACGTCGTTAAACGGTTCGGGCATAACGTACATATATCTGCCGTAATCGATATTGAAATTACTTTTTTTATCTATGGTTGCAAAATCAATCTCCGCTTCCGCTATCGAATTTACCATAAGACAGAAGCGATTATCGAAAGTATCGTACTTGTACGCTCCGCCAACCACTACCTTTTTATTATCGGAAATTACGTCGCTCCACATAAATTCCTTTCTTTCGCGGGCGAAAAACTTACACTTAACCGCCGCGGTGGTATCGTTAAGCAAAAACGTAAACAGCTCTTTCTCTGTTTCTCTGCCTCTTACGTCTTTTTTTACGATTTTACGGCTTTTTATATCGCTTATTACACCGCATAAGGTTACCGAAAGGTCCTCTTTCGATTTTTCCTCTACGTCGCATATGTATTTGGGTTTGGCTGTCGGCGCTTTGCCGTACGCTTTGGTTATTTTCGCTTCGACAACCCTTGTCGTCGGCACATAAAATTTTTCGGGCATAACTTCCTGCGTTTCGGAATTCGGAATTTCCATAAAAGCGATTTCCACTTCTTCGATAAATTCGCCGTCGAGATAATCGTGTATTTCGCGCGCAAGATTTATACCTTTTACATATTCGCATACGTATTTTTCAAGCGTAATGCTTACCGAACAAATATCGCCTTCGGATTCGAACCCGTATTTTGCGGCGGCAAAAATCGGATATACGGATTTATGCTCTCTGAAAACGTATTCGATTATTTTGTTTATTACCGAACTTTCGTCCGCAAACGTCTTGAAAAAACGCACCGACGTTTCCACGTCTTCGGGCAATATTTCGGCGGAGATTTCCCTGACCTTGTTTTTTAGTCTTTCGTCGAGAAATTTGTCGTAATCCGTACTTCTTACAAGTAAATCGACCGTAAGAACGCACCCGTCAAGTTCAACCGACTTGAATTTGAATATTCTTTCCTCGGGATTGAGTCTGTCGTTTAACTCCGTAAAAAACTCATTTGTCATTTATTTTCTCCGTTACAAGCTCTTTTATCGCGCTTTCTATATCGGAATTGGGTACGGTTTTCAATATCGCGCCGTTTTTGAAAATCACGCTTTTGTCTTTTCCGCCGGCTACGCCGAAATCCGCTCCCTTAGATTCTCCTATTCCGTTTACCGCACAGCCCATTACCGCTATTTTCATCGGGACGGTTACGTTTTCCGTCATCTTTTCCAGTCTTTCCGCCAATCCCGATACGTCTATACCCGTTCTCGAACAAGTGGGGCAAGCGATGACTTCGACAAAGTTTTTATCAAGTCCGACTGCCCGCAAAATCAGCTTAGCGGCATAAACTTCTTTTATCGGGTCTGTTGCAAGACTTACTCTGACGGTATCTCCTATCCCGTCGAGCAACAGGCTGCCGATTGCCACCGCGGATTTAATTGTTCCGCTTCCGAGCGTTCCCGCTTCGGTAAGCCCTATGTGCAACGGATAATCGGTCATTTCGTACAATCTTCTGTATGCTTCGACCGTTTCTTTTACGTCGCTGCTCTTTACAGCGATAACGATTTTGTCCCAGCCCGCGTCTTCGATGATTTTTGCGCACGAAACCGCAGATTCCGCAAGTTCTTTCGGAGTTTTAGCATTCTTTGCCGAACCTTTATTGACGCCGACTCTGATAGGAATATTGTATTCCGCGCATTTTTTAACGACGGCTTTTACGGCTTCTTCGCTCATATTATACGGATTTATCCGTATCTTTGACGCGCCGTTTTCGATAGCGATAAGTGCGGGCTCGGCGGAATAATGAATGTCCGCGATAATAGGAACGGGCGAGCCTTCCGTGATTTTTTTCATTGCAATCGCGCTTTCTCTGTCGGGTACGGACACTCTGACAAGCTCCGCTCCCGCGGCGGCAAGACGCTTTACTTGCGCAAGCGTTTTTTCCGCGTCAGACGTAATCGTGTTCGTCATCGACTGAATTACTACTCTTCCGTTTCCTAATTCTACTTTTCCTACGTTAATTATTTTTTTCACGATAAAAATTGAAATACGTCCGCAAGAATTGCCACCCCGAAAAGGACGATTATTCCCACGAAATGTACCATTCCCTCCACTTTACGACTTACGGGTTTTTTCCTTATCCATTCTATAATAGTAAATACCATACGCGCTCCGTCGAGAGCGGGCAACGGTAAAAGGTTCATTACGGCAAGGTTTGCGCTGATAAGGCATACGACGTAACACAAAACGCCCCAACCGCTCTTTACCGCGTTGCTCATAGTTGATATAATAGTTATCGGTCCGCCAGCGCTTTCGGTAAATTTCAACGCGCCCGTAAACAACTGCGCAATCGACCACAATATTTTATATACCATAAAGAAACAATACCCGAACGAGCGACCGAGCGCGCTGAAAAAGTCGAGTTTTACATAGCTAAGAGATACGTTGAATCCGAACGCTTTATTCGTAACGGGATTTCCGTCTTCTCCCATAACGATTTCTCCGTTTTCGTCCCGTTGGTAAACGTCGCTCCTTTTAACGGCGACTTTGATTTTCTTTCCGTCGCGTAAAACGGTGAAGGTTCCTCCGTCTTCTCCTACTTTCGCAAACGCCGCGTTCATATCGTCCTGCATAAGGATATTTATCTGTCTGCCGTTTACCGATAAAATAACGTCGCCTTCTCGTAATAACTCGTTCTTTCCTATATAACTTTCTTCGTAAACAGTGCCGACCGTGGGCAGAATTTGCCCGAAGAAAGTAAAAACAAGCGTAATTAGGATAATTGCGCTAAGAAAATTAAAAAACGCGCCGCTAAATAAAACTATAAGCCGTTTCCAGGGCTTCTGATTGTTAAACGCGCCGGGATTGCTCTCCGCGTCCATTTCGTCGTCTTCCCCTTCGAACTGGCAGAAACCGCCGAGAGGAAAAGGTCGTATCGAAAAAATTTCCCCGTTTTTTTTGTTGGTTATTTTGAAAATACGCGGACCGAAACCGATTGCGAATTCATTGATTTTGAAACCGAGGAGTTTCCCTGCAATATAATGTCCGAATTCGTGTACGACAACCATAAACATCAAACATAATAAGGCTACGAGCACGTAACCTATGGTCGTCATAACGTCGGCAAAACTTGCGCAAATAAGCATTAAAACTCCTTTATACTCCTCAAAGTATATTCCCTCACTTCGTTGTCAATGCGAAATATTTCTTCCGTATTTTTAACCGTACCGTCTTTTCCGAACTTTTCCAAAGCTTTCTCGATACAACGGTATATATCGTGAAACCCTATTTCGCCCGAAAGATACTTCTCCACCGCGATTTCGTTTGCCGCATTAAGCACAGTTCCCGCATAGTCTCCGTAACAAGAAACGTCTTTACAAATGGTGAAGCACGGAAATCTTTCTTCGTCTATTTGTCCGAAAGAAAGTTTTTTCGTTTGAATTAGGTCGAGAAACGGCGTTTTTACCTCTTTTCGCTCGGGATAAGTCAAAGCGTACTGTATAGGTATTTCCATATTCGGGGTCGATAAACCCGCAATCATCGTCCCGTCTTTCATCTCCACAAGCGAATGAATTATGCTTTCTCTGTGCAAAACCGCGTCTACGTCTTCTATTCCGAAAAGTCTCTTCGCCTCGATTATTTCCATTCCCTTATTTACAAGCGTCGCGCAGTCTACGGTGACTTTTTTACCCATTATCCAGTTCGGATGTTTTAACGCGTCGCCCGCTTTCGCCGCAAAAAGTTGTTCTTTCGTATAATCTCTGAACGCACCGCCCGACGCGGTAAGAATAATCTTTCTTACGTTGTTTTTATCTCCCATACATTGCCAGACAGTAGAATGTTCGCTGTCAATGGGACGTAATTCGGCATTCGACGAAGCAAGCCTCGCGTTAATATAATTGCCTGCGCAAACAATGCTTTCTTTATTCGCAGTAGCAACGATTTTTCCCGCATCTATTGCGGCTAACGTCGGTAATAGCCCGCTTAAACCCGCTATCCCGTTTATGACTGCGTCGACGTTTTCATAGGTTTCCGCACGCGATAATAACGTAGGGTCAAACGGCGCTTCTTTGCCGTTTTTAACGGACAGTCCTCCCGCGCAAAAATAGTTTTTCACGCCGAATTCTTTTGCGAGAGAAATAAGCCCTTTTTCGTCGCGGTTGTTCGCAAGAAAAACCACCCTGAATAAATCGGGGTGTTTTCGGACGATACCGAGAGTGGTCTTTCCTATCGAACCTGTGCAACCTAAAACCGCTAAATTCATCATTTTAATTACAAACGGCGATTATTTCCATTATAATTCCCATTGCGGCAACGCTGAACAAAATAGAGTCTATTCTGTCCATAATGCCGCCGTGCGAACCGAGAATTTTACCGTAGTCCTTTATCCCGAGTTGTCTTTTTACTCTGCTTGCCGCGAGGTCTCCTATTTCGGAGAAAACAGCCATAATTCCGCCTATAACGGCGTACAGAAGAATAGCCGCCCATTTTTTACCACCGAACAATGCTGTAAAAGTAAATAAAATATATGTAGGGAACGCGCCGAGTTCGAATATAAGATAAACTATTATTCCACCAAGCGCGCCGCCGAAAATTCCGCCGAAAAATCCCGCATACGTTTTCTTAGGGCTTATTTTCGGGAAGATTTTTTTCTTTCCGAGCGCCGAGCCTATAAAATACGCCGCCGCGTCGCTCACCGTACTGATTCCTACGGCGAGAAGAACTGGAACCATTCCGTAACTTTTATTCATAACAAAAACAATTCCGAGTAAAGTCATCGGATATAAAATCGCAAAAACGTTTACCGCAAAATCGTTGAGAGTTTTCTTTCCGTCGAAAATGAAAATCACGAAAGCCGTCAAAACGGCTATAACGAATGAGAAAAACAACCCGACATATCCGAAGAAATAACATAACGGATATATAATAACAGTAGAAACTATAAGCGAAATCAAACTGATATTATATTTTGCGCTTACGCTTTCAGCCTCGCTTTCCGCGGGCAAATCGGTTGTCTTTTTGCCTTTTTTCGTTAAAGAAACATAAATTTCATAAACGGCAAGCGCGCCGACTATCAGCACCAAGCCGTCGAAAACAAAATGCGAAAATCCCGCAAGCCATATTATAAGGAACAGGAATCCTGCCATTACTATTCCGGTCACGGTTCTTTTAAGCATACCTATACTCCTCCGAAATTTCTTTTGATTTTTCCGAAATTTTCAATCACCGACAAAAAATCGTTTTTATCATATTCTGGCCAATATTTGTCCGTAAAAAATAGTTCCGAATACGCGGTCTGCAACGGCATAAAATTACTTAACCGTTTGTACCCACCGTACCTTAGCACCGCGTCGGGAAAAGGCAAATCCGACGCGTCGAGATTGTTTTTCAATTCTTCTTCGCTAAATTTCTTTCCGCCGCGCGAAATCTTTTCCGCGGCTCTGCACACTTCGTCCCAACCTCCGTAATTCAACGCAATAACAACGGTTTTTTCTGCGTTTTCAAAAAATGGAGCATTAAAAACGATTTCTTTAACGTATTCGGGAAGCGCGTCAATATTTCCGATAAAACGTATGTTTACGCGCTTTTTTTTCGCGATTGAATATATTCGATTTTGCAAAAAGTAAGCAATAACGTCAAGGATATTGCTTACTTCTGACTGCGGTCTTCCGCCGTTTTCCGTGCTGAATGCATAAACCGTCAGAATATCTATCGGCAAATCCGATAAATCTTCGACGGCTCTTTCGAACGCTTCCGCCCCGAGTCTGTGTCCTTCGACGCGTTCTTTGCCGCGCGCAACGGCATATCTGCCGTTGCCGTCCATTATTACGGCAAGATGTTTCATTAAACTTTGAGTATTTCCTGCTCTTTTTCCGCGGATATTTTATCGATTTCCGTTATTTTTTCCGAAACGCATTTCTCCACGTCCGCTTCGCAGTTTTTCACTATATCTTCGCTGATTATTTTGCCTTTTTCGAGAGACTTGATTTCGTTAAGCGCATCGCGTCTTATATTCCTTATCGCAACTTTGCACGCTTCACCTTTGCTCTTTACGTCTTTTACGAGCGCCTTCCTTCTCTCTTCCGTGGGTTCGGGGAAAATCAATCTTATATTTTTCCCGTCGTTGTTAGGCGTAATTCCGAGGTTGGCGTCAACCAACGCTTTTTCCACTTTTTTGATTATACTGTTATCCCAAACGGTAATCATAATGATGCGCGCTTCGGGTACGGTTATGTTTGCAACCTGATTGAGCGGCGTTTCCGTTCCGTAATATTCTACCGTCAAACCGTCGAGAATATGGGTATTCGCTCTTCCCGCGCGCATATTGTTAAGTTCGGCGACATAATTAGACACCGATTTTTTCATCCTGTCTTTCAAATCTTCGAAAATGATTTCCACTTCCATTATATCGTAAGCCATATCGTAATACCTCGCTGATTTATTTATCTATAATAATACCATAAAGCGTGCGCGAATTCAATAGTTTTTTCCTAATCAACGTTTGTAACCTATCCGTGAATGGTTGTTCCTATTTTTTCTCCGCCGAGAACCCTAAGTATACTGTCGGGTTCGTTGAGTCCGAACGCGACGATTGCTATTCCGTTATCTTTGCAAAGGCTTACCGCAGTCGTATCCATAGCAGTCAATCCCTCTTTGATATAATCAAGATAAGTAAGGTCGTCGTATTTTTTCGCGTCCGGATTTTTCTTCGGGTCGCTGTCGTATATTCCGTCGATATTTTTCGCCATCATCAATACGTCGGCTTGAATTTCCGCCGCGCGCAGCGCCGCGCCGGTATCCGTGGAAAAATACGGATTGCCCGTTCCGCAAGCGAAGATAACTACTCTGCCCTTTTCGAAATGCCGCAACGCTTTTCTCAATATATAAGGTTCCGCAACCCGCGTAATGGTAAGCGCGGTCTGGACTCTCGTTTGTACGCCGCTTTTTTCAAGCGCGTCCTGCAAAGCGAGCGCATTTATGACGGTGGCGAGCATTCCCATATGGTCGGCGGTCGTTCTGTCCATATCTGTTCCCTGTCTGCCGCGCCAGAAATTGCCGCCGCCGACTACTATGCCTATCTGTACGCCTTTATTTACGGCTTCTTTTATCTGTGAAATAACGTTGTTTACCGCGTCTGCGTCTATTCCGAAACCGTTTGCTCCGGCAAGAGCCTCCCCGCTGAGTTTAATCAACGCGCGTTTATATTTTATCGACATATTAACCTCCGTTGTTATTTATTTCCTCTTTATATCGATTTATATTGATTTTTTCTATATAAAACGGATTAAAAAGTATAAAAAAAGAATGTCAATATCGACATTCTTTTTTGTTTTTGTTATTTCGTGGCGCTTGCCTGAGCTTTTGCAACTTCCGCGCTGATTTCATCCGCAAAGTTTTCCGACTTCTTTTCAAGTCCTTCGCCCATTTCAAACCTTGCAAATCTTCTTATCGTTATCTTTTCGCCGATTGTTCCGACCGCTTCGGTAACAAGCTGTCCGATGGTCTTGGACGGGTCTTTTACGAAATCCTGTTCAATAAGACATACGTCTTTATAGAATTTCTGAACTCTTCCTTCAACCATTCTGTCTACGATTGCCGCAGGTTTTCCCTCGTTGAGCGCCTGCGCTCTGAGAATTTCTTTTTCGTGTTCCACTTCCGATGCGGGAACTTCCTCTTTTTTGACGTAAAGAGGTTTTGCCGCCGCTATCTGAAGCGCAATGTCGTGAGCGAGTTCGTGGAATTTCGCGCTGTTTGCGACGAAGTCGGTTTCGCAGTTTACTTCGACCATAACGCCGATTTTTCCGTTCATATGAACGTAAGTTTCGACAATGCCTTCGCTTGCTATTTTGCCTGCGCGTTTAACCGCGGTAGCCATTCCCTTTTCTCTGAGGAATTCTATCGCTTTTTCCATATCTCCGTCGGTTTCGACAAGAGCTTTTTTGCAGTCCATCATTCCGACGCCGGTCTTTTCTCTGAGAGCCTGAACGTCCTTAGCCGTAAATGCCATAATGTTTTACCTCCGATTATTCTATTATTCGGAAACCTGTTCGGTTTCTTCCGCAGCCGTTTCTTCTTTAACTTCCTGTTTTCCTTCCTTCGCCTCGATAACCGCGTCAGCGATAACTCCCGCAATAAGTTTAATCGCGCGGATTGCGTCGTCGTTTCCGGGGATAGGATAGGTTACTTCTTCGGGGTCGCAGTTCGTATCTACAAGCGCGACTATCGGAATTCCGAGACTTCTCGCTTCTTTAACCGCAAGGTGTTCCACTTTGAGGTCCACTACGAAAAGCGCACCGGGAAGCTCGCGCATATTCTTGATACCGCCGAGGTTGGTTTCGAGTACGTCTCTTTCCGCTTTGAGTTTGATAACTTCTTTTTTCGGAAGCAAATCGAATTCTCCTATGGCTTCCATCTGATTGAGTTTGTTGAGTTTGTCGATTCTCGTTCTGATGGTGGAGAAGTTGGTGAGCGTTCCGCCGAGCCATCTTTGGCACATATAGAACTGTCCGCAACGCGTCGCTTCCTGCTGAATAGCTTCTTTCGCCTGCTTTTTCTTTCCTACGAAAAGAATGGACTTGCCGCTCGCCGCTACGTCGCGGATAAACGCGTACGCGCTTTCGAGAGCTTCTACGGTCTGTTCAAGGTTGATGATATGAACGCCGTTACGCGAATCGAAGATGTACTTCTTCATTTTGGGGTTCCATTTCGTCGTTTGATGACCGAAGTGAACGCCCGCTTCCAAAAGTTGTTTCATTGAAATTACAGACATTGTAAAAAAACCTCCTTGTTTATATCTCCCCGACCGTCTACGAAAGGGGCAATTCCATATAGGACAACAATCCTTTCTCTGTATCGGTTCGTAATTTCGGAGTTATTTTAACATATCCGCATATATTTTGCAAACGATTTAACAACTTTTCGGAAGCCTTGCAAAAAAATAATTATTCCGCGTCGATTTCGCTGTTAAGAAGTTCGACAAGTTCTTCGAGAAGTTTTTCGTCTTCTACGGGAAGAAGAACTTCCTCTCCGTTTTCATCTTCAGCTTCTTCGTATATAAGAACCTCTCCTTCTTCGTAATCCTCCGGCGGGTCCACGGGTTCGAGGTAAATATACCATTTCCCCTTATAATCGAGCTCGGCAAGATTATAAAAATTCTCGCTCGTTCCGTCGTTGTACGTCATTGTAATAAGTTCGTCGTTTTCGTCGATTATCGTATCCTTTTCTTTTTGTTCGCTCATTGTAATCTCCTTTTTTAATGTATTCTGTCCAAATAAGTCTGCAATATTATCGTAGCCGCCACTTTGTCTATGACCTTTTTCCGTTTGTCCCGCCTTACGGAACTCTGAATAAGCATTTTTTCCGCGCTTACGGTACTCCACCGCTCGTCCTGAAATACTATTTTCAAATCGGAATAATCCGAAAGTTTTTCGGCAAATTCTCTTATTTCCGCAACTTTAGGTCCTTCCGTTCCGTCCATATTAAGCGGCAAACCTACGACAAAAGTATCGCATTGTTTTTCTTTCGCAAGGTCGGCGATATATTTCATATCTTTTTCGGTATCGTCGGTTCGCGTATACGTCTCGTAACCGCTCGCGATTATTCCCATCGGGTCGCTAGTCGCTATTCCTATCCTGACCGTTCCCACGTCGAGAGCCATTTTCCTCATAGTCATTTCAACATTCGATTTTATCGAACATTTCCTCCATATTATTTTTAAGTTTGTTGAAACAAATCGCGGCAAACGGCGCGGCTACCGCCGCGAAAACAATGAGATAAATGCTCACCGCAATAGAGGGTTTGCCTCCGAGCGTAAGACCTATTACAAATCCGGCGATAAGGTATATCAGCCCGAAACCCATCGCAAGAAACATCGGTTTTATCACGCGTTTATTGTTTTTAGTGAGTTTCTGCATATTTTCCCATAATAAAGTAGGTTTCTTTATGTCGCAATAAAGCCCGAAACAACTCATTCCGAAACCGAAAGTAAATATAATAAGCGCGTTGAAAAACGCTATCAGCGGTCCGAATCGTGTCTGCGAAATTATCGACGTGACGATAAAGAACTCCGACGAAATAATCACGTTATATAAATTCGCGACCAAAAGTTTGCTTTTGACAAAATCTTTTACGCTTATAGGCAAGGACTTAATCAAAGAAAAATTCTTTCCTTCGAGCGATACTCCCATAAGTGAAAAATAATTCGTCGAGCACATAATCATCGTAGTGAAATACGATAAAAATCCGAGCGAGCATATTTCCGCGCCGTACGGGAACTCCGTCATATCTCCCCAGAGCGACCCGCCCATTAAAAACATAAAAACAGGCAGCAATACTATTCCGAGAGCAAAGGACATCACCATTGTGGGCTCGGAAATAATCGATTTCAAATCCTTAATAAAGAACGCCGTAAGAAAACTTCTCTTTCCCGCAACATTGAATTCGTTTTTCTTTTTTCCGCGCTTTCTTCTTCCCGAACCTCCATCTTCGAGAGAGAACGAAACCGCTTTTTTGTATGCGAAAATACTGAGAAGCAACATTATTGCTCCGGCTGCCAGCACGCAAGCAAGATAAATAGCCGTATTTGCGGGCACGGAAAAACCGAGCATCGCTTCCACCCAGTTGTAATTGTATATGGAAAATTCCGCCAATTTGCCGATAATGGGCGGAAGCCCCGCTACTTCCTCTTCGTAAATAATATTCGCCGAAAAAATGAAGGCGAAATATATAGCGAGAAAACCGAGCGACAAGGCAAAAGACAGTATGTTTTTAGCAAGCGTACGGTTTTTTATCAAAGAAAGCAGATACATTATCGGAATAGATATGAAACTTACCGCGAGCAAAGGAATCAGCGGCGAAACCAAAGGCGTAAGGACGGCGTATACGTAAAAACCCGCCCAAATTTTAACGCCAGCCTGCGCCGCGGTTATTCCGAACGTAAGCATCGACGGAAGCAATAAAATCACCGATAAAGCGAGTTGCGATATATATGCTACGGTGAATTTCGCTGCAAAAACCGTAGCGTTTGATACGGGCAAACTCTGTAAAAGCGCATTGTCGTCACTGAAATACAGCAGATTGAATATCGCGCCCATTCCGAGGAAAACGACAAGCATTTGCCCTATCCCCATAAGAAAATACGGAATAACCGTATAGTCTCCGCTTTCTACCGCAACAACGGTAAAATTCATAACCGTCATAACAAGGTAGCCGACGATGACGATTACGCAAAGAGCGCCCAAAGCTCCCGAAAGAATCTTGCGGGCTCCTCCTTTTTTATCCGCGTTCAGATTTAATTCTTTATCTTTCTTTTTCTTTCCGTTTCCTACGGAATTGAAAGTGTTGATAAGTAAAACTTTAAGCAGAACTTTATACTGAGAAAAATTAAATGTTTTCACTGTCCGTCGCTCCCGTAAGTTTAAGGAAAAGTTCTTCGAGTCCGACTTCGCCGCTCCTCTCGTGAAGTTCTTCCGCCGTACATTCGGTAACTATTTTACCTTTATTGATAATTACCACACGGTCGCAAAGTTTCTCCACTACTTCGAGAACGTGTGACGAAAACAAAACCGCGTTACCGGAAGAAGCGTAATCACGCATAATTTTTTTCAATTCGAAACTTGCTTTCGGGTCGAGCCCAGTCATAGGTTCGTCGAGAATCCAGACTTTCGGTTGGTGAACAAGCCCTGCGATAATGCTTATTTTCTGTTTCATTCCGTGCGAATAAGAACTGATTTTATCCCCAAGCTTATCGCTCATATCGAATAAAGCCGCGTACTTTTCCGTTCTTTCCTTTCTTTCTTCTTTACCCACTCCGAAAATATCGGATAACATATTTATATATTGATAGCCCGTCAAACCGTTGTAAAGTATATTTTCATCCGCAACGTAAGCGATGTTCATCTTTGCTTCCACCGCCTGCGTCCGTATATTCTTACCGCAAACGGTTATATCTCCCATATCGAAAGGCAGTATGCCCGTAAGACACTTGATTGTGGTGCTTTTGCCGGCGCCGTTAGGTCCGACAAATCCAACTATTTCTCCCTCTCGCACGCAAAAGCTAACGTCGTCAACCGCGTTGACGTCTTTTCCCGCGTACGATTTTGTGAGATGTTCTATTTTAATCATTTTTATTCTCCTTTTCTTTCCATATACCGTGGCAATATTTTTCTTCTCCGTTATTTGACGGAACGTAGAATACCCTGTCTTTTATATCGTCGGGCAAATATTGCTGTTCAACGTATCCGCCGTAGTTATGCGGATATTTATATCCCGAAATTTTTTCCTGCTTATAATTTGCGTCGCGCAAGTAAACGGGCACTATTCCCTTGCTTTCCGAAACGCTCCTTTCCGCTTCTCCGAGCGCATTGACGACGCTGTTTGATTTAGGCGCTTTGCAGACGTATATTATCGCTTCCGCCAAAGGAATTCTGCCTTCGGGCAAACCTATTCTTTCAAAGGCGTTCATCGCGCTTACGGCTACGGTAAGCGCGTTCGGGTCGGCAAGACCCACGTCTTCCGCAGAATGTACTATAAGTCTTCGGAAGATAATCGGAGGGTCGCACCCCGAAGCAATCAACCTCGAAGCGTAATATAAAGCGGCGTCCGCCGAACTTCCCCTCAACGATTTACAAAACGCGCTTAAATAATCGTAATACTCGCTTTCGTCTATACCTAAAACAGGCTTGCCTACGGATTGCGCGGCTACGACCTCGTCTATAACCACTTTTCCCGTGTGGTCGGAAGGCGTGCTCAATACGGCAAGTTCCAAAGCGTTAAGCGCGGCGCGCATATCCCCGTTTGCCGCCGCACAGAAAACGTCAATCGCTTTTTCGCTTATATCGAGCGAATACGTACCCAGTCCGTTGATTTCGTCTTTAATCGCGCGGACGAGTCCCGCTTTTATATCGTCTTTTTCAAGCGGTTTGAATTCGAAAATACGACAACGGCTGAGTATAGCTTTCGTCATACTTATAAAAGGATTTTCCGTCGTGCTTCCGATAAAAATAATCTCGCCTTTTTCTATCGCTCCGAGAACGCTGTCCGACTGCGCTTTATTCCAACGGTGGCATTCGTCGAGCAAAAGATAGGTTTTTACTCCGCTGTATTCCAATCTGCGTTTTGCTTCGTCTATAACTTTCTTTGCGTCGGCGACTCCGCTCGAAACGGCGTTAAGATAAACATACGCCGACTTCGTGCTGTTGGCTATTATGTTTGCAAGCGTAGTCTTACCCGTTCCCGGCGGTCCGTAAAAAATACAACTTCCCACTCTGTCCGCTTTTATCGCGCGCCGAAGCAGAGCGTTTTCGCCCACGATATGCTGTTGTCCGACAAAATCTTCTATCCCTGCGCAACGCATCCTCTCCGCGAGCGGTCTCGATGAAAGCCTGTTTTCTTCGAATAAATCCATAATATAATATTGTATATTCATTTGTCTTTTGTGTCAAATAAAACAAGCGGACGAGGAGTATAACTTAATATAAACCCGTCCGCTTTGCAAAATTTTATAGCAGATTAAAAATTCAATAACCCGTTTCCACTACGACGCGTTTTCTTACGTTTTCTCCGAGCGTTATTTTCTCGCAAACAACGCCGTCGACGGTAATTTTTTTAAGCAAACCCGTGTGATATTCGATAACGTAACTGCTGTTTTTATGACGGTAAACCACGACCGAGCCTTCGAGTTTTTTCGGTAAAGACGGCTCAATGAACAATTCTCCCCCGCGCCGCTTCAATCCGTAAAAGTACTCGGTAATAAGTTTATATGCCCAGCCTGCGCTTCCGGTATACCAGCTCCACCCGCCGCGTCCGTAATTGTCCTTATTCGAATACACGTCTCCGCATAAAACGTAGGGTTCGCACATATATTTGTCGCTGCCTTCTTTTTTTTTGCATTTTTCTACGGGATTTATCATCTGAAAAAGGTCGAATGCGTCGTCCTGTCTGCCGATTTTAACGAGCGCGATAAGATACCATATCGCCGCGTGCGTATACTGTCCTCCGTTTTCGCGGATTCCTTTCGGATAATCCGATATATAACCGAGATAGTCGTTTTCACCCAGGCACGGAGAAAGCAACCTGATAAGTCCCGCTTGTTTATCGATAAGATTTTCCGCCGTTTTCAAACAAGCGGTCGCCCTATCACCCATCGCTACGCCCGAAATAACGGCAAACGCCTGAACAAGCAAATCGAGTTTCAAACTTTCCGAGCGTTCACTGCCGAGCCATCTGCCGTCGTCGCTGAAAAGTCTTTTGTATCTGTCGTTTTCATACGCATAGAGGTTAATTGCATTCTTCAAATCAACGGAAACCGCGTTCATTTCATTTTTTAAGTCGTCGGGACAAAGCTCGGAGAAATTATCGAGTACAAGCACGCAAAGCATACTGTTAAACACGCTTTCTCCCCGCCCTTTTGCGCAAACCGCGTCCATTCCGTCGTTCCAGTCTCCGCTGCCCATAACCAGCAAGCGGTGTTCTCCGTATCTTAGCGATGACCTAATCGCTCGTAAACAATGAGAGAAAACGCTCTCTTTATATTCGGTTAACGGCGGATTTTCGAATCTGTCTTTTTCGTCGGGTCTTAGTTCGGGCGATTGAAGATATTCGTATTCCTCGTTGAGAAACGCGCTGTCTCCGCTGTATTCGATATATTTGCATACCGCATAAGGGAGAAACAGTTTATCGTCGGTTATGCGCGTTCTCAATCCGAAACGAGGTTCGTGCCACCAGTGCATCACGTCTCCCGCTTCGTATTGATGGAGACAAGCGGCAACAATGCGTTCTTTCAATATATCGGGTTCGGTGAACAACGCCAGAGCGTCCTGTAACTGGTCGCGGAAACCCGTCGCCCCGCCGACCTGGTAGAAACCCGATTTCGCGTTAAGTCTCGAAGAAACAACCTGATAAGGAAGATAATTCACGATATAGTTCAGGCTTTTTTGCGGCGAATCTACGTCGATGTCTCCGATTTTTCCGAAGTATTCCGCGCTTTTCGTTTTAAGAAGAGAAATGTTATTTTCGTTAAGCGAATGAAGAAGCGCCAAATCGCAAGACGAAAGAATAATAAACTTTTCTTCCTCGTCTTCACAATAATATTCGAAATAAGGAAGCGTATCTTTCTCCGACATAATCGTCAAGTTTTCCTGTTTAATACCCAATATCTTCACATAAAAACTTTTCTCGGTTATGAGATTGTTCACGCGGATTAAATTCCCCGTTTGCGTAAAACTTGTAAACGTCGGTTCGTATCTCCACCCCGCGGCGGGATAAAACGAATAGAGAAATTCGAGATAATCGCTGCTTTTTTTTCTGATTTTTACCTCACTGAACTTCACCGCTCCATCGCAGATTACTCCGGTCGTTACCGAAGAAGAAAAACTCATATCGAAACATAAATGCGTATATCTACCTTTTTCGATAATCGAATATCTGCCTTTTCCCGAACCTCCGAGTATTCCGACGTATCCGCCGAGTTTTTTGACAAAGAAGTTCTCACCGCCGAAATTTCCCGCCGCGTCGTTATCAAACCGCACGCACTTATCCTCACGAGAATTTCCGAAATAATAGAAACCGTCCCCGTCCGCGGTAACAATCGCTCCGCCTTTCTTATGCCCGATAATATTCGAATAAGGCATTTTCGTTTCCTCTGTTACTATATATCTTCCCGCCGCGTCGAAGCCGCCGCTTCCCGCCGCATATACAATTTCGGGTACGTTTACTCTTTCTTCTTCGGAATCTTCCGATATACGTCTTTCGGCGTAAAAGTTTTTCGACGGCACAAAGGGCTTGGGCACAAAACTTAAATCGTAGTTTAGTTCGATAAACGGCCAGTATTTTTCATCGCATATTCCGTATACAAAACGATACTCGAAAATTCGCTTTTCCTTAAAAATATCGATTATATAGTTTTCCGTGCTATTCGGTAATTTTTCCGAGGAGTAAATTGCGGGAATAATTTCAATTCCGAATGTTCTTATTTGTGCGATAATCTCGGATAATCTGAAAATGAATTCTGGTTTATTTTCATTGAAATTGTATTGAACGATTTTTTTGCAATTCGTATATTTTTTATATGTTTGTATTTTTCCGCTTTCTACGATATTAGTCAACAACCTCATAGGTTGCGGCGCGTAAATTATCGGTCCAAGCAATTCCGCGGTTTTTTCGTTTACCGAGTAAGTTCTGACCGATTGACGGGCATATCTATACATATCTTCGGGAAGCGAAGCCGCCGTCTGCAATAAGGACTGTTCGTCCGTGCCGTAAAGAAGGGAAACCTGCATCGTTTTTTTCGAAGAGATAAATTCACCCTTAAATCCGACGCACGGAGAAAGTACGTCGCCTAACGACGGGTAAGAATTCTCTTCATCTTTTTCAAAAAGGAATTTCGCTTGCGCAAGACTTTTACCTCTTCCTATAAAATTAAGTTTGTTGCATTCCCATTCTATATTTTTAAGTCCTTCCACTCTGACCGCGACGTATGAAAATTCCGTACGTTTACCAGGCATACGTTTGGTCACGAGAATGATATTAGGCGCAATCTTTTTAACGTTGCAGAAAAGATTTCTGAAGGTAGGATGCGAATCGAATGCGTCTTTTGTATCTACGCAAATCTGAGTGTAAAACGCCGCGAATTTATAATCGGATTCCGCCTGCACATATCTGACTTCTCCGCCTATCGCAGGAAGGAGAGTAACGGTTTGTTGCAAGCCTTCTTTATTGAGATAGAAAATTTCTTCCCCCGAATACCCGAAGTAAAATTTCTCGGGCGATTCCCCAAACGGAAGAAACGTAGGAGAATCCCATAATAAACCGTCCTTACTCGCAAACGTAAATATCCCGTCGTTTTCCTCATAAACTCCGCCGAATTTATTTATTAAAATATCAAGATTTTTTGAAAAACCGCCGCCCAAAGAATTGCAAATTATCGAATATTGTGAATCCGTCAATCCGCTTACACAATAATTTTGTTCTATTTTATCAGTATTTTTATAATAATTGTTGCTATTTTCCGTATATTTTTTACGCTTTTCAAGTTTTTTAGCCGAAATTCTGTAACTCGGTTGCAAATCATTGAAATAATTCAGCACGGAATTGATTTTCGAAGACTTTGCAAGCGTTTTCGGCAATATATTATCTTTAAGAAAATTAGTAATCGAAGCGAGAATCATTCCTTGATGATGCGACATAGCAGAATATACAATTTTAGCTTTTTCCGAAAAATCTATGCATTCATACAGACCGTATTCGAAGCTTGCCCCCATAGCGTAAAATCTTTCTATATTCTCAATGACGGCTTTGGGGTCGTATCCGAGGGCGAGTATGCTTGCGTAAGGAGAAATAACTTGGTCTTTTACTTCTCCCGACAAAGCCAGTTCTCGTATTCCGAACGCCGAATACTGATATTTCATTTCAGCGTCGAAACCGTAATATCCGCTTTCGCTTATTCCCCAAACGCCGCCGCGCGAAGTTTTCTTCTGCTTCTTTACCGTATGTTTTGCGCTTTCATATAAAGCCGACCCTCTCGGCGCGGAAAAGAAAATATCCGACATAAGCATTTCGAACATCGTACCGCTCCAGCTGAGTAAAACGTTCCCGCCCTGCCCCGAATAGTCCTTTTGAAGGCAAGCGTAATGATTATAATCATTATACAAAGCCACGTATACAAAGCTCAATATCCGCGCTTCGGACGCAAGCAAATCATAATGCCCTACGCACTGTTTTCCGTCATAGCCTATAAAGAATAAGTTCTTTGTTTTATCGTATAGTTTATCAAGCTGCATCCCGGTCGCAATGAGTTCCGCTCTCGCCGCAATAAGCCTTTCTCCTTTCTCGGAAAAGTATTCTCCGACAAGTAAAAGCGTAGCGGCAAGATTTCCGTTATCAACACTGGAAACAAAATTGTTTACAGGTTTTCCGTCTTTCAAGTTATACCAATTATACAAATTTCCATTCCATTTCGGTAATTTCTCCACGCTTGATAACGATTTTTCTACATTAAAAACACATTCTTCGTAAGAAATAAATCCTAATTCATACGCGCAAATTTCCGACAAAATACCGAAAGCAATGTTTGTCGGAGACGTAGTATCCGCAATACCTTTATAAGGTTTCAGTTGCAAATTGTCTCCTATAAGCCAGCTGTCATTTTTCATATAATTAAAGTATTTATAGGTATTCTTTGCAAGTTCAAGCAGCTTATTTTCTTCACTTTTATGAATTTTTCTCTCTTTTATATCTGTCGTTGCCGACAGATATAAAGCGTGATACACAAGCATACTTGCCGGAATATACACTATCGCCGGAAGTACGGCAAAACCGAAACCGAATAAAAACGCGATGGTTGTCGTGACGACAAGAGTGGGAATACTGAATTCACGCACGTATGCCGAAAACTCTCGAGCCGATTGCGACGAGTAAAACGTCTTCCATTCCAAAAGGTTTTTACCGAATATCATTTTTATAAGCGTTGTAGCAAGTACTAACAAATTGTCGACCGCATAATAGCCGAGCATAAAAAAGTCCTCTACAAAAGAAAAAAGATTTACGAAACTTTTTTTAGCAATACCGCCGATATTTTCCTCTGCCGAAATACGTCGCAAAATTTTTATTTCGTTAATGACATAAGGCGCCGCATACAATCCGAGCGCGGCATAAAGCAAATACGGAGAAACGCATAACCCAAACAATAAAAGCGCAACAAGACACGTTTCTTTAAGCATTCCCAAAATATTTTTTGCAATAACAAATCTTCCGAGCGGAGAAATATAACTTTTACAACGCTTTCTGTCGTCGTTTTTCCAAAATCCGCACATAAACGGAAGAAGCTGAGCGTCCCCTCTCTGCCAACGTTTACGGCGTTCCCTATCGGACAAGAAGTTTTCGGGCGCGTCCTCAAAACACATTCCTCCGCTTCCCGTAGTAAGAATACTTCCTTCGAGAATATCGTGGGATAAAATTTTACCTGACGGAAAAATTTCTTCGAGTTTATTATAAAATCTTTCCAGTCTGAAAATCCCCTTGCCGCAGAAAATCTCTCTTCTGAAAAGTTTATAGTACAAGCCTGTATAGTTCGGATACGATTCAAAACCGCTCTCCGACATAAATCTTAACGAATAGTAGTTGTGAAGAGAAAAAAGACTGTTTTTACTGTGCATCGCAAGTAAATCGTATTTTTTATTATACGGATGCGCCATCATATTCGCCATACGGATAATTTCACCCGGAAGAACGGTATTATCCGCGTCAAGCGTCACTATATAAGTCGGCGTGATAAAATTTTTATTTTTGATATAAAGAAATTCGAAATCCTCTTTCATAATAAGAAGTTTCGTAAGCGCCATAATCGCGCCTCTCTTTCTTTCTTTTGCTATAAATTTGTTGCCTACGCAACATTTTTTACGTAAGAATATATTCAGATTATCCTCTTCACCCATAGAAGAAACATAGTCTATGATTTCTCTGTCGAGGTCGCTTACCGGAATATCGCTCCTTTTTGTATCGATGAGCAATCCTACCGTTACGTTCGGGTCTTTATTCCCTTCCAATAAAGTTTTAGCGTGAAATATGCTTTCTTTAAGTTGATTTATTCCGGATATATATTCGCTTACCACAATCATTACCGAATGTTCATAAGGGACTTTTTTATAATTCATCGCAGGCGGTTCGAAACCGCATTTCAGATGTGACAAAAGATAGTTCAGAATATTTTCCGCAATAAAAACAAAAGGAATAAATGACAGAATCCCAAACGTCACGCTTTTAAGAACGATTCCCAAACCTGTCGCCGCCGCAACGGCAGACAATACTAAACTTAGCGCGTACAGACCTTCACCGACCATCTTTTTCGGCTTCAACTTAATTAGCGCGTCCGAACGAATATATCTTCTTAAATCGTATCCGTAATCAAGCAATACCGTAGACACGTCTTTCCCGTTATATCGGGCAAGTTCGACAAGTTTTTTTGCCGTATATTCTTCGCTTACTTTGCACCTAAGCGCGGTTTTTTCTATACGCGAAAAATATTCGCACAATGTATTTGCGCTTATGTCGCCGATATTATATTCGTCGGAAATAATCCTGTATGCTCCGAGGTATTTCAAACCAACCTGTACGGGCGCAAAAGAATTTATATCCATAAGCGCGCCGAAAAGCGTCTCCGCCATAACGGTATTACGGAGTAATACGAAATTATAGTTCATCAGAACGCTGTCTTTTTCGATTCCCAGTTTGTCAAGTTCTTCCTGTGAACGTCTTGAAATACGCTTATTTTGTAGCAAATAATACAAATAGACGTCTCTTGATAAATACTTTTTATTTAGAATTCCGCTTTCCGATGCCTTTTTACATTTATCGTTATAGTTTAAGCGCATTGCGAGAATATAAATTTGCTCTATAATCGCCACGCCGAGCGCATTGTTGAATTCACGCAATTCTCCGTAAGTAAACGATAAAACGGTTTTCATCTTTCCAAGCAGATAGCGTATTCTCAGAGGATTCAAATCCCCGAGCGAATTATCGACGATAAGTCGCGCTAATTTTATAATTCTCGGTTCTCCGTCTATATGGGGAAGTTCTCGCATATCGTCTTTTACGGCAAAAACAAATCGGTAAACAAGATAAAAGTTTTCATAAAACCACTTTTCTCCGTCGCTTATAGGAAGTTTGGCTTCGACTTTTTTTTCAATCGCCGAGCCCGCTCTTACTATTTCCCTGTAAAGCGAAGCGCAACGAATTCCGTTTCCGCCGTTTTCGTAAACGCGCATTTGTTTCGAATTTTCGATTAGAAGCGCGGCAAGTTCGTCTTTCGGACATTCGCGCATTCGGCGTTTTTCCACCACTGTTATCGGCTTCCCTGCGTAATAAGCGGAAAAAGCAAGCATAACGCATAACGCGCTGATAATGACAATCATCTGAACCATAATTTACCTCTTGTGAATTATTATCAAATATGTCGTTAAGTATACCGAAATAAAATCGTACAAACGGATTAAGTTCACGTCGTAAAAGCGAAGATACAAATTCCAAACGCAAATACTCTTGCTTTTGTTGTCTGAAAATGATAAAATGTATTCGTTAGTCGGTCGGTCGCATCGCAAGATGAGGAAAGTCCGAGCATCACAGGGCAGAGTGACGGGTAACGCCCGCTGAAGGCGACTTTAAGGATAGTGCAACAGAAATAAACCGCGGTATTATGATTATGCCGCAAGGGTGGAAAGGTGCGGTAAGAGCGCACCAGCAGTTCGGCGACGAAATTGGCTGTGTAAACCCCACTTGATGCAAGAGTTGAAACAAATAGTTTGCCCGACTTGTTTCGTATCGCTTGAGCGTTTCGGTAACGATTCGCCTAGACAGATGACCGACCCAGACAGAACTCGGCTTACAGACTAACTGAAACGGCTACCCCAACGGGTAGCCGTTTCATTATGTATTTTAATCCTCGCCATTGTTTTTGAAAAAATGTTCGTCAAAATTGTATATTTTCCGCGTCGATGCCTTTTTTCAGTTTAGATAACGCTTTCTTTTCTATTCTCGATATATATGAACGCGAAATTCCCATTTTATCCGCTACTCGTTGCTGAGTCATCGGGTCCGCGCCCGAAAGTCCGAACCTTAACGTCAAAATCTCCCTTTCTCGGTCGTTAAGATATTTTATCATAAGCGTTTTTATCGTCTTTTTCAAGAATTCGCAATCGAGTTTTTCATATACGCTTTCTTCATCGGTTTGTAAAAGTTCTATTATCGAAAGTTCGTTTCCTTCCTTATCGCAACCTACGCTGTCGTATATCGACACGTCCTGCGCGCGTTTTTTGTAACTTCGCATCGTCATCAGAATCTCGTTTTCTATGCATCTGCTTGCATATGTCGCAAGCTGCGAACCTTTATCGGCGTCAAAGGTGTTTATCGCTTTGATTAAACCGAGCGTACCGACAGAAATCAGTTCGTCGTTATCCGGGTAATTGACGTATTTTTTTGCGATAAAAACCACAAGACGCAGATTATGTTTTACAAGTATATTCCTTGCCTCTATATCCCCTGTCTTCTTGAATTTTTCAAGATATTCGTGTTCTTTTTCGGGCGACAACGGATGCGGAAAAGAGTTGGAATTATCAAGTTTTGCAGTAAAAAGCAGAATGTTGCTGAATAAAGCGAAAAAACCTTCGAGTATCATTTTTCTCCGACGTTAATAACAAATATATGTCGGAAAAAGTAAAATGTTGTTATAATTTTGCTAAGTCAAGCATAATTTCTTTTTTATCGAGATATTTAAGACTGCCGCTTTGCACATTGAATACTAGTTTGTATGCGGTAAGTTCCTGCGTCTTCGCGCCAAACTTTCTGTTTACCGCTTCGTTTCCGTACTTCCCGTCTCCTATGATGGGATATCCTCGATATGATAGTTGCGCGCGAATCTGATGCGTCCTTCCCGTAACGAGAACAACGTCGAGCAACGTATTTTCGCCTTTGTTTTCTATCGCATTATATTTAAGGACAGCTTCTTTCCCGCCGCATTTTTTATCCGAATAAACATAAACGCGCGCTTCATCGGGCTTTTTTACTATGTAATCGTGAAAAATGCCGCTTCCCGACAGTCGTCCGCATACTAATGCAAAATAATGTTTTTCTATCGAATGGCTTAAAAAAAGTTTTTTAATCTCCTCAAACGTTTCGTCGCTTTTAGCGAAAATAAGCAATCCGTCTGTATTCGTATCGAGCCTGTGACAAAGTATATATTCCTCGCCGTACGCGCTTTTTACTTTACTTTCGAACGAATTTTCTCCTTGACTCGCAATTCGCTTTGGTTTGTAAAAAACCGCAATTTTTTCGTCGTCGTAAATTATCTTCGGTAAAAACTTCTCCGTCGGTTTTTCGGAATAATAAAATTCTATTATGTCACCGTTTTTCGCTTCCTCGTCGGTTTTTATACGTTTACCGTTGAGTTTAATATCCGAATTCCGGAGAATTTTGCGTAAATAAGAATACCCTAAAAAAGGGTATTCTTCGGAAATTATCCGTAAAACTTTTTTGTCGCGACCGGAATATTCAATTCTTCCCGCTTTCATTTTTCTTTTTATCTTTCACAAGAGTCTCGATTTCGTTAAGCAAAGTGTTTATATCTTTGAATTCGCGGTGAACGGAAGCAAAGCGCACATAAGCTACGTCGTCGAGTTCTTTCAATCCTTCCATTACCATATTCCCGATTTGCTTGCTTGTAATTTCCTGTGCCAGGGAATTGTGAATCCGACGCTCGACGCTCAGCACGAGTTTGTCGATTTTCGCCATAGGTACAGGACGTTTTTCGCACGCTTTCATAATTCCCGATTTGATTTTGGCAGAATCGAAAACCTGGCGGTTGCCGTTGTTTTTAATCACCAGAATAGGCGCGGATTCAACCTTTTCGTAAGTAGTAAAACGTTTTCCGCAGGCTATGCATTCCCTGCGGCGGCGAATTGAATTTCCGTCTTCGCTTACGCGGGAATCTATTACCTTACTGTCCATATTACCGCAAAAAATACACTTCATCTCTACCTCCGCCGTTTAATTATAAACAAAAAAACGCGCGTTGTAAAGAACTTTATCCGTTATTAAAGCGGTAACATTCGGTTTTCGTTCCGCAAAAATCGTCATTCCTCGGTTGCATTCGTTACCTGCAAGGCGGAATTCCCGGAGGGGGCGGAGACGGATTGTTGTTCAGGTCGACTAAGATTACGTCGTCGCCTATTTTCAAAACGCAGTTAAACGGAATAAACAGGCTGTCCGAGCCGGTAAGATTTTTTATAAATTTTTTTTCTCCCGGCACTATCAGTCCTACAAGTTGTCCGCGTTCGTTAAAAGCGGCGTCGGTAATCCGCCCGAGCTTCTTACCGTCCGCCACGTTTACAACCTCTTTTTCCCTGAGTTCGCAAAAGGTATATTCGACATTGTTCATACTATAAACTATGCCGAAAAAATTTAATTATTCGTCAGAACGCCGCTTTAAGCTGTTTTATCGCGTTGTTTTCCAACCTGCTTACCTGCGCTTGGCTCATATTCAGTTCTTCGGAAATCTCTGTTTGCGTTTTCCCTTGAAAATACCGCATTTTAATAACCTGTTTTTCCCTGTCGGGCAATCTGTCTATTCCCTCGCGGAGAGTCATTTTATTCATCTTGTCTTCTTCGCTTTCCGGGTCGCTTATCTGGTCGACGACAAGCATTCCCTCTTCGCCGTCGCTGTAAACCGAATCGTAAATGGAAACGGGGTCGCTTATGGCGTCAAGCGCTCCGACAACCTCTGCGTACGGGACGCATATTTCCGCGGCGATTTCGGCAAGACTGACTTCGTTTGTCGACGTGCTTTCCAGTTTTTCTCTCGCGCTCATAGCTTTGTACGCTATATCCCTTATGCCTCTCCCGACTTTAAGCGCAGTGCTTTCTCTTATATACCTGCGCATTTCGCCGAGTATCATCGGCACGGCGTAAGTGGAAAATCTGACGTTCAAATTTACGTTAAAATTATCGAGCGCTTTCATCAGTCCGAGTATTCCCACTTGGAACAAGTCGTCCGCGCTGACTTTGTCCGTCCTGAACCTTTGTACCATACTGAGCACAAGCCTCATATTTCCTTCGATAAATTTATCTCTGAGTTCGGGCTCGCCTTTCTTTATCCTTAAAAGCATTTCTTCGATTTCTTTTGTTGAATATTTCGGTAAATCGGTCGTAGATAACCCGGTAATTACTACTTTCTGAGCCATTCGACAGCCCTCCTTATGTAGCAAAAAACCTAATACCGACCGGAGTTGCCACTCCTAATACCAAAATAAAACCTTCTTTTTCGGGCTTTCTTACGATAGTATTTTCATATTATAAATAATTATTCGCATTTTGCAAATTCTTTTTTTAACTGAGACAGAATTTTCTTTTCCAATCTGCTTATGTACGATTGCGATATATTCATCATATCCGCAATTTCTTTCTGGGTCTTTTCTTCTATCCCGTATAAACCGTATCTCATTCCGACAATCGCTTTATCCCTTTCGCTTAGTTTATCGTATAATTCTCTTAAAATGTCTCCTTCCACCCGACTTTCCGCGTCGCGATATATCATATCGTTATCCGTGCCCAAAATGTCGCTTAACACAAGCTGATTTCCTTCCCAGTCGACATTTAACGGTTCGTCGAGGCTTACTTCCGCTTTTATTTTAACCATTTTACGTAAATACATTAAAATTTCGTTTTCTATGCACCGAGAGGCAAACGTGGCAAGTTTGATTTTTTTCTCGCTGTTATAATTTTTTACGGCTTTTATCAACCCGAGCGTACCTACGGATATAAGTTCTTCTATGTCTATCCCGGTGTTGTCAAACCTCTTCGCGATATAAACGACTAACCGAAGATTATGTTCAATCAACTTGTTTTTCGCATTTTCGTCCCCTTTTTCCAGTGCGGCAATCGCTTCGGCTTCTTCCGCTTCGCATAACGGACTGGGTAAGGACACTATATAATCGCAAGCGTTCTCCCTTTTCCCGAAAAATCTTTTCAGTTTTTGAATCAATTTTATGAAAAAAACTTTCATTTAACCTCCATATCGCCGTGCAGGATTATCTCGTTTCCCGTTACGGTCGGCGCAAGCGCAATTTTCGTTTTATATATAATATTATTTCCGTCCTCGGAATATATCTTTATTTTGACGTCTTTCGTTTTTAATACGGTAATTCCCGAAACCGTGCTTATCGCCACTTCGTCCTCGTTGCCGTGAAAAACATTATATACTTTCCCGCTCACCACCGTTACGGGGTCGTCATTATTCGCATATACTCGATTTCCGCTGTCATAATACGCCTCGCCCGAGTACCTTACCCTATCGTCAAACAACACTACTTTTCGTTTATTCGAATTTCTGTTTCGCTCGGGTATAAATCTTTTTTTAAGTTCGCTCAACATAATCAACAAACAAAGTCCCGACAGCGAAAACAAAATCGGAACAGGTCCGTAGCTTATTATGTAATAAATTCTGTTATTCACGCTACATTTAAGCGCGTATGAAATACCGCCCAAAATAAACGTAGTTATTAAAAAGACCGACAATGTCACTAAATAACTTCTGAAATAGTCGTGCTTCTTTATTAAAAACGGAAATATTATTATGCAAACGATTTTAATTATAAAAGTGTATTTATGTAAAACAGGGACGATTGCCGAAACGACGCCGCCCAACGCGGAAGCCGTTATTATCCTCGTTTTTACAATCCGCCCTCCCGTAATTTTAACGGTGAGGACGAAAATAAAAAAATCGATGAAAAAATTACTTAAAAAAACCGTTTCGGCATATATCGTCATTTTTTGCTCCAAACAAAAAAGCCGACGTTGCTTGTCGGCTTTTGTATATTTAATTTATTATCTCTTTATTTTCTGTCCTGCAATTTTTTCAGGATATTTTCCACAATCCCCGTAGACGGCGCAGGTTGCGCATTAGTTTCTTCGTTCTTTTCCGCCGGTGTTTCCGTTCCGAAAATCAGTTCGCCGGGGTTATTGTGACTTTCGTAGGGCTGTTCCCCTTCTTCATCTTCTCCGTCAAGCCCCGTCGCTATTATGGTAACGTGGACTTCCTGTCTGAGATTTTTATCGAATCCCAAACCGTGAATAATTCTCGCGTCTTCGGCAACGACTTTGGGAATAAGGGATAACGCTTTGTTCACTTCTTCTCCCGTGAGTTCATAATCCGCTACTATATTTACAATAATGTTTTTCGCGTGTTCTATTGTCGTATTCAGCATTTCGTTGTTGCTCGCCATTCTTAACGCCTTAAACATACGGTTTTCTCCCGTAGCGCAGCCTAATCCGATATGCGCCGTTTTCTTTCCGCGAATTACCGTCGATATATCCGCGAAATCGAGATTGACGAGAGAATGATTGACGATAATATCGGTTATTCCTTTAATGCTGTTTGTCAACACTTCGTCCGCTTTTTCGAAAATGATATGCATAGGCGCGGCGGGTCCGCACAACTCGAACGATTTCTGGTTGGAAACCAAAATCATTATATCTACGTATTTGCGCATTTCCGCAATGCCGGCATTCGCGGCGCGTACCTTTTCGTCCCCTTCGTAATTGAACGGTAAAGTAACCACGCCAATGGTGAGTATCTGTTTTTCGCTTGCGATTTTAGCCACGACAGGCGCGCCGCCCGTTCCCGTGCCGCCGCCCATTCCTGCTGTAATGAACAGCAAATCAGTATCCGCTATCGCAGCTTCTATCTCCGCTTTCGTCTCTTCGGTAGCGACCCTGCCGACTTCGGGCAATGCGCCAGCACCCGTTCCTTTGGTGCTCTTCTCTCCGAGCATAATTATCTTTATGTCGTCGCTTCCCTCGTCCGCAACGTTGGACAACGCCATCGAATCGGTATTTGCCGCATAAAATTCGATTGCGCCGAACTGCTCTTTGCGCTTTGACAGCCGTTTGACGGCGTTGCACCCGCCGCCGCCGATACCAAATATTTTAATTTTCAAATCGCGGGTATCGTAATTCATAATACCTTTCCTCCTGACGTCTATTTAATTAAATTTTCTATCATTCCGGCAAGAACGTAATCCGCCGTAGTATTCCATAACAATAAATTCGGAACGAGCACGCTTACCGGCATTCCTATTTTCTCGGTAAACAACTGTTCTGCACCTCTTACTCCGCAAATGGCTTTTCCCGTCATATAAACGGGAAGAATAGCGTCTCCTATCAGCGACGCGAGCGCTTTTTTTAGTTCTTCCGCAAGAAGACCGTAAAGTCTCTTTACCGAATCGTTTACTTCCAAAGCGTCGAAAACTTTTCCCTCCGCTCCGCCGACAACGTAATTCCCTCCGCTAAGGTTGAAATTGACGTGTTTTATAAGCTCCGCCGCGGTTTCTCTGTCCGTCCCGCAAAGTTCGGTCAGAGCTTCGATAAAGTCCGCGTTTCCCACTTCTATCGTCTTTTCGGCAATCACCGCGCGCATTTCGCAATAACATATTTCTATGTAATCGTCGGCAAAATAAAGAACCACTCTCGAACTTCTGTTAGTCATCAAAGCGTTCTGTAATTTGTCGAGAACGGGTCGCATTACGGGAACGTAAATAAAATTCACGCTCATTCTCTTCGAAACGTCGATGAAAAATTCGTTTATGCGAGACAAAATACCGACGGAAACAGACACGAGTTCCATAAAATTACATTCCTGTCCAATCGGATTATCGATATAGTCGTCTCTCACTTTGTATGCAATCGGCACACATTCCAGTTTTTCGCAATCTTCTACGTCGACCAACGATTCGGATATAATATCGGACACATCAAATTTGTTTACGATTCCGTTTTTGATTTCCGTGCGTTTAACCGTATGCTTCGAACGGAAAAATCTCTGCGGCAAAATAAGGTATATTTCGCTCAAAGAACGGTTCAGATAATCGGCATATTCTCCGGCAAGACTTTCGATAATGCCGTAAAGTTTTTCGGGATTACGGAAAAAATTGTTTTTTATTCCGTCATAACGACAGATTTTATGAAAACATCTGCCGAAATTTTCGTTTTCGAAAACAACGCCCGTCAATTCGACTGTCGAAGAACCTATTTCGATAAAGCATTTATAATTTTTTGCCATAAAGTTTACAGTATAATATTATAAACTATAAAAAATTTATAGTCAACACCTGAAAAACAGGTGTTGCGGTTCAAATATAAAAATCTTCCGTCTCCCTTTGCGCATAATCGGTCGCGGCGTAATTTGCATATACCTTTTTCACCGCTTCCGAAACGTCGGCAGTATCGGAAATATAAAATTTTGTATTCGTCGTTCTTAGTTGAATGATAATTTTGGAATCGGAAAACTCAATCGAGCGGAGAAAATAAGGAAGAGCCTCCTCTTCTATTCCGCATTCCATAAACGCGTCGGCAATATCTCTGAGCGCATAACATTCTTCCGTGCGGTAAGTTTCTTGAACGGTAAAACCGGTAACGTCGATAAGCGCTTCGTTTTTCAGCTCTTCGTACGAGTAAATCGCCGTTCTTTGAAAATTCTTATCCGCGGCTACATAACCGCTTTCGTCGGCAGTCGTCGCCTTGATGCGGAACAAGGCTATTCTTTCTCTTACGTTTATAGTGACTTTGTTTGGGAATTCACGAACTATATTCGTCACCTTTATAACGTTATCGTCAAATCCTTTTTCAATTTTATCCGCAGTTCTCTTTTCGTCCAGAATAAAAATGTTGGTATTAGGCTCTATTCCCGCAAGGTCGAGAATCGTCTGCTTGTCAGCTGCGCTTACGCCGTTTTCGAAGTTTACGGTGACAAAGCGTACGGTAAAAATCTGTCCGAACGCGATAATCAACGCAACCAACGCTAAGCCGACGGCAACAGCGACAATGACTTTTTTCATACTCTGATTATATTTGCTCCAAGTTCAGTTAATTGTTTTTCTATGTTTTCGTATCCGCGGTCGACGTGATAAACGTCGTTTACGACCGTTATTCCCCGTGCAGTCAATCCGGCAAGCACCAGCGCCGCTCCGCCGCGCAAATCTTGCGCGTAAACCTCTGCGCCTACTAAGTTAGTTACGCCTTTTATTACGGCGGTTTTGTCTTTCACTATAATATCCGCGCCCATCTTCCTCAGTTCGGGAACGTGTCGGAAACGATTTTCGAAAATGTTTTCCGTTAACACGCAAGTTCCGAGAGAAATCGTCTGTAACGCCATAAACGGCGCCTGCAAGTCGGTAGGAAAACCCGGGTACGGTTGCGTGGATATATAGTTTATAGCCTTAGGTCTGCCTTTTGCTTTTATGTATATAATACCATTATCGGTCGCTATATTGCAAGAATTTTTCGACAATTTACTTATAAGAGAGTTTATTTCGGTTCCCTTTACCCCTTTAAGCGCGACTTCTCCTCCGTTCATAATAACCGCAATCATATACGTTCCCGCAACGATACGGTCGGGCATTACCGTATATTCCGTGCCGTTGAGGCTTTCCGTCCCTTCTACGGTAATCCTCGGCGTTCCCGCGCCGCGCACTTTCCCGCCCATAGAATTGAGGAAATTCTGCAATTCGACGATTTCGGGTTCTCTTGCCGCGTTATAAATTACCGACGTTCCTTTAAGTCCTGTCGCGGCGAGTATGACGTTTTCCGTCGCTCCTACGCTCGGATAATCGAGGCAAACTTCTCCCGCTTTAGCGTCTTTGCCGTCGCAATAGACGTACCCTGCCTTTTCTTCTATTTTAACGCCCAAATCTTTCAGAGCTTTTATATGTATATCAATCGGTCTCAATCCTATATCGCAACCGCCGGGATATGCGACGACTGCGCATTTTTTTCGCGACAAAACCGCTCCGAGAAGAAAAATCGAACTTCGAAGTTCTTTCGCAAGATTATTCTCTATACTGTGCGAATTTACTTTATCCGCTCTGACCGTGACGGTTTTTCCGTTCTGCTCGGCGTTAACGCCGAGATTTCTGAGAATTCTCAGCATATTGTCCACGTCGATTAGATTAGGAACGTTATGTATTTTTACCGTATTTTCCGTCATAATCGCCGCCGCCAGAATCGGCAGAGCCGCGTTTTTGGCTCCTTGAATTTCTATTTCACCTACAAGTTTTTTTCCGCCCTCTATAATAAATTTGCCCAAACTTCCTCCAGCCGAAAAACATATTCATTACATACTATGAACTCCTATTTTGAATGGTTACGGGCTACGTTACAGAGTAGTCCGCTTACAAACATAAAAGTCACAAGGCTGGTTCCGCCTGCGCTGACGAAAGGAAGCGGCACCCCCGTCGGAGGTATGCTTCCGCTTACTACGGCAAAGTTGATAATCGCTTGTAACGCCGTTACGCTCGTTAGTCCGGTCGCTAAAAGCGAATAATATCCAGATTCGGCTTTTCTTGCGATTTTTATCCCGCATAAGACGTAAACGAGGAATATTGCCATCACGAAAAGACAACCGAATAAACCCGTTTCTTCTCCGATAACCGAAAAAATAAAATCGCTTTCCGCAAACGGAAGGAAGAGATATTTCTGTCGGCTGTTGAATAGTCCTACGCCGAATAATCCGCCCGACCCGAGCGCATAATACGATTGAATTAACTGATATCCTTCGTCCTTAGGGTTCTTCCACGGGTCGAGAAAAGCCGTAAATCTTTCCATTCTGTACGGTTCGAGCGCGATAAGCAAAACGCCTCCGACAACGACAAGCGCACCAAGCACCGCCATAAGTTTACCGTTGAAACCGCCCGCAAAAAGCATAACCAGTAATGATAATCCCACGACAACCGTTATGCTCATATTAGGCTCCGCCATAATTAGTCCGCATATTATTCCCCCGCAAAGAAGAGGTATTATTGCGCCTTTTACGTTTGACGGCGGTCGTTCGCTCATATATGCCGCGAGAAAAATGACAAAACCGAATTTGGAAAGTTCGGAAGGCTGAATCGTCGTAAAACCGAGGTTAATCCACCTTGTCGCGCCGTAACTCGACACTCCGAGTCCCGGAATGAAGACAAGCGCAAGCATAACGACGCTGAAAGCGAAGATAATCCATTTCAGTTTTACGAAAATTTCCGTCTTGATTTTCATCGCGACAAGCATAAAAATCATTCCTGCGGCAAGAGATACAGCTTGCTTTTTTACATAATAAAACGCGTCCCCGTAGTTTATTTCCGCGGAATAGCAACTTGCGGAATAGATGAAAACAAGCCCTATTGTCGCAAGGAAAAACGCGCATATCGGAATAAGCGTATAGTATTCAATCCGAAATTTTGGTTTTGACGGCATAGACGGCTTCTTTGAATTTGTCCCCTCTCTCGGCATAGTTTTTATATCTGTCGAAACTTGCGCAACAAGGCGAAAGCAAAACGTTCGTTATCCCATTTTTTACGCTGAGATAGTTTACCGCGTCCGGCAGCGTTTCGAAAACTCCGACGTCCGCAAAACCCATTTTCATCGCAGAATTATAGATTTTTTCCGCGTTTCCGCCTGTAATTGCTACAAACTTTACTTTCGGATTTATGTTTTCGAAGAAATCGCAAAAATCTTCGTTTTTGTCGCTTCCGCCCATAATAAGCCCGATTGTCCCGTCCAGACTTTCTATTGCGAATCTGCACGCGTGAATGTTCGTCCCCTTCGAATCGTTGTAATAGCTTTTTCCTCCGAGCGTGGTGACGTACTCTATTCTGTTGGGCAATAAAGTATAATTTCTTACGAGATTTGGAAAATTTTCGCTTCGAACGCCGAGCACAGCGCCCACGTTCAATGCTACGAGCATATTGAATTTGTTGTGCTCTCCTCTCAAACGACAGTTTTTTACCGGACAAACGGTTTTATCCCCGTACATAAAATAACCGTCTTTTATGTAAACTTCGGAAAGTCGGCTTCTCGTACTTACGGGGACGCCTTTCGCCTTCGTAAATTTGACGAATTTTCGAGCCGCGCCGTCGTCGTTGTTGAAAATCAGATATTGACTTTCCGTCTGATTTACGCAAATACGCCTTTTAGTAGCGACGTAATCGTCATAACTTTGATACCTATCCATATGGTCGGGCGCAAGATTGAGTATGACCGATACTTCGGGATTAACCGAAGCGTATTCCAATTGAAAACTGCTTACTTCGATAACCGCGTAATCGGGATTCGTTCCGTCAAGCACCAGTTGGCTTACGGGATACCCTATGTTTCCCGCGGCTTTCGCTTTATATCCCGCGCCGCTCAGAAGTTTTTCTATCATCGTAACTACCGTGGTTTTACCGTTGGTACCCGTTACCATAATTTTCGGACATTTAAGGTACCGACATCCGAGCTCGAGTTCTCCCATAATTCGTACGCCCGCGGCTTTCGCCCGGACAATAACAGGATGCCACGGCGGAATCGACGGACTGACGACTAAAAGAACATACTCTTTCATATCTTCCTCTTTCGGGACGTCGATAAAATCAAACCCCGACAGCTCTTTTATCGCGTCGTCTACGCAATACACTTTTGCGCCGAGTTTGTTAAGTAGCGTAGCGACGCTTATACCGCTTGCCTTCATTCCCGCGACAAGCACTTTTTTGTTTTCGAATTCCATTGTTCCCCCTTATGATACGATGATTCCGACTGCTCCGGCAACGGCTGTTATTATGGTGTAAAACGCAACGATTTTACCTTCTCCGTACCCTTTCATTTCAAGATGATGGTGAAAAGGCGCCATAAGGAAAACCCGCTTCTTTTTTAACTTAAATACCGCTACCTGCACTATTACTGATATGCCGCTGATAACGAACATTATTCCTATAATCAGAATAATAAACGGATTTTTTATCATCATAGGAAGAATTGCGCACGCGCCTCCGAGCGCAAGCGAGCCCGTATCCCCCATAAAAATCTTAGCCTTATGCGAGTTGTGCCACAAAAAGCCCGTAGTCCCTCCGATAAGCGCGGCGGCAAAAATAACGAGATTATAAATTTCCTGCGAATAAAAAGTTTGTCCGAGGTCGCTTTTTTCTTTATAAATAACGAAGGTAATAAGAACAAGCGCCGCAAGGTAAACGCTGACCGTGCTTCCCGCAAGTCCGTCCAGTCCGTCGGTAAGATTGACGCAATTCGTCGTCGCGATAAAAATCAAAAAACCGAGCGGAAGATACCACCAGTGAATATTGACGTAAATTTTAACTATAGGAATAAAAACTTCGCCGCCTACGTATCCGCTATTATAGCAGTACAAAGTGGCGAGAACGGCAATAAGGGACTGCGATATAATTTTCTGATACGCTCGAAGACCGAGATTGCGTTTCATTATAATTTTTATACCGTCGTCGAGCGCGCCTATTCCGCCGTAGACAGCCGTGACGACAAGCGCGACAACCGCAAGTTTTTTTTCTCCTTGCCAGAAAATGAGGCACGCTATTGCGCAGGCAAAAATAAAGATGACGCCGCCCATTGTAGGCACGCCTTCTTTTTGTTTATGTTGCTCGACGTAGCATAAAATCGTCTGCTTCGCTTTGACTTTTTTCATCAACGCGATGTAAGGAACCGCTACTATCATCGCAACAAAAAATGCCGTTATGAAAGTTAACGCTATTGTCGGCAACTCAGTTTCTCCATTACCGCCAGACATACGCTTTTATCGCTGTACGGGTATTTTTTTCCCTTAATATCCATATAATTTTCTCCGCCTTTACCGCATATAACTACGCAATCGTCCGCCGTCGCAAGCCTGAGCGCAAACTCAATCGCGCACGCTCTGTCCGTTATCGACACGTAATTGTCGTCGTCGTTCAATCCCGCGACCATTTCGTTTATTATACTTTCGGGGTCTTCGAATCTCGGATTGTCCGAAGTGAATACGCAAACGTCCGCGTTCTCAGTTCCTATTTTTGCCATAATAGGTCTTTTTAATCGGTCTCTGTTGCCGCCGCAACCGAAAACGGCAATCAATTTTCCTTTCGTCGTCTCTTTCAACGATTCGAGAACGTTTTTGAGCCCGTCGGGCGTATGCGCAAAATCTATTACCACTTTGGGCGACGAGCTTATACAGTCTGCGCGACCTTCAATCGGAGTAAGCATACGAAGTCGCGACTGAATATCCCGCGGCGAAATTCCCACAAGGCGCGCTACCGCAATGCTTGCGAGTATATTGTATACGTTGAACTTCCCTTCGAAACGCGTATTTACGTATATTATATCGTCAAAAGCGTTGGCAATGAATTTTACTCCGTCGTTAAAAGACAAATCAATTCCGAAAACATCGCTCGGTTGGTTTATTCCGTAGCTTACGCAACAAATATTAGAATTCTGAATTATATTTCTACCGAACTCGTTATCGGAATTCACGACTCCTATTTTCATATTCGATTTATTGAAATACGACGTTTTCGTGTTCGCATAAGTTTCCATATCGCGGAAAAAATCGAGATGGTCCTGCGTTATGTTCGTAAATACGCAAATTTCGCAACGTATCCCGTAAAATTTCTTGAAATAAATAGCGTGCGCGGTTATTTCGCAAAAGACATATTCCACGCCGCATTTAACCGCTTCCGACAGCGCGCGGTAAAGGAGCGGCGGGTCTGGAGTAGTCATAGAATTATCAAATTCCTCTTCTCCTATGCGTATTCCGAGCGTGCCTATTACTCCCACTTTTTTATAAGGCTTAAAAATCTCATACAAGATATGAGTAATGCTTGTCTTTCCGTTTGTCCCGACTACGCCGATGATTTTTAGCTTTTTCTCTGGATTATCGTAAAAGTCGCTGCAAGCAAGCGCAAGACTTTCCCTTATGTCGTCTACCTTGATACAAGGAACCTCATATGCTTTTTCGGCAAGCAAACATACTGCTCCGCGCGTGAACGCTTCGTCTATGTATTTTTCATTCCCTTCGGTAACGGCAAAGACGCACCCTTCTTTAACGTTCCTTGAATCGGTTTCAATACCGGTAACGTCGTAATCAATGCAAACGTTGGTTTCTTTTATATTTAATCTTCTGCAAATTTCCGACAATTTTTTCATTTAGCCACCCCTATGATAAGGAAATATATACCGTATTATTTTTATCGACGTAACTCCCGGGCGCAGGCAACTGATAAGTGACTTTGTTCCCGTTTCCCGCTTCTCCGTAATATTCATAGTACATTCCTTTCGCCCCGAGCACGGCGACCGCCTCTGTGATAGACATACCTATCAAGTCCGGCATTTCGAGGACAGGCAGATTTTCCACGTCTTCCGTCGGCGCCCAACCTTTATACGCGAACGTCTGCGAAAAAATTTGCGACGCGTATGGCGCGGCCACGACGCTACCGTAATATGCCCCATTGGAAGGCTCGTCCACGATAAACAGCAAAATGTATTCGGGGTCGTTTGCCGGCGCAAAGCCCATAAACGTTGCCACGTATTTTCCTTGCGCAATTCCTCCGCCGTTTTCCGAATATTTTTGAGCCGTTCCCGTTTTTCCCCCTATTCGATACCCTGCTACCTGTGCGTTTTTTCCTCCGCCCTCTTTCACTACGCCTTCGAGTATTTCCCGCATTATCGCGCTCGTTTTTTCGCTTATAACCTGTTTTTTAACGATTTTTTCCGATTTATAGACTGTTTTTCCGTCTTTTACTATTTTATCTACAAGGTGAGGAGTAAGCAGTTCTCCGCCGTTTATCACCGACGCGCACGCCGTAATCAGTTCCAACGCGGTTACCGCAACCGCCTGTCCGAAACCTATACGCGCAAGGTCTACGCTTTTTACGTTATCGACGTTTATCATCAATCCGCACGCCTCTCCGCTCGCGTCAATCCCTGTTTTTTCGCATATTCCGAAGGATTTTAATCCCGAATACATCGTATCTTTTCCCAGTCCGAGCGCAATGTCCATAAACATACAGTTGCAAGAGTTTTGTACGGCTTCCGCGAAAGTCTGCGACCCGTGTCCGATAGTCCGCCAGCATTTGATTCTCGTACCGTCAATCATTCTGTATCCCGGACAATATACTCTCGTCGATTCGGGACTTACAATTCCGTTTTCCAATCCGAGCGCGGCGGTGAGAACCTTGAACGTAGAACCCGGTTCATAGACGTTACTTATGATGGTATTTCTGCTTACTTCCATAAGTTCCGCGACGTTATCTCGCGGTATATTGTTGAGGTCGAAAGACGGAGCTTGCGCCATTGCGACTACCGCGCCTGTTTTTGCGTTAAGCATAATACACGAAGCCGATTTGGCTTTATGCGTAGCGTAGGCGTCATTTACCGCGCTTTGAACTATACTTTGCAATGAATAGTCTATCGTGAGATAGACGTCCGCGCCTTTTTGTCCTTCTATATAATAGGTTACGTTCGTATCCAACTCTCTGCCTACAAGGTCGGTTTCGGTAAGCAATTTTCCGTTCGTGCCCTGTAAATACGAATTATACTTCGATTCGATACCAGTTTGCCCTACGCCGTCCACGTTGGTAAACCCTAATACCATCGACGCAAAATCGCCGTAAACGTATTTCCTCGATATATTCTGAGCATAGTAAATCCCGCTCGGATTTGCGGCGTAAATCATAGAAATCTGTTCTCCCGTCACGTTTTTCGAGACGGTGATTTCGCTTACCTTTGTATTTAATCTGTCGTATAATTTGTTTTCATCCACACCTAATATCGTGGACAACATCTGCGCCGTATAGCGTTTATCTTTAACCGAATTCGGTCTTACGTAAACCGTATAAATCGTAGCCGTATCTGCGAGCATATTTCCGTTTACGTCGTAAATATTTCCTCTTTCTCCCGTTACGGGAACGTCGCGCGTCCACTGGTCCAACGCTTTTATCTGTAAGGTTTCCGAAGAAAAAACCATCAAATAGATGAGTCTCGCAAAAATCGCTGTAAATAAAAAGATTATTAACACCGCAAGCGTTAATAATCTTTTGTTAAGTCTGTATTTAGACATTGCGTCGGTTCTTACACCTTCTTTTTTATTTTAGCGAATCACACAGGTTGTCAAACCAATTTCCGTTGTCTTCGGATTCTTCGTCTTCCATCATTTCGATGCCCGACGAATTCTCGGTCGGCGCGTCCGACGCGCCCGCCGTGTCGATATTGTCACCTGCGGTAGTCTTCACTATTACTATTAATGCAAGACAAAGCATAATAATGACATAAGCGCACAATATTATTTTACCGAATTTTTTGAACTGAACGCTTTTTGCAGAAGCCCCTGCGGTTGAATTTTCCGATTTACCGCCTAACGCTTTCCACATTCTCGATTTTCTGTCCGCGTCGTCGTCTCTGCATTCGAATTCTTCCTGCGTCATAACCTTTTCTTCGGAGGGCGCGGTTCTTCTTAATTGTTCTTTTAAGTACTTTGCATACGACGGAGAAAGCGTCTCTTTCTCTTCGGCGTCTGCAACGCGGTCGCTTACGTCCGTTTGCGGAATATATTTGTTCTTGCTGATAATGAAATTGTCATAAGCCGTAAGTCTTTCGTTGTTCATTTCGTTGTCCCTCCTTTATATTCTCTTGATTATCCGTAGTTTTGCGCTTTCCGAACGCTTGTTTATCTCGCTTTCCTCGCTTCCGAGAATGGGTTTTTTCGTTAGTATTTCAACTTCTTTCCTTTTGTTACATACGCATACGGGTAGGCGTTTATCGCATACGCAATCTTTTTCCAGTTCGATAAATGCGCGTTTAACTATCCTGTCTTCGAGCGAATGAAAAGTGATTACGCACATCCGTCCGCCTTTTTTTAATCTCAACGCCGCTTTATAAATAAAATCATAAAGACCGTCGAGTTCTCCGTTTACTTCTATCCTGACAGCCTGAAAAGTTCTTTTTGCGGGATTTCCGAATTTATAACGCTCTTTTGCCGGGTACGCTTTTGCCGCTATGGACGCAAGTTGCAAGGTGGTTTCGATTTTACTTTCCTGTCTCTCCCTTACAATTGCGCCGGCTATTCTGCGCGCGTATCTCTCCTCTCCGTATTCGAAAAGAATTCGACTTAACTCTTCCTCCGAATATTCGTTTACCACTTCGTACGCCGAGACCTTCTGCTCACGGTTCATTCTCATATCGAGTTTAGCGTCCTTCATATAAGAAAAGCCGCGTTCGGGCGAGTCTATCTGATACGAACTTACGCCAAGGTCGAGCAATATTCCGTCGACTTCGGAAATTCCGATTGCCGTCAGGTTTTCACAAAGATTTTTGTAATCGTCGTGAAAAAAAACTATTTTATCAAGTTGCGAAGCAAATTTTTCCTTTGCGTTTTCTATTGCGTCGATATCAAGGTCGTTTGCTATGAGTTTTCCGCAATCGAGTTTTTCCAGTATCTTTGCGCTGTGTCCGCCGCCCCCTAAGGTTCCGTCAACGTATATTCCGTCGGATTTTATATCAAGTCCGTCGATAACCGCGCCGAGCAAAACCGGAAAATGGGAGTATTCCATAACTTATATTCCCAACGCGCTGACCGCGCCGTTAATATCGAGTTTGTCCGCACCGTAAATACTGTCGTACGCTTCTTCCGACCAAATCTCTACCCTGCTCATCGCGCCGAGAAAAACGACTTTCTTGTTTATTCCCGCATACTCTTTGAGCCTCGACGGCAAAATAAATCTTCCCTGCGCGTCCTCTTCGGGAGAAAATACGGTGGAGCTTAACATACGAATGGCTTTCTGCTTGCCGAAATCGTCAAAGCGAGTATCTCCCGCAATTTCCGCTATCTTCTCCATAAATTCGTTTTGAGTCATAAGAAACAAAGCGCCGTCGGTGCCCGCGCAAATAGTTACCGCTTCGCTACCCAACTGCGTTCTTATCTTATTCGGTATTCTCATTCTTCCCTTATCGTCCAAAGCGACTCGGTACTCTCCGAAATAAAACATTGTCCCTTCCTTTTACTCTCAGCTTCGATTGTATTCCTATTGTAACACAGTTTTTTTCCATTGACAACCACTTGACTTGATTTTTTCTTAAAAAAATTAAAAAAAAGTTTTTTATTTCCACTTATACCCACTAAGTTTCCACGTTTTCCACTTTTATCCACAATGAAAATCCCGTACGTAAACTTTCGTACGGGATTTTTTCTTTCTTATTAAATAAATATTTGCGGATTCTATAACTACTATTCCAAACGCATAAGTTTATTGTCGAGATAATCGCAGGAAGTAAGATAATAGTTTACTCCGTCGATGACTACGGGACCGTCTTTATATCTTGCACATTGACCGTGAAGGTGTCCGTATACTACGGTTTTTATCCCTGCTTCGGAAAAAAGTTGAGTAAACGCGGATTTTTCAAATCGCGAATTAAAAGGCGGATAGTGAATTAACCCGATAATCTCGTTTCCTTTCGCGATTTTTTTTGCCGAATCAATCGACATACCGAGACGGATAATCTCCCTGTCGAAAATTTTTTTATCTTCTGCGCTTTGTTCGTCTTTTTCGGGTACGGTCCAACCGCGCGTCCCGCAAAAAACTTTATCGCCTACGTTTATAGCGTTGTTTTGCAAAAAATGAATGCCGTTTAATTTAAGGTCGCATAATTTTTTATATGTACACCACCAATAATCGTGATTTCCGCGCAAAATAATTTTCGTCCCCGGCATTTCGCTTATCTCGGTCAGGTCTTTCATAGCCTGTCCGAGGTTCATTCCCCACGATATATCCCCGGCAATCAGAACTACGTCGTCGGAATCGACCTTTTCTTTCCAGTCCGCACGGATTTTATCCCAATGTCCTATCCAGCTTATGCCGAATATGTCCATAGGTTTGTCCGTTCCTCCCGTCAAATGTAAATCGCTTATAGCATAAATTTTCATTATTTATATTGTATCATAAAAAAATCGTACTTACAATTATAAACCCCGAACAATGCGGACTAATTGTTTTATTTCCATTAAAAACGCGACTACTATTCACATTCTACGTTTATCTTTTTATAAAACACAACCGCGCCGAAAACCACATAGAATGTAGTAGATATAAGTAAAAAGGGAGATTTATTATGGCTTGTAATTTCAGAAATTGTAACTCTTCCGCTTTATGTTGTACCGGAAGCAATACGTGTGAAAAAACTTGTATCGAAGTGAAAAAAGTTTTTGACGCGTGTTTGCAACAGCGGAGCGTAAGCGCAACTCTTACGGTCGATTTCGGTTCGGAGACGGCAACGTCTATACTTAGCGTCAACAGTTCGGGAGAAAGTACGATAACATCGTTAACCGTAAGCCCGATTGCAGGCACACCGAATTCAAGAGTGAGTTATACCGTCACTACGCCCGTAACCGTAACCGGCACAAATGCAGCGGGAGCAACCATCACAGGAACTTCAAGTATGTCGTTCGATATGGATATAGTACTCAGAGTTCCTCAAGACGGCGTTATCGCACCTCAAATCGACGCTGTCGTAGCAGTGGTAGGACTTCAAAACGCGGTCGCCGACGGCAACACGGTCACAACCAACGCTTGTGTCACCATTATTACAAAAGTAGTGGCAGACGTAATACTCGTGGTTCCCTCTTACGGTTATCCCGTATTGCCGCCCTGCCAGGAATATACTCAGGACGTATGCTCTGGAGTGTTCAACACGCCTGTGTTCCCTCGCTGAGCCTGTTTACTTCGGAGAAAAGAGGCTGTTTGCTTAACGCAAACAGCCTCTGATTTTCAGTTATTTATAATCTGTTCTATCCTCTCGTATATTTGTTCCGCGCCTGTCTTTTCCATCGACGAACATACGTAAATATTGTCCACACCCACGCCTATATAATCCGCAATTTCCTTTTTTCTTCTCATTCTCGCGGCTTTGCTCAGTTTGTCTGCCTTCGTTGCTATAATGGTAAAAGGAATATTATAGTAATACAAATATTTGAACATATCCATATCGTTTGCCGTCGGGTCGTGTCTTATATCAATCAACATAAAAACGTTTTTCAGTCCGTCCGAACCTTGCAAATAGCTCTCGATAAGTTTTCCCCATTTCTCTTTTTCTTTATCGTTTACTTTGGCGAAACCGTACCCCGGCAAATCAACGAAATAACATACGCCGTCGTTGATTTTATAATAATTGAGAAGTCTTGTTCTTCCGGGTTCTTTACTTGTCTTTGCCAGTTTGGAATTGTTGCATATGAAATTGATAAAAGAAGACTTCCCGACGTTGGATTTTCCCGCAATGGCAATTTCCGTTGGGTAGTGCTCTTTAATTTGTCGATAGTCTCCTACGCTCGTTACGAATTCGGCTTTTTTTATCATATGTTCTCCTTATAAATTGCGCGGAAACAATAGTTCCCGCGCAAAAATACCATTTTTTAAGCAATCTTTTTTCTGATTATTAACGGTTCAGCACCGGTTTCTATCGCCTCTTCGGTGACGATTATTTTTTCTACGTCGGGGTCGGACGGAACTTCGTACATTACGTTAAGCATTGCTTTTTCGACTATCGTACGCAATCCCCTTGCCCCGGTTTTCAGTTTAATCGACTTTCTTGCCACCGCTCTGAGCGCGCCTTCCGTAAATTCAAGTTCAACGTTATTCAGCTTCATCATTCGGATATACTGCTTTGTAATGGCGTTTTTCGGCTCGGTCATTATCCGCACGAGGTCGTCTTCCGTAAGCTGGTCGAGCGTAGCGACAATCGGCATTCTTCCGACGAATTCGGGAATAAGTCCGTACTTAATCAAATCGTCGGGTTGTAAATCCTGCATACTTTCGGCATAGTTTCCGTCTTTTTCGCGAAGACTTCCGCCAAAACCGAGCGAAGAGTTATCTTTTCTGCTGTTCACGACTTTTTCAAGCCCGACAAACGCGCCGCCGCAGATAAACAGAATATTTGTCGTGTCTATCTGTATAAACTCTTCCTGCGGATGTTTACGCCCGCCGTGCGGAGGAACGTTTGCCACCGTGGATTCTATAATTTTAAGAAGCGCCTGTTGAACGCCTTCGCCGCTTACGTCGCGCGTTATGCTTACGTTCTCGGTTTTGCGGCAAATTTTGTCGATTTCGTCGATATAAACTATACCTTTTTCCGCTCTCGACACGTCTCCGTCCGCAGCCTGAATAAGTTTAAGCAAAATGTTTTCCACGTCTTCGCCGACATAACCCGCTTCGGTAAGCGTCGTCGCGTCCGCTACGCAGAAAGGAACGTTGAGAATATCCGCAAGCGTTCTGGCAAGCAAAGTTTTCCCGCTGCCGGTCGGACCGAGCATCAGCACGTTGCTTTTGTCGAGTCTGACTTCGTTATTCTCTTTATTTTCAAGCTCTTTTATGCGTTTATAGTGGTTGTATACGGCGACTGACAAAATCTTCTTTGCCGTATGTTGCCCTACGATATATTCGTCGAGTTTTTCTTTGATTTCGTGCGGTGTAGGCAAAGGCTTGTCTTCCTCCGCGCCCATTCCTTTAACTTTCGATTCCGTAGATTCGAGTTCTTTAAGCGTCTCGCTTGCGCGGAACACGCAAAGATTGCACAGCGAAACGCAACTCGGACCTTCGAGCAGTGTTACGGCGTCCTGCGCCGTTCTTCCGCAGAAAACGCATCTTTCGCTGTCGACTTCTATTCTGTTAATCATTTAACCTCCTGTCTGGAAACGTACACCTTGTCGATAAGACCGTACTCTCTCGCGTCTTCGGCGTCCATATAAAAATCTCTTTCTACGTCGCTTTGGATTTTTTCAAGCGGTTGATTTGTATTTTCGGCAAGAATTTTATTCATTTTAGAGCGAATTTTCAAAATTCTGTCCGCTACGATGGCTATTTCGGTCGCCTGTCCGGAAACCCCGCCCGACGGTTGGTGAATCATAATTTCGCTGTTGGCAAGCGCAAACCTTTTGCCTTTTGTTCCCGCGCTTAAAAGAAATGCGCCCATACTTGCGGCAAGTCCTACGCAAATCGTGCATACGTCGCACTTGATATATTTCATTGTGTCGTAAATCGCCATTCCGTCGGTAACCGAACCTCCGGGGCTGTTTATATATAAACTTATATCTTTATCCGGGTCTTTAGTTTCGAGATAAAGAAGCTGAGCTACGACACTGTTAGCCGTATTCGAGTCTATTTCACCCGTCAAAAAGATTATTCTGTCTTCGAGAAGTCTCGAATATAAGTCGTAACTTCTTTCTCCTCTCGTATCTTTTTCTATAACAAAGGGTATAGACGCCATATCGTTTTCCTCCTACTTTTTATTTTAGTTCGGGCAATCAAAATTGATTGCCCGACCCGTTTTTTTTATTTTATTTCGTTGTTCTCTTTCAGGAATACGAACAACTTGTCGGTCAGAATTTGATTTGCAAAGTAATTCGTCGCTTCGCGTAAGTCTTTTTCTTCCACGCCTTCGAGCTTTTCTTTGATTTCTTCGGGCGTAACCGTTATATTCTCTTTCTTGCAAATTTCTTCGAGAATAAGTCTTATTTTTATATTGCGGACCGCTTCGTCCTTCTTTTCTTCCTTGATTTTCTCAATCGTGGAACCCGTATATTTGAGATAATCGTCGAGCTTCAAGCCGTACTGCGCCATACTGTATTCCATTTCGCGCACTCTGTAATCGAGTTCTTCCTCTATCATACATTCGGGAATTTCGATTTCCGTATTTGCGGCAATTTTCTCTACGATGTCGTTTTCCAGTTTAATATCGGCGTTTCTCGTTTTTCCTTCGAGAAGTCTCGCTTTGATTTTATCCTTCCATTCGTCCACGGTGTTGAGCTCCTCGTCAACGTCCTTAACGAACTCGTCGTCAAGCACGGGAAGTTCTTTTTTCTGTACTTCGTGAAGAACTATTGCAAAAACCGCTTTTTTGCCCGCAAGGTCTTTGCTGCCGTAATCTTCGGGGAATGTAACCTCTATGTCTTTACTGTCTTCCTTACTCATTCCGACAATCTGGTCTTCGAAACCGGGGATAAATGTATTGCTTCCGAGTTCGAGCGACTGTTTTTCCGCCGTGCCTCCGTCGAATTTTACTCCGTCGATGCTTCCGCTGTAATCGATTATAACGGTGTCGCCGAGTTCCGCGGGCGTTTCTTTTTCCACCATTCTCGCTCTCGAATTGAGTTCTTTTTCCACTTCTTTGTCGAGTTCTTCGTCGGTAACTTCTACGTTGTCTTTTTCGAAGCTCAAACCCTTATACTGTCCGAGGTCGAATTCGGGTCGCGTTACAACCGTGATAACAAATTTCGCACCCTCTTCTCCTATGCTCTTTACGTCAAAATCGGGATTGGTAATGACGTGAAGATTTTCCTTTTCGATTATTTCCGCATAGCTTTTATCCGCCGCTATATCAAGCGCGTCTTCGTAAAAGAATTCTTTTCCGTATCTGTTTACAAGCACGCTCATCGGCACTTTGCCTTTGCGAAACCCTTCTACCGCATATTTGAATTTATTTTTAGCGTATGCTTCTTTGGCATAATTCTCCCATTCTTCTTTTTCGATACTGATAGCAATCTCAGTTTTTGTTTTGCTCAATTTCTGTAAAGAGTATTCCATTTTATTCTTAACCTCCGTAAATTGTACTCCGAGAAAATATTTCTATTTATAATATCATAATTTACCGTTTATTGCAAATTATTATTACCGCAAAAAACTACGAATTATGGCTTTTTCAGTTATCTCCGTTCGCAAAATTCTCTTTTTGCGCTTTCTGCAACGGATACTTCGACTGATTTTCGCTTTCGGTGAACCTCATATACGCTCCTTGCCAGTCGAATCGTATCTGGTCGAGTTCGCCGTTACGGTGCTTGGCTACGTTAAGCAAAATCGGACTTTCCTTGTCTCCCTCGATTTCGCGCGACAAGAACATAACTATATCCGCGTCCTGCTCGATTGCTCCCGATTCGCGCAAGTCGCTGAGCATAGGCGTTTTATCCGTTCTGTTTTCTATTCCGCGGGACATCTGCGACAGCAGCAAAACGGGACAGTTAAGCTCTTTCGCCGCAATTTTCATCATTCTCGACATATCGGAAACGTCCTGCTGGCGGTTCTGGTCTCTTCTCTTGTCGCCGTTATCCATAAGCCCGAGATAGTCGATTACCACAAGGTCGAGAGAAGTAAATCCTTTTCCCGAACAGCATAGTTTGCGACATTGATTGAGCACGTCTTTCGGCGTAACAACGCTCGAATCGTTGATAAATATTCTCGAATCGCTCAAAGTTTTCGTCATTTCCCATAAACTTTTATGCGACGAACCGACGAGTTCTCCGGTGTTAAGTTCGTTCATATTGACGTTGGACATATTACTCAACATTCTCTGCGCAATCTGCGTAGCCGGCATTTCCAAAGAATATATAGCTATTACGCGTTTTTCGTCCTTACGCTTCGCAATATTTGCCACAATATTGAGCGCAAACGCGGTTTTTCCTACCGACGGACGCGCCGCGAGAATAATGAGGTCGCCCTTTTGCAATCCGTTGGTAAGTCTGTCGAATCGCGGAAAACCCGTCATTATGCCGCGGAAAGCGTTCTTATCTTTCGCCAAAGCGTCCATTCTGTCGATAAGCGTCGCCGCGGGCGAAGATATATGTACAAGCGCGCTACTCGTAAGTTTGTTCGATATATCGAAAATCAGTTTTTCGGCGTTTCGAAGCGTTGCTTCTTCATCTGTGGAATTATACGCGTCTTCGATAATCGTATTGCAACGGGTTATCACTTCCCTCAATATCATATCGCGCGTAATTATCTTTACATATTGCTGACAATTTGCTCCCGACGGCAAAAGAGAAGCAAGTTCGGTAAGGTATGTGAGAACGTCTCTTTCTCCTTTTTTTTCGAGAAAATCGTTTACCGCAATAATATCAACCGACATCTGCGCTTTATCGACTTCGAGCATTGCGTCGAATATTTTCCGATTGAGCTTATTGTAAAACGCCTCGGGCGCGATTTTCGTCAAATACTCGCCCGATACGTTTCCGTCTATAAGCAAGCAACATAATACGCATTGCTCCGCTTCGAAACTGTTCGGGAAAGTCTTAACCTGCGGCGCGACTTCGCGTTTGTTTTTTTCCTGTTCCATTTACGTTCTCCTCTTCTTCCTGACTAAAAGCACGGTAAGCGGCACGGCGAGCACGACAATTCCCGCTATCACCGCTATCATATACCAGCCCGACGAATTAGGCACGCGCTGATATATCGTAATAAACTTGTCGCACTCGGCAACCGTCGTATCGAACCGATGATAATACATATGGTCCGCCGCCGAATAATTAACGATGTTTGCCGAACTCGTAATCGTACGTTTTCCGTACGGCGTTCCGTAAACATAAGAAAGCAACATTTTTTCGTCGCTTATCCCCGCGTCAAGACAAGCCTTGTAAATACGATTTACAAATTTCCCTTCGGTCTTTATGCTCGCAAAAACCGTCTGAAAACTCGATGTATATTCCGTATAAAAAAGCGTCTTTTTCGTCGGGTCTCTCTTTTCGCTTACTTCATAACCGTCGTACCCTTGCGAAATATAATAGTCGGTAAGAGTCGGATACGACAGATACGCCGTCATTCTGCCGTTATCCAAGTCTACGTCGATGGAAAATCCGTTTTTTACGAAAGTATCCTTAACCGATACTATCAACGCTTTTTTGTCCTCGACCGCGGAATAAAAGTCTCTGTCGAACTTCACTTCATACGCAAAATAAACGCCCGACATATATTCGATATAATAGTGGTATAAAATCTGCACGTCGCAACCGTTTCCGATGTCGAACCCCGAACCGTCTTCCGTCTCGGCGTAAGCAATGCAAGGCGTGTTAAAGAACGCGACAGCAAAAGTCGCGATTATCGCAAAAATTATTAACGTTACGGTTATATTCTTTCTCGCTTTATCCATTACTTTATTTTTTTAAGTTCGCCAAGCACTTCGCGAAATTCTTTCATCGCCGTTACGAATGGCGTTTTTTTCGTAAGGTCTATATCCACGATATCGAGAATTTCCATAGGATATTTACTTCCTCCGCTTTTCAGAAATTCTTTATATTTATTGACAAATCCCTCTTCCGATAAAATTCTGTTCGCGATATTTATCGCGCAAACTATTCCCGTAGCATACTTGTAAACGTAAAAAGCTCTGTAAAAATGCGGTATTCTCGCCCATTCGTAGGCTATGTCGTCATCGGTAACCACGGCGTCGCCGTAGTATTTTACGTTCAATTCGGAATAAAACGCGTTCATTTTTTCATATCCGAGCGCGTCACCTTTTTCCGCGACTTCGTGAGTATATTTTTCGAATTCGGCAAACATAGTCTGACGGAAAAGAGTTGTTCTTATCATATCGATATAATAACTCAGAAGATATTTTCTTTCGTCCCCAGTCGCGGTTTTAAGCATATGTTTAATGAGCAGAACTTCGTTTACCGTGCTCGCAATTTCCGCGAGGAAAATACAGTAGTCCGCTTTTTCGTAAACCTGTGCGCCGTTGGAATAAAAAGAGTGCATCGCGTGTCCCATTTCGTGCGCGATGGTAAAAATATCGTGAGTCGTTCCCTTATGATTGAGAAGAACGAACGGGTGCGTTCCGTAAACCGCCCAGGAGTATGCTCCGCTTCTTTTGTTTTCCGTCTCTTCCACGTCGAGCCATCTTTCTTCTTTCGCTTTTTTAAGCGTGTCGACGTATTCTTTTCCGAGTGGCGCGAGAGCTTCGACCACGATAGAATACGCCTTGTCGTAATCGACGTCGGATTCGACGTTATCCACAATCGGGACATACATATCGTACATATGCATTTCTTTGAGTTTTAACGCTTTTTTACGGTATGCGACGTATTCGTGCATAGAAGAAACGTATTTGTTGACGACCTCTATAAGATTTTCATATACTTTGTACGGAATGTTTTCTCCGTAAAGCGCGCGCGAAAGACAACTGTCGAATTTTCTCGCTTTTGTATAAAAGCAATCCTTTTTAACGTTTCCCGCATAAACGGCGGCTATCGTATTTATCATTTTTTTGTATCCGCAGTAAAGTTTTTCGTACGCTTCTCTTCTGACTTCTTCTCGTTTATCCTGCATACATACGGAATATAATCCGTGACTGATTTTCATAGGTCCGCTTCCGAGGTCTATTTCCCCGAAATCAGCGTCGACGTTGTCGAACATCGAAAACACGGTGCGAAAATCTCCCGCAAAACTCTGCGAGGAAGACAATATCGCTTCTTCCTTTTCTCCGAGAAGATGTTTTTTTCCTCGGATAACCGAATCGAGATACATAGAAAAATAATCGTATTTTTCGCTGTCGCGCATTTTTATCAGGTCGGATTTGCGGAAACCCGAAAGCGAGGGTTCTATAAACGAACAAGCCGTGGAAAACTTCACGCTCAGATAATCGATTTTTTCGCAAAGTTCCATATACCGAGAATCCGCCTTATTTTCATCGCTTTTAAGATTGAGATAAACGTACGCTTTTTCGATTTTATAACCTATTTTACTACGCACAAGAAGACATTCAATCGCGTTATCGGGATTGAGCTTTCCTTTGAACGCCTCTATCTCTTTACACCCCGCTTCTATATCTCCGAACATTTTCGGAAGTTCGGCTTCGGACAAAATATCTTCCACCGACCATTTACGACTCTGAGGAACCGAATCCCGTGTCAACGCACCTTTCATTGCAAAAAATCTCCGTCAAGTTTGCGCGTCCGTCCGCGCGACTGTATTAAGTATTATAGTTAAATAAAACGTAAAAGTCAAGATAATAATATCCGACGAGCAGCGTTTATATACCGTATTATTATATTTCGGAAAATTAAAAATTTATTAAAATAAACGCACCCGCTCCGACGTACGATACCGAATCGGCATACGCACAGGCGGCTCCACCAAAGTTTCCTCGTAACACATTCCGAAATTTGCTTAGTGCTGCTGCGGTCAAGCTCTGACACGGTTCACAACACGAAATTGTACAAGACCTTGATATCTACGCTCCTTATGCGCATCGGCTTTCCATATCGCGCGCCTCGGCGGGCGTTCGACCTCGCTGTAGCGGGTTGCGAGTTACAGGGCACCGCTAACTCCCCGTCTAGCGTCTGCGTAGTATTATAAACGAAAAAAAATAAAAAATCAAGCGGTTTAAGTAAACCGACAAAATCGGTTGTTTTTCCGCTCTTACCATTCGCCGTCTTCTTCGTCGTTTTCCTTTTTCTCTCTGAAAAGCGTATCGGAAATTTTCCGTTTAAGGTTTTCCATTCCCTCTCCGGTAAGCGCGCTGACGAAAACCGTTTCGTTTCCCGACGGCACCGTCTCGGGGTATCCCGTATCGACCTTGTTGATAACGGTTATCGACGGAACGTTTCCCGCCTCGATTTTTTCGAGAACGGACTTAACCACATCGTACTGTTTCATCATTTCCTTGCTTTCGGCGTTCAGGACGACTAAAATAAGGTCCGCGTATTTCGTCTCTTCCAACGTACTCGAAAAAGCGTCGATAAATTCGTGCGGCAACCTCGAAATAAACCCGACCGTATCCACAAGAACAAACTCCTTTCCTTCGTCGAGCCAAAGTTTTCTCGTAACAGGGTCAAGCGTTGCGAAAAGTTTGTTTTCCGCAAGCACTCCTGCTTTCGTAAAATAATTCATCAGCGTGGATTTTCCCGCATTTGTGTATCCAACGATACAAACAACTGGAATTTTGCTCTTTTCTCTCCTACTGCGTCTCAATTTCCTCGCCGCAGAAAGTTTCTCCGCCTTTTCTTCGAGGTCGCGTATTTCGGCTCGTATGGTTCTTTTATCGAGTTCGAGTTGCTGTTCGCCCGCGCCGCGACGCGCGCCGCTTCCGCCGCCTCCTCCGCCGCCCTGGCGACTTAATACCACTCCTTGCCCGAGCACTCTCGGCAAGCTGTGCTTTTTTCTTGCGAGCTCTACCTGGATTTTTCCCTCGTTGCTCGTCGCGTGTCTTGCGAAAATTTCCAAAATAAGCGTTGCTCGGTCAATAACTTCCGTTCCGAGATACTTTTCGAGATTATTGAACTGACTTCCCGATATGTCGTTATCGAAAATAACCGTATCCGCCTGTAATTCGTCTACCGCCCTTTTAAGTTCTTCCAGTTTTCCCGTTCCTATATAATAGGATTTATCCGGTCTGTCTTTACGTTGCGTAAGCCTTCCCACTACTTCATAGTCGGCTGTATCGGCAAGAAGTTCGAGTTCGTCAAGCACGTCCGAATCTTCTTTTTCCTTGAACACGTTTACAAGAAACGCTTTTCTTTTAGTACATAATTCATCCATATTTTTAGTATATCAGAAATATCGTTTGTTTGCAAAGAATAGAGTTCTTTTTCAGATATAAAAAGAAAACGGATTTTACTCCGTTTCCTTTTTATAAAACTTATCGAGGTTTACAGTAAGACGCACAATACTCCGCCTTTCCCTTCGTTTACGATTCTTGAAATCGTTTTACGAAGTTTTGCCTGCGTATCCGACGACATACTGCCTATTTTGTTGTTGAGGTCCTCTTTTACAAGCGTATTAAGACTTACGCCGAACATATTCGTTTCCCATATGCCCTTTTTATTGTTTTCGAATTCGCCTAAAAGATACTTAACGAGGTCTTCGCTCTGCTGTTCGCTTCCTATCGTCGGGCTGATTTCCGTCTCCACGTCCACTCTCACGATATGATACGAAGGCGCGCTCGCTTTAAGTTTTACGCCGTATCTGTTACCCTTTCTGACAAGCTCCGGTTCGTCGAGCTCCATATCGTCCATCGTCGGGTTCACCACGCCGTATCCGTCCTCTTTTACGCTTTCCATCGCCTTCCTTATTCCCTCGTAATCGTTGTATGATTTAGCGAGTTTTTTAACGAAAGTAAGCAATTTGAACTCGTCTTCCACATCCTGCCCGCATTCGCGGCTTAATACGTTAAAGTACAGTCCTTCGCCCGCCTTACAAGTCAGTTCTATTTCTCCCGTAGCGGGATTGCAAGAAACTTCCGTTCCTTTTTCAATGAATTTACACTCGTCGAACATTGTTTCGAGTTTGGACGAATCGCGCATTTTGCTTATTCCGGAAGTTTTGCTTTTAATGCAGTCGAGAATATTTTTCATTATCTCTTCTTCGGGGCAAAGCGAGCGCATCCATTTCGGAATACGGAAATTTATCTTAGTTACGGGGAACTCATAAAGAGCCATTTCCATAATTGAAGTGATTTCATCTTTACCTAGGCGCGTTACGTCGCAGCAATAAACGGGTACTCCGTATCTTTCTTCGAGACTTTCACGCAGTCTTATTGCGTCGGTTTCGTTCGGCGTACGGGAATTGAGTACGATAACAAAGGGTTTTCCGCAACTTTTCAGTTCGTTTACCACTCTTTCTTCGCTTTCTACGTATTTTGCCCTCGCAATGTCGGTTATCGTTCCGTCGGTAGTAACGAGAATACCAACTGTCGAATGTTCTCTTATAACTTTTTCGGTACCGAGTTCCGCCGCTTGCTGAAAAGGCATTTCTTCGTCCGACCACGGCGTTTTTACCAGTCGTTCTTTATCTCCTTCTCTATGTCCTATGGCGTCCTCGACAAGATAGCCCACACAGTCGATAAGCCTTACGTTTGCATTCATTTTATCGAAATTAACGCTTACCGCTTCGTTGGGAATAAACTTCGGCTCGGTCGTCATTATGGTTTTCCCGTCGGCGGATTGCGGAAGTTCGTCTATAGCTCTTTGCAATTTGTTTTTATCCGTTATTTTATCGAGAACGGAAGTCTCCATAAATTTTTTGATAAAAGTAGATTTGCCTGTCCTTACCGGTCCGACCACTCCCAAATAAATATCGCCACCGGTTCGGATGGCGATATCGTCATATATATCGTAATTTAACATTTTTCGCCTCCACAAGTTTTTACTTAATCTTATGTCGGCGTTTACTTCTTTATGCGTTGATATATTTTTCCGCCCAGGCAATTTTTACACAACAGCAGAACACTTTCATTGCAGTTTTCAATTCGTCGATAGACGGATACGTAGGCGCAATACGCACGTTACTGTCATCGGGGTCGTTTCTATAAGGATAAGTCGCGCCCGCGTTAGTCATAGTAACGCCTGCCTCTTTCGCAAGTCCTACGGCGCGTTTTGCGGTATGTTTCGGTAAATCGATACCGATAAAGTATCCTCCCTCGGGTTTATTCCATTTACACAATTCTGTAAGTTCTTCATCGAGTATAGAAAGTACGGTCTCGAAGCGAGGGCGAAGCATCGCGGCGTGTTTTGCCATATGCGCTCTCAGTCCGTCGGCGTTCCCGAAGTATAAAACGTGCGCCAACTGATTGAGTTTATCGTACCCTATCGTCTGAAAACCCATATATTTCTTTATGTCCGTAATATTTTTTTCGCTTGCGCAAAGCCACGCTATTCCCGCTCCCGCGAAAGTCATTTTCGAAGTAGAACCGAACATATATACCAAATCTTCGTTTCCGTGAACTTTTGCCGCTTCGAAAATATTTTTTAACGGAACGTCTTTCGTTATGTAATGTATCATATATGCGTTATCCCAATAAATGCGGAAGTCTTTTGCCGCGGGTTTAAGAGCGGCGAATCTTTCCACAATTTCGTCGGAATAAACTATTCCCTGGGGATTACTGTACTTAGGGACGCACCATATGCCTTTTACGCTTTCGTCTTTGACAAGCTCTTCGACCATATCCATATCGGGTCCGTCGTCTTTCATCGGAATATTTATCATCTCTATCCCGAAAGTTTCGGTTATGGCAAAGTGTCTGTCATACCCGGGCACGGGGCAAAGCCATTTGATTTTACCTTGCTTGTTAAGCGGAGTTTCTCCGCATATTCCGAACTGCATTGCGCGCTGAACGGTGTCGTACATTACGTTAAGGCTGGAATTGCCCATAACGATTATTTCCGTATCTTTTACGCCGCTAAGCTCGGCAAAAAATTTTTTGGCTTCGGGTATTCCGTCAAGCAAACCGTAGTTGCGATAGTCGGTTCCGTTCATTTTTTCTTTAAGCGTTCCGAAAACTTCAAACAAACCGTCCGACACGTCAAGTTGTTCGGGGTTCGGCTTTCCTCTGCTCATATCGAGTTTCAGATTGAGTTTTTTGTAGGAATCGTATCTTTCTTTTTCCTGTTCGTATATTTTTTTTGCGTTTTCAGGCGTAAATTTCATAATATACCTCGTTTAGTTAAATTTCTTCCTTGTCTTTGTTTCTTACTTTAAGATTTATCGGCGTTCCGCTGAAATCGAATGCTTTTCTGAGAGCGTTTTCCAGATATCGTTTATAAGAAAAATGCATTATTTCCTCGTCGTTGACGAATAAAACGAACGTCGGCGGATTAGTCGCCGCTTGCGTAGCGTAATATACTTTGAGTTTTTTTCCGTTACGGGTAGGCGGTTCGTTTACGCTCATCGCGTCCTGCAACACGTCGTTCAGAAGTCCGGTCGTTATCCTTCTCGAAGCGTTTGCATAGACCGCTTCCAGCGCTTCAATCACGTTTCCGACCCTTTGACCCGTCAATGCGCTGATAAACATAGGTTTATAATAACTCATAAATTTGAGTTCGGCGTCGAGTTTTTCGTTAAATTTGTTTATCGTATAACTGTCCTTAACTACCGCGTCCCACTTATTCATTATAATGACCGACGGCTTTCTGCTTTCGTGCACAAGTCCGCATATTTTGACGTCCTGTTCGCTCAGTCCTTCCGCCGCGTCGATAACGACCGCAACTACGTCCGCTCTTCTCATCGCGTCGATACTTCTTATAACGCTGTAATACTCGACGTCCTCTTCGACTTTGCTCTTTTTCCTTATTCCCGCGGTGTCGATTATCCGATAATTTTTATCCCCAATAGCAAACGGCGTGTCTATTGCGTCGCGAGTAGTTCCCGCGATATTGCTGACTATTACACGCTCGAAACCGAGAATTTTATTTACAAGGGAACTTTTCCCCGCGTTTGGTTTCCCGACGACGGCGATTTTCAACGCTTCGTCTTCTGCCTCGCTCTCCGCACGCTCGTGAAAATGCGCGACGATTGCGTCAAGTAAATCTCCTAAATTAAGGCTGTTTTCCGCAGATACGGGAATAGGTTCGCCCAGCCCCAACGCGTAAAAATCGTAAGCTCCGTACGCCGAGCCGTTGTCGATTTTGTTTACTGCGAGAACTATCGGTTTTTTCGACATTCTCAACATATCCGCAACGTCGTAGTCGTCGGGCATAATGCCCGTCTTCCCGTCCACGAAATATAAAATCACGTCCGCAAGGTCTACGGCAAGCTCCGCCTGTCTGCGTATATGCGACCACATTTCGTCTTCGGAATGAATTTCTATACCGCCCGTGTCCACCATAGTAAAAGTATAGCCGCACCACTCTGCGTCCGCGTATACTCTGTCTCTCGTTACTCCGGGCAAATCCTCTACGATACTGATACGTTTTCCCGCCATTTTGTTGAAAAACGTGGATTTCCCGACGTTCGGTCTGCCGACAATCGCCACTAATGGTTTAATCATCTCTTTTTACTCCTTCCGCTGACTATCGCTTCCAGAAAATCCTCTCCGCCGCAATGGCTTACAACAATTCTTTTCCGTAACTTTTTAGATAATTCTTTAAGCGTAATTCCGTCCAAAAATACGTCTTCGAACTCTTTAAGCATTACCGACGGTATCATAAGGAAATCTTCTTTGAATGTATTTTTTCCGTATTGCGCAATAATATCCGTCGCCGTAACGAGTCCCGTGACGGTGACGCTTCTCCCGAAAAAATCGTTTTTTACTACGTAAATATTGATTTGCACGTCGGGATATTTCTCGTTTACCGCGTCGCGCGCCCGTATCATACTGCTTTCGCCGCTTACGCCGGTTATTATGCCGATTTTCCGCTTAATTTTCTTGTCGGGCGCAAAAGAAATCGCGTCGTTAAGTTCCGACATAAACTTCGAAATTACGCCCACTCCGTTTTCTATCTGTTCGTACTGTCCGTAGTATTCCGCGTCTCTTACCGGCAACTCGGCTATCTGATACATTTCGTCGGAACAGTAACAAAAACTCGGGTGACTCCGATAAAAACTTTCCGTAAGCTCTATCGCGTCTCGCGCCTGTTCTTTGGTAAGAGGGTCAATATGATACTTCCCCTCTCTGTGTCCCGTCAACCCGACGGGAACAACGGCTACCGTAGATACTCCGAGAGCATAAAGGTCGGCAAGAGATTTTTCAAGCTGTTTACCGTCGTTTATCCCGCCTACGAGGACTATTTGCGCGTGTATGGTTATCCCCGCTTTTATCAACCTGTCTATAAGCTCGGTTTGCGGCGGGCATTTTTTTATTCCGAGTAAAAATTTTCTCACTGCTTCATCCGTAGCGTGAACGGAAACGTAAAGCGGAGAAAGTTTGTAATCTATTATTCGTTGAATATCCGTTTCGGTTAAGTTCGTTCCCGTTATGTAAGAACCGCTTATAAAACTCAGTCGATAATCGTCGTCTTTAACGTAGAGAGTATCTCTAAGTCCTTTGGGTAGTTGTTTTACAAAACAGAAAATACAGTTATTGTGACATTCTCTCGGTTTGATTTCCACGCTTTCGTCAAATTCAAGCCCGAGGGTATCAAATTCGTTTTCCTTTACGAATTTAACTTTTTTCTCCTCGCCTCGGCGATATATCGTCAGTTCTCCTTCCGAAAGGCTGTCCGCATATATATAATCGAGAATATCGACAAATTCTCTTCCGCAAAAAGCCTTAACTTCGTCTCCGACGAAAACGTTGCCGCGAAGAATACTTTCCGAAAGAATTTTCTTAACAAATGCCATACGCCTATTATCGTATATTTGGCGCAAAATGTCAAATATTCCCTTGTAAAATAGATATAAAATGTTATAATATAATTATGCCGAACGACGTAATAACTCTTTCCGCAGCGGTAAGCGAATTGAAAACTCTGCTTACCGGCGGACGAATAGAAAAAATTTATCAACCGGAAACGGACGAAATTACGCTCAGCGTAAAGAATTCCCGTAAATCGAACACGCTTGTCATCAGCGCAAATCCATCTCATCCGAGAATACATATAACCGCGCAAAAAAAGGAAAATTCCTATACCGCGCCTGCCTTTTGTATGCTTCTCCGAAAACATATTTCCGGCGGTTTTATCGAAAACGTAGAAATATTCAACTCCGACCGCATAGTCAAAATCACCGTTATCAACAAGAACGAACTTAAAGACTCAAACCGCTTTTTTTTAATGGCGGAACTGATGGGAAGATACAGCAACGTAATTCTTACTTCGGAAAATTTCAAAATCATAGACGCGATACGGCGTATCCACTTCGACCAGAGCACTACGCGCTATATCTTGCCTAATCTCGAATACACGCTCCAACCGAAATCGAGAATATCTCTCGACGAAACGGAAAAATTATCGGAATTTTTCGCAAAAAGCGAAATAAATAGCGATTCGCTTATTAAAAACATAAACGGAATAAGTAAAGAAACCGCCAAAGAAATCGCCTCTTCCACTTGCCCGAAAGAAAAATTCTACGAACTTCTCAATATTAACAATTCGGATACCTATTATCCGTGTTTGAGATACGAAAACGGCGTTCTTAAAGATTATTACGTTTACCCATACGAAACGCTTCGCGGCGAATTTATAATTTATCCTACGCTTAACGAAGCTCTTGACGCGTTTTACGGTTTGTACGACGGTTCCGAAAGAAAAAAGGCGTCGACCAAAACCGTTACCACCGTTCTCAAACGCCTTAAAGCAAAGACCGAACGACGCATTGCCGATAACGAAGCAAAACTCGCGGAATTGGACAAGGCTATGTATTATCAGAAATGCGGCGAACTGATTTTATCCAATATTTATGCAATAAAACCGCGCGACGTTATTCTTAAATGCATCGACTACTATGAAGATAAGCCCGTCGAAATTTCGCTCGACCCGAAACTTACGCCTTCCGACAACGCTCAACAATATTTCAAAAAATACGCAAAGCTTAAACGCGCGGCGGAAATAGCAAAAAATCAGCTTGACGCGCTAAAAGAACAGCGCGAATATCTCGAATCGGTGGAAGTAAGCATAAGCAACTGTTCTTTGAAATCGGAATACGACGAAATACTCGAAGAGCTTAATTCTTTATCGGGTTTACGAAATCCGCTTAAAAGGCGCACGCTCAAAGAAAAGCCTACGGGACCGACTCGTTTTACCGTAGAAGGCTATTCCGTTTATTTCGGAAAAAACAATCTGCAAAACAACGAAGTTACTTTCTCCGTCGGGGACGGCGGCGACACCTGGTTGCACGTCAAAGCGCACCACGGCGCGCACGTCATAATTAAAGGTAAACCCCCGCAGGAAGTAATCGAAAAATGCGCCCGCGTCGCCGCCTATTACAGTTCGGCAAAAAATTCGGAAAAAGTCGAAGTCGATTACACATTGAGAAAGCACGTCAAAAAAATTCCATCGGCGATGCCGGGAATGGTGACATACACAAATTACCGTTCTCTGCTCGTTTCTCCGACGGATTATACAACAATATGCGACAAATAACGGAGTAACATTATGAAATCACTCAAAGAACTTTATCAAATCGGAATAGGTCCGTCATCTTCTCACACAATGGCTCCCGAAAAAATTGCCAAATATCTTCTAAGCAAATATCCTGAAGCCACGGGTTATAAGATTACCCTTTACGGGTCTCTTGCACTGACCGGCAAAGGACACGGCACGGACGTCGTTCTCAAAAAAATACTCGGAGAAAATACGCAAATCGTTTTCGATACTTCGAAAAAAAATCTTCCTCACGTCAACACTCTCGACGCGGAAGTTTACAGTCGCGACAACTGCATAGCCCGTCATCGCGCTTACAGCCTCGGCGGCGGCGCAATAGAAATCGAGAACGAACCCGTAGTCGTTCCTCCCGAGGTTTATCCTCTTAATACTTTTGACGAAATTAAGCAATATTGCGAAGACAATGAAATGCGTCTATGCGATTACGTATATAAATACGAACCGGAAATTAAAGACTACCTTGCGGAAATATGGGAACAAATGTGTCTTTCGATAAAAAAAGGACTTAAAACCGACGGCATTCTTCCCGGAGGGCTGAACGTTAAGCGCAAGGCAAAATTCCTGTTCCAGCAAAGACATATCGACGAATCCCCCGAAACGCGCGAAAATCGTCTCGTCTGCTCGTATGCGTTTGCCGTGGCGGAAGAAAACGCCGCGGGCGGTTATGTGGTAACCGCTCCTACCTGCGGTTCTTGCGGGGTAGTCCCCTCCGCTTTTTATTACATTAAAAATACCCGACACGTCTCCGACGAAGACATAATAAACGGTCTCGCTACCGCGGGACTAATCGGAAACCTCATCAAAACAAACGCTTCCATAAGCGGAGCGGAATGCGGTTGCCAGGCGGAAATCGGCAGCGCCTGCGCTATGGCTGCCGGCGGTCTCGCGGAAATCTTTTCATTAAGCGCAGACCAAATAGAATACGCCGCGGAAATTTCCATTGAACACCACCTCGGACTTACCTGTGACCCCGTCAACGGACTTGTTCAGATACCCTGTATCGAACGAAACGCCGTCGCCGCTATGCGCGCACTCAACGCGCTCAGCCTTGCCGATTTCCTCTCCTCTACCAGAACGGTATCTCTCGACACAATTATTCAGACTATGTACGAAACGGGCAAAGACCTCTCAAACCGTTATAAAGAAACCAGCGAAGCGGGTATGGCTAAACTCTATAAAAGAATATAGTTTTTCATAAACAATTTCAAATTAAAACGGCGTTCCGTCGAGAACGCCGTTTTGTTATGTTTAATTTAGTTACTTATTAGTCGGAAACCGTTTCTTTTTCGGTCGCGCTTTCCGCAATAACTTCTTCCGTTTTCTCTTCTTCAAACGCTTTTTCGTCGTCGATTTCTTTGAGCGCCGACTCCGCAGTTCCGTCTACGTACGCCGCGGGAAGACTATCTCCGCCCTCTTCTTTATCAGTGTCCTTTTCTTTCTTCCCGAAAATTGCGTTGATAATTATTCCGAGAATAAGAGCGGTAGCGATAGAACTAATCGTGACAATCGCTTTACCTTGCGTCGCAAGACCGAACTGCAAGCTCAGTCCGCCGATACCGGATACGAGGATAGCGCTTACGGTAAACAGGTTTTTGCTTTCGCCGAGGTCGATACCTCTGAGCATATTCAGACCGCTGACCGCGATAAATCCGTACAGAGCGAGGCATACGCCGCCCATTACGCAGGAAGGTATAGTTTCGAGGAACGCCATTACGGGCGAAACGAAAGCAAGCACTATCGAAAGAACAGCCGCACCGAGAATGCTTACTACCGACGCGTTTCTTGTGATAGCTACGCATCCGACCGATTCGCCGTAAGTCGTGTTCGGGCAGCCTCCGAATATAGCACCTACGAAAGAACCGACGCCGTCTCCGAGGAGGGTTCTGTGCAAACCGGGTTTAACGAGAAGGTCGCGTTCGATAACCGAGCTGATGTTCTTGTGGTCGGCGATGTGTTCGGCAAAGACGACGAAAGAAACGGGGATGTATAAGAGCGCAATCGTTGCGACAGCCGCGCCGTCGAGGCTTTGAAGTTTGGTAATTCCGTCAAGAGCCGTATCCGTCGCAAGGAAGGTGAATTTGGGGTAATCGAGGAAACTCTGAATGGTTACATTCTTGAAGTTGTCGATTAAAGGCGTGAAATCAATGATTTTGAGGTAGTCGACTTCGCAGGCATAACCGAATATCGAGAAGAACGCCGCAAGCGCATATCCCGACAGAATTCCGATAATGAACGGAATGATTTTCATCGTTTTGTTTCCTTTTACCGAGCAGAATACTACCACGAAGAAGGTAAACAGACCGCAGAGTATAGCGACGAGGTTGTAAGACATACCCGAGCCGCTTGCCGACGTAAGACTGCTTACCGCGCTTCCAGAAAGGGACAATCCGATAAGAGCAACGGTAGGTCCGATAACAACCGCGGGCATCAGTTTGTTTATCCATTTCGTTCCCGCAAATTTAACAAGCAACGCGATGATTACGTAAACGAGCGCCGCAAACGCCGCGCCGATTAAGATACCGAAATATCCGAATACCGCCGCGCCCGCAAGGGGGGAAATAAACGCAAAAGAGCTTCCGAGGAATACCGGGCTCTTGAATTTGGTAAACAGAAGATAAGTAATCGTGCCGAGTCCTGCGCCTACAAGCGCGGCAGCCTGGTCAAGCACGGGATAACCGAGAATTCCGTTCACAACGGCGGGTACCGTTATCGTCGCCGCGATAATCGCAAGCAACTGCTGAATGGAAAACACAATCAGTTTACTAAACTTCGGTTTGTCTTCAACATTATAAACAAGTTTCATAGTGTCTCTCCTTTTGTTTTTTAGTTTATTTTTTTGTTTTGTTTTTTTCGAGCAGAAGCACTTTGTCTTCTCCGTCCGTTTCTTCGAGCAGAACTTTTACCTCCTCTTCCCTCGAAGTCGGCATATTTTTACCGACGAAATCCGCTCTGAACGGCAATTCGCGATGCCCTCTGTCGACAAGCACGGCAAGTTGAATACTTCTCGGTCTCCCCGTCCTTATAAGCGCTTCTATCCCCGCTCTCGCGGTTCTGCCGGTAAACAAAACGTCGTCTACGAGAACGATATCTCTTCCGACGACGTTAAAATCGAATTCCGGTAAAACAGGCTTTGACATCAGAGTTAAATCGTCTCTGAAATTCGAAATATCAAGAACACCCGTATCCAACGCGACGTTCTCAAACGATAAAATAAAGTCGCGTATTCTGTTTGCGAGCGGCACGCCTCTTGTCTTTATCCCGACAAGCGCGACGTTGGATAAATCGTCGTTTTTTTCCACGATTTCGTGAGCAATACGGGCAATAGTACGCCTTATTGCGTCCTTTTCAAGCATTATTCCTTTAATACTTTCGACTTCCAGCGTCATATCGCTCCTAAAAATAAAGCCTGTTGCGAGATACGCAAAACAGGCTGAACAATCGTATGTAATATTTCGATGGCAACTTGTCGGTATCTCTGTACCAAGTTAAAGTTTTATTGTCACCTATATTAGCACACCGTTTTTTCAAAAGCAAACGTTTTTTGCAATTTTTTATAAATTTTTTCCGAATCTCATAAATGCGCTGCAACCGCACGGCAAAGTTATTCCGTCTTCTCCCTTAATTCCGATTTCATCCGCGTCGATTTCTCCGTGAGGAATATCTCCCAATACAATTTGTAATATATTTTTCATCGCGCCGGGTTGCAAGCCCGTTGTGTAAGAATTTATCAGATAAAAAGATGGGTCGTCGCTTAAAATTTGTCCGGTGAGTTTTACGAGAGAAAATATGCCGTCCTCAATTTTCCACGTCTCGCCTTTCGGTCCGCGCCCGTAACTCGGCGGGTCCATAATAACGGCGTCGTATTTCTTCCCTCTCCGAATTTCCTTTTCCACAAATTTTATACAGTCGTCGACTATAAAACGCGCCTTACTTTCGTCAACGCCGCTCAACGTGCAGTTCTCTTTCGCTATATCGCACATAGATTTCGCCGCGTCCACGTGACATACTCTTGCGCCTGCGGCAAGACAAGCGACCGTAGCTCCCCCCGTATAGCCGAACAGATTGAGAACGCGTACTTCCCTCCCTTCGCTTTTAATAACGTCCGTCATCCTCGCCCAGTTTACGGCTTGCTCGGGAAAAATACCCGTATGCTTGAAATTCATCAGTTTAAGTTTGAAAGTAAGACCTCTCCAATGAACATAGAAAAAATCGGGAACTTTTTTCATCGTTTCCCACGCGCCGCCCCCGGTTCTGCTTCTTCGATAAACGCCGTTGAGTCCTTTATATGTATCCAAAGGAAAAGGCGCTTCCCATATAACCTGCGGGTCGGGTCTCAATAAAGTTACGCCGTTGAAACATTCGATTTTTTCTCCGTTTCCGGTCGCTATCAGTTTATAATCTTTCCATTCAGAGTTGGTTTTCATCAGTTGAATATTTTCTTGTCAATATCGGCGACGAGCGAGCCGTATTCGAGATTAGGTTGCATCTTTTTCAAAACGGAAGCAAACCTTTTCGCTTCGAGATAATTCTCCGCGTTTACCAGTTCTTTGATAAGTTTGACGATAATAAGAGCAAGTTCTTCCTTTAATTTTTCGTGTATGTCCGCAAAATACGTTATCTTAACGTCGCTCGCGAAACCGTCGCTGTACATACCGATAAGGCGGGTTACCGACATTATTTTCCTGGATAAGTCTTTCTCTTTTTCCGCGCTTTCATAAGTTTTCAAATATGCGTCGTAATCGGTCTCTCCGATTTCTATTTTCATCGTGTATCTCGAATTCGCGTATTCGAGCTTAAACTGTATTCCTTGCGCAGATAGCGTATTCCTTATTATATTGTTAGTCGTTTTCAGGTTGTTTATCGCGGAAACGTAAACGTAGTCTCCCCAAAACATTTCTATTATTTCATTCCTGTCTATTCCGCCTTCTCCTTTGAGAACATACAATAAAAACAATTCTTTCGCTTTTTTCGTTTTCCAGAGAAGTTCGCGACCTCCGACGCTTACGTCGGTATTGCCCATAAATTTGATTTTCAACGCGCCTTCGGTATTTATACGCGCGTTTCTTTCCTTAATTTTGCTTTTAATGAAATTAACGTACTCCGTCTCGATTCCGTTTTGTTCTGCGTAAACTATTATAGGATTAAACAGATCTACGCATACGACTTCCACCATTTCCATTCCGAAATTCTTGCTTGCGCCTAAAAACTTTTCCACAAGAGTGCGACACGATTTATAGTCGTCGCTCTCGAACATATATATAATGATAATAGCTGTGGAAATCAACCAGAACGCCGAACGCGAGGACGAGCCGACAACGCATTTACGCGCGTGGAACAAAGCCTTGTCTTTTTCTTTGTTGTGCCAGAAACAGTACGCCGCCGCGCCGTGCATAAGCGCAAGATGTTTGCTTTCCGTTATCTCGCACCGTTTAAGATATAATAATACGAGGTCTTTTGCGTATTCGTTCATTCCCGTTTCCGCGCACATCATCGCTCTTATCGCGATTGCCGTAAGCAAAGTGTTCTCATCGCTCGACGCCTGCTTTACCGCCTCGTTCAGGTAATAAGTTGCGTCGCTTATTTTATTATGATAAAACTCGGTCAATCCCAGCAAGGCGTATGCGTCGGTAAGATTAGACGTTACGTTGTTGCATTTACTGCCCTCAATTATGTCCTTCGCCGTTTTTGCGGCAAGCTCCATATCTCCCGCAAAAAAGTACGCTCCCACCATATTAGACGGAATAACGTAAAAAGGAATTAGTTTCTTTATGGTATTAAGGTGCCCTATTGCCTTTTTATAGTTTCCCAAATCGAGGTTGCAACCAACAAAGGTCTGCAACATATTGACATACCAAAACTCATCTGAAAATCTCTTGTCGAGCAAAAAGTTTTCCACCGCGCGAAACCTTTGAACGATTATCGACATATTGAGACTTTTAAGTCCGGCGGCAAGTTTTTCCACAACGGCGGTTATCTTGACAAGATAGTCTTCGCCGTATCTCTCAGCTTTATCCCATACATAGTTTCTCGCATATTCCGCGCCTTCCGATTTTTTACCCGAGGAATAAAGCGCTCTTATCAAACAGCTCGTTATCTGCGGTTCGAGAGGATGCGTTTCGCTTATTTCCGATAAAATTTTGCGAGAAGATTCTTCCGCTTTTTCATACTCGCCCGCTCCGAGAATTTCGTAAATTATTTTGAAATAGCGCGCGTATAACTGTTCTTCGGTAAAATCGGGGAAGCTAATTTTCCCCACGCACGCGGAAAACTCGTACAAGTGGAAAATTTCGCTCTTTTCGTCTACTATTTTTTTCACCGCGTCATTTATCTTTTTCCCGTCTCCGAGGGACAAAGCGATTTTCAATGCTTTAAGAGCGTTCCTTCCGTTATCTCCGATATAGTAAGCGTACAGCGCGTCGTTGTATTCTTCATCGGTAAAATTCCCGCCCTTTCCTCTTCCTTCCAGAAGCGCGGCGAGTTTGGAGTTAATGTTATACATATTGCCGCCGGTTTGCATAATCGAACTTCTGTACTTAAGCGACAGTTTATTTATAAGCTCGCTTCCGCCCGGGATAACGGAATCGATAAATCCGCTCTCGGCAAATCTATGCTTAGACAGGGCGTGTAAAAATGCAAATTCATCCTCGCTAAGAGGTTCGTCGGCTATACTCTCGTCGAAATAAGTTGTTTCCGTCTGTTCTTTGCAAATAAGTTTCGGCGTGGCGTCAATAAAAATATTATAATTAAGTTCGAGGAATTTCTCGCTCACCAAAACGATTTTCAGGTTCTTCGGACAATTTTTCAGTATCGATTCAATCGTCCTCGTATTGAACCCGCCGCTAACCGTCTCCATATTATCGATTATGAGAAGGCAGTTATAGTGCAGTTTGGCAATATAATCCAAAACCGCGTTCAGAATGACTATATCTTTCGTAAAATCAAGTTTGCAATAATTGTACTGTTCAAGCGACTTAGACATTTCCGGGCTGTCTTCGAAAACCTTGTACGCTATGGCAAGCGCAAGCGAATAATCGTTGTCGTATGACGCGTTAACCCAATAAGTCGTTCGGTAATTATTCGCGAGGTCCGCAATAAAACCAGCGTTTTCGCCGTCCGTCCTGCTCAATATGATTGTCGAGCTGTTTTTACTCGACATTATTTCGTTTATAAAAATACTTTCCGCCGTACTCTTCATATTTTTGCCCTATATTGCTTATGGTAAACTATCGGTAAAATTTTGTCAAACGGAAAAGTCCGTTTTTTCTTTTGCCGCCTGACAATGCGACTATTTTTCGATAATTATTTTTAACTCGCAATCATTGCTTCCCTAACGCGTATATTTATTTGACTATACGCTTTTTTTTTGATAAAATTTAATTTAATCATTCTTGCGGATATATCCGCAAACGGAGGTCAACTGATGAAAGAATACAATATCGCCGTAGTCGGCGCTACCGGAATGGTAGGAAATAAATTCCTTGAAGTTTTAACCGAAAGAAAACTGCCCGTAAAGAATTACTATCTTTACGCTTCCGCAAAAAGCGCGGGTAAAAAAATTGATTTTATGGGCAAAGAACATACCGTTCTCGAACTCAAAGAAGAAAATATCGTAGGCAAAGACCTCGATTACGCTCTTTTCAGTGCGGGCGGCGGCACGAGCAAAGAATTCGCTCCGATTTTCGCAAAACACGGCATCACCGTAATCGACAATTCCAGTCAATGGCGTATGTATCCAGACGTTCCGCTGGTCGTTCCCGAAGTCAACGCTCCCGCAAGCCTTAAACACAACCACATAATCGCAAACCCGAACTGTTCTACAATTCAGGCTGTCGTCGCGCTCAAACCTTTACACGACAAATATGGCATCAAGCGCGTAGTTTATTCCACTTATCAGGCTGTCAGCGGCGCGGGCGTAGCTGGCTATAACGACCTTGTCTCGCAAGCTAAGGAAGGCGAAACCAAAAAGTTCCCCTACCCGATTTTCGGCAACTGCATACCTCAAATCGACGTTTTTCTTCCCAACGGATATACCAAAGAAGAAGAAAAAATGATAAACGAAACCAAAAAAATCCTCAACGATTATTCGATTAAAGTTACGGCGACAACCGTAAGAGTTCCCGTAAGACACGGACACAGCGAATCGATAAATATCGAATTCAAAAAGCCCTGCACGCTCGAAGGTATCAAAGAATGTCTCAGAGCGCAACCCGGTATCGTAGTTATGGACGACGACGCAAACCTCGGTTATCCTATGCCGATTTACGCGGAAGGTAAAGACGAAGTTTTCATAGGCAGAATAAGAATAGACGACACCGTTGAAAGCGGTTGCAACCTTTGGGTAGTTGCCGACAATATCCGTAAAGGCGCGGCGACCAACGCTGTTCAAATTCTCGAATACCTGATTAGCGAAGAGAATAAATAATAAAATAAAGATACGGTAAAAATATGAAAGTTATTTTTTATGGAATAGGCGGCGCGATGGGAACGATTTTCCGTTCGGTTGCGACCGAAGAAAACGACGTGGAAATCGTATGCGGGATAGATAAATATCCCGAAAAATGCGCTTGCGATTTTCCCGTCTATTTTTCCTGCAAGCAGATAAAAGAAAACGCGGACTGCATAATAGATTTTTCTATGCACGCCTGCATTTACGACTATCTGCCGTTTGCAATCGAACATAAAATCCCTTGCGTAATCGCATCTACGGGCTTTGACGAAACGGAAAACAAATTCATTGAAGAAGCGAGCAAAAAAATTCCCATTCTCAAATCGGGAAATATGAGCCTCGGAATAAACCTTTTGTTGCAACTCAGTAAAATGTGCGCGAAAGTCCTCGGAGACAAAGCCGACGTCGAAATAGTCGAACAGCACCATAACAGGAAAATCGACGCGCCGAGCGGCACCGCTCTTCTCCTTGCCGACGGAATCAAAAGCGTCCTTCCCTCTTCCGAATACGTTATAGGAAGAAAAGGATTATGTAAACGCGAAAAAGGCGAAATAGGTATTAACTCCGTACGCGGCGGCACTATCGTCGGTAAACACGAAGTTATGTTTATTATGAATAACGAAATAATAACCGTTAAACACGAAGCGGAAAGCCGTTCCGTATTTGCTCTCGGAAGTATAAACGCGGCAAAATTTATCGTTAGAATGCCCTTAGGACTCTATTCGATGGAAGACCTTTTCAATAACTGATTTCGTTTTTTATTAAATTTTTTATAAATTAAAAGGCTGTCTTTCGACAGCCTTTTCTGTATCTATGGATACAAATTATTTCTGTTTGTCAACTTTGCTCATATGAACGATGAGGTCGACTACTTTGTTGCTGTAACCCCATTCGTTGTCATACCAGCTGACGAGTTTCATAAAGTTACCGTTCAGAGCGATACCAGCCGAAGCGTCGAAAATGCTCGTTCTGGGGTCGGAAACGAAGTCGGTGCTGACAACCGCGTCTTCGGTGTAGCCGAGGATACCTTTGAGGTAGGTTTCGCTTGCTTCTTTCATAGCGGTCTTAACTTCTTCGTAGGTAGCTTCTTTTTCAAGTCTCACGGTGAGGTCAACTACGCTGACGTCGGGAGTAGGAACACGGAAAGACATACCGGTAAGTTTTCCGTTGAGTTCGGGGATAACTTTACCAACTGCTTTCGCCGCGCCGGTAGAAGAAGGAATGATGTTAGCGCCTGCGCCACGTCCGCCTCTCCAGTCTTTTTTGCTGGGTCCGTCAACCGTTTTCTGAGTAGCGGTAGTAGCGTGTACGGTCGTCATAAGACCTTCTACGATACCGAACTTGTCGTTGATGACTTTCGCCATAGGAGCGAGACAGTTGGTCGTGCAGGACGCGTTGCTTACGACTTTCATCTTCTTGTCGTATTTGTCGAGGTTTACGCCGCAAACGAACATAGGAGCGTCTTTGCTGGGCGCGGTAATAACGACTTTCTTAGCACCGCCGTTCTTGATGTGAACTTTCGCGGCGTCAACCGTCGTGAATACGCCGGTAGCTTCCGCAATATATTTAGCTCCGCAGGATTTCCAATTGATGTTCGCAGGGTCTTTTTCGGCGAAAATCGTGATAGCGTTTCCGTTCACAACGAGTTTTCCGTCAACAACCTGAATATCTCCGTTAAACTGACCGTGTACGCTGTCGTATTTGAGCATATATGCCATATAGTTTACATCGATAAAGGGGTCGTTAATTCCGACAACTTTAACGTCGTTTCTCGCACAGCAAGCACGGAAAACCAAACGGCCGATTCTTCCGAAGCCATTGATACCAATTTTTACTTTTGCCATTATAAATATCCTCCTAATGGAATTTTTTTCGTTTTTATTTTAATATTTTTCCCAAAAAAATGCAACTGTTTATCCGCACTTTAAGCAAAAAACGAAAGAATTTTTTTTCCTTCGCTTTTTCGTAAAAACGCACGACTTATTTTGCGACGATATTCAGTATTCTTCCTTTAACGTAGATAACTTTAATTATCGTTTTTCCTCCGAGAATTTCCTCTCCTACGAGCGCCATAGCTTCTTCCTGCGATGCGTCTTTTCCTACGACGATTTTGCCGCGGAGTTTGCCGTTTACCTGCACGGGAATTTCCACCTCGTTCAGAATCAGGTCTTCCTCTTTATACGTAGGCCACGACGCTTCGTTTATCTTCGCTCCGTCGTTTATTTTTTCGTACATCTCGCTGCAAATATGCGGCGCGACCGGGTACAAAAGCAGTAAAAACGTGTCGAGTTCTTTTTTCGTAATCGAACCGCGCGCGTAAAAAACGTTTATCGCACCCATAAGCTGCGCAATAGCCGTATTATATTTTCCCGCTTCGTAATCGTCGCTCACTTTTTTGATAACCGCCGCCATATTGATATCGTCGGTTTTCGTTTCTTTTACAATATCGCCAAGCCCCCATACTCTGTTAAGAAAACGGTAACACCCTCTCGTCCCCTCTATCGACCAGGGACTCGGTTTTTCGTAATCGCCTATAAACAATATAAACGTTCTTAACGTATCCGCGCCGAATTCTTTAATGACGTCGTCGGGGTTAATTACGTTTCCGCGAGATTTACTCATTTTTTCGCCGTCCGCGCCGAGAATAAGTCCCTGCGCAGTACGTTTTTTGTAAGGCTCTTCGTCTTTTACAACCCCAATGTCGTAAAGGAACATATTCCAGAAACGGCTGTAAATAAGGTGACGCGTAACGTGTTCCATTCCGCCGTTATACCAGTCGACTTGTCCCCAGTACGCGTTGGCTTCGGGAGAAACTACGCCTTTATCGAATTTGGGGCTCATATACCTTAAATAATACCAACTGCTGCCCGCCCATTGCGGCATAGTATCGGTCTCTCGTTTTGCCATAGCTCCGCATTTGGGACATTTTACGTTCACCCAGTCCGTCAGTTTACTGAGCGGACTCGTCGCGTCGTCCGTAGGTTCGAAGTCCGCAAGGTCGGGAAGCCGCAACGGAAGTTCGCTTTCGTCTATGGCGACCTGTCCGCAGTGAGGACAGTTGATTATCGGTATAGGTTCACCCCAGTATCTCTGACGGTTAAACGCCCAGTCTTTCATCTTATAATCGGTCTTCGGCTTGCCGACGCCGATTTTCTCCATATGAGAAATCATTGCGGGAATCGCCTGTTTAACGGTCATTCCGTTGAGAAAATCGCTGTTTACCATCTCTCCGCCGTCTTTCGCTATGTAAGGTTCGACCGCAATATCCACGTCTCCTTTTATAACTTCTATAATCGGCAAATCGAATTTTTTCGCAAACTCGTAGTCTCGCGTATCGTGGGCGGGAACCGCCATAATCGCGCCCGTGCCGTAATCCATCATAACGTAATCCGCGCAAAATACGGGAATTTCCGCGCCGGTAATCGGGTTTATTGCTTTAACGCCTTTAACCTCTATACCGGTTTTCTCCTTGTTCATCTGCACTCTTTCGAATTCTTTCTTCAAAAGCGCCTGTTTCTGATACGCGGCTATATCGAGCGGATTTTCTATTTTATCCGCAAAATAATTCAGCATAGGATGCTCGGGACTTACGACAAGGAAAGTCGCGCCGAAAATAGTATCGGGTCTCGTAGTATATACGATAAGGTCGAAAGATTTATCGTCGGAATTAACCTTAAACGTAACTTCCGCGCCGGTAGATTTGCCTATCCAGTTTATCTGTTCGGTTTTTATTCTGTCAAGATAATCGAGTCCAGAAAGATTTTTCAAAAGTCTGTCCGCATAATTTCTGATTTTCAGAAACCAAACGTCTTTTTCTCTCTGAACGACTTCGCTTCCGCAGCGGTCGCAAATACCGTTCTGGCTTTCTTCGTTGGCAAGTACGACTTTGCATTGCGGGCAGAAATTTACCATAGTTTTCGATTTGTACGCAAGCCCTCTCTTGAACATTTGCAAGAAAATCCATTGCGTCCAATGATAATAATCGGGGTCCGTCGTATCAACCGCTCTGTCGAAATCGAAGGAATAACCCACGCTTCTTAGCTGTTTATCGAAATTATGAATATTTTCGTCCGTAATAACTCTCGGATGCCTTTTAACTTTCATCGCATAGTTCTCGGTGGGAAGACCGAACGCGTCATAGCCTATCGGGAACAGCACGTTATACCCTTCCAGCCTGCGTTTGCGAGCGACTACTTCCAAGCCGGTATACGCTCTGATATGCCCTACGTGCATACCTACTCCGCTCGGATACGGGAACTCTATCAACGCGTAGAATTTCTTTTTGCTTTTGTCCTCTTCGGCGTGAAAAATGTTATTCGAATACCAATATTCCTGCCATTTTTTTTCTATTTCTTTGAAATTATATGTGTTTGCCATTAAGTCCTCACATCTTGTTTCGTTTTTCGTTTAATAATATCACAACAAGCGTCGTTTGTCAATTTATACGGGCTATAACGCAAAAGTAATACGTTCTTTTCATAACAAAAAACTCGCAAATCCCTTAAAAGAATAAGCGAGTTTGTAAAATGGTGACTCCTAGGAGATTCGAACTCCTGTAGCCGCCGTGAGAGGGCGGAGTCTTAACCGCTTGACCAAGGAGCCACAACGCAAATAATATAGCATAAAACTTGCCGTATTGCAAGCGTTTTTTATCGAAAATTAAATGCCTCTTATATCGATGCCGATATTTTTCATTTTGTTCTTTGCGGCGATTAGGCAATAAATAAGCGCATACGCGACAATCGCTATCCCTGCGATAACGAATATTTCCCACGGAAATTTTGCTGTAATATATCTGTCGATAAGTTTGGCAAAAGACGGTATAATCGTATTTATTGCCAAAGCCGGAACCAAGCCTATAATCGCGCCGCAAACGGAAATTTCCGCGCTTTCGGCAAGCATAAGACGGAAATATTTCCCGTTGTCCAGTCCCGCCGCTCTGTAAACGCCGAATTCTCTTCTACGGGTTATCGTCATAGCAATAGTCATATTCGCTATTCCCGCAATTCCGACTAAAATTACTATAACCTGCAAAATTCTGAGTAAGTCTGCTATTCCCTCTACTCCTACTCCCGTAGCATACGCCCATTCATCGAACCCGAGTATATAACACCCCTTTTCCCGTAATTTGCCTCGAACTTCCGCAAAAAGGTCTTTTTGCGGCATATTGCCGTCCGCATTTACGAAAATGACGCTCGAATCGAGCGGATAATCGAACCCCGCTTCGTTTACGAAAATAACACGGTCGTCCGCCGTTTTTTCTTCGTTTACGGCAACTATTTTGAAATCGTATTTCTGCCCGTTCAAAGTAAATTCCACACCGTCACCGACTTCTTTCCCCAGTCTGTTTGCCAAATCGTAACTCAAAACCGCCGCGCTCTCTTCGTTATCGAAAAACTCTTTTTCCTTAGCCGTAAGGGCAAATGCGCACGAAAAATCCTCCGCTTTCTCAGCTACATATACCGTTAAATCCGTGTCTCTGTCGTTAAACGTCACGTCGAACGTTTCATACCTTATAAGGACGGAAGATTTTATTCCCGGCGTTTCGTTGAGCATATCGTTTACGGCGCCCATATCCGCAACGGAAACCGCCTGTACGGTGTAATCCGCCTCAAAACGCGTTAGCGGCGGTTGCGAAGCGTCGATTATTATTCCGACTATGTTTACCGTAATGAACGCAAACATCAATACCGCCCCGAGCATACACGAAAGGGAAACGGCTTCGAAATTACGTTTTATGCTCACGGAAGCGAGCTTGCACGCTCCTTTACTCAGTCCAAATAAAGCCGATACTCCGTTCATAACGTACGGCGCGGCAAGAATAACCGCCGATACCGCGGATAAAACCAGACAAACGGTAAAAAGCGTCGCCATCCTTTCGGCGAAAATTACGCCCAACACGCTTGCACATACGCATAACAACGGAATAATCAGAAATACCGGACGTATTTTTTTAACCGTTTTAACCGTATTCTCCTGCCTCTTCACCGAACCCCTTACGAGGTTGACAACGGGTACGCCCGAACCCGCCAGAGATATAACAATTCCGAGAAGAACGGATAAAACATAGTAATAAACTTTATAATTCACCGCGTCGGAAAAACCGGGTATAACGCTTTGCACGACTATTTCCATTCCAAACCTGCCGCAAACGGTACCCGCTATTCCTCCAGCCAAACCGTAAAAGATGACTTCCGTTATCAAAATCAAAAACAACTGCAACGGGCTTGCTCCCGCGGCTTTGAATACAAGCATTTCCGAAGCGCGATTTTTGGCGACTACTCCATACGCGCCGAAGAGAATGAAAATAACGAGCGCAACGACGAAAATCAACGCAATTTCAAGCAAATTCTCATTGTCTGAAACCACTCTGTCGATATAATCGTAATCAACCGCGTCCCCTATTTCGAGTTCGGCGTTATCCATATGAGCGGAAAGAGCGTCCGTAAAACCTTCCTTATCCACGCTTTCTTTTAATTTTATATATGCTTCGGTATATAAACCTTTATCTCCGAACGACGATAAATCCGTAAGTACGTTATGTACTGTGGAATTCGCAAAAAATCCTTCGTTTTCGAAAATGTAAGTCACGGTAAACGTTTCGTTTCTCCCGTAAAAACCAACGTAAATTTCCGCCTCGTCGCCAACGTCGCACCCTAATTTTTCCGCAAGCGAACGACTTATCCATATTTCGGGGTAGACGTAATCGGCTTGAGAAATGCCTTTATAATAATGTAAAGAAGATTTATGCCGAGCAAGAAACAAGTTTAGGTCGGTCGCCTCTATAACTATCGCCGTAGACTCACGGTTGTCTCCTTCACCGCTTATTATTCCCGCCGAAGTAAGATATTTGTCGACGTATTCCACTTCGCTGCTTTTTTCAGAAATAAATTCGTCTAATCTGTCTCCCGAAAACAGTCCGCCTTCGATTGATACGTCGGCTCCTTGCGCGACTCTCGATAAATTAGCAAGTTGAAAATTATAAAACAAATCTTTTAACGAAAGCGAGGCGAAAAAAAGCATTGTCGCCACGGTAACCGTCAAAACGATTACTATGGGTTGCCCGATATGCGCTTTTATGCTTCTTAACGTGTGATTTAAGATTATTCTCATTCTTCGTCCGCTTTAGAATTTGCCATTTCGATTTCTTTCGTTTCGGAATTATTTTCTGTTAAAAAATCCGACTTCACATCCTTGTCTTCGTCGCCGACGATTAAAGTTCTTTCTTCGATAATTTTACCGTCGCTTATTCTGATTATCCTGTTCCCGCACAAGGCGTTATGCTCGCTGTGCGTAACCTGAATAATCGTGGTTCCCCTTTCTTCGTTTATCTGTTTGAGAAGAGCCATTATTTCTTCTGAATTTTTACTGTCGAGATTTCCCGTAGGCTCGTCTAGAAAAATTATTTTCGGTTCGTAAATAAGTCCTCTCGCGATTGCCACGCGCTGCTGTTCTCCTCCCGATAATTGCGACGGCAATTTGTTGGCGCTTCCTTCAATTTTAAGATATTTCATCAAACTTTCAAGCGTAGTTTCATATTTTTTTATACTTTTGCCGTCGAGAAACAACGGTAAAAGTATGTTTTCTTTTACCGTCAAATACGGCGCAAGATTGAAAAACTGAAATACAAATCCGACTTCGCTTCTCCTTAAAGCGGCAAGGTCTTTTTCTTTTAACATAGATAAATTTCGACCTTGAAATATCACGCTGCCGTCGGTTGCCGTATCCATCCCGCCCATTAAACTCAGAAGAGTGCTTTTCCCGCTGCCGGACTCCCCGAGTATACTTAGAAAATCTCCTTCATATACTCTCAGGTCGATACCGTTAAGAACGTTCGTCGTCCCGTTAAAACTTTTCGTCAGATTTTTACATTCCAAAAGAAGGTTACTCATTTTTTTCAGCCTCTTGTTTCAATAACGGATATACCGCGTCCGCAAAACGGAAAGTTATTAAATTCTCGCACAGTCCGCCGAGCGCGTCGTTAATGTCGAAAAAGTCGTCCGCATATCCGAGTAAAAGTAAGTATTTTTCGTCGTTTTCGTCAAGCGCGCCGATTTCTTCTTCCGTTAAGGCTATCTTTGATAAAGCCTCGCTCGCTTCGGCAAAACCGATAAATAGTTCCGTGTAATCGGTCGGCTCCCCTCGTTCAGCATCTTCTACTACCGAATAAATAAGGTCAAAAGCAAGATTTGCAAGGGAAGAAGAAACTCGCGCATAAGCGTTACACAATTCGGAAACGGAAGAATAATTTTTATTTCCTATCGACGTAATGCTCTCCACGTCTTCAAACAAGAGTTCGGAAAGTTTCATTGCGCAATATATTTTCGCGTCGTTTTTTTCCTTTCCGTTTTCATATGCAAGATAGCGACAATACGTCTTCACGTCGTCCGCCGAAAGAGATTTCATTACCCTTCCGATAATCACGACAAGTTCTCCTATCTTTCCTTTTATATCCGCGACGTAACTGTTGACGATTTCGTTTTCCTCCTCATAATCAAATGTAAACCCGAATATGTTTTCAACCGTTTCCCCGCCGCCGGGAAGATTTGCAAGGGAAGAATAGAGGCTGCCGAGCTGATAAAAAACTTCTTTCAAAGAATCGGCTGCGGATGTAAGCAGGTATTCGCTTTGCGAAGCCACGCGAACGGTCGTTAAAACATATATCGTATCGGAAAGCAGGGAAACGAACGTTTCTTTTCCCATTTGTCCGAGAAGCGCAAGATAATTGTCGTTCGAATTCTGCGTCAAAAGATAATAAATTACGCTCGCTATTTCATTTTCGTTTAATGCGGTTTCTTCCATTAACCCCGAAAAAAAGCCGCCGAATAAATCGATGAATCCCAAATTCGTGAGTTTCTCCGTCAAATATGCTTCGAGTTCCTCTATGCTCGTCATCTCGGCTACGGCGGCTTTTAACGAACCGAAAACCGAATTCAAAGAATTGTTTTTCAACGCTTTCGCTGTTTTATTAAGTTTTGTCCCGGGAATTCTCGCCTCGGACATTGCCGTAACAATCCTTTCCGCAATGCCGTTTAGATATTCCTGTAAAGCGCCGTTCAGATTGATATATGAAGAAAAAAACTCGCTGAAAAGCGCGCTGAAATAAGTTTTTATTTCTGTTTTGAAATTTTCGAGATATTCGAAATCACTACCCGCATAATCGATATTTTCTTCCGTCGACAAGTACTCCCACTCTTTCGCGCTACCGCCCGACAATATGACGGTCGCAGATATCATTCCAGCAAGGATGAGAATTACCGTCGCAACGGCTATTATGGATAAAACGTTCTGTTTTTTCATAACTTATAAAATTATACTTTATAAAGGTTACAATGTCAAGAAAACCCGTTTTTCAAAGTTATTTTAAGGGCGATAAAATCTAAGGATACCGTCGATATAGCTCTAAACACGCGCAAAGTGGAGAGATTGCGTTGATTTTTTTCGTAAGTGAACCGTCGCTGTACTATCGTACAGTAGGTGAAACTTACGGAAAAGTGGAAAAAACTTTAATTTTATCCGCTTTTCACAATAATAAGAGGAAAAATTTTTCTTTAATTATTTTCGCATAGCTTTTACGGACGCAAATAAACGCGATATATCCACTCCTAAACACGCGCTCCGCTTGACTTTTACTTTTATTTATATATAATAAATAAATATGAAACAAGAATTTACATCGGAAAATTTACAGGTAGTGTACGAAGATAACCATATCATCGCAATAGTTAAGCCGCAAAACGTTCCGTCGTGCCCCGACGAAACCGGCGATAAGGACGCGCTGAGCACGGTTAAAGATTATCTTATAAAAAAATATAACAAATCCGGAGACGCTTACGTCGGACTTATTCATCGTCTCGACCGACCGACCGGCGGAGTAATGGTTTTCGCAAAAACTTCCAAAGCCGCCTCGCGTATGTGCGAAGCTATGAAAAACGGCGATTTCGAAAAGCGCTATTTCGCCGTTGTCGTAGGAGTGCCCAGAGAAAAATCCATACTGGGACTTACCAACTATCTTCTCAAAGATTCCTCTAAAAATATGGTTTACGCCGTCCCTATGGCTACCGAAGGCGCCAAAAAAGCCGTTCTCGATTACACCACTCTCGACGTAAAAGACAATCTTTCGCTTGTTAGCGTAAAACTTCACACCGGACGCGCGCATCAGATACGCGTACAAATGCAAACTCTCGGACACCCTCTTTTCGGCGACCAGCGTTACGGCGCAAACAAATCTCCCGCAGGATACAACCTCGCTTTGTGGGCGGTGGAACTTAAACTTACTCACCCCGTAACCAAAGAACGTATGGTTTTCAGGGTTTATCCCCCCGTCGACAACGTTCCGTGGAAATTTTTCGACGTGTCGCGCTATCTTTCGATTTCAATTAAAGATAACTATTAAATTAGCTTAATTAAAAGGACGTCGATTTGACGTCCTTTTAATTGTTTATGCATATAACCAGGTTATATTTTACAAAGATTCAATCATCATTTTATCGGCGACGAGCGCAATAAGTTCTCCGTTCGTCGGTTTTTCTCCCTTGTTATAAATTTTAATTCCGAAAATCGCGTTTATGTTTTCGATTTTTCCTCTGTTCCACGCGACCTCGATTGCGTGCCTTATCGCTCTCTCTACTTTGCTCGGCGAAGTTTGATAAATCTGAGCTATCGTAGGATATAATTTTTTGGTAATCGAATTTATCATTTCGGGATACGCAACCGCCAGTTTTACAGCCTCTCTCAGAAACTGATACCCCTTTATGTGCGGCGGTATTCCCGCACGGATAAAAATACTGCTTAACCTCTCGTCGATATTTCTTATCCCGGCGTTAAGTTTTACGCTTACCGTCTGCTGTATCATAAATCTAAGCAGTTGAGTACGCATTTCTATAAAAGAATACGGTTTATAAAGGCATACTTCGTGCGGTATCGCTCCGAGCGCGCCGTCTACTTCGTCCTCCATATTTTTACTCAGAAGAATAATCGAAGCCCCTCTTTCCCGACAGGCAGTCGCTATCTCCTTGCAACGCTCGAACGCAACGTCAATTACCAGACCCTTTACGTCCGCCGTCCTCAGAATATCCGAAACTTCTTTTGCCGTTTGACAGGCAATAAGATTTATATCGGCGTCGTCGGCAAAGAATGCTACCGCGTTTGCCGATAACGACCCGTTTGTTTCGCAAAATGCTACGTTAAATTGTTTCATAGTCCTCCATAAAAACACATTAAAAGTTTTTATTCTGTGTTTTGTGACAATATAATAACACATTTTACGTAACTTGTAAACAATTTTTGTACAAATTGTCGATTTAATTTATTTATATGTTGAACAAATTATGTCGAAATTTGACGCTTTATGTTTATTTCGCAAATATTTCGTGAGTTATGCTACAAAAATCGACTTTTACTCCATTCTAAGCGCGTCGACTACATTCTTTTTCGACGCCCTGACGGACGGAATCAAACCGGAGATTACCGCAAGGAAAATACTCAACCCGAATAATCCGAGCGAATAAAACGGATTTACGGCGGCGAGATTCGGAATTCCGCAAAATGCTTCCGCGGCTAACGAAAGAAGAGGCGCGAACGCAAACGTAAGCGCAATTCCTATTATTCCGCTGAAAACACCTATCAACAGCGTTTCCGATAAAAACACGCTGAGAATGTCTCGCTTTCTTGCGCCCATACTACGCAATATGCCGATTTCCCTCGTTCGTTCCACGACCGAATTTCCCGTAATTATTCCTATCATCACCGACGACACAACTAAGGAAATCGATGCCACGATAAGCAAGGCGTACACGCATATATCCGTAATCGTGCTCACGTTGTACATAAACATTTCCGTTACGTCGAAATATGAAACTTGCCCGCCGTAAGAATTGCTCCACTCGTCTATGTAATCGGTTATTTTATTTTTTCCGCTTAAATTCGTTGCGTAGATATTTATATACACGGGCGCGGTATCTACCCCGAAAGATTTCATAAAGGAAGTTTTATCGAGGGAAGCGGAAAGGAGTCCCCATACCGTATTATTTACGTATTTATCCGTCACCGTTCTTCGCCCTTTAATTACCGTATATGCCGACGCGTCGCTGTTTTTATATCCGCTCAGATTAAGCAATTTTTTCTGCTCGGCCGTTACTTCGCTTTCGACCGCCGATGTAAGCGCGTAATCGGCAAGCATATCCGTATAACACAAGTTCGCCCCAACCGCTCTTATTGGAGAATCAGGTTTAACCCTCAATACGCCGCATATCCGAAGCGGAACGTTTCCTTCCGAATTGTACGTCTCTTCGTCGGGTATTTTCACCTCGTATTCGTTTATTTCAGGAAAAGCCGACAAAGTGTTTCCCGTTTGCTTATAATATGAGTCGTTAGTTACGAGACGGATTTCGAAACCGCTGTTTTCCGACAGTAATTCATCGAAAGAAATCGTCCCGTTGCCGTCCTTATCCGCCGTTTCTATATCGAACCCGAAATCTTCAAGCGCGGGTATTTCAAGTTCGTTTCTTTCGTTTACGACCACAACCAAATCGCCTTTATCCGTAGGCCAGCGCCCCGCCATAAGGTCGTAGTATTTGCTCATAAAATCGCTGCCGCCAACAAGCTGATTCCATCTCGATTTTTCAAGCCCCTTTTCACCTAATACGTTCGTCGCAATGTTGATTACGTTGGTTTTTACCTCTTTTGGGGAAACGTCTTTATATGTTCCGTCGGAAGATGCGGCTATTAAATTCATCTGAACTCCCCTGTACATATAAACCGCGTCGTACCATTCGGGATTCATTTTGTCGACGTAATCGATAAACTCTTCCGTAATCTGATTTTCCTTGACCGAACCTATGATTTCTTCCACAAGTTCACCCATAAATCCGCTGCCTTTGTTTTCTTCCACAAATTTTACCGTATCGTCGGTCGGGAAATCTCCTTCCTCGTAGATTTTATCTCCGAAAGACATAAATATATCCATAAGCACGGAATAATCCATACTGTATTCGTATATCCCGACGGGGATGGACGCAAGCAAAGAATTCTGCATTCTTTCGAGAAAGATATTTATTCCGTTGGAAAACGCAAGTACAAGCCCAAGCCCTATTATCCCTGCGCTTCCCGCTATCGAAGTGAGCACCGTACGCCTTTTCTTAGAAATAAGATTTTTGAAGCTCAACCTTAACGCCGTTTTGAAATTCATATAAGAACTATGAAATTTCTCATTCTTTTTCTTCGTTTTTTTTATCTGTCTCTTACCTTTTTTATTTTTACGAATTTCCTCTTTTTTCCCCGTACCGATTTCCTCTTCTTTTTCATCGGAAAAAACCATATCCGACGATTTATCGCGGAAATACGGCGCGGTATCGTTTACCACGACGCCGTCTTTCATTTCTACTATTCTGTCGGAGTATTTTTCCGCAAGCGCCGCGTTATGGGTTACGACGATAACAAGTCTTTCCGAAGAAAGCTCTTTAAGCAAACTCATTATCTGCTCGCTTAATTCGCTGTCGAGCGCGCCGGTCGGTTCGTCCGCAAGTATAATTTTCGGATTATTCACCAAAGCACGCGCTATAGATACGCGTTGAAGTTGCCCCCCCGAAAGTTCCGAAGGCTTTTTATTTGCCTGGTCGTCCATATTTACCCTTTTAAGCGCGTCCATCGCGAGAAGCGAATAATCTTTCTGCGAATAACCGCTGAGTTTAAGAGTCATTTCTACGTTTTCCAAAACGGAAATATGAGGAATTAAATTATAATTCTGAAAAACAAAACCTATGTAAGCGTTACGGTAAGCGTCCCACGTCTCTTCTCCGAATTCGGTTGTGGAAATTCCGTTTATAATCAGGTCGCCGCCCGAATATCTGTCGAGACCGCCTATAATGTTAAGAAGAGTGGTTTTACCGCAACCCGACGGACCGAGAATGGAAACGATTTCCTTTTCCCTGAAATCTATGTTTATTCCGCGCAAAGCGCGCACTGTCCCGCCGGTAGCAAAATAATCTTTGGTTATGTTTTTTACGCTTAACATCTACGCTCCGATATTTAGATTACTGTTATATATAATAATATATTGAAAAACGAAAAATAGCAAACGTTAATCCCTTACAATTTATCTTAATGCCCGATATGTATGTCTAAAAAAAATCTTGCATAACTAAAGGGCGGAAAATTTATTGACAAGAAGCAAACAATATGATAATATTTATAGGCAACAAAGTTCAGCAAGGAGAAATACCCAAGTGGCTGAAGGGGCTCCCCTGCTAAGGGAGTAGTACGGTGAAACGTAGCTCGGGTTCAAATCCCGATTTCTCCGCCAAAACCCGTTCCAATCGGAAACGGGTTTTTCTTTACCCTCTTTTCACCTTTTATCCGATAAATGAATACGATATAACAAATACCTTCTATATCAAAAATATACATAAAACTATGGAGGTATCAATTTATGTGTTGTTGTAATTCACAAAACCGTTGTTGTCAGAACCGTCGTTGCTGTTGCAGAAACAGAATAATTTTTCAAAGCGATTCGGTTATTCCCAATACTACGGTAATAATTCGTCCCGTCACTCCTGTTCCGACGCCGTTTGCAAACAATGCGCTGTACGCGGTCGGGTCTTCGGGTGCGGTAGCAAATCTTGCCGCAATCCCCTTAACCGCAGGCGCAGGCACTCCCGGAACCACTCTCGAAGTGTCGGGAAACGCTCTTATTATTCCCGCGGGAACTTATCAGCTTTCTTTCGGCGCGCAAGGAAACACCACCACGACTACCGAATCCACGTTTGCCGTTCAATTATACGCTAACGGGCTACCCCTAAGCGGACAGACCGTCTCCGCTAACGGTTCCACGACATTGCCATCGTCAGTATCCAAAACTATAATCTATACGATAACCGAACCTACAGCGCTGTCCCTTCACAATGTGTCGGGCGCGACGATAAACATTTCAAACGCGTTCCTTACCGCGCAGAAGCTTGCCTAAACTTCAAAAAGAAAAACGGAAGGGTTTCCTTCCGTTTTTCTTTATTTGCTTTTTACTTCTTACGCTACGGGAATTTTCGCCGCCTCGTTAAGCGCGTTAAGCATAACGTCGGGGTCTACTCCGTGAACCGCCGCGGCTTCTTCGATGGTTTCGCCGTGGCTGAGCGCGCAGCCGAGACAGTGCATTCCGAAATCTGCAAGCACTTCCGCCATAGCGTCAACGTTTACGCCCTCTTTACGGAACGCGTCTATCAGTAACATATCTTTTGTCAACATATGATATTCCTCCGTTTTTGTTTTTATATAGTATATATCATTTAATCTTTTTTTTCAAGACAAATTACGCCGTTTATCGGTAACTTATGAAAATCACTCCGTAATTTCGGTTTCCGTCATCGCTTCGTCAACCGCTTGCAACTTTTCTTTTACCGCCGTAATGTCTGCGTCGTTTTCTTTAACGATTTTCAATAGGTTGTCGTCGTTATATCTCAGTGAAAAAATAACCTCGTTCGTCTTTATAAAATCTATAAAAGCCTGCACTTCTGGCAAATCCGCAATCGAAGTCTCGGGGTCGAGATCATCGACGAAAGCGAGCATATCGTCGAAATTGTACCACACCGATGTGAAGAATTCGGGATTTATCAGAAAGCCTATTTCTGTATTGTCGATTGCAAGATTTCTGAGAAAATATGCTATCAAAGCATAAACGTCTATCTTCTGCTGTCCGCCGAAATCGTTTGCAAGCAGTCTCGTAGCCAAATCCGACAAATCGACGTCAAATCGGAAAATACATTCGGCTTCGCTCTGTCCTTCTTTCTTCAGGAAAACATACGCTACGTTGTTATAAATGTAGAGAGCTCTGTCTACCATTTCATCGGTCTCATTGTAATATTCCAAGAATATAAAGTTTTCCTGGTTATTATCCTGAAAAACGCGCGTCGTGACGTTGAAATCGTAATTATTCCATACCGCCACATCGTTTTCGTCGTATATCTTAATGGGAATACTCAGCGCGTATATCGCTTCGTCATATCTCTTATACTTTTCGCGTTCCTCGGTCTGAGTGACAAAATCTATCGACACGCCGTTTCCGTATATATTCGTTATTTTAACGTCCGCTATATCAACGCCTATTTCAAGCGTATCCGAGTCTATAAGCTTACTTTCGGAATGAGAAATGTCGATTTTTGCTTTTCCTTGAAGGCTTTGTATTTGATTTCCCGATATGACAAAATTCAAGTTCAGACTGCTTTCGGGCGTATCTCCTTCTTCCAACTGTTTTACGGTAATACCGAGAACGCTCGCAACGAAACTTTTGATGCTTGCTGTTACTTTCGGGTCTTTGGTTATGCTGCTCAATCCGTTACAAAGTTTTGCAAGGGTTTCTTTGAGATTTACGTTCACCGAATATTTGAACTCTTCTTTATTGCTGTTTCTTCTCGTATACCCTATGGGATTATCGTTGAGCACAACGTAAGAAGCCATAATTCCAGCCACATTGCTCAGTTTCTGCGAATTCATCTGTTCCATCTTATAAGGGTAATAATCCGTCCAGTTGCTTCTGGAAATGTCGAACCTTACTTTATTGTTCCCTATGGCAAGATAAAGTTCGTCTTTATATATAACCGCCGTAATCAATCGACTTTCGTCGGTAACGCTTTCCTCAGATGAAAGATTTACTTCGAATATCGCCTTATCCCGAATTTTCGACGGGTCGGCGCAATCGTATTTACCTTTTATCGAAATATAAAAATCGTTGTCGTTAATTGTAAAAAGAGCTTTGGCGTCAGCCGTCACCGCGCCTTTCGACTGTACTCTGTCCGCAGAAATCTCATAGGCTATGTTTGTAAATCCCAAAAGGAATTTCGTATACATATCCTTGTTTTCTATCTGCGAAATCTTCTCCCATCCGTCTTTATTCCCTTGAGTCGGTCCGTCGTTCGGTTCGTCGGGATTTTTATCGACACAGGCGCATAGGAAAACAGCAAGCGCAACGGTAAGTATAACGGCAAGCACAAGCAAAAAACGCTTCTTCATAATTCCTCCCTCCGACCCGAAAGTCGCAGATATTTGTTTTTATCCGTTTTCTTTTTTCTTCCGTACTATTTTATTTGCGGCGTTTCCGCCCGACCGCACGATTGAGATAATCGAATGCGGTCGTTATTTATATTTTTATTTGTTTAACTTTGCTATCTCCGCGTCTATTATATTTTTTATATATTCTACCGACTCCTCGATTTTTACGGAGACATTGAGCGTTTTATCCCTGGACTGAATTTCAACTTCTCCACGCGAAAGACTTCTCGGACTGATTACCACTCTTAACGGTATTCCCATTAAATCGCAATCGGAGAATTTGACTCCGGCTGACGTTTCTCTGTCGTCAAACAAAACTTCTATCCCCGCTTTTTGCAATTCGTCGTAATATTTTTGCGCCGCGTTTCTTACCGTTTCGTCGTCAAGTCTCAACCCGCAAAGATAAACCTGCCACGGAGCGACCGTCATCGGCCAGATAAAACCTTTATCATCGTGGCTTTCCTCCGCAATGGAAGCAAGCGCCCGCCCTACGCCTATTCCGTAACAACCCATAATCGGATTAACCGCTTTCCCTTCGGAATTAAGTACCGTCATATTCATTGTTTTGGTGTACTTCGTCCCGAGTTGGAATATGTTTCCTACCTCTATGCCGTTTTCAAGCGTAAGAGGTTTCCCGCATACCGGGCAAACGTCTCCTTCTTTGACTTTGGCAATATCGACGTATGTCGCGCCTTTAACGTCTCTTTCCATATCCACTCCGCAGATATGATATTCCGCTTTGTTCGCGCCCGTCACCATATTGTTTGCGCCTTCGAGCGATTTATCGTATAGAATCGTGGCGTTATCGAGTTTAAGTCCTACGCAACCGATATTTCCGGCGTGCAAAACATCCGAGTCCGTCAAGTTTGCGGGCACAATTTGTTTGCCTATATATTTCGTAAGTTTGCTTTCGTTGATTTCCAAATCGCCGCGAATAAAGCAAAGCACTATGTTTTCCGTTCCTTTTTCAAAATAACATACGGCTTTAATCGATTTCTCCGGTCTGGCATTAAGGAATTCGCAAACGGACTCGATATCCTTTTTATCTCCCGTAAACACTTCGCGCATACTTTCGCTAGTATCGTCTCTTACGGACGCGCGGTCTGTAACGGCTACTTCCATATTGGCTTTGTATCCGCACTCGGGACAGATAACTATCGTATCTTCTCCTATATCCGTAAGCAACATATATTCGTGCGCAATACTTCCGCCCATCATTCCCGTATCGGATTTTACCGCGACTACGCGTTTCATTCCTATACGCTTGAAAATACGGACGTAAGCGTCGTACATTCTGTCGTAATATGCGCGCAAATCTTCTTCGTTGATATGGAAAGAATAAGCGTCTTTCATAGTAAACTCTCTTACTCTGATAAGCCCGCCGCGGCAACGCGCTTCGTCGCGGAATTTTGTCTGTACCTGATAAATCATAAAAGGCAGTTGCTGATAACTGCTTACGGTATCGCGCGCAAACTGGACGGCTGCTTCTTCGTGGGTCATTCCGAGCACCATATCTCTGCCCGTTCTGTCGCGGAAACGCACCATTTCGTCTCCGATACTGTAATATCTTCCGCTTTCCGCCCACATTTCCTTAGGCATAACGACGGGGAACATAACTTCCTGTCCGTCCACCGCGTCCATTTCTTCGCGGATAATCTGTTCTATTTTCTTTGCAATCCTTTTAGCGGGCGCTGCAAGCGACCATATGCCGTTTGCGACGAGTTTGATAAAACCTGCTCTGATAAGCAGAATATGGCTCGCCGCGGTAGCGTCCGCAGGACTTGTTTTCGTTCGTTCACCGACTAATTTCGACAGTAGCATAATTATCTCCTTAGTTTATTACGCCACTTTGATTTTCCACTCTCCGATAAGCAAATCCTCTCTTTCTTCGAGTGCGTAAATTTTCACGGTGTATTCCCCCGCTTCGGTAAAATTGCCGTCGTCGTCGAGATTTAACGCGTCTTCTCCAACGAAAACGAGATTTTTAGTTATATTTCTCGTTTTGCCGTTTTTAAGTACGGCTACGACTTCCGCATCCGCCTGCTTATAAGCGTCTCCTATGGCGTACGTATCGGCTTCAATCTCCTTATAACTTTCGATAACGGGTTCGCCGTCGTCGCTACACGCCACGAAAATACAAACCGCGGCGACCGACAACACAATGCACAATAACAAAACTATCGTTTTCTTCATCACTATTCTCCAAAAAATCGCTTATACTGCGATAATATTTTTAATTATATTTTAATTATATATGAATACCGATTTAATGTCAATACCCATTTTACGCCCTTATTCAGGCATATTGCGTTTATTTTCAACAAAAGACGTTATATGTATAAGCGTCCTTTTTAGCGAAAAAAGGAGTGTTTTTGCAAACGACTCCTTTTCGCTTAAATAACTGTTTACTATTCCGCTTTGGGACCGGCTTTAACAACTTCTTCGGACATATGCGTATATTTCTTGAAGTTGTTGATAAATCTTCCCGCAAGGTCTTTTGCCGTCGCTTCGTATTCTTTTTTATCCTTCCATACGTTTTCGGGAACCATTATTTCCGAAGGAACGCCCTCGATGTCGACGGGGATTTCCACTCCGAAATACGGGTCTTTAACGAATTTGCTCTTTTCGATGCTTCCGTTAAGCGCGGCGGTAACCATTGCTCTCGTATATTTCAGTTTCATTCTGCCGACCGTTCCCGCTTTGCCTCCGCACCAACCGGTGTTGACGAGGTAAACGTTCGCTCCCGTCTTTTCGATTTTTTCTTTGAGCATTTCAGCATAAAGACTGGGGTCGAGGGGAAGGAACGGCGCGCCGAAACAGGTCGAGAACGTAGGAACGGGCTCGGTTATTCCTCTCTCGGTTCCCGCAAGTTTGCTCGTAAATCCGCTTACGAAATAATACATCGCCTGGTTCTTGTCGAGTTTGCTGATAGGAGGCAGAACTCCGAACGCGTCCGCGGTAAGGAAGATAACGGTCTTAGGCGTGCTTCCTATTCCGGGAATAGCCGCGTTGGGAATGTATTCGATAGGATAACCTACTCTCGTATTTTCGGTATATCTGCCGTCGTCGAAATCCATTTCTCTCGTTTCGTCGTCCATAACTACGTTTTCGACCAGACTTCCGAACTTGATGGCGTTCCAGATTTCGGGTTCGTTTTCCTCTTTGAGGTTTATACATTTAGCATAGCAGCCGCCTTCGAAGTTGAATACGGTATCATCCGACCAACCGTGTTCGTCGTCGCCGATAAGTTTTCTCGCAGGGTCCGCGCTGAGCGTGGTTTTACCCGTTCCGCTGAGTCCGAAGAATACCGCGCTGTCCCCGTTGTCGCCTATGTTCGCCGAACAGTGCATCGGGAAAACGCCTTCCTTTGGCATAAGATAGTTCATAACCGAGAACACGCTCTTTTTGATTTCTCCCGCGTACTGGCTTCCCGCAATGAGAACGAGTTTCTTTTCATAGTCGATTATAATTGCGGCTTCGCTGTTTACGCCGTCACGTTCGGGAATGCACTTGAATCCGGGCGCGGCGATAATCGTAAAGTCTTCTTCGAAGCCTTCGAGCTGTTCCGCGGTGGGTCTTATAAGAAGCTGATGAATAAACAGGTTCTGCGAAGCGAGTTCGTTCACTATTCTGAAACGCTTTGTATGCGCGGGGTCTGCGCCTGCAAAACCGTCGAAAATGAATATTTCTCTGTTTTGAAGATACGCAATCATTTTGTCATATATCGCGTCGAATTTTTCCTGAGAAATAGGCACGTTTACCTTTCCCCACGCAATTTCGTCGTGAACGCCCTTGCTGTCCACGATAAACTTATCGTTGGGGGAACGTCCTGTATATTTTCCCGTCAAAACGACGAGCGCGCCTTTATTATTGAGTTTACCCTCTCCTCTTTCAAGAGCCTTTTCCACGAGAACGGCGGGCGAAAGATTGCGATAAACGGCTTTGGCGTTTATTATGCCGAGCTTTTCGATTCCGTAAGTATTCATTAAATACCTCCTGTAATTTTTTTTATAATTTTATCACTTTTATTTTACAAAGACAACGATTTGCGCCTTGTTTTTAGTTATTTTACCCTAATTTAATCCCATAAAGTAAATTCGAGGTCGATTACGCATACGGTATCGCCGTCCTTTGCTCCCTTTTCTCTGAGCATATCTATTATACCGCGTTCGCGCATTTTCCTTTGGAACCAGTTAAAACTGTCCGTATCGTCAAGGTACGCTTTACGCGCAAGTTCCTCCACGTATCCGCCGCTGACGTAATATATTCCGTTTTCGACCGTTATGTCCACTTGATTCTTGTCCGTTTTTTCGTATTCGAACTTCTCGAATTCGAGCGGCGCGAGCGGCGGAAGTTCTTTAAGTTCGGAAGCAATCGCGTCCACGAGTTCCTTTACGCCCTTAGTCGTAGCCGCGCTGATTTTATATACAGTTTTGCCTATTTTTTCTTCGAAATCGTCGGTTTCGCCTTCGTCGTTCAACAAATCGACTTTATTTGCGACCACTATTTCGGGCAAAGAATAAAGTTTCTCGCTGTAATTGCGCAATTCCGTGCGGATTTTCCGATAATCTTCCACAGGGTCTCTTCCCTCCGACCCGCTTACGTCCACGACGTGCACGATAAGTCTTACCCGTTCGACGTGTCTCAAAAAGTCGTGTCCGAGTCCCGCTCCGTCCGCCGCGCCTTCGATAAGCCCGGGAATATCCGCCACCACGAAACTTTCGTCGTAGTGTTTAACTACGCCCAGATTGGGAGACAACGTTGTAAAATGATAATTCGCAATCTTCGGTCTTGCCGCGCTTATTACGCTAAGCAACGTGCTTTTCCCTACGTTGGGAAATCCGACAAGTCCTACGTCCGCAATGGTCTTTAATTCCATTCTCAGTTTTCTCTCTTCGGTAACCTCGCCGTTTTCGGCAAAAGCGGGAGACCGTCTCGTCGGCGTACAGAATTTTGCGTTTCCTCTGCCGCCCCGTCCGCCTTTAAGCAACAGTACTTTATCCCCGTCGTTGAACACGTCGGCAAGTATACCGCCCGTTTCCGCGTCTTTTATCACCGTTCCGCAAGGAACGCGGAGGATAATATCTTCTCCCGCAGACCCGAACATAGTATTTCCCGCTCCCGGCTGACCGTTCTGCGCGCGGAAATGCTGATTGTATCTGTAATCTATGAGAGTGTTGAGCGAACTGTCGGCTAAGGCGTACACGCTTCCGCCTCTTCCTCCGTCTCCTCCGTCGGGTCCGCCTTTAACTACGTATTTTTCGCGATGAAAAGAGACCGCGCCGTTTCCGCCGTTACCCGCTTTGCAATAAATTACCACCGTGTCAAGAAACATTTTTCCCTCCGTTGTTATTCGCAGAATTATAATAAACGCACTTGTCCTTTATCGTACATTCGGAACAACGCGGTTTTCTGCTTTCGCATATGTATCTGCCGTGAAAAATCATAGAATGATGCAAAATATTCCAGTCTTCGGGAGAAAACAGGTTTTTCAGGTCTTCCTCTACCTTTTCCACCGTATTCCCTTGGGAAAACCCTATTCTTTTGGCGACTCTGTTGACGTGCGTATCCACGGGCATCGCGGGAATGTCGAACCCTACGCTGAGCACCACCGACGCGGTCTTTCTGCCTACTCCCGCAAGGGAAACCAGTTTATCGAAATCTTTCGGCACTTCCCCGCCGTATTTTTCGACAAGCTCTTTACTCATCGCAATGATATTATTCCCTTTATTATTGAAAAAGCCGCAACTGTATATGTACGGTTTAAGTTCTTCCAACCCGAGCGCGGCAAACTGTTCGGGCGTATTGTATACCTCGAACAGTTTTTCCGTTATCATATTGACTCGTTTATCGGTGCATTGCGCGCTGAGTATCACCGCCACCAACAATTCGAACGGCGTCGAATAATTCAGTTCGCAACCTGCGTTCGGGTGCATTTTCTTCAATTCTTCGAGCAGTTCTTTCCCTTCTTCTTTCGTCATCTCTTCTCCGTTATTTTTTCTCGGTAAAAATTTTTAATATCTTTTTAATGACAGGCGGACAGGTTATACAGATTATTTTCATAAAACGCTCCTTTTACCGTCCAATATATGGAATAACCTCTTATTTTGTTACGCCTTTAATCTTGTTAACCGTTCTTCTCGGGTCGTCCGAGCGGAAAACAGCGCTTCCCGCCACTATTATATCCGCGCCCGCCTCCGCGACCTTAGCGCAGTTATCTTCGGTCACCCCTCCGTCTACTTCGATAAGCGCGTTGACATTGTTTTCCGTTAGTTTTCTTTTGATATAAGCCACCCTGTCGAGACATTCGGGAATAAGTTTCTGTCCGCCGTAACCCGCGTACACTGTCATAACGACTATAATATCGCACTCGGGGAACAGGTATTCGTAGTCTTCAATAGGAACGTCCGGGTTAAACGCAATGCCCGCTTTAGCCCCTCGCGCTTTGATTTCCCTTAACGCTTCGGCAGGCCTTTCGGATGCTTCGGGATGAAAGGTAACGCAGTATGCTCCCGCGTCCACGAACCTCTCCGCATACTTTTCGGGTTTATCTATCATAAGGTGAACGTCGAGAGGAAGTTCGGTTACTTTTTTCAACGCCGATACCATCGGCATTCCGAACGTGATATTAGTAACGTACACGCCGTCCATCACGTCGCAGTGTATCCAGTCTCCGCCCCATTTCTTCACGGCCTCCGCCGATTTTCCCATATTTGCGAAATCGCCGCTGAGTATCGAAGGCGAAACGATGATTTTTTTACTCATATTTTCTCTTTCTCCTTTCCGTGAGTTCTTCGTACAGTTTAACGTATCTTTCGTACCGTATCTTATTTATAGTACCGTCTTCCACGCCTTTTTTAACCGCGCAGTCGGGCTCTCCCGTATGCGTGCAGTTCGTAAAGCGGCACTTGTTTTGCACGGCGAGAAACTCGTCGTAGTAATAAATAAGTTCCTCGGGTTCTATATCTATATTCTCCATAACGGAAAAACCGCAGGTGTCCGCTATTCTTCCGTTTTCCAAATCGTATATCTCGACGTGTCTCGTCGTGTTCTTCCCTCGCATTATTTTACGGCTAAGTTCGCCCGTCTCCAATTTTCTTCCGCCGAGCGCGTTTATAAGCGAGGATTTTCCGACCGCGCTCTGCCCGCAAAAACTTACCAGCCGTCCGTCGATGATTTTCCGAAGCTCATCGAGATTATCACCCGTTTTCGCGCTCACAATGACAGTCTTTACGTCGTTTTTATACGGTCGCATAACTTCTTCCGCGTTATCCGTCAAATCGCTTTTATTGTACGCAATAACGGGTTCTATGCTCTGTTCTCGGCAGTTTAACAAGAGTTTCTCGACGAGGTTCCAATCGGGTTCGGGGACGGGCGCGACTACGATTATCAACGCGTCGAGGTTGGCAATATACGGTCTTATCATACGGTTTTTCCGAGGATAAACGCTTTCGATAACTCCGTTTTCCGCTTCGACGTAGTCCCCGACGTATATTTCAAAATCCCTTTTTACCTTTCCTCGTACGGAACACGCCTGCGTTTCTTTATCGAATCTGACGAAAAACGCTCCGCCTACGGCTTTTACTACCTGTCCTTTAATTTTCGCCGCCCTCCTTATTGAGATAACCGTTCCTAAGTTGTCCGCACGCGCCTTTTATGTCGTTGCCCATAGAACGTCTGAGCGTATTGCTTATTCCTTTTGAACTAAGGGTATCCATAAACGCCTTTACGGCGTCCTTATTCGCTCCTCTCAGTCCTCTTTCCTTGACATAATTGAGATTGATTAAATTGACGTGACAGTTCATTCCTTTTAGAAGTTTTGCAAGTTTCAACGCGTCGGCTTCCGATGCGTTCTGCCCGTCGATAAGGGAATATTCGAATATAATGCGCCGTCCCGTTTTTTCGAAATAATATCTCGCCGCGTCGAGAACTTCCGCTATGCTCCATTTGTTGGATATGGGCATAAGGCTTTTTCTCTTTTCTTCATCCGCGGCGTGTAAACTTATCGTAAGCGTAACGGGAATACCTTCGTCCGCAAGGGTTTTGATTTTATCGGCAAGCCCGCACGTGGAAAGGGAAATATTCCGCGGGGAAATTCCCATTCCCTCTTCGTCCGATACCGCGTGCAAAAACTTTATAACTTCGTCGTAATTATCGAGCGGTTCTCCACTTCCCATAAGCACGATATTGGTTATCGCCCTTTTACTTCTCGTCCCGCCTGCTCTCGCATTTGCGGCGAGCACTTCTCCGAGCATTTCGCCCGCCGTAAGGTTTCGGACAAGCCCGTTAAGCGTGGAAGCGCAGAAAGCGCACCCCATTCTGCACCCTACCTGAGTGGAAATACACAGCGTGTTGCCGTAATTATGCGGCATAAACACGCCCTCTATTATATTGCCGTCGTTAAGTAAGTATAGGTATTTTTCCGTTCCGTCTTTCCCCGTGAACGCCTCTTTAATCACCGCGGACCTGTCGAAATATTTTTCGGCAAGCAATTCGCGTACGGTTTTCGGCACGTTGCTCATTTCGCCGTACGTTTTATAGTCCGAAACCGCATACATAATCTGTTTGACGCGAAACGACGGCAGTCCGACAAGTTCGGCGGCGAGTTGTTCTTTCGTCAAATCCGCAAGACTCAGTCTCTTCTCATCCGACATATATAAAACCCCTCCATTCCTCTTCCGTCCGGCAGTAACTGTATTTCTCCGTCGTTTTCATACGGAATATCTATTTTTTCCTTATGAAAATCGTTGTGTTCGGCAAGAAATTTTTCTACGTTCGCGCCGTTTTCCATTTTGAAAACCGTACACGTCGAATAGACCAGAACTCCGCCTTTTTTTACGTAACCGCTTACGTTGTCGAGTATGTTTTGCTGTAAAACCGAAAGTTCTTTAACGTCATCGTAGGTACGGTTAAACACAATGTCGCGCTTTTTTCCGATTACGCCGAAACCGCTGCACGGAACGTCCGCAAGAACCGCGTCGAACCCTTCTTTCCATTTATAAACCGGTTTTGTCGCGTCCTGTCTGAATACGGTTACTCCCGTCTTCATACGCTCCGCGTACGCTCTTACGAGTTCGGTTCTGTGTTCGTATATATCGCACGCGGTAACTTCCGCGCCTTTTTGCGCCATATACACGGCTTTGCCTCCGGGCGCGGCGCAACAGTCGAGAATTTTCATTCCTTTTTTCGCCCCTACGCTCTCCGCAACCACGCACGAACCGTAACTCATAAAAGTTATTTTCCCCATACAGGAAAGAAGGTCGATTTCCTTATTCTTCTTTACAAAATACCCGTACGGCGTTTTTTCCGCGTTTTTATCCGCGACGATTATCTCCTCTTCCGATACTCCTTCCCTGAGTCTTATATGGGAATACGGATATTCTTTCGCCCCGATAATTTCTTCGAACCTGTCGGGGTAATCTTTACGGTACATTCCGACGAGCCACGACGGCAGGTTATATTTTACTTCCGCATACCTTTTGTCGCTTTTCGCCGGCATACGGTATTCTCCGCGCGCCGCTTTCGATATGACGGCGCAAAAAAACCCTTTAAGCGCGCCCTTTCCGAGCGAATCGAGGGTTTCTCCCGTTTCGCTTATCACCACGGGTTGCGGCGTATCGAGATACTTCTCGGCATAAAGCGCGATTAAAAGAAGAGGTCTTACGTTGTTTTTCACCTTCCCGGCGGTCAGTTCGTCGACTATGTAATTGAGTTCGTAGTGTTTTTCCAACACGCCGAAAACAAGTTTTTTTACGTGCTTGTTCGCGTTTTCTTTCATAACGATATGTATATAGGCGTTATCCCTGTATACTTCGACAAGAAAATCATAAGCCGCGCGAAAATCTGTCTTAGCCACGGAATACGCTCCCCTCGGGTATTTTATGTCCGAGTAAATACGCCTTGCTGTCCATCGCTTTGCCGTTCTCCGCTTGTATGACAAGTAGTCTGAGATAACCCTCTCCGCATTTTACAACCAGTCCTTTTTTTGGGTCGGACGTAACGACCTCGCCATATTCTTCGCCGCCTTCCGCGACCGTTACTTCGCATTTAATGACTTTCAAAACGCCGTTTTCGCCTTTGGTAAACGCCCCCGGCCACGGTGTCATTCCCCTTACGAAATTTTTGATTTCATAGGCGGTTTTCGAAAAGTCTATTATCCCGTCCGATTTTGTAAGCATACGGCAGTGCGTAGCTTTGCTTTCGTCCTGCTTTTCGCCTATAAGGTTACCTCTTTCCGCTTTGTCGAGCACCGAAACTATAAGCTCCGCCCCCAAATCGGAAAGCAATGCAAGCGTTTCTTCGCTGTTTTCGTCGCCGCTTAGTTCAATGCTTTTTTTCATAAGCATATCCCCCGTGTCCACGCCGAGTTCGGTCTTCATTACGGTAACGCCGACCTCTTTTTCTCCGTTGATTAACGCCCACTGCACGGGAGAAGAGCCGCGGTATTTCGGTAAAAGCGAAGCGTGAATATTATATATAGGACATATGTCCAAAATGTTTTTTTTCAGAATCTGTCCGTAAGCGCAAGTAACCATAACGTCGGGTTTTAACGCGCGCAAAGTTTCCTCTCCGAAAGCGGAGACGTTTTCGAACTGCAACACCTCTATATTTTTGTCTTGCGCATATTTTTTCACCGCGCCGAAAACGGTTTTTTTGTTTCTTGCGTTCACCCTGTCGGGTTGCGTCACCACCGCGACTACTTCGTGAGAAGAATTATTTATCGCTTCGAGTGGTTTAACCGCAAATTCGGGCGTTCCGAAATAAATTACTCTCATTTCTTTTTCCCTTCGTATTTTCTCGTATAAAACAGAATTCCTTCGAGGTGGTCAAGCTCGTGGCACACCGCTCTTGCGGGAAGACCGGTAAGCGTTTTTTCGTACGTTTCTCCTTTTCTGTTCTGCGCTCTCAATTTAACTCTGTAAGGTCTGAGAACCTCGCAGTTTTTAGAAGAATCAACGCTAAGGCACCCTTCTTCGTCTATTTGTTCGCCGTCCGCGTAAATTATCTGCGGATTTACCATTTCGAGTTTTTCTCCGTCGCATTCGACAACCGCTATACGCCTTAAAAAGCCGATTTGCGGCGCGGCAAGCCCTACTCCGTCCGCTTTTACCATAGTTTCGAACATATCGTCGATAAGTTCGCCGAGTTTATCTCCGAAATCCGTCACCTCACGGCATCTTTTGAAAAGTATTTCGTTATCTTCCTGAAAAATTTTTCTTTTTGCCATATTGCCCTCCGTTTATCTCATATTGGTAGGATTTATTTCCACGAACGCCGTCACGCCTTTTCCCGTAATTTTGTCCGCCGCTTTATACACGAGAGGAAGCACTTCTTTTTCCCCTTCCTCTTTTATCCATACGACTATCTGAAACCGATATTCGTTGCTGATTTTTTTTATTGGCGCGCGCATCGCCTGCACTCTGAAAAGTTGCGGGTGCTCGGCTTTTATTCCACGCATAATCTCATATTCTTCTCTTGCTGCGACCAGCGTTTTTTCTTCGTTTTCCCCTTTTACGAGAACCCTTGCAATTTTCGAAAACGGCGGAAAAGACGTCGTTTCCCTTATATTGTTTTCTTTTTCGAAAAATCCTCGATAATCGTACTTTCTCGCAAATCTGAAAACGTAATGGTTCGGGTTATACGTTTGTATTACCACTTTACCCTCTTTTTCGTCTCTTCCCGCTCTTCCCGCGACCTGGGTTATCTGCTGAAAAGTAGTCTCGTTGCTTCGGTAATCGCTCCCGTATAAGCTCAAATCCGCGTCGAGCACGCCTACGAGCGTTACTCCCGCAAAATCGTGTCCTTTTACTATCATTTGCGTTCCGACTAAGATATCCGCTTCTCTTCTTCCGAACGCACCGAGTATCTGCGCAGAGGAATCTTTACCCGAAGCGGTATCGTTATCCAGTCGCAAAAGCCTTGCTTTCGGGAAAATTTCCCCGAGTTTTTCCATTACGGTTTCCGTCCCTATCCTGCCTAAGCTCAGATTTTCGTCTCCGCAGGAAGGACACGCGTCCAAATTATAGAACTGTTTGCCGCAATAGTGGCATTTAAGCAAGTTGTCTTCTTTATGGTAAGTCAAACTCACCTCGCAGTCGGTGCACATAGGCACGTATCCGCATTTTTTACACCTGATAAAAGAGGCAAACCCTCTGCGGTTTATGTAAATCATCGCCTGATTGCCGTCTTTGAGGGTTTTGTCGAGTTCTGCGAGCAATTTACGAGAGAAAATGTTGTTATTTCCTTCGCGTATTTCCCTGCGCATATCCACTATGTCCATATCGGGCATTGCCTTTTTGTTCGCTCTGCCCGAAAGCGTAATCAGCTCGTATTCCCCTTTAACCGCCTTATAATAGGTATCCAGCGACGGAGTAGCGCTCCCCAGCACGAGTTTCGCTCCGTTGTAATTCCGTCTGAACTCGGCTATATCGTGCGTATGATAACGAGGGTTCGATTCGCTTACGTAACTCGAATCGTGCTCTTCGTCTATTACTATTATCCCTACGTTTTTAAGTGGCGCGAAAATCGCGCTTCTTGCTCCGAGCGCGACTTTCGCTTCGCCCGTAAGCAGCTTTCTCCATTCGTCGTACCGCTCTCCGTCGCTCATTCCGCTATGCAAGAGCGCGACGCCATCTCCGAATCTTCTTCTGAAAACTCCCAGCATCTGCGGCGTAAGGCTGATTTCCGGCACAAGCATAATCGCCGTTTTTCCCTGCCCGAGAATTTTCTCCATAGCCGCCATATACACTTCGGTTTTCCCGCTTCCCGTCACTCCGTGCAAAACGCACGGTCTGTCGCTTGCAAGAATTCTTTCGACGGCGTTTTTCTGTTCGTCGGTAAGAATTACCGTTTTCTTTTCGGCTACCATACCTTTAAGAGGCACGCGGTTTACGGTAACTATTTCTTTATGTAAAATTCCTTTTTCTATAAGCGCTTTTACGCTTCCCGCGCCGAACTCTGCGGCAAGAACGGTTTCGAACTCTCCCTCTCCTTTTATGCTGTCGATTATCGCAAGCTGATTGGGAGAATTTTTTCTAATCAAAGTTTTCGCTATTTCCTTATCGACGTCGAGTTTCAGAAACCCGCGCGTAAGCTCTCTTACTTTTCCTCCGCGTAATTTCGACGGGATACAAAGCCTTAGCGTATCGGCATAACGCAAATTGTTATTCGCTTTGAGAAATGCGCTTAATTCTATCATTTCGGGAATAATGGGCGTAAACGCGTCGAGTTTACGGATAATATTTTTCGTCTCGATATCCGTTTTTTCTTTCGTTCCCACGACGAAGCCTTCGATGGTTCGTTTTCCGAAAGGCACGAGAACCCTGCTCCCGACCTCTACGTCGAAGTCGGACGAATAATCGAAAACCCTGTCGACTTCGGCGTTGCTCACGTCCACTATCACTCTGTAAATCATAAATCGGTTATCCCGTCGAGAATGACGTCCGCAAGCTCGCGTTTCGACATAATCGGCAAACTTTCTATTCTGCCGTCCGCAAACATAAGCGTAGCTATATTCGTATCGCAGTTAAACCCCGCGCCCTCCCGCGTAACGTCGTTTGCGACGATTAAGTCCGCGTTTTTCGAGCGCAATTTCTTTTCAGCGTTCGCAAGCAAATCTTCGGTTTCCGCGGCAAACACGACCAACGGGCGGTTTCCTTTCACCGCTCCGACATTTTTCGCAATATCGGGGTTTTTGATAAGTTCCAGCGTCAAAGACGCGTCTTTTATTTTATGCGTGTATTTATTTTTCGGTTTATAATCTGCGGGGGCGGCGCTCATAATAAAAGCGTCGCATTCTTTTTCCGCAGCCATTACGGCTTTAAGCATATCTTCCGTGCTTTCCACGTCTACGATTTCGCATCCGTCTGGTTTTGCCGCTCCTACGCTTCCGCATATCAGTTTGACTTTTCCGCCTCTGTCCATTACCGCTTCGGCGAGCGCGAAGCCCATTTTCCCCGAAGAGCGGTTTCCGATAAACCTTACTCCGTCTATATTTTCCCTTGTTCCGCCTGCGGTAATAAGCACCTTTTTTCCTCGAAAATCGGGTCTCGGCGTAACGAGTTTATCGACGTATTCGGCGATAACCGCCGGTTCTTCGAGCCTTCCGACTCCCACGTCTCCGCACGCAAGCGCGCCCGAAGCGGGTTCTACGATATGCACTCCTCTCGACCGCAAAATTTCGAGGTTTTTTTCGTTTGCCTCGGAAAGATACATTTTCGTATTCATAGCGGGGCAGACGATTTTTATCGCTTCCGACGCCATATACGTCGTGGTAAGCATATCGTCCGCTATGCCGTTTGCGATTTTTCCTATCACGTTTGCCGTAGCGGGCGCAACAATAAAGACTCCCGCCCATTTGGCGAGGGAGACGTGTTCTACCTCGTAATGAGGTTTTTCGGCAAACATATCGGTTACAACGGCGTTTTTCGAAATCGTTTCGAAAGTGAGCGGCGAGACGAACTCCGTCGCGTTTTCCGTCATCACTACTTTTACGTCGTAACCTTTTTTGCGCAAAGCGGAAACAAGCTCGCAGGCTTTGTAAACGGCTATGCCGCCGCTTACCCCGAGCAATACGGTTTTTTTCACTTATTGTCTACCTTAACTACTATTTTCCCGTCGTAAATTTCCTGCGCGGCGTAAGAAATCGCTTTCATTCCGCTTTCTTCGAGTTCTTTCGCGTTAATCGCGCTGAGTTCTCTCGCTCTTTTAGCCAGTCCGCACACAAGCGCGTAACGGCAAGGGGTTTTCGTAATCAATTTGTCGATAGGGGGTTCAATCATCATAAGACATTTTCTCCTTTATTCACGGCGTTTTCAGCCGAGTATTATTTTGTCGATATTTTTTATATTCCGCGATACTTTCTGTCTTTCAGCTTCGATAATCGCGTCCACTTTTCTCACGCAACTGTCCAAATCGTCGTTAAGCACGACGTAGTCGTAATCGTATGCGCAAGGCAATTCCTGAATACACTTATTCATTCTTCCTTCTATCTGTTCCGCCGTCTCGGTTTTTCTCTCTTCGAGCCGCCGTTTGAGTTCGCTTAGGCTCGGCGGGACTATGAAAATGCTCACGCATTCTCTTGCCGAACGTATTTTTTCCGCGCCCTGCGTTTCTATTTCCAGAATTACGTCTTCGTTTCGTCCGAGCTTTTCGTCTACGGATTTTTTCGGCGTTCCGTATCCGCAATTCAGAACCTCGACGAATTCGTACATCCCGTCGTTATCCGCGAGTTCGCGGAAAGTTTCTTTGCTTATGAAGTTATAATGCACGCCGTCGATTTCTCCCGCGCGCGGTTTTCTCGTCGTGACGGATACGCTGACCGATATGTCCTTCATATCTTCGCAAACCCTTGACAAAACCGTGCCTTTTCCCACACCGCTCGGTCCGCTTATAACAAATAATATTCCTCTTCCTCTACTCAATATTCTGTACCTGTTCCCTGAATTTTTCCAGCTCGTTTTTCGCCGCGAGCACTTTTTGCGTAATCTCTATATCGTTGCTTTTCGAGCCTGTAGTGTTTATTTCTCTGTTAATTTCCTGCACGAGAAAATCGAGTTTTTTTCCGACGTCCCCGCTCTCTTCCATTAAAGAAAATCCGTGTTTAATGTGCGTCCTCAACCTCGTTATTTCTTCGTCGATATTCGACCTGTCGACAAAACAGGCTACTTCCGTAAGAAATCTGCTTTCGTCTACTTCTATTCCCCCGAGGTATTCTTCTATACGCGTTTTCAGCTTTTTCGCGTAATTCTCGCTTACTTCGGGCGCGCGGACGGCGATTTCTTCGACGATTTTGTCGAGGTTTTCCAGCCTGTAAATAAGTTCTTTTTTTAGCGCGGCTCCTTCTTTTTCTCTTGCCGCCACGAGATTGCGGCAGGCTTCTTCCGTCGCTTCGGCAACCAACCGTTCGGTAAGGCTCTCGTCTTCTTCTGCTTCCGCGTTTATTACGTCTGGCATTCTCATTATCTGAGAAACAGTGACGTCGTCGCTTATTCCCAGGCTTCCGAGTTGTTTCGCGGCTTCCACGTATTGTTTTGCAAGCGAAACGTCGACCGAGATACTGCGTTTGTTGTCCCTTTCGTCCGCGTAATTGACGAAAACGTCCGCGTGACCGCGGGTGACGTTCTTTTTACAGATTTTTCTGATAGCGTCCTCGCAGAAAAAAACGGTCCTCGGCGATTTGACCGACAAATCGAGTTGCTTATGGTTTACGGTTTTTATTTCCACCGTTACCTTTACTTTTTCTCTTTCGGCATACCCTTTGCCGAAACCCGTCATACTGCGCATACGCGCCCCCTTTGCCGTTTATTTGGATAATTATATCACACCCGAAACCTTTCTGACAATTATTTTAATATAAATATTAAATAAAAAAGAGACCGTGTTTTATCCGTCAGTCTCTTTCTGTTTTCTTTTTGCTATGGCTTCCTTGGCGATTTTTGTTTATTCCGCGCCGTATTCCGTGATTACTTCGATAAAACGCGCTTCGTCCCAGATTTCTATCCCAGCTTTTTTCGCTTTGTCGAGTTTGCTCCCCGCGTCCTCGCCCGCGATGACGAGATTTACCGATTTCGAAACGCTGTCGCTCGTCTTCCCTCCGAGATTTTCTATAATCGCCGCCGCGGCGGAACGCTTGTATCTTGTAAGCGAACCGGTGAGCACGACGTTTTTACCGCTGAAAACGCCCTCTTTTTTCTCTTCCGCCTTGATTTTTACTCCGCGTTCGAACAATTTTGCTATCAAATCGCGGTTTTGTTCGTCGGCAAAAAAGTTCACCACGTTTTCCGCCATTATCTCGCCGAAATCGTCGAGAGCGCATAATTTTTCCTTGCTTGCTTTCGCTATTTCTTCGACCGAACCGAACTCGTCGGCAAGTTGTTTCGCCGTCTTTTTCCCTATCGAGGGTATCCCGAGCGCGAAAATGAACCTGTCTAAGGAAACTTCTTTGCTTTTTTCTATTCCCTCTATAAGATTCTTCGCTTTCTTTTCCAAAAAACCGTCGAGTTTCAATACGTCGTCCACCGTAAGGTCATACAACTGATACGGGAATTTCACTTCCATTTCGTTATATAATAGTTCTGCGGTTTTTTCGCTGAAACCTTCGATATTCATACACGATTTTTGGGCGAAATGGTCGAGCGCCGCGACTACCGCAGGCGCGCATTTTTCGGGGTTGGTACAGTATAAAAACGCTCCCTCTTCTTTTACCGGCGCACCGCAGGCGGGACAATGCGTAGGTTTGGGCACGTCCGTAGAATCGGGCAACAGTAAAGCGAGCCCGGTTATCTCGGGAATAACGTCGTTGCTTCTCCTTATAAACACCCGCGAATTTAACTTTACTCCTTTTTTTAGGATATCGGAATAGTTATTTAGGGTCGCCTTTTTAACCGTTACCCCCATAAGCTCCACGGGTTCGAGCTCGGCGAGCGGATTGAGCTTTTGCGTGCGTGAAACCTGCCATACCACGTTTTTGAGAAGCGTCGTCGTCTCCTCCGCTTCGAACTTATACGCAAGCGCCCATCTCGGAAATTTTTCGGTAAAGCCGAGTTCGTCGCGCAGATTCAAATCGTTTACTTTAAGCACCGCTCCGTCGATGAGAAAATCGAGATTCGGGCGGTTTCCTTCTATTTTTTTAATCGCATTTTTCGCCTCTTCCGCGCTGTTTACCACGGTGAAAGCGTCGTCGCATAAAAAGCCGTTTTTTATTAAAAATTCGTGAACTTCTTTTTGTGATGAAAATATGTTTTCCGAGACGTATCCGACGTTGTACGCAACGAAATCGAGGGTTCGTTTTGCGGTCACTTTCGGGTCGAGATTTCTTATCGCTCCCGCAACGCCGTTCCTTGCGTTTTTAAGGAGTACGCGCGCTTTTTCGTTATATTTTTTCAGCGCGCTCAGTCTCATAAGTCCCTCGCCCTGAATTTCTATTTCTCCCTTAAAGGGTATCGTAAGAGGCACGCTTCTTATCGTTTTTACCTGCGCCGTAACAAGTTCTCCCGTCGTTCCGTCCCCTCTCGTCGCCGCTCCGACAAGGCGTCCGTCTTTATATGTTATCGAAAGCGTAAGCCCGTCGAACTTGTGTTCGACCGTCATAGTGGGCAGATGCCCGAGCGTTCTTTCCAGCCTTGCGAAATATCCGTCGAGCTCTTCGTCTCCTTTTGCTTTGTCAAGAGAATAAAGTCTGAGTTTATGCGTATACGGAACGAATTCTTTGAGCGGCGCGCCGCCTACTCTGTGCGTTGGGGAATCGGGAAGCGCTCCGTATTCTCTTTCGAGGTCTACGAGTTCATAATACAGCGCGTCGTACTCCATATCGGATACGGTCGGGTTATCGAGTTCGTAATATTCTCTTGCGTAGCGATTGAGTAAATCCACAAGTTCGCGCATTCTTTCCATTTATTCACCTCGGATAATCAACAAAGGGACAGCGGCGCGTTCATAAGAGAAAATTTCTTTATTCCTAAGCCCGGAAAAGCGACGCTTACCGTAGTCGCCGTGCCGCTTCCGCTCACGTTAATTACGGTTCCTTTGCCGTATTTTTTATGTTCGACCTTAGCTCCGGGTTTATACCCGTCCGCAGACACGTTGTAAATTCTCGGTTTAATCTGCACTTCGCTCTTTGCTATCGGCGCGACGGGCTTTTTCGAATAATCGAGATTTTTGGGAACCGCGGTTTCGTATTCGTCGTCGTATCCCGACGGAAGACCGTAAATATCGTACTTTCTAACTACGGGTTGCGGAGTTTCCCCTTTGGCTTCGCTGAAAAACCTCGACGGGAACGCCGGTTCGGTTCTGTTATACTTTCTCCGCACGCCTCTGACCGCGGAAACGTAAAGCCTTTCCTGGGCGCGGGTTAAAGCGACGTACATAACTCTTCGTTCTTCTTCCACTCCGTTCGCCTCTCTCAGGCTCTGCGACGAAGGAATTATTCCCTCTTCGCACGCAATGATAAATACGACTTTGAATTCCAGTCCTTTCGCCGCGTGCATCGTCGCGATAACGACCGAATCGTCGTCTTCGTCGTCGGAGGCGTCGGTATTGAGCGCAAGAGTCTGCAAAAATTCATCCAGTCCCATTTCCGATTCTTCGAAATTTTCCTGCATATAAGTGAGAAATTCTTCGATATTTTCCCATCTGTTTATATCCTCGTCTTTACCCGTAGAGCGGTAATATCTCTCGAAACCCGCGGTCATAACCATTTCGCAGACGAAATCGACAAGGCGCATATTGTTCCTGTCCATCTGCATCTTCCCTATCAAATCGCGGAAAACGGCTACTTTCGACTTCGCCGCGGGCGTTAAATCGGTATAGTCTATATCCATAACCGCGTCGAAAAGCGTACAGCCTTTATCCGCCGCGTATGAAGCAAGTTTCTGAACCGTCGTATCCCCTATCCCTCGCGGGGGAAAGTTTATCGCTCGCATAACCGCGTCCGAATCTTTCTCGTTTACAAGCAGACGCATATAAGCGATAACGTCGAGTATTTCTTTTCTGTCGAAAAATTTATATCCGCCGTAAACTTTGTAGGCAATGCGGCTTTTTTTCAGATTCGTCTCGTAAAGTCTTGTCAGCGCGTTATTTCTTACAAGTATTGCAAAATCGCTATTTCTGTATCCATAGCTACGTTTAAGCGTTAAAATTTGCGAGACAACGCGGTCTACCTCTTCGTATTCGGTCGAGCTTATCGCAAATTCTACTTTTACGCCGTCCTTTTTATCCGTATAGAGAGTTTTTTCCGTTCTGCTTTTATTATTGCTTATAAGTCTGTTCGCGCAATCGAGAATTTGTTGCGTCGAGCGGTAATTTTGTTCGAGTTTATATATTTTCAAATCGGGAAACGCTCTGTCGAATTCGAGGATATTTTTGACGTCTGCGCCGCGCCATCCGTAAATGCTCTGGTCGTCGTCCCCGACCACGAAAACGTTTTTCCATTCGGACGCTAAGAGTTTCAGCAAGTTGAACTGTATAGAGTTAGTGTCCTGAAATTCGTCGACGTGGATATACATAAATTTTCTGCTGTAATACTTCCTCGCCTCGTCGCACTCGGTCAGAAGTCGATTGCATTTCATAAGCAAATCGTCGAAATCCATCGCGTTATTTTCCACGAGCGCCTGTTCGTATGCGTCGTAAACTTCGCAAATAAGCATCGCGTCTTTTTCGTACGACCTTATTCTTGCGAAATATTCGTCGGAAGTAAGCCCGGCGTTTTTGGCTTTTCCGATATGGTACGCGTATTTATCCTTTTCGTTTTCTTCAAGTCTTTTTTCTCTGAGCACGCGTAAAAGAAGTCTTTTCGACGCGGACTCGTCGTAAATGGTAAAACTCTGCGTATAACCGATTTTCTGCGCATATTTATGTAAAATGCTAACGCAAAGCGAATGGAAAGTAGACACCCATACGTCGTTTTCGCCGAGCATACCGTTAAGCCTTTCTTTCATTTCTCTCGTCGCTTTGTTTGTAAAAGTAATCGCGAGAATATTATACGGTTTAACGTTTTTTTCATCGATTAAATATGCTATTCTGTGGGTAAGAACGCGTGTTTTACCGCTTCCCGCTCCCGCAAAAACAAGAACCGCGCCTTCGGTATCCGTAACCGCCTTGCGCTGTTCTGGGTTAAGTTTTTCTAAATCTGTCATACGTTCACTCCGTCCGGAATAAATAATTTTTTCGCTAATCCTATAGCGTAAGTATCGCTCATCGACGCGAGATAGTCGCACACGAACGTCGTCACGTCGGTAACGCACTCGGGGTGCGGAACTTCGTCGGGGTGAGTGATAAAGTATTTGAAAAGCATATTGAGCATTCTGTCCGCTTTGCGCTGCAAGACTTCGCCGTTGCTGGTAAAATAAACCCTCTCAAACATAAAATCTCTGAGTTTATTCATATAGTATGAACCTTCGTCGCTCAAAGAAATTTTATTTTTTTCATAGCTGTGCTCGACTATATCTTTTACGAGCGTGTTAATTCTGTCGCCTTTGGTCTTTCCGAGGTATTCCACGCAATCGCGCGGCAAATCCTCTTCGCCTATTACTCCCGCTCTTACCGCGTCGCTTATATCGTGGTTTATGTATGCGATTCTGTCGGCGTATGAAACAACCTTTCCTTCGAGAGTACAGGGATTTCCGCTGCTCTTATGTTCGAGTATGCCGTCTCTCACTTCGTAAGTAAGGTTGAGCCCTTTGCCGTCGTTTTCAAGTAAATCTACTACGCGAAGGCTTTGCTCGTTATGATAAAAATGCCCCGTAAGCGCGTTTAAGACGCGTTCGCCCGCGTGTCCGAAAGGCGTATGTCCGAGGTCGTGCCCGAGCCCTATCGCTTCGGTCAAATCCTCGTTGAGTAAAAGCGCGCGCGAAATCGTCCTCGCAATCTGCGTAACTTCAAGCGTATGTGTAAGTCGGGTACGAAAATGGTCGTCGAGCGGGCAAAGAAAAACCTGCGTTTTGTGTTTCAGCCGACGGAACGCCTTACAATGAATTATTCTGTCTCTGTCGCGCTGGTACTCCGTTCTATACGGACAAGGCTCGATTTCCGTCTGTCTCCCTCGCGTTTCTTCGCTCTTCTGCGCATACGGACTGAGAAATTTCCGTTCATACTCTAATTGATGCTCTTTCATTCCGCCTCCCGTCCGCAAATTCATTTTTATTGATTATACCAAATACGCCGTCTTTTTTCAAGCGAATATCACTCTTTAGGAGTGGATATATCGCGTTGCTTTACGCCCGTAAAAACATATATAAACTAATTCAAAAAGAGCGTTTTTTTTGCCAATATTGCAAATAAGCGGATGAAAATCATAGTTTTTATGGGCTTTTCCGTAAGTTTCACCTACCGTACGTCGGTACGGCGACGGTTCACTTACGAAAAAAATCAACGCAATCTCTCCACTCCGTCGCTCTTTACGCTTTCTCATACTTTTATCTTAAATTGCTTTTAATGTAAAAAAGGTTCTCTTTCGAGAACCTTTTTCCTTTATTCGGTAACCCTTTTAGTTGTATAAACTGTTTTGCGGAATGTCGGGCAACTGAGCGATTGACTTAGCCAAATCTTCGTCGGTGGGGATATAGTCCGTCATCGTTCCGTCGTTAAACGATTTGTATGCGGTCAGGTCGAAATAACCCGTTCCCGTCAAACCGAAGAGAATAACTTTCTTTTCGCCCGTTTCTTTACATTTCAACGCTTCGTCCATAGCGACCTTGATAGCGTGCGCGCTTTCCGGCGCGGGGAAAATTCCTTCGCATTTAGTGAATTTTTCCGCAGCTTCGAAGACTTTTGTCTGCTCTACCGAAGTAGCTTCCATATATCCGTCGTGATAGAGTTTACTGAGTATCGGGCTCATCCCGTGGTATCTAAGTCCACCCGCGTGATTGGAAGAAGGCATAAAGTTACTTCCGAGGGTGTACATCTTTGCAAGAGGAGTCATTTTGCCCGTATCGCAGAAGTCGTATTTATAAACGCCTCTCGTGAGAGAAGGACAACTTGCGGGTTCTACCGCAATGAATTTGTAATCCGCCTCTCCTCTGAGTTTTTCACCCATAAACGGCGCAATCAGACCGCCGAGGTTGCTTCCGCCTCCCGCGCAACCGATTATAATATCGGGTTTAACGCCGTATTTATCCAACGCGACTTTGCTTTCGAGACCGATAATGCTCTGATGCAACACGACCTGGTCGAGCACGCTGCCGAGGACGTAACGGGAATTCGGCACGCTCAGAGCACATTCAACCGCTTCGCTTATCGCGCAACCGAGACTTCCGCCCGTTCCGGGGAATTCTTCGAGAATTTTTCTTCCCACGTTTGTCGTATTGCTCGGGCTGGGCACCACGTTTGCTCCGTAAGTTCTCATAACCTCTTTTCTGAAAGGTTTCTGCTCGCTGCTCACCTTAACCATAAAGACGTCGAGGGGAATTTTGTAGAACGCGCACGCCATAGACAGCGCGGTTCCCCACTGTCCGGCGCCGGTTTCTGTCGTGAGGTGGGTAATTCCCTGTTCTTTTGCGTAGTAAACCTGCGCTATTGCCGAATTGAGTTTATGCGAACCCGAAGTGTTGTTTCCCTCGAATTTATAATAAATTTCCGCGGGAGTATCGAGTTCTTTTTCCAACCAATACGCTCTTACGAGTGGCGACGGACGGAACATTTTATAAAAATCTCTGATTCCTTCGGGTATTTCTATATACTGCGTCGTCTGGTCGAGTTCCTGTTTTATCAATTCGTCGCAGAAAACGGGTCTGAGGTCGTCCGCGGTAGCCGGTTGAAGGGTAGCGGGGTTAAGATAAGGCGCGTGTTTATCTTTCATATCCGCTCTGAGGTTATACCAACATTTAGGCAATTCCTGTTCCGATAAGTAAATCTTTGTAGGAATGTTCTTCTGTTTCATTTTTCTTATTCTCCTTTTATTTTTTTATGAAAAAACGGTGAACTCGCTTTGGGACGAATTCACCGTGTTGCCACCCAATTTCATAACCTGTTAAAGCTACCTCTTTACTCGATACTATCATATCGATTCCCTGTTACGTCGGAACCACGTCGGAAACTACTCGAATTCTTTCGCCCCCGCCCTCAATAGTCCATTCGGCATATCTCCGCTATTTCGTCGCACCAACCCGAAACTCTCTGAAAACCTCGAAACGCTTACTACTCTATCTCAACGGTTTATTAAGTTATTTTTATATTAACACCGCAAAATTCCGATGTCAAACGATTTTACAAAAAAAATTAAAAATTTATTTCCGGCATATTATGGGTTGCTTTTCCACCCATAACGTAATACCCTTCGGCAAAAATCTTTCCGCATTTCAACCCGTTTCTTAACGCGGTGAGTTTAATAAGGCTGTTATACGTTCTCATATAGACAAACCTATCCTCGTTTTTTTCGGGCACAAGCGAAACGTTCATCATAACCGCGTGCAATTTCGCTTCGAGCGCGCCTCTGACGTTTATGAACACGTTTGGTCTTACTGTATTATAAAACGCAATCGCTTTGACGTTGAATTTTTCCGTACTAATCTCTTTCTTTCCGCTTCTTAATTCGTTTATAGCTTTGATTGTCGCTTCGGTCGTAACTTTATCGCCGCTCATCAATTCGTTCGGCGTATTTATATCGTCGATAAACACCGCGTCGGGTTGAAATTTTGAAATAACCGCGGCAATTTCCTTTGCCATATCTTCCGTTATCTTTTCGCCTATTTTTCCGTCTTCGAAATCGAGAAATTCGACTTCTTTAACTCCGAGTACGGCGGCGGATGCCAATTCTTCCTTTCTCCGTCTTTCGGTATACTCTTCTTTCGAAACTCCCTCTTTTCTCGGTTCCGCGCTAAAATCCGTGGTAATTAAAATTTTAACTTCCTTATTTGTTTTTGCAAACTTAGCGACGGTCCCTCCCGCCGCTTTTGCAATATCTCCCGCGTGCGCCGCAATAAACAGGAATTTATTGTATTTCCTTATATCGGGCGCGGGCACTATTCTTTTTATTAAAAATCCGTAGCACATATCTCTATATTTACAAAACGGTGCGAACTTACGTCCGCACCGTTATCTTCTTCAACAGACTTTTTACTCGTCGATTTCGTCTTTGAGTTCTTCCGAATCGTCTTGTTTCGGTTCGGAAACGGGCGAATAATCGGGCAAAGCGCCTTCCGCCTTAAATTTCTTATAGGCTTCGAGGTACTGGTCGATATAGTCGTTTTTGTATGCGTTATAATACTCGGTAAAATAATCCCTGTTTCCGTTCGCGTCAAAAACCGGTTCGGGTTTTTTCAATTCGAAAGAGTCCAGCGGATTTACGGGAGCCGGTTCCGCCACGGGTGGGGCTACTTTCTTCTTTTTCTTACACATACAACCCTCCAATTAACAATTATATTGAAATTATAACATATCGCATCATAAAACGCAATATGTTTTTTCACAAAATGCAATTAAAACAACGCTTTTCCCGTCATTTCCTGCGGTTGTTCCACGCCCATAAGTTTAAGTAAGGTAGGCGCGACGTCCGCAAGCGTTCCGCCGCTTCTCATTTCACACTTTCTGTCCGTAACAAGCACGATAGGCACGGGGTTCGTCGTATGCGCGGTAAACGGTCCGTTTTCGTCAAACATTTTGTCAGCGTTTCCGTGGTCCGCCGTGACGATTGCCTCTCCGCCGACGGAAATTATCGCGTCGATTACCTTTTTGAGTTGTTCGTCTACGGTTTTCACCGCTTTAACCGCCGCGTCGAATACTCCGGTATGTCCTACCATATCGCAGTTTGCGAAATTGAGTATCATTACGTCGTATTCCCCGCTCTTTACGAGTTCCGCCGCTTTATCCGCGACTTCGATTGCGCTCATCTCCGGCTGCATATCGTACGTTGCGACCTTGGGAGACGGTATCAGCACTCTGTCCTCGTTTTCGTTGGGTTTTTCCACCCCGCCGTTAAAGAAAAACGTGACGTGCGCATATTTTTCCGTTTCCGCAATTCTCAGCTGTTTCAGTCCGCATTTCGAGAGGTATTCTCCGAGCGTATTGACGAGGCTTTGCGGTTTGAACGCCGTTTCGAGATATGCGGCAAACGACGCGTCGTACTGGGTCATTCCTACGTATGTAGGTTTCAAATATCCCTTTTTGCGTTCGAACCCCGTAAAATTTTCCATAATAAACGCTCTCGTAATCTCTCTCGCTCTGTCGGGGCGGAAATTAAAGAATATGATACTGTCGCCTTCATCCACGGTTGCGACGGGTTTTCCGTTCTCCACAACGACCTTAGGCACGACAAACTCGTCGGTAATACCTTCCTCGTAGCTCTTTTTTACCGCCTCTACGGGATTTTCGCAAGTTTCGCCTTCGCCCATTGTCAACGCGTTATACGCTCTTTCCACTCTTTCCCAGCGATTGTCTCTGTCCATTGCGTAAAATCTTCCCATAACCGAGGCGATTTTTCCGAACTTCTCTTTTCCCATAAATTCGGCGAGCTGTTCCACGAACTCCGCGCCGCTCTTCGGAGGCACGTCACGCCCGTCAAGGAAGCAGTGTACGTAAATGTTATCGAGTCCTTCCGCTTTTGCCGTTTTGATAATTGCGAACAGGTGTTCGATATGCGAATGCACGCCGCCGTTGCTAAGCAGCCCATAGGTATGCAATTTTTTACCGTTCTTTTTCGCCGCGCGTATCGCGCCCAAAATCGCTTCGTTTTTGGCAAAATCGCCGTCTTTTATCGCTTTGGTAATTCTCGTCAGTTCCTGATAAACAACTCTGCCCGCGCCCATATTGAGGTGTCCTACTTCGCTGTTTCCCATTTGTCCGTCGGGTAAGCCCACGTCCATTCCCGACGCGCCTATCGCCGTATGGGGATATTTTTTTTCGAGACTTCTGAAATACGGCACTCCCGCCGCGGCTATCGCGTTGCCTTTCGTTTCGGGGTTGATTCCAAACCCATCGAGAATAATCAATCCGTACGTCTTTTTCATATTTATTTCCTCTATATTTGATAATTCGACCCGTAAAACGCAATGTCGTACGGGTCGCAAATGTTTAATCGGTTTGATTAGTAGTTTACTACTTTCGCAAAATCTTCCGCTTTGAGACTTGCTCCGCCGATGAGTCCGCCGTCAATCTGCGGCATAGCCATAAGTTCGGAAGCGTTCTTCGGATTCATACTGCCGCCGTACTGGATACGGATGGAGTTTGCGCTCGCTCTTCCGTAAAGTTTTCTGATAGCCTTACGAATGATTTTAATCGTGTCGTTAGCGTCCTGAGCGGTAGCGGTTTTGCCCGTTCCGATAGCCCATACGGGTTCGTACGCGATAACGATTTTTTTCAGTTCCTGTTTGGATATATCTTTGAGCGCGCCTATCGTCTGTCTGGTAACGACTTCCGCGGTCTTTCCGCTTTCTCTTTCTTCGAGCAGTTCGCCTACGCAAACGATGACTTTAAGTCCCGCGTTAAGCGCGGCTTTCGTTCTGAGATTGACGGTTTCGTCGGTTTCTCCGAAATACTGTCTTCTCTCGCTGTGTCCGGTGATAACGTAGCTTACTCTCATTTCTTTGAGCATCTGCGCGCTGATTTCTCCGGTAAACGCGCCTTTTTCCGCCCAATGTACGTTCTGAGCGCCGATTTTTATATTAGAACCTCTCGCCGCTTTTCTCGCCGTCACGATGTCGGTAAAGGGAACGCAACAAACGACTTCGCACTTAGCGTCTTTAACAAGCGGAATCAAATCTTTGATGAGCTGTTTCGTTTCTTCGTTGGTTTTGTTCATTTTCCAGTTTCCTGCGATAATGTTCTTCTTCATTTCAACTTTCTCCTTTTTATAATAATGTATATTTAGATAAAATTATTTTTCGTTGAGGCACGCGATGCCGGGCAAAATCTTTCCTTCGAAGAGTTCGAGGGACGCTCCGCCGCCGGTGGAAATATGCGTCATTTTATCTGCAAAACCGAGCTGTGCAACCGCCGCCGCGCTGTCTCCGCCGCCGATAATCGTCGTCGCTTCCGCGTCCGCCATAATTTTCGCAATCGCTTTCGTTCCTTCCGCGAGTATCGGGTTTTCGAATACTCCCATAGGTCCGTTCCATATCACGGTCTTTGCCGTCGAAATAACTTCCGCATAGAGTTTTCTCGTCTTTTCGCCGATGTCAACCGCCATCATATCGGCAGGTATCGCGTTTACGTCCACCGTTTTGACGTCGATAACCGCGTCAATCGGGTTCGGGAATTCTTTGGTGACAACCGCGTCTACGGGAAGATAAATCTTTTTGCCGAGTTTTTCCGCTTTTTTAAGCATATCCGCGCAATATTCGATTTTTTCGTCGTCTACGAGAGAAGTTCCGATTTCGTATCCCTGCGATTTGAGGAAGGTATAAGACATACCGCCGCCGATTATGAGCGAGTCGCATTTTTCGAGCAAATTGTCGATAACTTTAAGTTTATCCGCAACTTTCGCTCCGCCGAGCACGGCTACGAAAGGACGAACGGGATGTTCGAGCGCGTCCGCCATAACGGAAAGTTCTTTTTCAATCAGGAATCCGCAAACAGCGGTCTTGACGAAACCGTATTCTACGATTGCCGCGGTGGAAGCGTGCGAACGGTGAGCGGTTCCGAAAGCGTCGTTTACGTAAACGTCGCAGAATTCGGACAGCGCTTTGCAGAACGCTTCGTCTCTTCCTTCTTCGCCCGCGTCGAAACGCAGGTTTTCGAGCAGGACGCATTCTCCGTCTTTAAGCGCGGCGACTTTTGCTTTTGCGTCTTCGCCTACGATATCGGTTGCAAAGGTAACTTTGCCTCCGAGCAGTTCGTTAAGTCTGTCCGCTACGGGTTTAAGCGTGAATTTTTTGATGTCTTTTTTCGCCTTTTCCAGCGCGGCTGCTTTCGCTTCCGCCTGTTCCGCTTCGGGAAGCGCGGCGATGGCTTTCTTTTCTTTTTTGTTCAATCCGAAACCGGGAGTAAAAATATTGTGGGGTTTTCCCATATGCGAGCAAAGTATTACCTTCGCTCCTTGTTCCATAAGATATTTGATGGTGGGAAGCGCGCCGTTGATACGGTTTTCGTCGGTAATTACCCCGTCCTTCATCGGAACGTTGAAATCGCATCTAACAAGGCACTTTTTGCCTTTTACGTCAATGTCACGAATTGTTTTTTTGTTCATAAATCGTTCTCCTTTCAAAGGGTAAATATATTGCCGCCTTTACTTGCGGTCGATTATATTCTACCATTTTTTTTCTCATTAGTAAACTGTTTATCGGACTTTTTTAAGTATTTTCTTTCGAAAAACCTCTTTTTTGCCATTATTTTATCTTTTAATTCCCGCTCTTTCCGCCCTTATATTTATGCGTTTTATCTTTTCTACTCTATGCGGCTTAGTTTAAGGAAGTTGACGGGCGGTCTTAGGGCGAGTTCTTTATTCCTGAAATCAAACCTTTCTCCTATCTTTACGCACTCCGTTCTTCCGTCGCTTTTAATCGCGGTATCGTCGTAGAGTCCTACGAATTCCGTCCCGAAAACCGCGTGTCCTTTCGTCGCGCACATATATTCGCACCCGAACCTGTCGAAAGTGTGGTGAATAATAAAATCCGCTCCTCCGCAAACGCAATTTCCTACCTGCGGGCACAGAAAATCTTTCCCCACGCACACGCCGAACTTTCCCGCGCTCGTAGTATAAACTTTCTGACATTTTCCCATTGTTTCTTTTTCCGTCATTGCGTCGGAAATGCCTAAAAAAATCCCTTTGTCGAACACCGCGACCGAATAATAATTGTCCTCTTCGATTTTCATTTTAGCGCAAAAAGTGATGACCGAACCGCTATCGAACGACATCGCTCTTGCAACCTTTATAGGTTGTGGAATTTCGTAATAAGACGCAAAAAGTATTTCTTTACGGTAATTTACCATTAAAATATCGCATTCCGAGCAGTCGAGCGTGGTCAGTTCTCCTGCGCTTCCTACGTTAGCCGTGCGCAATCTAATCATATTATTAGATATGGCGCGACCTAATTATTTGTTCTTCTTTTTCCTTTTCTTTTTATTGATAACTACGATTACGCCGACCGCAACCAGCGCCGCGAATACTCCCGCCGCGATAATTACCGCGAGTTTCTGATTATGGGTAAGTCCCGCCGTCAGATTTTCCGCTTTTACAAACCCGAAATCGCCGCCTATAACAATCTTTCGGAAATCTCCGTAATCCTGTTCCTGTTCGATAATAACGTTTACCTTTTCTCCGTCTCTGATAATCGCTATAACTTCGCTGTTTTCGTCGTGATAACGGTACACTTTTATCTCTTCGGAAGAAGATTTTCCCGTAGCCCGCACGACCTGTATGTCGTACTCGTCCTCGCCCGCTTTCGAGTACAGATACCCGCGCGGAACAAACCCTTCGTAAAACGAATTATACTTGATTTTTATCCACTGCACGTTGTCGGCGTCCTTTATCGTTTCGCCGATTATTTCCACGGTTTCGTTGGCGTTTATGTATTCCAACACTAAATCGCTGTCATACGCCGCGTCCAAATACAGAGGCGTTTTCACAATCGTTTTTACTATATAGTTCGCGGAAGCCGCTCCGCCCGCCGCGACACAAAAAACGACGAGCAAGATTACAGCTATAACCGCAAAACCCACGCGTCGTCTATTTTTCATACTATTTTCCTCCTGCTTCTTGCCTTTATTTCTTCATAAGGTCGTGAATTCTCTCGGAAGAACTGAGCAAATCCGCGACGGACTTATTCTGATTGCAATAAGCTACGATATACGCTATATATTTACTTACGTCCGCTTCGATAAACCATTCGCACGCTTTTACTTCGGGACTGGTATACGTCAGATTTGTGCTTAAAACCGCGGTAAACAAACCTTCTTCATATGCTTTCTGGAATTTTTCTTTACCTTCGGTGAAAATCGCAAACGTAGCGTTGAGGAAAATGCGTCTTGCTCCGTCCTCTTTGAGGTGACGGCACAATCTGAGCATAGAATCGCCGGTAGCTATAATGTCGTCCGCGACGAAAACATCCTTTCCGTTGACGCTCGTACCGATATAATCGTGACTGACTATCGGGTTTCTTCCGTTTACAATCGTAGTATAATCTCTTCTTTTATAGAACATTCCCAAATCGAGTCCGAGCACGGAAGCATAGTAAATATTTCTGTTCATCGCGCCTTCGTCGGGGGAAACAATCATAAAGTTATCTTTTGAAATTTCTTCGTCCGGGAAACGGTTTCTCAATGCTTTAAGTATCTGATACGTTGCGAAAAAGTTATCGAATCCCATAAGCGGAACCGCATTCTGCACTCTCGGGTCGTGCGCGTCGAAAGTAATTATTTCGCTTACTCCCATAGCGTAGAGTTCCTGCAACATCTGCGCGCAGTCGAGAGACTCTCTCGAATTTCTTCTATGCTGTCTTCCTCCGTAAAGGATAGGCATAATTACGGTAATTCTTTCCGCTTTGCCTCCCGCCGCGGAAATCGCTCTTTTTAAGTCGGCATAGTGGTCGTCCGGTGACATTCTGTTCGGACTTCCGAGCATATTATACGTTACGTTATAATTTCCAGTATCGACAAGTATATACAAGTCCATTCCCCGTACGCTGTCGTTTATCATCGCTTTGCCGTCGCCCGTCGTGAAACGCGGGAAAGAGGAAGACAAAATAAAAGTATCTCTTTTAACAAAGTTCGCGTTGTGTTTCGCTAAATCTCTGTTATACCAGTTGACGAGATACTTATCTACGAGTTTTCCCATTTCTTTCGCTCCGTCAAGGACAATCAATCCGAGCGGACCGACCGAAGAGGGTTTATCAAATACTTCTGTAAAAAATGTTGGCATACCGTACTCCGATTATCTTATGATATACCCGATTATAACATATCGACGAATATTAAGCAAACGTTTGCGCGAACTCGCGCCCTTGTTATTTCCTTTTTTACACATTGTTATTTTTTTTTACACATTATAAAAGCGGCGCGCCGCGCCGCTTTTATTTTTTCCGTCAGGTCTGAATGAACTTCGCTCCTTCTCCTTCGTCGCTTTCTCCCGCCTGTTTGCCCTGGAACTGGGACAGATACAAATCTCGGTAGAAACCGCCTTTTGCCATAAGCGTTTCGTGATTACCCTGTTCCACTACGTCGCCGTGGTTCATTACGAGAATTACTTCTGCGTGTTTTATAGTGGAAAGTCTGTGCGCGATAACGAAACTCGTCTTGCCTTTCATCATATCGAGCATTGCGCTCTGGACGTATTTTTCCGTTCTTGTGTCGACCGAGCTCGTCGCTTCGTCCAGAATTATAATCTTCGGGTCTTTCAGTATCGCTCTCGCTATGGTAAGCAACTGTTTCTGTCCTTGCGAAATGTTCGTACCGTCGTCGTTAAGCTCGGTATCGTACCCGTGCTCCATACTTTCGATAAATTCGTGCGCGTGCGCTTTCTTCGCCGCTTCGATGACGTCTTCACGCGTAGCGTCTTTCTTTCCGTAAGCGATATTGTCCGCTACCGTTCCTTTGAACAACCAGGTATCCTGCAAAACCATTCCGTACAGACTGCGCAAGTCGTCTCTGTGCATAGTCTTAATATCCACGCCGTCTACCGTAATAGTTCCTTTGTTGGTTTCGTAGAACCTCATAAGCAAGTTGACAAGAGTGGTCTTTCCTGCGCCGGTAGGTCCGACGATTGCTATGCTGTCACCCGAATTTACGTGCAAGTTCATATCGGTTATCAACGGTTTATCTTCCGAATAACTGAACGCGACGTGCTCGAAATTGACTTCGCCCGTCATCATACTGACGTCGGTATGTTCTCTGTCGGGTTCCTGTTCTTCGAGGTCGAACATCTTGAACACACGCTCCGCGCTCGCTATGGACGACTGTATCGTGCTCGCTATGTTACTGATATTTTCGACCGGCTGAGCAAACTGTTTCGTATACTGTATGCACGCCTGAATATCGCCTATACTGATTACGCCGAGTCCCGCGCGATAACCGCCGAGAATACAGATGCTGACGTAAGTCGCGTTGTTGACGAGTTTTATAAGCGGCAAAATTATACCCGCGAGGAACTGTGCTTTTCTCGTCGCTTTCAAAAGCGTAGCGTTGATTTCCTCGAACTTCGCTATACTGTCTTCCTCGTGGTTATACAGCATTACTACGCGGTGTCCCGCATACATTTCCTCTATATGTCCGTTAAGAAGACCTATGAGCTGCTGTTGTTTTGCGAATTCTTTCTGGCTCTTTTTTATTACGAGCATACTTACGAGCAACAAGAGCGGCACGCTGCAAATCGTGACGACCGCCATTACCCAGTCCAGTCTCGCCATCATAAATATAACGCCCGAAACCGTCGTAACAACGGTAATCACCTGGTTTACGGTATCCTGCAAAGTAACCGAAACCATTTCTACGTCGTTGGTAAGTCTCGAAAGAATTTCTCCCGTAGGCGTGCCGTCGAAGTATTTGAGCGCGACGTTATCGAGTTTTGTCTTTATATCGTAACGCATTCTTCTTACGACGTGCTGCGCCATCGTGGCGGCGATAAGACCGCCTACGAACGTGAATACCGCGTTAAGGCAATACAGCCCGCCTGCAATCAAACATATTTCTCCGACGTATCCCATATCCATAGAATCCGTTTTGAAATACTGGATACTTTCCGCCATATAGTTGGTTACTTTTTTGAGAATATCGGGTACCCACACCGCGAACCACGCGCCTACCGCGCTTATAACCATCATAAGGATAAGTGCGACGAGCTCGGGTCTCATATACTTTATAAGCCGCACGACGGTTTTGCCGAAGTTTTCCGCGCCCTGAACTTTTTCGACGTTAATCGAACTCGCTCCGAACGCGCCCGACATATCCATTTTGCCTACGGCGGAGACCTTCTCTTGTTCTACCTTAAATATTTCTTGACCTTGCTCTTCGTTCATAGTCCTAATTCCTCCGGGCTCATCTGACTTAGAGCAATGTCACGGTAAAGCTGACAATTTCTTATCAATTCCGAGTGTTTGCCCTTTCCTACCATCTTTCCGTCGTCCATAACGATGATTTCGTCCGCGTCCATTATGGTTCCTATACGTTGCGCGACGATGATAACTATACTTTCTTTCGTCACTTCTTTAAGCGCGGTACGCAAACGTTTATCCGTCTTGAAGTCGAGCGCGCTGAAACTGTCGTCGAATATGTAAATTTCCGGTCTGCGGGTAACCGCGCGCGCTATGGAAAGTCTTTGTTTCTGTCCGCCGGAGAAGTTCTGTCCGCCCTGCTCTACCGTGTAGTCGAGCTGTCCTTCCTTTTCTTTGACGAACGCGTCGCTCTGCGCTATTCTGAGCGCGTCCCACATTTCATCTTCGGTTGCGTCTTCCTTTCCGTAACGCAGGTTGTCCGCAATCGTACCGCTGAACAGTATGCTCTTTTGAGGAACGAAACCGATTTTCTTTCTGAGTTCCGCTTGCGGATACGTTCTGACTTCCTGTCCGTCTACAAGCAAACTTCCTTCGGTTATGTCGTAGAACCTCGGAATGAGGTTGATTATCGAACTCTTTCCGCTTCCCGTACCGCCGACGATTGCCGTGGTCTTACCTTTTTCGCATCTGAAACTGATATGTTCGAGTATGTTCTTTTCCGCTTCGTCCGAATACTTGAAGCATACGTCTCTGAACTCAATCGTGCCCGTGCCGTCGCTCCTGTTTTCGCACCCGTCTTCGTCTTTGACCTTGACTTCGGAATCAAGCACCTGCAAAATACGTTCCGCGCTCGCCGTCGCTCTCGGGTAGATTACCACCGCGCTCGCGACGAATACCATCGACATCGCTATCTGCGTAATGTACTGCGAAACTTCGAGCATAGTCGCTACGTCGCTGAGCGATTCGCCCGCAACTCCCGCGACCTGTTGCGCCGCGCGCCAATAGATACCGACGGAACAACAGTTAAGGCATATATTGATAAGCGGAACCAGCGCGGCGCAGTAATACTGCAACGTCGTAGCCGCTTTGCTCGCTTCTTTGTTTACTACGTTGAACCTTGCGTTCTCCTGTTCCTGCTTGTTGAACGCTCTTACGACCCTTATACCCGTTATGCCCTCGCGCATTATCAAGGTGAGCTGGTCGACTTTCTTCTGAATTATCTTGAAGTACGGCTGAACTACTATTGCCGCTACGCCCGCCGCGATAAACAAAATCGGGAGAACGTAAACGAGAACCATCGTCATATAGGTATTTTCTCTGAATGAGAACACGAAACCGCCGATAATCGTAACCGGAGTGCTCAGAGTCGTTCTCAGAATAACGAGGAATACGTTTTGTATCTGGTTTATATCGTTGGTAGAACGCGTTACGAGACTTGCCGTGCTGAATTTATCGAATTCGGCAAGCGAGTATCTTTCTACCTTATTGAATACTTTACTGCGCAGTACTTTGCTGAAATAAGCCGCGATTTTACTGCTCATAAACATAGCCGCAATCGTGCAACCCGAAGAACAGAACGTAATAAGGAACATAAGCAAACCTTTTTTGAGGATAAACCCGAGATTGCTCGTCTGTATCGTAATTCCGTCGGGAGACTTCCATTCGTCGGCTGTCTTTTCTACTTTAACGCTCAAATCCGCCGTCGTGCTTCCCGTTTCGCTAAGAGAAATAATTCCCGCGAATTTGTTCCAGCCTCTTTTGATTTTATTCCAGAAACCTTCGCCCTCGTCCGTTCCCGTATAGGAAGCGACCGCATTTTCGATTTCCGAATCCGTCATACCGAGTCTGTTCTTTACCCATTTGCTGTCGTTGACGTATTTGTAAGCATAACCGCCTACGTCGTTGCAAAGCACGATTTCATAATCGAGGAAAGGCTCCACTCTTTCGGTGTCTTCGTTATATATGTAAGTAACGCGGTCTTTGTCGAGGGGTTCGCCGTAAGAATTTACTTCGAGCGTAACCAACTGACCGAACTCGTCGGTGATTTTTTCGCCTTTATCGTCGCAAAGCACGGGGATAGGCAAAAGATTGCCGTAACGGCTGTGTTTCATACACATTACGCAGGAAGTGAGAAGTTTTTTCGCGTTTTCGTCGTCCCATACGTCGCTGCCTTCTTCCTCGTCGTCTTCTTCTTCAAACATATCGAGGAAGGTTTCTACGTTTATATCCGCGTTGTCGTATTCACGCAGACTGCCGTAGTCTATAAGAATGGAAAAAGCCGCTTCGACCTCTACGAGTTCTTCCGCGCTGTAATCGTTTATCGATTTATGCCCCGTTTCTTTGAAGGAAACTCTTTCGAGCGCGTTCATAAACGGAATGAGTATCTCGTTGAAAAGTTCTTCGCTGTCGGCTACGGGAATATCTTTGAAATTGAAATGTATCATATACCCGCCGGTGAATTTCTCGTTCCAGGCGGTTTTTATATCGGTAGTGGAAAAACCGTCTTTCATTTCGAATACGGGAATATATCCTTCGTGGTAAACAAGGCTTTCGAATTCGATGTCTATGTCACCGAACGGATTTTCCATTTCTTTATGGACGTAAGCCTCCTCGTAGTCGAGATAAATTCCGTCGTTTATTATATCCGCCATAAGCCCCGGCAAATATAATTCCGCCATTGCGCCCGACGCAAGAAGCACCACCACTACGATGAAGATTTTCAGCATCGGCTTCAAATACTTTAACAGCCTCGTCATTTCGTTTTCCTTTTACTACTTATTTTATAGTCGGCTACCCAGCCTTTTATTTCTTTACTACTATTGCAAGGAACTTGCATCCTTCTTCCGTCGTCGCGACCATTCCGTGCGGGCTCGACGAATCGAACATAATGCTGTCCCCTTCGTTAAGATAGACGATTTGTCCGTGTATCGTATATTTGAGTCCGCCTTCTAAGACGTAATCGAACTCCTGCCCTTCGTGCGTATTCGTCACGATTGGGTTTTCCAACGCCTCTTTGCTGAACGGAACCTCGACGTAAAGCGGGTCGATTTTACGGTTGCAAAAACGGCTGGCAAGGTGAAGATATTCGAAATCTTCCCTTCTGTCCACTTTAAGTCCTTTTCCTTTTCTCTCTACGGCGTATGCGCGCAAACAAGAAACGTTGCTCCCCGTGAGCAACTCCCCTATATCCACTCCGAAAATCGTAGCGCACCGATTGAGAAAACTGAACGTGAAATCAACTTCGCCGTTTTCGAGCGCTTTATACTGCGCTTTGCTCACTCCGCACAGTTCGCACATTCTGTCAACGGAGATTTCCAAATCCTCACGGATACCTTTTATTCTTTGTGCAATCGCGTTTATTTCCATTTCTTCTCCGATTTCTCTCCGAATAAACGACATAGTGCCGTCTATTGTATAATTATAATATAAAGTATAAAAAAAATCAATACCTAAAATGGTAAAAGAGTGGATATATCACGTTTATTTACACCCATAAAAACAAATGCAAAATAATTAAAGAAAAAGTATTTTTTTGTCATTATTCTATAAAGCGGATAAAATCAAAGTTTTTATGGGCTTTTCCGTAAGTTTCACCTACTGTACGATAGTACAGCGACGGTTCACTTACGAAAAAAATAAACGCAATCTCTCCACTCCGATTCAGTAAAAAACGTTTCTTTGTCCTCGAAAAATATTTTTCTTCGCTGTCTTAACGCAAAACGGAAGCAACCGGCATCGGTCGCTTCCGTCTTAACTTCTTTCCGAGAAAAATTATCCTCTTGCTTTCGTTACGTTATAGCCCGCGTAAACAGTGAGATTTACTCCGATATCATCGTTTTCGTCGAACTCGTAACGGCAGTCCTTATCGAGATACCAACCTTTGAACTCGTAGCTGTAAGTGAAGTCTATATTGGAACCGCTGTAAGTTTCCGAATGCTTTTCGCTATCGAATTTCGCGTCCGGGCTGTTGGTTTTGTTCTCAGTCCACCAGCCGCGGTCTTCGTTGTCTTCCATTTCGTCGACAAATCTCGCTCCGCTCGAAACGGTAATCGCTATTTTTTCGCCCCAACTCATAGAGGTCGTGGTCTCCGTTTTGTTGGCTCTGAGGTCGGCTATCGTTCCGTTATATCCCGCGTTCCAGGTTTTAGGATTGACAAGCGCGGTTCCTTCGTGCGTCTGATAACCTTTGCTTGCTACCTGGAAGGATACCTCCGACTGTCCCCCTATGTGCATAAGGACTACTTCGTATTTACTTACAAACTGCGAAATGGTATGGTCTGTCGCATAATCCTTGGTCGCTATTGTGCCGTCTTTATTTTCCACGTGTGAGCATTTTGAGTCGTCCGCTTCGGATACGTTCTGTTGGCAGCAACTCCATACTCTCGCTATAACGAGGTCTTCGAGTCGTTCGGTACGTTCCTTCCACTGCGTATTCTTGCTCTTTACCGGCATATCGGCATACTTGTAGTCGATAGCCGTCTGGATTTCGCTGTTCATCTTCGTCCAGTTCTGACTGCTTGCGTTGCTGGCGAGCGTGCTTACTCCCGCGGTTTTCCACGCGTCGTAAGTCTGGTCGTAAATGACTTTAATCTTTTCACGGGCATAGCGGTCTTCGTTATCCGTCGCTTCGGCGGATATGGTCGTATAATCCGAACCGTCTTTTACTTCGTCTCTGATATAGACGATTTTTTTAATATCTTCGGTCATATTGTTGACCATACTTGCGCTGTACGCATACACGTTGTAATAAAGCGCGCTCGCAAGTTCCGCGTCGTTCATTTCCGAAAGCAGATATTTTACAAGATACAACTGCTGCATTTCGAAGTCGAATTTACCTTCGTATTCCTGTTCGCTGCTGCCGCTATCCTTTCCTTCTTCGTATTTCGTATTGGCGGCGTTATACGCTTTCATATTATCGTTGCTTCCGCTGTAACACCATATCCAGTCGCTGAGAGCAAGCTGTCCCGCAAGTCCGTTTATCGAACCGCTTTTTGCTATCGCGCTCTTCATTTCAGTGGTATAAGTGGTTCCGGGCGCGGTAGCGCCTATGTCTCCCGTAACTTTGTTGATTTCATATACTTTCTGGTCATATTCTTCGATTATTCCCTGGAAACCGAAATGAGCGTCATAGAACAATTTATAGCAGGCTTCGGAGTAGCGATAGGCTTTTACATAGTTGTTGCGCTGGATTGCCACATAGTCCAACCATTCCGTTTCGGTGAAGATGTTCTGTTTTTCATACTTTAACTGTTTAGCGTAAGTTGCTTCGTCTTTAAGAGACTCGAAATAATACGTTTTGTTGTAGTCGTAATAATAACCGTACAGAATAACGCAGTTTTTGAGTCCATCCGCCGCTTTACGATATTCGTTAAAAGCAAGGAGGTAAGAGAGCGTTTCGTAATCCTGCAAGCCGCTGAACGGGTCGCTTGCGCTCGGCGCTTTTTTGCAATATTCCGCAAAAGCGTTGAACGTTGTGTTTCCGCCCGAAATCGTTATCGCTTCGTCCGCGCTTCCGCCCGCTCTTGTCTCTACGATTTCCACCGCGTATTCAAGCATATACGTTGCCGTTCTCGCCGCGGCATCGCCGTCGAGTTTGACTTCTTCGTATATTTTTGCGAGAATACTGCGATATTGCCAAGCGGCGTTGTCTCCCGCAAGGTCTTTCTTTGCGCTTTCGCTTACGTCTTCGGCATAATTTTTAAGTCTGTCGTACATATCCCAGTCGTCAAAGAAAGACCAACCCGCGTTGAACGAAGCGGTATTGTCCGCGTTTTTCTTATCCAACCATTTGGTGGTACCGTCCGAGAAAATACCCGTCCACGTATCGCCCTCTTCTTCGAGGTACTGTCCGAGATTGGGGTTTTCCTGAGAACCGTAGAGATACTCGACGACCCTGTTCATTTCGTCGAAACTAAGCGCGGCTTGCGCCATTGCGTCGAGAATGCCTTCGGGCGTAGACATAGCGAAGATTTTTACGAACGACGAGGTCGAATCGCCGTTTGTCACGTCCGCATTTTTCTGGTCGATACGCGTCTTCAATTTGTCAATCTGCGTAGTGCAAGACGCTCCCGCATATGTTTTTGCATTGGCGTCAAAAGAAACCGGCGTTTTTTCGTAATACGACGACCTGCTGCCGTAGTTTGCGAGGTCTGCAAGTTTTGTAATATCCGAAGGTTTAAGCTCGTTTGTTTTATCGCCTCCGCCCGGCGTATCTGGGTCTTTCGTCTTATCGTTACAAGCGACTACCGAAGCCGCCAGAAAGACAAGCATCACGACAATCAGCAATTTTTTGAGAACTTTCATTCGCTATATCTCCTTACATTATAGTCGGCAAACTCGCGCACACGCGAGTACGCCTATATATATTCTAACAAAGAAGCGTCTTTCTGTCAATAGGCAAAAAGTGAGATGAGATACTCCGACCAAACGGCGCGAAGCTTCCGACCAGTCGTTGCGTGGAGATTTTCCGTCAGTCGCTAACGCTTTGTGCCGATAAAATCTTATATCCGCGCAAGTCGGACTTATAATGAAGGAAGTCGTACCGACTTCCTTTTTATTTAAGTTCGCAAGGGGTTTACGCCCCTTGCTCAAACCCCATACGGGCAAAAAGCGAAAAGCGTGGTTTTCGCTTTTTGAATATGAGTTCCCTGCACCCTCGCACGAAATAAGGGATAAACCCCTTATTAAACCCCGAAAGCAGATAAAAAAGAAAAGCAATTCGGGCGGGAGGGCGGGTCGACAACACTTGAACTTAAATTTACTCTTCGGGGGCAATCGCTCCAATGCCCCCGACCCCCTGTTCCTCATAATTTTCCCACCATTATTCGACCAAACGTTATGCGGAAATTTACTCGCGGTCGAGATAAACTCGACACACGGATAAATTTTTTATCCGCATAAGTCGGACTTCCAAGGAAGCAAAATGACGCATTTTGCTTGTTGTGTAAGCTCGCAAGGGGTTTACGCCCCTTGCTTATCCCCATACGGGCAAAAAGTAAAAAATATGATTTTTACTTTTTGAGTATTTAAGCAGTAAAACAGTGGATAAAATCAGAGTTTTTGCGAACTTTTCCGTTAAGTTAATTAGTACGGCGACGGTTCGCGTACAAAAAAAAATCAATGCAATCTCTCCACTCCGAAAAATAATACATCTCCTTATTTCCCAAGAAAAACGGCGAGCCGAAACTCGCCGTTGTTTTTTCGTTATGAAAACGCTATTTTTTAGTATTTCTTTCTTTCCGTATAGGACGTATGCAGAATTTCGTGCGCTTTATGACTGTTGGGCTGACCGAGGTAGTTGTCGTAAACCTCTTTGATAATGGGGTTATCGTGGGACTTTCTCAGTTTCATCGCTTTGTCGGAATCGTACATACCCTTTATTCTTGCCGCCTTATAATCGGTGTTGTTTCTTTCGTAAGCGGTCTTTATCGGTTGTCCGCCGCCGTTTACGCAACCGCCGGGGCAAGACATAATTTCGATAAAGTGATAGGGACATTTTCCTTCTTTTATCATATCGCACAGTACTTTGGCGTTGGCGAGGCTACTCGCTACCGCAACTTTTACTTCGATACCCGCGATATTGTAAGTCGCTTCTTTGATACCTTTGAGTCCTCTTACTTCTTCGAAGTCTATCATATCGTAAGATTTTCCTTCAAGCACTTCTCTTACCGTACGCAACGCCGCTTCCATAACGCCGCCGGTTACGCCGAAGATAAGACCCGCTCCGCTTCCTATTCCGAGAGGCGCGTCGAATTCCGCTTCCGCGATTTCGTTATACATAATGCCTTCTCTCTTAATCAATCTTGCGAGTTCTCTCGTCGTGAGCACCGCGTCGATGTCGGGTACTCCCGCCGCGGACTGATTATCTCTCGTTTTTTCGAATTTCTTCGCCGTACACGGCATAACGCTTACCACGAAAATGTCTTTCGGGTCTTTGCCTATTTTTTCCGCGTAATACGTTTTTACCATTGCTCCGAACATTTGCTGCGGAGATTTGCACGAGGACAAATTTGGAATAAGTTCGGGATAATAATGTTCCACATACTTAATCCACGCGGGCGAGCAGGACGTCATCATAGGCAGTACTCCGCCGTTCTTCACTCTGTCGAGGAACTCGTATCCTTCTTCCATTATGGTAAGGTCTGCCGAGAAGTCGACGTCGAACACCGCGTCCGCTCCGAGAGCTTTTATCGCCGCGACCATTTTCTTTTCGGTATTCGTTCCCACGGGGTAACCGAATTCTTCGCTTATACCCACTCTTACCGCGGGCGCTGTTCCGAACACGACGTATTTATCGGGGTTATTTATCGCCGCGACCACGTCGTCGATTTCGTCTTTTTCTCTGAGCGCGCCGGTAGGACATACGGTTATACACTGTCCGCATCCCACGCACGCGACTTCGGAGAGGTTTTTGAGGAAGTAACTTCCTATGCTGGTATCGAAACCGCGGCTGTTCGCGCCGATTACCGCAATTCCCTGGTATTTCTTGCACGCGGCTACGCATCTGCGGCACAGAATGCATTTGTTGTTATCTCTTACGAGGTAAGGCGTGGTATCGTCTATCTTATACTCGTTTTTCGAGCCTGCGTATTTGCCGCTTTCGCATCCGAGTTCTCTCGAAAGGGTCTGCAATTCGCAACTTTCGCTTCTCACGCAACCGAGGCAGTCCTGGTGGTGGTCGCTCAGCAGCAGTTCCACCGTCATTTTTCTCGAATTGAGCACTTTGGGAGTGTTCGTAAACACTTCCATTCCCTCGTTTACGGGATACACGCACGCGGCTACGAGGCTTCTTGCTCCCTTAACTTCGCATACGCACACTCTGCACGCGCCTATCGCGTTTATATCGCGCAGATAACACAGCGTGGGGATTTTAATTCCCGCGGCTTTTGCGGCGTCGAGTATGGTCGTGCCCTGAGGTACGCTCACCGCTTTTCCGTTTATTTTCAAATTAACCATATTTTCCATATTGTACCTCCGAACTATTTCTTGATAATCGCGCCGAACTTACATCCGTCGAGACACGCTCCGCACTTAATACATTTTTTCGCGTCGATAACGTGTTTCTGTCTCACTGCGCCGCTGATAGCTCCTACGGGGCAGTTTCTCGCGCATTTCGTACATCCCTTGCAGGCGTCCGTTATCTGATAAGTAATCAGTTTCTTGCACACTCCCGCGGGACATCTCTTTTCCACGATATGCGCCACATATTCGTCTCTGAAATATCTCAACGTGGACAGCACGGGGTTGGGCGCGGTCTGTCCGAGTCCGCACAGAGAATTTTCCTTTATGTAATAACACAGTTTTTCCATATCGTCCAAATCCTGCAAGGTCGCCGTTCCGTTGGTTATCTTATTAAGGTATTCGAGCAATCTTCTGTTACCTATACGGCAAGGCGTGCATTTTCCGCAACTTTCGTCGACGGTGAATTCGAGGAAGAACTTCGCTATATCGACCATACAGTTATCTTCGTCCATAACTATCATACCGCCCGAACCCATCATAGAGCCGATGGAGATAAGGTTATCGTAGTCAATCGGAATATCGAAGTGTTCCGCAGGGATACATCCGCCCGAAGGACCGCCGGTCTGCGCCGCTTTGAACTTCTTTCCGTTCGGCACACCGCCGCCTATGTCGTCGATAACTTCTCTGAGCGTAGTGCCCATAGGAATTTCCACGAGTCCGGTATTTGTTATCTTTCCGCCGAGCGCGAAAACTTTCGTTCCTTTCGATTTTTCCGTACCCATAGAAGCGAACCAGTCCGCTCCTTTAAGGATAATCTGCGCTACGTTGGCGTAGGTTTCTACGTTGTTGAGAATGGAGGGTTTTCCGAACAAACCTTTAACTGCGGGGAACGGAGGTCTGGGTCTGGGTTCGCCTCTGTTTCCTTCGATACTCGTCATAAGCGCGGTTTCTTCGCCGCACACGAACGCGCCCGCGCCCAGTCTTATATCGATATCGAAATCAAATCCCGTTTCCAGTATGTTCTTTCCGAGCAAACCGTATTCACGCGCCTGTTTAATCGCTATCTTGCATCTTTCTACCGCTATGGGGTATTCCGCACGGCAATAAATATATCCCTGATGCGAACCGATTGCGTAACCCGCTATGGTCATCGCTTCCAGCACCGCGTGGGGATCGCCTTCGAGTACCGAACGGTCCATAAACGCGCCGGGGTCGCCTTCGTCTGCGTTACAGCAGACGTATTTGACGTCGCCGGGTTGCTGATACGCGAACTGCCATTTTCTTCCCGTAGGGAATCCCGCGCCGCCGCGTCCGCGAAGTCCGGATTTCGTAATGACATCGATGACTTCCTGCGGTTTCATTTCGGTCAATACTTTGATAAGCGCCTGATAGCCGTCGTGCGCTATGTATTCGTCGATGTTTTCGGGGTCGATAACGCCGCAGTTACGCAGCGCGACTCTCGTTTGTTTTTTATAGAAGTTGGTTTCCGAAAGCGCTTTAACCGACGCGTTCGATTTTTCTTCGTGGAGAAGTCTGGTTACTATTCTTCCCTTAATGATATGTTCGTTTACGATTTCCGCGACGTCTTCTACTTTGACTCCGCTGTAAAACGCGCCTTCGGGGTAAACGATGATTACGGGTCCTACCGCGCAAAGTCCGAAACATCCCGTTCTTATAACCTGAACTTCTTTGTCCAGTCCTTTTTCCGCAAGAATCTTATCGAATTCGTCGTGGATTTTCGCGCTGTTGTTCGAAGTGCAACCGGTACCGCCGCAAACTAAGATATGATTTCTGTACATACTGCCTCCTTACTCGTTGGTAATTAAATATTCGGTGCAGATATTTCCGTTTACAATATGGTTTGCGATGATATTCTTCGCTTTTTCGGGCGTAACCTGCACATACGTTACTTTTTCTTTGCCGGGCACGAAGACTTCGATAATCGGTTCGAGCTTGCACATACCCAGACATCCCGCGCGGCTGACTTTTACTCCCGCAAGTTTTCTTGCCGCGACTTCATCTACCAACGCGTTGAAAACGGGTCTCGCGCCCGCGGAAATTCCGCAGGTAGCCATTCCCACGACTATCCTCGTTTCGTTGTTGTCGGGATTATCTCTCAGAATTATTTCGGACTGCATTCTTTCCCGAATTGCCTTGATGTCGGCGATACTTTTCATAAAACAACTCCTCCTAATATTGATGTTATATTTTCTTGTATCATTTCTTTTACGAATTTAAGCACGAAAGGTTCGTCAACGGGCGTTCCTTCGAGCTGTTCTTTCAGTTCTTTCGTGTCGAAAACGAACGTTTCGCCGTTCATTCCGAACGTAAATTTCATTTCTCTGTCCGTGCACGCGGGCAGCAATGCTATCACCGTTTCCGACAAATCTCCGAGCGGCGGTCTGTCGATATGGTTTACCTTAAACGTAGCCTTTACCCTCGTTCCTTTGCCCTCTTCCGACTCTATTTCAAACCCGCCTCCCGCCATTTCCGCTTCCATTTTGAAAAACGGAATTCCGAGTCCGACGTTTCGCGTTTTCCTCGTCGTCGAATACGGGTCTGTCACTTTTGCGAGGAACTCTTTACTCATTCCGCACCCGTCGTCGGTTACGGTTATCGTCAAGATTTCTTCCTCTACCGTCACGGCTACGTCTATATGTTTCGCTCCCGCTTTTACCGAGTTATCCGCTATATCCAGCACGTTGAGCGCAAGTTCCTGCATACGTTTCTATTCTCCGTTCAGATATTCGAACAGCGCGTCTATCGAATTTTCTCTCAGTTCGATTTCGCTCCTGTCGCCTATACTCTCGGGCGTATGCGCGTCCGAATCGATAAGCAATCTGTATCTTTTTCCGTAATACTCTCTCGTTTCTTCGTCCGCCCTCAGCGACAATTCCACGACTTCGTATCCGTCGTCCACCGCTCCGAGTATCTGCACCATACCGTTCGCTTCTCTGTCTATATGCGCCGCGACCGCCACGCCGCCGAATTCTTTCACCCTTTTCGGAAGGTCTCCCGAAGACGTCGTTGAGGATACCAAAAGCAAGTTTTCTCTTCTTCCGACTATTACGTCGTCCTCGTCGATTATCAGTTGTTCTCCGAATATATCCTCGCGGTTTTTCACGTCGGGAAAGACCAGCGTTTTGTGGAATTCTTCTAACTTTTCATAACTTCTGAACAGGCACAGGACGTGGACGTCTTCCGCCGTCTGCACTTCCACCGCGGGCACTACGGTTACTCCGAACGCTTCGCCTGCCGCCATAGCGGTTTTCACGTTGTCGATTGCGTTATGGTCGGCAATCGCAATCATATCCAGTCCGTTCATTTTCGCATAACCCACGACGTTCACGGGCGTCATATCGTTATCCGCGCACGGACTGAGCGCGCTATGAATATGAAAATCGTACTTGATTTTCATAATTCCGAATATTTTTTAACAGCCTCGAAGGTGTCGAGCTCCGTTCCTATTATATTGACGTTATGCTCTTTCGCCTTTTCGAGCAGTTGTTCCGACGGTTCCGCGCTCTCGCATAGCACAATCGTTCCCACGTCGGCGAGCGTTGCGACGGCGCACACGTTGACGTTTGTCATAACGGTAAACCAGGCGCAATCGGAAGGCGCTCTTCCCATAACGAAACTGAGAAAATCGCCCGCATATCCGCCTTTGATTTCCCGTTCCGCGTTCCCCGCGTTTATTATCCTGCCGCCGAGAATTTCCGCGACCTGCGCGAGTTTACTCATTCTCCTCCTTGCAAATACATTTCGAGTCGGCGGGTATGACCCCGTTTACCAAATCTTCGGCAAACGCCCGACACGACGGCGCTCCGCACATTCCGCAATCTCTGTGCGGCAACGTTTTGAATATTTTTTCTATCTCCATCATCTTCTTCATCGCGGTAACCCTGTCCGTAGAAAGCGCGTAGACGTCTTTCAGTTCGGGCACTCGTTCCCACGTATAGAAGTCGAGACTCTGTCCTTCGTCTGCGAGTTCGTTTATTCTGAGCGGAAGTTTCCTTCTCAGTTCTCTTATTCTCGCTTTGGCTACAAACGGATTTTCCACGTTCATAACTCCGCCGACGCAACCGCCCACGCACGCGTTGAGTTCTATGAACTCGATATTGCCGAGCTGTCCGTCTTCGAGCGCGTTAAGCACTTTGATTACGTTTTCTATTCCGTCCGCGGCGAGGTATTTTTCCCTCGAACAGTTTGCCGCTTCTCCGCCGCTTGACGCCCACGAAATGCCCTGAACGCTCAGTTGCGTAAGCGGTCTTACGGTAATATTTTTCATAACGGGCAAAAGCTGCATATACACTTCGCTTGCCGACAGTACACCGTCCACGTACGGGCTGTCCACGCCTATGCCCTGTTTTATCGCAAAAACTTTCGCGGGGCACGGCGATATGAAAAACACACCTATATCCTCGCGCGCGATACCTTTATCCAGAGCCCTTTTTATCGCGAGTTTCGCCGCAATATCGACGGGCGCGAGCAATTCGAGCAGGTGCGGTTTCAATTCGTGGAACCTTACCAGTATCAAATCGAGTATCGCGGGGCACGCCGTGCTTATGACGGGTTTCTTCAACGAGCCGCGGTCGAAGAGTATTTTCGTTATTTCCGAACAAAGGTTCGCGCCTCTGCCTACCTCGTACACGTCGTCGAAACCTATTTCGAGCAACGCGTTAAGTACGTAATCCACGTTGGTAAGATTATCGAACTGTCCGTAAAAGGACGGCGCGGGCAACGCTATTTTATATTTATATCCGTTTATAGTATCGAACGGGTCGTAGGACGGAAGTTTAGCCTGATGCGGACAAAGTCTCACGCATTCTCCGCAACCGATACAGCGTTCGTACATTACGCTCGCTTTACCGTTTCTCACTCTTATCGCCTCGGTCGGACAACGCTTCATACACGTTACGCATCCTTTGCACTTGTCCGGGTCGAGTATTACGGTATTATGCTTAGCCATTTCCCCTTCCTCCGCCGCGCGTTCGTCAACTGAAATCCACTCTTAAAAAGACTTTCGTTCCTTTACCTACTTCGCTTTCTATTCTGAACTCGTCGGTATACTTTTTTATGTTCGGAAGTCCCATTCCCGCTCCGAAACCCAAATCGCGTATATCTTCGCTTGCCGTAGACCACCCCGGCTGCATTGCGAGTTCTATATTTTCTATTCCTTTCCCGTGGTCTTCGAGCGTCACTTCCACGCGGTCGGCGTAAATATCGGCAAACGCTTTGCCTCCGCACGCGTGAATAACCATATTTATTTCCGCTTCGTACATAGCAATCGCTATGCGCCTTACGTCATAGTTGGAAACGCCGAGATTTCTGAGCGTATCCTTTACCTGATTGGTCGCAGAGCCCGCGGATATGAAGTTATTGCCCGCAACGTCGAATTCCAGGCGGATTACGTCGTCGGACATCAGCCCTCCGGTTTAAGCCCGTTCTCGTACAACAAGCCGCACGCCGCGAACATTCTGAGCGGCGAAGAAAGCATCGCTATGCGTCTTTCCGAAGCGAGTTTCATCATATTTTCGTCGGGTTTTTTCCCTCTTACGAGAACTATGCACACCATATCCATCATTACAGCCGTTCTCACAACCTGCGGATTGCACAATCCCGTGATAAGCACAGCCTGGTCTTTCACGAAAGCGAGCACGTCGCTCATCATATCGGAAGCGCAGGCGGAATTCACCTCGGTTTCGAGCATATCACCGTCGGCAAACAGCACGTCCGCGTCGAGAATGCTTACAATATCTTTGATTTTCACGTTGTTCTCCTGTGTCGCTTTGCCTATCCGTTTATTGATATTTAGCTATAATCGCGGGAATATCGTCGGGCACGAGCTTGCCGTAAACGTCGCCGTTTACCGTCATAACGGGCGCAAGTCCGCAACAACCGATACAACGGGTAGCGGAAAGCGAATATTTTCCGTCGGGGCTGGTCGCTCCGTCTACAAGACCAAGTTCTCTTTCCAGTCTCGCCATAACGTCTCCCGAGCCTTTAACGTAGCACGCCGTTCCGAGGCAGACCGCCATAGCGTATTTTCCTTTCGGATTAAGAGAAAACTGCGCATAGAAAGTGGAAACCCCGAAGACTTCTTCCAGCGAAATTCCGAGTTCTTCCGCGACGATTTGCTGAACTTCGACAGGCAAGTATCCGTAAATAGCTTGCGCTTCCTGCAACGCAGGCATCAAAGCTCCGCCCATATCCTTGATTTCCGCAAGACGAGCGCGTAATTTCTTTTCCTGCTCCGCCGTTCCGGTGAAAGGAACGTCGCTGATGTTTATTCTACCCATATTGTAACCTCCCGGTAATTTTTCCGTGTGATAATCTATTATCCGTATACCACTTTAACATAATTTTTAATAATTTGCAATATCTTTTGCCTAAAAAAAACTCCTCTTGCGATTTTTGTCGACGGTTTATTTCCTATCTTTCCCAAAGCGTTTACATAACCCGAAAAAAAACGTAGAAAAATGTTTGTTTTTTCGTTGACAACGCTTTTTGCAAGTGCTATCCTAAAAACGCAGATAAGCAAAGGCTTTGACGAAGAGGGTCGGAAACGCCCGTTTCACAGAGAGTCCGCGGTCGGTGCGAGCGGACAAACGGTTTATCCAAATGACCTATCACTTCCGAGTCGAAATCAAGAAAACGGCTTTGCCGCAAGTAGACGATTTCCGTGTATGCACGTTACAGCATTAGGCTTGATTGAGCCGACGAGAGGCGCAGACTATGCGCAATTTGAGTGGTACCGCGGGCTAAACCCGTCTCAAAGTTTCTTTGAGGCGGTTTTTTTGTTTATCGGCAAAAAAGCTACATACGGAGGTATAAAAATGATTGAAAACGAACTTCGGGACGTGGGCGCGCGCATCAAAGCCCTGCGCGAAATTTCGGGAATGACGCAAGCGCAAGCCGCGGAACAAACCGAAGTGTCCCTGACCGAATACAAGCAGCTTGAAGCGGGCAAAAAGGATTTCCCTTTCACATTCATTTATAAAGCGGCGGATACTTTCGGCGTGGAAATGAAAGACCTTCTCTCGGGAAGCAGCCCCATTCTGTCCAGATACACCGTCGTTCGGGGCGGCAAGGGTTTGCCGATAACCAGGAGAACGGGTTTTACCTATGAAAACCTCGCGCCTTCCTTCAAAAACAAACTCGCCGAGCCGTTCTGGGTTCATATCCCCTATTCCGAGGAAAAACCCGTTTTTACCAAACATAACGGACAGGAAATAGACATAGTAATCAGCGGCAGGCTGGAAATTCAGATACACGACGGCGTGGAAATACTCAATCCCGGCGACACGATTTACTACAACAGTTCCCTCCCCCACGCGCTTCGCGCGCTCGACGGCGCGGACTGCACGCTTTACGCAGTGGTAATCAAATCGGAGAAAGACGAAGACATTAACGTAAACGAATTCCCCTATGAACCGATAAAAGGCGCGGAAGCCCGCAAAAAAATGCGTTCGGTCGCGGACGAATTCATCGAAACCACCACGGACAAAAACGGAGTTCTGCAAAGCATACGTTTCAAGAACGAAGAAAAATTCAACTTCGCTTTCGACGTAGTGGACAAACTTGCCGTCAAATCGCCCGACAAAACCGCGATGCTGTGGGTAAGCAACGACCACAAATCTCACGCGTTTACGTTTGCCGATATGAAGAGATACTCTAATATGACGGCGAACTATTTCGAATCTATCGGAATACGCCGCGGAGACTGCGTTATGCTCGTTCTCAAACGCCATTATCAGTTCTGGTTTTCCATTCTCGCCCTTCATAAAATCGGCGCGGTGGTAATTCCCGCTACCAACCAGCTCGTCGAACACGACTTTACTTACCGTTTCCAAAAAGCGGGCGTAAAAGCGATAGTGTGCACTTCGGACGGGGACACCGCTCTGCACGCGGAAAAGGCGTGCGCGGAATTCCCCGATATGATAAAAGTTATGGTTGGTTCCCGCAGAGACGGTTGGCACGATTTCAATACGGAAATGCTTCTCGCAAGCGAAGTTTACGACCGTAAGCCCGATTCTCCGTGCGGAAGCGACAATATGCTGATGCTCTTTACTTCGGGAACGTCGGGTTATCCGAGAATCGCCGCGCATTCGTACAAATACCCTCTCGGGCATTACATAACCGCGAAATACTGGCACAACGTAAACCCCGACGGACTTCATTTCACGATTTCCGACACCGGCTGGGGAAAAGCTCTCTGGGGTAAAATCTACGGACAATGGCTGTGCGAAGCTCCGATATTTACTTATGATTTCGATAAGTTCAAATCGGAAGATATTCTCCCTATGTTCGCCCAATACCACATTACGACTTTCTGCGCTCCCCCGACGATGTACAGATTCTTCATCAAGGAAGACCTGTCCAAATACGACCTGTCGTCGATAGAATACGCCACGACTGCGGGCGAAGCTCTCAACCCCGAAGTCTTCAATCAGTTCTATAAAGCGACCGGCTTGAAAATTATGGAAGGTTTCGGACAGACGGAAACGACTCTCACCATCGCGAACCTCGTCGGCACAACCCCGAAAATAGGTTCTATGGGTCGCCCCAGTCCCCTCTACGATGTACGCGTCCTCGACCCCGACGGAAACGAATGTAAAAACGGCGAAGTCGGCGAAATCTGCATCAGAACTTCCGAAGGCGCGCCCTGCGGTCTGTTCCTCGGATACTATCTCGACGAAGACAGAACGAAAGAAGTCTGGCACGACGGGTTCTATCACACGGGCGACCAGGCGACGCGCGACGAAGAAGGATATCTTTGGTACGTCGGCAGAATAGACGACGTAATCAAGAGCAGCGGCTACCGCATAGGACCGTTCGAAATCGAAAGCGTAATTATGGAACTTCCTTACGTATTGGAATGCGCGATAACCCCCGTGCCCGACCCCATCCGCGGACAAATCGTCAAAGCGACCGTCGTCCTTACCAAGGGAACGGTAGGCACGGAAGAACTGAAAAAGGAAATCCAGCAGTACGTCAAGACGAACACCGCGCCTTACAAATACCCGCGTATCGTAGAATTCCGCGACGAACTTCCCAAAACCATAAGCGGTAAAATAAGAAGAGTTCAACTCCGCGAAGAATCCGCAAACAAATAACATTCGGCTTACCGAATATAAAAACCGCACTCGAACCGAGTGCGGTTTTTTATTTCTTGTTTATACCGCGTTTATGAAGATATTTGTATCGTAGGATACGAATAACTATTTTATAGGCGTGCCTTCGGGAACGATGTCGTCCACGAAAATAATCTGACATCCGCAAGCGTTGTTGGTCGCGGCAAGCAACATTCCGTTGCTGGTAACGCCCGTTATGCGCGTAGGTTTAAGGTTTGCGACGACGATAATTTTACGCCCTACGAGTTGTTCGGGCTTATAGTCGTTTTTGATGGAAGACACAATTACTCTTTCGTTAAGTCCGTCGAACAAGGTGAGTTTATAACAACTGTGCGATTTCCTTATTTCCTGGCATTTTATAATCTTGCACACGCGCAAGTCGATTTTTCCGAACTCGTCGATGTCGATTTCCTCTTTTACGGGCGCGACGGGGTCGGGCTCGCCGTAGGTTTTTACTTCTTCGATTATCTCTTCTTCGGGTTCTTCTTTCTTTGCTTCTTCTTCCGTCATCAGCGTGGAAAAGTCGAGGAGTTTTATATAGCGTTCTTTTTCAATCGCGTAAAGGAAGAGATAGAGTCTCGGACCTTTTTCTTTGTTGATAAGAAGCATATAGACGTTGCGGAAAAACTTGCTCTGAATATTTTTAAGCGCTTTGTCTTCTTTCGACAAGCCGTACACGCGCGCGGGGATAGCGTAGAGTTCGGTCTGCAACCCGTCGAGGTCGTAATTACCTGCCGAAAGGAACGCGAACAAATCGGCTATTTCCTTTTTCTCGTTTTCGTCGAGGGTTTCGTAAGTTTCCCAGTTCCTCTTTGCGCACAACGTATTTACGTTTTCGGGCGAGCATTTTTCCAGCCAGAATTTCGCTCTTTCCAGTCTGTCGGAGAACTGCGCCGCTTTATACGGAGTGCCTATTTTTTCGAAGACGACTTCGAGCATTTTTTCGTTGAAATCGACAACCGAGCCGAGCTGGACGATTAACCCCATAGGTACACATTCGACTTCTCTTCCGTCTACCTCGCAAAGGGACATTATTTCCTGCGTAAGTTCGTTTGCTTTGCCGTTTCTTACGTCGGTAAGCATTTTGTCGAATTCGAAATACTGACGAAGTATTCCGTCGTCGAGGCAGAAATTAAACGCTTTGAGCGGTTCGTTTTTAGCATACAGCCAAAGCAGAACTTCGGGTTCGTAAAGTTTGAGCAGAGTTCCCGGGGTAAGATTGAGTCCGCTCGACCCCGACATTTTTCCCGTAGAAAGATTGTTGTCGCTTATTCCGATAAACTCGTACCCTTGGAAAAGCGGCGGAGTGTAGCCGAAAATTTTGCGCGCGACGTCTTTTGCCGTATCGTAACTTCCGTTCGTGCTCGCGTGGTCTTTGCCTCCGGGCTCGAAGTCGACGCCTTCGTACATCCAACGCATCGGCCAGTCGATTTTCCAGGCGAGTTTACAGTTGAAATCTTTTGTGAAATCGAATTTTCCGCAATGACCGCATTTGCAAACGTATTCTGCCTGCGTGCAATCGTCGGAGAGAGAGGTTATTTTCGTAGTGTCTCTCCCACATTCGGGGCAATATATGCTTACGGGGTAGTACGCGTCGCGCTCCCCTTCTTCCGCGTCCTGCGTGCGGTGACTGTCGAGAATATCGAAAATTTCTTTACGCTTTTTCAAGGCAAGCAAAACGTACTCGGTGTATTTGCCGCTTCTGTACATTTCCGCCTGATGGCGATAGTCCATATCTATTCCGAATTTCACGATGGATTCTTCGAATTCTTTTTCGAAATATTCCGCGTAATTTTTCGCGTCCGAACCCTCAAACGGATTGATAACGTCGACGTACGGACAGCCGATGAATTTTTCCATATCGGAATTGACTTTCGCTACGTTTACGGGAACTTTTCTCATTCTGTCGAACTCGTCCCACGAAAACAGCAGACGCGCTTTTTTGCCCTTTTTCCGCAAAGCCTTTACGACGAAATAACTCGTCGCTATATCGCGAAAATTTCCAATGTGTATCGAGCCCGAAGGGCTGATACCCGCGGCGCAGACGTACTCCTCTTTATTCGGGTTTCTGTCAATAATCTGCTGAGCTAATTTATCCGACCAGTGCATTTATGAATTCCTCCGTTTTTGCAGACGCAAAACTTTCTTATTTAATAATAAACATAAGTATATTACATTAAAATAAGCATTTTTGCAAGTAAAAAAACGAAGTGGAGAGATTGCGTTGATTTTTTTCGTAAGTGAACCGTCGCCGCAAATTAAGAGAAATACAAAAACTTAACATAAAGCGGTATTTATCACTGTCAGTCCGTTATGTTTTGCATAATTCACGGTGTACGCCGTTCCGCCGCTATCCTTTATCAGATAACAAACGCAAAAAATACTGTTGTCTACTAAATACCTGTTCCGAACGTGCATACAACCGTGAAAAAATTTATTCGAAGTGTACACAACTTTTTTCGCTCTTTCTTTTATATAATTATACTTTTTTACGTCCTCTTCTTTCCACCCTTTTGTCTGCTCGGGACAAGGCAACGCCAAAATCAATTCGATTTGCGGATAATCGTTTTTAAGTTCCAGAACAGTTTCCGCCGCTAAGGTATCGAAACCTAACGCGCCGCCCGCGTAAAATTCTATAACCCCTTTCTGTATAAGCGAAATAACTATGTTCTTTGTCTTTTCTTTAATTGCGGAATAGTCATTTTGGTCGATACTGCGGTGCCCCGTAAAGCAACAACTTGTTTCTCTCATTTTATCCCTCCTTATTAAAAACAGCCGTCAAAACCATATCGATGATTTGACGGCAATCAAATAATATATTCGTAATAAGATGCCGCCCTCATACGAAAGCGGCAAATATAGCACGCCTACCGTCGTATAAGTCGCCAAACCTGTTCACCATAACATCCAAATTTATGCAAAATCGCAATAAAGGCTGTTGTAAACACGACAGTAGTCGTTGCCACCATTAAAGATAGCAACAGCCTAATGCGCTATACATTTATAGCAAAAATCTGTATGTTATGTTTCAAGTCGCCTTTTACGGCAACTCAGATTTGGCATTTTTGATTATACGGAAAAAAATAAAAAAAGTCAATGTCTATTTTATTGTTTATTTTATATATCGAAAACTATTTTGTCCCAAAACGTAAAATTTGCGCGATTTTTCGATATTTTATTTTGATTAGCGGTTTGAATCAGGCAAACTTTACATTTGTTTCCAAAAAAATCACATAATTATTGAATTTTCCGTGAAAAAAATCACATAATTCTTATTTTTTTTGTGAAAATAATCACATAACTCGGTAATTTTGAGTTGACGAGTTTGATAATCTCATCGGGATAGCGTTAAAAACCAGATAGTAAATTTATGCAATCTTTAATTTCCGCACTTCTTCACTATTAACTTTTACTTTTTACTTTCAAAAATCGGCGCAGAATTTTAGTGAAGAGTGAAAAGTGAAAAGGTAATAAGTAAAATCGGCAAATCCATCACTGAATTTGCCGATTTTTGGCGCACCCGAATGGATTCGAACCATCGACACCTAGCGTCGGAGGCTAGTGCTCTATCCGGCTGAGCTACGAGTGCATTGTCCCGATAAAACCTTGTTATTCTATCATAAATCGGGGTTCACGTCAAGCGAAAGCTCCGCCGCCGCAACTCCCTCTTTAATCGCAAAATACGCCGCGGCTCCTATCATTGCTCCGTTATCCGTACAGAGAATTTTCGGCGGAAGATATACTTTTATTCCCTTTCTTTTTCCCTCTTCCTCCATTCTTCTTCGCAATTCTCCGTTCGCTCCCACGCCGCCCGCGACCGCGATTTCTTTATATCCGTATTTTTTCGCCGCTCTGAACGCGTTTTCAACCAACATACCCGTCGCTCTGTCCTGAAAAGACCTCGCTACGTCGTGCGTGTTTATCGCGTCGCCTCTTTGTTCTGCGTTTCTCACGTAATTTATCACTGCGGTTTTTATTCCCGAATAGGAAAAATCAAGCGTATCCTCTCCTTTATACGGTCTCGGCATAGGCACGTTATCTTTTCCTTCCGCCGCGTGCTTTTCTATCTGCGGTCCGCCGGGGTACGGCAAGCCTATCACCCTTGCAACCTTATCGAACGCTTCGCCCGCCGCGTCGTCTCTCGTCTGTCCCAAAACGGACATTTCTCCGTATGATTTCACTTCCAGAAGTTCGGTATGTCCACCGCTTGCAAGCATACAAAGAAACGGAAATTTTAATTCTTTATGTACAAGCAGGTTTGCCAAAACGTGCCCTTTTATGTGGCTTATACCCACAATCGGGATACCCAAACCGTACGCAAGACTTTTAGCGAAAGCGACTCCGACAAGAAGCGCGCCCTGCAAACCCGCTCCGTAAGTAACCGCTATTACGTCAATATCGCTTAGCTTTATTCCCGCTTTATTCACCGCTTCTTTAACGACGGTATCTATCGCGAGAACGTGGTTTCTCGACGCGATTTCGGGCACTACTCCGCCGAAGCGTTTATGAATTTCTATCTGCGAACTTATTTCGTTTGACAATACGGTTTTCCCTTTAAGCACCGCCGCGGCGGTTTCGTCGCAACTCGATTCTATGGCAAGGATAAAATAGTCGTCCCTATTTCTAAGCTCGTTTAATTTTTCTTTGGCAATTCTTTCGTATTCCGACATACCTTAACTCTTTTTCAGATATTCAATAATAAAGTTCTGTAAATCTCCGTCCATAACCGCGTTCACGTTGGGGTTTTCGAACCCCGTTCTGTGGTCTTTAACGAGGGTATACGGGCAAAAAACGTAACTTCTTATCTGACTTCCCCACTCAATTTTTTTAAGCTCGCCCTTTATCGACTGCGCCTCTTCCAGTCTTTCTCTCTCCCTTAATTCGGTGAGTTTACTGACCAGCATTTTCATTGCGGTTTCCCTGTTCTGTATCTGGCTCCGTTCGTTCTGGCACTGCACTACTATTCCCGTGGGGATATGTGTTATTCTCACCGCGCTGTCGGTTTTATTGATGTGCTGTCCGCCCGCGCCGCCGCTTCGGTAAGTATCCACTCGCAGTTCTTCGGGGTTAATTTTAATATCCTCGTTTTCGGTGATTTCGGGCATAACTTCGAGGCTTGCGAAAGAAGTATGTCTACGCTTATTTGCGTCGAACGGGCTTATTCTTACAAGTCTATGCACGCCCATTTCCGCTTTCAGATAGCCGTATGCGTTCTCCCCTTCCACGGTGAAAGTGACGCTCTTTATTCCTGCGTCGTCGCCGTCGAGTTTGTCGAGTACGTTTACTTTATAGCCCGTTCTTTCGGCGTATCTCACGTACATTCTGAACAGCATTTCCACCCAGTCCTGCGCCTCGGTGCCGCCCGCCCCTGCGTGGAGACTTAAAATCGCGTTGTTCGCGTCGTATTTACCTCTGAGCAGCGCTTCCACCGACAAGTCCGCTACGCGTTTGGCGAACGCGTTTACTTCTTCCGTCGCGCTCTGGACTTCGCTTTCCTCGTCCATTTCTTCGATTACGTCGAGCAATTCGCGCGTTTCCGCGAGTTTTCTCTCCACGTCCTCTACCTGTTTTATCTTTTTCGAACAGACGTTCATTCTTCTGTTCACTTTCTGCGCGTTTTCCACGTCCTGCCAAAAGTTTTCGGCGTGGGTTTGTTCGGTAAGCGAAGCGAGTTCGGCTTTGCACCCGTCGACGTCGAACGCGTCTCTCAAAGTTTTTATCTCGCCTTCGAGTTTGTCAAGAAGCTGTCTTTGCGCGTAAAAATCAACCATTTTTCTCTCCGAATCAGCGGTTTTTCTTCCCGCAACAATCTTTATATTTTTTACCCGAACCGCACGGGCAAGGACCGTTTGCATAAACGCCCTGTCTTCTTAGCGACAGTTGTTCCGCCTTGTCTTTCGCTTCGTTTTTCCTGTCCACCGCGTCTTCGGCGTCGAATTTACACAGCGCTACCGCCACCGACTGTTGAATACTTTCTATCATTCCGTCGAACATATCCGTGCCTTCCCGTCTGTATTCGATTACCGGGTCGCGTTGTCCGAGTCCGCGCAGTCCTATTCCTCTGCGCAAAGTTTCCATATTGTTGATATGGTTCATCCAGTTGGTATCGACCGTACGCAAAAGAACGGCACGTTCGAATTCCTTATAATCGAATCCGTTCTCTTCCATCAATCTGCATTTTTCTTCGTACTGTCTTACGGTTTCTTCCGTTATTTCGTCCACTATTCTCTGGTACTGTCTGTGTCCTACGAGTTCCTGCGTGACGAAATTCGAACCTTTTTTAAGGAACGTTCTTTCCAGCGCGCCGTTAAACGCGACGTAATCTACCGTAGTTTCGTCTCCGTTCTGGAAATCGACGTAACCCGCCACCAGGTCGCTGACTGCGGGTTCTATATATTTAAGCACCTGTTCGTGCACGTCCGCGCCTTCGAACACCTTATTTCTTTCCGCATAAATAAGCTGTCTTTGCTTATTCATAACGTCGTCGTAGTTAAGCACGTATTTTCTGCGTTCGAAGTTCGCGTCTTCGCAACGTTTCTGCGCGTTCTCTATCTGTTTCGACAGTATTGGCATCTGAATGACCGCGTCTTCGTCCCCTTTCGTCAAGGAAGAGAGCATCGAAGACAGTCTGTCTCCGCCGAACCTGCGCAACAAATCGTCTTCAAACGAAATGAAGAAACAACTGCTTCCCTCGTCGCCCTGACGACCGCTACGTCCGCGCAACTGGTTGTCGATACGGCGCGATTCGTGTCTTTCCGTTCCTATTACCCTCAGTCCTCCGAGTTCTTTTACCTGCGCTTTTTCCTTATCCGTCTCTTCTTTGAATTTCTCCACGAGACTACCGAAACGGTTTCTTGCGGCGATTTGTTCTTCGTCGGTAAGTTTATTGAACGCGGTGGCTATATTTATGATTTCTTCGGAATAACCGTCCTTTATCATTCTTTCTCTCGCCATATATTCGGGGTTGCCGCCGAGCAGAATATCCGTTCCGCGTCCCGCCATATTGGTCGCTATCGTAACCGCGCCCGCTTTGCCTGCCTGAGCGATGATTTTCGCTTCGAGTTCGTTGCTTTTTGCGTTGAGCACGTTATGGGGCACGCCTTTTCTCGCCAACATTCTGCTGAGCTGTTCACTTACTTCCACGCTTATCGTACCGACAAGCACGGGTTGTCCCTTTTCGTGCACTTTTACTATTTCGTCGATTACCGCTTTGAATTTCGCGTTCTTCGTCGCAAACACCTTATCGGGTTCGTCCTCTCTTATCATTTCGTGGTTGGTGGGAATTTCCACCACGTCGAGGTTATATATTCCTTTGAACTCCGCTTCTTCGGTGAGCGCGGTACCCGTCATTCCCGACAGTTTGTCGTAAAGACGGAACAGGTTCTGGAAAGTTATCGTAGCTACCGTGCGACTTTCGCGTTTTATGCGAACGCGTTCTTTCGCTTCGATTGCCTGATGAAGTCCGTCGGAAAATCTACGTCCTTCCATTTTTCTTCCCGTGAACTCGTCTACGATGACGACTTCTCCGTTTTCCACTATATAATCCGCGTCGCGCGCCATAAGAAAGTTCGCTCTGAGCGCGTTGTTGATTTTAGTATTCAAATCCGCGCGTTTTCCGTCCGACATATCGCTTCGGAAAAATTTATCCGCTTTATTAAGTCCCGTTTCCGTAAGGTAAATATGCGTTTCTTTTTCGTCTTTCGTATAGTCGTCCTCGTCGAGAATTTTTATAAAACTCTGCACGTCTTCGTATACTTTGGTCGCTTCCGCGGCTCTGTCGGAGATGATAAGCGGCGTTCTCGCTTCGTCTATGAGTATGCTGTCGACCTCGTCGACTATCGCGAAGTTTCTGCCTCTTTGCATAATTCTGTCCTTACGCGTCGCCATATTGTCTCTGAGGTAGTCGAAGCCCACTTCGTTATTCGTGCAATACGTTATATCCGCGTCGTACGCTTTCTTTTTTTCGGAAAAACTCATATTCGGCAGCACGCACCCGACTTTCATTCCGAGAAATTCGTACACTTTACCCATCCATTCCGCGTCGCGCTTAGCGAGGTAGTCGTTTACCGTTACTATATGCACGCCTTTACCCGTAAGCGCGTTTAAGTACGCGGGCAACGTCGCGACGAGGGTTTTACCTTCACCGGTCTTCATTTCGGCAATTCTACCTTGATGAAGGACTATTCCGCCGATTAGCTGGACGTCGAAGTGCCGCATATTGAGCACTCTTTTCGACGCTTCTCTTACGACGGCGAATGCGTCCGGAAGAAGTTTATCGAGGTTTTCCCCGTCGTTATATCTCTTTTTGAGAACTTCGGTCTGAGAAACGAGCTCTTCGTCGCTCATAACCCGATATTTATCCTCTTTCGCATTTATTTCATTTACCGTAACGCGTAATTTCTTTATCGTTTTTTCTCTGTCTCTTCTTTGCAGATAGCTGATTAAGCCCATTATCGTACCTCGCTTTCGTCGGCGCATACGCGCGCTTTATAAAATTATTTCATATTATTATAGCATATATATATCTTTATCACAACCGAAAAAGACGATTACGCAAGCAGTGTTCGTCAAAAATTGTCGTAAAAGTGAAAAATTTCCGATATAGGAAAAAGCATAGCCGGTTCCGTATTTTCCGAGAACCGCTATGCTTTTTGTTTTGCGTCGATTGATTTTGTCGGTGGTTACGCTGCTTGTCGGTCGTTCTTATCCAGTGTGCCGTCCGAACAAATTACCGTATACTCGCCTGTGCTTGTATTCCAGTATGAGCCTTTATTCACTTCGTCCTTCCACTGCTGCATAGTGCCGTCAAAGATTATTTTCGCAAGTTTTCTACATTCCGTGAACGCGTATTCTCCGATACTCTCCACGCCTTTACCTATAGTTACGGTCGCAAGGTTAAGGCAATAATTAAACGCTGATTTTCCGATAGTCGTTACACTGTCCGGTATTGTAATATTCGTAAGTCCGTCACACCCGTAAAAGCACCCTTCTCCGATACTATTTACGTCGCCGCCTATCGTTAAATCTACAAGCGCGTCGCAGTTTCCGAACGCATAATCTCCTATGCTCGTTACGCCGCTTCCTATCGTTACGTTTGTAATGTCGGCGCAACCTTGAAACGCAGACGAGCCGACAGTCGTTTCGCTTGCGGTTATAACAACGGTTTTTAACGACGACGGAACGTAATCGTTATTAGTGTAAGAGCCGAAAATATATCCGAAATGAGTATTGGTCGTTCCTCCTTTTTCCGCGCCGACAAACGGCAAGGTTATACTTTCGATATAGTTGCATCCTTCGAATGCCCCGAAGCCGATAGTCGTTGCGCTTTCGGTTATTATGACGGTTTTTATCGACGACGGAACGTAATCTATATTGTAATCTTTTATCTCCGCGCCGAAAATATATCCGAAATTAGTACCATATGTTTTCCCGGAACCAACGAACGGCAACGTTATATTTTCAATCGAATCGCAATCTTTGAATGCGGCAAAGCCGATACTCGTTGCGTTATCGGTTATAATAACGTTGCTTATCGCCGCGGGGACGTAAGCTGAGTTATCGTCGGCAGTCGCCGCGCCGAAGATATAACCGAAATGAGTATTTTCCGTTCCGTCTTTTTGTGCGCCGACAAACGGCAAAGTTATACTTTCGATATAGCCGCATCCTTCGAATGCTCCAAAGCCGATGGTCGTAACGCCGTCGGGCACGTTAATATCGGTAAGTCCTTCGCAATAACCGAACGCGCGCTCTCCGATACCTTCCACGTTACCTCCTATCGTTACGCTTGTGATACTTCTATGATAAAATGTATAATCTGCAATACCCGTTACGTCGTTCGGGATAATCAGGTCGCCGACTATCTCCTCATTCCCTATGAACAATTTACACAATTGATTCACCGTCATCAAATTGCCTAATCCGGTTATGCCGCACCAACTTAGCATATTATCCGCATATATATTTTCAAGCGAAGCGCAAGCACGAAAAGCGTTCTTTCCGATATTCGCAACTCTGCCGCCTAACGCAACGTCCTTAATTCCTTCACAAGAATCAAACGCGTTTTGCCCTATGCTAACTGTATTTACCGTCACGCGACGAAGTCCGCTACACCGCTTAAAGGCATACGACCCGATACTCGTTGCGTTATCGGTTATAATAACGTTGCTTATCGCCGTGGGAACGTAAGCTAGGTTATCGTCGGCAGTCGCCGCGCCGAAGATGTAACCGAAATGAGTATTTTCCGTTCCGTCTTTTTGTGCGCCTACAAACGGCAAAGTTATACTTCTTATAGAACTGCAATCCTTAAACGCTCCGTTACCGATACTCGTTACGTTGTTCGGAATAACGATACTTGTAAGTCCGTTACAGAAACCGAACGCGCATTCTCCGATACTTTCCACGCCGTTACCTATCGTTAGGCTTATGATACCCCTATGATAAAACGCATAATCCGCAATACTCGTTACGTCGTTCGGAATAATCAACTCGCCGACTATTTCCGTGTTTTCTATAAACAATTTGTCAACGTAAGGCAACAGACCGCCCAGTCCGATTACGGCGCACCAATCCGATATATTTCCCGCATAATATGTATTATTTATATTGCAGTCTTCAAACGCTTTATCGCCTATATTTACCACGCGTACGGGTATATTTATATCCGTAAGGCTTGCGCAACCCGAGAATGCGGAACTACCTATGCTTTCCACGCCGTCGGGTATATTTATATCCGTAAGACCTGCGCAACCCGAGAATAAGGAATTACTTATATTGTTTAATCTGCTCGGCAAAATTACGGTTTCCACTGCCGAACAATCGACAAATACCGCTTCGCCTATGTTCGCGACGCTATCGGGTATACTTATGTTTACAAGGCTTACGCATCCGTAAAACGCCTCGTTGCCTATATCCGTAATTCCGTTTTCCAGAATCGCGTCGGTTAAATACAGACAACCGTTGAATGCGCCTTGCATTATTTCACCGCACGTTACCGTTACTTTTTTAAGGTATTGTTTGGGAAAATTCTGCGGCAATACTCCGGGAACGACCGTTTCTTCTATCAAACAATTCTCGAAAGCGCTTGCCGAAATTTCCCGTACGCCTTTCGGCATAACGAGTTTTTTCAATTTTCCACAGCTTTCAAACGCGGAATTTCCGATGCTTGTTGCATTATTGCTTATCGTTACGCTTGCAATCCCGGTTTGATAAAACGCATAATCCGCGATACTCGTTACCTCGTTCGGTATAATCAAGTCGCCTGCAACTTCTTCGTTGTCTATAAACAAAATAGGATTTTTTATTGCCATATTATCTGCCATCAAACTACTCAATCCCGTTATACCGCACCAGTTTGCCAGACCGTAAACATAAATATTTTCCAGACCGTAACACTGGCTGAAAGCAGAAGTCCCAATACTCTTTACGCTGTTGCCTATCGCAACGCTTTTCAGCCCCGAACCGAAAAATGCGTAATCCCCGACGTCGATACTACAGTTATCCGTCGCCGTCGCGCTTCCAATCTTAACATATGTAAGTCCGCTGTTTCCAAAAGCGTGCTCGCCTATGCTTCCCACACTGTCCGGTATCTCTATACTTGTAAGGCTCACGCACCACGAAAACGCATAGTTCCCTATGCTCGTCACGCTGTGAGGAATTTCTATGCCGACAAGTTCCGTATTGGCAAAAGCATTGTTTCCTATACTCATCACTCCGTATGGAATTTCTATATTGACAAGTCCGCTACCGCCAAACGCAGAATTCCCGATATTCGTTACTCCGTTTTCCAAAATCGCGTCGGTCAACTCTTTGCAACCGTAAAAATCACTATCGCCTATTTCGCCGCCCGTTACGGTCACTTTTTTCAATCCTTTACTTGGAAAATTTTGCGGTACCGGTCCGGGAAGAACCGCTTCCTCTACCGAATCCGAGACAAAAGCGTTTACCGCTATTTCCGTTGTTCCGTTTTCCATAACAAGTTTTTTTATGGTTCCGCAGTTGTCGAAAGCAGCCGCGCCGATATTCGCTACGCCGCTCTTTATTGTCAAGTTTGTTATCCCTAAACAACCGTAAAAGGCTTCCTTTCCGATATTTTCTATGTTGCCGGGGATTACGACGTCGGTCAAATCCGAGCAACAATAAAACACGCGGTAGCCTATATCCGTCAACCCTGTTCCGATTTTCAAACTCGTCACGTAACTGTGCTCAAACGCCTCGTCGCCTATACTTATCACGCTGTCGGGTATATTTATACCGGTAAGTTTGCCGCACATTGAAAATGCGGAATTTCCTATACTGTTCAATCCGCCCGGAAATATTACGTTTTCGAGCAAAACGCAACTTCTGAAGGCGGAATTTCCTATGCTGTTCAGGTTACTCGGTAAATCTAAGTTTACGAGACTTACGCAACCGCAGAATGCGGAATTACCTATGCTTTCCACTCCGTCGGGTATATTTACGTTTACAAGATTTTCGCAACCCGAGAATGTCGAAGCGCCTATGCGGTTTAATCCGTTCGGCAGAGTTACGCTTTCCAGCGAGAGGCACTCGGCAAACACCGATTCGCCGAAATTCGTAACGCTGTTCGGTATCTCGATACTCAAAAGACTGACGCAACCGTAAAACGCCTCGTTTCCTATACTTTCCACGCTGTCGGATATAATTATTTTCATTAGTTTTGTGCAATTATAAAATGCGGAATTACCTATGGCGGTTACTCCGTTTTCCAAATCAACCTCGGCTAACGACTCCCACGCTGCGGACGTAAACTCGTTTTCTTTTATTTCACCGCCGGTTACGGTTAATGCCTTCAAAGAATTTTTCGGTAGTATATCAAGCATCCGGCTGTCTACCGTCGCTTCTTTTATTTCGCAATAGATAAAAGCGTCTTCGGAAATTTCCGTTGCTTTGCTTTCCACAACAAGCGTTTTCAAGTTTTGGCAGCTTCCAAACGCGGAAGCGCCTATACTTTGAACGCCGTCGCATATCGTTACGCTCGTTATACCGGAACAATTGTTAAACGCTCTTTCGCCGACGCTTTCCACATTCCCCGATATTACGACGCTTGTCAATCCGTCACATCTTCCAAACGCGTTTGCGGTAATGAACGTAACGTCGTCGGGAACAACCAGTTCGCCGTCCAACGCTTGCCCGTCGAGATAAAGCGTGGCTAACGACATCAGATACAGTCTGCCGCGAACTTCGGTTTCGCACCAGTTTTTGAATCCGCCTCCGAAATGAATGCTTTTTAGGTTCGTACATTCGGCAAACGCCTGACTGTTATACGTAAACTCAACGTTCCCGCCTATTGTCACGCTTTCGAGTGCGTTGCACTCCGCAAACGCATAATCTCCGATTGCCGTAACGCTGTCGGGTATTTCTATGCTCGAAAAACCGCAACCGCCGAACGCATAGCTTTCGATTGTGTACAAGCTACCCGGCAATGTTATATTTTCAAGGGAACTACACCCGCCGAACGCATAACTTCCGATACTTTCCGTTCTGCTCGGCATCGTCACGTTTTTGAGCGCGGTACACCCGCCGAACGCATAACTTCCGATTCTTTCTATGCCGTTTGGCAAAATAACGGTTTCCAAGTTCGTAAGATTCTTAAACGCTTCGTCCCCTATGTACCTAATCTCCTCTCCCGATATTTCGGACGGAATATCGTAAACCGTTTCGTTTTTGTATTCGTCCCTTACTCCGAGAATTGTGTTGTAACTTACGTCGAACATACCGAGCGTTATCGAAACGACGTTTACGTCGCAACCTGCGCTTATACTGCCGTCTCGTATGCTCGCCGTTACCCGAGCGTTTCCGTTTCCGACCGCTGTTACGAGTCCATTCGAAACCGTGACGACGTTCTCGTCCGAACTCGTCCATTCGACGTCCGCTACATCGGGAATACCGAAAACCTCCAAAAGCCATTCTTCGCCGACGGACATCGTTATCGAAGTCTCTGACAACGTGAGCTGTTCTTCTTTTTCTTCGGAAACCTCTACGCGGCAGACTGCCGTTTTACCGTTTGCGGAAGTCGCGGTTATTTCGGCAATTCCCACGCCGACCGCGGTTACCTGTCCGTCGGAAACAAGAGCGACGTTCTCGTCAGAACTCGACCAGACGATTTCTTTGTTCGTTGCGTCGGTAGGTTGGAATTCTACTTCAAGTCTCGCTTCCGTATCCTTTCCTATCACCAAAAACACATCGCAAGGATTTATCGAAATTTCATCGACTTCGATTTCGTCCGTCGCGACGGTCACTTCGCAAATTGCTTTTTTACCGTTTAATGAGGTCGCGGTTATTACGGCGGTTCCCTTGCCGACCGCGGTTACCTGTCCGTCGGAAACAAGAACGACGTTTTCTTTCGAACTCTTCCAGACTATTTCTCTGTTCTTTGCGTCGTCGGGATAAACCTCGGCGTGTAAAAAGGCGTTTTCCCCGACGGTAAGATTCAATTCCGTTCTGTCGAGCGTAACATATTCGACTTCTATTTCCGTTTCGCGGGTATAACCGCAAACCGAACAGCTTCCGTCTTTGCCTTTTGTATCGTGAGGATTTCTGTCTTTAATCGGCTCGTCGCAATCGTCTTCATTACACACAAGCCAGTGTTCGTTTTCGTCATTATCCATAACGTAATTATGCTTGTGCTTAGGCGGCTCGGTTACGTCTCCTCCGTTTCCTCCGTTTCCGCCGTCGGTTACGCCGTCATTCCCTCCGTCGTCGGTTTCGCCGCAAGCGGCAAACCCGAACGCGCAGCATATTGCGAAAATCACCGTGAAAATTACCATTAAAGACTTCTTTTTCATAAAAAAACTCCCGTTATTCGGCAAATAAACGGCAAGTCGATTTATTCTCCGAATAGCATATTATATATATTCTTTTATTGTATTATTTTATTATATCAAATGCTGTATTATAAAACAAGTAATACATCAAGCAATATATGAAAGGATTAAGCTAAGCACGTGTTTTTAACCGTTTGCTTATTATACGACGTTATTTTTTGTAAAAAAATATACGGACTGAGCCGTATATTCAGAGGATATATGTACCAACTGTTATGAAAACAGCTGGTTTGTTGGCAATCGGGACGGTTTACGTCAACATTCGGGGCAATCTACGTCAACGTAATGCGCGACGCAATCCGTTTCGAACGTTCTGCGACAGCACGTAGTCGTCGTATCGTTCGTTTCCGCGATTTCTTCGGGCAAAACGAACCGAAGGTTATTCATCGTTATATCCGCGCAGCAATTTTCACTGTGGGAAGCGACGAAAGTTCTGTAACCTTTTGCGACTCTGCCGCCGCCCGTCGTTTCGTACAGAGTGACGCCTACCGCTATACGCTTGTTGGGGCACACCCTTCTTACCGTAGCGGAAACGTTAAGGAAACGTCCGAGTCCGCATAAATGATGTCCGTCGATTACGACGTTTTTACATTCTTCGCATCCGTCAAACTCGACGGAAGATGTCGCCGTGTCGTTTGCGTCGATTAAAACCGCACGGTTGTTTACGTTGTTTTCTTCCATAATTACTCTCCTCCATACTGCATTGTATTCCGATAAAAAACCGAATGTTACCACCCTTTACGGAGCGGAGAGATTGATTTTGTTTATCCCATATGTTATAATAAATAAAATAATACAAAGTAAGGAAAAAATATGGCTACGGATAAAACCTATATCGATTTTGTTTGCGAACAGTTACCCTCTTCCCGTCCGTTCCGATACAAAAAAATGTTCGGAGAATATATGATTTATATCGACGAGAAGCCGATTTTCACCGTTTGCGACAACACGGTTTTCGTTAAAATATTACCCGAGGCAAAAGACCTTATGTCCGGTTGCGCCGTCGGCACCCCGTATCCCGGCGCAAAGGAATGTTATATCGTAGACGTCGAAGACAGAGACTTTCTCGAAAAAACGATAGCCTTATACGTTACTTTGATTAAGCCGCGTAAAAAATGAGTTCTTTATGGATTTTGAAAAAGAAGCCGAAAAATTTCGGCTTCTTTTGTTTCTTTTGACATTTGTCTGCATTTACCGTTTTATTTTACTTCTACGGAATATATCGTTCCGCCGAACGAATATGCGGAAATAACGAGTTCGTGCGTCAGCATTACATCGCCAATCCCGCCTGCTCCGTTTTGTTGGAAATATTCGCTATCCTCGGAATAGCGGTACATCATCGCCATTTCTTCCGCGAGGACGTCTCCGCTCTGAATGTCGTTAAACGTAAGAGTTTTCGTCCCGTTTATTATCACGGTTACACTGTCGGTTTGTTCGGACAGGCAGAGCTCGAACGTCACCATACCTTGCGTGTAGCGATAGCCTTCATATACTTCATACGGCGACGTTCCCGCAAAACCTTTCAGGTCTTCGCTCCACTGCATAATTTCCGACTTGAACTCTACTTCGCCTTTAATAAACAAGTCGGAAGCGGCAAGTTCGGCTTCCGCGTTGGGGAAATCTAATCCGTATTCGTCTGCGCGGTCGTTCTTATATACGTTTGGCGCGGAAAGTTTAACGTAAGCCCTATTATTGTGCATTACTTTTTCTATCTGCGCGGATTTACCGTTTACCGTCATAGTTTTGATAACGTCGTTTCTTATAGCCGCGACGAAAACACTGTTCCCTATTTTTTTCGCTCCGAACTCGTCGGTCTCGTCTAACAGGATATAAATTTCGCTCGCGTTGTAAATTTGGTTGAGGTAGTAAATTTCTTCCCATTCTTCGTTATAGAACGACGAATATCCCACGTCGCCTACTCTTCCCGATATTTGAGAAGGGATTCCGTCGGAAATTCTCGTATCTTCCGCAAAAATCAGATTAGTATCCTCGTTAAAAATAATTTCGTCTACCCGAGTATAGGTCTTTCCGTTTATCGTAGCTGTATGCTTGACTTCTTCGGCGTAATTACCCGTACGGTCAAACGGAGACGGGAAAATTATCGTGTCGCCGCTTACAACCGTTTTGATTATCAGTTTGTCGCCGTAAGAAACTTTTTTATTCCCGACAAATTCCGCAAGTTCCTCAATGGTCGCTATTCCTTCTCGCTTATCCGTTACTTTCCCGATGAACTCCGCGGAATAGGTAGCGGAAACAAGTTCTTTATCGTTGGCTAAATCCGAAAGTCCACTGTATTCGGACGTAAGCTCAAGCGTTTTTTTCGACAATTCGCCTGAAAGAACTATCGAGACGTCGCTTTTTACTTCAACGCCGTATTCGACGTACGTTAAAGAACCTTCCTCAGCCCGAACGGACGACGGCTTGATTTCCGTTCCGTTTGCTTCGACTTTAAGCGTGCCGATTTCAAACCCTTCATCAATCACAACCACGAAATAAAACGAGGTATCGGCATTGACATTGTAGGTTTTGCCTTCGGTTACAACCGCTCCCGTGTAACTGTAATTTATCGTATTTATTCCCTCGATATTGCCAGAAGAAAAAGAAACCGTATATGTTTTATCGGCACTCTTATCGGAACAAGCGGCAAACGTAAACGCGACCGCAACCATAGCTATAACGATAATCGATACCGTCAAAATTTTTCTCATTTTCATATTTCCGTCTCCTCCTTTATTTTGCGAATTTATCGCATACTTTATTATATTTATCTTACAATGTTCCCATTTTTTTGTCAATACTCCGAATTTTAGGAGGAGTGGATATATCGCGTTGCTTTACGCCCGGAAATTCTCCGACCAAACGTTGCGTGGGATTTTACGGCAAGTCGCTTAGCTTTGTGCCGATAAAATCTTTTTCCACGCAAGTCGGACTTTCAAGGAAGAAAGCCGTACCGACTTTCTTATTATGTAAGTTCGCAAGGGGGGGCTCCCCTTGCTCGAACCCCATATAGGCAAAAAGTAAAAAATGTGATTTTTTGCTTTTTGAGCCTTAAATAGTAAAAAACGGCTAAAATCGGAGTTTTTCCGCTTTTCCGTAAGTTTCACCTACTGTACGATAGTACAGCGACGGTTCACTTACAAAAAAAATCAACGCAATCTCTCCACTCCGACTTTTGGGGAGAATGATTTGAATTTCGCAAGACGATTTTCGCCACGTCATTTTATTAAATACACTTTAACAGACCTTTCGCCTGTGATATAATGAAAGAAAGGAGAAATTATGGCGATAACTATAAACATTTATTACAGCGGCAAAGACGGCAATGCGGTTAAGTTTGCAAAAGAAATGATTTCGTCGGGCGTTGTCGACGCCGTCCGAAGGGAAAAAGGAAACTTACGCTACGATTATTTCCTGCCTATTGACGGCGGAGAGACGGTTCTTTTAATAGACTCGTGGCAAGACCAAACCGCTCTCGACGTTCATCACGGTCTGCCGTTGATGTCGCAAATTTCCGCTCTTCGCGAAAAATACGATTTACATATGAAAGTCGAAAGATTTGTTTCCGACGACGTAATTCCCGAGCGGGACAATTCTTTTATAAGAAAATAAAATAAAGGAGAAACTTATATGAAAATCAAACAGACGGCGGGAAGAGATTCTCTCGGGGAATTTGCTCCCGAATTCGCAAAACTCAACGACGACGTACTTTTCGGCGAGGTGTGGTCGAGCGACGGGCTTTCTCTCAAAATGCGTTCGATACTTACGATAACTACTCTTGTTGCGAAAGGGTTAATCGACAGTTCGTTTTCCTATCATCTTCAAACCGCTAAGAAAAACGGCGTAACCCGAGCGGAAATTGCCGAAATACTTACCCACGTTGCTTTTTATGCGGGCTGGCCTAACGCCTGGGCGGCTTTCCGTATGGCAAAAGAAGTTTATTCGGACGACGGCGTTTACGGCGGAATATTCGGTCTGGGCGAGCCGAACGACGCGTATTCTCAATACTTTATCGGAAATTCTTATCTCAATCCTCTTACCGACCCGAAGCAAACCGTTTTTATGGCAAACGTTACGTTCGAGCCGAAGTGCCGCAACAACTGGCATATTCACAAAGCCGACGAAGGCGGCGGACAAATTCTTCTTTGCACCGACGGAATCGGTTGGTATCAGGAATGGGGGCAACCTGCGCGTAAACTCTGCGCGGGAGACGTGGTTTACATTCCGACGGGCGTTAAACACTGGCACGGCGCGGCAAAAGACAGTTGGTTTTCGCATATTGCGGTCGAATGTCCCGGCGTAAACACTTCCAACGAATGGCTGGAACCCGTATCCGACGAACAGTATGATACCTTATAATTCCTTTATGTATCAATCTGATAAAAGAAATGAGAAGCGCATTGCTTCTCATTTCTTTTTATCTTCGATATAAAAAATCCGAACCGCTTTATCCTCAAAATTCTAATGTTTCCGTCTTGAAATCGCAGTAGTATTCGGCTTTTTCACATTTGAATTTCAAAACGCAATAATCGGGGTCGGTTACGCCCTGTTTATAGAACAATTTATCGCCAAAACGCCAGATAGCCGCTTTGGTCGCTTCATCGGTGCAAACTTCCATTTCGCCCGTAATACAAACGCCTCGATACTTAAATATTCCGCGCTTATAAAAGTAAACGCACGCTTTACCGTTCGCCTCGTACTGCTTAACTTTTTTAGACGACGTGTTGGTTGAAAAATAAATTTCCGTCCCCTCTATCTTCCGCGGCGCGAGCATAGCGCGAATTACGGGATAACCCTCTTCGTTCACAGAGGCAATGAACGCCGTTTTTTGTTTGGCGATAAATTGAAATAATTGTTTTTTATCCATAACTAAACTCCGTTTCGGTATATCCGCCATAACTTATTCACATTAGGCAAGTTTATTGCAAATGGCTTTCGCGATTGCGAAAGCCATTTACTGGTGCGCCTCCAGGGACTCGAACCCTGGACCCAATGATTAAGAGTCATTTGCTCTACCAACTGAGCTAGAGGCGCGTATTTTTTATTTGTGGTCTGGGTAAGAGGATTCGAACCTCCGGCCTCTTGAACCCCATTCAAGCGCGCTACCAAACTGCGCCATACCCAGATAACGGTTTCTATATTACTATTTTTTTCCTTGTTTGTCAATGTTTTGACGCGGCATTTTCGTAATTAAATTAAAATTGTTTCTCTTGCCTCTCCCGTTCTCTTCTCCCTTGCGTTTCCATTCTATCTTCTTTCCGGAAAAGTCTTTTCCGTCGGTTTGTGAAAAAAAAATTTCGTTATCGGCGTTTTATCGAGTTACATACTTTACTTAAAATCGCGTTTATTAACTACCGTTATGCGGTTTTTGTTCTTCCTTTTGCTCCCATTATGCTTTTTACGAGCGCGCACGCGCAGAAAACGACGAGGTTGGCTACGACTATCATCGGACCTATCGGCGTTCCCGTTATGCACGCCGTTATCAATCCGACCAGCGCGGTCAAAACCGACGTTATCGCCGCGCCTATTACCGCTCCTTTGAAACTTCTTGCAAACCGCATTGCGCTAAGCGCAGGGAACACTATCAACGCGCTGATTAAAAGCGCCCCGACAAGTTCCATCGCAAGTACGATTACCACCGCCGCCGTTACCGCGAGCACGGTTTTATACGCTCCCGCTTTTACTCCCGTCGCCTTTGCAAAGGTTTCGTCCAAAACAACGGCAAAAATACGGTTATAAAACACCACAAACACCGCCGCGACCGCGACGGCAAGCCCGCAACACACCCACACGTCGGTTGCCGTAAGACAAAGTATCGCGTTGCCTCCAAACAGCGTCGTACAAACGTCGCCCGCAACGTTGTTTCCTCCCGCAACGCTCATTATCATATAGCCTATCGCAAGGGACGCCGTACTAAGCATAGCGAGCAAGGTTTCGCCCTTTATTTTTCCGTCTTCGCGTATCCTCAAAAGCAAAATCGCGACGATTATCGTGACGGGAACGGTCAAAATCATATTGTCCGCAAAACTCAATACTGCGGCGGTGGCGTACGCTCCGAACGCGATATGGGACAATCCGTCTCCGAGCATCGAGTATCTTTTAAGCACCAACACAACCCCGAGAAGTCCCGCGCAAAGCGCGATTAAAACGGTACAGATAAGTGCGAAATAGACGGATTTATCCGCTAAATAGGCAAGATTTTCAAACATTCTTTTTCTCCTCTTCTCTCCCGTCGAAGCCGTCGTTTGCGTTTGTTCCGCGCTCTTTATCGGATTTTTCTTTCATTCTGTCTCCATATTCTTGCGGCGTTCCGAAAAAAACGTCGTCTTTTCCGATATACAACACTTTATCTGCGTATTTCAACGCTTTTACCACGTCGTGCGACACCATAATCACAGTTAAACCGCGTTTTGCGAGTTTTTCCACGGCGGCATACATTTCCTCGCTTACGACGGGGTCGAGTCCGGAAACGGGTTCGTCGAGAATAAGTCCGTCTTCCGCCGCGCAAATCGCTCTTGCAAGCAAAACTCTTTGTTTCTGTCCGCCCGACAATTTCCCGAAAAGTTGTCTTTTCAAATCTTTAACTTCGAGCAAACTCATTATTTCGTCGCAATATTTTTTTGTTTCCCGCGTAAAAAACGGTTTACGACCGTTGCGCCGTAAACATCCCGACAAAACGACTTCTCCCACGCTTGCCGGAAATTCCTCGCCGATATGCGACTGTTGCGATAAATATCCGATTATCGGTTTTTTTTCCGTCGAATTTCCTACGCTAAGCTCTCCGGAAATCGGTTTATTCAGTCCCAAAATAGCTTTTACGAGCGTGCTTTTTCCCGAGCCGTTTTCGCCCACAATACACAGAAAATCGTCGCCCGTTATTGAAAAATTCAAATCGGAAACTACGGTTTTTCCCTCGTAACCGAGAGTTAAATTTTTTGCGATAATTTTCATTTCAAGCCCTCTTTTATCGTTTCGAGATTTCCCGTCATTATTTCGAGATACCCTCTTCCCGATTGCAAATCGTTTTTTGTCACGGTCTGACAGGAATTCAGTCGGTAAATTTTACCCCCGCATTCGTTTACTATGCTTTCGGCAATCGAAGAATCGCCGCTTTCGAGAACGAACACGCCCGTCGCTCCGCTCTGTTTATACTCTTCTTTGAACTTTATCAATTCTACCGGAGTAATATCGGTATCCGTCGTGCATCCGTGCATAAGCGAGCGGCAATTCAGTCCGTAATCCGAAGCAAGATAAGCAAACGGAAAGCGGTCGGCAAAGAACATCGTATTATTTTTCACTTCCACAAGTTCTTCGGTGTATCGGGTTTCCAAAGCGGATAATTCGGAAGTATAAACTTGACAATTTCTATTCAATGTTTCCGCTTTTTCGGGAAACGCCTTCGTCATCTCGGCGCATATTTCGTTGCACAACGCTATACTGTTCTTTATGGAAAGCCAGAAATGTTCGTCGAAGTATTCTTCGTGTTCGTGTCCTTCGTGGTCGTGGTCTTCGTTCGGATAAATCAATTCGACTTTCTCGGACAAATTAAGTAATGCTGTATGAGATAGGTCGGTGCTTTTTATTACGTCTTTTACCCAGTTTTCCGATTCCCCGCCGATATAGACGAACAGTTTGCTGTTTTTTATCGCGCTTTTATCTTTGGTTGTAAGCATATAATTATGCGCGTCCGTTCCCGCTGGAAGCAACATTTTTACCGTCAGTTCGTCTCCCGCTATTTTTCTGCAAAAATCATATTGCGGAAAGACGGTGCACACGACGTCGCAATCGTCTTCCGTTTCGCAACCCGCAAAAATCGAGACAGCGAAAAACATCATAAAAACCGTCATAATCAACGCAAAAATTTTTTTCATTTTTTATTCGCTCCCCGACATTTTTCGCACATACCGTAAAGTACGGTTTTACCCTTGTCTATGCTGAATTCGTTATCTTTTGCGATAGCGGAAATCAGTTCTTCCGTTTTTTTATCTTCTATGTGGACGTATTTTCCACATTCGATGCACCTTAAATGAAAGTGTTCACGACAATTACGGTTGTCGCCTTTATATACCGCGCAACCGAGTTTTTCCGAATGTTCGCGCAAAATAAGTCCCGCTTCGGACAATTCGGAAACTATTCTGTACACGGTGCTCCGCCCTATTTCTCCCATCGCTTCCGCGACCTGTTCGGCGGTATACCATTCGTCTCCGTTTTCTTTGAAAAAGCTCATTATCGCTTTCTTGTTTTTCGTGTTATACTGCATAATTGAATATTATATACTCATTATTATCTTGTGTCAACAAATTGAGACTCATTCTCAATTTCGTTCCGCATAAAAAATCGGCGCGTTTCTGCGCCGATTGTTTTTTTACGTTTCCGTCAGTTTTTCCAGAAACCCTGTTTCTGCATCATTTTGATTTTCATATCGATTTGTTCCATAAACTCTCTGTTGGTTTTGGTTTTCACGAGTTCGCTTATCATTACTTCGGAAGCGTCGCCGCCGTCGCCCGCGTTAAGCATACGTCTCATACCCCAAACGGTTTCGAGTTCTTTCTGTGTAAGCAGGAGTTCTTCCCTTCTCGTTCCGCTTCTGTTGAGGTCGATTGCGGGGAAAATTCTCTTTTCGGTAAGTCTTCTGTCGAGGTGAATTTCCATATTGCCTGTACCTTTGAATTCCTCGTAAATCACGTCGTCCATACGGCTTCCCGTGTCTATAAGCGCGGTGGCGATTATCGTAAGGCTGCCGCCGTTTTCGATATTTCTCGCCGCTCCGAAAAATCGTTTCGGGCTATGCAACGCTCCCGGGTCGATACCTCCGGAAAGCGTTCTTCCCGTCGGGGCAATCGTAAGGTTATACGCTCTCGCAAGTCTCGTAAGGCTGTCCATAAGTATAACTACGTCGTCGCCGAGTTCGACAAGGCGTTTTGCTCTTTCGAGTACCAGTTCCGCCGCTTTCGTGTGATGTTCGGGCATTTCGTCAAACGTCGAATATACGACCTCGCCTTTTATCGAACGTTGCATATCGGTAACTTCTTCGGGGCGCTCGTCGATGAGCAAAACGATAAGATGCGCTTCGGGGTAATTTACCGAAATACTGTTCGCAACTTTTTTGAGAAGGGTGGTTTTACCCGCTTTCGGCGGAGAAACTATCATTGCTCTCTGTCCTTTTCCGATAGGGGCGACGAGGTCGATGCTTCTGATTGCGAAATCGTTATGCGCTCCGTCTATTTCCAGTCTGAACCTGCTGTCGGGATATATGGGGGTCAAATAATCGAAATTTTTCCGTCTGAACGCCGTTTCGGGGTCTCTTCCGTTTACTTCGAGGACGTTTACCACGCCTGCGGGGCGGTTTTCGCAAGTTTTTCTTGCTTCCGCTTTGACCCAGTCTCCTTTTCTCAGTCCGCTTTTTTTGATTTTCTGCGCGGAAATATACGCGTCTTTGTCCCCGCCCTCGTAGTTATGCGCTCTTAAAAAACCATACCCGTCGGGCATTATTTCGAGCACGCCCTCTTTCATTTCCAAAGGTTGTTCTTCGGAAACCGCGTTTTCCTCTTCTTCAATCGGGCGTTTTTCCGCGTTTACGGGATTAAACTGCTGTTGCGGTTGGGAAAAATCTTTCTTTGCAAAAGGTTTTTTGGTATTATTTTGTTGTTCGAAAACTCTCTTATAGGGTTTCTTGTTTTTGTCCTTATTTTCGTCGGAAAACGCCGCGCTTATCGGGGAAGTAATTCCCTGCAAAATTGGTTGCGATATTTTTACTTCGGGGGCTTTTTCCTCTGTTTCATCCGTTTTCGTCTCCGCTTCTGCGGCTCCGCTGTCGTTGAAAACAAGTTTCGTAAGCGCTTTGGGGGGTCTTCCCTGTTTTCTTTTCTGCGCGTCCTCTCCGATTTTCGTAGACGGGTGAGGATTGTTTGCTATTTTTTCGCAAATTGCGCTTATAAGGTCGCCTTTCTTCAACGAAGTCGGGCTTTTTACTCCCATTGCTCTGCCGATAATTCTCAATTCGTACAACGGCATAGCGTCAAGCGTTTCTTCGTTATACTTCGAATAGTCGTATACGTTCATAAATTTATATATTCCTCCGATATTATCGAAATTGATTGCCGATTTGAAAAATATTTTTATTTATTTTATATAATGCTTCTTAAAATTATCTATATTACTATATTATTGACAATATATAAGACGTATGCCTGTAAAAAAGCAGATAAATATGTCTCAACCCGTCGAAAACCGACGAATTTTGTCTGCCTTATCGGTTTGTTTTCTTTGTCGGAACGCCGAAAAGGCGTTCCGACAAATTAAGTATTACTATTTATTTCTCTGTTTGATTGCCGCTTGCGCCGCCGCGAGTCTCGCTATCGGCACTCTGAACGGCGAGCAGGAAACGTACGTGAGTCCGATTTGGTTGCAGAATTCGATTGTAGACGGGTCTCCGCCGTGTTCACCGCAAATTCCGAGGTGCATATCGGGTCTTACGCTTCTTCCCATCTTCGCGGACATTTCCATAAGTTTTCCTACGCCGACCTGGTCGAGTTTAGCAAACGGGTCGTTTTCGTAAATCTTCGTGTCATAGTACGCGTTGAGGAACTTACCTGCGTCGTCACGGCTGAATCCGAACGTCATCTGGGTAAGGTCGTTGGTTCCGTAGCAGAAGAATTCCGCTTCTTTCGCGATTTCGTCCGCGGTAAGCGCCGCTCTCGGAATTTCAATCATAGTTCCTACTTCGTATCTTATCGCTACGCCCGCTTTCGCGATTTCTTCGTTCGCTACGTCTACGACGATGTCTTTGACGAACTTGAACTCTTTGACGTCGCCTACGAGAGGTATCATAATTTCGGGCAGGACTTTCCAACCGGGGTGTCTCTTCTGCACGTTGATTGCCGCTTTGATTACCGCTCTCGTCTGCATTTTCGCGATTTCGGGATACGTTACCGTAAGACGGCATCCTCTGTGTCCCATCATCGGGTTGAATTCGTGCAATCCCGCGATGATATTCTTGATAGCTTCCACGCTCTTACCCTGCGCGTCGGCAAGTCTCTTGATGTCTTCTTCTTCGGTGGGCACGAACTCGTGCAGCGGCGGGTCGAGGAAACGGATGGTAACGGGGCATCCTTCCAGCGCTTCGTACAGCGCTTCGAAGTCGCTCTGCTGCATAGGTTCGAGTTTGGCAAGCGCCTTTTCTCTTTCTTCCACTGTATCCGAGCAAATCATTTCGCGGATAGCTTCGATTCTCGTTCCTTCGAAGAACATATGTTCCGTTCTGCAAAGTCCGATACCTTCCGCGCCGAGTTCACGCGCTTTTTTCGCGTCGCGAGGAGTGTCGGCGTTGGTTCTTACCTGCAATTTGCGGTATTTGTCCGCCCATACCATTATTCTGCTGAATTCTCCGATTATAGCCGCGTCGACGGTAGGAATAATTCCGTCGTAGATGCAACCGGTGGAACCGTCGATACTAATCGAATCTCCCTCGTGATATTCTTTTCCCGCAAGGGTAAATCTCTTGTTTTCTTCGTCCATTGCGATAGCCGAGCAGCCGGAAACGCAGCAGGTTCCCATACCGCGCGCTACGACCGCCGCGTGGCTGGTCATACCGCCTCTTACCGTAAGGATACCCTGAGCCGCTTTCATACCTTCGATGTCTTCGGGGGAGGTTTCCAGTCTTACGAGCACGACTTTTTTGCCCGCCTGTTTCCAAGCTTTCGCGTCTTCCGCGGTGAATACGATTTGTCCGCAAGCCGCGCCGGGGGAAGCGGCGAGCGCGCGCGCCAGAGGTTTGGCGGCTTTAAGCGCGGCGGCGTCGAACTGCGGATGCAACAGAGTATCGAGGTTACGCGGGTCAATCATAAGAACCGCCTGTTCTTCGGTAATCATCCCTTCGTCTACGAGGTCGCACGCGATTTTGAGCGCGGCTTTCGCCGTTCTCTTACCGTTACGGGTCTGCAACATATAGAGGTGTCTGTCTTCGATGGTGAACTCCATATCCTGCATATCGTGATAATGTTTTTCGAGTTTGTTGCAAATTGCGTTGAACTGGTCGAAAACTTCGGGCATTATCTCTTTCATTTTCGCAATCGGCATAGGCGTTCTTACGCCGGCAACGACGTCTTCGCCCTGAGCGTTCATAAGGAATTCGCCCATAAGTTTCTTTTCGCCGGTAGCGGGGTCGCGGGTAAACGCAACGCCGGTTCCGCTGGTTTCGCCCATATTGCCGAACGCCATCATCTGAACGTTGACTGCGGTACCCCAGCTGTAAGGAATGTCGTTGTCTCTGCGGTAAACGTTTGCTCTGGGGTTATCCCACGAACGGAACACCGCTTCGATAGCGGCAAAGAGCTGTTCTTTCGGGTCGTCGGGGAAATCCTTGCCGATTTTCGATTTATATTCTTCTTTGAACTGGTCGGCGAGAACTTTAAGGTCGTTTGCGTCGAGGTCTACGTCCTGCGTAACGCCTTTTTCCTCTTTCATTTTATCGATGAGCTGTTCGAAATATTTTTTGCCTACTTCCATAACTACGTCCGAGAACATCTGGATAAACCTGCGATAGCAGTCCCACGCCCAACGGGGGTTATTGGATTTCTTTGCGATTACGTTTACTACTTCCTCGTTAAGTCCGAGGTTAAGTATCGTATCCATCATACCGGGCATAGACGCTCTCGCTCCCGAACGAACGGACACGAGCAACGGATTTTCCTTGTCGCCGAATTTTTTGCCGGTGATTTTTTCCATCTTCTCGATGTATTCCATAATCTGGGCTTTGATATCGGTGCCGATTCTCTTACCGTCCTCATAGTATCTCGTGCAGGCTTCCGTACTGATGGTAAAGCCCTGCGGAACGGGGAGTCCGAGGTTGGTCATTTCCGCGAGGTTCGCGCCCTTGCCGCCCAAAATTTCACGCATACCGGCATTGCCTTCCGTGAAAAGGTAAACATACTTCTTCATCCTAAATCCTCCTAAAATTGTATTTCAAATGTGGAAAAAAATTTTTGAATTTCATAACTGTTTTCATTATAATATATATCTTTTTTTTTATCAAGCGTTTTTTTCAAACTCGGAGTGGATTATCTCACGCAATCTCTCCGCTCCGTGTCAATTTCTCCGCTCTCTTTCTTCCGTTTTATTTAAGGGTAGCTTTCAGAGTCGTCAATTTGATATCGAGATAATTTGTAAAAGTATTTGCAAGCAAAACAAACGCGTGCGCCGCGCTTTCCGGCGTGAACGGCAGCGTTCCGACGTCTTCCGCGTCCGCCTTGGAAAACGCTTCCAGAACGTCGAAGGCTTTCTTGTCGTACTCTTCTATTTCCGCGTACTCCACGCCTTCTCTTTCCGCGCAGAAAACGGCGTACCTAAGCGCCTGGCACATAGGTTCGGACTGTCCGTAAACTATTTCTTTCATTATTTTGAGCAAAAAAACAAATTCTTCGGCTGTTTCGTCCTCTTTTCCAAAACATTTTTCCGTGAGTTCGAAACACGTCATTATTGCCGAAACTTTTTTCAAATCCGTCCAGGCGGAGAAAAAATTATCGGTAACTTCGACGCCCGTAAGGACGCTTTTGGTTCCCTTCCCTCCGAAAGTAAACTCGCCGAACGTCATCACGACCGCGCCCGCTTTGAGTTTGGATTCGGGGCTTCTCACCCCTCTTGCCGTGACGGTTTCCGTTCCGCAGGGGGTAAACAGGACGAGCAGTCTGTCTTTTTCGCGATAGTCCGTCGTTCTGATTATAATTCCCTGCGTTCGTTTCATATCAAGTTATTTTTCGTCTTTTTCGTTTTGTTTCCGCAACGCTTTATAAAGTAGGTAAGTCCCCGCGTTGCCGCTTTTTTCGAAATCGCGCCAAACAAGTTCGTCTATGCGTTTATCCATTGCCGTCATTCCTCCCCTATTTTATACTTTTAGGTTGCCCCTTCGAGGGAAGAATTATTCCGCGTTCAATCGGGGTTTTTGGCGTCGTACCCGAGTTCTTTCATTATCGACGTGCTTCCTCTCCATTCGTCTCTTACTTTTACGAACAGCGTAATGAAGACCTTGCTTCCGGTCATATTTTCCAAATCCTGCCGCGCGTACGTGGAAATTTTCTTTATCATCTCGCCGCCTTTGCCCAAGATAATCGGTTTATGCGCCGCTTTTTCGCATATTACGTCCGCGCAGATATAAATCACCCCGTTTTCTCTGACGGAATATTCGGTAACGTCCACGCCGATGCCGTACGGCACTTCTTTATCCAAAAGTCTCAGGGCTTTTTCCCTTATGATTTCCGCCGCCATAAACCGCATATTTTTATCGGTATACTGTTCGTCGTCGTAATATTTTATATGGTCGGTCAATAATTTTTCTATTTCCTCTATAAGCGGTTCGGTATTTCTGTTCCTCAATGCGGAAACCGGAACGACCGCGGCGAGTTTCTGCAATTTATTCAGTTCGGTCAATATTCCGAACACTTTTTCCCTCGTCACGTGGTCGATTTTATTGACTGCAACGACCACTTTCTCTCCGTCGTTTATAAAGGAAAGAATATGCTTTTTATCGTTATCGTCGTATCCTTTTTCCGCGTCGATTACATACAGCACGCAATCCACTCCTTCCGAAGCGGTTTTCGCGCTTTTCATCATATATTCACCGAGCGCGTTTCTCGGTTTATGCAACCCCGGAGTGTCGATGAATATAATCTGGCTTCCTTCCCTGTTGCATATTCCCAGTATCTTATTTCTCGTAGTCTGCGGTTTCCAACTGACTATCGCGACTTTTTCTCCCACAAGAGTATTTATCAGCGTGCTTTTCCCCGCGTTGGGTCTTCCCATAATCGCGACGAACCCCGACTTGAACTCTTTATTTTCTTCCTCTTTTTTTTCTTCGGCTTCGATATATACGTAATCGCGCGTAAAGCCCGCGTCGGTCAAAATTTCTTCGCAAAGGTCGTTCATTTGCTTTTCCGTTTCGGGTTCCGTGTGGTCGAAACCGAGCAGATGCAACATTCCGTGGCAGGTTAAAAACGCGACTTCTCTCGCCGTCGAATGTCCGTATTCTTCCGCCTGTTTTTCCGCTTTTTCCCTGCAAACGTAGATTTCGCCGATAATCACCGAGCCGTCCTCGAAATTGATTTCCGACGGATAATCTTCTTTTTTTATCGGAAGTTTAACCTCCGCTATATTCTGAAAACTCAATACGTCGGTCGGTTTGTCTATGCCGCGATTATCCCTGTTAAGTTCTCTTATTTCCTCTTCGTCGGTCACCGTTATTTCGACGGACACGTCCGTCGGTTGGTTTCCGAAATGTTTTAACGCCGCTTCCGCGGTTCTTTCCATAACGTCGCTGTAAAAATCTCCGTAAACTTCAATCATATTTTACCGTTCTTATTTCGTGTATTTAATTCTTTGGTGGTAGAGGCTGGGCAAGGTTTTTACCAACGTATCCTCTATTATCTGTAAATCTTTAAGGGTAAGCGGACACTCGCTGAACTGCCCGGAATCCATTTTGTCCATAATGAGTTTGTGGATAAACGCGGTGAAATTCCTCATATCCTTATCCACGCCCTGCGCTCTCGTCGCGGCTTCCACGGTGTCGACTATCATTATAAGTCCGCTTATTTTCGTAGACGGTTTGGGTCCGTCGTAGCTGAAATCACTGCTTGCGAGTTGTTCGTCGGTATATCCTCTCGTTTTGTTGAGGAAAAATCCGACCGTAGTTTTGCCGTGGTGTTCTTCCGCGATTTTCGCAAGACATTCGGGCAGACCCGATTCTCTTATGAGTTTCGCTCCGTCGTGCGTATGCCTCGTTATCAAAGAAACGCTCACTTCGGGAATGAAATCGTCGTGAGGGTTATAGTCGGTCTGGTTTTCGGTAAAGCAAATCGGGTTGCTCAATTTTCCCACGTCGTGGTAACACGCGCCCGCACGAGCGAGGGTCGCGTTTTCTCCTATCGCCATTGCGCACGCCTGCGCGAGGTTCGCCATTGCGAGCGAGTGGTTATAAGTACCCGGCGCTTCTTTTGCGAGTCTTGCCATAAGCGGGGCGTCGGGAGTGCATATTTCATCCAGACGGAAATTACTGTACATACTGAACGCATACTCGAAGACCGGCAGAATTATCATAAACAGAGCGAGTCCGAACAGCGTAGAGACCATCGCCCATATCCCACTTATCAAAGCGTCAATCGCGTCGAACCCGGGAAGTATCAGTCCCGAGAGAAACGCTATCGGGAACGCGACGAACACGCCGACCAACACGCTGTCGATAAAGAACGACATTCTCGTATAGACTTTTTTGCTTAAAAGTATCAAAAAGCAGCCGCTTACCGTTTGTGTTATCACCGCGCCGAGGAGGTTCGCCATATCGAAACCGCCCTGAATGGACGCGTAACAGAAATAAAAAGCGACTACGGAAATCGTATTTGCGTAAAGCGCGAGTTTGCTGTCGATAAGCAAAGCAATCATCAGCCCGATGAAGCATACGGGCACGATATAAATCGAAATATACGCCGCAAAAATCGTGGAAAACGAGAAAGCGAGGAAGACCGAGACGGCAACGACCGCTATCTGCTTAACCTGGTGAACGGACGTTCTGTGTCCGAAAAAGTAATATGCGGCAATCGCGTTGGATGCAATAAAAATCATTCCGCCGAGCACCGCGAAACGGTACGCCGAGCGGAAGACTTCTTCAATCGTCACGCTTGCAATCAGGGAATAAAGCAACGCCATTACGAACGGCAACGCGAAAGACGCTACCGCAAGGGTAATTTCCGTTTTTATCGCGTCACCGCGTCTCTTCGTCTTCTCCTCGGGGGTAAGATTTGCCGCCGCGGAAAAAAATTTCTTCGGTTTCATAGTGAGTGCACCTCGCCGCGCCCGCGCGGATAAGTCCGCATTATATCGGGATAAACTAATCGTTTAATTTTACTATTATTTCATAGTATATAACTAAAACGGCGTTTTTGTCTACTGTTTTTTCGGAAAACCAACTTCTCACCTTTTCCGCGCCTTCGGGAATTTTCTTTTCCACCTCCGCGGTTTTCTCTTCAATCAGTCTTTCCCTTTCTTTTTCGTAATCGAATTTTACCGTTTTCGCTTCTGTTTCGTAATATGTAATTTTTCTTAGTTTCGTCGGAAAAAACGAACTTACGAACTCGCTCTCTTCTTTAACGCAAAACTCAAACGGCGATTTCGGCTCGGCTTTCGAAAATGCCGTCAGAAGATACGTCTTTTCTCTTCCCGTCCTTTCGTTTACGATAACCGTCGGAGTAAAAACATACTGTTCGGTTATCCATATCCTGCCGTAAACGTCCCCCAAAGCCTTAACTTCCGTTATCGTTCCGTCCTCGGCGATTTTTTGCGGCAAAATAACCGTATCCCCTTTTTTTACGGTGTCGCCGACCTTCTTGGTCGCCGTGCCGTTATAGGTCACTATCTTTGTTATCACCGCGTCGTAAGAAGAAATTATCGGCGTTTTTTCGCTGTAATCTATTACGTCGGGTTCGGGCAATTCTTCGAGAATATCAATAAAAAACACGTTGCCTTTTATCCCCAGAGAGACGTTGGAAACGCCTTTAATTCCAACGATTTTCTTTTCGATTTCGTCGAGGTCGAGACTGCTTTTCTTTGTCGGAAGGACGGCGAGTTCTTCTGCCGCGCTTAAAATTTCCTCTTCCGACACGAGTTTTATGCCGCTTATTTTTACTTCCGTCACCGTTCCCGCCCACAGTGCGGCGAACAACGCTATGATAAGAACGCCAGCGTACAGCCCGAAACGCGCCGCGTTCTTTTTAATAAAACTCTGTGTCGTCGCGTCTTTTATTTTTCTGAACACCTTGCCGTGCTCGGCTAAAACCCGCTCGGCTTCGGCGGTATATTTTCCTTTCACCGTAAACCGACATACTTTGTCTATCTGTTTTACGTTGCCGACAGGCACTTTCGAAAGGGTCATAAGATTGATTAAAAAAACGATATTGCTTTCCGTTTCGTAAACCGCTTTATTTTGCATCGTCCACTTCCAGCCCGCAGATTTTCCCTTTTATGAAAAGCTCGTCGCAAGTTACTTCCCTTACCGAAAGGTTTTTTCCTTTTACCGTCAGTTTTTTCTTGCCGATTTTTACCGCGACGCACTCGGGAGAATAGTCCGTCAGTCCTTTATGCCCTTCTATCTGTATTCCGCAAAAGCCGAAAACCGTGATTTTTTCGCGATAATCGGATAGCGCAAGCCCCACTCTGTCGAGCGTCTCTTCGAAAAAACTTTTCATATTCCGATTTTATGAGCGATTGTTCTTTTTAATTACCGTTTTTACGGAGTTTATCAAGTACGCGTGTAAAATAGTCGGGCATCTCCGCTTCGAACGTCATTCTCTCGCCGCTTTTCGGATGGGTAAGCACCAGTTTATACGCGTGTAAAAGTTGCCCGTTCAATCCGAAATTATCCTTTTTTCCGTAAACGGTATCTCCCACAACGGGGTGATTTATATATTTTGCGTGCACTCTTATCTGGTGCGTTCTGCCCGTTTCGAGTTTGAACTCGACAAGCGTGTAATCCCCGAACCTCTCCCGCACTTTATAATGCGTAACCGCCCGCCTGCCGTTTTCGTCCACCGCCATTTTCTTTCTGTCGCGGACGCTCCTTGCAATCGGCGCGTCTATCGTGCCTTCGTCCTCTTTTATGTTGCCGCAAACGAGCGCAACGTAGTATCTTCCCGCCGTTTTCTTTTCTATCTGTTCGGCAAGAGAGAGATGCGCGGCGTTGTTCTTCGCGACCACGAGCAATCCCGAAGTGTCTTTATCCAGTCTGTGTACTATTCCCGGTCTCAACACGCCGTTTATCGCGCTCAAATCCTTAATTCGGTACATCAGCGCGTTTACGAGCGTTCCGTCCGGCGTTCCCGCGCACGGATGAGTAACCATCCCCTGCGCCTTATTTATTACCGCTATATCCTCGTCCTGATAGACGATATTTACCGGCAAATTCTGCGGCTCTGCGGTAACGGCAACTGGTTCTTCCACTTCGACGCGGATTTCCCCGCCTTTTACTTTCGTTCCGCATTTATCGACGGTTTTTCCGTTATACGAAACGAAACCTCCGTCGATGAGATTTTTTATTCTCGAACGCGTGAAACCCAACTTTCCCGCAAGGTAAACGTCTATTCTCTCTTCGTTTTCGGGATAGAAAATATAATCTTCCATTATTATTCTTTCGTTTCGTCCGATTTATTTTCGTCGCAATCTTCTTTGCCGTCCGCGATAAAGTCGGAGTTAAGTTTCTCGGCGGCGCATTCGGCGGGGTCGTCTTTCGTCTGCGGGTCCGCGCTCTTTGACTGCGCCGCCCTCGCTTTCTTTTCCTGCGCTTCTTTTTCGTCTTTGGAATAGAAGAATATGACGTAAATAATCAATACTATCGTGCCCACCGTAAGACAGCTGTCCGCAAAATTGAACACGGCAAAGTCAATCAGTTCGAAATAAATAAAATCTCTGACGAACCCTAACGCTATCCTGTCGATTATATTGCCGACCGCGCCCGCAAGTATAAGTATGAGCGCGCTCCTTAGCCACGGGTTTCTTCTCTGATATGAATAAAAAAGGAAAATCAAAAGAACAAAAGCGCAAATTGTCGACACCACGGTAAGCGCGGTAGTTTTCCCTGCGAAAATTCCGAAACTCGCGCCTGTATTTTTCACCGCTTCGAAACAAATCACGCCGTCGATTATATTGATTCTGCCATCCGTTTCGCACTTGCCGTAAATGAAATGTTTCGTAAGTAAATCGACGGCGATAAGCGCGCCGACTATAAGTAATTCGATAATGCACGTAAGCCATCTCTTTTTGTCTTTAACGGCGACCGAAAACGACTGTTTGGTTTCCGAAAGCAGTTCTTGCACGCTTTTTTTATCCTGCGTATTTTTCATCTTTCTCCTTCTTAATTACTCCTTACCGAAGATATTTTCACTCCGTCGGGAATAAGGATAAACATTTTATATTTAATTTTTTTTATGCTTCCTTTCATTGCGAACACCGCGCCGCTTAAAAAGTCCAACATTCTTTGCGCAATGGCGGGGGGCACTTCTTCGAAATCTATTATGACTCCCTCTTTTCTTTTCAGTTTTTTTACGACGTCCTCAACGTCCGCGAATTTTGTCGGAACGACGGGCACTATTTCTTTTTTCTCCCGTAATTCTTCTGCTTTCGCGGTCGCGTTCATTCTACAAATAACTCCTTGCTCCGAAAATAGCCGTGCCCGGTCGCACTATCGTCGCTCCGCACGCCGCGGCAATCTTATAGTCGCCGCTCATTCCCATCGACAACTCATTAAACGTTGCGCTTTTCCTTCGGAAAAACGCTTCATATGTATCGGAAAACACTTTTTTCAGCATATCCTCGGAGTAAAACGCCGGCGCGACTGCCATAAGACCTGCGACTTCTATTCGGTCGAAAGCCGCCGTTTCGTCGAGAAATTCGTCCAAATCTCCGAGAAAAATTCCGCCTTTGTTTTCCTCTTCGCCAGTGTTTATCTCGACAAGCACTTTCTGCACCGTGTTTTTCTTAACGCATTCTTTTTGCAACGCTTCCGCAAGTCCTATGCGGTCGAAGCTATGAATAAGTTCCGCCTTGCCCACGACGTATTTGACTTTATTGGTCTGCAACCGTCCTATGAAATCCCACCTGAACTCCGTCGTGTATTTTTCGGTAAGTTCCTGCACGCGGTTTTCCCCCGCCGCGAGACAAAGTTTTGTTTCCATACACTCCTTTATCTCCTCGACGGTTCTCGTTTTCGTCGCGGCGACAATGCGTGTAAGAGGATTGATTTTATCGAGTTCTTCTCTTATTTTTCTTACGTTTTCCGATATACTCATATTCTAATATTAACACACGTCAAACGGTTTTTCAACCGTTTGACGCGCAAGCAGTTTTATTCTTCCCGTATTGCTTCCACGCGATTTATACTTACCTCGTACGCCACGCGTTCGTTTACGTTGCCTTCTTCGTCCACTTTTTGATAAATTCTCGACTGAATTCTGCCGTTTACCGTTATTTTATCCCCTACGGGAATTTCCTTAACGAATCTCGCGTTTCTTCCCCAGGCTATGCAAGGTAGGTAATCGCTCTTGTTATACGCGCGGTTTACCGCAAGCAGAACGTCGCATATTTCCCTCTTGAACGGCGTCATTCTGTAAATCGGTTCTTTACAGACGTACCCCGTGACGTCTATGGTGTTCGGGTTGCGCGTTTCGTCGTTATCGAGGATTTCTCTGACGAAAAGCGTAAGTAAAAGTTTGCTTTTTCCGTCCACCATTTTGTTATAGCTCCTCAGCTGTCCCGAGAACGTAACGAGGCTTCCCTCTTCTATTCCCGACCCGTCGAGCAGTCTTTCGCTTATGGTAAATGGAATTACGTCGAGTTGTTCGCTCAGTCTCGGAACGCTCAACGTGCTTTCGTAAAACCCCTCGCCGTACATCTGATGCGAAAACGTCGGCTTGCTTTGCACTACGCCGCACAGCGTAGCGGCGTTATTGTTCATCAATTCATAATTCATACTCACGTACTCCTGTTAAGTAGTCGCCGAATGTTGCGTTCCGTTATTGTCGACGTAATAATCTTCCGTCAGCACGAGTTCGTCCATTCTCACGCACCGCAGTCCTTTGTTTTTCAATCCCAGAAGAACTATCGGCAATGCGTCGAGTATATGGTCGCTGTTGTTGTGGCAAAGCACAATAGAACCGTTTTTCGCCTTCGGCAGTATTCTGTCGGCAATCTGACCTCCGCTTAAACCCTTCCAGTCAAGGCTATCGACGTCCCATTGTACACCCGTCATATTTTTCTTTTCCAACACCGTCATAAGGGTATCGTTGTACTCTCCGTACGGCGCGCGGAAATATGTAACGGTCTGTCCCGTAAGCTCTTCCACCTTATCGGATACCTCGGAAATTTCCTTTTCCATCTCCGCTTCTCCGAGTTTGTTGAAGTGCGGATGATTTGCGCTGTGATTTCCGATAAGATGTCCTCTGTCCGCTATCTCCTTAACGAGTTCCGGAAACGCGTCAATCCAGAAACCGACAAGGAAAAAGGTTGCTTTAACGCCGTATTCGTCGAGAATATCGAGAATTTTCAGCGTTTTATCCCCGCCCCACGCCGCGTCAAAGCTCAGCGCGACTACGTTTTCTTCCGTATCCACGTTATAAACGGGAATTTTTCTTTTATTTCCGCTTTCCGCGTTTACGGTCTGCGCAGTCGTTATTCCGTACCAGGTGAGCACGGACGCGCAAGCAATCAACGCGACAAGCGTCAGGGCGATTACCACACGGCTTTTTTTTAGAACTACGAACATTCGACTCTCCTACATTTTAGAACCGTTCCGCTGTCGGTTTATGAAAATTTGTGTCGCTTTTACGCGTTTTATATCGCCGACAGTGAAAACTTACGTTAAAACTTATTGTTCGCAGTTGCTTTTTATTCTATTTTATTTGAATTCCTTTTCTTTTTTCTTAATTTTCCGCTATGTCTTTGCGGTAGTGCATTCCGTCGAAGGTAATTTTACCGATATTCGAATAGACGTTTGCCGCGCATTTTTCTTTCGTTTCTCCGAAACTCGCAACGCTTATAACCCTTCCGCCCGAAGTTCTCAATTCTCCGTCCGCGATTTTCGTTCCCGAATGGAAAATGAAAACGCTCTCGTCCACGCCGTCCGCTATGGTTATTTTCATATTCTTAGCGTATTCGAGCGGGTATCCTCCGCTGGTCGCGACTACGCACACGCCGCTGCTTTCTTTGACCTTTACTTCGATTTCGTCGAGTTTTCCGTCGATAACGGCGTTTATTATGTCGAGTATCGACGTTTCTATAAGCGGTATGATGACCTGTCCTTCGACGTCGCACATTCTCGAAACGAAATCCACGACTTTTACCGTTCCGTTCTCTCCGATAATGATATTGAACCCGATTACGCCTTTGTACTCGCTTCCTTCTTCTCGTAGCGCGTTAATCGTAGGCATAATTATCTTTTCGAACACCGCTTTTTTAACTTCCTCGGTATACGCCGAAGCGGGCAGGCTCGCTCCCATTCCCGCGGTGCTCATCCCCAAATTCCCGTCGTACACTCTGCGGTAGTTCTCCACCGCGGGAAGGGGCGCGACGGTCTTTCCGTCGGAAAACGCCATAACGGTAACAATATCCCCTTTTACGAACTCTTCCACGTCGATTTTATCTCCCGACGCTCCGAAAAGTTTTGCCACCATAATGTCGTAAGTCGCGTTTTCCGCTTCTCTCATATTATGGCAGAACACAACTCCTTTTCCGCCCGTTCTTCCGTCGGTTTTCACGACAAGAGGAAATTCCTGTGTTTTCAGATATTTCTTTGCTCTCGTATACTCGTCGAAAATTCTGAATTTCGGCGCGGGAATTCCGTACTTTTCGCAAAGTTTCCCCGCAAATTCCTTGCTGCTTTCCACCCTCGCGGCTTTTGCGCTGCAACCGAACGCTCTGTGTCCTTTCGAGTTCAATAAATCCGTTAGTCCGAGCGCAAGCAATTCGTCCGGGCTAACGATAGTCAACCCGATTGCGGGATTTGCGTCCAGAAATTCCACTATCCCGTCAAAATCGAATATATCCATTTTTATACAGGTGGCTATTCCCGCAAGTCCGCCGTTGCCGGGGATACAAAAGATATTGTTAATTCTTTCGTCCTTTTTCAGTTCGATTGCCAATGCGTGTTCGCGCCCACGCGAGCCGATGAGTAAAACGTCCATTATACTTCTCCATTTTCGTTTTTTGTCCGTCCCACGGATACTTTTCTTTCGTTCGCTTGTCCTTATTTTACGGTTTATTTTTCTATTACCGCATAATTTCCTTTTATCGGCGGTTCGTTTATATAGTCCGCTAAATACGTTCCCAAAATTCCTTCGTCAATCAATCCGCCGAAGTCTATGTATGTAAGTTCGATATACTCTTCGTATCCTGCGATTTTATTGCCGGTATAGCCGTTTATAAGCGTTTTGATAAAATCGGTTTCGAGATAACTTAAATCGTTACTCAGCAAATTTATCATTTTTTCCATAGAGATTATGCCTAACGATATGTCTCCGAACGCTTTTTTAGCCGCTTCGCATACAAACGGCATTATTCCGCTGTCGTAACATTCGAGTTCTCCTTCCCTGAACAGTCTTTCGCAATCGATATTAAGTCTCGCTTCGTAACCCTTTTCTTCGAGTATTGCGTTTATTCTGTCCGACGCGTCGTCGAGCATCCATACGATTTCGTACAAGGTATATTTGAACAACTCGGAAAAGTTCTCGTCGGTAAAGTTTCTGTTTCCTTCGATAACTTCGGTGAGCGCGTCGTTTGCAAAGTCGGAAAAACACCTGTATTCAGTCTCGGGTAAGTCTATTCCGAAGCCTTCCAGCACGCGTTGGAGACTTATCCCGTCCTGTTCGTCCTCGATATAATACGGCGTGTTTACGCACCGCTTTATCACGTCGGTTTTTATTATTTTCCACACTCCGTCGAGTTCGCTTAGTCTCGGCGGAAGTCCGAACCCGAGAATCGCTCCGTCGTCGGTTATTCCTTTATAGAGATTATCCATATATAGTCGCAACTGTTTTTCGGCATACGCAGGATAATCTTCGGTAAGCAACGCAACCTCTTCATCCGAACAGAACTCGGGCAGATACCTTTCTTCTATTCGTTTTACCGTTAAATTATTTATCGTCGTCCGCTTTTTTCCCAGAGCGACTTCGCGGTAAGACCCGTCGTACATCGCAAGGCAAGAAGACATAATTTCGTAAACGCTCTTTTTTTCGTCTTCCCCGACGGTAAACGTCTTTTGTTTTATGTCGTTGAAGTGCATATGCCCTACGAAAACGAGGTTCGCTCCGTGTTTTGCGAAGTATTCGAGCATAGAATTATAACCGTTGTTCGAAAACGCCTCGATAATCTCGGGCAAGTGGTTCATAAACGGTTTATGCGCGATGATTATCGGTTCTTTCCCTTCTTCTTCGCACTCGTCTATTCTGTCGTAAATCCACAGTCTGTGCGCGTCGTCCATTTCCTCTTTTCTCGTTCCGTCGTCGCGCATATACCCGATATTGTCTACGGCGATTAGCGTATGCGTTTCGTCGAGGTCGGTCGCGTAACTCAGCGTTCCTTCGTAATATTTCGCCTTGCTTTCTCCGTATCCGAAATCCTTATAAATTTCCCTGAACTTTGCCTGCGAAAGCCTTACGCCGTCCCCCGCTACGTCCACGTCGTGATTGCCGTTGATGACGAATACTTTTATTCCTCGCGCCTTAGCGGTTTTCAATATACTTGCGACCGCTTTATGCGACGCTTCGTCGCCGAATTCCGTAAGGTCGCCGCTTATAAGTAGGTAATCCACGCCCGCTTTCGCTATATCGTCTCCCATAGTCCTTAACGCCGCTTCCGAGACCTGTTTTGCTTTTTCGCTCGTTTTATACGCGTCGTACTTTTCCTTGGTCAACGTTTCCGCGGCGACTACGTGTATATCCGAAGCTACGATAACCGTCGGTCCTTTGGTCTTTTCCTCAATGGCGGCAAAGGTTATCGCAACCGCAAAAAACGCTATCCCAGCGACAACCGCAATAATGGCAATCGCAATACGCGCATTTTTCGACATAACCGTCTTCTTTTTCACCCCTCATTTCCTCCTATCACTTTTTCTATATCTTCGTGTAAGACAAGACTCGCCATACCGTCGTAAGGCGTGACGTCCTTGTTTATCAGCACTATATCGTTCCCGCCGAAATACGCGCACATATTCGCCGCGGGATACACGGTAAGGGACGTCCCCACAATCACCATACAATCCGCTTTCCTCACCGCCTGCGCCGCGCCGAGCCAAACTTCTTCATCCAGCGGCTCGCCGTACAACACTACGTCGGGTCTTACGAGCCCGCCGCAATTATCGCATTTAGGTGCTCCTTTGTGTTGCATAACGTATTCCAAACCGAACCTTTTGCCGCATTTGTCGCAATAGTTTCTGTATATGCTTCCGTGCAGTTCGAACACATTTTTATTGCCCGCCGCGTAGTGCAGTCCGTCGATGTTCTGCGTTATTACGGCGCTCAGTTTTTTCGACCTTTCCAGCCGCGCGAAGTAGAGGTGCGCCGTGTTCGGCGCGGCGTTCGGATATACCATTTTATTCTTATAAAACTCGAAAAACGCTTCGGTATGACTGTAAAGAAAGTCGTGCGAAACGATTTGTTCGGGAGTATAACCCGCGGTGGATTTGTCGGAATAAAGCCCGTTCGCCGAGCGGAAATCGGGAATACCGCTTCCGCAGCTTATCCCCGCGCCGCTTATAAGTACGACGTTTTTGCTTCTGTCTATTATTTCTTTGAACTCTCTATTCATTCGTACAATAAGAAGTATCCAGTCTGATTATCGGCAGAACTCCGCATTCGGTATCTACGGCAAGTCTCATCAGTTCTCCGCTTTCTCCCACGGCAAAGGCTTTCGAGGAAGTTTCTCCCCACGAACGCAGCCAGTAACCTTTTATTCCTTTCGCCGACAGTCTGTCCGTCGCGTAATCGGAGAATATCGCAACTCTCGAACCGTTGTCGTCAAACCCTGCCTTAACGTCGGTAATTTCCGAATACGAAGGCGCAAACGCAATGTCCTCGGTGTTATCCTGCTTCGCCCACGGATACTTTTCCGCGTCGCGGTAGCTCGCATAGCCCGTTGTTTCTGCGTTGTTGACCGTTAAGTCCGTTTTACCGAGAAGGTTCTTTTCTGTTTCGGTAAAATGAGACGCCAGGAAAGTGATGGTAAACCATTTACGCAACTCGCTCGCGCCCCAGTTGTTGGCGTACGTTCCGTTGGAACTGCTTGTCGTAAGGTTGAATTTCACCGTATCGAGCACGACCGCCGCCCGCGCGTAAGCCGTTCCGTTATCGTCCGTAAAGATATTCCATCTAATCGGGTCGCAACGGTAATAAAGCGTATCGCTTACCCTTAAATACCTCGTGCCGTCGGCGTCGAAATATCTGTACGTCGCGCGGTAATCGCCCTGCGGATACGACGCGGAATCCGCCTGCAAGCCGGAAATCACCGAAGAAGACGTTATTCTCGTCTGCGGATAAATTCCTATATAGAAATACCTGCTTCCGTCCGTATCGGTAAGAATATCGACGTATTTCACCGGGTCGCCCCATTTTGCGTAAACGTTTATACTCGCTCTCGTTTCCTGCGGATAAATTTCCGTTATTCTGTTTTTATACTCTCTGTCCGTATACCATCCTTCGAAAACGTAATACCCTATCGCATTCCCCGAAGAATCTTTATAATATTTATGCGGATTATATAAGAGTATCGTCGTCGTGCTGTTGGAGTTGTAACCCGCGACGTTATACGGAGAGTTTATCGCGTCGCTCGTATTGAGGTTGTACGTTATCGTATATTTTCCGCTCTCAGTGTTGTACACCCATTCGCATTTTATAATCACGCTCTCTCTGCCGTCGTAAACGTAGTAGTCGAAACTTTCCTCTACCGAAAGCGGTTCGTCGTCGAATTTTTCGTTTACGGCGTCGTAGAGGAACCAACCGCCGAAAGTATAATTTGCTCTCGCGTTCGCTCCCAAAGTCCATTTCCTCGCGCCTGCTGTGTCGAGATATTCCGGGTCTTCGGTCATACTCGCCCCGACGTTTCCTCCGTCAAGGTCGGATGAAATTATCTCTATTTCGTATTTCTTCCAGTAAGCGAAGAGTTCTATCACTCCGTTTTCGTCGGCGTAATCTATGTATTCGTCGTACGGAATAACCGCGCTTTCGGGATAAATAAGGTACGTTCCATCCGTCATACTCAGTTCTCTTACGGCGGTAACAAGCGTTCCGTCCGCCGTTTTCCAGCCTGCGAAATAGTATCCCGACATTGCGTTTGAGGTAAACCCGCCGGGCACGGCGATAGCCGTTACGTTCCCGCCGTAAGGCACCGTCGCGTCGCGCTTTCCGCTCGTGACTATCTGCGGTCTTACAAGCCTTATAAGCACGGTTTTTGCGTCGACCGAGTCGGAATACAGTCTCACGCGATAGGTTCTGCCCGCCGCCACTTGCAAAGGAACTGTTTTTTCGTCTGTTGTGGAAACGCTTACGGTTTTTCCTTCCCCGTTTACCTCTCCGAAGCAAACGAAAGTCGTAACGCCCGCGTAAGTATTTTTAACTTTCAGTCCGTACTCGCCCGTCATAATTGCGGTGAAATAGTAATCGTGCCTTTCAAGCGAAACTCTGACCGTTTTTTGCGTTCCGTCCGCGTACAGCACGTCGCTCTCTGCGGCTTCGAAATCGGAAATCGGCACCCAGCGCGCGTACAGCGTCAAGTCGCATTTTATCAACGAATCGAAGTCGAACTGTTCTCCTTCGCACGACGGGTCTTCGTACCAACCGCCGAACATATAGCCCGCCGCATACCTGTCGGCGTATTGCGTGGGATAACTAATCGAGTCTCCCGCGTTGAGTATCTGCGAGGGCACTCCTCCGAACATTTCCCGTAAAGTTTCGTCGTCGGTATTTATATCGAAAGAAACCGTGACGTCGTATCCGTCGACGTACACTCTTCCGCCTTCTTCGTCGGTGTTGACGAGGTGTATTTCGTATTTACCGAAACGCGTTATTATCGCGGTATCTTTTCCGTACGCCCCTGTAACGTATTCGTCGTATATTACCAAAAGTTTTCCCTGTTCGTCGTACCAACCTATAAAGGAATAACCGTCCTTGCCGAAAGCGGCGTTCATCGCCCAGATTTCTTCAAAATAGGTCTTTCCGTCCAAAGCGTCGGTTTTCTTTACGAATTTTCCGTTCATTCCGAACGTCACGCCGTCTATTTCCTGTTCCACTGCGGTGTGGTATCCGTTTCTTTCGCTTACTCTTGCGATATAAACGGTAAATCCGCCGACAAACGCTCCGTCGTCTACGGTTACTTTATACGGGCTTTCTTTCGTCGCTCCGAAAACCGTTCCTTCTTCGTCTGTGACCGCATACCAATATCCGTTCGGCAAATCGACCGCGATTTCGATAATTAAGTTTTCTCCCGAATAGTAGGCGTAATAACTTACGTTCTTTTCGAATTCTTTATCCGTATCCACATAGAAATTGCGGTATCCGTCAATCGAAGCAATCTCCGCATAGACCGCGGCGAGCGCGCCCGCATATTCCGTCGTAGCGTAGACGTACGTTCTTTCCGTGGAAACGTAATTTCCTCCCGTGACGTCTTTTTCCCGCCACCCGAGGAAAACGTACCCGTTAATATTCTTCGCTTCCACTCTGAACGCGGGGTCATCGTTGGAGAAACGGTAGCCTATTATCGAAGGCGCAGCGGAAAGCGAAGAAGAATTCGTCGTCACGGCAACGGGTTTATATGCGTTTTCTATCGACGCGAAACTCGCGTCGTAGACGTACTCTCCGAAACTGCCGTTCCTATCAAACTCGCCGAGGTTTATCGTGTACTGCAACGCGCGGGTCTGTGTCGCCCCGTTTGTTACCCACCCGGTAAAAGTATATCCGTCTGCGGGCGCGGCGTTTAACACGAGGTAGAAATTGCCATCGTCGAGATAATACGAATAAGTAGCGGTGCTTCCTCCCGCGGCGTTTGTATTTATCGTCACGGAAAGGTCGATTTTGCCCCATACCGCTTTGTAATAATGTTCCAACCTTTCCGACGGGACTATAAGTTCGTAATCCTCGCCGCACAGTTCTCCGTTCGCGTTATACCAACCGTCGAAGAACCAACCGTCGTACCACGCCGCTCCGTGCGTTCCGTATTCGACCGGCGAATAAACTTTCAGTCTGTAGTAGCCACACAATATTCCGTATTCGTCTTCCGCCATAAACCCGGTAATAATCGTTTCTCCCACCGTATCGACAACGACTTTCGCGTCGGTTTTTCTCCATTTCGGTTCGAATTCGTCGTTTTCCACAAGGCAGACTTCGTTTCCGCGTTCGTCATACAGAACGAGTTCCTGCGTAGTCGTTCCGTTTACGGTAATAGTTCTTCTAACGATTTCGAAACCTGTTTCCAAGGTAAGGAGTTTTCCGCCGTTATACCAACCGAGGAACGCGTACCCGTCGTTTGTATACGCTCTTATCTTTATACTGTCCCCGCTCGCGTTTTCCGTTCCGTACACGGTAAAGCCGCCTTCTTCCGAATTCGCCGTGCCTTTAATCGTTATATTCCGTTCGTTGTTCGGCTGATTTATGTTTTTCCACCTTGCGACGTATGTCTTGCCTCTTCCCGTGTCGCGGGTTTCGTAGACCGTTTCCGACGATACGAACGCTCCGTTTCCGTCATACCAACCGCGGAAAATATAGCCGTTGTTCGGCGCCGCGATAAGTATGAGCGAACTGTTGTAACCTAAATAGTACGCCGCTCCCGCGGTTTCGTCGGAGTTGGAAATATCCGCGGTGACGTAATAAACGGTAGACGCGCTTCCTCTTCTCCAAACCGCGATATAGTTCTGTCTTTCTCCGCCGCCGTTCCTTATTTCGGTGACGTTGATTTCGTATCCGTAAGCAAATTCTCCGACGTCGATACCGCCCGAACCGCCGACAGGCGAAACGGGGTTGGCGTTGATAATCGAATTCCACCCTACGTCGGAAGCCGCTCTGTAAAGTCCGAGATAGTTATAACCGCCGCTTGTCGTTCCCGAAGAACTTACTCCGACGGGAGTTTTCGTCGTCTTGACGGTAACGACGCATATTTCGTCTACGTTTCCGTTCGAACCCGCTTTTTTATACGCGTAATATGATATTCCCGCGTTTGCCTGCGCCGCCGCGGAAGATTCCGTGCTTGTGCCGCCGTACGCCTGGACGGAAATCGGGTAACTTGCGTCGAGGTGAGTATATTTCGCTCTGTACTCGTTTCCGAGTTCGCTCACGTTAAACGTATACGACAACTCGAACGTGATGAGTTCGTCCTTTACGTTATACCATCCGTCAAACCTGTATCCCCCGTTCACCGTAGCGGTAATCGTCACGTCTTCGCCCGTCTTGCCGTCCGAAGGCGCGGCTGTCGCTTTCTGCATTCCTCCCGCATAGTTGTCCGAAGCATACGTATAATACGTTACGCCGCTTATCGCGCTTCCCGCTTCGCAAAGGGTGTACCGCCCCGTGTTTTCGTTATACGTATAATACCTGTTCGCCGCAATATACGACGGCGCGCTCGGGCTTGCCGCGAAGACTCCCGCCGTCATATTCACTTCGTATGCCGCGGGTTTCCAGCTTGCGACGTAGACCCGCCCTTCTTCCGCTTCCTCCGCGTCAACCGACGCAATCGTGATACTGTCTTCCACGGTAACGAGTTCTTCTCCCTCGTACCAACCGAGCCAGACGTATCCGTCGTACGTTTCCGCAGTTATTTTAAGCGCGTCGTTCGTTATCATTCCGTCGAACTTGAATTTGCCGCCGACACTCGACCCGGTTTTCTTTCTTCCGTCGTTGATTTTATAAGTAATCGCTCCCGCGTCGTATATGTTTGTGAGTGCGGAAATGTTGTTTTTATTGAATTTTGCCGTCAAAATCAACGGTTCTTCGGGAATTATCCTCGTAAACGCGCCGCTTTCCACTACGTCCGCTTTGTTTCCGTACAAGTCGTAGAGTCCTTCGAGGATATAGCCTTCTCTGATTTTCGGATTGAGCGAGACCGTTCCACCTACGACGTTGTTTTCCGCTCTGACGGAAACTTCTACGGTTCCCCTCGTTTCGTCTTCGCTTTCTATCCGATAAAACTCATCCGTCGTGCGCCATTTGGCTTTGAGGCTGACGCTTTCGTCCTCCATTTCGAACGCATAGGAAAAACTTCCTAATTCCGATACTTTTTCTTCTCCTAAAAACCACCCTTCGAACGTATACTTTGCAAGCGGGTCCGCCGAAACGACGGCGGTAGTTCCCGTTCTCACCGTATCCAGTCCTTTAATCGCGCCCGAAAGCGCGGAAAGCGAAGTTTCTTCCCCGTCGAGATAAGTAGTTGCGCTCACCGTAAGGCTTTTCCACAACGTATTTGTTTCTTTGGAAGACGCGGTTATTCTTATGTAAACCGTATCCGTTTTTTCGTTAGTATCCCATCCGTCGAACGTATGTTTGCCGCAGTCGCAGTCCGCTTTTACCGCCACCGTGTCCCCGAGCGCGACGTTTCCGTAATTTGTCAGGCTTTCGCTCCCCGAGAACTCGAGTTTCTGGTCTACGGGGTTGCCGAAATCATCCGTCGCTCCGAAAACGTATTCGAACCATCTTTCCGTCACCGTGGTGTTTGCAGTTACCGCGGCGGTAGCGTAAGTTCTTTCCGTAGACAGCAGTCTGTCTCCCGAATACCAGCCGCAGAACGCGTAAACAGTATATTTCCCGCCCTCTTTTTTAATTTCCGAATACTCGGAAGAAACGGTAAGGTATGCGCTTTCTCCGTGCGCCACGGTAAACCGTTCTCTTCCCGTCTCCGCGCCCGAAAGCGTCGTTATTACAATGAAATCTTCGGCGTTGCCGTCCCAAACCGCCACAAGGGTTACGTCGTCGGCAATATTCCAACCGGAAAGCGAGACCCCGTTGCTGCCCGTAACTCTGATTCCGTCTTCCGTAAACCAACCTACGAAACCCGAGCCGTATTTGGACGGCGCGGGGAAAACGACGTGTTCTCCGAACGCTACCGTTACTTTGTCCGTATCCGAAACGCCGCCGTCCGCGTTTAGCGTAACGGTATACCGTTTTACCGACGGCACGGCGTAAAGTTTTACGTTGTCGGTGACCGCCGTTCCGCTGTTTCCGAAAGACCAGACTTTATTTCCGTCCGACCATTCTATTTCGAAACCGATAAGAACGTAGTCGACGGGTTCTCCTATCGAGCCGCCCTCTTCGCAGGTTTTATCTTCGAGAAACGCTCCGTTTGCGTCGTAAAACGATACGGTAAAAATACGGTTTCTCTTGACGTTGAATTTAAGCACTCTTACCGCCGTGCCGTCGCTGTCGGTTATTCTTAAATAATATCTGTTGTCGCCGTATTCGGGCGAGAAAACCGCGCTGTCTCCTTCGCAGACCGCCTCCGTACATTCTTCGTCGAAGAAAAACGCGTAACGATAGTTCGGTTCTTCCAACACGATTTTACCGGTAAGATTAACGCTTTCCACGCTTGCCGCAACGGAATAGACGCACTCCGAAGAGGAGAAAACAAACGCGTCGTCGTCAATAAAAATTTCGTCTTTGAGGTTCCATTTCGCATAGAGGGTAATGTTGGAAGTAACGATGTCTTTACCGAAATTCCACTGTTTGAAATATCCGTCGGAAGTGAACCAACCGACGAACTCGTACCCTTTTTTCGAGGGTTTACCAGGTTCGGAAATCGTCTTATTTACCGTAGTGGAAACGCTCGCTACTTCGCTGCCCCCCGCGGAATCGAAAGAAACGGTATACACGACCTCGGTGACGGGGTCGGACGGAAGCACGGTTACGCCCTTTATGTCGTCGGGTTTTTCGACGCAAGCGAAGAAACAGCACGCGACCGCCAAAATCATCGCCGCAATCAACGTCGCTTTCAAACCTTTTCTCTGTCGCATAATACCTTGCCTCCGAGCGCGCACAAGCGCGTGTAATCTTAAAATATATATATTTTATATTATATCTTTCATTTTGTCAATACCTCGTTTCCGTCTCCGACCAAACGTTGCGTGGGATTTTACGACACGTTTACACCGTTACGATAATAAAAAAAGAGCATAACGCTCCTTTCTTTGTTTTTCTCGTAAAGCGCACCTGTTAGCGGGCGCCCGTCAGTCGCCGTAAATGATTGTACGCAACGCCTCGGGGTCTTTAATCGTAATCAGGTCTTTTCTGAAATCGAAAATGCCCTGCTCTCTCATATTTATCATTTCCCTGCTCATACTCGGACGGCTTACGTTGAGGTATTTCGCCATACCGTTCCTGTCCACTCCGAGCTGAACGACTTTCGTTCCCTGTTCGAGATATTTATCGTAAATAAATTTTGCGATTTTCTTCCGCATACCTTTAATCGTGATAAAATCGTTGTTGCATTTGAGTTCGGTTATCGTCTCGCACAACGTTTTTACGAGGTTTTCGGTAAGTTTTCTATGGCAAGCGCACGCTTTTTCGCAAGAAGACAGTATGCTTTGTCCGTCGATATAAAGAAGGCACGCTTCCGTCGCCGCGGTAATGAACGTCTCCGCTTTATCCGACAAAGAGTAACACTGCGGCAATCCGAACATATCCCCGTCCACTTTCGAACTGACCACCGTGCGTTCTCCGTTCGGTCTTACTGTAAACTCGACGAGGTTTCCTTCGAGAATAATACAAAGTTCTTTTATCTGTTCGTTGGGTCTTTGCACTATATCCCTCGGCGATTTCTTTTCTATGCGGGCGCTCAGACAATCGAACATCGCTTCGATTTCCTTGTCCGTCATATTGTAAAAAAGCGGATTTTTTTTGATTTGCTTGAAAAATTTCATTTTCTTTCATTCCCTGTGTTTTGTAACAAATGCTACCGAATATTATACCTATAAAAGAAAATTTGTCAACATTTTGTTGAAAAAAAAATCGTCGCTTGCTATAATAAATCGGTAAAAGAAAAACCGCGCCGTATTTTCGGCGTAAACGGAGGAACAAATGACGGTCGGACAGGAATTAACCTATTATCTCAACGAACTCCGCAACTCGAACTTGTTAAGTTCCGGTCGCGCGGTGAGCGATTTTCTCAGGGAAAGCGCGGAGAACGCCGAACTACTCGAATTCATAGCGACAAACGCCGAGGAAGTTTCTCTTAAAGAGCAACTTCAATATTTCGCCGCCACGCGTTCTATGCCCGAAGACCCACGCGTCTGTCTGCCGTTTGCGTACGCTCTTCTTTATCTTCTCGACTCGGGAAAAATTTCCGCGGAAGACCTCACGAGCGGTTTCTATCCCGGCGCGGACGCCTTCGACGCGTATCCTTTGTTCTTTAAGGTTCTCGCCGACGCAATAGAAGTTTCTCTTATGAAAGCGGATTCCGAAGCGCCTTGTTTGGGTGCCGAAAGTTCGGAGTTTTCCGACGAAGAAATCAATGCCGACGAGGAAGAATAAACTATGAATTTCGGTACGGTTGCGATAAACGTAGCGATAACTCTCGCCTTTGCGGTTCCCGGGTTTATATTTATAAAGACAAAGTTTCTCAAACCCGATTCTATCCCCGCTCTTTCGAAAGTTCTGCTCTATTTCTGCCAGCCGTGTTTGTCGATATACTCGTTTCAACAGGTGGTTTACACCCGCGAACTCTTTATAAATATGCTTATTTTCGCCGCGCTGAGTTTTGCTTTCCAGCTTGCGGCGATATTCGTTCTTCGACTTATCTATCATAAAAAGAGCGCCGAGGCAAAATATCGGATAGCGTCGGTCGCGCCCGTTCTCGGAAACGTCGGGTTTTTCGGAATCCCCCTTCTGGAAGCTCTCCTTCCCGACCATCCCGAAGCGGTAGCATACGCCGCGACGTTCATAATCGCGTTAAACGTAACGAGCTGGACTCTCGGGGCGTTCATTATTACGGGAGACAAGAGTTTTATCCGCCCGAAAAAGATACTTCTCAACCCGCCCGTTCTCACGCTGTTTATTTCCCTTCCTTTGTTTTTCACAAAGACCGTTCTTCCGCCCGTTCTTATGAATTTCGTAACCATTCCCGCGAAGTTCACGACGGCGTTATGTATGATTATTCTGGGAATGCGGTTTGCGACAGCCGACCTGAAAAAAATGTTCACCGAGCCTACGGTTTACATTTCGACCGCAATCAAACTTGTGATTTTTCCGCTTATCGCATTTCTGATTACCCACTGGATGCCGATAGATTACGTTATGAAAGTGACGATTTTCATTCTGTGCAGTTGCCCGTCGGCTACGGTCATACTCGCTCTAAGCGAAATCAACGATTCGGGCGGTCAGATTTACGCCGCAAACACAATTCTTATGACTACGATTTTCTGTTCGGTGACAATACCGCTACTTATGCTGATAGCTTAGTTTTCCTAAAAATTTATAAAGCGATTTATAAAATGATATTTTTCAACGCTTCAAGCGCTTTTCCTCTGTGCGAAACCGCGTTCTTTTCTTCTTCGGTCGCTTCTCCGAAAGTTTTGCCGAGTTCGTAGCTGTAAAAAACGGGGTCGTACCCGAAACCTGCGTTACCTTTTCTTTCGTACGTTATCTCCCCTTTCGTCGCGCCTTTTGCCGTCAGAATTTTCCCGTCGGGATAAACGAGGGTTACCACGGTTACGAATTCCGCCGTTCTGTTTTTGCTTTCTCCCAGCGTTTCGAGCAATTTATCTATATTTTTTTCGTCGTCGTGTTCCTCCCCTGCGTACCTTGCCGAATACACTCCGGGTTCGCCGTTAAGGGCGTCGACGCACAGACCGCTGTCGTCGGCAAGTGCAGCTAAGCCGCTCGCTTTACACACCGCTTCGGCTTTTATCAAGGAGTTTTCCTCGAACGTACTCCCCGTCTCTTCGGGGTCGATGTCGAGCCCCGCCTCTTTAATCGTTAAAATTTCCTTGAAAAAACCGCCTAAAATCGCTTTGATTTCTTTAACCTTATGGGAATTGTTGGAAGCTATGACGAGTTTCATTTTTTCTCCTTGCGCCGTTCTTCTATAAAAAGACCCAAACCGCTATGCGATTCGGGTCAATGGAGCGAAAGACGAGATTCGAACTCGCAACAACCACCTTGGGAAGGTGGCGCTCTACCGTTGAACTACTTTCGCGTGTTTTAATTATTATATCATTGCGTAATGAATTTTGCAAGCGTTTTTGCGTTTACGTAAACGTCGAATTACTTTTATTTTTCCGTCGCGAAAAAATTGCGTTTTCCCTTTCGACATATCGCGTTATATTGTCTTTTTTAATTGCAAAATTCCGCGCGTAGTGATAAAATTATTTTACTTTTGTGATAAATAAACTTAAAGAGAGGCTTTTGAACTAATGAAACTAAGTTTTTCCACACTTGCCTGTCCCGACTTCACCTGGCCGGAAATTTACTCTATGACAAAGGATTTCGGCTTGGACGGGATAGAAATACGCGGACTCGGGAAGGAACTATCCGCGATACACGCCATACCGTTTACCCCCGAAAAAATCGACTCCACCATTGCTAAACTTGCCGAGCTCAACCTCGTCATACCCTGTCTGAGTTCGGGTTGCGCTTTGAAATTCAAGGATAAAGAAAAAGAAAACGTCAAAGAACTCGAAGAATACATCTCTTTGGCGAGCAAACTTTCCGCGCCGTTCGTTCGCGTTCTCGCAGACCTCGAGCCCCGTCCGTCGGGCGAAGTCGACGATTCGTACGTCGCTTCTATGCTTAAAGTTCTTGCGGAAAAAGCTCAGAAAGCAAAGGTTACCCTTCTCGTCGAATCCAACGGCGTTTATTCGGACACGTCCCGTCTTCGCGCTCTTCTCGACAGCGTTGCAAGCGACAGCGTGGCGGCTCTTTGGGACGTCAATCATCCTTACCGTTTTGCGAACGAAACTCCCGAGCAAACCGTATCCAACCTCGGTTCTCTCATCCGTTACGTACACGTAAAAGACAGCGTAGTCGCGCCCGACGGCACGGTTCGTTACAAACTTTTCGGCGAAGGCGATATGCCCTTCCCTCGTATTTTCGACGCCTTAAAATCCATCGGCTACGACGGCTTCGTTTCCCTCGAATGGGTAAAACGCTGGTCGAACGAACTCTGCGACGCGGGAATTATCGTACCACAATTTGCAAACTATATGACGCCTTACAAGCGTTCGAGCCGCGCTCTTCAAGACAACAAGACGAAGACGGGCAAATACGTATGGAAGAAAGAAACCCTTATCAACGAAACTTTCCCCGACGTTCTCGACCGCATATGCGAAGAATTCCCATCCCAGTACGCTTTCCGCTACACCGAACTCGATTACACTCGCACGTATCCGGAATTCCGCGCGGACGTAGACGAATTCGCGCGTTCACTCATCGCTATGGGCGTTAAACGCGGCGACCACGTTGCGATATGGGCGACTAACGTTCCCGCCTGGTACATAACTTTCTGGGCGACGACGAAAATCGGCGCGGTTCTCGTTACCGTCAACACCGCATACAAAATTCACGAAGCGGAGTACCTTCTCCGTCAATCGGATACCCATACTCTCGTTATGATAGGCGGCTACAAAGACAGCGACTACGTCTCGATTATCAACGAAATCTGCCCCGAGCTTGAGACGAGCGAAAAAGGCAAACTCGACTCGAAACGTCTTCCTTGTCTTAAAAACATAGTTACCGTCGGGTTCGAAAACAAAGGTTGTTACACCTGGGAAGAAGCGATTGCTTTAAGTAAAAACGTACCTTATTCCGAAGTCGAATCCCGTCGCAGAAAAATCGACAAAAACGACGTATGCAATATGCAATACACGTCGGGCACGACGGGGTTCCCGAAAGGAGTTATGCTTACGCACTACAACGTGGTAAACAACGGTAAAGCAATCGGGGACTGTATGGACCTTTCGACCGCCGACCGTATGATGATACAGGTTCCTATGTTCCACTGTTTCGGAATGGTTCTCGCAATGACGGCGAGTATGACGCACGGAACGACTATGTCGCCGATAACCGCGTTTTCGCCGCGCAAAGGTCTCGCCTGCATCAACCGCGAAAAAATCACCGCGTTCCACGGCGTGCCCACGATGTTTATCGCGATGCTCAACCATCCCGATTTCCCCAACACCGATTTCAGTCATATGCGCACGGGCATAATGGCGGGAAGTCCGTGTCCGATAAAAGTAATGCAAGAAGTCGTGGAAAAGATGAATATGCGCGAAATCTGCATAACCTACGGTCAAACCGAGGCTTCGCCCGCGACTACGATGAGCAAGACGACGGATTCTCTCGAAACCCGCGTCAACACCGTCGGCGGACCGATATTCGGCGTGGAATGTAAAATAGTCGACCCCGAAACAAACGAAGATTTACCCGACAATGTCGACGGCGAATTCGTTGCTCGCGGTTACAATATTATGAAAGGCTACTACAAAATGCCCGAAGCTACCGCCGCCGCAATCGACAAAGACGGTTGGTTACATACAGGCGACCTTGCCCGCAGAACGCCCGAGGGTTACTATAAAATCACGGGCAGAATTAAAGATATGATTATCCGCGGCGGAGAAAACATTTACCCCAAAGAAATCGAAGATTTTATCTACACTCACCCGAAAGTCAAAGACGTGCAGGTAATAGGCGTGCCCGACGCTCAGTACGGCGAAGAAATTATGGCGTGCGTTATTCTCAACGAAAACGAGACTATGACGGAAGACGAGCTCAAAGAATACGTCCTTTCCCATATGGCTAAGCACAAAGTTCCGCGTTACGTCGACTTCGTGGATTCCTTCCCTATGAACGCCGCGGGAAAAATACTTAAATATAAAATGCGCGAAAACGCGGTTGACAAACTCGGCTTACATAAAGCCAACAAAATAGAAACCGCCTAATTAGGGCACCGAATTAACGTGCGCTTTACGCGACAAAAAGAATAAATTATAAGGCACAGAATAATTGCGGCGACATAAATAATAGAAGAAGCGGAATAATCTGATTTTTGTCGCTTTCCCGAAAACTTCGCCTATCGTACGTCGGTACGACGACGGCTTGATTTCGAGAAAAATCACGCGATACTTCGCCGCCCACCCAACCGCATTACCGTGCGCTTTACGCGACAAAAAGAATAAATATTAGGCACAGAATAATTGCGCGTGATATAAAAATGTAGAAGCGGAATAATCTGATTTTTGTCGCTTTCCCGAAATCTTCGCCTATCGTACGTCGGTACGACGACGGCTTGATTTCGAGAAAAATCCCGCGATACTTCGCCGCCCGCGCAACCGCATTACCGTGCGCTTTACGCGACAAAAAGAATAAATTATAAGGCACAGAATAATTGCGCGTGATATAAAAATGTAGAAGCGGAATAATCTGATTT
>CAYQKV010000001.1:287310-296291 GCA_964418255.1 uncultured Christensenella sp.
CTGATTTTTGTCGCTTTCCCGAAATCTTCGCCTATCGTACGTCGGTACGACGACGACTTGTTTTCGGGAAAAATCACGCGATACTTCGCCGCCCACCCAACCGCATTAGCGTGCGCTTTACGCGACAAAAAGAATAAATATTAGGCACAGAATAATTGCGCGTGATATAAAAATGTAGAAGCGGAATAATCTGATTTTTGTCGCTTTCCCGAAATCTTCGCCTATCGTACGTCGGTACGACGACGGCTTGATTTCGAGAAAAATCCCGCGATACTTCGCCGCCCCTTAACAAAGAGGCTGTTCGCTTAACGCCGACAGCCTCATATTTATGAAAAATCAGTCTTGCCCCGTCTCAAAACGCGCGGGCGCAAGCGGAGGAATATGCAATACTTCGAAATACTTTTACCGTTAGCTTTGATACTTCTTTTATCAAAGATTTTGGGTATCCTTTGTCGCAAAATAGGTTTACCACAAGTGGTTGGTATGCTTCTTGCCGGCGTACTCGTCGGTTTGATAAAATATATCCCGGGGCAAACTATTCTCACCGATTTTACCGACGAAGGAATAGGGTTCTTTGCGAAAATCGGCGTTATTTTAATAATGTTCAGCGCGGGGCTGGAAACCGACGTAAAGCTCATAAAAAAGACGGGCGGCGCGGCGGCGGTAATTACCGTGTTGGGCGTTATTCTCCCGTTATCTCTCGGGTTTATCGTGGCGTGCGGTTTCAACGGCGGTTTTACCGACTGGTCGAAACAGACCGTTCTCGGAAACCTATTCTACGGCGTAATTCTTACCGCGACTTCGGTCAGCGTAACCGTAGCTACGTTGAAAGAGTTGGGAAAGCTGTCATCTCCCATAGGCACGGCGATTATTTCTGCGGCTATACTCGACGACATAATAGGGGTAGTCGTCCTCAGCCTTGTAGTCGGTATTTCCAAAGGCGAAGGCGGCGACGTATGGATAGTCCTCTTAAAAACTCTCGCATATTTCGTCGCGGTAATCGTTCTCGGCTTAGTAGCTCGGTTAGCGTTCAAAAAAATGGAAGAAAAGTATCCGCACAACCGCAGAATTCCTATTTTCAGTTACGTTCTCTGTTTCCTGTTTGCTTACTGTGCGGAGAAATTTTTCGGCGTAGCCGACATTACCGGCGCATATTTTGCGGGGTTAATGCTCGCTAAAACGCAGGAAACCGACTATATCGACAGAAAAGCCGACATAAACACTTATATGATATTCGGACCCGTATTCTTTGCCAACATCGGACTTACGACCTCTTTCGGCAATATTAACGGAAGTACCGTTCTTTTCGGAGTTTGTTTCATAATCGCGGCGATTCTCGGTAAATTCATCGGTTGCGGTTTCGGCGCGAAAATCTGCGGGTTCTCCTGGTCCGATTCGGCAAAAGCCGGTATAGGAATGATGGTTCGCGCAGAAGTTTGCCTTGTCTGCGCTCAGAAAGGCGTGGAAAACGGACTGATTGACGCTTCGATTATGCCGTTTATCCTCGTTCTGATAATCCTCACCTCTTTTGCCGCGCCCGTTCTTCTCAAACTGCTATACAAAAAGGACGCGCTCAAAATCGAGTCCGAATCCCCTCTTCCTCCGACGGCGGCATAATGCGTTTGCTTTCCGGAAAATGCAAAAAGCGTACCGATTTCCCGTTCCGATACGCTTTTTTATTATTTATCCGAAAAAAATTTTTACAGTCCGAGCAATTTCGCGGCGTTTTCCCCGTAAATTTTGTTTCGCTCTTCGTCGGATAGTCCGAGGGTATCGAGCAGTCTTTTTTCCATAGTAACCGAATGCCACGGACCGTCCGAACCGAGCAAAAGTCTGCCTGTATCGTGTTTTTCTACAATCGCCGCGGCGACGTCTCTCGGAATGGAAGCATAACCGAACGACAAGTCGAGGTATGCGTTTGTTCCCGCAAGGCGTTTAAGCACTTCTTCTCCGCACTGCCAACCGCCCCAATGCGCGAATACCGCGGGTGAGATAAACCAATCCAATATCCTCTCCGCGCGGTCGGGGGTACAATGATAGGGAGATTTATACCCGAGGTCGGCGCCCGCGTGGAACACGATAATCAAGCCGAGTTCTCCCGCTTTTTTGTAAATAGGACGCATTTTTTCGTCGTCCACGAAAAAGTCCTGATATTCGGGATGAAATTTAATTCCTTTCAGCCCGAGTTCCTTTATCCTTTCCAATTCTTCGAGGCAGTCGGGCGCGTCGGGATATACCGAACCGAACGCAACGAGTCGTTCGCCGTTTATCGACGCGGCGAAATCGTTTACGCTCCTCATCTGATGAGCGTTGGTAGCGATGGAAAGCACCACGGATTTATCCACGCTCTCTTCGTCCATTCTGCTAATCAACCCTTCAGGGGTGCCGTCGTAAGTAGGCAAAAGTCCGCCCGATTTGAAACTTAAACTCGCAATAGCTTTTTCCGCGATTTTATGCGGAAAAACGTGTGTATGAAAATCTATTATCATTTTTTATTCTCTATAATAAAGTCAATCCCTTCGGCATAACCGTTAAAGCCGTGTCCGCAAATTGTTTTCGCGGCGTACTCGGATATGTAACTGAAATTGCGGTAGCCCTCGCGCGCGTGAATGTCGGTGATATGTACTTCGACCGTTAAAACGGCTACCGCCTTGAGCGCGTCGAGTATTGCCACGCTTGTATGCGTATACCCGCCGGCATTGATTATGATGCCGTCGCTTTTGCCGTAACATTTATGAATTTTATCGATGATTTTTCCTTCGGAATTCGACTGAAAACATTCTATTTTCACGCCGCGTTTTTTGCCCTCTTCTTTGCAAAATTTCACCAACGATTTATAGTTGTTTTCTCCGTAAAGTTGTTTTTCTCTTATCCCGAGCATATCGAGATTTGCACCGTTAATTACCGTTATTTTCATCTGTGCCTCTTATAATTTCTTCCGCCGTATCAAGCGGTTCTTTGTCGTTTTTTACAATTATTTCCGCGTATTTTTCATACAGCGGCATACGGATTTTTTCCATTTTTTCAAGCGTCTCAATGTCTTTGGAAAGAGGTCTTCCTTCCGTGGAAAGTTTTCTTACGTCCCTTTTAATAAACGCAATTATTCCGTTTTCTTTAAGCGCGTTTATATTCCTTTTGTCGAGCACCACGCCCCCGCCGCACGCAATCACCGCGCCGTCGGAAGAAGCGGCAAGTACGACCGCCTCCCTTTCTTTTTCGCGGAAATATATCTCTCCGTTTTCTTTGAATATCTCGGGTATGCTTACTCCGCACGCTTCCTCGACGAGAAAATCGGTATCTATAAATTTCCTTCCCGTCTTCTCCGCTATTATCTTTCCCACTGTGCTCTTGCCGCAGGAAGGCATACCTATGAGCACGATATTTTTCATTTTTCCTCCACGTCCGACGCCGCGGCTTCCTGCTCTTCGGCGGAATTTTGGGGTTCACTTATTCCGTTTTTGGTTTCCGTATTTTCGCAGGACGCTTTATAGAAGTTTGCGCCGCCTATCGTGGTTTTTTCTATCCATTTATCGAAAAGCGTAAGAAGGCACGGAAGAAGGGTAAAGACGAGCACGAGGCTTGTCGCGGCTGTTCTCGCTATGAGTTGTCCGAATACGACGATAGCGGGCATTGTGGAAGTCAGGGAAATAACTATTCCTGCGCAACAAAGTATAATCGAGCTTGTCAGTATCGCTCTGCTGCTCTTTGCCACAGCTGACTTCATCGCTTCGGTTTTTTCCGCATTTTCCCTTGCTTCGAGGTAGTTTGAGGTAAGCAAAATTCCGTAATCGATGGTCGCTCCAAGCATAACCGCGCTTACTATCAAATATCCGAGGAACACGAGCGTATCGCCCGTAAGCACGCTGATACTCATACTTATCCATACCGACCCTTCTATCACGAAAACAAGCAAAATAGGCAGAACGAAATTTCGGAAAGTCGCGAATAAAATCAGTATTACGAGCACGACGGAAATCCAGGTAATTACGTCGTAATCGACGTTTACTATTTCTTTGATTTCCAGCGCGCTGCTTGACCCGCCGAGCAGGAAATAATCTCCTTTTTCCACGCCGTATTTTTCGAAAACGCTTCTTATTTCCGCAATGGCTTTTTCCGTTTTCTCACCTTCTTCGGGAAGTTCGAGATAGGTAACTATTCTGCGGTATTTCCCGCCGTTATCGAATTGTTTCAGAAACGATTCGGGCATCAGACCGCTCATTCCGCTTTCTTCTATCACCGCTTTGGACTGCGCGGTAATTACGTAATCTTTTGCCGCGAGTTCGGTTGTTATCGCGCTTTCCGCCGTAACGGTTTTTCCGTCGACGGTAACCGTTTTGTCCGCATATTCTTTACTTATAAGCGCGGCAAGCTGATTCTGACTGCCGAACACGCTTTCGATTTCCTGTTTATCTTCATAAATAAGCGACCCTTCGCTTCCGAACGTAGCGGTATCGCCGTAGCCGAATTTCATATAATTCTGTCCCACCGCCGCAACTACTATTACGGCGAGCAAGACTATCGGTATTACGATTTTGCCTTTGAGTACTCCCGCGGTAAATTTTCCGAACGTAAATTTGAAACTCTTATGCGTGGATTTCACTATGAGTTTGTTTGTATAAATCGCAAGTCCGGGTAGGAGCATAAACACGCTTAAAAGGCTTAAAATAACGCCTTTTGCGAACACTATTCCCATATCGAGCCCGATTGTATAGCTCATAAACATCAACGCGACAAAACTTGCAATCGTCGTTAAACTGCTCGCGCTTATCGGGCTGAGCGACGCTTTTATCGCGTTTATCATAGCTTCTTCGACGTCGGGCGTTTTCTCTTTTTCCTGTTTGAAACGCGTCAAAAGGAATATCGAGTAATCCATACTGAGCGCGAGCTGCAATATCCCCGCCACTCCGCTCGTGAGATATGACACGCTTCCCAAAACCACGTTGCTTCCCATATTGATGACTACCGCCACCCCTATCGCTATCAGATAGAGCACGGGTTCCCAGAAAGAAGTGCTGAACAGAAACAGAATTACCAGTACGACCGCGCCGACCGCTATAAGCGCGTACAAAGTCTGTTTTTCCACGCAATCTATGCTGTTATACGTTGTCGCCGCGTTTCCGCTCATATGTAAGGAATACCCCTCGCCGTCCGCAAGGTTTCTTATTCCGTCTATCGCTTTTATCGTCGAATCCGCGTAGTCCGTTCCCGTAAAAGTAAGCTGATAAAGCGGAGAATATTTTCCGTTTTCATCCGCCGCATAAAACATCGCAAGCGATTCTTTGAACCCTCCGAGCATTGCTTCCGCTTCGCCCGCCGTGACGCTCCCCGCGTCGCTTCCGTTAAGCAAACCGCTTCTGAGAAAATCTCCCGCCATAGAAATTATTATCGCTTTTCCTCTTTGTTCGTCGAACGAATAAATTCCGCTGTTTATCTGCGCGGTATATTCGTCTTTGATTATGTTCCAGAAAAGGTCGCTTGAAATGAGCGTGATAACGGTATCGGGGTTAGACAAGTCAATCCTGTCGATAAACCATTTTATTGCGGGGTTATTTGCGATTGCGCTCAAACTTATTTTATCTGTGATATTCAAAAGCAAAAGGATACTTTCGGCATATTCGTCCGCGGAGTATTCGTCGGAAAAATCCGCGGTAAAGCCCGCAAACAAATCGTCGAGCCACATCGCGCCGTCTATTCCCTCGGTTTTTAGAATTTTATTCTTGAATTCCACGGCTTCGGCATAAGAAACGCTCGTTTTCCCTTCCGCTCCGCGTTTTATAATCATTGCGGATGCGTTCCCGCCTTCTCCGAACTCGTCATACATTATGGAAAGTCCGCTTTTAACTTCGCTGTCCGAAGGAAGATACGCCGTCGAATCGTAATTTGTGTTCACGAAAAAGAAGCCGACTATACCCGCGACGAAAAGCACGGCGAATGCTATGACGAACCACAGCCGTTTTTTAACCACCGTTCTTGCAAATCCGTCCGCCGCTTTCTCCGCGCCGACGCGCATTTTTACGGAAAAATCGCGTAATTTCTCTTTCATAAGCGCACCTCCAAAGAATGACTTTTATATTTTCTATGCTTTACGTTTAGATTTTACTATTCTGAATTATCTTTTGTATTTTGCGAATTCGGGCAAAAACGTCAACGTTGCGAAATAGTCTTCGGGCGTTTCCGCTCTTCTTATCAATCTGTACGAACCGTCCGCCTGCAACAGTATTTCCGCGCTTCTCAATCTGCCGTTATAGTTATATCCCATACTGAAACCGTGCGCGCCCGCGTCGTGTATAAAGATAAGGTCGCCTATTTCTATTTTTGGCAAAGGTCTGTCCACCGCAAATTTATCGCTGTTTTCGCACAGACTTCCCACGACGTCGTAAATTCTGTCGCAAGGTTCGTTTTCCTTACCGAGCACCGTTATATGGTGGTACGCTCCGTACATCGCGGGTCTCATCAGGTTTGCCGAACACGCGTCCACGCCGATATATTCTTTATATATATGCTTTTCGTGTATTGCTCTTGTAATCAACCCGCCGTAAGGCGCGAGCATATACCTTCCGAGCTCGGTGCAGATACTTACTTCTATGCCTTTTTTCGCAAGAACTTCATTGTATACCCTTTTCACGCCTTCGGAAATAACGAAAACGTCGTTTTTCGGCTGGTCGGGACGGTAAGGCACGCCTATTCCTCCGCTTAGGTTCACGAAAGTGAACTTAACTCCGAATTCTTCGGTAAGTTCGGCAATCGCGGTAAACAAAACGCGCGCAAGTTCTTCGTAGTAATCGTTTCCGAGTGTGTTGCTCGCGAGAAAAGCGTGGAGACCGAACTCTTTTACGCCCTCTTTTTTCAGAATGGAAACCGCTTCGGATAGTTGTTTACGCGTAAGCCCGTATTTTGCGTCCGCGGGGTTGCCCATTATGCGGTTGTTTACGCTGAATTCTCCGCCGGGGTTATATCTTAGGGAAATTTTTTCGGGGATACCCGCGGTTTTTTTAAGGAATTCGATATGCGTTATGTCGTCAAGGTTGATTATCGCATCCAGCTCGCGAGCGAGAACGAACTCCTGCGCGGGCGTCTCGTTACTGCTGAACATAATCTCGTCGCCCGAAAAACCGCATTCTTTTGCCATAAGAAGTTCGGTATACGACGAGCAATCCACGCCGCATCCTAACTTTTTAAGTATCTTGAGAATTTCGGGATTCGGCGTCGCTTTTACCGCAAAATACTCTTTATATCCCTTATTCCAGGCGAACGCCGAATAGAGTTCCTTCGCGTTGTCGACGATACCTTTTTCGTCGTAAATATGAAAAGGGGTCGGATATTCCGCCGCAATAATTTCCGCTTTTTCTTTGGTTATAAAAGGTAGTTTCATCTGTGTCTCCCTGACATTTATTATAATAAATATTATAAAAATATAAAAAAGAAAAGTCAACGATACGACTCTTCAAAGTTAAACTTAATAACTGTTTTTTTGCCAGAATACCGCGAGCCTTTCCTCTCGCATCTCGGTAGAAAAACGGCGTTTGAAAACGGAGTTGCCATATCACGTTGATTTACTACCCGCAATGACAGAAAACTATTCTGTTAATAATTTTGTCTTTCTTTAAGAGTTTATCCCCTTTGTCATAATACGGATATGTTAATTATAATCTCGGGGCTTTTCCGAAGCCTTCGCCTACTGTACGATAGTACAGCGACGGCTCGGTTTCGAAAAAAAATCAACGCAATCTATCCACTCTTCGTTGGAAATCGTAAATTATCAGTTGTTATTCTTTGCCTTTTCAAGCCCGATTACACATTCGAGGATACTCAATTCATATTTTACCGTATTGTAATACTCTGTAAGCATAAACTGCGGCGCGTAACTTCCCTTTCCGTGCAACGCTTCCTCAACCGTTTTTGCAACGGGAAGAGGTTGCAGTTCGGAAAATGAATTGACAGCCGCAAGCGGAGCAAACGTCTCTTCCGTGAGATATTTTTTCGCAATTTCTTTGAATAAATTCAAATCGCATTTATATTTCGGCGGCGTGTATACCCACATTCCTTTCTCTTCATCGACGTACCAGCATAAATCGAAAAGAATTTGCAGTTCTTTCTCCATTTTCGTAGCCGACTCGTTCGCCCGCCGAACCGCCTTTTTCATCGTTTCGTATAACGGCATCTTTTGCATCGTTTCTTCGATTGCGGTATAAATCGCGTCGCCGAGCGAATCGTCGATTTCAGCCATATGATATAGCGAAAGAAATTCGTGTGAAACGCAAGAAAAAATCACTTTATCTTTGAAATACAGGCATAAATTTTCCAAATATACCGCATTGTTGTAGCTAAATATACAGACAAGCGACTCTTCGAGAATATGGCTGCGAACCTCTTCCGTAAGTCTGAAACGAAACAATTTTCCCGTCATTCCGTAGCTGTCGCCCGTTTTAACCGAAATAAACGCGGGAATTATATCCTCATATTTCGTCCCACGTAAGTCGTTTATATCTTGCAGTCCGTATTTCTCTGCGCCTAAAAATTCCGCAACGTCGCAAGACGCCAAAACGATTTCCGTTACTTTATCCGATACTTCGGAAAATTCAATAAAACCCGGTATGTCTTCAAGATACATAGTAATTCTCCATAATAATAAATTATATCATAGTTAAAACTAGAATTCAATAAAATACACATATTTATATGTCTTCCCCTGTAAAGCGAAACGCCGATATGCCGACTCGAACCGCCGACCTTTTGTTGCCCCAAAAAATCTTTTGATTTTTCGGGGTCCCCGCCTCTCACTCGCATATCCGCTTCGTGAAATCAGCAGTCCTTCGGCTCGTCTACTATTTACGAAAAAAGAGCGAAACGTTGTTTCCGTTTCGCTCTTTTTTGGAGCTGGTGGGCGGACTCAAACCGCCGACCTTTTGTTGCCCCAAAAAATCTCTTGATTTTTCGGGGTCCCCGCCTCTCACTCGCATATCCGCTTCGTGAAATCAGCA
>CAYQKV010000001.1:296391-298518 GCA_964418255.1 uncultured Christensenella sp.
AAAGAGCGAAACGTTGTTTCCGTTTCGCTCTTTTTTGGAGCTGGTGGGCGGACTCGAACCGCCGACCTGCTGATTACGAATCAGCTGCTCTACCGACTGAGCCACACCAGCTTGTCCTTTTAGCATATATATTGTACCATAAAATTTTTTTTTGTCCAGCGTTTTTACGCATTTTTTCCCGACTCGGCATAGTATGTTATTACGTTGAGGTTTTTTTATGTGCGGAATTATGGGCTGTGTTCGTAACGCCGATTGCGTGGATGAGGTTTGCTCGGGTCTCTCCTTTCTCGAATACCGCGGTTACGACAGCAGCGGAATTGCCGTTTTATCCTCGCGCTCGATTTCAATACGCAAAAAGAAAGGTCGAGTCTCCGCTCTCCGCGCTTCCCTTGTCGACTCGCCTTTATTCGGGTCTCCCTGTATCGGTCACACTCGTTGGGCGACTCACGGCGCACCCGACGATAAAAACGCTCACCCTTTTCTTTCAAACGATTCCTCGTTCGCTCTCGTTCATAACGGCGTAATCGAAAACTATCTCGCGCTCAAAAATTTTCTTCTCGACGCGAATTTTTCTTTTACCTCCGACACCGACAGCGAAATTATTGCAAATCTCATTCAATATTACTATAAAGGGGATACTTTAACTGCAATTTCGGAAGCCGTTAAACGTCTTAAAGGTTCGTTTGCCATAGCCGTAATTTCCATTTTCGATAAGTCCCGTATTTTCTTTGCAAAGAAAAACAACCCTCTCGTCGTAGGGGTTAAAGACGGCTCGGGTTACGTCTGTTCGGACTATCCGGGGTTATCCGCAAAAGTAGACAAGTGCGTTGCTCTTCCCGACGACACGGTCGGGTTCGTTACTCCCGCTTCTATCTCTTTATTCGATTTTTCCCTGCAAGAGTTTACGCCTACGTTTTCCGCGCTCTCCTGCGATGAAAATCTATCCCTAAGCGGTTACGTTCATTATATGCGAAAGGAAATCGACGAAATACCCGAAGCTGTGTCCCGCGCTCTCGGCTCGTTCTATCTCTCTTTTTCGAAATCGGTGTTCGACGGCGTGCGCAGAATAGTTCTCGTCGGCTGCGGCACCGCCCTGCACGCCTGTATGGCGGCAAAACGGTTGCTTCGGGAACTCGTCCCCTCTCTCGACTGTTATGCCGAATCGAGCGGAGAGTTTGTTTTTTCCTCATATCCCGTAAAAGAAACGCTTTTTATTGCGGTTTCTCAAAGCGGCGAGACCGCCGATACGCTTTGCGCGGTCAAAAAAATCAAATCAGAAGGCGGGAATGTTCTGGCGGTATGTAACGTCCCCTCGTCTTCTATCGTCCGCGAATCCGACTACGTCATTCTGACAGCGGCGGGCACGGAGATTGCCGTAGCGAGCACGAAAGCGTACAACTGCCAGCTTGCCGTATTAACCGCTTTTTGTCTCGACGCAGCCGAGTACTTTTCACCCGATAAGCGCGGGGTTTGCGACGGCGGCGCGGTTTGCGAACTTCTGTCTATTCCGACAAAACTTAAAGAAACTCTGCTTTGCGAACAACAGATTTCTCAACTTGCAAAACGCAACTCCGACCCGAAAAGCGTTTTTTATCTCGGCAGAGGGCTCGATTACTGCGTTGCGTGCGAAGGCAGCCTTAAATTGAAAGAAATCAGTTATCTTCATTCCGAAGCATATGCGGCGGGAGAGCTGAAACACGGCACGCTCGCTCTTATCGAAAAAGGCGTTCTCGTCATCGCCGTCGTTACGCAGAGATATTTGATAGACAAAATGGTTACCTGCATTGCCGAAGTCAAAGCTCGCGGCGCGAAAATCACTCTGATTACCTCGTTCCGAGACAATAAACTCATATCTTTATGCGACGACGTGATTTTCATTCCAGAAGTCTGCGAATATATTTCGCCTATCGTGAGCGTAATTCCCACTCAACTTTTCGCCTATTATTCCGCTCTTTACCGAGGTTGCGATATAGACAAACCGAGAAATTTGGCGAAGAGTGTAACGGTAGAATAATAATATATTCCGACCAGTCGTTACACGGAATTTTACCGCAGTCGGTAAAAACCTTTGTGCGGATAAAATTTATTTCCGTGTAAGTCGGACTGGCATTGCCCCGACCACACGTT
>CAYQKV010000002.1:0-246044 GCA_964418255.1 uncultured Christensenella sp.
CGGAAAAAGGAAGCAAGTCGAAACACTGCACGCGTTGCGAAGCGACAACCGAAGTTACGGCGATAGACGCGCTCGGACACGACGAGGTAAGTCACGAAGCGAAAGCGGCTACTTGTACGGAAGTCGGTTGGGACGCGTATGTTACCTGCTCGCGCTGCGATTATACTACGAAAGTAGAAATCGACGCGCTCGGACACGATTATGAAAACGAATTTACGGTAGATACCGAAGCGACTTGCACAACTGCGGGAAGCAAGTCGAAACACTGCTCACGTTGTGAAGCGACAACCGAAGTTACGGCGATAGACGCGCTCGGACACGACGAGGTAAGTCACGAAGCGAAAGCGGCTACTTGTACGGAAGTCGGTTGGGACGCGTATGTTACCTGCTCGCGCTGCGATTATACTACGAAAGTAGAAATCGACGCGCTCGGACACGAATGGGAAGAGAATTTCACGGTAGATACCGAAGCGACTTGCACAACTGCGGGAAGCAAGTCGAAACACTGCACGCGTTGCGAAGCGACAACCGAAGTAACAGAAATCGAAGCGGCGGGACATAATTATGAAAACTACATATGCACTGTATGCGGAGCAGAAGATTTAGACGCTATAGCGGCAACAATGGAAACGGATAAATATGTAAGGGTCGGTAATTATATCTATTTCGGCAATTATCCTCAAACGATAAAAGCAAATAACGTAACGGTAGGTGGTACCGCCGACAGTGACGGTTACTATTCAGGAAACGACGGAAATAGATACGCTAAGGTTACGGCAACGCCGTTTGGTAGCGGATATAAATTCAGCAATAACGCAACCGTAACAAGCGGAACGGTATACTACTTCAAGGTAGAACCTATCAAGTGGAGAATACTGGAAGAAAAAGACGGAAACGCATTTATACTGTGCGAAAGTATAATAGAAAATCTAACGTATAGTTCTTCCAGCGTCAACAAATATGTAAGCAGCGAGATACGGCAATGGTTAAATAACGAGTTCTATAACAAAGCGTTTAACAGCTTACAGCAAGAGTTGATACAAATAACCGAAGTAGACAACAGCGCAAGGAGCACGAACCCGAACAACAACGCAACGCAATGGAACAACGGAAACAATTCATATGCCTGCGAAAACACCAACGACAAAGTATTCTTACTTAGCGAGCAGGAAGTAACTGACAGCGCATACGGTTTTAACAGTGATTACAGTAATTTCGATACGGCAAGAAGAAAGCAAACGAGCGATTACAGCCGAGCAACGGGAGCGTATATGGATACGAACAGTAGCTATTACGGCAACGGTTGGTGGTGGCTCCGCTCGCCTCACTACAGTGAGAGTCATCACGCGCTCACCGTCGGTTACAACGGCAGCGCGACTGAGGGAAACAAAGGTCACGTCGCTTACAACAATTATAACGGCGTTGCACCCGCTTTGAAAATTCGCTTGTTCTAGCATAGAATTCTAGGATAGGGAGTGCATTGCACGCAAGGCGACCTACTAGCGAATCTGACGAGCGTATGTGAGTTTGATATGTTTGTCATAGACAACCCAAATCATTGATAATCATAAAATCCGCGGCTTGACGGCGATAGGCTATTTTGCCGGGCGTCAAGCCGCGGTACTGTTTAACAAGAAAAAGCGCGAAAAAATAGCGTTTTTTTAATTGACAAGCAAAAAATGAGTTGGTATAATGATTAAGCTTATGTGAAAGCATAGGTATTTTGTTTCGCCCTAAATGCTTACGGGCGGAGTCACGGAGAAAGTCCCTCGGTCGGCTGCCGACGGGAAAGGGTGCGTGGAGCTTACGGAAGGCAAAGGTGTGACGCCGACCGCGAGGTTGTCGGAAACGAACGAAAAGTTCAGCCGCAAATAAGGCGAGTTTATTCTTAAAGGGTTGAAAGGGATAAATTCATCTATAACTAAGAGGAGGATTTTGAATGCCAACAATTAACCAACTGATAAGGCAGGGCAGGGAAAGACAAGTCAAGAAAAGCCAGACTCCTATGATGGAAAAATGTCCTCAGAAGAGAGGCGTATGCTTGTCCGTCACTACGACTACCCCCAAAAAGCCTAACTCCGCGGTAAGAAAAATCGCAAGGGTGCGTTTGGTGAACGGTATGGAAGGTACGGTTTATATTCCCGGTATCGGACACAGTTTGCAAGAGCACAGCGTAGTTCTCGTTCGCGGCGGCAGAGTTAAGGACCTTCCGGGTGTTCGTTACCATATTATCCGTGGTACGCTCGACACCGCAGGCGTTGCGAAGCGCAACCAGGCAAGGTCGAAGTACGGCGCGAAAAAGCCCAAATAAATTCAATTTATAGATTGAATTTTACCCAACCAACAAAAATTACAGGAGGACACAATAATGCCTAGAAGAAGTGGAGTTCCTAAGCGTGAAGTTTTGCCTGACCCTATTTACAATTCCAAAGTAGTCACCAAACTCGTCAATCAGGTTATGCTCGACGGGGAAAAGGGCGTTGCTCAGAAAATCGTATACGGCGCGTTCAACGTCATCGAAGAGAAGATGGGAATGAACCCCAACGACGTATTCGTGCAGGCTCTGGAAAACGTAATGCCGACTTTGGAAGTCAAGGCGAGAAGAATCGGCGGAAGCAACTACCAGGTACCGCTGGAAATCCGTCCCGAAAGACGTCAGACGTTAGGAATAAGATGGATAGTTATGTTTGCGCGTAAACGCGGCGAAAAGCAGATGTATCTCAGACTCGCGAACGAGTTGATGGACGCATACAACAACGCAGGCGGCGCGGTCAAGAAAAAAGAAGATACTCATCGTATGGCGGAAGCGAACAAGGCGTACGCGCATTATCGTTTTTAGTATCAAAGCACCTTTTTTCGGCAATAATGACAACATACGGGCATACCACCATTTACAGTAGTATGCTCGCTTTGTTTATCGGGTGCGGGCGGGCGTAACGGTTTTTACGCTTGTCGACGCGAAGACGAAATTAGCGGAAAGAAACAAAAAAACAACATAAAAATCAACTCATAACTAAGCGAGGAGAAATCAATGGGAAGACAAGTACCCTTAGAGAAATTCAGAAACATCGGAATAATGGCGCATATCGACGCCGGAAAAACGACGACGACCGAACGTATCCTTTACTATACCGGACTTACCCATAAGCTCGGCGAAACGCACGAAGGCGCGGCTACGACCGACTGGATGGTTCAGGAACAGGAAAGAGGAATTACGATAACCAGCGCGGCGGTTACCACGCACTGGCTCGGTCATACGATTAACATTATCGACACCCCCGGACACGTCGACTTCACCGTAGAAGTCGAAAGAAGTCTGCGCGTTCTCGACGGCGCGGTAGCGGTTTTCTGCGCGAAAGGCGGCGTCGAACCTCAGAGCGAAACCGTATGGCGTCAGGCTGATAAATACAACGTTCCGAGAATAGCGTTCGTAAACAAAATGGACATACTCGGCGCGGATTTCTACAACGTTGTGGAAATGATGAAAACCAGACTTCATACTATCCCCGTACCGCTTACTTTGCCTATCGGTAAAGAGGGCGATTTTATCGGAATAGTCGACGTTATCAAACAACAAGCTCTTATCTATAACGAAGACAAGACCGGAAAGAACTTCACGATAGCGGAAGTTCCCGCGGATATGAAAGAACAGGCGGAAGCAGCGAGAAGAGTCGTTGTCGAGGCTTGCGCCGACTATGACGACGACATAATGATGAAAGTTCTCGAAGACGAACCCGTCAGCGAAGAAGAAATTATGCCCGCGCTGAGAAAAGCGACGATTGCTATGGGCGTAACTCCCGTCGTCTGCGGCAGTTCTTACAGAAACAAAGGCGTTCAGAGACTGCTCGACTACGTAGTCGCGTTGCTGCCTTCTCCTTTGGATATAGAAGCGGTTAAAGGAACGGATGAAAAAGGCAACGAAATCGAAAGAATTTCCAGCGATACCGAACCTCTGTGCGGACTCGCGTTTAAGGTTGCGGTTGACCCGTTCGTAGGAAAACTGACGTTCTTCCGTATATACAGCGGCGTTCTTACCAAAGGTATGACGGTTTATAACTCGAACAAACGCAGCAAAGAAAGAATAGGAAGACTTATCAGAATGTTCGCGAACGACAGAGTGGACATCGACGAGGCGTATGCGGGAGATATAGTCGCGCTTATCGGCTTGAAAGATACGACCACAGGCGAAACGCTCTGCGACCAGGCGAAACCCATTATTCTCGACAGTATGGTGTTCCCCGAACCCGTCGTGAGACTGGCAATCGAACCGAAAACGAAGATAGGACAGGAAAAAATGGGTATCGCGCTTGCGAAACTTGCGGAAGAAGACCCGACGTTCCGTACTTATACGAACAAAGAAACCGGACAGACGATAATTGCCGGTATGGGCGAACTTCACCTGGAAATCATCGTAGACAGACTGCTGAGAGAATACAAAGTAGAAGCGAATATCGGCGCGCCGCAGGTTGCGTACCGCGAAGCGGTTAAGAAAGCGGCGAGAGGCGAAGGCAGATACGTCAGACAGAGCGGCGGTAAAGGACAGTACGGTCACGCGATTATCGAACTCGAACCCAACGAACCCGGAAAGGGAATCGAATTTATCGACGAAATCGTCGGCGGCGTAATTCCGAAGGAATTCATCAAGCCTATCGAAGAAGGTATACGCGAAGCGGCGAAAGGCGGCGTTTTGTGCGGATACGAAGTGGTCGATTTCAAAGTAAGATTGGTCGACGGTAGTTTCCACGACGTAGACTCTTCGGAAATGAGCTTTAAGATTGCGGGCAGTATGGCGTTCAAGGACGCGGCGAAGAAAGCCGACCCGACGATACTCGAACCCGTAATGAGCGTGGAAATAACCGTTCCGCCGGAATATATCGGAGACGTGTTCAATACGGTAAATTCGCGTAGAGGAACGATTAAGGAAATGCAGGACAGAAACGGCGTGAAAATCATCGATTGCGATATTCCGCTGAGCGAAATGTTCGGATATGCAAACGTTCTGAGAGGAGCGACGCAGGGAAGAGGAAACTACAATATGCAGCTTAACTGCTATATGGAAGTGCCGAACAGCGAAAAGAAACGCTTGCTCGAAGGAATTAAAACTAACGGATAAGGTGAAAAAAACCTAAAACGCGTTATTTTCGATTTTTTTCTATTTTTGAAAAAGATTGAAAAAACGCGTGACAAGTCCAAAAAAATATATTATAATCAATAAAGACTCAAAAACAAATATATCTATTGGGAGGATATTCTAAAAATGGCAAAAGCTAAATTTGAAAGAAATAAGCCGCACGTCAATATCGGAACCATCGGTCACGTTGACCACGGTAAGACCACTTTGACTGCCGCTATCACGATGGTATGCGCGGCTGCCGGTAACGCGGAAAAAATGCGTTATGACGAAATCGACAAAGCGCCCGAAGAAAAAGCAAGAGGAATAACGATAAACACGGCTCACGTCGAATATCAGACGGCTACCCGTCACTATGCTCACGTTGACTGCCCCGGACACGCCGACTATGTTAAGAACATGATTACCGGCGCGGCGCAGATGGACGGCGCAATCCTCGTCGTTGCTTCTACCGACGGACCGATGCCGCAGACCCGCGAACACATCCTGCTCGCTCGTCAGGTTGGCGTTCCTTACATCGTAGTATTTATGAACAAGACCGATTTGGTTGACGACCCCGAACTCCTCGACCTCGTAGAAATGGAAGTAAGAGAACTTCTTTCGAGCTACGATTTCCCCGGAGACGACATCCCCGTCATCAGAGGTTCTGCATTCAAAGCTATGCAGGCTGCTGCGGAAGGCAGAGCGGACGGTCCCGACTGCGACTGCATCAGAGAACTTCTCGACGCTGTTGACGCTTACATCCCCGCTCCCGAAAGAGACACCGATAAACCCTTCCTTATGCCGGTTGAAGACGTCTTCACCATCACCGGACGTGGAACGGTTGCTACGGGCAGAGTTGAACGTGGTATGGTTAAAGTTCAGGATAAAGTGGAAATCGTCGGACTTATGGACAAACCGAAGGAAACGACTGTTACCGGCGTAGAAATGTTCAGAAAACTTCTCGACTTTGCTCAGGCAGGCGACAATATCGGCGCACTTCTGAGAGGTATCGACAGAAAAGAAATCGAAAGAGGACAGGTTCTCGCGAAACCGGGCACCATTCATCCCCACACGCATTTCTCCAGCCAGGTTTACGTTTTGAAGAAAGAAGAAGGCGGAAGACATACCCCGTTCTTTAACGGATATCGTCCTCAGTTCTATTTCAGAACGACCGACGTTACCGGAACCATCACCCTTCCCGAAGGCGTAGAAATGGTTATGCCCGGAGATAACATCAAAATGGACATCAAACTCATTACTCCTATCGCTATCGAACAGGGACTTCGTTTCGCTATCCGTGAAGGTGGCAGAACGGTAGGAAGCGGTGTTGTTTCCGCGATAATCGAGTAGTCATAATCCTTATTAAGGATATTACTCTCAATCAAGTCTGATTATAAGGGCGCACTTTGGTGCGCCCTTTTTAATAGAAGTTTCCGACCAAACGTTATGCGGAAAAACGCTCGCGGTAGGCATTCAGCCGACACGCGGACGATTTTTTTATCCGCATAAGTCGGACTTCCGAGGAAGCAAAATGACACATTTTGCTTGTGATGTAAGTTCGCAAGGGGTTTACGCCCCTTGCTTATCCCCATATGGGCAAAAAGTGAAAAGTGTGATTTTCACTTTTTGAATATTTAGACGAAAAATATTTCGCGTCAACCCACCCGCCCTACGTTACGTTGTTCCGACCAAACGTTATGCGGAAAATCGCTCGCGGTAGGCATAAGCCGACACGCGGACGATTTTTTTATCCGCATAAGTCGGACTCATAAGGAAGAAAGTCGTACCGACTTTCTTTTCATTTAAGTTAGCAAGGGGTTTACGCCCCTTGCTCGAACCCCATTCGGGCAAAAAACGAAAAGTGTCATTTTCGTTTTTTGGGTATTTTGACTTAAAACATTTCGCGTCAGCTACCCGCCCGAGGCAGAATAAACCCGACCACTCGTTACACGGAATTTTCCCGCAGTCGGCGAAAGCCTTTGTGCGGATAAAATTTAATTCCGTGTAAGTCGGACTCATAAGGAAGAAAGTCGTACCGACTTTCTTTTATCCTTATTTCGCAGGGGAATTTTCCCCTGCTCGACCCCTATAAGGGCAAAAAGTGAAAAATGGGCTTTCCACTTTTTGAATTATATTTATACCTTTTTTAATTTTCTTATTTAAGTTAATACCTAATATAAGAGAAAAAACCATACAAACAATGCGAAAGTTTTTTGTAAAGAGGGAGCGCGAGGGAGAAGAAACTTTTTGCCTAAAAAGGTTTTCTCCCTCGCATACTCTTTATAAATTTTTGTAAAGGAAGAGCGCGAGAGGGGAAAACTTTTTTGGAGAAAGTTTTCCCCTCTCGCAATCTACGCTTAATAAAATAGTTTTTGCAAGAGGGTGTTCGGAGGAACACCCTCTTTTAATGGGGTTAGTTGCAGTTGTTACAACCGCAATCGTGAGACGATTTGTTACCGCAGCAGCAGCTCATAATGAGCAGTAAGGGCAGTATGTCGCATATGCAGGAACCGTTACCGCAGCAGCAAAGGATGAGTAAGAGCCATAAGATGTTGTTGCAACCGCAGCCGCAACCGCAGGCGTTTCCGCCGCATCCGCATCCGCCGGAATTTCCACCGTCAAAAAAGTTCATAGTATGTACCTCCTGTTTTGGTTTTCTATTACATTCGTATGCCGAATTTTCTTTGAGTGTGAGTTTATAACGCAAGGAAAAGGGAAATAAAAAATAGCGTATGATAAACAACGTTGAAGAGCGTGCGGAAGAACTCCGCGCTATGTTCGGTTATCCGCCCGATTTCACCGTACGGGATATAAAAACGCCGGTTTTCTTCGGGAAAGCGGTGTATTTCGACGGGTTAATCGACGTTAAAGAACTGGAAGAATCGGTAATAGAACCGCTGGTAAAGAAAAAAGAACCGTTTTGCGACAACCTCGAAGGATTGCGGTCGATAGTGAGTTACGGCGGTAATATGAAGGAAATCGAATGGGAAAAGTGCAAAGAAAGCGTGCTTAACGGGTGCGCGGCTCTTTTGTGCGGTTCGGCTATTATCGAAATTCCCGTCAAAAAAATCGTCGGGCGTTCGGTTGCGGAACCGCCTACTTCTTCGGTAATAAAAGGTCCGAGGGAAGGGTTTGTGGAAAGTTCGAAAATGAACTGCGTTCTGATACGGAAAAGAATCAGAAACGAAAACCTCGTGTTCAAAGAACTGAGCGTGGGGACGCGAACGCTTACCACCGTTACCGTCGCGTATCTCAAAGACGTGGTTAAACAAAACGTGCTCGAAGAGATAGAAAGAAGACTGAGTACGGTGGAAATCGACGGGATAATAGATTCGTCGTACCTCACCAAAATGCTGGAAGACAGACCGTATTCACTGTTCAAACAGGTGGGAAACAGTGAAAAACCCGATATAATCGCGGACAGAATACTGGACGGGAAAGTGGCGATTATTTGCGACGGGTCGCCGATAGTGCTGTTTTTGCCGTTCGCGCTTATTGAGGACTTCGAAGACGCGGAAGACGCGTATAAACGACCGATGAGGGCGACTTTTTTGCGTTACGTAAGAATTTTCGCCGCGTTTCTCGCTCTGTTTCTTCCCGCGATGTTCGTGTCCGTGCAGGTGTACCAGTTCCAGCTGCTGCCGGTAGAACTGCTTGCAACGGTAATAAATTCTACGGGGAATATACCGTTTTCGCCTACGCTCGAAATGTTGATTGCGCTGATACTGTTCGAAATACTCGGCGAAGCGAGCATAAGAATGCCGCGGCACGTGGGAATGGCTCTCGGCGTAGTCGGGGCAATCGTGCTCGGGGATACCGCGGTGAAAGCGGGGCTTTTGAGCAGTTTAACCGTGCTCGTAGTAGCGATGAGCGGGATAGGAATTTACGCGGTGCCCGACGAAGTGGGAACGCTGGGCATTTTGAGGGTGCTTTTCGTCGTGTGCGCGGGATTGCTCGGGTTGTTCGGGATAGTGATTTCCGCAATGTGCATTCTGGCGTATATGTCCGCGCTTACGAGTTGCGGAATGCCTTATCTTATGCCCGTCGCGCCGATATTTAAGGACGATTTGAAAGATTTTCTCGTCAAATATAACCTTACCGACCTCAAAAATCGACCGGGGTCGTATCGGCTGATTGACAAGGTCCGACTCAGGAGGGTGAGATGAACGAAATTAGCTCGAAACAACTGTATATAATGATATTTTTTATACCGTTGGTGTTCAAAATGTCCTCTTTGCCCGCCCTGCTTTACGGGGAAGCGGGAATAAGCGCGTACGCCTTGATAGGAATTGTGGTAGCGGTCGAATTTTTACAGCTTGCCGTCGTCCTGTTAGTTACGAAAGAAGGAGGAATGGACGGGATAAAGGAAAAATACGGAAATAAGGTCTATTGCATAATTTCCATACCCTTCCTCTTTGTGATTTTCATTAAAATGCTCGTGCTTACGCAGGAACTTACGAATTATCTATGCAGTTTCTTTTTCTACAACATATCGGAAACCGCGATAACCGTCGTGCTGATACTCGCCATCGCGTATCTCGGAACGCGCGGAGCAAGGTCAATCGGGCGGCTTTACGAAATAAGCATATGGCTGATACCGATAATCATAATTTTCGGTTTGTTTTTCGGGGAAATCGAATTCGAAGGCAATTACCTTACTCCGCTTTTCGAGGACGGAGCGCAGACTTATTTTTCCGCGATAGGAAAGTTTCTTATCTTTACTTTCGACTTCTCGCCGTTGTTGTTTTTCAAGCCGAAAGTGAAAAAAATCACGCCGATTGCGGTCTGTATGGTTCTCGGCACGGCTTCGGTGGTCGGTGGATACGCCTTGCTGTATTCGCTGTACGGCAACTCGTCTATGCACGCGACGTTCGGGTTTGCGCGGCTCGCCGCGTTCAATACCGTAATAAGCGAAATAGGAAGTCTGGACTGGCCGAGCGTGTTGTTGTGGCTGATTACGGGGACGCTGTCCCTTGCGCTTAAAATCAACGCGGTAAACCGGATTTCCGACGGGCTGAAACTGAAAAAAGCGGGAACGTTTATCTTCTGCGCGGCGGTGCTTATAGTGCTGATTACTTCGGTAAAGACGTTGAGCGAGGCGGTGAAGTTCGTCACGAACGGTATTCAGTACGCGGTGTTCGCGGTGGAAGTCGCGCTTCCTCTCGTGGTTTTGCTCTTATACGCGATAAAGAACGGAAGAAGGAGGGAGTATGCGCCGCAAAGTTAAATGGATTTTTACGCTGATTGCGATAATAGCGTTCCTTATACTCGGGAGTATGATTCCCGACGACGACCTGAAATCCAGAGCGATGGCGGTGGGACTGGGAATAGACTGCGACGACGAAGGAAACGTAGTCGCGTGCGTGCAGATACTGACTTCTTCGGAAACCGAGGGTAAACCCGCGGGAACAAGGGTGGTGGAGACGAAAGCGAAACTTTTGTCGTCCGCAATAACGAAGATAACGGAAATCTGCGGAATGACGCTTACGGTCACTCATTGCAACGTCATATTGCTCGGGGAAAAACTCGTGGACAGCGGAGACGCGTGCAAACAGATTTTCACACTGCTTGAAAACACGTATATAAGCGATAACGCGTACGTTTTTGCGTGCGAGGGAACGCCTATGGAGGTGCTGTCGTCGAAATCGGCGTTCGGAAACAACGCGAGCCAGTATCTTCAACAACTTATATCGAGTTACGGAACGTACGACAATATAGCGTATAAAATGCTGAGACAGATAATCGTCGACTATCACGACCTGGGCGAAACGACGTATATGCCGTATATAAGGAAAGCGGCGGTCCCGCCCAAAGTGCCGTCCTCGTCCGAGGAAAGCGCGTCAAACGCCTCTTCCGATACGGAAAAAGAGGACTATTCGTACAACCTGAACGACGTAGTTGTGCTTAAAAAAGGCGCGCTTGTCGGAAAATACGGCGAGGACGCGTCAAAAGCGATAAATTATATCCTTACGAAAGTCGACAAGGGGAGCGACGATTTCGAGATAGACGCGGGCGTCGTGGGCGTGTTCGTTTTAAGCAACGACGTAAAAAAAGAATACGATTTAGAGAGCAAGACCTTTTCCGCGAGCGTTAAAATCGGCGCGACGGTAAAGGATTTCAAGGCGAAAAACGAAGCGGATATGGAAGAAACTTTCGCTTACGTGCTTAGCGAAAAGGAACTGAAAACGTGCGCGGACGACTTAAAACGAAAGATAGAGGAGTTTTTCGAAGAGATGAAACAAAAGGACGCCGACGTGTTCGAGGTAAGGCAGTCGTTTTACGCAAAATACGGGAAAAAGGCGAAGAATATTAAACTCGAAGACGTGAAGTTAGACCTAAAAGTCGAACTGAGCATAGAAAAGTAAATTTATTTAACCGCGCCTTGCCAATTAAGTCGACATTTGGTAAAATGTCAGTATGAAATTCAACTGCGTTATTTCCGATACCACGCTTGGCGGGCATAAGGCGCTGTTCGGACTTCTGCGCGAACAGAACGACGGAAGCGGACAGCACATTTTCGTCGTGCCCGACCGCTATACCCTCGGCGTGGAACGGGAGATATGCGAGACGATTTATCCCGACGGCGCGTTCAACGTGGACGTGTGCAGTTTTACGCGGCTTGCGCAGAAAGCCCTGGGAAAAAAGAACAAAACCTGCTTGTCGAAAGAGGGAACCGTTCTTCTTCTCAACCGTGTAATAAACGAGCTCGGAGATAAACTTACGTATTACAGGAACGTAAGAAGCGTCGCGTTTTCGCGGGAGATGTTCGCTTCCCTCGCGGCAATCAGAAGTAGCGGAATTACGAGCGAAGAACTCGAAAAAAAGAGCGAAACCATCGGCGGCGGCGTGGGAGAAAAGCTCAGGGATATGGCTTTGATTTATCGCGCGTACGAAGAGGAGCTTGCGGGCAGATACTTCGATACCGTTACGCGCGTCGACTGGCTGGTAAACCATATAGGAGAATCGGACTACGTAAAAAACAGTCATATCTATATCCTCGGGTTCAACGTTTTCAGCAACGCCCAGACGGAATTCATAAAACGAGCTGCGCTCGTGTGCCCGTCGGTAAGCGCGGCGTTCTGCGACGGAGGGAACAACCCCAACGCGGAATGTTTTCCCGTAAGACAGAGAGAGGAACTGCTCGAATATATGTCTATGGCGGGAGTTCCCGTGGAAACACGAAAAAGTACGGAAATTCTTCCGCCCGTTTTCGATTTCCTTCACAGAAATGTTTTCGGAGCGGGGAATAAAACGTATGCGGGAAAAGAAAGCGGCGAAGTAAGAATAAACGCCGAAAAAAACGCGTACGAAGAAGTTAAAGCCGCGGCAAGGGAGATACATAAACTCGTATTCGACGAGGGGTACAGATTCAAAGATATTGCCGTAGCGGCAAACAACCCCGATTTTAACGCAATCGCTTCCAAAACTTTCAAAAGATACGGCATACCTTATTTTATCGACGAGAAATATCCGATAAAGAGAGGATTTTTCGCGGCGTTTGTAAAAAAAGCATTCGCCGCCGCGAGCGGAATGGAGATAAAAGAGGTAATGTCGCTTGTAAGGCACCCGTACTCCGGTTTTTGTCGTACCGAAATACAGAATTTCGAAAATTACTGTCTTAAATTCAATATCAATTATTCGGCGTTTAACAGACCGTTCGTTTTGGGCGAATACGAAGAAGCCGAGGCTATCAGAAAGCGCGTCGCCGATATAATAAGTAAAGTTCCGCAGCAAGCGACGGCGAGAGAATATTGCGAAGCGATAAAGGAGTGGGCGGAACTCGAAACGGTAATCGAAGGCGAAAAGAAGTTCGAAGGCGGCGTTACTACGGAAGAGAGAGTTTACGCCGACAAGGAAAAGTATCTCGGAGTCATAGAGGAAATCGGGAGTATATGCGCGAACGGAAAAATGAGCACGGACGAATTTATCGAAATGCTCGATTCCGTTCTGGAAAATATGACGATGAGCGTCATTCCGCAGTATATGGACGCGGTGTTTGTAGGCAACGTGTCGGAGAGCAGGTTTAACGACGTCAAAGTGTTGTTCGTTTCGGGCGCGAACGACGGGTTTTTCCCGATAACGACGGGAGACAAACTCGTGCTCGGGTGTTACGATACCGAAGTTATGAAAAGCAACGGGCTTAACGTCTTTCCGTCGCCCGAAGAAACGAATTATTTCGAGCAGTTTGCCGTAATAGATTTGATAGCCAAACCCGAAAGGCTGTACGTAACTTATTCCCTTAACGCCGCGGACGGGTCGGTTTTAAGCGCGGGAAGCGCGGTTCGGGAAATCAAGTACCGTTTGTCGCTCGAAGAAAAACCTTTTATCGAATATTACGACCTTAACGACGAAGAAAAACTTCTTTACCGTCTTGCGACGGCGGAAAACGCGCTTTACGAATATACCGCGGGGGAAATTCCCGAAGAATACGCAACTTGCGCAAGGGAGTTTCTTATACGGGAGGGGCTTTTAAGCGAGCGTAAAGAGAGGGAAAAAGGCGCGTCTCTTTTAAGGGGTTATCGGAGAAACGCAAGCGGAGAGTACAGACTGTCCGTAAGCAAAATGGAGACGTATTTTAAGTGCCCGTTTCGCAACTATCTTACCAACGTGCTCGGACTGAGAGAACGGGAAGAAGGGGATTTGCGAGTCAACGATAAAGGAAATATCATTCACGCCGTTCTGGAAAAGTATTTCGCAAAAGGCGGAGTTTTGCGGAGTATGACGGAAGAAGAGAGGGAGACGTTCGCGGTAAAATGTGCCGACGAAGCGGTTTTCTCTCCCGAATACAGGCGGTTCGAGAACAACGCCCTCGCGGAAAAAGAACTCGAAGGACTGCGGAAAGAATGTCTGGAAGTTATGCGCGCGCTTACCGACAATATGCTCAATTCTCTTTTCACGCCCGCGGAAACGGAAAAACGTTTCGGCGAAGGCAAGGAAATCGCCGTTTCCGTTGGAGAGAACGAGTTCTGTTTTTACGGATTTATCGACAGGGTGGACGAGCACGACGGAAAAATTCTTATTATCGACTACAAGACGGGAAAATCCGACGACAAACTCACCGCGGTTTATACGGGGGAGAAGATACAGTTATACGTTTATCTCAAATACTTTCTCGATAAAGGCTACAAGCCCGCGGGGGTGTTCTATCTGCCGATTTCCGACGGGTACGGTTCTAAGCCTTCGGGGTATGCGATGAAAGGGCAGGCGCTTGCCGATATAGAAACTTTCGAAGAAATAGACTGTCGCATAAAACGCGCTCCGAACGGCAGGTTTAACAGCCCAAACGCGGCGTTTTCCGTAAACGTAACAGACGGCGAGGCGGTTTTTGCAAATATCAATACTGCAAATCTTATCAGCGAAGAAGATTTCCGCGCGATAGCGGAGTACGTTATGAAACTTTGCAAAAAGGCGTTGGAAGAAATAGCGGAGGGCGAAGCGGAGAAGAAACCCGCGCAGGGCGCGTGCGAATATTGTCCGTACGTAAGAATCTGCGGAGAAGTGCCGCCGAGAAAAAAGACGGTGGCGGACGCGTCGAGTTTTTACATCGAGGAAGAGAGGAAAGGGGACGAAAAAAATGAAGTGGAGTGACGCGCAGGAAAAAATACTCGCAGGAAGCGGGAATATGCTTGTGAGCGCGTCCGCGGGAAGCGGAAAAACCGCCGTTATGATAGAAAAAGTCATCAGGCTTCTCAAAGGCGGCGCGGATATAAGGCGTATTCTTATGATGACGTTTACCCGCGCGGCGGCTCGGGAAATGCGGGAAAAACTCGTAAAGAAAATGTACGAAGAGGCGAGAGCGGAAAACGGCGCGGCGATAAAAAATCAGATTGCATATCTGCCGTTTGCGAATATCGACACGATAGACGGGTTCTGTTATTCTCTTGCGCGGAAATATTTCAACGTAGCGGGTTGCGACCCCGCGGCGGCGGTCGGAGAGGAAAACGCGATGAAAATCGCGCTCGGCGAAGCGGTGGAACGGGTTATGGAGAGGGCTTTCGCCACCGACGAAGAGTTCAACAGAGCGGCGGATTATTTCCGCAAACGCAGAAGTTACGAACCGTTCAAAGAAACCGTGATAAAAATCATCGATTTCGCGTCCACCAAACCCGACAGGGAAAAGGTCTATTTTAATTGCGCGAACGGGAACAAAGACGCGGTGGAAAGTTATTATCTTTCGAGCAGAAAAAAAATTCTCGTTACTTTATATAACGAACTGACCGCGTTTCTCAACGAATGTACGGCGGAAAACTACGGCGACGGTCCGAAAAACTACGCGGAAGCCGCAGAGAGAATGGAAAGCGCGGCAAAGTCCGGGGAAGTAGGCGAGTTTATCGCGACGGCGGGGAATATAACCGTTCCCGCGAAAATCAACGCAAGACTGGTTAAAAGCGGCAAGGTGAGCGAATACCTTGCGGAAAGAAGCGCGATTGTCAACGAAAGGATAAAAGCGTTCGTAAAAAAAGTAAAAGAAGACGGGGAAATTTACGCGAGAAAGGACGGCGAAAGTCAGCAAAATCTGATAAAGCGCAAACTTGCGGAAACCTGCGTCGCGGCGGAAAAAGAGTACGCGGCGTACAAAAAGAGGAAAAACCTCGTCGACATAGGCGACGCGACGGGGTTCGCGTTGAAAATTCTCTCCGACGAAAAGGCGAGAGAGGAAATCGGCAATCGCTTCGATTACATTTTCGTAGACGAGTATCAGGACACCAACTATTTGCAGGAAAATCTGATTGAAGGAATAAGCAGAAACAACGTGTTCTCGGTCGGAGACGTAAAACAGGCGATTTATCATTTCCGAGCGGCGGAACCCGAAATTTTTCTCAGGCGCGGCGAAAGATACGACTCGGTAGGAGACGGGGAAAACTATTATCTCAACACGAATTACCGTTCCTGCGACGAAGTGCTCGATTTCACCAACCGCGTTTGCGACAGGGTTATGATAAAGGACTTTTGCGGCATAGACTATAAAAACACGGCGCGCCTCTCTTTCGGAGGAAGCGCGAAAGCGATAGTCGGAGTTCCCCCCGTCCGCGTGTTTCTTAACCGCGAGGAAGACGAACGCCCTTCGCCTGCCCGCGGAGAAATTTACAGCGTAAAAAACGCGCCCGTGGAAGAAAAAACCGACCGCGAAAGCGAGTTCGTCGCGGCGGAAATTCTTTCGCTTACCCAAAAAGCCTTTATCGAGGAAAACGGGGTTAAGCGAAAAGCGGGGTTCGGCGACGTCGCGGTGCTTTTAAGAAAGAGCGCGAAGATGAAACCTCTGTCCGACGCTTTCGAAAGAAACGGCATACCGTACTATACGCTTAAAGAAAATTCCGGCGCTTTCCCCGAGCGGGAAAGCCTTGTCGACGCGGTTCGCGTAATTCTGAACGCAGATAACGACGCGCCGCTTTACAACGCGCTCGTTTCCCCGGTAGGCGGGTTCAGCGACGAAATTATCACGGTCCTTCGCGCGCAACGCTTCGAGGAAAACCGAGATATGTCGCTTTGGGAATCCCTTAATACATATAAAGGAGACCCGAATATCGAAAAAAAAGCAAAAGAGTTTGTCGACTTTATCGAAGAAATGCGTATAAGGAGCGCGTTTTTGACGGCGGAAGAAGTTATGCGTGAAGTGCTTTCGCGGAATTTCGACGCTTTCCTCAAAGGGAAAAACCCGCGCGTGCTGGAAGATATGAACGCGTTTATATCCTTTGTCGGGGGGACGGCGGCGAACTCGTCCTGCGAGGAATTCATAGAGTTTTACGACACGTGTTACAGAGGGAACAAGCCGCCCGTAAAGGAAAACGCCGTCGCGGTAATGACGATGCACGGGAGCAAGGGATTGGAGTTTCCCATTGTCTTTCTCCCATACCAGGACGGCAAGACGAAGAATTCGGTCGGGCATATCGAGATAGACAGCGATTTGGGGCTTGCGGTCAAACTTTTTTCCGAAGAGGAAAAGACCGTAGGTGATTCGTTCGAGTCCCGCGTTATAAGAATGAAGTGCAGGGACGAAGAGAGAAAAGAGCTCGCAAGACTAATGTACGTCGCGTTTACGCGGGCGAAAAACTGCCTTGTCATAAGCGGAAAGGACGTAAAAGCGCCGATAAACGTATTCGACGGAGCGTCCGTTCTTCAATGGGTGCTGTACGCGGCGGAGAGCGACGAAGAAGTGGCGAAAATCATAAGCGACCTGCCGGTTTTCGAACAGAGAGAGAGGGAGAAAAAGGAAACGGAAAGCAAGACGTTTGACGCGGGCGCGTTGAAAAGGGAGTACGAGTTCAAGGAAGAAACCGTGCTGCCGATGAAATACAGCGTAAGCGAAATACTCAAAAAACGCGACGGGTACGGGTTTAACCCGTTCGAAAAGAAAGGGGAAGCCGCGACTGCGGGGACGGCGGTTCATACCGTTATGCAGTACATAGATTATGAAACGGACACGATTGACGGCGTGAAAAAAGCGGTGGAAAAAATGACGGAAGAAGGGCTTTTAACCGAACGGGAAGCGTCTTTGGTCGACAGCGAAGCAATTTTGAAAACGCTCGAATCCGACATTATTCGCGAAGCGAAAAAATATCCGATAAAGAGAGAACAACCATTCGTTATGTACGTCGACGCCGACGGAAAGAGCGGGAAGGTCCTCGTGCAGGGGGTAATAGATTTGCTTATAGACGAGGGGGACGGATACGTCGTCGTCGATTTCAAGACGGGGTGGGCAAAGGAAAGCGAACTTGCCGACAGATACGCGTCCCAACTTGCCCTTTACGCGCAAGGCGTGGAAAAAATCCTCAAAAAACCCGTTAAGCGCAGGGTTATCTGGTCGGTTTGCCGCGGAACGGCGGTGGACGTTTAGAAAGAAAAAGGCGCGTTTAGTTATCGGCGGGAAAGAAAAGCAAACCGTTAAAACGGGAGAAAAATTTATATTTTGCGCCCTCTTCGGGCGCTCGGGCGCGCCAAGGCGCGCCGTAAATGCGGGCGCGCATAGCGCGTTTTAATATTTTTTTAAGTTTTCAGCGAGAAAAAATGCGAAAAGTATTGCAAAATTATTTATAATTGCTATAATATTTAAGTATAGAATTTTTCAGGAGACGAGAGCAATGCAGGAAATCGTAAACAAACTCACTGAGCTTCTGGGCGGATTTTTGCCCGAAATCGATATTTCGATTAAACTCGGCGTTATCGGCGGCGTGATAATTCTGCTGTTGTTTTTCATAGCTTTGGCTATGAGCGCGGGCAGCAAAATTACCAAATACAGGAAAAAACTGATTGCCGGAGCGAAATCGCTTAACGCGCAACCGCCTATTACCGAGGCCAACATCGACGTGGTTTACAAAGAGCTCGGCGGTCACCCCGAAGAAGTCAAAAAAGGCTGGGAAGCCTTTATGGACCAGAGAATAGGTTATCCGTCCGATTACATCACGACCAAAGACGTGCTTAATTCGAGAGAATTCAGCGGCAAAGGAGCGGCGGCGAAAGTTTTCCTCGCTATTCTCGGCGCAATCGTCTGGGCGTTGATTGCGGTCGTCGGTTATATGACGGGTGTGGAAGCGGACACGGTTATGTCGGCTGTTATCGCGTTGGAATTCGTCATTATCCCCGTCGCGGTATACATCATCACGTTGCTTTTACTCGACATTGCGTATAACCGCAAGATAAGACGGCTCGGACTTGCTTTCATCAGTTTCTGTGAAATTCTCGACGCGAAAGTTATCGTAAGCGACAAGGAAGAAAGAGAATTCGTAAGCGACAACCTCGAAGAAATCAACAGAAGAGTGGAAGAACTCATCGCGGGACGCGAGGGCGGAGAAGACGTTATCGAAGTCATAGCCGCGCCGAAAGTCGAAGAGGTCGAAGAAATAGAAGTTCCGGAAGAGCCCGAAGAAGAGCCGATTGCGGAAGAAGAACCCGCGGCGATAGAGGAAGAAGAACCGGCAATCACCCTTGCGGAAATGACGGAAGAAGAGAAAGAGAACTACTTTATGTTGCTTCTCGACGTCGTGGACAGGGCGATAGCGGACGAAAACTGCACCGAAGACGATTACGCGCTTATCGCGGCTTCGATTTACGACGAGGCGGTGAAGTCGGGCGCGATAGAAAATCCCGACGATATGGCGATTTTCGAAGACTGTTTTGCGCGGCTTGCCGAAAAAATCGGCGGTTAAGCCCGTTGCGGAGAGATAAACTGAAACAAAAAAATCTTTTGTGGGCGGCGTAAGTCGTCCATAAAACATATTTTACGGGGTGTCGTATGCTAAGATTTACCGCGACGAACGATAAAAATCTGCTCGGACGGTTGTACGGAGAAATTTTCGGCGAAGATTTCGATAGAAGCGTGGGGTATGTTCTTTACGACGGAGACAAGCCGATAGGCATTGCGAAAATGACGGTAAAGACCGACGTTTCCGTTCTCGAAAGAGTGGGAATACTACCCGAAGAACGCGGCAAAGGCAACGGCGATTTTTTCACCCGCAGTCTGATTTGGGGAATGAGCAACGTATCGGAAAAGGTCGTTATAGCGGCGGTTATGCCGTATTATGAGAAATTCGGTTTCAAAGCCGAGGGAGATATAATGACCTGCAAGTCGTCGGTCGTGGCATTTCCTTGCGGCTGTCACAAATGAGGAGGTAGAAATGGCTACAAATTTTATCGAAAGCGTAATAGAAAACGACCTTGAAACGGGCAAATGTACGGAAGTCGTGACGCGTTTTCCGCCCGAACCCAACGGTTATCTGCACGTCGGACACGCAAAAAGCCTGTGCATTAACTTCGGAGCAAAAGCAAAGTACAACGGAAGATGCAATCTGCGCTTCGACGACACCAACCCGACCAAAGAGGACGTGGAATACGTCGACAGCATCAAAGAAGATATAAAATGGCTGGGTTTCGAATGGGATAACGAGTGCTTTGCGAGCGATTATTTCGAACAAACCTATCAATACGCCGAACTTCTGATAAAAAAAGGTCTCGCGTACGTCTGCGACCTGAGCGCGGAAGAAATAAAACAGACGAGGGGTACGCTTACCGAACCGGGCACGGAAAGCCCGTACAGGAACAGAACCGTTGAAGAAAACCTCGAACTTTTCAGAGGTATGCGCGACGGGAAATATCCCGACGGAAGCAAGGTGCTTCGCGCAAAAATCGATATGGCGAGCAGCAATCTCAATATGCGCGACCCCGTAATATACCGCGTGCTCAGAGCGCACCATCATCATACGGGCGACAAATGGGTGATTTATCCTATGTACGACTTTGCGCACCCGATAGGAGACGCAATCGAAGGAATAACCCATTCGATTTGCACGCTTGAATTCGAAGACCACCGTCCTTTGTACGATTGGGTAACCGAAAACTGCGGTTTTGTTACCCCTCCGCATCAATATGAATTTGCGAGACTGAACATTAAAAACACGATAATGAGCAAGAGATATCTTAAAAAACTCGTAGAGACGGGCGCGGTGGACGGATGGGACGACCCGAGGATGCCGACGCTGAGCGGAATGAGAAAAAGAGGGTATCCCGCGGAGGCGATTAAAAATTTCTGCGCTACGGTCGGGGTTGCGAAAGCCAACAGCGAAGTAGACGGCGCGGTGCTCGAACATTGCGTGAGGGATTATCTCAACGAAAAGGCGAAGAGGGTTATGGTCGTGGAAAACCCGCTCAAAATCGTCGTGGACAATATGGGCGAAGAACCGATGGAAATCGAAGTTTGCGACAACCCTAGTATTCCCGAAGACGGAACGCATATAGTCAGATTCGGGCGGGAAATTTTCATAGAAAGAGCTGACTTTGCGGTCAATCCGCCGCCGAAATACAAGAGGCTTGTTCCCGGAGGAATGGTCAGGCTCAAAGGCGCGTTTATTTTGAAATACGTTTCTCACGTCGAAGAAAACGGAGAAGTGAAAGAGGTGCACTGCGAGTATATCGAAGATTCGGCGCAGGGCGGCGCGAACGCGGGGATAAAAGTCAAAGGCGTCGTGCAATGGGTCAACGCGAAAGACGGGGTTGCGGTTACGCTCAACAAATACTACGGTCTTTTGCTGGACGAGACCGACGGAGTCAAGGATTTCGACCAAAGATTGAACCCGAATTCCCTCGTCGTGGTAAAAGGCGCGGTTGCGGAACCGTTCCTTGCGGAGAGAGAAGAAGGGGAGAGTTTCCAGTTTATGAGAGCGGGGTATTACAAGCTCGCTGAGAAGAGGGACGACGGGTTGCTTTGCTACCTTATAGTCGGGCTGAAAGACACGTTCAACAAGTAAAAAGAAAAGGGTTGAAAGCGCAATCGCCAAAAAACGGAAAAAAAACTTCGGAAAATCTTAAAAAAGTATTGAAAAAAAAATAAAATAAGTTTATAATAAAAAAGCGTATATAGGCAGAAGTGCGCAAAGTTTACGGTTTTAAGCCCAAATCGGGGAAAAACCGAAGAAAAGCACTCGATTGTTAAGGAGACGACAATGGCAGAAAAGACTACGACCGATGTAACCTACGAGAACACCGCTGTTCCTGCGGAGGACAAAGCGGCGACGGCGGCGGCCGAGATGGAGCTGAACGTCAGTTTGGACCAGCTCTCTTACATATGCGAATATTGCGGCAAAGTAAACGCAATCTCGTCTCCGAACTGCGTAAGATGCGGAAAGAGACGTCCTCGAAGCGAATACATCAACGCGATGAACAAAATCAAGAACGCTCAGAGCGTCAAAGCGCAGTACATCGAAGAGCAGGCTAAACTTGCTACCGACAGACAGGAAGCCGCGCAACAACAGCTCGTACGTCTCGTGGAAAGCAGGGTTGCGGACGAAAAAGCGCAGATTATGGCGCAGGAAGCCGTAAGACTCGAACAGGAAAGAGAGGAAATCAAACGCACTACCGCACGCGACGCGGTGCTCAGAATAATAGCGGCGGAGAGAGCCGCGGACGAAAAAGTCAAAGCGGCGGAAACGCGCGCGGACGAAGCAATCAGCGGCAGAAGCCGCGAAACCGAAGAGAGAATAGCCGCGGAGAGAGAAAAAGTGCTTTATGCCGCCGCGAAACGCGTTATCAGCGAAAGAGCGGGAATAGAGAACGCCGCGGAAGAGAGAATTGCCGCGGAGAGAAAGAGCACGGAACAGAAAGCGCAGGAGACTATCGCAAACGCGGTGGACGAAGCGGAAAAGAGCGCGGCGAGAAGAGCGGTTCTCAAAGTGGTAGCCAACGAACAGGCGGCGGAAGACCGCGCGCGGCTGGAAAGAGACGCCATTTCGAGAGCGGCGATGGACAGGGTCGCGGAAGAACGCAGAATAGCGGAAATCAACGCGTATTCCAAATATAAAGTAGAGAGAGAAGCCATCGAAAGAGCGGTGGACGAGAGAATAAAAGCGGAAAGAGAAATGCTTTACGGCAGAAGAGGTTCCGCGGCGGTTTCTGCGCAGGGCGGGAGCGTGCAACCTCTTACCATAGTGCCGTACGTAGACAGTCATCACCCCTTATATCAATATAAGACGACGAAAACGGTTTATAAGTTCGTGCCCGACGAGGCGCCCGCGCAGGAAAAACGCGTACCCGCGGTTTCGGGGAACGTTACTCCGGTTAAAGAAAAACGCAAAGGCTTCGGAGCGGTGAGAATTTTGTCGATTTTCGCGGCTATCTTTGCGGTGGTTGTGCTGCTGACTGTCGTTTTGTCGGAACAGCTGTCTATCTTTGAATATGTTAAGGAAGGCGTGAACCTCGATATTTTAATGTCGCTCTTTAAGGGAGAACTCGAAGGAACCGCAATGATTGCGCCGATAGGTATTTTGGTAATGGCAATAGGCGCGGCGGCTACCTTGATATGCGGGATAGCCGAACTAATCAGAGGCAAAGCGGGCGCGGAATTCTGGATATGCGCGCTGGTTGCGCTGGTCGGCGCGATAGTAACGCTTGTCGGATTTATAGTTTCGAAAGCAATCGATACTTCGGACATTATGGGAAGTATGGGCATAGGAATGATTATCGCATTGGCGGCGGCGCTGGTTGCATTGATTTTGGCAATCGTCGCGACCGCGGTATACGGAAAGAAAAAACGCGCGGAGATAGACGCGTAAAAATATCGGACCTCAACGAACATCCGTTTTCGGGCGGATGTTTTTCAATTATGTGGAAAACAGGCGGTAGAAAATGGCAAAGCATAAAAGCGACGAATTGGAAATAGAAGAATTTGAGCGTGCGCTTAAAGAAAAAACTTTGGAAGAAATGACGGATTCCGAGTTTCTTTCGGGAGTGGACGAATGGAGCGCGCCGCTTTATATCGACTACCTTTCCGCGCCGAGAAACAGCGAAACTTCGGTAAGCGGCTACCTGTCCGCTACCAAAATCGGCATACTCGCTAAGAATGTAAAAAAGCCTGTTAAGGGAGCCGAAAGTTCGCAAAAAGACACCCAAAAGAGCAATAAAAAATACATTAAAAAACGTATGGCGGCGCTGATTGCCATAGCCGTTTTTTGTTTTATTATGCTGGCGGCGACGGCAATCGGATTTGCGGAAGTCGAGCCGATATCCGATTATGTTCTGATGTACGAGCGGAGCGACGGAATAGGAATTCTGGACCCTGCGATTTCTATGGTAACGTATCTTGCGAATCTGGATTTAGACCCGAATTTCATCGTATATTTCAACGGAGCGAGAACGCCGTACGAGCTTATAGCGCCGTATGCGGTTGCCTGCGCTTCCATACTGTATCTCGTGTGCATTATTCTGATGTTCATAAAAGCGTTTGTCGCTATGTTCGAGAAGAGAACGGTTTGCGGATATTACGTAAAACGCAAGTTCGGTTTTATGTCGGTCGTATCCATTCTTTGCGCGTTGATATGCGTTATCGGCGGACTGTATGTTTCCGGCGGGCAAATTTCGCAGATTGCGGGATTTATCGTAGGCGAAGGAAGAAATTTCGAGATGGGATACGGGCTGTACGCGATGATAATCGTGCCGATAGTAACTCTTATTTTGAGTTCGTTTGCGTACGGAAAGAAGAGAAGATAACGGCGTGAACTCTAAAATAATGGGGCGCGCTCGGCTTCGCGGAAACGGATGTTTTCCGCGAAGCCGTTTTCTTTCGGAAAACATATGCTTTCTTGCTTTGCGGCAAAGCATATGCGCGCGCCGCGTTACGCGCTCGGATAAGCCGATTGCGTTTAATTTCCGAATAAAGCGGATTTAATTCAAAATAATGCCAAATTTTTTTTGATTTTTACAAATTATCTATTGATATTTTCGTACTGCTATGATAGAATAGTAGCGTATAGTACTATAAATATATACTATAAATATTATATAGGTGGCGATTATGGCAGATAACAGGACGGCTTCCGGAAAGAAGACGTTGAGTAAAGAACAGATGCGGGCGATTGCAAGGAGAAGAAGCGCGAAGGAAAGACGCGCTATGCTTACCGAGCGTCGCGCGACGGCGATTTCCAACTCGCGCGAACGCGCCAGACTTGCCGCGGGATACGGAGCGGACGATTACGATTACGGCGGTAATAACGGCGGCTTTAACGGCGGAAATTCTTACGCGCCCGAAGTCGACCACAGATTTGCCGCAGATATACAGAAAATGAAGTTTTGCAGAAAGCCTATCGGTTTTCTGATGAATATAGTGTTTATTGTCGCTATCGCGCTTATCGCAGTTTCGTTTCTGCCGGCGGATTTGCTTAAAGGCTCGGAAGTGAATAAATATATTTCCGAGTATACCGCCGTTTTTGCGGAGACCGAAGCCAAAGAACCTGCGGACGAGGCGGATAAGAAAGACGACCAAGACCAAGGCGGAGAAAACGAAGAAAACAAAGATGAAAACGGCGGTTCCGGAGAAGAAACTCCGGCAAATGCCGACGATGCCGAAGGTTCGGGCGAAGCGACGGGGGACGGCGAGACGGGTAACGAGAACGGCGGAGACGGGGAAAACAACGGCGCCGGAGAAAACACCGAAGGCGACGAAGCGAGCGACGAACTTAACGGAACCTATTACAAATTCAGCGATCCGGTGTACGGATGGATTTCTTACATAGCGAAACAGTTCGATTACGACCTTTCCATAGGGAATTCCGACTGGTACGACGCGCAGATTTCCAAAGTGGAAACGGGAATGAGCGACGGGTTTGCCGCAATTCTCATTCAGGCGTTCCCCGCGGCGATTATACTTTACGTGATTTTCGCGCTCGCTCTGACGATTAAGACGTTTATCTGCTGGGCGTCGGGAGACAGAAGAATTTACCGCCATACCTGGATAGAATGTCTGATAATGATTGTGCTTGCGCTGGTTGTCGGACTCGGCGGTTTTGCGTGCACGGTTGACATAAGCGGCAGTATGGATTTTGCGAATATAGTGGATTTCCTTGCGGGAATAGTTATGAAGACGGGAGGATTTACCGCCGGATACGGATGGCTTATAATGGTAGGTTTGCCGGTAATCGGACTGATACTTTCTCCGTTCCTGCTCGAAAAGAAACTGAGAAGCAGAGATATTACGCAACCGGTAATAATGTACGAATACAAAGAATCGCTCGGGGGCGGAAAATCAAGACGTTAAACATAAACGTGATTGGGAGATAAAGGAGAGATAGATATGACTAAGAAAAAGAGAAGACAGCTTGAAGCGGCGAGGCTCGAAGAAGAGCGCAGAGCGGAGGAAGCGGCTAAGAAACAGGCGCAACCTGCATATTTTCCCGGAATTACGTTCGGGTCTATGAGCGGAATGGTGTTGCCCGTAAGCGACGGACAGTTGAACGCCGTTCAGTTGCCGCCTATTATACAGCCTATATCTATCGTGCCGATGATGCAGGAAACCAAAGTTCCCGCGGCGAAAGACGATTTTGACGATTTCGACGATTTTGACGATTGGGACTGATATAATCGAGGAGAGGAGATGGGCAAAGTGAATAAAACGGAGACCGTCAAGGCGGACGAGAAAGTTCCCGTTCGTCCTGCGGAAAATCAGTATAACAGGTACAATATGACGTTGCCGCAAAGTTTTTCGGTGTACAACGACGAAGGCAGCGTGGTTTATCGCGGAGAAGTGGAGCAGATGGCTAATCTTCTGCGCGCCGAACTGTTCGGGATAGAACCGTCCGAAGTCGCCGCACCCGTCAAAGAAGAGAAAGCGGAAACCGAAAAAAAGAAAAAGAAAGTACGCAGTTATACCAAAAAAAGAGGATTTTTCCTCGTACTGCCCGTAATTCTCGCAGTAGTAGTGCTGGCGGTTGCGGTGTGCGGACTTTTCGACACGCCGATTACCGAATATATCTCGATATATAACCACACTTACGTCGTGAAAACCGAATTCCCGTTGCTCGACCCCGTGATTAGCTTTATCGGAGAGACGTTCGGAGTGGATACGGGCGCGTTGCCCGCGGCGTTCGGCGAGAGTTTTGTTTCGGGCGGAGAAGATTTCGGAGCGCAACTCGTTAAATACGCCTTGCCCGTGGCGATAGTCGTTTATCTCGTTTTCGCATTGATTATGTTGATTGTGGCAATAGTAGGACTTGCGGGAAAGAAGAGAGAAGACGGAACGTATAATAAAGCGCGGCTCGGATTTCTGAGTATAATAATGTTCCTTTGCTCGCTGATTATCGCAGTTTGCGGACTGAGCGCGAGCGGAACGGAAATAAGCGCTTTGCTCGAAGTACTTAGCGGAAAGAACGATTTCGGCATAGGGTACGCGATGTACGTCCTGATTGCCGTTCCCGTAATTACGTTTATCTGTACTTGCCTGGCGTACGGGAAAGACAAGAAAAACGAAGAAAAAAGCGAAAAAAAGAACTGACGGCGGGTGCTTGGTAATATGGAAAACAACGGCGGCGATATAGAAAACATTTTCGATATAGAGAACATAGACGCGTTTATATCGTATAAAGACTATTTCGAACTGCCGCAGTTCAAGGAATATGCGAAAAAGAACGGCGTGGTTTTACCCGATAAAATCACGACGGGAAAAGAAGAAAAGACGGAAGTAACCGAAACGGAGACGAAGAAAAAAGTCAACGCCGCGGCGATAATGACCTGTGTGTTCGGATTGTTGTTTGTAGCGTGGGCGGCGATAGGATGTTTCCTTTCGGAAAGCGAAAAGGTAGGCGCGTTCTTCGTGCTGTACGGAGGACAAAACGCGGTAGGGATAATAAAAACCCTTCTCGGCGGCGGATACGGGGACGCGTTGGACGCGGTCGCGGCGGTCGCTTGCCTTGCGGCAATAGTTATCGAGTTCGTGTTCGGGGCGATTGCGCTGACGCGGCTTAAAAAGAAAGGAATGGGAATCGCCGTAACGGTGGGAATGTGCCTCGGATTTGCGCTTACGCTTGTTTCGGCGGTAACGGGAATAGTCCGTAACGCGGGAACGCCTATGGGCGCGGCGATACTGGTTTCCGCACTCGCGTTTTTTACGTGCGTGATAGCGGGAGTCGGAGACAGAAAAGTTAAGGAGAACGTATAAGGAATGGACGCGAAAAGAATTAACTACATAGACTGGTGGCAAAAAACTCCTGCCGCGGGAAAAAGCACGAGCGCGCCCGTCGAACCGTCCGCGCCTGTCGCGCAACCTTCGCAGAGCGTTTCCGTAAACGGGTCCGCCGCAACGCCGTATATTCAGCCGCTTGTCGTGGTGCCGTACGTTTCCACGCAACAGCCTATGTACTATTATAAGCCCGAAGACGAGAACGCGAACGCCGTAGACGGAAAGTATTACGAAGACCTGTTCGAAGACGAAGAAAGCTACGCGCTCGACGGGGAAACCGCGGCGCTCGCGCTTCCGAGAAGAGAAAGAGCGGAAATAAGCGGAGAAAAAGCGGAAAGAGGAAAGAAAAAAGCAAACGCGCTTGCTATAATAGGAGTAATCCTCGGGATAGTGTATATTGCGCTTATGTTTGATTTCGGCAAACTGATTGACGGATTTAATTACAATTATATCTATAACGGTAAAGCGGGAATCGACGTTATTATGGATTTGATAAACGGTGGAATGGCGGAGTTTGCCATAGAAACTTCCTTACTGCCGATACTGGTGACGGCGTCGGTTGCGCTTATCGCGGTTACGACGATATGCCTGTTGTTCACCGTGGCGGGAAGAACGCCGATTGCGATAAAAATCTTCGCGGCGATTGCGTTTGTATGCAACGCGGCTACGGCGGTAGTGGCAATCGCGGTGAATAAAATAGAACTCGAAACATACGGAGTTATCATTATGGCGGCGATTGCGCTTGTTATATTTATATTGACCGCGTGCGCGCGTACGAAGAAGAAAAGAGCATAGAGAAAATAAACGTATAAAACAGGAGTGGTTATGGACAAAACAGTAAAAAGGGCGTTGAAAACAGGGGTCGACGAAAACAACAACAAGTTGAGCTATTACTGCCCGCAATGCGGTTGGGTAATCTCGCTTATGCCGAAGAGATGCCCCAAATGCGGAGGTAAGAGACCCAAAGACGCATATTTTAGAGCGATTGAATTGCGCGATGCGGCGTCGAGACAGAGCGAACTTCCCGACGTATACGTCGACAGAAGCGCAGGCAAGATACCCGCTCCGAAAGCGCCGTGTTATGCGGCGAGAGGCGTGGACGAAGTAATAAGGTCGTGCTATGCTACGGACGCTATGGCGCAACTCGGCGTGCCGAAGTATTACACGAGCGACGAGTACGGAAGGGTGTACGAAACGCCCGTGTGCTATAAGACGCTTCCCGGCGGCGGACCGATACCCGTGCCGAAGCCGTCGAAAGTTATACAGACGGAAGCGATAAAAATACCGCTTGAAATAACGAAATAAATTATCAGGAGAAAAAATTATGGCAAATCCTTACGAAGTAAATCAGCAGATACACAGCGGCGCGATTAACGGCGTGTCGGGGAAGTGGGTGCCCGTTGACGAAAAGGAAGCTCCGACAGGAGTCAGTTCCGACCCGTCGAGACCGAGCAGAGGAGAGGACGGCGCGTTTTATTATGCGAGCGAGGGAACGAGTTACGGCAATCCCGAACCGATAAGCGCGAATTATAACAATGCCGTGCCCGCGCCTTCGTCCATCGTACAACTGCCGCCTATCGTACAGCCGATAGCTATGGTTCCTTATACTACGCAGAACCAACCGCTGTTGCAGTACGACCCGAATTACCGCCCGCCGGTGGAACACACCGCCGCGCCCGAACCCGTTTACAAACCGAAAGCGTATGCGGGAATAAGCGCGTTCGTAGCGTTGTTTGCGGTAGCGGTGCTGGTAGTGGGAAGTTTGCTTGCCGTGTACGGAAAGACCACCGCGGTGGGAAGCCTTCTGTGGCTGTTCGGCGATTCCGGCGCGATAAATCAACTGCTTGCCGGCGACACGAGCGTTATTTTCGCGGTAATCGTACCCGTACTGTACGCGATAATTATGGTATTGTGCGTGGTTATCGCAATATACGCGCTGGTTAAACTCGGAAAGATGAAACCGCTCGGCAAGTTTAACGCGGTAACGCTTATTGCGTTGTTGCTGGCGATAGCGAATATCGTAATTATGTTTATAAAGAAAGAGGATTTCGAGATTGCGCTCGGCGCGTACATTATCGCGGGAATACTCCTTGTAATGATGATACTGCCGTTGTTTATCAACAAGAAAATCCAGGTGCTCGACTACGTTGCGAGCAAACAGACCTATGTAATTAAATAGGAAAGAAGGAAAAGAGAGAATGTTTGAAAAAATACAGAGCCTTATAGCGGAACAACTTTACCTTGACAAGGAAACGATAACCGAAGAGTCTATGTTCGTAGACGATTTGGGAGCGGATAGTCTGGACATCGTGCAGATGCTCATTTCTATGGAAAAAGAATTCGGAGTGACTTTCGAAGACGAAGAAATTTCGGGCATCAAAACGGTTAAAGACGCAATGGAACTTATAAAAAGAAAAAAATAAAGTGATTTGCCGAAATAATAATCCGCTTGCTATAAAGTTGTCCGTGACGGGCGTCAGCAAGCGGATTTTTGTCTATTTTAGTGTAATATGCCGATAAAGCGGTAGTTAGACAAGGAGGGAAAAGATAATGAAAGCAAGAAAAATAACGGCAACGGTAATCCTCGTACTGCTTGTTGCGGCAATTTTATGCGCGTGCAATCTGATTTCCGGCGGAGGAAACTCGGGAACGAACGGCGCGAAAATTACGGTCAATATCCATATGGACACGTCGTACGGCTATAAAGCGACCGACTTCGTCGACGCGAACGGAAAATTGAAAATTCCGACGAACGACCCCGTAAAAGAAGGTTACGATTTCGTATGCTGGGCGTTGGACGAAGAAGGAAAAACTCCCATAGTTAAAGGAACGGCGGCAAAGGAAATTGTTAATGTTTATCCCATATTTCAAAAAGCCGTCCTCGACGTTAAAATTTTCGACGAGTACAACGGTAATTCGATAATCAAAGTAGAATACGGATATAAGGTCGAAATAAATCCCCCCGAAGCCGACGGATACGAATTTAACGGTTGGTTCGGGGACAGCGGAAGGACTATTCCGTTTGATTTGGATACCCAAATTAAAGAATATACGGAAATTTACGTCGGATGGAAACTCGCGACGTATACGATAAAATACGTCCTCAACGGTGGGGAATTCGACTCCGCGCCCACTGACAAATACATAATCACGGATACGATTGCCCTTGCCGAACCGAAAAAAGAAGGGTACGATTTCGACGGATGGTATGAAAACGCGGACTTTTCGGGAGAGGGAATTTCCGTTCTCGACGGAGCGAGCGGGAATAAAACTCTATACGCAAAATATATCTGCAATCTGGCGGAAATCGGCGCGAAAGAGGGGCTGAGCAAAAAGACAGGGGAAAACGAGTACGTTTTCTATGCGGATTATCGCGAGCATACCGTGACGATAACCGACTATTTCGAATTCAGTCAGAACAGCACCGTAATTTCGGAAATGGGCGGAACGGCACTTCAAGGGAATAAGGTTACGCTCGAAGATAACTCGGGAGAAGGCGGAGTCAAAACTTACAGCATAAAAGTGAAAGTGACGAGCGAATCGGGCGGAGTCACAAAAGAATATACCGTGGTGGTTTGCCAGTATGACGAGACGAAAATTCAGGTGACATACTTGGTGGACGGAAGCGCGGCGCACATAGCCAACGTGGCGAGAGGGGAAGTAATAGAAGCGCCTTTCGAGTACGAGGGAGAAAAATCGGGGTACGACTTCGCTTACTGGGCAAAAGACGGGGCGGAATTTGATTTCTCATTGCCGATAAACGAAAATATAACGCTGAGCGCGGTGTTTACCGCGAAAGAATACGACGTAATATATAAACTTGGCGCGGCGGACAACGACCCCGAAAATCCGACTTTTTATACGATAGAGACGACGGCGGCGCTCAAAAACCCCGTTTTACCCGACGGATATACGTTTTACGGGTGGTATTTAGACAAAGATTATACGCAGAAATTCACCTCTTTCGAGGGATTAACCGAGGAAAAGACGCTTTATGCGAGGTATACGAAAGCCGACTTCTGGAATTTCAACGCCACGGGAACGGACACTTTCGAATATAAGGGAACGAACTATACGGGCAACGTCTATGAAGTGAGCAAGGACGAGTATCCGAGACTGCTTGACTATCTTATTTTCAATAAAACAGATTGCGCGATTGCGGTAATAGACGGTGATTTGAGCGAAGTCGATAACTCGTTCTACACAACGCCCGCGCGCGAGGTGGAAGTCGACTGCTCGATAGGCATATCTTACGCGGGGAACAGAATCAATATCGTTTTGAGAAACTATACGCCCGAAGCGAGCCGAACGACGGACGGCGGAACGTATTCGCAGATTGAGTTCGTCAAGTTTGCAAAGAGCGGAACGAGAGAAGCGGACTTTGCCGATTTTGCGATAGAACACGTCGCGGCGACGATGAACGTAAGAGATACCGAACAGCTTTACTTTGCGCTTGAAAAAGGGTACCGTCCGATAATCGAAGCGGGAACGACCGCGGAGACCGTTTATACCGAAATGAAGAATATTTTGCGCGGCATAATCGGAGAAGAATTTACCGAAAAAGATAAGGCGCTCGCGATAGCGGAGTACCTTATAGAAACCGTAGCGTATGACAACAAGGCGTTGAGTATGTTCGAAATGGGCGCGGCAGAGCTTAAAACGTACCGTTGTTTCTACCTCGAAGGCGCGATTTTGGATAAAGTCGCGGTTTGCGACGGAATAAGCAAAGCGTTCGGCGCGCTTTGCGCGATTGAGGGAATAAAGGCGATTCAAGTCAACGGAACGCATAATGGAGTAAACCACGCGTGGAATAAAGTTTATCTCGACCTCGACGGCGACGGCGCGCGTGAATGGAGCGTGGTCGATTGCACGTCGGCAAATACGCTTTCGAGGACGGACGAAAGCGGTGTAAGCGGGGTAGAAATAATAAACCATTCTTATATTTTCACCACCGACGATATGCTCGTAAATAAAAATACCTATGTTTACGACAGCGAATGGGCGGGAAAATTCGTAGCAAACAAGGCTTACGACGTGTATAAAGACGCGTTTATTCCGGGAAAGGAAACGAGTTTTTACGCGACAAGCGCGGCGGAAATGACGGAGATAATCAAGTATTATAAGTCGATTTACGACAAACTGGAAACAGGAGAAAAACTCGTCGTCGATTTTTGCGCGATAAAAACGTTGATACAAAAAGGCGACGGCGTTGCGACCGCGACGGTCGACGCTATGCACGACGCAGGGTTCAACGAGACCCAAATAAGCGAAATGAAAATGTATATTTCCGTCGGGCGTGACGACGGCGACGGCGTGTTTATGTTTTATCTTGAAAAGAAATAAAGCAAAGAGTCGGACGGAAAATGGAAGGATACAGGAAGAAACTTCGCGTTTTTAATTTGGGAAAAATCAACGTGCTTGCCGTGGTTCTGTTTTTTGTGTTTGCATTAAGCGGACTTGCGATAAACCTTTTCGCGGCGAAATCGCCCTATCTTGCGACGGGTTCGGTCGCGGGGGATATAGGTTTATCCGTAGGGTTGATTGCGGTAGGACTGTTTGTTCACGAGGGAATTCACGGACTTGCCGCGATAGTTTTCGGAAAGGCGAGGAAAGAAGAGATTGCGTTCGGGTTCAAAATCAAAGACGGGCTTCTTTACTGCCATTGTAAAAAACCGCTTGAGGGAAAGGCGTATTTCGTTATGTTGATTTTGCCGCTGATTGTTACGGGGATAATCCCTTTTGCGATTTGCGTTGCGCTCGGCGGACTGATGCAGATATGCGTTTTCTCTCTTATGATTGCGGGAGCGGCGGGAGATATCGCTATGGCGTGCGGAGTGATTAAAAAAGGCGATACCGAAAGAACAGTGCTCGACCACCCCGATATGACGGCGTATTACGCTTTGTATCCCGAAAACGACTTACCCGACGGCTTTTCCGAGACGACGGAAGAAGAGGAAAAGGAAATTTTGTCCTCCGACGGAATAAGGGACGGGAAAAAACTCGGAATGAAAATCTTGCTTATCGCGCTGTTCGTCGCGTTGACCGTGCTCGGGCTGTTTGTGATAGGTTTGTTTATGGAAATAGTATAGAAAGGCGAGGGGAGAGAAATGGCAATCGAACAAAAATATCTTGCTTTACTGAAAAAAGATTATCCGACGCAGGAAGCCGTGGCGGCGGAAATCATCAACTTGCAGGCGATACTCAGTATGCCGAAAGGGACGGAACATTTCGTAAGCGACATACACGGAGAATACGAGGCGTTCTGCCATTTGCTCAACACGTGCTCGGGCGTTATCCGCGAAAAAGTAGATTTGCTGTACAAAGACGAACTCAGCGAAAAGGAATGTGCGCATATCGCTTCGCTCATCAGTTATCCCAAAGAAACGATAGAACTTTGGGAAGAAAGGAAGGACGTAAGCGACGGGAAATACGAGTATTACATAGAAAAACTCGTGCACATTCTCTTGCGCGTAGCTTCGAAATATACGCGGAGCAAGGTGCTTAAAGCCGTTCAACCCGAATTCCGATACATAATAAACGAACTGGTAAACGCAAAACGCGAGGGGTTCGAATATGAAAATTTCTGTAAAGGCGTGTACGGCAACATAATAGCATTGAAACGCGCGCCCGCGTTTATCGAATCGCTGTGCGCCGCGATAAAAAAACTTGCCGTAGCCAACCTTCATATTATAGGGGATATTTTCGACAGAGGAGAACACCCCGACCTAATTATGGATTTGCTATTAACCTGCGACAACGTGGACGTTCAGTGGGGCAATCACGATATACAGTGGATAGGCGCGTTCCTCGGCAACGCCGCGTGTATCGCGAACGTCATCTATATCGCGCTTAAAGCGGGAAGCGTGGAGGCAATCGAGGACGGTTACGGCATTTCCCTCAGACGGCTGGAAGAATACGCGAGGAAAAACTACGACTACGACGAGCGTTTCGCGCCGAAAAATCCCGACCTCTCGGAAAGAGAACGGAAAAACTATGCGAGAATGCGCAAGGCGATTTTCTTTATGATGCAGAAAGCGGAAGCGGAAATAATCGCGCGCAACCCCGATTACCGAATGAACGACAGAATTCTGCTCGCCCGCCTCGACAGGAAAAACGGCGCGTTCGTCGCCGACGACGGACAGGTTTTTTACGATTACGATTTCAAAGCGCCGTACTCCGAAATAGAGTTTTCGGACGCCGAAAGAAACGTTATGGAACACCTTATAAGGACTTTTACTTCGAGTGAGAAATTGCAGAAGCATATCGAATTTCTTATGCGGTGCGGCGGACTTTATAAGGTGGTAAACGGAAATTTACTCTATCACGGGTGCGTTCCGCTTAATGAAGACGGAACTTACGCCGAGCAGAAACTGAGGTGCGGCACGTTTAGCGGAAAGGCGTATTTCGACGCGTGCGAAAAGATAGTAAGGAGAGCGTACGCAAACAGGTTTGCGGGAATAAAGGACGATTACGACCTCGACTTTTTGTGGTATCTGTGGTGCGGCAGGCTTTCTCCGCTGTTCGGAAGAGACAAAATCGCCACGTTCGAAAGGGTGTATTTGCCCAAAGAGTACGGGGTGGAAAAGAAAAATCCGTGCTATGAATATACAAAGAACAAAGAGGTGTGCGAGCGGATACTCGCCGATTTCGGCGTGAGCGGAGAACAGACGCATATTATAAACGGGCATATCCCGGTAAAGGCGAAAGAGGGAGAATCGCCGATAAGGGCAGAAGGAAAACTTCTCGTTATCGACGGCGGTTTCTGCCGAGCGTATCAGTCGGCTACGGGGATTGCCGGATATACGCTTATTTACAATTCCTACGGACTGAGACTGTCCGCGCACGAACCGTTCAGTTCCAAAGAAGAAGCGGTGAGAAAATGTTCTGACATTCACTCAAACGTGACGGTTTTCGAACATACAAAACGGCGGCTTACCGTTGCCGACACCGATAAAGGCAAGGAAGTGCAGGAAAAAATCGACGATTTGAAAGCGTTGCTCGAATCGGGTATTTAATAAAAGTCCGCTTATTTTCCGCGTTTTGTGCGAATATGGGTTTGTTTCGGGACGGCTCGGTTCGAGGCGTTTCGGTTTGTTGCGGGATAAGAGCATAAAATAATATTTTATATATAGTTTTTGACTATTATAATTCGATGTGGTAAAATATTAGGATATGAACGAAAAAACGGTAGCTACAAACAGAAAAGCATATCACGATTATTTTATCGAAGAGACGTTCGAAGCGGGCATAGAGCTTGTCGGGAGCGAGGTAAAAAGCGTGAGGCAGGGGGCGATAAACCTTAAAGACAGCTATGCCGCGGTAAAGGACGGCGAGCTGATTTTGTTTAACGCGTTTATTTCTCCGTATGAAAAGGGCAGTTTTTTCAATCCCGACCCGCGCAGAAAGCGTAGGCTTTTAATGCACAAGAAAGAAATCGTGCGGCTGAAAAGCAAGACCGAGCAGAAAGGTTATACACTTATCGTGACGAAGGTGTATTTCAAAAACGCGTTGGTTAAAGCGGAAGTCGCGCTTGCAAAGGGCAAGGAATTATACGACAAACGAAAAACATTGAAAGAAAAACAGGTGAAGCGCGACGTTGAGCGCGCGCTGAGCGAATGGAGGTAAAAATGTTCGATATAGAGACTAAATGCGTACAGTCGGGTTACGACCCGAAAAACGGCGAATCGCGGGTAGTGCCCCTCGTGCAAAGCACTACTTACGTTTACGATACTCCCGAAGAAATGGGAGACTTGTTCGACCTCAAAAAGAGCGGCTTTTTCTATGCGAGACTGGGAAGCCCGACGGTCGACGCGCTGGAAAAGAAGATAAGCGACCTTGACGGCGGCGTGGGCGCGCTTTGCTGCGCAAGCGGAATGGCGGCGACGACCCTTACCGCGCTCAATCTTTGCCGCGCGGGAGATAATTTTATCAGTACGTCCACTATTTACGGCGGAACGTACAACCTTTTCTGCACGACCCTGCCGAAATACGGCATTAACTGCAAATTCGTAGAGCCTACCGCGACGGCGGAGGAAATCGCCGCGCTCGTAGACGACAAGACGAAGTTCCTGTTCTGCGAAACGATAGCAAACCCCGCAATGGCGGTTGCGGACTTCGAAAAACTTTCGTCGGTTACGAAAAAATATAAAATTCCGCTTATCGTAGACAACACGCTCGCTACGCCGATTATCTGCCGTCCGTTCGAACACGGCGCGGATATAATCGTCTATTCTTCGACGAAATACCTCGACGGACACGCGACGAGCCTCGGCGGAATAATCGTGGACAGCGGCAAATTCCCCTTCCTCGACAACCCGAGATTTCCCGATTTCAACACGCCCGACGAAAGCTATCACGGGCTTGTGTATGCGAAAGACTTCGGAAGTATGGCGTTCCTCGTCAAAGCGAGAGGGCAGATGATGAGAGACCTCGGCGCGCAAGCCGCTCCGTTCAACGCGTTTTTAACCGTGCTCGGAATAGACACGTTGCACCTCAGAATGCCGAGACACAGCTCGAACGCACTCGCGCTTGCAAAAGCGTTGGAGAAAAACGAAGCCGTCGAATGGGTGAAATACGGCGGGCTTGAAAGCGACGAAAACTATCCTTTGACGCAGAAATATTTCACGAACGGAATGGCTTCGGGAATGGTTACGTTCGGAATAAAAGGCGGAAGAGAAGCGGCGATGGCGTTTCAGAAAGCGTTGAAACTGTTCAGAATAGTCACGCATATCGCGGACGCAAGGAGTTGCGTGCTTCACCCCGCAAGCACCACGCACCGTCAGCTTACCGACGAAGATTTGGTTAAATGCGGAATAAGCAGCAACCTTATAAGGCTTTCGGTGGGAATAGAAAACGAAGCCGATATAATCAACGACGTAATCGGCGCGCTTGACGCAAGTCAAAGGAAATAACAAATAAACGCCGATAAAAAATAAGAGAAGTAAAGAGTTTTACATAAGAGGAGAAAGATATGCCTATCGTAATACCGAGAGATATACCCGCGTACGACGTTCTTACAAAGGAGTCTATTTTCGTTATGGGCGACAGGCGCGCTTTGTCGCAGGATATCCGTCCCCTCGAAATAGCCATTCTCAATCTGATGCCGACGAAAATCGAAACGGAAACTCAGCTTATGAGAATGCTCAGCAACAGCCCTCTGCAAGTCAACGTAACGCTTATAAAGACCGCGACGTACAGCGCGACCAACGCTTCGCAAAAGCATATGGACAGGTTTTACCTTACACTCGACGAAGTGAAAACGCGTAGGTTCGACGGGCTTATCGTGACGGGCGCGCCCGTGGAAAGACTGGATTTCGGCGACGTAAAATACTGGGACGAACTCTGCGAAATTTTCGACTTCGCGGATAAATCCGTCACAAGTTCGATTTTTATCTGTTGGGGCGCGCAAGCCGCGTTAAGTTACTACTACGGAATAGGAAAGAAAGAACTGCCGAAAAAGATGTTCGGAGTCTTCGAAAACGAGATAAAAGTTCAACTCGACCCGCTGCTTAGGGGTCTCAACGATAGGTTTATGGTACCCCATTCGAGATATACCGAGATAGATTCGGACGCGCTTAAACGGGAAGGACGGCTGGTTGTGCTCGCCTCGGGAGATGAGTGCGGAGCGAGCATAATAAAGAGTATCGACAACAGGAGATTTTTCTTTACCGGTCATTCCGAGTACGACCGCGACACGCTAAGGACGGAGTACCTGAGAGACCTTGCAAAAGGCGACGAAATCGACAGACCGAAGAACTATTTCGTCGGGGAAGGGACGGAAGAAATCGATATGAGCTGGCGTTCTACGGGCACGCTTCTTTTCAGCAACTGGCTTAACTATTACGTCTATCAGGTGACGCCGTTCGACATAAAGGGATAATGAAAGTAGACAAGGTTTTTTTGCAGAATTTTCTCAGCTACGACAGTCTTTACGCCGAGTTCGGCGACGGACTGAACGTGTTGGTAGGGAAAAACGCGGCGGGAAAAACCAACCTTATCGAAAGCATATTTTATTCTTCCCTCGGGAAATCGGCGCGAAAACTGAAAGACAAAGAACTCATCAGGTGGGGCGCGGACGGCGCGCGGATAAAACTTTCGGTCGAGCGCAAGTTTTCCTCTCACACGGTGGATATTGCGGTGGACGGGCAGGGCAAAAAGCGCATCGCAATCGACGGACTTCCGATAACGAAAATCGGCGAGCTTATGGGCGCGGTGTGCGTCGTTTATTTTTCTCCCGACGAAATGAAACTTATTAAAGAATCCCCGTCGGACAGGCGCAGATTTATCGACATAAGCCTTTGCCAGCAGGATAAAAATTATTTTTATACGATGGTGAGGTACAACAAACTTCTCGCTCAGCGCAACAAACTCTTAAAAGATTACAAAAATTCGTCCACGCTTGCCGATATGAACTCGATACTCGTGGAAAAAATGTGCCGCGCGCAGGAGTATATAATCGGAAAACGGAAGAGTTTTATCGACAAACTTACGCCGCTTGCCAAGGAAAAACACGGCGTTCTCACTAAGGGAAAGGAAGAGCTGGAACTCGTTTACGAAACGGAAGACATTGATTTCGGCTCGGTTTACGAAAGTTTGACGGAACTTTACGCAAAGAGTTACGAAAAGGACGCGAGGCTGGAATATACGACGGTCGGCGTTCATCGCGACGATATAAAAATAACCGCGGACGGAGTGGATTTACGCAAGTTCGGGTCGCAGGGACAGCAACGCACGTCGGTGCTCAGTATGAAACTTGCCGAGGCGGAACTGTTCCGCGCGGAAAGCGGCGAGTATCCCGTACTTCTTCTGGACGACGTACTGAGCGAACTCGACGAGGACAGGAGAAACGCGCTGTTCGAACTGACAAAAGGATTACAGACGTTCGTAACGTGTACCGATTACGACGGAGACAGAGACGGAAAAACCGTATATACAATTTGCGACGGGAAGGTGACAAGACAATGATGGAAGACAGAAAAGCGGAAATAGCCAAACTCATACACGTCGACGGCGTGAGCGAAAAGGAAATTGCGGAATTTATTACCGTTCCGCCGACGAGGGAGAACGGCGACTACGCTTTGCCGTGTTTTCGTTTTGCGAAAGCGCTCAGAAAAAGCCCCGCGGCGATTGCCGCCGAGCTTGCGGAAAGTATCTCTCTTCCGCAAGGGGATATAGTTAAAGTCGAAGCGGTGAACGGCTATCTCAATTTCTTCATCGACCGCAAAGCCGCCACGAAAAAAACGATAGAAAAAATCTGCCGCGAAAAGTCAAGTTACGGCGACAGCGACGAGGGGAAAGGCAAAACCGTATGCCTCGACTATTCCTCGGTCAATATCGCGAAACCTTTCCATATAGGGCATTTGTTTACCACCGTTCTCGGCGGAAGCCTTTGTAAGATTTATGATAAACTCGGCTATAAAAGCGTAGGAATTAACCATTTAGGTGACTGGGGAACGCAGTTTGGGAAGCTAATCGTAGCTTTTAAGAAATGGTGCAGTAAGGAAGAGCTCGACGCGCGGGGAATGGACGCGCTTACCGAGATATACGTAAAGTACCATACGGAAGCGGAGCTTCACCCCGAGCTTGACGACGAAGCACGGGCGTATTTCAAGAAGATAGAGGACGGCGACGAAGAGGCGACCGAACTTTTCCGTTTGTTTAAGGAAATCACGCTTAAAGAAGTTCGTAAGATATACGACAGACTTCATATCAAGTTTGACAGTTACAACGGCGAGTCGTTTTATAACGACAAGATGCAACCCGTTCTTGACGAGCTGGAAAGAAAGGGTCTGCTTGTGGAAAGCGACGGCGCGAAAATAGTTGACCTTGAAAAGTACGGAATGTCGCCGTGTCTGCTTGTTAAAAAGGACGGCGCGACCTTGTACGCTACGCGCGACCTTGCCGCGGCATACTATCGCAAGCAAACCTATGATTTTTACAAGTGTCTTTACGTTGTCGCGTATCAGCAGAATCTTCATTTCAGACAGATATTCAAAGTTTTGGAACTTCTCGGAAACGACTGGGCGGCGGATATGGTTCACGTTGCGTTCGGAATGGTCAGTCTCGAAGACGGCGCTATGAGTACGCGTAAAGGTAAAGTCGTACTTTTACGGGACGTTCTTGACCGCGCTGTGGAAAAGAGCCGCGTGCTTATAGAAAACAAAAGCCCTAACCTTGCGAACAAAGACGTTGTTGCTGAGCAAGTCGGCGTTGGCGCGGTGATTTTCTATACCTTATATAATAACCGTATTAAAGATATGGTTTTCAGTTACGACAAAGTTCTCAACTTCGACGGTGAGACCGCGCCGTACGTTCAGTACACAAACGCTCGCTGCATCAGTCTTTTGGAAAAGGTAGGCGGGTTTGACGCGGGAAACGCCGATTTCGATGGTCTGGATAATCCCGAAAGCGAAGCGGTAGCGTCTCTTCTCGGTTCTTTCGGCGACGTGCTTTCCGAGGCTGTTCGCAAATACGAACCGTGCTGTCTTGCCCGTTATCTCGTCGATTTATGCAAGGAATATAACCGTTTTTATCTTGCGCACCGTATCGCGGGCGAAGAAGAGGGCGTTAAAAACGCGCGCGCTATGCTCACCGCCGCAACACATTACGTCCTCGAAGAAGGGCTTAGGCTACTCGGTATCGACGCGCCGCAGAAGATGTAATAAAATCCGACCACACGGGAGAACTCCGACCACACGTTATGCGGAAATTTACTTGCGGTCGAGATAAACTCGACGCACAGATAAATTTTTTATCCGCATAAGTCGGACTTCCAAGGAAGCAAAATGACGCATTTTGCTTAATAGTATAGTTCGCAGGGGATTTTCCCCTGCTCGACCCCTATGCGGGCAAAAAGTGAAAAGCGTGGTTTTCACTTTTTGAGTATTTTGACTTAAAACTTTTCGCGTCAACCCACCCGCCCGCCCGATAGGGTGAGTGGTATTTTTATTTGGTATCCGTATCCGTTTTTTTGTACTTGATTTTAGTTGATACCTTATATAAGGAAAATACTCTATATTGACAATACGAAAAATTTTTGTAAGGGAAGAGCGCGAGAGGGGAGAAACTTTTTGCTAAAAAAGGTTTCCTCTCTCGCAATCTTAAATTATAAAAGTTTTTGTAAAGAGGGAGCGCGAGGGAGAAGAAACTTTTTGCCTAAAAAGGTTTTCTCCCTCGCATACTCTTTGATAAAAGATTTTAGATTTTTGTTACTTTCACGCCTTCGCGCGTGTCGAGTACGGAATATCCGAGTTCGGTTATTTTCGCGCGGATTTCGTCGGCGAGGGCGAAGTTTTTCTCTTTCTTTGCCTGTTTGCGTTGTTCAATCAATTCGGCTACTTCTTCGGGATAATCGGTTTCCTGCGCTTTTTTTTCGGCGGGCGCGGATATTTTATCGAAGTCGAGCCCGAACACTTTGTCAAATTCGACCGCGAGCGCGTAGATGTCTTTGCTCTTCGGTTCTTTCAACAGATTGAAAAGAACGCCGAGAGCGAGAGGAATATTTATGTCGTCGTTTATTGCGTCTGCAAACTGTTTTTTATAGTTTTCGAGGACGTCGGAAGAAGTGGTCGAGTCCGAAGTTTTGTGAGCGTAAAGCGCGGAAGCAATGCGTTCTCTCGACGTTTTCGCTGCGCTTAGTCCTTCAAACGTGAAATTAAGTTTTTTTCTGTAATGGGCGTTAAGGCAGAAGAAACGGAAATCGAGCGCAGAATAACCTTTCTCTTCGAGTTGCGCGATAGTATATACGTTTCCGAGACTTTTGCTCATTTTGCCGCCGTCCACCATCATAAACTCGCCGTGCATCCAATAATTTACCGACTGCATATCTGCAAGCGCTTCGTTCTGTGCGATTTCGTTTTCGTGATGAACGGGCACGGCGTCGATGCCGCCCGTGTGCAAATCGAACGGGAACCCGAGGTATTTTTTACTCATCGCACTACATTCTATGTGCCAGCCCGGATACCCTTGTCCCCAGGGGCTTGCCCATTGCATAATATGATTTTTATCTGCTTTTTTCCACAGAGCAAAGTCGGCGGGGTGCCGTTTTTCGCTGTTTTCTTCTATTCTCGCGCCCGCTTCTTTTTCGTCTACCGTTTGACCCGAAAGTTTTCCGTAAGAGGGGAAACGGGAAATATCGAAATAAATTCCGTCGCTTATTTCGTAAGCGTAGCCTTTTTCCTGCAAACTTTGTACGAAATCAATCATTTCCGGAATATGGTCGGTTGCTTTCGCGATTATTTCGGGTTTGCCGATATTGAGGGCGGCAAGGTCGCGGAAAAACACTTCGGTGTAGAACGCGGCGATTTCCCACGGCGTTTTTTTCTGTTCGCGCGCGGCTTTCTGCATTTTGTCTTCGCCATTGTCGCCGTCGTCGAGCAGATGTCCGACGTCGGTTATGTTCATTACGCCTTTGATTTTCAAGCCGTCATAGCGCATAACCCTGCGCAATAAATCCATAAAAACATAAGTGCGAAGATTGCCGATATGAGCGTAGCTGTAAACCGTGGGTCCGCAGGAGTACATATAAACCGTATTCTCGTGAATGGGTGTGAAATCTTCTTTTTTGCGCGTAAGCGTGTTATAAACTTTAAGCATAGTTATTCTCCGTCCTCCTCGTCGGCGTCCATCTGCTGAGCGATGGAGAAACGGCAGGAGGCAATATTAAGATTGTTTTCTATTTTTTCAAGGCGTTTGTTTATTCTTCCGAACTCTTCGAGAACGGGGTCGGGGAGTTTCTGGTCCATATCGGTGTATTTTTCTCCGCGCATACGAACTATTCTTCCCGGCACGCCCACTACGGTGCAGTGCGGCGGCACGTCTTTAAGAACGACGCTTCCCGCGCCGATTTTCGAGTGTTCTCCGATAGTTACGGGACCGAGAACTTTCGCGCCTGCGCATATCATCACGCCGTCTTTTATCGTCGGGTGACGTTTGCCGGTGTCTTTTCCCGTTCCGCCGAGGGTTACGCCCTGGTAAATCGTCACGTCGTCGCCGATTTCCGTAGTTTCGCCGATAATTAACCCCACGCCGTGGTCGATGAAAATTCCTTTGCCGATTTTTGCCGCGGGATGAATTTCTATACCGTAGTTTTTACGAGAATGGGCGGTTATCAGAAAAGCGAGAGTCTGAAAGCCGCGAGAATAAAACCAGTGAGCTCTGCGATAAGCGCAAAGAGCGCGGAAACCGCCGTAAGTAAGATAAATTTCGAACTTGCTTTTTGCGGCGGGGTCCTTTTCGAGCGCCGCCGCTAAGTCTGCTTTTATATTGTCAAACATAAATTACTGTCGATATTATTATATATGAATTTTCGCGTTGCCTTTGGGAATATGCGCGGGCATAGATTTGTGTCTGTTTTTGAACAGCAGGGGAAGAATAAGCAATACGAGACATAGAGCTACGGGAATAATCGCCATAAGCGACACTCCTACGCTTGTCACTTTGCTCGCGGCGTATCCGCTTGCGTCCGTAAGGCGCATAAAGTAGTTGGTGAACGCGGTGCCGAGGTCGGTGCCTTCGCAGGTGGCGAGGGCGGGACTTATGAGCGTAAGAGCGCTGGTTATCATACACAAAATCGTAGTTACGTGCAGTCTTCTCGACGTGTAGGTAAATATGCGTACGATGTTTTGTATAAGCATTATTACCATAAGCAGCAGAGTGACGAGAAGGTATATTATAGTTCCGTATACGCCGAGATGGTTATAGATAATACCGAAGTCGTAATTTCCGTTTTCGTTCTTTCTGATGACGAGTTCGTCCGCTTTCGTGCCGCTGAGGAAAAGCGTGTAGTAATAACTCGTTCCTTGGAAAATTTCCAGGTCTTCGAGTATGTCGATACGGGTTTTTTCCAGCATTTTGGTTTTGAACCACGCCTTAATTACGTCTATGGCGTCTATGTATACTTCCGTGCAGTTGAGGTCGGCGTAAAGATAAACGACTTCGCCTTCCCCGTCGTGAACGCCGCCGCCCGCGTCAACGTACGGCTTGCCTTGTTCGGGCGTTGCGAAAGAATAGTTGGCTTCCGGCCACCACCACTTGCCGTTGTCGTCCGCGCGTACGCCTATGTCGAACGTTTCTCCTTCGTATTCTCCCAAACGGTAGACGAACATAGCGTTTATGTTGAGCATATCGCCCGTGCCTTCCGTGATTTCGTTAGTGGTTTTGTTGTCGATAAGAGCGGGGCTGAACGCGCCGATAATAACCGAAGCAATCATAACCAAAGTAAGCAAAGTCATTAAAATGGGCAAAAACACCCCGTAATAACGCTTTTTACGGAATGCGGCTTCGTAATCGAAATCCATATTGCCGTAAGCGTTGGTATAAGCCTTGCCTCCCGCCATCGAAGAATGAAGACCCGAAGCGAACTGAGCTTCCTGTCTTAAAGCCGCGGAAGCGCGGAGTTCGTTGAAGATAATATCTCCGTTGTACGCGCCGGATTCGACTTTGTGAAGCATTTCCTTATAGCGGGACCGTTGCGCTTTAAGGCGCGAGCGTTCGTAAGGGGTTTCGCTTTCGCGTATCGCTACTTGCGTATCTTTGATTTTGCGTTTTAAGAGAATGGCGAGCTGGGCGTCGTCCTGCTCACTCCACATACGCGATTTCCGCGAATTCTCGACGTTGTTGACTTTTACAGCCATCGCTTCCTCCCGAAGTCTGGTTTGCGCGTAGCGCGCAAGGCGCGTTTATATTTATAAACTCACCTATACATACAATTATATTACGCGCGCGCGATTTTTGCAAGAGAATTTGTTATTATATTCCCCCAAATACAGGAAAAGACTTCCGTTTTGTGCGGCGCGTCGGGGAAATTATAACTTTTTAAGTTTATAAAGTATCGTCGTGCTGATGCCGCTTACAGCCATTCCGACGATGACCATAGTGGACTGACTGAGGCTTTCGCCGAAACCTAAGAGGTTGCCGACGACGCAGATAAGTATGCAGACGACGAAGGGTATTATCGCTATTTTGAAGTATTGAGCGATAAGCACGAGGGTGAGACCGCCGAAAATCGCAGGTATGACGTACGGTGATACGGGTTTGAGAACTTCGACGATTTGTTCCTGGAATATGATGAGGGGAATGAGCCCGATTATTATTACCAGGGTGGTTACTATACTGCTCACCGCTATGGAGATAGTGGTTATTATTTCCTCTTCTTCCGTTCCTTTTTCCACGCCCGTTATGTTCTGCGCGTTGAGCGCGCACGGAAGTTTGAGATTGCTGACGTTGCCGGTTATGAATGAAAGGTACTGTCCGCCCGTGCCGAGAAGGGGAGCGTAGCTCAGAGCTTCGATAAGACCTATCGCAACGTAGCCGAGAAGGAAGGGAACGCACTGCCCGAGAGCTTTCCAGTCGGGAAGAGCTTTTGCGGAAACGCAGTAGAGAACGGGAACGAGACAGATGAGCCCGAGAGCTATCCAGGTAAACAGCCTGCCCGCGTTGTGAATTTTGTTGTTATATATGTCTCTTTCGGTAAGAACCGCCTGAGTTTTTTCGGTTTTCTTTTTCATAACTGCCTCCTAAAATACAAACGTAAATCCGTAAGCCGTCGCAAGCGCGCCGAGAATGGTAATGGGAAGAGCATAGTTTTCCAACCATTTCTGTTTTCCGATTTTGATTATCACGCCGCAGATACCCATAATGACGAGACTTGCCGCAAGGGTGATGAGGGTTATTTCGCCGTAAGTGGAAATGCCCGTCGCTTCGTCGGTCGTGGGTTTGCCTACGGTAAATATGCCGCCTACAAGAAGCGCGCTCAGCATACCCGCGAGAAGACCGCCGAGAAGCGCGCCGGTAATCGTGTTCATAAGTTTACCGTTTTTCTTCTGTAAGTCGGCGAGTTTGCCTTGGTACTTTTTATAAACTATCGCGTTGAAAAGAGGACCGGAGAGAATGGAAAGAGTCATTACGGTAACTGCCGTAGCGACTATTACTTCCGTGGACGCGCCCGTGCCCGCAAGCGCGCTGTTAGCCGTGTTGTAAGCTATGAGTTCGTATTGAAGCGCGCCGATAACGGTAAGACGTATCCAGGGAATGGCGAGTCCGAGACTGGACATCATAATTCCTATTCCGATAACTATCGGGATACTCGGAACGATGGAGAAAACCGCGCTGGAAACCACTGTCTTTTTGATTTTAGACATACTCAAGCCGATTTTCTTCGCGCGTTTTATGCTTTTGACGATGAAAAAAACGCTCATTCCGATGATGGTGGCGGCGATAACCGCGCCGATAACGTAAATAATCGGATAACTTTTTACCATATGCTCCTCTCTGTTGTAAATTTTTAAGAATACTTTAATGAATATGATACTACGTTTTGCCCGAAAAGTAAATAGGCAGAACGCGATTTCGGGCGGGAAAAGGTATTTTTGACGAAAACCTTGCTTTTTGCGTTGCAACGAAGCGGAGAGATTGCGTTGATTTTTTTTCGTAAGTGAACCGTCGCCGTACAAAGTTAAGCGACTTGCCGTAAAATCCCACGCAACGTTTGGTCGGAGTCAAAAGAAACGCTTGTTAAAAAAATATGTTTGTGGTAAAATTATAAAAAGCAAAGAAGGGGGAGAAATCGGAAAGTTCGCTTATGGATATTTACAGTATAGTAATCATCGTCGGGTTCGCCGTCAGTTTGTTGCTCGGTTTTTTACTCGGGTTCGGCAGAACGCTTAAATTCCTTACAGGGGGAGTGGTCGGAGTTATCATTTCGATTTTTTTCTGCGTGACGTTCGGCGGGATTATTGCGAACATTTCTTTCGTATCGGAACTGATAACCAAAGGAAACGCGTATTTCGGCGAGTTTGCCGCTATTCTTGCGAAAATCAACGTGGCGACCTGGATATACTACGTCGTATTGTTCGTTATCGTGCAGATTGCGAGGATAATCATAGTAAAGACGATTGCGAGAGTTTTTACGCCGAAAGACAAAAGTTCCAAACTTTTCGGAGTGAGAAATATGATAAACCGCGTGCTCGGCCTCGTGCTGTTCGGCGCGTGTTTCGTTTTGCTCGTCTATCTCGTAATGGCGGTTATGGCTCTTTTAACCGACGTGGAGGCGGTTTCTTCCGCGCTCGAAACTATGAAAGAAAGCGGCAAAAGTTTCTTTTATCTTATGTATATCAATAATCCGATAGATTTAAGCGCGCTTTTCGGTTGATGAATTGCTATGGACGCTTTTTCGAGAACGGAAATTTTGTTTGGTAAAGAGGGAATGGACAAACTGTCCTCTTCTTCGGTAATCGTCTTCGGACTCGGAGGAGTGGGCGGATACGCCGCGGAAGCGCTGGTAAGAAGCGGCGTGGGGCGCCTTGCGCTCGTCGACTTCGACGTCGTCGCGTCAAGCAACATAAACCGACAGCTTATCGCAACGACCGAGACCGTTTCTATGAAAAAAACGCTTGCGGAAAAAAATCGGCTTTTATCAATAAATCCGCAACTCGAAATCGAGGTTTTCGACGAATTTTTTAACGAGAATTCAAAGATTGATTTCGGCAAATACGACTACGTTATCGACGCAATCGACGACGTGCCCGGGAAACTGCTTATCGCAAAAAAAGCGAAGGAGGCGGGCGTTAAAGAAATATGCTGTCTTTCCGCGGGCAACAAACTCGACCCGACGCGCTTTAAGGTCGGGGATATTTATTCTACGAGCGTCTGCCCTCTTGCGCGGGCGATGAGAAAAAAACTGCGCGAAACGGGAATAGAAAAACTCAAAGTAGTGTGGAGCGACGAGCCTCCCGCCGAGCATAAGTCGCAGAGCGAAAACGAAAAAAATATAGGAAGCGTTGCGTTTGCGACGGGTGTAGCGGGACTGATTGCCGCGGGAGAAGCGATTAAGGACATCGCGTTTAATTAAAAGGAGTTACATAATGAATACCGAACTCAGTTTCGAAGTGTTTCCGCCGAAAACAAGCGACGGAATAGAGAAAATTTACGCGTGTCTTGACGGTCTTTCCAAACTAAACCCGTCGTTTATAAGCGTGACGTACAGCGCGGGCAACGCGAAAAAGGGACTTACTGCGGAAGTGTGCGAATACATACAAAACAAATACGGAATTCCCGCCGTGTCGCACCTTACTTGCGCGGGAGCGACTTCCGAAAGCGTAAAAAGGGAACTCGGGATACTTAAATCAAAGAAAGTGAATACCATACTCGCGTTAAGAGGTGATATAACGCCCGATAAAAAACTCGGAGAATACAGGCACGCAACCGACCTTATAAAGGTAATCAACGATTTCGGCGGATTCGAAACGTGCGGGGCTTGCTACCCCGAAGGGCACGTGGAAAGCGGAAGCGTTTACGACGATTTGTTTACGATTAAAGCTAAATACGACCTCGGCGTAAGAAAGTTTATCAGTCAACTTTTTTTGGACAACGCGGATTTTTTGCATATGCGCGACGAAGGGAAAAAAGCCTGCGAAGACGGACTTTTCTGCGCGGGGATAATGCCTGTTTTGTCGGCGGGTTCGGTCTATCGTATGCTTACGCTCAGCGGGGCGAAACTTACGAAAGAGATGAGGGAAATTCTCGGAAAATTCGGCGGCGAACCCGCGTCTATGAAGAAAGCGGGAATAGAATACGCCGTTAAACAGATACGCAATCTGTGCGCGGAAGGGTGCGACGGAATTCACATTTATACGATGTGCAAAGCGGACGTCGCCGATAAGATATGCGACGGGATAAAGGACGCGCTGTGAGATGAAAGAAGCGGCAAGGTATCTGGGGCTAAAAACCGTCGACGAAAAGACGGAAAAACTTATCGAAGAAATGGAGCGCGAAGCGGAGACGCTCGCGCCTTCTTACGTTTACGCGTGTTTTGGCGTACAAGAGTCCGACGACGGGGTAAAACTCGAAGGGACGAACGTGGTTCTTACAGGAAAACTTGCGAAAAAGCACTTTAACGGGTGCAAAAAAATAATCGTCGTTCTGGCGACTTTGGGGCTTAAAAGCGAAATTTTGTTAAAACGGTATTTTGCGATAAACGCCGCAAAAGCGGTGGTTCTCGACGCGGTTTATACCGCAAAAATAGAGAGTTTTCTCGACGGAATCGAAAAAAAACTTGCGGAAGAGTACGGCGAACTTACGGGAAGAATAAGTTGCGGATACGGAGATTTGCCTATTTCCGCGCAGAAAGACCTGTTTGATTTGCTCGAAGGGGAGCGTACGGGCGTAGGAATAAACGACTGTTATATGCTTACGCCGAACAAAAGCGTAATCGCGTTAATCGGAGTGAAATGAAAAAAGAATTTACCGAATTTATAAAAGGAAGAGTTTACCTCGACGGAGGAACGGGCAGCGCGCTTGTAAAAGCGGGCGTTTCCACGCTTCACGCAGAACTTCTCAATATCGAAAGTCCGCAGACGGTCGTAGACATACACGAGAGGTATTTTGCCGCGGGAAGCAACGTTGTTTATACCAACACGTTCGGTTGCAACCGTAAAAAAGCGGATTTAACTAAGTATACGCTCGAAGAAATTATACAGGCGGCGGTAAAGAATGCGAAAAACGCGGCGGAAAAGTACGAAGGATACGTTCTGTACGATTGCGGACCGACGGGAGAACTTTTGTATCCGTACGGAAGAATGACTTTCGACGAAGCGTATTCGATTTTCGCCGAGCAGGCGGAAGCGTTGAAAGGAACGGGCGTCGACGGCGTGGCGATAGAAACTATGTCCGACTTGCAGGAAATGCGCGCGGCGATACTTGCGTTCAAGGAAATCGCGGGGGTGCCGATAATCGCGAGTATGACTTTCGAGAAAAACGGCAGGACTTTCGCGGGCGTTTCCGCGGAGAGTTTCGCGTTGTGCGCGCAATCTCTGGGCGCGGTCGCTATCGGCGCGAATTGCGGCACGGGCGCGGAGGGAATGGAAAAAGCGTTGTCCGCGATTATAAAGAACGCGCGCGTTCCCGTTTTTGCAAAGCCCAACGCGGGACTTCCTCGGTACGAGGACGGCAAAACGCTGTACGACGTAAACCCGAGCGAATTTGCGTTGCAGATAAGAAAACTTGCCGAAATGGGAGCAAACATACTCGGCGGTTGTTGCGGAACGGACGAAGAGTACATTAAAAAAACCGTAGAAGCGACGAAAGATTTGCCTTGCGTAAAGAACGATAACCACACGGACGCGGTATGTTCGTATTCGAACGTCGTTCGTTTCGGGGAAAAACAGCCTCTTATAATAGGAGAGAGGGTGAACCCGACCAACAAACCGCTCTTGAAACAGGCGATTCTCGACGATAATTACGATTATATCCTTTCTATGTGCGTAGAGCAGGCGGAACAGGGCGCGGATTTACTCGACGTCAATCTCGGAATGACTGGAATAAATGAAAAAGAGAAACTTACGTCCGCCGTCGCGTTCGTGCAGGGCGTTGCGGATTTGCCTCTCGTCATCGACACGCCTAAAAAAGACGCGCTGGAAAGCGCGGTCAGAATAACCAACGGGATTTGCGTGATAAATTCGGTAAACGCGTCTCCGTCGTCTGCGGAAAAAGTTTTTCCCGTAGCGAAAAAATACGGTAGTTACATCGTCGCTCTTTGTATGGACGACAACGGAATTCCGACCGACGTCGAGGGTAGAATAGACGCGGCGAAGAGGATACTCGTTGAAGCGAAAAAATACGGAATAGGGAAAGAAAAACTTCTTTTCGACCCGCTCACAATGGCGGTGAGCGTAGACGTAAACAACGCTGTCATCGTGATGAAAACCGTGGAAAGGTTAAGAAAAGAACTCGGCGTAAAAACGACTTTGGGGCTTTCAAACGTGAGTTTCGGTTTGCCAAACCGCAGTAAAATCAACGGAGCGTTTTTGAAAATGCTTACCGACGCGGGAGTGGAAAGCGTAATCGTCAATCCGTCCTTACGTCCGAACGACGACGGGGCGGCGATTGAGCTTTTAAGAGGAAAAGACCCTGCCTGCGCCGCCTATATCGCGCAGAACACGACGAAGACCGAAATGAAAACCGAATCTCGCGCGCGCGATATAAAATACTGTATACTTCACGGCATAAGCGAGGAAGCGGTTCGCGCCGCAAAAGAGGAAACGACGGAAGAGAATTATCGCGACGTAATAAACGACGGCGTAATAGAGGGGTTGAACGAACTCGGCGCGGCGTATGAAAGAGGCGAGGCGTTCCTGCCGCAGCTTATCGCGGGTAGCGAGGCGGCGAAAGCCGCGCTCGAATATATAAAGAGCGCGTTTATGAAAAGCGGCGTAGGAAAAGCGAAAGCGACAATCGTTATGGCGACGGTAAAGGGCGACGTGCACGACATAGGCAAGAACATAGTAAAAGCGGTTACTTCGAATTACGGCTACCGCATAATCGACCTCGGAAAGGACGTGCCGTGCGAAGAGATACTCCGCGCGATAGAGAAATATTCGCCGCAGGCGGTGGGGCTCAGCGCGCTTATGACCACGACGATAGAGAATATGACGGTCGCCGTTTCGGAAATAAGGAATAAGTACCCCGATTTACCAGTGCTTGTCGGGGGCGCTGTGGTGACTTCGGTTTATGCGGAAAGCGTCGGGGCGATTTATTCGTCGGACGCGCAGCACACCGTAAAAATTTTGGAGAAAATGTTTGCAAATCGTTGACCGAAAAATAAAATTGTGATAGCATAAGAGTACCAAATTCAAAGAAAGGGAATAGATGTATACAAGCAAATTGTTGGCAGTCGTAGAAGTCGTAGTCGTAAACGTCCTAAAATGACGTTCGATTAGTAATGCTTGTAAGCGGCTTTAAGAATTTATGAGGTATCTTACAAGCAAGATACCTTTTTTCATTTCATACAGGAGAAGCAGATGAACTTAGTAAACAGATTTCTTAGCAGAACGGACTTTAAGGACTATGAAGATTTTCGTCGTAACGGCAAGCTCAAAGTTCCCGAAAAATTCAATTTTGCGTACGACGTCATCGACGAGTATGCGCGTCTTGCGCCCGACAAAAGAGCTATTCTTTGGTGCAACGACAAGGGCGAAGAAAAAGTTATTACGTTCAAAGAACTTTCCCTTCTTGCCAACAAGGCGGCGAACGTTCTTAAAAGTCGCGGTTTGAAAAAAGGCGATATAATAATGACGATGCTCAACCGTCGTTGGGAATACTGGGTTACCGTTATCGCTTGCCACAAGGCGGGGTTGGTTATTATCCCCGCGACGTTTTTGCTTACGCCTAAGGATATAGAATACAGAATAAAAGGCGCGGGTGCGAAATGCCTTATCGCGACGAACGAGGACGTCGTTCTTGCAAACATCGACAACGCGAAGGATTCTTTACCCGACGATATGATTTATTTCGCGACGGGAGACCACGCAGGGTATGCGAACTATACCGCGGAAATGGAAAAAGCGAGCGACGAATGGGAAAGGGTGGAGACCGCCCTCGACGATGAAAGTATGGTTTATTTTACTTCGGGCACGACGGGGTATCCCAAAATGGTCGCTCATAACTATCTCTATCCTCTCGGATTCATTTACAACGCGGTGTTCTGGCACAAGGTTATCGACGACGGTTTGCATTTTACCTCTTCCGAATCGGGCTGGGCGAAATGCAGTTGGGGAAAACTTTACGGGCAATGGATTGCCGGCGCGTGTCTGTTTATTTACGATTATTTACATAAATTCAAACCTACGGACTTGCTGGAAAGAATAGAAAAATACAAAGTCGATACTTTCTGCGCACCGCCGACGATTTATCGTTATCTTATAAAAGAAGATTTGTCGAAATACGACCTTTCCTCCCTTTCGCATTGTTCTACGGCGGGCGAAGCTCTCAATCCCGAAGTTTTCCGTCAATTTTATGCTGCAACGGGACAGAAAATTTACGAAGGGTACGGACAGACGGAGACGAGCATTATTCTCGGTACGTTTTCTATGATGGATATAAAAGAGGGCAGTATGGGAAAACCCTCGCCGCTTTACGACCTTCATCTTGTCGACGAAAATATGAACGACGTTCAGCCGGGCGTTGTCGGTGAAATCGTTATTAAAATTCAACACCCGCAATGCAGTCTGATTTATAAATACCATAACAGTCCCGAGCTTACAAAAGAACGCCTTGGCGACGGGTATCATCACACGGGCGACCTCGCGTATTACGACGAAGACGGGTATTTCTGGTTTATCGGAAGGACGGACGACGTGATAAAGAGCAGCGGGTACAGAATAGGACCGTTCGAGGTTGAAAGCGCGCTTATGGAACACCCAGCGGTTCTCGAATGTGCGATAACCGGCGTTCCCGACGAGCAAAGAGGTCAGATAATCAAAGCAACCATAGTCCTCGCCAAAGGCTATGAACCCTCCGACGCGCTTGTAAAAGAATTGCAGAACCACGTCAAAACTTCCACCGCGCCGTATAAGTACCCCAGAGTGGTGGAATTTGTAAAAGAACTTCCCAAAACCATAAGCGGCAAAATCAAACGCGCCGAAATTCGCAAGCAAAACTAAATATTTTGAAAAAGAATTGCGAGATGGGAAAACTTTTTCGGCAAAAAGTTTCTCCCCTCTCGCGCTCTCCCTTTACAAAAACTTTTAGCTTTTATTTAATAGTTTTTTCTTATAGGTTAAGTGTGTACTTATATGAAGAATAATAACAGTTAAAACACTGTGTCAACCCGCCCACCCGCCCGATAGAGTGGGTTTTATATTAACTAAGAATTAGGAGTAATCTTAAATAGGGGAAATAAAAAGGTATAAATAAAATCCAAAAAGTGGAAAGCACATTTTTCACTTTTTGCCCGAATGGGGTTCGAGCAAGGGGCGTAAACCCCTTGCGAACTTGTATAACAAGCAAAATGTGTCATTTTGCTTCCTTGGTAGTCCGACTTATGCGGATAAAAAAATCGTCCGCGTTTTGGCTTTACGCCGAACGCGAGCGATTTTCCGCATAACGATTGGTCGGATGTTAAACATTGAAACGGAAAATAACGACGTCACCGTCTTTGAAGACGTAATCTTTGCCTTCGGAACGCATTTTGCCTTTTTCCTTGGCGGCGTTAAAGGACCCGCATTCTATGAGGGTATCGTAATCGACGATTTCCGCGCGGATAAATCCTTTTTCGAAATCCGAATGAATTTTTCCTGCCGCCTGCGGCGCTTTCGTGCCTTGCTCTATCGTCCAGGCGCGGGTTTCTTTTTCTCCCGCGGTTAAAAAGCTAATCAGTCCGAGAAGCGAATAGCATTTTTTGACGAGTTTGTCCAACCCGCTTTCCGTCATTCCGAGTTCAGCCATAAACATTTCGCGCTCTTCGTCTTCGAGTTCACTCAGTTCTTCTTCGAGTTTTACGCACAGAGCTACGCATTCGCTGTTTTCTGCCGCCGCGTACGAAGCGACTTTTTGAGCGTACTCGCAGTTTTCCTCTCCCTCTTTGACGTTGGCGCAATAGATGACTTTTTTGTCGGTAAGAAGGAACAGGCTCTTGACGAATTCTTCCTCTTCTTTGGTAAATGTCAGACTTCTTACGGGCTTGCCTTGTTCGAGCGCGCTTTGCAGTTTTAACAGGACTTCCATTTCGAAAGCGTACTTTTTATCGCCGCCTTTCATAGCGGTCTTTGTGCGGTCTATTCGGCGGTTTAGGGTATCTATATCGGCGAATATGAGTTCCAAAGATATGGTTTCTATATCGCGTATAGGGTCGATGTTCCCGTCGACGTGCGTTATGTTTTCATCGTCGAAACATCTTACGACGTGCACGATTGCGTCGACTTCTCTTATGTGGGAGAGGAACTTGTTGCCTAAGCCTTCGCCTTTGGACGCGCCCTTAACAAGCCCTGCTATATCCACGAATTCTATCGTTGTATAAATTGTGCTTTTGCTGTTATAAATGCGGGAAAGCGTATCGATTCTTTCGTCCTTTACTTTCACCACGCCCACGTTCGGGTCGATTGTGCAGAACGGGTAATTCGCCGCCATTGCTTTTCCTTTGGTAAGCGCGTTGAAGAGCGTGCTTTTGCCGACGTTGGGCAAACCTACTACTCCGAGTTTCATAAAAAACACCTGCCTTTTTCCGTTGTTTTCGTGCATAAAGTATACATCAATTCAATAAGATTGTAAAGGCAAATGAACGAATACCTGAGCGGATTTATTTTAGGACTTGTGCAGGGACTTACGGAGTTTCTGCCCGTTTCCAGCAGCGGACACCTCTTGCTTCTGGAATCTCTCGGCGTGGGCAAACCCGATTTGGCGACAAATCTTATGCTTCATCTCGGAACTCTCGCCGCGGTCGTAGCGGTTTACCGCAAAAAGATTTTATACCTTATTAAACATCCGCTCGACCCGAAAGTGAAAATGATTCTTATAGCGAGCGTTCCTACCGGGATAATAGCCGCGATTGTACGGTATCTGCTGCCGCAGACGGCGAACTTTTTGCCGCTGTGCTTTATGGCGACTTCGGCGATACTCGTTTTGCCGAAAATCATCAAGCCGAAAGAGACGGAGATAACAAACAAACTTCTTCTCAAAAGTCTCGCCGTAGGACTCGCGCAAGGAGCGGCGTGTATCAACGGAATATCAAGAAGCGGAAGCACCGTTACAGCCCTGCGCCTGTGCGGAGTAAACGGAGAAGAGAGCGCGGAACTGTCGTTTTTGCTGTCCATTCCGGTAATCGTCGCGTCTTCCGCCGTCGAGTTAATCGCGAGCGGGGAAAGAGGAGGAATAAACGGCGGAGTGCTTCTCGGAACGGCGGTCTCATTCGTCGTGGGAATCGCGGCGATAAAGAGTTTCGTATCCGTGCTCAAAAAAGACAAAACCGCGTGGTTTTCGATATATACAGCCGCAGTGGGAATCGCGTCGTTTTTCCTGCTTGGCAGAGGATAAAACATTATGGCGCGGAACGAGGGGTTACCCTTAAACAGCGGTTTGGGAGGACCTAAACAAGCTCTGAAACGCGAAGAAAGGAAATGCCGTTCGACAAATTTCGCGCAAAATCACGAAAAATGTGGACAAACCCGAAGTTATCCACATTCAATTCGGCAAAATGTGTAGATAAACTTGTAAAAACATACTAAAAATAGGGGTAATCGGAATTAAATAGCCTAAAAGCGACAGAAAAATCATTGTGGATAACTCTGTGGATAAGTCGGTAACTTTACGTTACAAAAGTTAAAAATCCGTTTTTTGAGGGGTAAAAGGGTGCCCTAACGGGTATGGCGGGAGAAAGAGCGGCTTGAAGAAATCGACTTTTTTTACGCGGTCGGATTAAAATTCGGGCGAGGAAAGGCGGGGAAAAAGACGGCGTAATAAAAATAAACGAAACGTGAGAAAATCGGAGGGAGAAATGATTATTGTTTTGAAGAAAAAAACGGTAATAATCGCGCTTGTTTTGTTGGTTGCGATAATCGGGTGCGCGATAGCGGGAGCGGTTTGTTCCGCTAAGAGCAAGACGGCAGCCGCGGGACAGAAAGTTATCGTCATCGACGCGGGGCACGGCGGAAGCGACAAAGGGGTAATCGGGAAAAACGGCACGGTGGAAGCGGAGAAGAACCTCGAAATATCCAATATGCTCAAAGATTTGCTTTCCGACGCAGGCTTTTTCGTCGTGATGACGCGGACGACCGACGCGGGCGCGGACGAAGCGGCGAGTTTCAAAAAAGAGGATTTCGACAGAAGGAAGAAAATCGTGGAAAACGCGTCGCCCGATATGCTTATAAGCGTGCATTGCAACAAGTTCCCATCGTCCGACAGACGGGGCGCGCAGGTGTTTTACAATCCGTTGAGCGGCGAGGGTCGAACCTTTGCGAAAATTTTGCAGGAATCGCTCAATTCTCTCAATTCGGCGCACGTCGGAAGACTTTTCGACGCGCTGGGCGGCGAATACTTTATGCTCAACTGTACGACCGCGCCGTCGGTTATCGTGGAATGCGGATTTTTGAGCAATCCCGAAGACGAAAAACTCTTGTGCGACAAAGATTATCTCGACAGGTTCGTTTATTCGATTTACGGGGGAATAGTCGATTATCTCGAATCTTAATTTCCTTTTTGTTTCAGAGAAAAAGGGGGCTTGCGGGCGCCGCGCAATCGCGGCGCCCGCAAGCGTTTTTAAGCGGATTTATATATAGATAAGATAAAGGTTTTATCTGCTGTGAAAATAAGGAAAAAATCTTATTAAAACTTTTGACATTAAAAATTATTTATCTTATAATATGAAATCGTCGAAAAAGTTAGAAATCTAACTAATTTTTTTTCCGAAGTGTGGAGGGGCTTTGATTTTCGTGGAAAAATATGATTCGGTCGTGTATCTTTTGCACGCGGTTAATCATATGATGTGGATTGCGAAGGAAGAAGTTTTGGGGAAAGTCGGATTGAATTTCCCGCAAGCGATGCTACTCGGGTTTCTGAAAGAGAACGAGGGACGGGACGTCAATCAAAAGACGATAGGCGAGAAGCTGAGAGTCAAGGGTTCGAGCGTGACGAGTATTATCGGAACGATGCAGAAAAACGGACTGATAACAAAGAGAGTGAATCCGAATGACGGCAGGGAATTTTTCGTTACTCTTACCGAAAAGGGGAACGACGTGGCGGACGGAATAGCGGATATGATTGACAGCATAGACGAAAAGGCGGCGGACGCGCTGAGCGAAGAAGAAAAAGCGGTTATGGTAGAACTTTTGAAGAAGATGCTTGCGCAGTCCGAGCGGTGCGAAAAAGTAAAGAATTCGCCGCATAAAAAGGAAAATAAGAATGAATAAGACCGTTGACGGATAACGGAAAGGAAAGGATAAGAAGGATATGAAAGTAATAAAAAGATTGATGAAATGCGTGCGCGAATACAAAAAAGACAGTATTCTTACGCCCGTGCTTATAGTGCTCGAAGTGCTATTGGAATGCGTTTTGCCGCTCGTTACTTCGAGTCTTATCAACACGATACAGAATTTCGCCGTCGGTATGCCCGATGACGGCAAGGGAATTATTTATCAAATACAAACGCTTATGTACAATCTTGCCGAGGGGGACGCGTTCCATTCCATTATACTCCACGGCGTGGTGTTGATAGTGCTGGCGTTTTTAAGCCTGTTCTGCGGAGCTATGGCGGGTAAAACCGTAGCCAACGCAAGCGCGGGATTTGCGAAAAACCTCAGAAAAGACGTTTATTACAACGTGCAGTCGTTCTCTTTTGCGAACATAGACAAGTTCAGCGCGCCGGGACTGGTTACCCGCCTTACGACGGACATTACCAACGTGCAGAACGCGTATATGATGTTTATAAGAGTGGGCGTGCGCGCGCCGCTTATGCTTATAATCTCGCTTATTATGTCTTTCCAGATAAGCGTGACGATTTCTTTGATTTCCCTCGGACTTATGTTCGTTATGCTTATTTGCGGCGTGTTTATCTTTGCGAAAGTCATACCGATATTCAACCGCGTTTTCAAAAAATACGACAAGATGAACGAGTCCATTCAGGAAAACGTGAAAGCGATGCGAGTGGTAAAAGCCTACGTAAGGGAAGACTACGAAAAGGAAAAATTCGCCGCCGCGAGCGAAAATATAAGAAACGATTTTACCAAAGCGGAAAAGATAATAGCGCTCGCGAACCCGCTTATGATGGGTATGATGTACATTATTATGCTTACGGTTATATTCCTCGGTTCCCTTATAATAATGAACGTCGTAAACCCGTTGGGAGATAAAATTCAGATAGGCGAACTCACCAGCCTGCTCACTTATTCTATGCAGAGCCTTTCTTCTCTTATGATGCTGTCGATGATATTCGTTATGTGCACTATGGCGGTCGAGTCCGCAAGACGTCTGTACGAAGTTCTGGAAGAAAAGAGCACGCTCGCTTCTCCCGAAAACGCCGTAAAAGAGGTTGCGGACGGGTCGATAGTTTTCGAAAACGTGAGTTTCAAATATTCCGACAAAGCGGCGAAAAACGCGCTTGAAAATATCAATCTTACGATAAACAGCGGCGAAACCGTTGGTATAATAGGAGGAACGGGCGCGTCGAAAACAAGTCTCGTTCAGCTCGTGCCCCGCCTTTACGACGCGACCGAAGGGAAAGTCATAGTCGGAGGCAAGGACGTAAAAGAATACGACCTCGAAGTCTTGCGCAACTCGGTGTCGATGGTCTTGCAGAAGAACCTTTTGTTCAGCGGGACGATAAAGGAAAACCTCAGATGGGGGGATAAAAACGCTACCGACGAACAGATGGAAAAGGCGGCGACGCTTGCCTGCGCGGACGGGTTTATAAAGAGTTTCCCCGACGGTTACGACACTTACATAGAGCAAGGCGGTACGAACGTCAGCGGAGGGCAAAGACAGCGTTTGTGTATCGCAAGAGCACTGTTAAAGAACCCCAAAATCCTTATTTTGGACGATTCGACGAGCGCGGTGGACACTCGGACGGACGCGGAGATACGCAGAGCGTTCAAAGAAGAGATACCGCATATAACGAAAATCATTATCGCGCAGAGAATAGCGTCGGTAATGGACGCGGATAAAATCGTCGTAATGGACGGCGGAAAAATCACGGACGTAGGTACGCACGAAGAACTTATGGAAAGAAGTCATATATACAGAGAAGTTTACACTTCGCAGGTTAAAGAGGAGGCGTGAAATGAAATCGGCAGAAAATAAACAACCGAGCGCGGCGAAAAACGGCGCGGCAAAAAGACCGCCTATGAACAGAAAAGGCGCGGCGAACGCTTTCGGGAGAGTAATAAAAGACCTTTTCGCGGTAAGCGGGAAACAACTTATCGCGGTGGCGGTGTGCTTAGTCGTGGCGGCGATAGCGACGAGCGGAGCGAGCATTTACATAATAAATATGGTGAGCAACCTGTTCGACTCGGGCAAGTTGCAGGGCGAAATACTGAAATCGCTTATAATCGGCGTTTCGGTAATGGCGTTAATATATATTCTTGGAATAATCGCGCATTTTTTGAGAGGGAGAATTATGGCGGTCGTTACGCAGAAATTCCTCGACGAAATGAGAAAGAAAATGTTTAACGGGATGCAAAATCTTCCGATTAAATATTTCGATACGCATACGCACGGCGACATAATGAGCTATTACACCAACGACATAGACGCGATAAGAGAAATGGTAAGTCAGTCTTTGCCGAGTATTTTCAACGCGGTTATTATGATTGCGGTTGTGTTCGTTATAATGCTCGTTTACAGCCTGTGGCTTACGATTATTGTGCTCGGCTTTACCGTCATAATGTTTTTCGTAACCAAAAACGTGGGCGGAAGAAGCGCGAAATACTTTATCGCTCAGCAAAAGACCACCGCGAAAGCGGAAGGCTTTATGGAAGAAACGATGCACGGGCAGAAAGTCATCAAAGTATTCAACCACGAAGAAGAGATAAAGAAAGATTTCGACAAGGTGAACGAAGAACTCTACGACGCCTCGCGCAAAGCCCATACGTTTGCGAATATGCTTATGCCTATCTTGGGAAACGTCGGGAACATAATGTACGTAATGCTCGCGTTCGTCGGGTCGCTTATAATCGTCTACGAAGGGGTCAACGTCGGACTTTCGGGAGTGTCGCGCACGGCGGCGGAGATTATCCCCGTAGTCGTAGGCTTTCTTACGATGGGCAGACAGTTTTCCATTCAGATAGGGCAGGCTTCGCAACAACTTAACGCCGTCATAATGGCTCTTGCGGGCGCGCAGAGAGTATACGCGCTTATGGACGAAAAACCCGAGGCGGACGACGGTTACGTAACCTTAGTCAACGCAAAATACGACGAAAACGGCGAACTTGTCGAAACCGACGAAAGAACGGGTATCTGGGCGTGGAAACATCCGCATAAGGCGGAAGGGACGATTACGTACGTTCCTCTGCGCGGGGATATAGAAATGCACGACGTCGATTTCGGATACGTGCCCGAAAAAATAGTCTTGCACGACGTGTCGTTGCACGCAAATCCGGGTGAGAAATACGCGTTTGTCGGCGCGACGGGAGCGGGCAAAACCACGATAACCAACCTTATAAACCGTTTCTACGACATAGCGGACGGCAAAATACGGTACGACGGGATAAACATCAACAAGATTAAAAAAGCCGATTTACGTCGCTCTCTCGGAATGGTTTTGCAGGATACAAACCTGTTTACCGGCACGATTATGGAGAATATCAGATACGGCAGACTGGACGCGACGGACGAAGAGGTCTACGAGGCGGCGAAAATAGCGAACGCGCACGACTTTATCACGCGACTTCCCGCAGGGTACGACACTATGCTTACCAACGACGGAAGCAACCTTTCGCAAGGACAGAGACAGCTTCTCGCAATCGCACGCGCCGCGGTGGCGGACGCGCCCGTAATGATTATGGACGAGGCTACGTCTTCGATAGATACGAGAACCGAACTTCTCGTGCAGGAAGGCACGGACAGGCTTATGAAAGGCAGAACGGTGTTTATTATAGCGCACAGGCTTTCTACTGTTATGAACTCGGATACAATTATGGTTCTCGACCACGGCAGAGTAATAGAACGCGGCAGTCACGAAGAACTGCTTGCGCTTAAAGGCGCATATTATGCGCTTTATACGGGAGCGGTGGAATTAGAGTAGTAGAATCCGACCAGTCGTTACACGGAATTTTACCGCAGTCGGTAAATACCTTTGTGCGGATAAAATTTAATTCCGTGTAAGTCGGACTTCCGCGGAAGCAAAATGACGCATTTTGCTTGTATCCTTAGTTCGCAGGGGAAATTTCCCCTGCTCGACCCCTATAAGGGCAAAAAGTGAAAAGTGTGATTTTCACTTTTTGGGTATTTCGACCTAAAACATTTCGCGTCAGCCCAACCCGCCCGCCCGATAAGGTTGGGTTCTTTTTATATACTATCCTTATTCGTTTTATTTTCTCGGTTAAATACTTAAACTAAAAGAAAAAAGTTATTAAATAATAGCGAAAAATTTTTGTAAGGGAAGAGCGCGAGAGGGGAGAAACTTTTTGTTAAAAAAGGTTTCCTCTCTCGCAATCTAAACTTATAAAAGTTTTTGTAAAGAGGGAGCGCGAGGGAGAAGAAACTTTTTGTTAAAAAGGTTTCCCCTCTCGCATCTCAATCTTGACTAAAAAAATATGATATAGTATAATTGGTATTATGGAAAATGAAAAAAATTTAAGTAAAGACGATATTCTTACGATTTACATCGACACGGATAAAAACGACTATTTCAAGTGCAGTATGTACTATATGCGCAGATTTTTCGGTATTAGGGAAATCGTTCTTCTCGCGCTTTTGCTCGGGATAGGGCTCGCGCTGTTTTTCCTTATGGCGCAGCTTTTTATACTCATACTGTTCGCCGTATGCGTATTGCTTATTCTGATTGCTTTCGTCCTATTTCTCATTACGAGCGTAGGCGGGTATAAAGTCGATATGGAGAAACGAGGAATAACCAAACAGAAACTCGAATTCGGCGAAGACGCGCTTTTAGTCACCAATTTAGACGCGAAAGGGAACCCGATTTACATAGAAACTCATCCTTACGAGCGAATTGAAAAGGTCTCAATCAAGAAAAAAAGAATTTATATCTACGCGCAGGTATCGGTTTTTTATTATATTTGGGCGAAAAATTACGAGCCGCAAGTATGCGACGAAATCGTGAGTTTGCTCAGAAAAAAGTTAAAACCCGAGGTCTTCAAAATCAAGAAAAAAGTGCGCGCATTGCCGAAAAAGAAGAAACTTTCTTTGGAAGAAGAAGATTGAAAATCGGCGAAAAAACGTTAATTTGCCCCGAACCGAGTTCGGGGTTTTTCTTTTTACCGAGCAATCGTTATCTTTAACGCAAGATAAATTTGGGAATACCCCTTGCAATAAGCGCACGCTTGTGGTATATTATATATAACTGTTTTTGTATTATGGCGCGTGAGGCTTTCGCGCGCACGTATACAAGAGCGGGGGCGACGTGAAAACCAAGCGTCGCAAGCAAACGAAATGCGTAAATGGAGGTTTCGCAAAAATGAAAAAAACGGGTGCAGGAAGATACGGAGCGTTAGGCGTTATCGCGCTGGCTCTGATAATCGTCTTTTCCGTAATGGCTCTGACGGGTTGTCTTTTCAACAAAGACGACGGCGTCGTGACAGGGATTTCCGTCAAGGAAAGTTCGGTTAAGGGCTATTATGTAGTCGGAGAGTTCGACATCACGTCGGTGCTTATCGACGTCGCTTACGACAACGGCGACGTCAACAGTATCAACGTAACGAAGTCGATGCTTACGACCGAGGCGGCGAATTCGCTCAAAACGGCGGGCGAAAAGAACGTGACGATTACTTACAAGGGAAAGACGGCGGTGCTTTCGATTTATCTCGTCGATGACGGTTCGGAAATAGCGTGCGTTACGTTCAACGGGTTCAGCGGACAGGAGCTGGGTAAAAAATATACCCTCGCGGGAGGTTCGGTGGAAGCCGTCGCGGCGCCCGAAGTCGAAGGACAGAGGTTTATAGGTTGGGTCGACGCGCAAGGAAATATCGTGGATTTGACGAAAGTTTCCGGGTCGATTACCGTAACCGCGCAGTACTCGGTGACCACTTCGGAACACCTCGTGCGTTACCTCGACTACAAGGGAGCGGAACTTAAAAGAGGAACGGTGACTTCGGGGACGAGAATTACTTCCTCCGACGCGCCGAGCGTCAGCCTTTCGAGGTATCCCGAACTTGAAAGTTTCGGGTGGAGCGAAAGTTTCCCCTTTGAAGTAAATTCCGACATAACGGTTAAAATGGTGCCGACGTACAAACAGTGCGCGGTTACTTTCGCTTATGCGACCGAATCCAACCCGTCGGCGTACACGCTTATGAGCGAATACGCGCTCAACGTGGTTTACGGAACCAACGTAAACACCACCGCCTCAAAGGTGGAAAAACGTCTTGCCGACCTCGGATACGAAATAGTAACCCGTCCGTCGCAGAGCACGACGATAACTCAGACCGGGCTCGTCAATTTCATTTACATAGTAAAAGACGCGAGCGTACAGGTTAAAGTTTACAGGGACGAAGGAAAAACTACCGAGGTGCCGTACGATTCTCCGATGAAAATCGGTTCGCAACTCGTATTCCCGACAAGCGCGGCGACTAAGACGGGGTACGTTCTCAGCGCGTGGAAAGTGACGGGAACGAACGGTTCGGTGGAAGTCTCCGTACTGGACGGGTCGTGGACGGTTACCAAAGACCTGGGACTCAGCGTGGAAGTTACGCCCGTTTATTCTTCCCTTACTGTGCAGGTCGGATTTATATTCGATTTCAAAGACATTAAATTGCCGAGCGACAATTCGCTTTCTTACCGACTCACCCTGTCGGTGAACGACGAGTTCGCGCCGGGCGACGCGGTCAGTTACCGCTTTATCGATAACCTCCTTAGCAATATAGCAGAAAACAAAGCGGACTATATCAGACTTCTCGCGGGGCAGTCCACGAGCAATCCCGACGTTATCAGAAACGTAAGGGATAACGGAAGTATGGTAAGAGAACTCGCGTTCAACAACGTGGAAATCAGCGGAATTACTTCCGTCGTTTGCGAAGAAACAACCCTTACGCCCGGCAGCGCGAAAGAAATCACCGCGGCGGGAATGGAATTTACCGTTTACGTCTCCGCGGCGACCGACGGCATAGTGTGGGAAAAGATTAACGACGAAAAAGGAAACGCAATCGGATACAGAGTAAGCGGTCTGGACGGAAGCGTTTATACGGGAGACAACGTGTTTATTCCCGACTACTACCTCGATTTGCCCGTTCTGGAAATAGGCGGCAACGCGCTGAGGAACAGAAACGTAACCCGTCTTTCGGCTAACCTTACGAAGATAGGAACTTCGGCGTTCGATTCCGCGAATATTTACGGAGACGTCGTTCTTTCCAAGCTCGTGGAAATCGGAAACAACGCGTTCGCGGACGCTACGTTCGACGGAGAGAAGATTGAACTTTCCATTCTCGGAAAAATGGGAACGGGAGCGTTTGCAAATCTTAAAGCCGACGGAACCGCGGTCAACCTCGGAAAAGAACTTAAATCGGTTCCGACAAACGCGTTTAACGGCGCGAGCGGAATTACTTCGATAGCTATTCCGTCCACGGTGACGAGAATAGGAGATTACGCGTTTGCGGGTACGGGAATTACTTCGATTTCTTCCCTCGAAGGCGTTGTCGGCGTGGGAACGTACGCGCTGAGCGGCGTTGCCGTAACGGAAATAAACCTCCCCAAAGCTACGAGCGTGGGAAGTTATGCGTTTATAAATAACGCGTCGCTCGAAACGCTGTCGATAGGCACGGAAGCTGGAACGCCCGAAACGGGAGCGGATACCGCGTTCTATATCAACGCGCTCGACGGCTGCGTGAACTTACGCAAAGTTACGTTCGGGGCGAAAGTTTCGGCAATCGAACCCGACGAAAACGTCTTTAAGACGCTTGTAAACCTTTCTTCTATCGAAGTAGCCGCGGAGAACGCAAATCTCTATACCGACGACGACGTTCTCTATATGATTTCGGGCGGAAAATACAGACTGATTTATTATCCCAACGACAAGACGGGAAGTTATAAAGCGAACATAGCGGACGGGGCGAGCCTCATCGTAGACGCGAACGCGTTTGCGTACGCTTCGATTGCGGTGCTCGATTTCACGGGAATAAGCGAAATCGCGTTTGAAAACACCGTAAACACCGTATACGCGGTAGTCGCGGCGGCAGGCGTAAAAGACAGCGCGGAAGCGACGTTTACCGGAGCGGTAGTCGTTTCCGAAGCGAGCGAAGCGGCGTTCGGATACGACGAAAACAGCGGTATAATTTACAAACTCAACACGACGGGCGAGGGCGAAAACGCGACGACGACGGCGGAAGTAGTCAGCGGATATCGCCGCGCGAAGGAAATAACCGTTCCCGCTTCTCTCGGCGGACATACCGTCACCAAAGTGGCGAACGGAGCGTTCGCAGGGTTTGAAAACCTCGAAAAACTCACCGTACTCGCTACCCTCGAAGGATGGAACGCAACCATACTCGACGGCGACGCAAAACTGAAAGAATTCTCGGTAAACGGTTGGAGCAGAAGTTACGAACCCGCCGTTGAGCATTTTGCGGGCAACGGATGGTTCGACAGCCATAACGTAATCAAAGCGGGCGGCGCGCTCGTCGGATACAACGACAATGCGTACGTCGCGGGAAGACGTCTTACCGTGGTGACCGCGGAAGAGGCGGCGGAGTACTTTACGAGCGGAATACCCGCAGGGTTCTTCGAAGAAAGCCACATTACCGAAATAACCCTCCCCGCTTCGGTTAAAGTAGTAAACGAAAACGCGTTCAAGGGTTCTCAGCTTACCGTTTTCGGCGCGGCGGAACTTACTTTCGTGGGTGCGAACGCGTTCGAAGGATGCACAAACCTCACCGAAATCGCGCTTAACTTTACGGGCGCTACCGCGGCGATGTACGACGGCGCGTTCAAAGATTGCACCGCGCTTACCAAGGCGAGCGTGTACGGAACGGTAAACGCAAACCGAGTGAGCGGCGTAACCTATTATTTCCTGCCCGCGTATACGTTCCAAGGGTGCGCTTCTCTCGAAGAAGTGACGCTTGAAAAGATAAACCAGTTCGGAAAGAGCAACGGCGAGTCGAAAGCGTTCTACGGTTGCGAAAAACTCGAAGAATTCGACTTTACCTCGATTATAGGAGAGGAAATTCCCCTGGGCGCGTTCTACGGAAGCGGAATCAGATACGCTATACTTACTTCTTCCACCCTTACGACGATAGGACAGGAAGCGTTTATGAGTTCCTCGCTTAAATACGTTCAGTTCGGTTCGACGGTTACGTCGGTGGGCGCTTATGCGTTCGACGATTGCGCGGGACTTACGGTAGAGCTCAGCTACGATAACGGCGGTCTTACCGACGCGAACGCAAGCGTGGGAGAAAGAGCGTTTACGGAAGACGTCGAATTCTTCATAACGCAGGCACTCATTACGGACGGCACGTATTTAGCAAGCAAACACTGTGAGACCAAGTATCCCAACATTTCCTTTGCGCTTACCACGGAAACGAACGGAATGGGAATTAACTTCTCTATGATGGATATAACGTTTAAGGTGTTCCTCAGAGAAACGGACGTGGTTGCGCCCGGCTTCGAAGGATATTCCTTTGCGGGATGGTTCCTCGACGCAGACGAGACAAATCCGATAGAGTTCCCGACGGTAATAACGGAGTCGGGGACGATTTACGCCAAATATTACGACGAAAAACAGGGCTCGGTTTCCGCGTCCGCCGACGTTAAGTACGTCTATTACCTCGGAGCGACGCCGTCGGTAAGTCTCGACAGCGGAGAAAGCGCGGTATGGTACTATACGATAAACGGCGGAGCGCAGGTCAGGATAGAAAGTATGCCTCTTATTGCCGAAGCGAACAGAGGAGACGAAATCAGACTTATTCTCAACGTCACCAACGAGAACGGAATTGTCTATGCGGAAGAATACGAACAGCTCGGCGAATTCGGTTACGCTCTCGTAAATTATTCGGGAAGCAACCCGAGCAGAATAAGCATCCCCGACGTGTACGACGACGGAGAAAACGGTTCCGCGCCGGTTATAGTATTGTACGCGGGCGCGTTCAGAGACTGCGTTCCCGAAGAAGGTTTCGTGCCTTCCTACGTCAAAGCGATAATGATGGGACACGGAGATAAAAACATAGCTCTCGATTCGTTCGAAAAAGACACGACTTTCGGAAGCGCGCTTAAATACGTGACCATACCCGCCGCGACCGAATATATTCAGGACGGCGCGTTTGCGGGAAGCAACATTGAAGAGTTAATCTTCGAAGAAGGAAGTATGCTTAGATATGCGACGCAGGAAGCGTTCCTCGGAAGCAAATGGTGGAGCGCGCAGATAGCGAACGCGGCGAATAACGGCGGATTTATCACGGCGGGAAGACTTGCCGTCAAGTTCGTAGGAACGGCGGACGTACTCCTGCTGCCTGTCGGAGACGGACAGACCGTAGTAAGCGGAAAGTTCGGTTTTGTCGAAGGAACGGAAGAAATTGCCGTTACGGTAAAAGTCTTCAAGGAAGACGGAACGGAGGCAACCGAAACGGTAAACGTAAGAGCGACGAAAGAAGAGGCGGGCGACGTGTACAGATACACCGTGAACGCGGCGACGATTGGAACGGAGTTCGAATTCGCGCTCAACACTACCGATTCCGAAAACTGGACTTACGTTCAGGGCAGACACTTATTTATATTGAATAGCGCGCCGAGCGACGCGATAGCGATTTCCGTCGCTTCCGTACACGACAGCGAAGTCACCGTACCGAACGGAACGTTGAAACTCGCCGACGGAATATTCAAAGACAACGCCGAGATTAGAACGCTCGTTATCAATAAAGAACTGGAAGAAATCGGCGCGGAAGCGTTGGCGAATTCCGGGCTCTCTTCTATAAGGTACGGAGCGACCAACAGCGAACAGTACGTTTCCTCGATTTCCGTCATAGGAAAAGACGCGTTCAAAAACACCGCGTGGTATATGACGGAAAGGGTAATACTGGGAACGACGTTCCTTAAATACAACAACATATCGGGAGCGCAGTCTCTTACCATTACGGAGAGTATAACCAAGATAGCGGACGAGGCGTTCAGAGGAGCTATGTTTACTTCGGTCAACATAAGTTCGTCCACGCTTAAAGAAATCGGCGCGTTCGCGTTCAAGGGCAGCAACATCGGTTCGATAACCCTTCCGAGGTCGGTGGAAACGCTCGGAAGAGGCGTGTTTGCCGATTGCAAAGCGTTGGTAAACGCAGATTTCGCGCTCAGCGCGGTCAAGGAACTGCCCGCAGAAACGTTTAAGGGAGCAAGCGCGCTCGCGTCGCTCGTTCTGCCTAATTCGGTTGCCGAACTGGGAGTAAACGCGCTTTCGGGATGCTCTTCTCTCGCTGCGATAACGGCAAAAGGCATTACGAAACTCGACGTAAGCGGAGAGAAGTTCGAATGCGGCTTGACGGACACCGCGTGGTACAGCGCCGCCGCGGCTACCGAACAGGAACAGGACAGCGCGCTTACCCTCGGAAACGTGCTCGTAAGATACATTGTGGGAACGGAATCGCGCAAAGTGTACGAAGAAACCCACGAATATACGGTGGAAATTCCCGCAAACGTAACTATGATTGCGTATAAGGCGTTCTCGGACGTCGGCGCGAGGTACATTTCGGAAATCGTAATTCCCGACAGCGTAAAAGAAATCGGCGACGACGCGTTTATCGGATGTAAATCCCTCGAAACCGTACAGTTCGGTTTGGGACTCGAAGTAATAGGAGCGAGAGCGTTCAAGGAGTTGTACACGCTTAAAAACGCGGTTCTGCCCGAAGGACTGGTTAAGATAGGAGACAGCGCGTTTTACGGAACTTCGCTTACCAGCGAGATATGCGACGACGACGGAGTAAGAGTTCTGGACGACGGGTATACCATTCCGTCCACCGTTACCGAAATCGGCGCGTTCGCGTTTTACGGAGTGAAAACGCTTACCGTAATCAACCTCGGGTCGAAGATAACGAAAATCGGCGAGGGCGCGTTCAACACGTTAGGAAACGGAACGGCGAGCAATTTCTATAAGATTAACTGGGAACTCGATGTAAATACGCCCGTAAACGACGGAACGAACCAGGGAAGCAACGTTTCCCCCGCGGAACAACTTGCTTCGTATATCGCGGACAACGGAATCGGCGGAGAAAGGATTTTCGTAACAGAAGCGGGCAGAAAGATAAGATTCTACGCGGCGGAAAATGCGGTTTCTTACGTTCAGGACCCCACAAGATTCGGCTATTCCACGACGTGGGACGGTTACGGCTGGGAGTTCTTTAACACGGGTTCTTTACCCGAAGTAAAACCTCTTTCTTCGGGTTATACGCTCGCGCCGTTCAACTCCGAATATATTAAGGAAGGGGATATTCCCGAACCGCCGCACAGTACGGATATTTCGGGCGCGGGCAAGACCTACACGTTTATGTACTGGGTTATCGTAAACGGAAACGAAAGAACGCCTATAAGCTATCCTTACGTCGTTACTTCGGATATAGAAATCGACGCGGTGTTCTACACCAACGAAATGGACGAAGGAGAAGCGGACGACAACGGAGTTACGTTTACCGTGTTTATGGGAGACACTCTGGCGTCGATTGAAGGCTTTACCGGGGCGGGAGACACGCTTTATATCCCCAACAAGATAGGAGGTAAACCCGTAACCGCGGTTTCCGTATCCAGAAACAATAAGATAAAGTCTCTTATTCTCACCAACGCCGCCAACTTTAACGGTATGACGACGAACATTTTCAGCGAGTTTACCGCGCTTGAACGCATAGAACTGCGTTACGCGGGATACAGTTCGGGAACCGTCGACTATAAAGTAGTGCCCGTCACGCTTACTGCGACGAGCGGAGAAAACAGTTACGAAGCGACGTTCTACGCGGTGTACTCCAACGACGTTGCGAGCGGCGATTACGGAACGAAACTCATAGCGGTAATAGGCAACGTGGAAGCGGCTACGGAGAAAGCGAGAAGCGCCGGATACGACGGAGCGGCTCTGCTCGACTTCGTATTCGAAGTTCCCGAAGGCGTAACCGAAATTTACGAAGAAGCGATGGTAAACTGCGGTTTCGAAACGGTAAGTTTGCCCTCTACGCTTACCGCGATAGGGGACAACGCGTTCGGAAACAGACTTGCGAGACTCAGAGTGGCGAGAAATATAAATCTCGTAGACGTTATGCAGAACGCAATAAATTCCGAAGCGCCTATTATGAACAGGGAAGCGGGTTCTCAGGTGACCGCGACTAACTATATAGAAATAAACGGATTGAGATACAGAAACGGTACTTACGGATATTTCTATGCGATAGCCAACGTGCTTACCGGTTATCAGTCGGGAGTATTGAACTATACGCAGTTTGTGTTGCCGGGTACTGTAAACGGAATAGACATAACGGTGCTTGCGAGCGAAATCAATAAGGGAAGAGATATCGAAGCGGAAGTGATTACTCTTCCGACCAACCTCAGAAGGATAAACAGCGACGCGTTTGTCGGAATTAACTTCGGAAACGTGCTTAACGTCGACGAATACGCGAGACTTACCGAAGTTGCGAGCGGCGCGTTCTCGAACACCGATTTCTATAACAACAACCGTACGATAAACGGATTGTACGTAGGAAAAGTTCTCGTAAGATGGGAAAGCGCGAGCGACGGAAACTGCACGATAAGAACGGATACGGTGGCGATTGCTTCCGACGCGTTCAGAGGTTCGACGATGAGAAGTATCGTTATCCCCGAAAACGTGGTAAGCATCGGAACCAACGCGTTCTACGGATGTACGAGTTTGGAGACGGTGACTATTCCCAACAGTGTTACTACGATAGGAAACGGAGCGTTCAGAGCGTGCATCGGTCTGAAAACGGTAAATATCGACACGGTAAACAGCACGCTTGCTTCCATCGGAGATCATGCGTTTTCGAAATCGACTTCGCTCACCACGCTGCGCCTGCCGTACAGCCTTAAATCGATTGGTGCCAACGCGTTTTCGAGTTGCACGTCGTTGGAAATCATATCGTTCGATGCATACAATACGGAAACGCAGACGTATTACGACGACCCTGCTTACAGCAGTAAACTTACCGAACTCGGAGACAACGCGTTTGTCGAAGCGGTAAAACTTACTTCCATCAAGATACCGCAAGGCATAAGCGAAATCAAAGAACACACGTTTGAAAACTGCGTGAAAATGACGACCGTGGAATTCCATATGGACAGCAGACTGAGCGTGATAGGAAACTACGCGTTCAGCGGTTGCGTCAGCCTCGGAAGCGTGATTGACGTAGCGAACCCCGACCTGTTCACGGTAAATATGCCCGACAGTCTGATAAGCGTAGGGTATGCGGCATTCAGCGGTTGCTCGGGAATGTGGGGTATCACGTTCGGACACAACCTCGACGTGCTCGGAGATTCCGTGTTTGTAGGATGCAGCAACCTCGTTAAAGTAAAAATTCGCAGAGCGACCGCGCCTTCTATCAGCAGCACGACGTTCGGTAATATTGCGGAAAACAATTACAGATTGCGCGTTTACGTCCAGGGCGACGAACATCAGGCGATAAAAGACGTCTACGTAGCTCAATGGCAGAACGCGTGGAACGATTGCAAGGACTACATTTACGAACGCGGCGACTTGCCTACCGCTATTTTCAAGAACTTGGACGGAACGGAGGTGCAAAGAGTAGTAGCCGATATAATGGTTAATCCCACGATTGGAACAAACAGCAAATGGCAATATGAATCGTTGGCGCAGACGACCGCAAACGGCGGAGCCACAGGGTCCAGAAGCGGAAACGTAGCGGATTACAAAAACCAGAGGGTCAGATACGGAGATATAGAGTACGTATTGCTCATCATCGACTACGACGAAGTTACGTTGACGATGGCTAATGGCTAACGGGTAAAATCACAGATAAAAAGCCGTTCCGAAAAGGAACGGCTTTTTCCGTAAAGGGCGCAGGATTATCGTGTGCTTTACGCGATAAAAAGAAAAGGGATATAAGTTACTGAATAATTGTAACAACATAAAAGTAAGAGAAGCGGAATAATCTGATTTTTTGTCGCTTTTCCGAAGACTTCGCCTATCGTACGTCAGTACGACGATGGCTTGTTTTCGAAAAAAATCCCGCGATACTTCTGCACCCGGTGAAAAATGGCGCAGGATTATCGTGTGCTTTACGCGACAAAAAGAAAAGGGATATAAGTTACTGAATAATTGTAACAACATAAAAGTAAGAGAAGCGGAATAATCTGATTTTTTGTCGCTTTTCCGAAGACTTCGCCTATCGTACGTCAGTACGACGACGGCTTGTTTTCGAAAAAAATCCCGCGATACTTCTGCACTCGGTGAAAAATGGCGCAGGATTATCGTGTGCTTTACTAAAAAATCAGTTTTCTTCTTCCATAAAGTACATTGTTTTTATAAGGAATTTTTTAAGGCGCGCGGGCATAAGCGACGAAGCGAGATGCGCGCATTTATTGGCAAAGCACGCGCTTTTAACGGGAACGCAAGCGGGTTGCGTGCATATATCGAAGACGGCTTTCGCAACTTTTTCGGGAGAAGAGCCGTTTTGTTCGGTTTTTGCGAGTTTTTCGGTGGCGAGGGAGAGTTGTTTGGAGTAGCCGTCCACCGCGGAGGGCGGATATACTTTGCGTTTTTCGGTAAAACCAGTTTTCGTGCCGCCGGGCATAAGCGAATATACGCGTACGGGTTCGCCGTCGAGCTCGTAAGAAAGGGCTTCGATAAAGGCGTTAAGTGCGGCTTTCGAAGACGTATAGTAACTGTCGAAAGGAATAGGCAGAACGGCGGCAAGACTGCTCACCGCGCAAACCACGCCTTCGGAGCGGCGCAGGGCGGGAAGAAGGACTTGAAGACAGTGAACAAAGGCGAAGAAGTTGACTTCGAAAAGATAGCGGTAGTCTCCTTCCTGGACGTATTCGAGGGGCGCGGACATCGAAAAGCCCGCGGAATAAACGAAACAGTCGAGGCGGTCGGAAGCAAGGGTAGAGAGCGCTTTGTCGAGGTCTTCGCGTACGGTTACGTCGCAGAGGATATTCTCCGCGCCGGGCAAAAGGCACTCCGTGCGGGAGACGTTCACGACGCGGTAGCCTTCTTTAAGGAACAGGGACGCGGCGGCGTAGCCTATACCGCTCGACGCGCCGACGATAAGAACGGTTTTCATATCTTCAAGTTTAACCGTAAAGGTACGCCGTTATACATAAAACGACGGTTTACGGCATAAAAATTATAAAAAAGGAATTTTATGAGCTTGATAAAAAAAACTTTTGTGTTGACGGACAAAACGCCGAAAGGATACGTCACTTTGGTAAGAGTAGGCAACGAATCGGGCGCGAAAATCGTGGGAGAAACGTTTAAGCAGGGGATGAAAGCATACCTTAAAATAGGCAGACAGAGCCAGACGGTTATTTTGCTCGGGAAGCGGACGGAAGCGGAACTTAATATAGAATTGTCGTCGTCAGACGCCGTCTCCTGCCTTATTGTTTCCGACGGGGAGATAATCGCTTCGGGAGGAAAGGAATTGTCCGAACGGGAAAAATCCGTTATTGTCGGAAAAATAGCCGAAAAAACCGACGGCGAAACGGCAACGGCAAAACCCGATGAAAATACGGCGGTCGCCGCGATAAACGCCGAAAACAGCGACGAAAACAGCGGAACGCAAGAAAACAACGAAAATGAAAACGGCGCGGCGCAAGAACAAGCCGACGAAACGGAAAACGGCGAAACGGAAAAAGCCGAAACGGACGGGACGGAAAAAGCCGAAACGGACGGGACGGAAAAAGCCGAAGAGGGAAACGACCCGGAAGACGGAGCGGGAAGAGCGGAAACGGAAAACGACGGACAAAGCGCGGAAGAAAACGGGCAAGGCGAAGTGAAAAGCGCGGAAGAAGATATGCTCGGCAGGCTGAAAGAGGAGAAGAGCGGGTATTATCTCGGCATAAGCGATAAAATCGACGAGTTGTTCGTAGTTTATCCCAACGAAAGGTTGCTCGAAGAAGCGATACCCGATTCCGAGTGGGTAAAGGTAAACTATGACGGCGATGACTATTACGTAGTCGGAAAGCTCAAAGATGACGGCAAGGTGCGGTATCTCGGTTACGGAGTGCCGGGAAGAGAGGACGTAAAGCCTCCGAAAGCGGCGGACGGCATAGCGAGTTGGTTTCCTCTTGCGAATCTCGACGGTTACGACGGGTACTGGTTGTTTTTTCAGGACGCGGAAACGGGCAGGATAGACGGATAGTTATTTTTGCACCGGGAGTACGATTTTATGCGGAGGCAGGGACTCGGCGAGGGCGTAGATTTTGTCTTCGAGGTATTTACAGATAGTTTCCTTTTGCTTAATCATAGGTAAATCGGGATTGTAGGTTATCGGCTCGCCGACGACTACTTTTGATAGAGACGGACAACTGTAAGCGGGATAAAACCGCAAGAGTTTGCCCGTTTTTTCATAATAAGTTTTCGCGGCGTAGACGAAACCGCGGTTGAGTTCGTATAGATACGGATTAACGAGCGTGGGCGACGGGTCGTCGAGCTTTTCGGGGAAAATAACTTGCGTAACAGAGGAAATTTTCGTTTCTGCGGAGAGGAGGAGGGTTTCGGTGATTTTTTTACTTCCGCGCCATACGGGGATAGGGTTCGCGCGCTTAAAGAACCAGACGATTACGGGACTGAAAATCATTGCGGGGAGATAGAGAAGAAAGCCGAATTTTCGCCGTTTCAATACGTTTTTTCGAAGATGAGCGACTGCGCTGCGCCTGTCGAGAAAGGCGTAGTGCGACCAGGTGCGCAAGGGTTTCGGGTAATGAATAAGGAACATCGCGGGCGCGGATATGCCCGTGTGGTTCGTTACGATAAACGGCGCGTCTTCCACGTCGGCGCGCATTTCGAACGTCACTTTTTTTGTGACTTTTTTCGCCGCAGATAAAAGAAATTTATAAAAGTCCATAATCGAAGTATGCGTTTTTTTGCAAAAATAATAATTTTCGGTATAAATATCGGATAAGGCGGGAGCTATAAGATAGAAGTAAAAATATTTTATTGACAACAAAAAGGATAACGTCTTATAATAAGACCGAAAAGCAAAGAAAGGTTAAAATCGGGCGTTGGCGTCGAAAGCCGTTCTTTGCAAAGGGGTGGATAAATGTCGGAAACGGCGGTTTACGTTCTTGAAATGGTCGGTACGGTGGCGTTCGCGGTAACGGGAGCGATTGCGGCGACCGAACGAAAACTCGACGCGTTCGGGGTAGTGTTTTTAGGGGTGGTCACCGCGCTCGGCGGCGGTGTGGTCAGGGATTTGATAATCGGTTCTACCCCGCCCGCTATGTTCGAAGACTATTCTTACGTCCTTGCCGCAAGCGTTGCTTCGGTGTGCGTGTTTGCTCTCATCGCCGTTTTCAAGGCGCGTTATACCAGCCACAGAAAGGTTATAGTCGGCGTTTTCGACGCGTTCGATTCTTTGGGGCTGGGGATATTTGCTTCGATAGGGGTTATTACCGCGATAAACGGCGGGTACGGAGAAAACGCGTTTTTGTGTATTTTTATCGGGCTTACCACGGCGTGCGGCGGGGGTATTCTGAGAGACGTTATGAGCCGCTCTATTCCTATGGTTTTCCGAAAGAGAATTTACGCGGTAGCCGCGCTGATAGGGAGTTTTGTCTGCTATCTGATGATAGAGGGCGGAACGGGAACCCCGTGGGCGTTCGGCGTAAGCGTCGCGGTGGTTTTCGTTATACGTATGCTTGCGACGGCGTTCAAACTTAACCTTCCCCACCTCGAATTCAACGGGACAAGCGACGATTAAATGAAAATTATGCGTTATAAAAATACGAACCGACGAAAAAAAGTCGGTTCGTTTTTTATCGGGAAGATATGTAGTAGCGTTTGACTCTTTGCGAAATGCGGCATAAAACTTCGTACCCGAAACCGAGATTTTCCGCGTTTATTTCGCTGTCTCCGCTTTTACCGATAAGAACGACTTCGTCGCCTTCTTTTATCGACGACCCCGTCGCGTCCACCATAAACATATCCATACAAATTCTGCCCGTTATCGGGAGAAACCGCCCGTTATAAAGGACTTTGCCCGCATTTGACAGGCTTCGTGGGTATCCGTCTCCGTAGCCTGCGGAAATTGTCGCGACGAGCATTTTTTCTTTTACGAGATAACTGCCAGAATAGCCTATCCTTTCGCTCGGCATAGCTATTCGAACCCGCGCTACGCGCGCTTTCCAGGAGAGAACGGGCAAAACGCCCTTTCTTCCGTAGCCGTAAAGCCCGTAGCCGACCCTTACGGCGTTCCCGACGGAATCTAAGTGAGCCGCGGCGGTGTTGGCAATATGAACGAAATCAAATTTTACGCCGCGTTTTTCGAAAAATTCTACCGCGGAAAGGAATTTTTCCGTCTGAGTGCGAAAAGTAAAAGGATTTTCCTCTTCGGACGAAGCGTAATGGCTGAATATCCCGCGTATTTCGAGATTGGGTAGAGCTATAAGAGAGGAAAATTCTTCTTTGTCTTCGGGAGAAAATCCTATTCTTCCCATACCCGTGTCGACTTTAATATGAACGGGAATTGCCTTTCCCGCCTTCAAGCCTTCTTCGTCGACGATACGAGCGTAACGCTCGGAAAAAACGGCGAGAGTAAGGTCGCTTTTTATCGCTTTAATTATAGAGCCGCGCGGGACAAAACCCAGTATGAGAATGGGAATATTTTTGCAAAAAGCGCGGATTCGGCAACCTTCTTCCACTGTTGCGACCCCTATACAGTCGATTTTATCGCTTAGATAGCGAGCAAGGCGGTCGCCGTGCCCGTAGCAGGAAGCCTTTAAGATAGCGATTATTTTTTTGCCGTTACATTCCTTGCGGAAAAATTCGACGTTATGAGTAAGCGCCCTTACGTCGATTTCGGCGTAAGTGCGGTCAGTCCGTCGCGGCATAGAATTCACCGTAAAGTTCGTTTTGCAAAGCGTTTACTATGCTTGTGCCGCCGCCTCCGACGTCCTTGCCGTCGATAGAGCGGCAGGGGGAGAGCAGCGTGCCTGCGCTGGTTACGAAAACTTCGTCGGCGCGCATAGCTTCTTCCAGCGTGAAATGCCTTTCTTCAACGGGGATACCGATTTTTTTGCACGCGGACAGCAGATGTTTGCGGGCGATGCCGCCGAGGACGCGTCGACCCGCGGGAGGGGAAACGATTGCGCCGCCCGAAAGGATATGAGCGTTGCTGTGCGCGCATTCGTTCACCACGCCGTTATCGACGAAAAGGACTTCGTCGCAGCCGTTTTTTGCCGCCGCGTTCGCCGCGAGCACGTTGGGCATAAGGTTGAGCGTTTTTATAAAACACAAACCGTAGCGTTCGTCGGGGTAGGACATCAGATTGAGCCGTTTTTCCTTAGGCGTGATTTTTTTCGGGGTAATCGTTATCCACAGATTTGCGTCGCCGCCGCCGTGGACGTGGTTTCGAGGCGCGCATATACCGCGCGTAAACTGAACGTAGACGAGGTTTTCGGGTTCGTCGCAACGGGTTACGAGAGAACGGAGCAGGCTGCAAAGTTTTTCGTGGGAAACGGGCGAGGTAATTCCTGCGCGTTCCGCGCTGAAAAACAGCCTGTCGATATGTTCGGTCAAAGTGAAAATTTTTTTATTGCGGGCGTAAGTCGCGTCGTAAACGCCGTCCCCGAAGAAACAAACTCTGTCGCACATAGGCACGGACATTTCGGTGAGTTCTCCGACCGCCCCGTTATAATAAGCAAGATTTTTCATAGTAAAAGTCTATGAGGGAATGGGAAAATAAATAACGGGAAAACAGAAAAATAGTTTTTGCCGAACGTTTGTTTTTTGATAACTTGCGCGATAATCGGGAAAATGTTAAAATCGACATATATACGTTTTCGTGTCGTTCCGTTCTTCTTTTTATCGGATTATAATGAAGTTACAAAAACCGTTAAAGGAGGTTGGATATGAATACGGATAAAATTTATGCCGAACGCATAGCGAGCGAATATGCGAGCAAAGAGACGTCGAAAGTAAACGCGTTAAGAAAACTCGACGCAAAGGCGAAACGCCCGTCGAACATTTTCGCTTACGTCTTCGGAATAGTCTTTACTCTGGTTTTAGGAGTTGGAATGTGTTTAAGTATGGGCGTGCTCGGAGACGGGAGCAAAGGAACGTTCGCTCTCGGGATTGCGCTCGGGGTCGTCGGGATAGCGGGAATGTGCGTAAACTACCCGATATACCGTAAATTGCTTAAAAAAGGCAAAAATAAGTACGGCGCGGACATAATCGAGCTTGCAAGAAAGATAAGCGATAACGATTGAAGATACTCGTAAAACGAGCGGAAAATCAGGGAAGAGGAAAAATCGGTGAACAGGTCGGAAAGTAAATATTTTCATACCGCGGAACTAATGGACGAAGCGTTGCTTACGCTGATTGAAAAGAAAGATTTCGATTATATCACGGTAAAAGAAATCTGCGAAAAGGCGGGCGTAAACCGCTCTACGTTCTATCTGCACTACGAAAACACCTGCGATTTACTGGAAGAAACGCTGGAATACGTCAACCGTAAATTCCTCGCTTCATTCAGGAAAGAAACTCTGGAAAAATTCGACGGCGCGGCAAAGGAAAGAAGCCGAGAATATACGCGGCTGATTTCTCCCGAATACCTTACGCCGTATCTCGAATTCGTAAAGGAAAACCGAAAACTTTTCGAATGTATACACAAAAAACCGCAAGTTTTTAAGGTGGAAGAGACTTTTTCCGCAATGAACAAAGATATATTTTTGCCCGCGCTGGAACAATTCGGCGTTCCCGAAGAAGAACGCCCGTACGTTTTTTGGTACTACGCGCAAGGAACGCTTGCCATAGTTATGGAATGGGTAAAAAACGGCTGCGCTTTGCCCGTGGAAAAAATTACGGAAATAATAATGAAATGTATTCCGCAAAAAGAAAGAAAATAAAGGAAAACGCGAAAAGACGAAAAAGATTATGTCGGGCAAAATTTCGATTTTTAAGGACAAAGAACGTCGCGCCGCATTTACGGCGTTCTTTTCCTTTCTGATTTCCTTTGTTTTCGCCGTTTATAACGGATATTTCGGCATTAAACTCGGTTCGGTGTGGAACGGCAGTATCTGCGTTTATTATATTCTTTTGACGAGCGTGCGCGGAATTATCGTTTTCACCGAGAAAAAACTTTTCGCGTCGGACGAAGTGGGAAAAGCGACGGCGAGAAGAAAAACGTTTATAATAACTTCCGTTATTCTTTTTGTGATAAATATTGCCTTGATTACCCCGGTGGCGATGATGACGAGATTTCTTAAAACGGTCGATATGGGCACGGTTCCCGCAATCGCATCGGCGGCGTACGCCACGTATAAAATCATTGCGGCGAGCGTCAACTACAAAAAGAACAGAAAAAACGAAAATCTGTCGGTAAGGCAGCTTAAAAGCATAGGTTTTATCGACGCGCTCGTTTCCGTGCTCACTCTTCAAAATACGCTCATTATGGTCAACGGGAGCGCGGATGAAAGCGAAAAAATGTTTCTTCTGTCCGCAATAACGAGCGGCATAATCATAGCGGTGATTTTGGCGCTGAGCATAATAGGTTTCGCGCAAGGACTTAAAGAAGGAAAGACGCAAACGCTAAACGAAGAGAAGGAAAACGCCTCGGAATAAATGGCGGGAAAAGGAAAAAGATAAATAAAAAAGCGCAAAATTATTTTTGCGCTTTTTTACTTGAATGATTATCCTATTCTTATTTCTCGAACGCTTCGATAGCCGCTTTGGTTCCGAAATAAACCCATCTTCCGTTTTGTTTGATGTTCTCTTTATTTTCGCCGGCTAATTCGTCATAGGCTTTTTTGGCGGAATCCTTGTCTTTGAAATAAAGAGCGGACATAGTACCGGAACCTTCGGAAACGCTTACTTTGGTCGCGTTGAACGCTCCGTCGAGATTGTCGAGTCTCCAGGTGGAAGAAAGAACGGTATAACCGGCTTCTTCCATTTTCGCTTGCGCCTTTTCGAGGTTGGAAGGTACGCACGCGAAGAAGACGCAGGCAATTATGCCGACCAATGCGATTACGGAAATGATTTTCAAGGCTTTTTTCATAAATTATTCTCTCCTTTTTGAAAAAATATTTGATTGAAACCATTATAAGCCATATAACGGTTTCTGTCAACAGGTATTTTTCCGCTTTCTTGTTTTATTCGGGCGAAACAAAAATTCTGAAAAGTAAAAATCATATTTTAGGTATCCTATATTGCATTTTCAAGATACTTATTGCATAAAAAATTCATTATCGGAATTACAGAGAGGCGCGCGGATATTTATGGGCGGAAAAAACATTGACAAAAGCCGTCCTCTTATTTATAATTATAATAATACACTTGAAGAATTCTCTTTCGAATTGCGAATAATAAACCTTAGGAGGAAAGTTTATGAAGATAACGAAAGCCGTAATTCCCGCCGCGGGATACGGAACGCGTTTTCTGCCGATAACGAAAGGCGTACCGAAAGAAATGCTGCCTATTGTCGACAAGCCCGCGTTGCAGTACATTGTCGAAGAAGCCGTCAAATCGGGGATGAAAGAAATCATCATCGTTATCAGCAACAACAAGCAGGGGATAAAGAATTACTTCGGCAAAAACGAGATATACGACAACCTGAAAGACAGGACTCTTCTTAAATCGGTGGACGAAATTCTCGACAGCGCGAAGATAAGTTTCGTGTTGCAGGAGCCGATGAGAGGGAACGGCGACGCGGTTCTCGTAGCGGAACGCGCCGTGGGAGACGAGCCGTTTGCCGTTATGTTCGGAGACGACGTTATTTACACCGAGGGCACGCCCGCAATCGGACAGCTTGCCGCGGCTTACGAAAAGACGAATAAGACGATAGTGGGCGTTCAGAAATGTTCGCCGGAAATCGCTTCGAGGTGCGGCGTTATCCGCCCGGGAAAAACCGAAGGAAGGCTTACGGAAATTCTCGACATCGTGGAGAAACCGCCGATTGACAAACTGCCGTCCGACCTCGTTTCTTTGGGAAGGTTCGTGCTTACGCCCGACATTTTCCGTCAACTTAAAGAAACGCCGCTGTTCAGAGACGAACTGTATCTTACCGTCGCGCTCAGAGAACTTATGGCAAGGGACGGAGGCTACGCTTACGAATTCGAAGGAACGAGATACGACCTCGGAAACAAACTCGGGTTCTGCCAGGCAAACGTCGAATACGGCTTGCGGTCGGAACTGTTCGGAAAGGAATTTGCCGAATATATCAAAGGAGTGGCGAAAAAATTATGAAATACGATTATCTTATAGTCGGAGCGGGGCTTTTCGGAGCTGTTTTTGCGCGCGAAGCGACGGACGCAGGGAAAAAGTGCCTTGTTATCGACAAAAGAAACCATATAGCGGGAAATATCTATTGCGAAAACGTCGAAGGTATAAACGTGCATAAATACGGCGCGCATATCTTCCATACAAACGACGACAAGGTCTGGGGTTACGTCAACCGTTTCGCCGCCTTCAACGATTTTATCAACAGCCCGATTGCCGTGTACAAGGGCGAAAGATACAACCTGCCGTTTAATATGAACACCTTTCATCAACTGTGGGGCGTGACGGAAGCGGACGAAGCGCGCGAAATCATAAATTCGCAGATTGCCGAGCTCAACATAGGAGAGCCGCAAAATCTCGAAGAACAGGCGTTGAAACTCGTAGGACGCGACGTTTTCGAAAAACTCGTAAAAGGTTATACCGAAAAACAGTGGGGAAGACGGTGCAAAGACTTGCCCGCGTTTATCATAAAACGCTTGCCTCTTCGCTTTACCTATGACAACAACTATTTCAACGCGAAATATCAGGGAATTCCCATAGGCGGGTATACCGCTATGACGGAAAGAATTCTCGACGGGATAGAAGTAAGGACGGATACCGACTATTTCGAGTTCATAAAGAGTACGGAAGACGAGTTTGAAAAAACCGTCTTTACGGGAAAGATAGACGAGTTTTTCGGATACAAATACGGCAAATTGGAGTACCGAACCGTGCGGTTTGAGAACCTTTTGCTGGATACGGAAGACTATCAGGGCAACGCGGTGATAAATTATACGGAGTACGAAGTTCCGTATACGCGTATAATCGAGCATAAGCATTTCGAGCGCACGAAGTGTCCGAAGACGGTTATAAGCAAGGAGTATCCCGCGGAGTGGCAGGAAGGAATGGAAGCGTACTATCCGATTAACGACGAACGGAACGGCGAGATATATTCTCTTTACGAAAAGAAGAGCAAAGATTATCCCGACGTTATTTTCGGCGGAAGGCTGGGCGAGTACAGATATTACGATATGGACGGGGTTATCTCTCGCGCGCTGGAAACGGCGGACAAAGAACTTCGCGGACGGTGAAATGAAAAAGACGTTAATAGTCGTAAACGATATGAGCGGGAATTCGGAAGGCGTCGACGTCGACGTTATCCGTTTCGTGTGCGCCAAAAACGACGAAATACACGAATTGCGGCTACATTCTCCCGAGCAGGATTACGACGTAAACGGCTTTGATAAACTCATAGTGTGCGGCGGCGACGGCACGATAAACAACGCGGTCAATAAATGCAAGGATATGGCGATAGACATATTCTATTTCCCGTCGGGGACGCTCAACGAAAAGGCGAAATCGACGAGCGAGGGTTTGAAGAAATCCCGCAGACTTCCGTGTATGGGAATGGTAAACAAAAATCTGTTCTCTTACGTTATCGCGGCGGGTTCGTTCACGGAAATAGGATACAGGGCGAAATCGGAATCGAAGAAAAAATTCAAAGCGCTCGCGTACGTCGCCAAAGTTTTCTCGGCGTATAAAGTGTTCAATATGGCGGCGGAAGTGGTGACGGACAACGATACGTATTGCGGAAATTATTCGTTGATAATGATAATAGATTCCGACAGATGTTTCGGGTTCAGATTCAACAAAGCGTACAGCCCCGACGACAAAATAATGCACCTGCTTCTTATTAAGAGCGCGGGTAAAAACAGCTTTTTCGGTAAAATAAGAATGTTTTTCCCGTTTTTCAGAGCGTTTTTTATCGGGTTTAAGAAAGAATACCATTCGAGAAAAATCGATTTTCTGCCGGTAAGGAACGTGGAAATCAATCTTAAAGACAGGCAGGTTTTCTGCGTGGACGGAGAGCGGCGCGAGTACGAAGGGTTTATGCACGCCGAAAAACTTAACATAAAACCGCGGTTGTTCATTATGCAACCGTAAGGAAGAAGGGATAATGTACGAGAGGATAAAGGGCGTTCTTGACAGATTTTTTGCGTTTATCGGTATTCTGGTAATGTCGCCGATACTGCTTTTGTCTGTAGTCTTGATACGCGCCGACAGGCACGGAAAGGCGATTTTCAGACAGGAACGGGTGGGAAAGGACGGAAAGATATTTCTTATTTACAAATTCCGTACGATGAAGACGACGGACGTCGCGTTCGACACCGACCACGCCGTAATCGAAGACGACAATCCGAGCGTTACGCCGGTAGGAAGAGTGCTTCGGAAACTCAAAATCGACGAAGTGCCGCAACTGTTCAATATTCTGAAAGGGGATATGAGTTTTATCGGACCGCGTCCGCTGATGCCCGTATACCTCGAAGAGTACGAAGAGTGGGAAAAACATAAATTCGACGTAAAACCCGGGCTTAGCGGAATGGCGCAGGTATCGGGTAACGGATACCTCGAAAAACAGGGAAGAAGCTATTACGACGTGCTCTATGCGGAAAATATTTCGCTCGGGCTGGATATAAAGTTGTTTTTCAAAACGTTTTTAGTCATACTGAAAGGAGAAGAGTACTGTCTGAAAAACGTGTCGGAAGAACAGATACAAGAAATGAAAAGGAAATATACCCCCGAAGGGGACGAAGAAAACAATGAGTAAAAATCAGATAAAAAAGGCTAAACGCACCGAATTCTGGCACGAGAGAAAGAAGAATATCAACCTGCTTTCGACGATGGTAGTCCGCAACGTAAAGACGGTTTACCGCGAATCGGTGCTCGGGATAATCTGGACGGTTCTCAATCCGTTGCTTACAATGTTCGTTATGTCTTTTGTTTACAGCCAGTTGTTCGGAAGGGATATGGTGGGAATAAAATACCCCGTTTACGTTCTGAGCGGTATGCTGATTTTCAACACAATGTTCCGTGCGGGAACGCAGGGCGGACTTACGAGCATCGTCGGGAGAAGAACTCTGGTAATGCAGACGCGAATACCGGTGGCGTGTTATCCGCGAATACCCGTTTATACCGCGCTGGTTAATTTCGCGTTCGCGTTCGTCGCGCTCGTCGTGGTTATGCTTATTTACAAGCAACCGTTTAAGGTGACCTTGCTTCTCACGCTCGTTTTGATGCCCGCGCTTACGCTATTGACGATGGGCGTAAGTTTCATTCTGGCGGTCGTGTACGTTTATTTCCGCGATATAAAAAATATCTATAACGTGTTCGTAACTCTTCTGATGTACGCCACGCCGCTTTTTTATACGATAGACGCGTTGCAAAATCCGCTGTTTAATAAACTTCTCGTTTTCAATCCTATGTACTACTACGTAGACTATTTCAGAGAGATAATAATGGGACACGTTCCGAGTCTGGAAATGCACCTTCTAATCTACGGAATGGGTATCTTTATATATGCTTTCGGGTATATGTTCGTTACGCACGGCAGGAAAAAGTTTATTTTCCACCTGTAAAGAAAGGAGCAAATATGGAACGCGACGAAAAGGATATTCTTATAAAACTCGAACACGTCAATATGAACTACCGTATGCCCACGCAGAAAGTGGACAGCATAAAAGAGTACGTCATAAAGTTTTTGAAAGGGCAGTTAAAGTACCGCGAGTTCAGAGTGCTTAACGACGTTTCGCTCAACATATATCGCGGCGAGTCGGTAGCCATCGTAGGGAAAAACGGCGCGGGAAAGAGCACGCTTTTAAGAATAGTCGCGGGGATAATTCCGCCTACTTCGGGGAAAGTTACGATAAACGGAACTATGGTGCCGATGCTCAATATCGGCGCGGGTTTCGATTACGACGCGACGGGCAGGGAGAACGTCTTTCTCAACGGCGCGATACTCGGGCACACGAAAAAGGAAATGGAAGAAAAATACGACGACATTGTCAAGTTCGCCGAATTGGAAGAGTTTATGGACGTGCCGATAAAAAATTACAGCAGCGGTATGACCGCGAGATTGGGATTTGCCATCGCCGTAAATAACCGACCCGATATAATCATCGTAGACGAAGTGCTTGCCGTAGGAGACTCCGCGTTTCACGCCAAATGCAGCGCGAAAATGAAAGAACTTCAACAGTCTGGGGTTACGTTCGTAATAGTTTCGCACAGCAAAGCCGCGGTAAAAATGCTTTGCGACCGAGCGATATACATTAAAGACAGAAAAATCGCGCTCGACGGCGACGTGGATACGGTCTATGGAGAGTACGAAAAGAAATAACAATATAAAAATAAATCCGCATTTTAAGCAAAAATTTACCGTATATTGACATTTATGTTATCTTATGATAACATATTATCGGAACCGCGGTTATGAAAAAGAAGAAAAAAATCAATGCGAAAAAAATTCCTTCCGCGCGCACGTTGAAAGCGCGCGCTTTTTTCAAACGGTACTGGTACTGGTTCGTCGTCATCCCCTTGCTTATAGGCGGGATACTCGGTTGGTGCGCGGGTATGGGCTATTTCAACGCGAAAGAACTTGTTTTACCCGACGATGAAATCGTTGTCGCGCCGATGAGTTATTATAGGCTGGGAGATTACGTAGGCAAAGAGAAAGTCTCGTATTCCGTTCCCTCGCAATATTCGGACGTTCTTGCCGTAAGCGACGGAATTCTTTACGCGAAAAAATACGGAGAAGGGAAAATAGTGGTAAACGCGGGTAGAAAACGCGGAGAAATTTCCGTGGAAGTCAGTCCTTACGTCGTTCGTTGGGTTCTGGGCGTCGGGGACGAAATCGATGCGAAAAAAGTAACCGATTTTCCGAACGCGTTTTATCCCGTCAATTCGGTTAATTACGCAAGCACAGACGTGTTTTATACCGACGAAGACGAAAGCGTGTTCGTCGCAAAAAAAGAAGGCGTGGCGATAATTACTTATTATGCGGAAGACGTTCCCGTATGCGAACTATGGGTTTCGGTAAGGGAAAACGTAAGCGAAGAACAGCGTTCGACGAAAGATTTGCAACTTCTTTCCGACAGTTCGGCGTTTTACGAAGAACAGAACGTAACGGGAAGCGAAGAAGTAGAGCTCGGGCTTACGTTGCTTTTGACGGAGTACGGGTTCAGCGGAAACGGCGTTATTTATTTCGAGTCGTCCGCGCCAGAAGTGGCTTCCGTGTATCAGAACGGACAGGTAAACGCGAATATGCCGGGAAGCGCGCTGGTTACCGTGGCGTGCGTAGGCGATGCGGGAATGGAGTATAAGACGATTAAAGTTACCGTACCCGTAGCGGAACGGACAATCGAAATGGAAAGAGAGATAAACGCGCGAAATCCGAGGGTGGGCGAAACGATAACCGAAGAGATGATGCACGAGGTGTTTTACAACGAACTCGTCGTGAGATACGACACGGAGTCGCCCGCGCTTACGAAGACGGCGGAAGGCTTTCTTGCGAGTTACAGTACGGAAAATTACGTCTATATCGACGGATATTCGGCGGACGGAAAGAAAATAGTCAGATATAAAATGATAATCGACGAAGCGGAGGCGAACGGTGAGTAGAAGGGGCAAATTTATTTTAACGGCGGCTTTCGCCGCGTGTCTAATCGCTCTTGCGGCGGTATCCGTTTGCTTCGGCGGTTTCAAAGAGGCGGCTTTTGCCGTGGATACGGACGTAAACATATCTATGCAACCGCAAAACGTAAACGCGGTCTACGGAGACGGGGAGTTCGAACTCGGCGTGGGACTGAGCTCGCCCGCGGTCGCGCAGTACGCCTGGTATAAAAGCGACACCCCGGGAGGAGTCGCCGTAAGAGTAGCCGAAGGTTCGGGCGCGTCGCCCTCGTTGAAAGTAAGTAAAGCGACCGACTCGGGATATTATTACTGCCTTATTTCCGCCCTTACTTACGGCGGAAACAGATACGAAACCGAACTCGTTTCGGACAGAGCCGCGGTGTCAATCGAACCTAAACCCATAAGCGTAAAAGTAGGCGAAGACAAGATTGTGTATAACGGGCAATGGCAATCACCGAAATTTGAAATAGACAGCGAAGAACTGATAGAAGGGGATACCGTAAACGCGAGATTAGACACCGAAAGAGCCACGATAAACGCAGGAACTTACGTCGGGACGATAGTGCTCGACAATCCGCAGTATGCAGTTGACGGCGAGAAGGAAATTACTTTTACGATAGAGAAAGCGCCGCTTACCGTCAGAGTGAAAGAAGTGGGAGTGCGAGCGGGAAAAGAATATACGTTGGAGATAGAGTACGTAGGGTTCAAAGGAGCGGACGACGAAAGCGCGCTCGGGTTTATCCCGCAGATACCGCAGAGATTTTTGAACGTTACCACCGCGGGCGTGTACGACGTTGTGTGCACGGGAGCGAGCGAGAGCGCGAATTACGTTATCGAATACGAAGCGGCGAAACTGTACGTCAACGACGCGACGTTAGGACAGGAAGCCATAAGCGGTATAACGGCTACGGCGGGCGGTTCGTTCCGCAGAGGAACCGCGCTCGAAGTAGCGGAGAGCGAAAGGAAAATAAACGGTTTCGGTTTTCTCAAACGCGTGCAATGCGTCTACGAACCGAAATTCACTTCGGGCGGCGCGGACGGAGAGACGTATACGCTGAATATCGAAGAGAATTTTTCGAAGTTTATGCTTGCCGTCTGTACGGTTGACGACAAGGGAAACACAAAGAGCGCGAACGGTTTTTCATACAGGGACGGAGTGCTTTCCGTTACTCTTCCCGCCGATTTCGAGGGAGGAATAGTAGTTTATAACGATTATACGATTATTACCATAGTCGGAGCGGTTTTATTGCTTGTTATTCTCATTATGATAATTGCAATCTTTTCGAGCAAAAGAAAGTATAAAAATCACCTGTTCTATTATCGCGCGGCGCAAAAAGAGGCAGACAGATACCGTTAAAGCAACAGTTGAAGTAAAAAAGAGAGGCTTGTCCGAGTCAATCGGACAGCCTCTTTTTTATTGATGAATTTCGGTTTAATAACAGGTGTTTTCGATAAACTGTCTGAAAAATTGAGTCGCTCTGGGGAGAGATTTTATTTCGCATCTTTCATTGAGCGCGTGCAGACGTTTCTGGTCGTCCTGCGTGTAGACAAACGGCGTAAACCTGTAAACGTTGTCGCTAATCGCATAATAATACTTGGCGTCGGAAGCGGCGATAAAAGGATACGGCGCAACGATTATGTTTTCGAAAGATTCCTTTATGGATTTTACGAGAACGTCGTATACTTCGGAATTTTTGGTTTTACTGATGGGAGTGGGGTCGAACCCGAAACCGTACGTTTCTACTTTTATGTCCTTTCCGACTACGCTTTGTATGTGTTTTTTGACGCTTTCCTGCGTTTCTCCGATGTTTATACGCGTATTGACGATAGCGGTGGACTTAACGGGAATTACGTTGGGCGCGTCCGAACCTTGCATTTGCGTGAAAGCAAACGTCGTGCGGATAAGCGCGTTCGTAAGAGGGTTTACCGTACACAGCGCGAATTTAAGCAAAGGCGACAAAATGTCGAAGTTTACGAATAAGAACTTGAAAACAGGCTTCATATACGGAGCAAGCGTTTTTATCATTTCCTTTACGGGCGCGTTCCAGTGCGCTTTTATCGGCGAGCGGCGCAGGTCGTGAATTGCGTCCGCGATTGCGTCGACGGAACTTTTCTTTTTGGGATTTGAAGCGTGTCCTCCCTCTTTAACCGAAGTGAGAAGGAAATCGGAATACCCCTTTTCGCAGGTCCCTATCAGTCCTATATTGCCGTTTATTCCCAGTATGGAACCGTCGGTTATCGTGCCGCCTTCGTCGAGAACGAAAGCAAATCGCGTGCCTTTTTCTTTGAGGTGTTCCACTATAAGGCGCGCGCCTTCTTTGCCCGTAAATTCTTCGTCGTGTCCGAAACAGTAGTAAATGGTGCGGACGGGTTCTTTTCCTTCGCGTAAGAGAATTTCCAGCCCGTACAAAGCCGTCATCATCTGACTTTTCATATCCTGGCTGCCTCTTCCGTAGACGTAACCGTCCTTTATTTCTCCGCCGAACGGGTCGGTTTCCCAACCTTCGGGCGAGGCGGGAACTACGTCCTGGTGCGCGAGAAAACAGCCGGGAAGAAGGGTTTTATCCGTGCCTTCGATTTTGATTATCAGGCTGTAACCGTTGACTATTTCCACTTCGGCGCGGGAGAAAATCTGCGGAAAAGTTTCTTTCAGATATTCGTGATAGCGTAAAAACGGAGTCTGGTCGTCGCCTTCTTTGAGTTTCGTTACGGTGGGAATGCGTACCGCGCCTACGAGAATATCGGTTATTTCCTTTTCGTCCACCTCAGGCGGAGCGTAAGCGACGTTATCTTTTTTCGGGCGCGCGAGCATTGTGCGGATAATCATAATTATCAGAAGCAAGCCAAGCGCGGCGAGTATTGCATAGAGTATGTAAAGTCCCATTTATTTAGCCTCCTTTTTTATTTTTTTAAGAGAAATGCGTTCTTTTATGTCATAAATTAAAGAATTGCCTTTGTCTTCGGGCAGGAATTTGACTCCGACCGCGGTGATGATAATCATTTGCAGGAATTCCTGCGGCGTGAAGAAGAACACGTCAAGAAGGGAAATAGCCTGTATGGTTATCAGAACGAACATAAGCGCGGTCGTCACCTGTTTTTTTGCAAGGATAAGCGATTTGTATTGATGATAGAAATAGGGGATAAACGCGATAACGCCGAAAATACCCGTGCAACAGAGAAGTTGCATTACGGTGTTGTGGTACCAGTAAGGCGTAAGCGGCGTGTTTGTCGGATTGAGTTCGGTTCTTCCGCCGAGATCGTAGTCGAAACCTACGCCGAAAATCGGGTGTTGACTGAACCGTTCGAGCGCGAGTTTCCATAAATCAATCCTGCCGTTCGAATTGAAATTGAATTTGAATATCGTGGCGAAAAGTTGTTCCGTTTTGTCGCCGAGGAACCCGAGCCCCACCATAGTTATACCGATAATCATACAGAGCGAGCATATCCAGTTTATTTTGTAGGTAAGTTTCGGGAAATAATATATTACGCAAATAATGCTTATGATAAGCGCGACGAGAAGAGTTGCGCGCGAGCTTGTGGCGAGAATTCCCAATCCGCAGATAAAAGCGGCGAAAAGCCACAGGAAAGAATAGCGTTTGTTGCTTACCGACAGCCATACCGCTACGGGGATACTTCTTGCTATTATGTTCGCAAGATAATTCGGGTGAGCGTAGCCTGCGTTGAGGTCGTATTTGTTCGCTATTGCGTGAATGGGGTCTCCCGAACGAATGAGCAGAGTTATAAGTTGAAGAAGAGCAATCGCGCTCGAAGCGATGATTGCGCGAACCACCGTTTTCGACAGACGAGTCGTATCGTCGCGCCCGAGGGTTTTAACGAGAAAGAACCCCGCGCCGCAGGCGGCTAAACCGTAAGCGCATACGATAAGAGCGGGATAGAGCGAGCGATTTGCCACGGTCACGCCTCCGAGGGCGATGGCTAAACCTGCGGTGGCTGTTCCCACGGCAAAACCTTTGATTTTTCCGTAATTTTTGAAAGGATTGAAACGAATGATGTGAACGGCTATTCCGATGAAAACCGCGCAAGCGCCTCCGATATAGAGGTAAAGAGCGTACGGCGGATGATTAGTCGAAGAAAGGACTTGAACAAGGACGAAAGAAAAGGGAACCACCGGGGTGAGGTCGCGGCAGGAAGCGATAACTATGCCGCCCATAACGAGCAACGCGGTAAGTCCGTAAACGCCGAGGTCGAAGAACCAGAAAAGAAAAACGAACGCGGACAGTGCGACCGTAAACCAAACCGAATAGAAAAAAGGGTATTCCTTGTACGAAACCAATCTTTTTCTTGCAGCGATATTCATAAATCCGTCCTTTTATCTGAATGTTACTAAACGATTATTGCCAAAGATTACTTCGAAAATAATTATTTAATTATAATATATTACCATACGCGCGCGAATAAGTCAAATACTCGCGGAAGCGGATATATCGCGTTGCTTTACATCCGTAAAAACATATGCGAAAATAAGCAAAAAAAAGTTTTTCTTATTATTATTGTAAAAAGCGGATAAGATTAGAGTTTTTGCGGGCTTTTCCGTAAGTTGAATCGGGGTCCCCGAAAAGATATAAGCTTTTTGGGGTGGTATTTCTGTACTTCTGTACAGCGACGGTTCACTTACGAAAAAAATCAACGCAATCTCTCCACTCCGAGCCACCTGCCCGGCAAGAGTCGGTTCTCCGCGAAAAATCAAACGAGGGAAATAAAAAACGCGGAATTTTTTCCGCGTATCATAATCGAAACTTGTTAGTTAAAATCAAACGTCCGATTTACATTTATTCTTTTCGCATTCTTTGCACGCTGCGCGACATTCTTTTGAACAGTGGCAACAAGAGCCGCCTTTTTTCTTCGCTTTTACGATTGCCGCTACCGAGAGGATAAACCATATCGAAAGAAGAACTAAAATTATTATATCGACCGGTTTCATTTATCCTCCGCAAACGCAGATGAGCTGATATATTATGCAGGATACCACCCAGGCGATAACGCACTGTCCCGCGACCACGACAAGAGAGAGGGGCAGGGATTTAAGTTCTTTTTTGATAGCGGTTATCGCCGCCACGCACGGCGTATAGAGCAAAGTGAAAATCAAAAACGAATACGCGCTCGCCGCGGTGAAAGCCGTCGTAATTCCGCCGGGGATAAGTATTCCGAGGGTGGATACCACCGCTTCTTTTGCGGTAAATCCCGCAATTAACGAGGCGCAGACGCGCCAGTCGTCAAACCCGAGCGGTCTGAAGACTGGAGCGATAAAACTTCCTATCGCGCTGAGCATACTCTGTGACGAATCGGTAACGAAGTTAAAGCGAATGTCGAACGACTGTAAAAACCATATGATTACCGTGGCTACGAATATTACGGTAAAGGCTTTTACCACGAAATCTTTCGCTTTCTCCCACATAAGCAAAAGCACGCTTTTGGGCGATGGAAAACGGTAGTTTGGTAACTCCATAACGAAAGGAATGGGTTTTCCTCTAAACGCGGTTCGGTTTAAGATAAGCGCTACGATTATGCCGAGCAGGATACCGATTACGTAAAGCGAGAACATAATAAGAGCGCGATACTTGGAAAAGAACGCGGCTGTGAACAAAGCGTAGATGGGAATTTTTGCCGAGCAACTCATAAACGGCACGAGGAGTATGGTCATTTTTCTGTCGCGTTCGCTCGACAGCGTACGCGCGCTCATTACGGCGGGTACGGAACAGCCGAAGCCGAGGAGAAGGGGAACTATGCTTTTGCCCGACAGACCTATTTTTCTGAGGAGTTTATCCATTACGAAAGCGACGCGAGCCATATAGCCCGTATCTTCGAGAATGGAGAGGAAGAAAAACAGAACGACTATATAAGGAAGGAAACTGAGAACGCTGCCCACGCCCGCGAAAACGCCGTCGATTACGAGGCTTATTATCACTTCGTTTGTTCCGAAAGAACGCATACCGTTTTCGGTTACTTCCGAGAGTTTTTCCACGCCGAGTTCTATGCCGAGACCGATATAATACCCTATGACGTCGAACGTCAGGGTAAACACGGCGAGCATAATCAAAAGGAAAATCGGAATGGCGGCGTATTTATTTGTAAGAATTTTATCGATTTTTTCCGAACGAACGCGTTCTTTGCTTTCCTGTCCCTTTACCACCGCGCCGTCGCAGGTTTTTTCGATAAAAGAATATCTCATATCGGCAAGCGCGGCGTGTCTGTCCATTCCGTGGTCGGTTTCCATTTCGATGACGCTGTGGTTAATAAGTTCCAGTTCGTTTTCGTCGAGTTCGAGCAGGTCGGTGATGATTTTATCGCCCTCGATGATTTTCGTCGCGGCAAAACGCGGATTGAGAGAGGCGTTCTGCGCGTGGTCTTCGACGATATGGGTTACCGCGTGTATGCAACGGTGTATCGCGCCTTTTTCGCAAAAATCGTAAATTTTCGGATAAATTTTTTCCTTTGCGGTTTTTACCGCGGTGGAGATAAGTTCGGTTATACCTTCGTTTTTTGCCGCGCTAATCGGCACGACGGGCACGCCCAGCCGTTCGGAAAGTTTGGCGGTATCCACGCTCCCGCCGTTCCCCGTCACTTCGTCCATCATATTGAGGGCGATTACCGTGGGAATACGCATTTCGAGAAGTTGAAGCGTAAGATAGAGATTGCGTTCTATATTCGTCGCGTCTATTATATTGATGATGCCGTCGGGGCGGTTGTTGATTAAAAAATCCCGCGTTACTATTTCTTCGGTCGAGTACGGGCGAAGAGAATAAACCCCGGGAAGGTCGACGACCGAACAGTTTTTAACCGTGCGAACCGTTCCCATTTTCTGGTCGACGGTAACGCCGGGGAAGTTGCCGACGTGCTGGTTTGAACCCGTAAGTTGATTGAAAAGCGTGGTTTTACCGCAGTTCTGATTGCCGATAAGCGCGAAAATCATATCTCTACCTCGATTAGTTTTGCGTCGTCGACGCGGAGCGTGAGTTCGTAGCCGCGGATATGAAGTTCTATGGGGTCGCCCATAGGCGCGAATTTAACTACTTTTACCTTTGTTTTGGGAATGATGCCCATATCGAGCAAACGGCAGCGTAGTTCTCCGCTGCCCCCGACTTTTTTAATAGTTGCCGTCTGACCTGCTTTAAGTTCGTTAAGCGTCACCGTATTTTTCTCCGTTATTAAATCCGAAACCGCAATAAAAACGGTCCCTTTATCGTATAGTTTATTCGGCTCTTACCGTCGCAAGAATAATTACTCTGAATTTTTCGTTGCTTACGGATACGACCGTTATTTCCGAGCCGAGAATTACGCTGCGGTTTTCAACCGCGCCCAGCGCGTCGAGTATGGAATTTTCGTCCACGAACGCGTTCCTCGCAAAATCGATTTCCACGCCGTACGTTCCCGCATTGAGGGAAGCAAGCTCGTTTATCGCGTTTACAAGGTCGCTTTGCGAAGAAATCTCTCTCACTTCGTTTTCGCGCGAACCGAGCGCGACGGGGAAGTCGCCGTAAAATACGGCTTTGCCGCCCGCGTACCTTTCGGAATAAGCGGATTCGCTCAGCATAAACGCGTCGCCGCTTACTACCGAGTAGCCGTCGACAACGTACATTCCCGCGGCGACGTCAACGACGAACCAACTGCCGTCTACGTAGACTTTGTTAAGGGTGCGCAGTTTGCCGTTTATATCCGCGGTAACCGTGAGACAGGGGATACCCGAAATGCGGCACATTACCGTGAACGCCTTTGCGACGCCGACGTCCGCGACGGTCTGATTGCCGTTGAATACCCCTTCCAGCCGATACGCGGCGTAGAGATAGAGTTCGTGAGCGGACGAAGCGTCCTCTTCCATTTCGGCGAGTTTGCTTTCGAGCGTCGTATTAAGCGCGAGGTAATCGTAGTAAGCGCGTATTTTTTCCGCGTCGCTCCAACGCGGGTCGGTAATTCTGACCACCGTTTCTTTTATTTTTTTGTAAAGAGTGGAAAGCGCGTCGTTAAGGGCGGGAACGGGGTTGTAGCCGAGTTCCGCGACGAATACGAGTTCGTCCGAACTTCTTACGTAGACCGAAGTCTTGCGGTCGATGGGAAGAGAGGACGCGTCTACGGTTTCGCTTCTGTCGATGACGTAGTTTTCCGACGAAGAGGGTCTTCCTTTCGGCGTGTCCGTGGTCTTTATCGCGCCGCTTGACGAGGGCACGTCGAAAATGGCTTTAACGCCAGGCTCTTCGTCCGCGAAACGCAATGTGAAATCGAACGCGTAAGGCAGGGAAGCCGCCGCGCCGAAGACGATTTCGGCAAGGTTGGAAAACGCTCCGAAAGAAGCGAGCTCTTCTTCGGTAAGACCGTGCGGGAACGCCGCTTTTTCCGCGTCGGTAAGAGTGAACGGGATATAGACGTTCAGACTGTATTCGTCGTACAAAACGTTTTCGATATAAACTTGCGTTCTGTCTATATAGGTGTTGACCGACGGACGGGCAAGAAGGATAAAACCGATTAAATCGCGCATATCGGACATATCGTAGATATAACCGTTAAGCGCGGGAACGTTCATAACCGCCGCTTCCGCCGCAGAGTATTCGCGGTAGGAGTTGTTGAGCCCTATGGTCGAAAAATATTCGTACAGGCTTTCCGAATAGGTAAGTATATGCGTTTCGTCGCCGGTACCGCGGTCGTTGGGAATACCGTAGTGGTAAGTACGGGAATACAAACCGCTCTTTTGTTTTATTCTCACCGAGAATATATCTTTGAGAGTAACTACGCTTTGAGAAATAATCGCGAAATTGCTGCCGAAATCGTTGCCGTCGTTTTTCGCGCTGTCGAGGAGAATGACCGAGCCGTCTTCGAGGGTAAGTTCCACGATATAAGAAGAGGAACCGTCGACATCGTTCCATTTGAGGTAGACGGAATACGAATCTCTGCCGATACCTTCTATCGAAACGCTTTCGATAGCGGAATAATTCTTGACGGCGAAGGCTTTCTGCGACGGGTTATTTACGTCGATTAAATCGTTGTCTCTCGGTTCGTCGGGTTCGGTCGCGCCGTAAACGCGGATAACGTCGCTTACGAGAGTGTAGGGTTCGGTTTCTCCGGCAATCGTCGCGGCTACGCCGCCTATCGACGCGGTGACGAGGAAACGGAAATTGCCTTCGGTAAGAGGATAATACAACGCTTCGCCCGAAGCGGTGTCGGCGTAGAGACGTTTTTCGTTTTCGTTATACGAGCCGTTTTCGTCGCAAGGAACTACGTACCAGTGATAGCTGTCGGGAGGCAGACCGTATTCGGACGGAGAGGGACGGACTACGAGAACGTCGCCGTCGATAAGGCGTTCGGACGAGAACGCGAACATAGTGCGGCTCACCGTGTTTTCGTTTGCGTCGAGCCAGGTCGCCGTAAGGGAATAATCTCCCGAGACGTTTATTCTGCGGGTTAAGTTTTTGTCGGACGGGTAAGTGACGGCTATTACTTCCGAACGGTTGGAATTGCCCGTTTCCGAAAGAGTCCACGAGTAGTGAGTCACCGTCGAAGAAGTGTCGCCCGCGCCTATGTCGAAAGTCGCGACGTCGCCGTAGCGGTACCCCGTGTAAACGGAAGAAACGTTGTCGTAAGAAAGGGTAATGCCGTTAAACGCGCGGTAAACCGTGATGGGGTCGCTTCTGAGAGTTACCGTAGAGCCCTGGTAGGGAGTGATATATACGTAAATATAATAAGTAATCTGAGTGGTCGCGCTCGGCGTGTGGGTATACTGCGTTTTGTCCTGGTTCGAAGAGACCCTTTCGGTGTCGACGTACCACGAAATCGACGGGTTGGGGTCGACGTTGTCGCCGAGTATGAGCAGGGTGAAATCGATGGACGAGAAATTGCCGATAACCTGGTTGAAATCGGGAGAACCCGACACGTCGAGTTGATATTGTCCCGTGGCGTAAGAAACCTCTATGGGAATGAAGTTTTCCACGGCTTTGCCGCTACGAGTGGTGCAAGTTACTTTTACGCGGGTAACGCCCACGCCTACGGGAGTAACTACGCCCGCGTTGGTTACGGTGCAGATGTTTTCGTTAAGGGAAGTATATACGGCGTTTCGCCCGTCGATGGCGTGCGAAGGTTCGTAAACGACGGTTATCTGACCGGGGTCGCCGTTATATAAAAGGGGTATGGATTCCTGCGCGAATTTGACTCTTTCCACGGCTACGTCTTCCACTTTAACCGAAACGCTGATTTGCGCCTTCGGGTTTGTCGTGCTTCTTACGGTAACGGGAACGGTAACGTCGCCCGAAACGCTGTGCGCGGAGAGAAGTCCGTTTTCCGAAACGGTGACGTATTGATGATAGTCGGAGGGAATATAGTAAGAAAGTTTTTTGTTCGTTGCGTCGGCGGGAACCGTTCTTATGTCGAGTTGATACGAACTCGGGTCTCCGTTCGAAGACATACTGATGTTGGCGGAGCCGTTTATTCTGAGCGAGGTAACTTCGATATAATCGTCGTCGATATAGGACTTGTCGTCGAAAGAACCGTCGCAGGAACAGAGAAAAAGCGTCGCCAAAAGAGCGACGACCGCCGCGCATAACGCGATTAAAACTGTTTTTAACGTCAACCGTCTGTTCATATATAATAATATATAACTATTTTTTTTATTTGTCAATGGAGGAGTGAATATATCGCATTTATTTGCGCCCGTAAAAACATATGCGAAATAATTAAAGAAAAAGTCTTTTCTTGTTATTCTCGTAAAAAGCGGATGGAATCAAAGTTTTTACGCGCTTTTCCGTAAGTTTCACCTACTGTACTCCTGTACAGCGACGGTTCACTTACGAAAAAAATCAACGCAATCTCTCCACTCAGCGTCAATGCGTACTTATTAAGAATATTTAAGATAATACTTTTGTTTCGGCATTGAAAAACGAGCCGCGAAAATAACGCGGCTCGGATTTAACGTTTTTGAGTAAAGGAAAATCAGTCGGTTTTTTCCTCCGCGCTTTCTTTGTTTTCTTCGACGGCGGTTTCGAGCGGAGCGACGGATAGCTCGAGAGCGGCGGTTTCGGTAGCCGCGGCTTCGGCGAGGAGAACGGCGTTGTTTTCGTTTTCGTCCGCGTTTTCTTCGGAAGAACGCGCGGCGATTTCCGCTTTAATTTTTTCATAAGTCGCGTCGTCGAGAATGAATTTCTTCTTATAGAGGAACATCGCGCCGAGCATAAACACTATGGGAATAACGCACATACATATGAGGAGCGCGTTTACTTTGCTTTGCGGGACGTTGGAAAGAAGTTCGTTTACGCGGGAAAGCATTTCCGAGTTGGTTATTTCTCCGCGGCTCGCCAGTTTGTCAAGGTCGCTTATGCCGTTCGTCACCGAAAGAACGCCCACCGCTATGTAAACTATGGTTACGAGCAACTGTTGCAACGCCGAAGAGAGTTTCGCGGTGAACGGACGAAGAGAGAAAATAAGACTTTCTTCCCGTCGCCCGGTCTTCCATTCGTTGTATTCGACGGTGTTGGAAATGTTGAGGAACATAAGGTTGTAATAGCAACTTTGTCCGAGTGTAGCCACGCCGTAGGGGAACATCATCAGAATAAATCTGAGGTTGAATTTCATTTCGAGGACTTCGAACAGCGCCTCGCCGTTGGGCACGGCAAGTCCTATGACAAGCATCAGGGCGTAGCCTCCGACAATGCAGAAACCGCCGAGGTTGATTAGGCGCGTTCTGCCTATTTTTTTCATAATATACGGGAAAGTAACGGTAAAGATAACCGACATAACCGCGCCGACAGCGGAAAATACCGAGGTAAGAAGACCGTTGTAACCGAACGCGAAATAGACGTAAGTGGTGATAAGAGCGGCGGAAACGACGCTCGTTCCCACGGTGTAAATAACCATAATAACCGCGGCGATAAGCAACTGGTCGTTGTTTTTAAGCACGCGGAACATATCTTTTATGGTCAGTTTTTTCTCGGTGGGGGTATATTTATCCGCGCGTTTGTCCTTCGTCACTTCGGTGCGGTCTTTTACGCCGAAGAAGGTGAGCAGGGTGGACGCGATAAATATCCCCGCGCATATTATGGAAATCCACATATACGCGCTGCGCGCGCTGCCGCCCAAGAAACGGGAATAAGTGGTGGTCAGAGCGGGAACGGCGACCATAGCGAGCCCCGCGCCCGCGGAAACGACGAGCTGAGTTATCGAAGAAAGCTGATTTCTTTCGTGAGTGCCGCGCGCAAGATGGGGAAGCAGCGCCCAGTAAGAAATGTCGTTCATAGTAAAGGTAACGCTGAAAGCGAGGTAGGTGACCGCGAGGAAAGCGATGAAACCCCAGTTGTCGAGGGGTACGGAAAACAAAAGTACTATTACGAGAGAAGTGGAAACGCCGCCTATCAGTATCCAGGGACGGAATTTACCGAACCGCGAACGCGTGTTTTCCACTATGCCGCCCATAAGAGGGTCGTTGAACGCGTCGAAAATTCTCGCTACGATGATTATTACGCTTACGAAAGAAAATTGCAAATCGGTCAGGGATTTCGTAAACAGAATAAACGTGAGAAGGTTGTTCACAAACATATTGTAGGCGAAGTCTCTTCCGAAAGTGCCGAGAGCAAAACACCAGAAATTACGTTTATTTAACAGACTTTTTTCTTCCGTCGCCGCGACCGCGGCGGTAGAGGGAGCAGACATTACGCCTCCTTTTACTGTGAAATTTTGTTGCATAAGAGCAAACATTTTAATTATATAGCACAAGGCGGTTTCAGTCAAGACCGCGTTTTTTGTTGCGGAAACTTCGTTTGTAAGAAAATCGTAAGAAAATGCGAGGGAAAGGGTAAAAATACTATGACACAATAAAGACAACGAAGGCAAAGAAAAGCACGGAGGACAGAATTTATGAAAATCGTATATATGAAAAATAGCGCCGAAAAGCCGCAAAAAGGAATAACGGTCGCAATGACGGGCACGAGCGGGAATATGGGAAGAGAGGCTTTAACGCAGACCCTCGAAGGAGACTACGTAGGCAAAGTAAAACTCTTGCTTACCGAAAAACCGAAAAACACCGTATACGCGCGGAAACTGAAAAAGAAATACGGCTCTCGCGTGCAGATAGTGAGAGGAAGCATAGCGGACGGCGAACTTTGCGAAAAACTGGTTTTCGGAGCGGATTTAATAATCAATATGGCGGCGGTAATCCCGCCTAAGTCCGACCGCTTCGAAGAAAAAAGCCTGGAATGTAACCTTATCGGAGCGCAAAAACTCACCGACGCGATAAAAAAAGTCGCGCCCGAAAGCGTGTTCGTTCATATTTCCAGCGTGGCGGTTTACGGGAACCGCGATATGAAACATCCCTACGGAAGAGTGGGCGACCCGCTTATATCCTCCCCGTTCGACAACTACGCGCTTCATAAAACGCTTGCCGAAAGGTACGTTATGGAATCGGGGTTAAAACGTTGGTGCGTTATAAGACAGACGGCGATGCTTCACCCGAATATGCTTAAAAACAATATAAAGGACGGGCTTATGTTCCATACCACCCTCAACGGACCTTTGGAATGGGTGAGCGCGAGAGACAGCGGACGGCTTATGGCGAATATCGCAAGAGCGGTGGCGGAGAACAGAGCGGAAGCGATTTTCCGCAGAGTTTTCAACCTGTGCGGCGGAAGAGAAAACCGCGTTACGGGATACGAAACTTTCAAAGAAGGGTTCTCGATAATAAACGGAACGCCCGAAAAATTTCTCGAACCGTCCTGGCACGCGACGAGGAATTTCCACGGAATGTGGTTCTTCGACGACGAGCTGGAAACGCTGTTTCCGTACGAACAAGACACGACGAAGAGTTACTGGCGGGAGATAAAATCAAAGCACCCCGTTTACGGCGCGGCGAAAATCATTCCCCCGTCGGTTATAAAAACGCTTGTATTCAAACCCCTTCTTCGCGACGGCAACGCGCCTTATTACTGGCGCAAGACCGAAAAACAAGGCAGGGTGCACGCGTATTTCGGCGGAGAGAGCGAAGCGGCAAAACTCCCCGACCGTTGGGAAGGATTTTCTCTCGTTGCAAATCAGTCGGATTACGCAGAGAAAAAGGAAAACGGGTACGCGGTTAAAAACGGTTTGCTTCTAAGTCACGGATACGACGAAAATAAACCTATGAGCGAATGGGATATAGAGGATATGAAGAAAGCGGCGGCGTTCCGCGGCGGAAAATGTCTTTCGGAAAATATGGTTAAGGGCGACGCGTATACGAAACTTTTATGGGAATGTCACGACGGGCATAAGTTTTACGCCGCGCCGTATACCGTGCTCAAAGGCGGACACTGGTGCGAGGAGTGCGAAAAGACGTGGAATTACGCAAGGCAGGCGAAGTTCTCCCCGTTTATCGCCCAGGTCTGGTACGACACGCATTCGGAAGAAGAAAACGGCGTCTACGTTTACGGCGAAAATCACGCGCCGATATATAAGGAGATATGAAAATGAAATTTGTTTTTTACGTGTTCAGCGGTTCGGGAAACACCGACAAAGTGTGCAATAAAATCAAAAACGAGATGGAAATAAACGGCGCGGAGTGCGAATATTGGAGATTTCGTAAAGGCGAGAGATTTCCTCTTCCGAAAGAGGGAGAAGCGGTGGTTATCGGCTACCCGGTGCACGCGTTCAACGCGCCCGTACCCGTGACGGAATTCGTCAAAAAACTGCCGAAAAGCAACGGGAACCGCGTGTATCTGGTGACGACTTCGGGCGAACCGCTTACCCTCAACGACTGCGCGTTTGTAAGGGTGGGAAAATTGCTCGGGAAAAACGGATACGAAGTTAGCGGAGAATACAGGTTCGTAATGCCGTACAACATAATTTTCCGTCACAGCGACGAAATGGCGGCGAGAATGTGGAAAGTCGCGGAAAAAGGAGTTTCCGACGCGGCGAAAGAAATTCTCGGCGGCAAGAAGAGAACGACGGAAGTAGGCATAGGGAAGAAAGCCGTTTCCGCGGCGTTCGGGATAGAACATCTTGCGATGCCTCTTATAGGGAGAGGGTTCAAGGTTACCGACGACTGCATTGGGTGCGGGAAGTGCGAAAGAATCTGTCCGCAGGCGAATATCGAGATTAAAAACGGCAAAGCGGTATTCGGGAAGAACTGCGTAGGGTGTATGGGTTGCGCGTTTTCCTGCCCGAAAGACGCGGTGAGGACGGGAATTCTCAATGCGTGGAGAGTGAACGGAAAGTACGACTTCGACGCGTCTCCCGTAGAGGACGACAAAATATGCAGGTACCTCGGTAAAACGTATCTCAGATATTTCCAAAAGGCGGAAAGTGTGGTAAAATAACCGTCGGAGGTGTGCGCCGATGACAGAGAGAACGAAAAAAGCTCTTATACTTACCGCTTGCGGCGTGGCGATAAACGTCGCGCTCGCGTTTATCAAACTTTTCGTCGGGATAGAAACCAACAGTCTGTGCATAATGCTGGATTCGATGAACGGCTTTTTCGACATAGCTACGGGAGTTATTACGGTAATAGCGTTTATTCTGTGCGCCGCTCCGAAAAGCGAGAAGTTCCCGTACGGGAAAGGGAGAAGCGAATACGTCGCGGGGTTTATAGTGAGCGCGGCTTCGGTGGTTATGGGTGCGCTGTTCTTCTTCGACTCGCTCAGCCGCATAGCGATGCCCGAGCCCATATGGTTCGGATGGGAAAACTTTATTCTCGTATCCGTCGGGATACCGCTTAAAGTTGGAATAGTAATAGTTTATAAAATTTTCAACAAGAAATTGAAATCCAAAGCTCTCGCCGCCATCGCCGCGGACAGTCTTCTCGACGTAGGCATAACGACGGCCACTATGATTTCTTTTGCCGTATCTCCCGTGGTGAATTACGCGGTGGATTCGATTTTCGGAATGGTTATAAGCGTGGTAGTTATCGGCGTTGCGATAAAGATGGTGGCGGATAACCTCGGCACGCTCACGGGAGCGAAAGGCTGCATAGACGAAAGGAACGCGATAATTTCCGCGTGTAAAAGCGACCGGCGAATTGCGAAAATCATCAAAATGGATTTGCACGATTACGGTTACCGCGCGTGCGTCGGAACGGTTAAAATCGAGTTCACAAACGGTACCGCGCAAGACGAAAAAGCCGCGGCGGCAAAGCTTTTATGCGAAAAAATAAAAGAAGACGTCGGCGCGGAGATAGAGGTTATCGGATAACCGATAGGAATACCGCGAACAATGGGTATTGACAAATCGGTTATTTCCTTTATAATATCTTATATTAAATAATCAATAATATTTTTTTGCGCGCGTAAGAAATTTCCGAGCGCGGCGCGGTATTTTTTGCGGAGGTACGGCATATGGCAAAAACTAACGGAAATAAGGGTAAGAAAGCGCCTTTAACCAAAGGACAGATAGGCGCGAGGTTTGCGCTGGCGGGTTGTATAATCGCGATTATTTTGCTTGTTATACTGCTGTTTGCGTCTGTTCTTGCGATAGTCAATACCGAATCCTATAATTCCATCAAAGAGCAGGCAGTCAAGTTCTCGACCGTCACTTACGAAGGAAACGAACAACTCGTTCCCGTTAAGGACGACGACGGGGACTGGTGCTTTGTTACCGACGACGATTTCAAGGTATTGCAGCTTACCGATATACATATCGGCGGAGGAAGTTTTTCCGTTAAAAAAGACGCCTGGGCGATGAACGCGGTAAGCGCGATGATAACAGCCGAAAAACCCGATTTGGTTATCGTAACAGGGGATATTGCGTTCCCCGTACCCTATGCTTCGGGAAGTTTTAACAATTTGAGAGCGACGCAGATTTTTGCCGAAATGATGGAAAAACTCGGCGTGTACTGGACGTTCGCTTTCGGCAATCACGACACCGAAGTTTACAGTTATTATTCGAGAGAAGAAATATGCGAATACTACGAAGCGCAGAATTTCAAATATTGCCTTTTCCAAAGAGGGGACGACAAGGTTGACGGCTACGGAAACGCCGTTATCAAAGTTAAAAATTCCGCGGGCGCGGTCACGCAGGCGCTGGTTACTTTGGACAGTCACAGTTATACCGACGGAGACGCGTTCGGCGTGCTCTGGAAGTACGACAACATTCATCAGAACCAGATAGACTGGTACGCAAGCGAAATAGATAAAATAAACGCGTACAACGCTTCGATTTCCGCCGAGCCCGTTAAGAGCCTCGCGTTCTTCCATATTCCTCTTCCCGAATATCGCGACGCGTGGGGAGAATACGTGCAAAACGACGGTAAAGACACGGAAAACGTCACATTCAAATACGGAATTATGGGCGAGTCTATGAAAGAAAACTCCGTCGGACAGCAGACCTACGGCGTGTTCTGCGGAATAGGAAGAGACAAGTTCTTCGAAACGGCTTCGGCAAAAGGATTGCAGGGCGTGTTCTGCGGACACGACCATTACAACAACTTTTCGGTCGAATATAAAGGCGTGCGCCTCACTTACGGAATGAGCGTCGACTATCTCGCTTATCCCGGAATATGGAACGAAAAGGCGCAGAGGGGTTGTACGGTCATCACTGTGGGAACCGACGGTTCTTTTGATTGCAAGCAGGAAAGTTATTATCAGGACAAATATAAAGCTGAGTTCGATAAACAATAAAATAACAAAAGATACTAAACGTAAAAACGCGCCTTTGAGCGCGTTTTTACTAGGTGAAATATGAACAGAAAAGTTTTAATTGCCGAAGACAACGTAGAGTTGTCCGATATGGCGCGGAATTATTTGATGAAAGAAGGATATACCGTCTTTCAGGCGTTCGACGGCAAACAAGCCGTCGATATGGTTAAGGGCCTTTCCCCCGATTTGATTCTACTCGACATAATGATGCCGATAATGGACGGGTTCGAAGTCTGCCGCGCGGTCAGAATGGAAAAGAACATTCCGATTATCATCGTTTCCGCAAAAACGCAGGAGGACGACAAACTCGCGCTTTTGGAACTCGGCGCGGACGATTATATCACGAAACCGTATTCTTTCAAGGAAATGGTAGGCAGGGTGAACGCTCAGATGCGCAGATATTTCAGCTTTAACGCGCCCGCGCCGGAGGTGAGAGTTTACGGCGATTTGCGCGTTTATCCCGAAGATATGACGGCGAAAATCGGCGGAGGAACCATTCCGCTTACGGCGAGAGAATTCAGGATGCTGGACGTTCTTACGCGCAACGAGGGGAGAGTGTTTTCTAAGCAGAAACTTATGGACGAGGTTTGGGGCGTGGATTATTATATCGACGAAAACACCGTCGCAGTCACCGTAAACAGATTGCGCGAAAAACTTAAAAAAGTCGGCGCAGACGGCGTGGAAACCGTCTGGGGCATAGGTTACAGGTGGAAACGTAAATGAGAAAGAGGGAAGCAGAAGCTATAAACCGCGTTCTGAGACGCTTTGCCGACGGGGATTATTCGCCGCTCGACAGACGGAATATTTCAGCCGAGAATTTGAGAATCCTCGAAGCCATACGTTCCGATATAGAAAAAAAAGCGCTGGAAGTAAGAAAAACCAAACTGAAAAACGCCACCGACGCGGCGGGAGTCGCGCACGATTTGAAAACGCCGCTTTCGGTGATTATCGGCGCGGCGGAATGTCTCAAAGACGGTATGGACGACAAGGATTATTGCTCGATTATAAGCGAAAAAGCGGTATATATGAGCGAACTTATCGATAATCTTACCGATTCCGCGCGGCAGATTTCGGGCGACGAAAGCGATTTCAAAGAAACGGTAAATGCGAAAACTTTTCTCGAAGCGGAATTCAACAGACAAAGATTGCTCGTCGAAAGGACGAAACTTAAATTGCGCGTCGGGCGAGTGCCGAAAAACGTGTTTATCGTAATAAACAGGAAAAAGATTTCGCGCGTAATTCAGAATATTATTACCAACGCGGTAAAATACAGCGGACAGGGGAAACAGATTAAAGTTAGGTTCGGCGTGCATAAAGGACGGCTTTCGATAGCGGTCAAAGACCGCGGCGAGGGCATCGCGGAAGAAAATCTGCCGTACGTATTCGATAAGTTCTTTATGGAAGACAGCGCGAGAAGCGGCTTGCAGGCGGGAAGCAGCGGGCTCGGCTTGTTCGTCGTCAAAGAAATCGTCGAAGAACACGGCGGAAACGTCGGAGTAAAAAGCAAAAAGGATAAAGGAAGCACGTTCTATATCGAATTGCCGATTAAACCGAACGCGAAAAAAACCGCGACCGACCGTTTCGACGCGCACAGTATATTTTTCAAACTGCACGTAGTTTTATTTTTCGGCTTTATTTACGGCTGTATCTACCGATTCGTGCGGTTCGGAGAAACGCACTACGCGAGCACTCTTTACGGGGCGTTTCTGAGCATCTTTTTAATGCCGTTTATGTGGATAACCGATATAGTAAGCGTGATTTTCTACGGAAGAATAGCTTTTCTCGCCGATTGAGTTTTTTACGGAATTCGGCACAGCTAATATTCGCTTTTTCCGATAAGATAATCAACCGTAACCGAATAAAATTCGGCAAAAGTAATAAGAAGGTCGATGGGCGGTTCCCGTTGACCTTTTTCGTAATGCAGGTAAGTTACGCTGTTTATTTGCAGTTTTTCCGCAAGTTCGCGCTGCGTAAGGTTCGCTTCTTTTCTTAAAGTCAGCAATCTTTCGGGGAGTTTATGCCTCGTTTTTTCCATTTTTATACCTCTTTTTCGTCTTTTCGGGAAATCTTCGCAAGAAATCGAATAAATCGGTTTTTCCGAATATTTCTCGCATTTAATAATTGACAAGATAACAAAATGGTAGTACAATTAACATAAACTACCAAAATGGTAGCAAGATTTCTGTATGGAGAGGTGACGGAATGGAAAGAAGTTATGACGAGATGAGGGTGCCGTCCAGACTTGCGGGGATTTATACGCATTTCGGCTGGGTAAGAGCGCGCAACAAAGTCAGCGACGAGCTCGACAGACTTGCGGGCGGAATAGTGCTGTCCAGAAGAGACGACGAGAAAAAAACCGAACTAATCAGGCGTAGAAAGAGATTCGGATATAACGGAGAACTTGCTGCATTAGAACAGAAGACACTTAAATACGGAGAGCGCAAACAGAAAAAAGGAACCGTCAAGTGCCTGCGCGTTTTCGGCGTGATATTCATTTTGCTGTGCGTAGCGTGTCTCGTGTTTACGTTCGTTCCGAAGATACCGAAAACCGTTGCCGAAACGGAATCCAACGGCGGCATAGGTAAAATTTTCACCGACATAGCTCTTTCCGTCAACGGCTTGCTGTTCTACGGCGACCAGTACTACGTTAAGGATAGCGACGTGGTAAAAGAGGCGGCGGACGAAGGCACGGTCGTAACGGTTAGCGGAACGTTGTCCGTTGCGTACAGAATAGGCGAAGACGGACAGCTTATGAACGAAGACCTCGAAACGCTCAGAGAAAAAATAGAGCTCGACGAAAACGGAAACATTCCCATTCTGAGATGTCAGAAAGCCTATCTCGACCCCTCCGACGAGAGCACGGCTTATTACCGCTATTATATATATTATGATACCGACAAAGCGCCTTTGGGTTTCCTTATGGGCGTTGTAACTATGTTGCCTTCGATAATGGCGTCGGCGTTTATTATTTTTGCTTTAATTGCGTTGATACTCGCGATAGTTTTCTTTATCATCGCTTCGTGCATATCCAAGACGAACAAAGTGATAGCGTCCGTACCCGAGATGCTTGAAAAAGCGGACCATATAGTCGCGAAGATGAAGGAAGACGACCCGTCTCTGCTCGGCAAATCTCAGCGTCATTTCTATTCCTGGCAGAAACTTCTCGTAGGCGCAATCAATCAGTCAAACGTCGCAAAGAACGACAATTCGGACGGAGACGCGTTCGGAGAAGATTTCGAGATATAAAGGCGAAAACGGTTGAGGGTGGTAAAAATGAAAAGAAAATTTACGATTTTTGCGCTTGCGGTCGGTATTGCTATGTGCCTGCTCGCGTTTACGGGGTGTAGCGGCGAATGTAAAGTTCACGAGTTTACCTCGGCGGAATGTATATGGAACGACGACGGAACCGCGCTTGTCGTGGCGACGTGCGGCGTATGCGGAGGGCAGATTACCGAACAGGCGGCGGTGAGCGAGACTGTGACCAAACAACCTACCTGCACGCAAAGCGGAACGCTTAAAAGAACGGCTACCGTCAGCATAGGCGGCAATACGTTCAACACTTTCGAGTCGCCGGAGCAGCAGATTAAACCCGTGGGGCACGACTACGGCGCGACGAAATACACGTGGAGAGAACAAGGCGGCGTGCAATATTGCAAAGCGAGTAAATCCTGCGCGCACTGCAACGATAAAATTGAAGAGGAAGTCGCATCAAGAAAGGTGACAACCGCGCCGACCTGTTATAGGGAAGGGGAAAACGAATACACCGCTACCTTTACAAAGGGTTTCAAAACCGCTCAAAAGACGGAAAGCATAGCGAAAACCGCGCATAATTACGGCAACAATATCACGTATACCTGGAAAAATCATAAATGTACCGCGACGGAATCCTGCCTTGTGTGCGGAGAAAAACGCACGGTAAGCGCGGCGTCGGTCGTGTACGAAGAAGTGCGCGCGGCGACCTGCACCGAGGACGGAGTGGGAAGAAACGTAGCTACGTTTACCGATTCCAAATTCGCTACGCAGACCGAGACGGTGACTATCCCCAAACACCACGACTACGGCGAGCCCGAATGTCGTTGGGACGCGGGACACACCGAGTGTACGGCAAAGAGTGTGTGCGTTAGGTGCGGAGACGAAGTATATAAAACCGCCAACGCGTCCGATATAAAGATAGCTATTACCAAAGCGGCGACCTGCACGGAAGACGGAGAACGCGTTTATTCGGCGACGTTCGAGTTTGACGGGAAAAGGTATACGAGCAACGATAGAGAGGTTATTCCGTCCAAAGGCGGGCACGACTACGGCGAAATCGTCTATTTATGGAGCGCGGACTATCGCACTTGCACGGCGAAAAAAGTCTGTAAGGAGTGCGGAGACAAGATAAGCGAAGTGCAAAGCGCGACTTCGACTGTGACGAAAAACCCGACCTGCACGGAAGACGGAAATATGAAGTATACCGTAAGTTTCGTAAACGAGGAATTCGTAGGGCAGACCAAAGAGGTTATTATTCCGAGAAAAGGACACAGCCAAGGAAAAGTTGATTATCTGTGGAACGACAATCATACGAGTTGTACGGTAAAAATTTACTGCTCGGCGTGCGACGAAGTCTACTACGAAGAGACGACGGACAATATCACGAACACGGTTATAAAAGAACCTACCTGCTCGGAAAAAGGCGAGAGGAGATACGTCGCCGTATTCTCGCGCTCGGACCTTAGAGACGTAGAATACGTGGAGGAAACCGCTACGCATAAGTACGACAAACCGACGTACAGATATTTCTGGGAAGACGGCGTGCTTAAATGCGAAGCGTCGAAAACCTGCGTATTCGGCGAAACAGTAAGCGAAATAGCGACGGGTAAATTCGTCAGCGACAACGGCAAAGTGAAGTTCGTCGTAGAGTTCGAGGACGAGGACTTCGAAACGCAAACTTACGAAATAACTATAAGCGAATAAGTATAAGGGAGAAAAGCGGGCGACGCGAATGCGGCGCCCGTAAACGGAATAAGACGAGTCGTTTTATAACAACAGTCCGAGTTCCGACAAACAAGGCGTTGCCGTAAGGGACGCCTTGTTTGTATATAATAAACGGAAAGAGAGAAAACGAAAATAAAACGGTAGGCAAAATCGAGACGAAAACGCCGCCGTCCGTCCGCGAAAATATACGAAAGGGAAACAAATGTCGAAACAAAGTAAAACCGAGTTTACGGCGGGATTTTCGAGGAATTCGCAGCAATGAAAGGACAAGGAAAGGACGCGGTTTGAATTATAATGAAAGAGACTGTTCGCGAATGCGGACAGTCTCTTTACGTTGGTTATAAGTGAGAGTTGTTATTAAAAGTTTTTGATATAAGCGGCGAGTTCGTTGAAGATAACGTCTAAGCCGTGCGCGCCTGCGTCGGGATAACCGATACTGCGTTCGCCGACCGTTCCCGCTCTTCCGAGGGTAGCGACGTGAGATTTGGTAGCCTCCGCGCCTTCGTGAGCCGCTTTCGCGCCGAGGTCTAAGCCTTCTTGCAGTTTCTTGCCGTCTTTCGCCGCTTTGGTAAGAGCGATAGCGCAGGGTTTCAACGCGTCTACGAGGGTCTTGTCTCCGATGTCCGCGCCTTTGCCGAAGCTCTTTTTACCGGTTTCGTAAACGCCTCTGTTGGCTTCGGTGAAGAGGAACGCAACGTCGGTGAGGTTTACTTCTTTCTTGCCGAGCATCGCTTTTCCTGCGTATTTGAACGCGGAACCCCAGATAGGACCGGACGCGCCGCCGCAGTATTCTTTGATGATTTCCGAGCAGCTTACGAGGAACTGACCGATGTCGCCTTTCTTTCTCGTCGCCCAGTCCGCTTTGAGCTGTCTGAAACCTTTCGCAATGCTCATTCCGAAGTCTCCGTCGCCCATTTTGTCGGCTTCGCAGAAGGGAACTTCGTTTTCGATGATTACGTCCGCCATTTTTTCCACGATTTTAACGAAAGCCGCGGTGTTAATGGTTTCTCCGATAGCGGGGGTGCCTTCCACTTCGTAAACGGCGTTGGCGTCGTCTTCTTCGGCAGCCGCTTTTTTGGCTTTCTTAGCCGCGGGAGCAACCGCGCCGGGAGTGATGTTGAGGGCTTTCGCGATAGCGTTCATAGCTTCTACCGCCGCTTCAGCCTGCGCGCCCATAGCCGCGCCCCAAGTGAGTGCGGGAGTGCTTACCGGATAATCTACGAGCTTTTTGAGTTCGTCGTCTACTCTTAATACGGTAACCGACGCGCCCGCCATATCGATGGACGTCATATAGTTGCCGACCATAGTGCGGTGAATTTTAATTCCGTCCGCTTCGAGAGCTTTGGTTACGGAGTTGTTGAGGATATAGAGTTCCTGCAACGGGCTTCCGCCGAAACCGTTGATGAGAAGAACTACTTCTTCGCCGGATTTAAGTTTGAGGTCTTCTTCGAGGTCTTTAACTATTCTCACCGAGAGGTCGTCGCAGAACGTGCCTTTCGAATAGTCGATTTTTTCACGGAAACGTCCGGGTTCGCCGTGGATGCCTACGCCGAATTCCATTTCGTCGTCGCCGATTTCAAACGTCGGATGTCCCGCCGCCGGAACGGTGCAGGAGGTGAACGCGAAACCGAAACTTCTTACGTTTTCGATAACTTTGTTGGCTACGGCTTTGACTTCTTCGAGTTCTTTGCCTTGTTCCGCCGCCGCGCCCGCGCATTTATGAACGAGTACGGTTCCCGCAACGCCTCTGCGACCTACGGTGTAAAGGCTGTCTTTAACGGCGATATCGTCGTTTACGTAAACCGCGTCTACTTTGATTCCGTCTTCCTGAGCGTCCGCCATAGCGTTGTTGAAGTTCATACAGTCGCCCGAGTAGTTCTTTATAATGAGGAGAACGCCCTTGTCGGTAGCGCATTTTTTAATCGCGTTGTAGACCTGTACCTGGCTGGGAGAAGCGAAAACGTCTCCGCAAACCGCGCAGTCGAGCATTCCTTTGCCTACGAAACCCGCGTGAGCAGGTTCGTGTCCCGAACCGCCGCCGGATATAAGGCTGACTTTGTCGTCGTTTATTTCAACTTTCTTAACGATTTTGAACTTTTCTACGAATTCGAGGTCGGGATGAGCTTTCGCCAGTCCGTGACACATATCGTATACGAAAGTTTCGGGGGTGTTCATTATTTTTTTCATTTCAGAAATCTCCTTTAATTCGAAAATGACGTTACGACCGAGAAATCTCGGGCGTAACGTCGAAATCGTGTTTTAATGGCTTATTCGCCGTATTTGTAGTCGTAACCGATTTTGTCTGCGGTCTTGATAGCCGCGGCAACCATATCGACCGTCACGGGGAAGGGCATATTGTGAATGGATTCGTCGGGGATGCAGGTCTTTTCCGCGATAGCTTTGAGCATTTCGTCGTCGATGGAATCGGTGCCGATGTCCTTCAAGCATACGGGAAGTCCTACCGTCAGGCAGAAAGCGAGAACTTCGTAGAGCTCTTCTTCGGGAGCGTTTTCGAGGACGAGCTGGCAGATTGTTCCGAACGCAACCATTTCGCCGTGGAAGTATTTGGTGTGCGAGGGAAGCAACGTAAGTCCGTCGTGGATAGCGTGAGCAGCCGCAAGACCGCCGCTTTCGAAACCGAGACCGGAAAGAAGAATGTTGGTTTCGATGATTTTTTCAAGAGCGGGAGTAACGACTTTGTTTTCGCAAGCCGCAACCGCTTTCGCACCGTCGGAAAGAAGTGTCTGATAGCAAAGGGTTGCGAGAGCCATAGACGCCATCGTGCCGTATCCGAGAAGAGTTCCCTTAGCGCGGTTAGCTCCGCAGGGAAGTCCCGCGTTTACGTTGCTGAAAGACCTTTCGTTCGCGCGAGCTTCGAAATAGGTGCTCAGAGCGTCGCCCATACCGCTGATAAGGAAACGGGCGGGAGCGTTGGCGATAACTTTGGTATCGATAAGAACTACGCTGGGGTTCTGACGGAAATACGCGTAGTCGTCGAAGTGATGGTCGTCGGTATAGAGAACCGCGCTGTGCGAAGTGGGAGCGTCGGTAGCCGCAATCGTCGGGCAGATGATAAGGTTGCTGCCTTGCGCTACGCATTTAGCAGTGTCGATGGCTTTTCCGCCGCCGAGACCGATGGTGCAGGCGCATTTGTTTTCTTTCGCAAAATCCTGCAATGCTTTTACTACGTTACGGGAACATTCGCCTTTGAAAATGTCTCCGCAGGGGTAAAATTCAACGCCGTATTTCGCAGCCGTTGCGTCAAGTTTGTCTTTAACGAGGTTGTATGCGAACGGGTCGGCTATAAGCAACGCCTTTTTCCCGAAAGTTTTCACAAAATAACCTAAGTTAAGTAATTCGTCCTCGCCTTGAACGTACTTAGACGGACAGATAAACGCTTTTCTCATAAATCAAATCTCCTTTTTTGATAAATTTTTTCTTTTTTGTCGGCATAACGCCGTTAAAAATATTATATCTTATACGGTTAGAACATTTCATTAGACAATCTTATTTTATTATGGTATAATTTTGACATTACGCGGAATTCTTTAAGGAAGGTTTATGGAAAAAATTTTTTTGAGCAGCCCTAAAGAGGTGTTGGCGGCGATAGAAAAGGAAAAAAAACTGGCGATTTTCGAGGTTGACGACGACGGAAAACCGATTTTTCCCATAAGTGAAATAAATGTAAAAAAAATCGGGATTTTGCCTAAAAATCGCGAAATCATAAAACCCGCGGTAAAATACGTGCACGAACACTTTAATAAGGAAATAAGGCTGGATATGCTCGCTGGGCTGTGCGACGTGTCGAAGAGTTATTTTTGCAGACTGTTCAAGGAAGCGTACGGCATAGGCGTGGCGGCGTACGTAATTAAACTGCGTATGGACGAGGCGTGCCGCCTGCTGGAAAAAACCGACAGTTCGGTCGTCGCGATAGCGTTCGAGGTCGGATACGTCGATTGCGGATATTTCAATAAACTTTTCAAAAAAAACGTAGGGTGCACCCCGCTCGAATACAGACGGCAGCCGAGGTTTGTCTTTATCGACGCGTAATTTTCGGAAAAAACACGGAGTGGAGAGATTGCGTTGATTTTTTTCGTAAGTGAACCGTCGCTGTACCGACGTACAGAAATATCACCCCCAAAAGCATATATCTTTTCGGGGACCCCGACTAAACTTACGGAAAAGTGGAAAAAACTCAGATTTTGTCCGCTTTTTACTGCTTAAATACTCAAAAAGTAAAAATCGCACTTTTTACTTTTTGCCCTTATGGGGTTCGAGCAAGGGGAAACCCCTTGCGAACTTACATAACAAGCGGAACGGTACGCTCCGCTTCCTTGTAAGTCCGACTTGCGTGGATAAAGATTTTATCGGCACAAAGATTAGCGACTTGCCGTAAAATCCCGCGCAACGTCTGGTCGGAAAATTTCCGGGCGTAAAGCAACGCGATATATACACTCGTAAAAAGCATATTGACAAGTAATATTTTATCGCTTACCATAAAATAAATAGGGGTTTAATAATTGATTTCGCACAAAACGGAATCGAAGAAGACGGCTTATTGACAATTTTTGAGAGGAAAAAATTTTTTTTTACAAATTTCGTGGACAAAACGGCTTGTCGGATTGTTATAGTTTATAGGTGAAAAAAACCGACACTATAAACGCTATAAGAGGAGGCGTCGGAGCGGAGATGTTTATATCAAAACGGCACAAGAAGAATATTTTACCTTTGCTTATAACGGTACTGCTCGCGATAACTTTTATGTTGTCTTTTGTCGGGTGCCGGAAACAATATGATAATAAATACAATAACAAATACAATGCGGCTATACTGTACTCCGAATATAAATTCCGAGAAGGATTTCTTCAAGAAAACGTTACTCGCGGAAGTTACGGTCATTACTGGGATGAAAACAGAAAAGGGTGCCAAAGCGAAACGGACGATTATAGTTCGAAAGAGGTCGACGACGGTTTGCCGAAGACAATACTTCGCGTTATAAATACCGAGGAAGAAGCGGACGCCGTTTTTTTCGAGCTGCCCGAAGACGTGGATTTTGAAAAACATACCGTGTGCGTTTACGTATTTACCACTACGTGTTATCGTCAATGCCTGGTGAAAATGTCGGGTTTGCAAAATGGCATTTTAAGCATTTACTTTGATTTCGAAAAAGATAAACATCCGAATGCAGACAGTGCGACTATGCCGAGTTCCAAACATTTAGTCATCAAAGTCGACAAGGTAAACGCAGACAAGATAGAAATTGTTAAAATGAGTTAATTGTATCGTTTTATCACAGATATAACAACGAAGTATATTTAGCGCAATAATACAACTAAAATGAGAAAAGTTTAAGGGGACATTACGAATTAAAATTGTGTAAATATAAGGTTGTAAACGGACGTTTGGCAGGGTACACGAAAAGCGCGGCAGATTTTGCCGCGCTTTTTCGAGTTGTTTTAACGTAAAGCCATATTTATGGAAATTACATAAGTTTTTTGCGTTTGAGTATCCAGGCTATTACCACGGCGAGTATCATAGAAACGCCGGTTACTACGCCGAACGCCCAGGGAGCGTTTTTCGCGCCGGGAATTCCGTCGAGGTTCATACCGAACAGGCTTGCGATTAACGTAGGCACGGAAATGATGAGCGTGATTGAAGTAAGCACTTTCATTACTATATTGAGGTTGTTGCTGATTACCGAGGCGTACGCGTCCATAGTCCCGCTTAAAATGTCGCGGTAAATGTTACACATTTCTATTGCCTGGCTGTTTTCTATCGCTACGTCTTCGATTAAGTCCTGGTCTTCTTCGTGTTTTTTGATGAGGCTCGTGCGCGTAAGTTTATCGATTATCGCCGAGTTCGCTCGCAGAGAAGTGGAAAAATATACGAGGGAGTTTTCGATATCGAGCAATTCGATAAGTTCTTTATTCTTCATCGACTTGTGCAATTCGGTTTGGATTCTCTGGCTGCTTTTGTCGATTCTTCTGAGATAAAAAAGGTATTTGGTCGCTATCTGGAAAAGCAGTTGAAAGGTCGTGCGGCTGTGCATTTGGAGTTTTACGCCTTTTACCTTGCTCATTCCCTGTCCGAATTCCTGTAAAATAGGCGAATCTTCGAGGCAAACCGTTACGAAGAAGTTATCGCGCATAATTATGCCGAGAGGGATTGTCGAATAGGTGCAGTACGATTTTTTTTCGTCCATAATCACCGTGGGAATGTCGACGACGATAAGAAGGCAGTCGTCTTCTTTTTCTATACGGGAACGTTCCTCTTCGTCCAACGCCGCTTTGAGAAAATCGGGGAAAATTCCCGTTTTACTTGCGATAAAATCGATTTCACGTTCGTCCGGGTTTATAAGTTGAACCCATTTGTTGGAAAAATCGGAACTCTCGTTAATGAGTTCCTTAGGAACTTTCGTTACTCTGCCGGAATTAGTATCCGTGTAACAAACGCTAATCATAAAAAAACCTCCTAATGGCAGTACGCATAAACCCGACGTGCCGTCAGAAGGACTACATCGGGCGTATCAACCTAAACAATATCGACTGTAAGGGTCAGGGTCCATTACGCTACCTCCGAAAATAATAAAACAATTATATCACCGCAAACCCGCGTTTGCAAGCCTTTGCCCAAAAAAAATTTCCGTCGAAAAAATCGCTATACGGACGGGTCGTCGCGGTAGAGTTCGTTAAAAGATTTTTTAATCCCGTTATGCTTGTATCCGAGAATTTTATCGATAATTACGTTGTTTGCCGCGGTGAAAATGTTCTTTTCCGCGACGGGGTTATATTCGGTGAGAACTTTTATCAGTTCCTTCGTCTTTTTGCGCTGAGAGACGGTTTCCGGGTTGCTTTGAGCGTCCTTTTCGGTGAAACGGCACGCGCATTGCAGGAATTTTAGTCCGTGATACTCCGACCACGCGATTATGTCTTTTTCTCTTATAAGGTACATCGGGCGTATGAGTTCCATACCTTCGAAATTTTGACTTCTCAGTTTCGGAAGCATAGTCTGGAACGCGCCCGCGTTGAGCATACTCAAAAGCGTGGTTGCGATAACATCGTCGAAATGGTGCCCGAGAGCTATTTTATTGCAACCCAAATCGCGCGCAATAGAGTACAACGCGCCTCGGCGCATTTTCGCGCAGAGGTAGCAGGCGATTTTGCCTTGCGAAGCGGTTACTTCGAAAATGTTGCTGTCTTTTATTTCGGCGGGAATGCCGAGAAGGGTTATATTACTTTTGATTAGTTCGAGATTTTCCTCGTTGTAACCGGGGTTCATAACAAGATAGGTTACGTCGAAAGGAATATTCGAATGGCGGTGAAGTTCCTGAAAAAGTTTGGCGAGAAGCATCGAGTCTTTTCCGCCCGAAATGCAAACGCAGATACGGTCGTTTTCTTCGACGAGTTCGTATTCCTTTACCGCTTTGGTGAACTTCGACCAAAGACGGGAACGGAAGTTGGTGATTATGCTTTTTTCGATGTTTTGTACGTCCGACATATTTTCCTTACGGCGGAAATTGTACCAAAAAATATTTCCCGTGTCAAACAAGGTAAACGGTCGAACACTTTGTACTTGCCTGTCTGCGCTTTTGCGTGTATAATAAGATTAAAACACATAAAAACTTACGGAGTGGAACAATGAAAAAAATTCTCGTTGCCGCAGACTCGTTCAAAGGCTCGCTGTCCTCTAAGGAAATCGCGGATATTTTCGCGGAACAGGCGAGAGAAGAAAATTTGGACGCGGTCGTTACGGGCGTGAGCATAGCCGACGGCGGGGAAGGAACGCTTGACGCGGTTTTGTCTTGCGGAAAGTACAGGGAAGTAAAAATCGTCTGCCGCAATCCGCTGTTTGACGATGTCACGGCAAGATACGCGCTCGGAAACGGCGAAGCCGTGGTGGAAATGGCGGAAGCGTCGGGGCTGACTCTCATAGATTACGCCGACGGAAACGCTTTGAAGACGACTACGTACGGAACGGGAGAACTCATCGCCGACGCGGTAAAGAACGGCGCGAAACACGTCTACGTATGCGTGGGCGGAAGCGCAACCAACGACGGCGGAGCGGGCGCGCTGTCCGCGCTCGGGGTTAAATTTTTCGACGAAAAGGGCGACGTTTTCCTTCCCATAGGCGGGACGCTCGATAAAATAAGCGGCGCGGATACTGAGGGATTGAAAAAATACGACGGCGTGAAATTTACGTTGGTTGCCGACGTCGACAACCCTTTGCTCGGAAAGACGGGCGCGACTATGTTTTACGGCGGACAGAAAGGCGCGGTCGGGAAAGATTTCGAAGTCCTCGAAAACGGAATGAAAAATTACGCCGAAGTGACGGAAAAAGTTACGGGCGCGAGTATCGGAGAAATGAAGAGCGCGGGCGCGGCGGGCGGACTCGCGGGGGGATTGATTGCATACCTCGGCGCGGAAGTGCGGAGCGGGATAGGAACCGTGTTGGAAATCATCGGGTTTGACAAATACCTTGACGGAAAGGACGCTGTCGTTACGGGAGAGGGCAGGATAGACGAACAGTCTCTGCACGGGAAAGCGGTGTGCGGCGTGTGCGCGGCGGCGCGGAAGAAAAACGCGGCGATTTACGCGATAGCGGGGTGCACGAGTTTAAGCGCGGAGCGGTACGAAGAGATAGGAATACGGCATATAGAAACACTCGTAAGCTATGCGGAATCGGCGGAAGACTCGATAAACAACGCGAAAAAATACGCGGAAAAAGCGGCGAAAAAATTATTGAAAATCATTTGCGAGGAGGAGTAAAATGAAAAAAGAGGAATTGAAAGAATTAGTCGGAAGAATGGAAAAATTCGAATTGACCGACGAAGAAAGAGCGAAGAAAAACGGTAAATTTATCAAACTTCCGAGCGGAAATATCCATTACGAAATCAAAGGAGAAGGGGAAACCGTCGTGCTTGTGCACGGCTACGCCACCCCTTATTATCTCTATGATAAACTGTTCGACAGGCTGGTGAGCGCAGGATACAAAGTACTTCGGTACGACCTTCCGGGAAGAGGATACTCGGAAAGAGTGGATACGGTTTATTCGCCCGAATTTTTTGCAAAAAACCTCGACGAACTCACGAGCGCGCTATTAGGCGATGAAAAGTTTTATCTTGCGGGAACGAGTATGGGCGGTACGATTTGCGCCGCGTTCTGCGCGATGAGACCGGAAAAAGTCAAAAAACTCATTCTGCTCGCCCCTGCGGGAATGGATACGTTCAAAGCGCCCGCTTATATGAAACTTTGTAAAATAAAAGGTTTCGGCGAGTTCCTTTTCTACAACGTCGCAGGGAAAATTCTGTTGAAAAAATGCGCCTCGGAAATGTACTTCTCTCCCGAAGAAGACAAGGACGAATATATGCGCCTCTTTGCGGACGCGGCGCAATATAAAGATTTCTTAAAATGCACGCTTTCGTCGCTCAGAAACACGATTTTGAGAACCGATATAGCGATAAAAGGATACAAAGAAGTGGCTAAAAACGGAATTCCCGTACTTTGCATATGGGGAACGGCGGATAAGACGATGCCTTACTATCAGCACGAAAGACTGCTTGAAGTATGCCCGCAGACGAAACTGATAACTTATGAAAATTCGGGACATATTTTCCTGTACGACGAGGGAGAAAGAACGGCGGACGACGTCCTCGAATTCATAAAGGGTTAGAAAGAAAGTTTTTAAGAAGAAATGTTAAAGGCGCGGCGAACTTGCCGCGCCTTTATGAGTTTTGCGACAGATTAAACGATAGCGTCGGTCATAGTGTAGTTTTCAAGAGAACCCGCTTTTGTCTGAATACAGATATATTTCAAAGATTGCGTGGACGAAGCGAAAAACTGTCTCTTTGCCGCGGGAGAAACGCGAAGCCAGTCGCCGGCTTTCAAGGCGATTTCTTCTCCGTCTATCACGGCGACGCCTTCTCCGTCGAGAATTCCGTAGACCTCTTCGTTTTGTTTGTGAGAATGGATAAAAGGAACGCTTGCGCCCGCGGGCAGTACGTTAATACTGATTTCCGAACCCGAGAGGTTGAGTTTGTCGTGAAGTTCCGCGCGCGGTTCTTCCGCCACGCCGTATTTGGTGTAATTTGTCATAGTAATACCTCCGAAACGATTTTATTTTGCAACTTTTACTTGTTACGTTTTCAGTATAGCAAAAGAACACCGATAAGACGTGAAGGTTACTTTTTTATTATCGGATAATAAATTGGTTACAAGGTTACTTTTGGGAAACCTTTGGGAATTTCCGATACTTTTTTCAGTAAGGTTTTCGGGAAATTTCGAACGCGTCCGTAAGTTTGTCGGGGAAACAATCTTCGTTTAACGAATGTTTTCGACGGTATTTTATGCCGTAGGCGTTCAGTCCGTAAAAAGCCGCGATAAACGCGCAGAGAGCGACGCAGACTCCTACGTAGTACAGCGCAAGTTGCCAGCCGAGGAGGGACGCGCCTTGCGGGAACAGGAATTGCAAAATCTGCCCGTCCGTTATCTTTATTATTATGGGTTTTCCTTCGGTCTGACTGTAATTTGTGCAACCGTAAATCAACCAGGAATAACCGACCATAAGAGCAATACCTATAAAATGCTGATATACGGTTTTCTTGAATTCATAGCGACGAACGTTGGCGAGCATAAGCATACCGCCTGCGAAAAGCATATGGTGGTTGATGATAGCCATAGCAAACAGGAACTTGCTTTCTTCGCCGTTTACAAAACTATCGGGAGAAATCCAGAAGGAAACCGAATAGAAAAAGCCTGCGAGTATCGCCGTAAACGCCGCGAAACAGTCGCACTTTTTTATGCGGAAAGTCGTGAATATTCCGAATATGAAATAACTGAGCGCGGAAAATTCCACGGGAAAATGCATATGGCGACCTATCGCTTGCCAGTAGAGATATTCGCATATTTTGTAGACTAATAGAAACGCGCCGATGGCATAAGCCGTCGCGTAACTCGCTTTCGGAGATTTGCGTAAAAAAATTATTCCGACGTTTATTGCGATAAACAGTAAAAAGATTAGTAAACCGCAATACCAGTATTGATTATTTCCAAACATTATTCATTGTCGCCTAACTATTGTAGATAATGATTATATAATAATTTTGTCGAGAAAGCAAGACAAATTAAAATTGATTGTTCGTCGCGCACCGTTCCAACGGAGATATAGCGGAGTAATTCTTCGTGTTTTTATCTTTCATATTTAGAAAGCCGCCTGTTAATGAAATGTCGCAAAAGCGACATAAAATATCTTTCGATGTGAAATACGGCAAAAGCCGTGTGAAATAAAATTCGCCTTTTGCTTGATACTTTTTTGGTATAAAGGGACGTAAAAAATGAAGTCGCTGTCGCTAATGAAGACGTTACGCTAATGAAAAATGAAGCGAAGCGCCACCATAATTAGCGCAATTTTTGCGCGACTTCATTAGGCGAAGCCGTCTTCATTCTTCATTCAACAAAAGTGGCGCTTCATTTCAAACCCCCCTTTGAAAAAACAAAGGGGGGTTTGATGGTGCCGATGGTGGGGGTCGCTCCGACATCCGAACTTTGTTCGGACTTCGCGGTTAACACCGCTACGCAGACCACGCTGTGTCTATCACGCCGGGGCGGACGACAACTCATCGGATTGTCGTTTAATCCGCCCGTTCGACCCCATAAAATATATCAAGAAATAAAATAATCCGAGATTTTATCTCGGATTATTTTATTTGGTGCCGATGGTGGGGGTCGAACCCACACGATGTTGCCATCACGGGATTTTGAGTCCCGCGCGTCTGCCAGTTCCACCACATCGGCTTGAAATGTATTATTATATTATCACATATTTTTTCGCGTGGCAAGCGTTACGGCGTTTTTTTCACTGATTTTTAGTTCGCCTGACTTTGCCTTTTTCAGTCTATGAGCATTTCGACGTACGTTTTGTATACTTCGGGCGCGGTTTCCTGCCATTTCGTGGCTACGCTGTTTGCTTTCGCTTTGGTCGGAACGGTGAATTTCAGCTCGAACATAGTGGTTTCTCCGTTCAGCACCATACAGTTTACGGAATAAGTTCCGTCGGGGTTTTGCTCGTTCGTGCAGACAAACTCCTGTTTTTTGCGGTATTCCAGCTTATTGTTGCGTATGTATTCCGCCACGTCGTCGCGCACGGATTTGAAAATACTGCTGTAAAAATAACTCAGACAGACTTTTCCGTCTTCGCTTATCGTCAGCAAACTGTCGTTTTTGTTGTGCGGGTCGGGTTTGGAGAAAACGAAACGCGCGCCGACGAGTTCGTCTATAAAATGGGCGAAGCAAAAGTACGGAACCCAGTTGTTTTCCACGCAGCACATTTGCGTGAGCAACTCCTGATTTATCGGGGTTTCGTATTTGTCAAGTATAAACAATATCAATAATTTATTCTTTATATCTTCGTCAATCATTTCTAAAAAAGTATACAGATTTTACTTCGTTTTGTCAAATCAACCGCGATAATAAAACCGATAAAAAACGGCGGTCGCAATATCTTGTACCGCGAAAAGTGTCAGGTCACAATTTTATCCGTTTTATCTGTCGCGAAGAATTATTTTTACGATTGCGCTTTACCTGTGCGTATTATCGTTCGGCAAGGCGCGCTTTAACATATTTCTATTTATTCGTGCTTCCGAACCCGCCGTTGCGTTCGCCCGTGGCTTCGTCGTCCGTCGTTATTCCGAACTGCAGGAAAATTCCCTGGCAAAAGCCGCCGCCTTTTTTTACGGTTAACGCCTTGTTTTCGCGGGAATCATTGGTTATTTTGCAAAAAATATGCCCTTGATTATCGCTTTCATAGTAGTCCGCGTCGATTATTCCCACGGTGTTGTCGAGTTGCATTCTGAACTTAAAACCGAGTCCGCTTCTCGGAAAGAGCGCGAGCACCCAGCCGTCCGCGATTTTAACCCGTATTCCCGTCGGAATTTTCACGCTTTCTCCTGCGGACAGCGAAAATTCGTACGGGGCGTAAAAGTCATATCCCGCGCTTCCTTTCGTCGCGCGTTTCGGAAGAATGATTTCGTCGTAAATTTCCTTTATTTTGTCGTCGGAAACGCCGTTAAAAGCCTTTTTGTATTCGTCGAAACTTACTTTTTCGAACCTTGCGATTTTTTCCATATTGCCTCAGTTTTTATGCGCCCATACGGGAGCGGGAATTCTTCCTCCGCGGGCGATAAAAGCGGCGGGGGAGAACTTGCTTATCGGCATTATCGGCGCGCTTCCGAGGAGTCCGCCGAAATCGACCGAGCCTTCTTCTTTTCCGCATACGGGGATAACTCTTACCGCCGTCGTTTTGCCGTTTACCATACCGATTGCCGCTTCGTCGGCAATAAGCGCGGAGATTACCTCTTTGCTCGTGCTGCCCGGGACGGCTATCATATCCAGTCCGACGGAGCATACCGCCGTCATCGCTTCGAGTTTTTCTATTTTCAACGCGCCGCGTTTTACGGCGTTAATCATTCCTATATCTTCGCTTACGGGGATAAACGCGCCGCTGAGCCCTCCGACGTGGCTCGTCGCCATAAATCCGCCTTTTTTAACCGCGTCGTTCAGAAGGGCAAGGCACGCCGTCGTGCCGCAAGCTCCTACGCTTTCAAGACCTATTTCTTCGAGAATGTGCGCGACGGAGTCGCCCATAACGGGAGTGGGGGCAAGGCTTAAATCCACTATGCCGAAGTTGGCGTTAAGGCGTTTCGACGCTTCGAGCGCGACGAACTGACCTACGCGCGTGATTTTATACGCGATTTTTTTAACCGTTTCCGCTACCGTCGTGAGGTCGGCGCCTTTGACTTGTTCGAGGGCGGCTTTGACTACGCCCGGACCGCTTACGCCTACGTTAATTACCGCGTCCGCTTCTCCTACGCCGTGAAACGCGCCCGCCATAAACGGATTGTCTTCCACCGCGTTGGCGAAAACGACGAGCTTCGCGCAACCGATACTTCCGTCGTCGCGCGTCTTTTCCGCGGTTTTTTTGATTATGTCGCCCATTAAAGCGACCGCGTCCATATTTATACCCGTGCGCGTGGAAGCCACGTTTACCGACGAACAGAGTTTTTTCGTGGAAGCGAGGGTGTCGGGAATGGTTTCGATAAATTTTTTCTCGTAGTCGGTCATACCTTTATGGACGAGGGCGGTGTAGCCGCCGATAAAGTCCACGCCGCAGACTTCCGAGCATTTGTCGAGAACCGCCGCGACTTTTTCCGAACCGCCCGTTCTTGCCGTTATGAGGCTGACGGGAGTAACGGAAATGCGCTTGTTTACTATCGGAATGCCCGTTTCTTTCGCTATGTCGTCCGCGGTTTTTACGAGTGAACCCGCGTAAGAGGTTATTTTATCGTATACGTTGGCGCAGGTCTCTTCCACAGTGCCGCCTACGCAGTCGAAAAGGGAAATGCCCATAGTGACGGTACGCACGTCAAGGTGTTGCGCGTTTACCATACGGTTTGTTTCGAGAACTTCGTTAATGGAAATCATAATTTACCGCCTTAAATTCTGTGCATCGCCTGGAAAATCGCTTCGCTTTGAATACGTATGTCTACGCCGATGGAAGAGCCTACCTCTTTGAGTTTGCTGTCTATGCCGTCGAAGGCAAGGTTCGCTTCGCCGAGGTCGACGAGCATAATCATAGTGAAATAGTCCTGCATAATCGTCTGGGATATGTCCTCGACGTTTACGTTCATTTCCCATAAAGCGGTCGTCACCTTTGCGATTATACCGCGCTTGTCCGTGCCGATAACTGATACAATTGCTTTCATTTTTTCTCCGTTACACCGTTTTTTTTCTGCTATTATACCAAATTTCCCACAATAAGACAACCGTTTACAAAATAAAACAAAATATTACACGCACCCGAGTCCATAATCAGTTTATGAAACCGAGAAAGAAACTAAAAAAAGATAACGGGACGAAAACAGACGAAGCGATGCTGATAAAACAGCAGGCTGAAAGAATAGAAGAATTAAGAGAGGAAAACCGCGCGCTCGAACTGTCTCTGGAAAGTTACAGAAACAGGGAAAAGGAAATCGTCGCTACGCTCGAATTCGCTAAAAAGAAAGGCGAAGAGTACGTCGCTATGGTAAGGGTAAAATACGCCCTCGAATGCGACCGTCTCGCAAGGTTCAGAACGAAACTCAAAGCATATAGGACGAAAGAAGAATTGATAAAGGGTTATGACGACGCTTACGGACAGCTCAAAGAATGGCAGAACGAACTCGAACAGGCTATCGCGAAAGACTTCGGCAACCCGATGAAAGACTACCTCGGCGAAAGAAAAAGATTAAACGACGAACCCGCCCTTAATTACGGCGCGATTATCGGAGAGGGAACGACCGACCTCGAAAACGCAACGCAGATAAGCGAAGAGGAACTTAAAGAATTACTTGAACAGATATAAACGCAAGGCTTCCGACCAGTCGTTGCGCGGAGATTTTCCGTCAGTCGCTAACGCTTTGTGCCGATAAAATTTTGTATCCGCGCAAGTCGGACTTCCGCGGAAGCAAAATGACACATTTTGCTTAATAGTTTAGTTCGCAAGGGGTTTACGCCCCTTGCTCGAACCCCATAAGGGCAAAAAGCGAAAAGTGCGATTTTCACTTTTTGGGTATTTTGACGTAAAACTTATCGGGTCACCCCGCCCGCCCACCCGATAGAGTGGGTGTTTTTTATCTGTTATCCTTATCCGCTTTATTTCACTTTATTTACAGAGATACTTAATTAGGGAGAAAACTATAATAAACAATACGAAAGATTTTTGTAAGGGAAGAGCGCGAGAGGGGAGAAACTTTTTGCTAAAAAAGGTTTCCTCTCTCGCAATTTTAACATACCAACTTACGAAAAGTTTTTGTAAAGAGGGAGCACGAGGGAGAAGAAACTTTTTGTCAAAAAAGGTTTTCGCCCTCGTAAACTCTCTAATAAAATTTTTGTTTTTGTAAGGGAAGAGCGCGAGAGGGGAGAAACTTATATATTCGACACGAACGTGCGCGTACCGAGAGTGTCGCCTTTATGGGGGTAAGCAAGGGGAGTGAACCCCTTGCGAGCTTACATAACAAGCAAAATGTGTCATTTTGCTTCCTTGGTAGTCCGACTTATGCGGATTAAGAAATCGTCCGCGTGTCGAATTCATCTCGACCGCGAGCGATTTTCCGCATAACGTTTGGTCGGGTGTAGTCTAAAAAGTTTTCCTCTCTCGCACGCTACTATTGCACAAAAGAAAAAGCGAAATCGCCGTCGCTGTCGATGGTAAGAATGATGGTGCCGTTAAGGTCGGTGCGGTAGACCGAGGCGTCTGCCGCTTCGAGACGGGCGAGGGCGTCGGGAGTGGGGTGACCGTATTTGTTATCCTGTTCGTCAACGCAGATAATCGCGTACTCGGCTTGCACGTAAGCGAGAAATTCGGTCGTGGACGAATGTTGGCTGCCGTGGTGAGCGACTTTGAGAAAATCGACGTCCATATCGTAACTTTCGCTGTACAGAATAAACCATTCCTCTTCTTCGCTCGGCGCGTCGCCCGTAAGAAGGAGTTTTCTCCCGCCGTAGGTAAGCAAGGTAATAATCGACATACCGTTTTTGATTTTGCTTTCGGTCTTTGTAAAGCCGTCGTTGCCGGGAGAAAAGAAAGTGAGAACGCAGTCGCCGACCGTTAAATCAAACGTAGAACTTTCGGGCGTATCGATAATATGTAACGTCGCGCCGTCCTCGGCTTTCGCCTTGTCCGTGAACTTTCGATAGGTAGCGGAACCGTCCTCATAATAATCGTTAAAATAAAAGTTTTTTATAACGTAGTCGTCCACGACCTGACTCATCATATTGACGTGGTCGCTGTCCGGATGTGTGACGACAAGATAGTCGATAACGTCTCCCTCCACGACGTCGGATAAGTATGAATAATACCGCGTCTTCGTCGCGGACGAAGCGGAAAGTCCGCTGCCCGCGTCCACAAGCATATATTTGTTTTCGGGAAGTTCGATTACTATCCCGTCGCCCTGACCGACGAACACGAAATGAATTTTTATCGGCACGCCGTCTATTTCGCCGACGGAATCGCCCCGCACCGTAGCGGAAGTCCCGCCGCTTGCGCCGCCATTATTGCCGTTTCCGTCGTCTAAGTTGTCGTCCTGCGTTTCGCCGAGGATAGCGTCGATTACGCTATCGAGTTTTCCTGTTTTATATAAAACTATCGTTAAGGCTACCAAAACGAGGATAAGGAGCACCGCAATTATGATTATTGCTGTCTGATTACTTTTTCGAGATTTTCTTTTTGCCATACCGTCCGCCTTATAGTATTTTGCAGGCTTATGAGCCCGAGAAAAATTTTATCGAAAATATTATATGCCAAACGCGATTTTTGCGCAAGAAAAAGGGCGGGCATATCGCATTTTTGCGCAATAAAAACAAAGTCGCGGAATAGCGGTTTTATTTCGATAAGCGGGATACGGGCAAGGTTTGCTTATCGGTTTTCTCCGAAATAACAGCAAGCGTATAAGCTGAAATAGATTTTAACATTGACAAAACGCGCGGTATTATTGTATAATCGTTTTGTATTTTTATTTATGCGCGCACGCAGAGCGCGTACGCATAAAGAAAAGACGGAGTGCGCATATAGCGTTTTGCCGATTGTCCGGAAAGTCCGCTTCGTTTATGCGGCGGCGAAATTACTTACTTTTCCGAAAGACAAACGCAATCTGTTCACACCGTGTAAAGGCGCGAGGTATGATGATGAAAACTAAAAGATGTACGGGTCTGAAAATTGCCGTTACGGCTATCGCGGCGGCGCTGCTTACGATGTTGCTTTCGGCGTGTTTCGGGACGCATACCGTAATTACGTTTCAGACGAACGGCGGTTCTCCCTGCGAGTCGATTACCGTAGACGGAGAAACCGAAAGCATTACGTTGCCCACGCCGACGAGAGACGGTTACGACTTCGACGGGTGGTACGCCAACCGCGCGTTGACCGAGTCCGTTCCGAACGTTCTCACGGGAGAGAGTATTCCCACCGCAAGCGTTACTTTTTACGCGAAATGGCTCGTTAAACAGATTACCATAACTTTTGTGGCGGGAGACGACGTCGTCGAAAAACGCGTGCTCGACTACGACTCGTACGTTTATGCGGAAGATTTTCCGTCTCTTGCCGACTATCCCGATTATCGTTGGAACAACGCTACGTTCAGGGCGCAGTACGACCGTACGATAACCGCGGTGAAAGTGACGGTCGAAGACCCGGAATACACCGTGTCTTACTATGTCCCCGGTGAAGACGGTTTTTCCTTATACGCTTCCCGAAAAGGGACGGAAGGCACGGCTATCGTATCTCCCGAAAATCCCGTTTCTCCCGACGGCGACTCCGCTAAATATTTCGCGGGATGGTACTACGACGAAAATTACGTCAATCTCTGCCGCGAGCTTCCGAGCAGTATAGGGGGAGAAAACCTTTCTTTCTACGCTAAGTTCGAAGAGGCGGGAGACGATTCGAGATACTTATTCTATGAAGAAACCGCCGACGGAACGGGCGTGACTATTATCGGTTTTACCGTGGTCGGAGGATACCAGCCTACGGTGTCCATTCCTTCCGAGATAGGCGGCAAACCCGTAGTCGCGTTGGGTACGGGCGGAGAGCCCGCGGCAAAAGGCGCGCTCGGCTCGACGTTTTTGAAACGCGTGGTGGTTCCCGCGTCGGTGCGGGAGATAAGAGACTGGGCTTTCGCGGGGTGTACCGCGCTCGAAGAGGTTATTTTTACGGGCGACGCGGTTACTTCGATAGGTAAAGGAGCGTTCGCGGGGTGCGTTTCTCTTGCGGCGTTTAACCTACCCGATAACGTGACGAGCGTGGGCGATTACGCGTTCGCGGGGATAGGAACGGGCGGAACGGAAGACGTCGAAATCGACGGGCTTACGGGAAAATGGACGAAAACGGAAATGAAACTTGCGCGTTTCAACTCGGGTTCGGCGAGCAAACTTTCCGCGCTCGGCGCGTATGCGTTTTATAACTGCCCGCAACTTGTCGGCGTCAAACTCGGCGCGGTTATGAGAGAATTCAACTACCTTGCGTTTATGGGAAGCGGCATTGCCGAAGTGGAATTTTACGAAGGGGGCAACCTTACGGGCATAGACGGCGCGGTGTATTCGCGTTCGGGAGCGACCCTTTACTATTATCCGCTTAACGGTAAAGTTGAATATACGATGCCGCAAAGCGTAACGGCTGTCGCGCCTTACGCGTTCTACGCAAACGGCAATATAAAAACAGTCACGGTTTCGCCGCGGCTTGTTTCGATAGGAGAAAAAGCCTTCGCCGAGTGCTCTGCGCTCGAAAGCGCGTATTTAAGAGATTCCGTCCTTTCTTCTGTGGGAGAAAGCGCGTTCGAAAACTGCGTGTCTCTCGGAAGAATAGTTTTCCCTGCGACGCTCGTAACTCTTTCTTCTTCCGCGTTCGCTTCCTGCTCTGCGCTCGAAAGCGTTACGTTCGAAGGAAGCGCGCTTTCCGCGATAGGGGACAGGGCGTTTGAAAATTGCGTTTCGCTCGGTTCGATTACCGTACCGACGGACGTGACGAGCATAGGAAATTATGCGTTCGGAAATTGTACTTCTCTCGCGTATCTGCGGTTCGGGACGAGGAGTAAACTGACGTTCGTCGGCGATTACGCGTTTTACGAATGCAGAAGCATCGGCTCGGTGTTGTTGCCGTCGGGAATAACTTCGATAGGAAGGTACGCGTTCGCTTCGGAAAGCGGCAGAATGGAATTCGAATTCGACGGAGATACCGATTTAAGCAACCTCGAATACATAGGCGATTGCGCGTTTATGAACACGCGAATAGCTTCGGTTACCATATCGGGGAAAATCGCGTCGAACGACGCGCTCGGGAAATACGTTTTCAAAAACTGCACTATGCTTAGACAGGCGTTCTTCTCGCCCGCCGCGTATACCGCTGTGCCCGAAGGACTGTTTTACGGTTGTACTTCTCTTACGAGAATAAGATTTTCGGGAAATATCCGCTCGGTGGGAGCGTACGCGTTTTATAACTGCGCGGCTATGGAATGGGCGGAATTCGGTTCGGGCGTTACGGAAATTTACGAAAGCGCGTTCGAAAACTGCGTTTCCCTTACCAACCCGGGAGCGGACCAAAGAGTTCTGCCACGCAACCTTACCTATCTCGGGTCGAGGGCGTTTTATAACTGTTCTTCCCTCGAAACCGTCAATATACCCGCAAATCTTGCGAAAATAGAGAAAGAAACTTTCGCGCGGTGCTCTTCGCTTACCGATATAAACTACGACGACGGTGCGGTTCTCGCCACGATAGGGGAAAACGCGTTTGCGTACTGTTCGAGCCTGCAAAGGGCGGCTTTGCCCGTTTCCCTTGCGGAGAGGAACGAAGACAACGCGAGCGGATTTGTGGGAAATCCTTTCTACGGGTGCGCGAATTTGAGAGAATACGTCTTCGCGGGAACGCCAGAAGGAACGTTGTTCGCCGAGGACGGAGTTGTCTATCGCAAGCTGGAAAAGGCGAGCGTTGAGGGCGAATACGCCGCGGAAAGGGCGATTTACGCGTATCCTACCGCAAAATCCACGGCGACGTTCAATGTTTCGACAAACGTCGCGGTTATCGACGCGTACGCGTTTTACGGATGCGTAATAAGAGGGCTCGGGTTTGCGAGAAATACCGAAGTCGGCGGAACGGAAAGCGTGGTTTTGGTGTCGATAGGGGACTACGCGTTCGCCGACACGCAGATAACGACGGCGAATATTTCCTTCCGCGTGTACGAAATAGGAGAAGGCGCGTTCAGAAACAGCCAACTGAGCAGCGTGACCGTGGACGGAACTTATATTTACGACGGAATAAGCGATTATTCGATAATAAATACCGATACCGACAGAGCGAACAATCTGATTTCCATAGGAGCGTACGCGTTTGCCGAGACTTCGATAGCGACGTTTACCGCGCCGTCGAGAACGGCTTTGCTCGGAGAGGGTGCGCTCAGTTCGGATTACAAACTTTCGTCGGTGACGCTTACGGGAGGGAATTTAACCGAACTTACGCTCGGCGCGCGGCTTTTCGAAAAGGACAACCTCATTACCGAAATCACCCTGCCGTCCTCGGTAGTCGAAGTGGGAGCGTACGCGTTTTATCGCTGTTCCAACCTCGGTTCGGTGCGCTTTGTTTCGGGCGGTTCGTTCGGACTGACCATCGGAGACTACGCGTTTTCCGAAGCGCATTATCTGTATGAAATAACTTTGCCGTCCACCGTGGTTTCCCTCGGAACGGGCGTGTTCGACGGCGATACCAGACTTAAATACGTATACTTCCCGGAGACTCTTACCGTTGCGACCGACCTTGCCGTACCCGACAGAGCTTTTGAAGGTATGCCCGCGCTTAACGAGCTGGAAATTCCCGAGTATATCTCGAAAATAGGGGAAAAAGCGTTCGCGTCATCCGCGCTTAGAAGCATAACCTTCCTCGGAACGGAAGATTCGGTCGGACTGGAAATAGCAAGCGAAGCGTTCGCAAAACTCGACGGACTTACCGAAATAACCCTTCCCGCGAATTTAACCGCAATAGGAGAAAGAGCGTTCGCGTATTCTGCGTTGAAAGAAGTAGTTTACGGAGAGGGCAAAACCTTTACGATAGGCGACGGAGCGTTTGAAGGAACCGCGCTTACCCAATTTACGGCGACGGAAAGAGTGTCGAAAATCGGGAAGAGAAGTTTTGCAAACGTCGCTACCCTTACCTCTTTTACATCCGCGGATACGGTGACGGAAATACCCGATATGGCGTTCTACGGAGACGCGCGCCTTTCGAATTTATCCCTCGGAAACGCGGTGACGAGCCTTGGAAGAGAATGTTTTTACGGAACGGGAATTACCGAATTCCTTTCCGAATCGGTGACGGAAATAGGCGTCTCCGCGTTCGGGAATTCGGCGGTTAAGAAAGTATCGTTTGTTTCTTCTTCGAAAATCACGGTGGAAGAAAGAGCGTTCGAAAACGCGAGAGCGCTTGCGGAAGCGAGCTTCGAAGCGGCGGGAGAAATAGTTATCGGCGAAAACGCGTTCGAAAACAACGCGGCGCTTATCGCGCTTACTGTAAAAGGCGCGACGGCGGTACTTGCGGACGGGTTCGCTTCGGGAGCGACCTCGCTCGGAGAAGGGTTCTCGTTCGAAGAAACCGACTCTGCGTACGCTAATTACAAGTTCGACGAAGAGGAAAAAGTACTGTACTCGGCGGATGGAAAGAAATTCGTATATTATCCCGCGGGCAAGACGGGTTCGGTGTTTACCCTTGCAAGCGAAGTGGAAGAAATCGGTCCTTACGCGTTCTATGCGAACGCGGGGATTACCGCGCTTATTATAGAAGGGGAAAACGTCGTAAGGAGCGATACCAGTTTCGGATATACGAGCGCGGACCTTACTTTCTACGTCGCTTCCGACCTGGTGGAACAGTATATAAACAGATGGCAGACGAGCGCGTTTGCGGCGCGGTCGACCGTGCTCGGCGGGTTCGTTCTCGCGTTGCAGAGTTCGGGAGATTACAGCGTAACCGAATACCTCGGAGCGGACGACTACGTGGAAATAACCGGCGAAATGACGGACGAAGAGGGTAAAACTTACGTCGTTTCTTCCGTCGGAGAAAACGCGTTCAGAAACAATACCGTCATACGGACTCTCGTAATAGACGGAGGGATAAAGACGATAGCGAGCGGAGCGTTCCGCAACTGTTACAAACTCGCCTCGGTTACGATAGGAGAAAACGTGACGAGCGTGAAGAGTTACGCGTTTTATAACTGCGCCGCGCTGGAAAGCGTGGAGTTTGCGGGAGAAAGCAGTCTGATAAGCATAGGAAATTACGCGTTTGCGCGGGACGGTGAGCTCAAAGAATTCTCCGTACCAGACGGGGTGGAGAGCATAGGAATATTCGCGTTTTCGGGAGATTACAGTCTTAAAGAAATCACGATAGGAAACGGGCTTGCGGAAATAGGCAACAACGCGTTCGAAAACTGTTCGTCAATCGTATCCGTCGCTATGCCCGCGTCGCTGTCGAAAATGGGAAGTTACGTTTTCAGCGGTTGCGATAACCTCGTATACCTCGATATAGGCAATCCGTCGGTGTGCTCGATAGAAAGCAACACGTTTAACGGAACGCCCGAAAGTTTGTATTTCTTCGTTCCCGATTCTGCGGCGGCAAGACTTTACAAAGCGGACGGGGTGTGGAGAACGCATATCAGCAAAATTCTGTCCGCGGAAGAGCGTTGCGCGGAAGAAGGGTTTGAAAACTACGTCCTTAGAAACGACGGGACGGGGTATACGCTTATAGCGTATCTCGGCACGGAAACCGACGTGGAAATCGTATCCGATATTTCCGACGACGTGAAAATCGAAGAAATAGGCGAGTATGCGATAGGACAGTTTGCGAAAAACGTGACGGTTGATGACGGCGTAAAAGTAATAGGAGAACGCGCGTTCTATCAGGCGAAAAACCTCGCTACGCTCGTTCTTCCGTCAAGCTTGGAAGAAATCGGTTCTTACGCGTTTCAATATCTCGAAAAATTGACTTCGGTAACCGTAAACGACGGGTCCGTCCTCGCTTCGATAGGACCTTACGCGTTTTACGGATGTACGGGACTTACCGAAATCGTGTTGCCCGCTTCTTTAAGAACCGTGGGGGACTACGCGTTTTCGTGCGCGGACGGAGAAAGTATGAACTTGAAAACGGCGCTTTTCTTACACGACGCCGTAGGCGGAACGGACGGGACGGGAGCGAGCGTATATATTTCGATAGGAAGAAAGGCGTTCGCAAACAACGCCGAGCTTAAAACGCTTACGTTCAACTGCCGCGTGTCGGCAATCGGAGACGGCGCGTTCGACGGGTGCGAAAGTCTCGACAGTCTGTACCTTAATTACAATCCGACGAGAAACACTTCCGATATGGTGGCTTCGGTAAGCGGAAACGGAGTGTTCGGCGGGTGCGAAAAACTTTCGGTGTTCCTGCCCACGACGGCGATAACGGGACAGTACAGGACGGTATGGACGTCGGACTACGACAAACATAAACTTACCGCGGTTACTTACCGCGACACTCTCGGCTTCGTGTACGCGGTTACTTCCACGTCGAACAGACAGGTTACCGTTATTAACTATCTCGGCGATGATACCGAAGTTAACTTCCCGACGGAGACGCAAATCGGACAGGAAGTGTACAGAGTGGTGCGTATAGGCAGAGAGAAATACGGGACTGCGGAAGAGGTAAACGGACGGATTATAGGAAACAACGTTACGAAAGTAACGATACCCTCCACGGTCGTCACGATAGGAGAGGACGCGTTCAGGGACAGCGAAAATCTTAAAGAAGTCACGATGGGGACGAGCGTAAACACGATAGAAGGATATGCGTTTGCCGGGTGCAAAAAACTTACCGACATAACCATACCTCTTTCGGTGACGACGATAGAAGCGTACGCGTTTTACGACTGCGACAGTCTTAACACGGGACTGCGTTTTGCGGAGTCTGTCGCCCCGCCCGCCACCCCCACCCTTATTATCGGAGGATACGCGTTTGCCGAGTGCGACGAACTTGCTTCTTTCTACGTGCCCAACCACGTCAGAACGATAGGCGGCGTAAGAACGACGGGAAGCGTAAACGTCGGGCATACGTTCGAAAACTGCGTAAACCTTACTAAAATAACTTTCTCGTCCGACGCGCTCATTACGGCAATCGAAGGATATAACTTCGTGAATACGGCGATTGAAGAAATCGTCCTTCCCCGTTCGCTGGAAACGGTGGCGGATTACGCGTTTGCAAACTGCTCGAAACTTCTGAGAGTGGTAGTGGAAAGGGAAATCGGCGCGGGCGTTTCCACACCGACGACTGCGGGGAACAACGTGTTCGACGGCATAGACAACCCTCAATTAAAAGTTTACGTTCCGTCGGCGTCTTACGACGTGTACGCGGCAAGCCGCGGTTGGAACGTAAAAACGGTAATAGAAAACAACGTTACGCCCGACGGACTGTTCGCTTATAAACTCGACGGAACGGGCGACGGCGCGTACATAACCCTTACCGACTATCGCGGAACGGAGGAAATCTGCGTCGTGCCGAGGTTGGTGACGTTGCAAAGCCGTGATTATTACGTTACCACGATAGGCAGATATTTTGCCGCTTCGTACGTGAAAAAAGTCGAGTTCGAAAACGTTTCGTCGGTTACGGCTTTGGCGGAGTACGCGTTCGCGTCGTGCTATATGCTCGAAGAAATACATCTGCCCGACGGAATAACGACGATAGGAGCGCACGCGTTCGAAGGGTGCGTAAAACTTACCGATATAACGCTTTCCGCTTCTCTGTCGGAAATCAAAGAATTTACGTTCTATAATTGCAATTCGCTTAAAGAAATCGTTCTGCCCGAGGAAATTCTCAGCATCGGACCGTCGGCGTTTTACCGCTGTTCCAACCTTTCGAGAGTGGTCGTTAAGTTCGGGAAAAACCTCAACGAAAGCAACGTGGGCGCGTCGATAGGAAACTCCGCGTTCGGTGACGCGGGCACGGGCGCGGGCGGACTGGCTATTATAGTCCCCGACGACAAATACGCGGTATTCCGCGCGGGCTGGATTGCGGACAGAGACCGTATTTATTCGGCAAGCAACGTCGTGGGCGACTACGTGGTCAGAATAAACGATATGGGAACCGCGCTTACCCTCGTGCAGTACGTCGGCAACGCCGAGACGCTTGACCTTACGGAAATTTCTATGATGGGACTGTACGTCGATACAATCGCGGAAAACGCCATAGCGAGCGAACTTACTACGATAATCGTGGGTAAAAACGTAGTTTTCCCGTCGGATATTGCGGACAGGATACAGATAAAGGAATAAAAACAAAACGCCGTTTTATAACGGAACAAAAGAGGTGAAGATATGGAATTTTACACAGTGGACATCGACGGGAGAAAGGAAGACCTTCCCGTTCTTACGATAGGAGAAAACCTGAAAATAGCGTTTTTCAATTTGCACGGAGCGCAGGAACTTACCGAGTATTGCGCGGTTAAACTTGCTAAGAAGATAAGAGAGACGGGCGCGGAAGTGGTGATGACGGCGGAAAGCAAAGGATTACAGCTTGCGCATTGCGTGGCGAGAGAACTCGGACAGAAATTTTACGCGGTGGCAAGAAAATCGAAAAAACTCTATATGCAGGACGGCATCAGTTCTACCGTAAAATCGATAACGACGGCGGGAGAGCAGACGCTGTATCTTTCAAAGCACGACGCCGAACTCATAAAAGGAAAGAAAATAGCTATCGTGGACGACGTCATCAGTACGGGCGGAAGTCTTAAAGGACTGGAAGAACTTGCCAATCAGATGGGCGCGGAAATCGTATGCAAAGCGTTCGTGCTTGCCGAAGGCGCGGCGGCGGAGAGAGAAGACGTCGTGTATCTCGGCACGATTCCGCTGCTGTAATTTAATATCTGACAAAGGAAGAAGTTTTAATATTATATGGAAATAAGCGTATATTCTCTCGGGAGCGGGTCGAAAGGCAACTGTTTCATCCTTTCCGACGGGAAAACGAATATTATGATAGACGCGGGACTGAGTATCCGCGCTACGGTGAGCAAACTTGCGGAAATCGGCTTGCGTTTGCAGGACGTCGGCGGCATTTTGCTTACTCACGAACATAACGACCATATAAGGAGCCTTCCGCAACTCAGTACGTATCTGTCCGTGTATTCGCACGAAGAAACCCTGCGCGAAGCGGAAAAAATCGACGGGACGAGGCTTGCTTCTCTTAACGTCGCGGATAAAGGGTTTTACATCGGCAACTTTTTTATAACGCCGTTCGACGTAAGCCACGACGCCGCGCACCCGTACGGGTTTGTGGTGGAGACGGAAAAAGAAAAAGTCGCTTACGTCACCGACACGGGGTATATCAGCAATGGCATTATGAAAAAAATCGAGGGGTGCGGAACCGCGATAATCGAGAGCAATCACGATAAAGAACTGCTTATGCGAGGAGGGTACCCCGAGCGGCTCAAACGACGCATACTTTCCGACAAGGGACACCTATGCAACGAAGAAGCCGCGCTCACTGTAAGAGACCTCGTAAAGTCGGGCGCGAAACGTCTTATGCTCGCGCATTTAAGCGAAAACAACAACCTCGGAGAACTTGCGTATTGGACTACCGCAAAATTGCTTTCGGGAGTCGGAATACGTAAAGGCGACGTAAAACTTGCGGTGGCAAGACAAAGGGAAACGGTGATACTGTGACGGAAAAAACGGAAAGAGCGATAGACCAGAAATTCGCGGTGATTTCATACGCGGCGGCGGTGTGCATAAGCGCGGTGCTGTCCGCTCTCGTGCAGGCTACCGTAGAAAGCGGAACAAATCTCTATATTTACCTTGCCTATCTGTTTCCGCAGATGGGATATATAGCGGTGTTCGCGGTTATGTGGCTTAGGTATAAGCATAGTTTCAAAACGTTGGTTAGAAGAGAAAACGTAAGAGGCGCGGACTACGTTTTAAGCGCGCTTATAGCGGTAGGACTACTGTTTTTCGCGCTTTTACCCAACTACGGAATGAACAGACTGTTCGAAGTTATGGGAATAAAGGCGAGCGTAATCGTGCCCGAAATGAATTACTGGTACGAATACGTTTTATGCGGAATAACTATCTGTTTATTGCCCGCGGTCGGAGAAGAACTTGTGTTCAGAAAGGCGTTCTGCGACGGAATGGAGAACGTGGCGGATTATAAAACCGTGCTGCTTTGCGGACTGTGTTTTTCCTTGTCTCACCTCAACGCCGCGCAGACGGTGCACCAGTTCGTACTCGGGTGCGTGCTCGCCCTGGTTTACGTAAGGACGAAAAACGTAACCGTCACGATGACGATGCACTTTATAAACAACGCGCTCGCGCTGTATCTCGAACGGATAACGGGCGCGGAAGTATGGAATAATATAACGGTAACGGCGATTTGTTGCGCGGTTGGCGCGGTCGCGGTTGCGGTCGGGATTTACCTTTTGTTAAGAAAAGGAAAACTCGACAATAAAAAAGAAGGGAAAATCGAACCCGTCACAGTGATACTCATAGCCGTGCTGAGCGCGGCGTGGGCGATTACGTTCGGGTTTGCTTTCAGATAAAAATCGGAGGAAATGTGACGAAAACTTTCAAAACGTGCGCAATTTTTTGTTTTACCACCCTGTGGCTGGTAATTATGCGCATTATCGTGAGCGCAATAAACCTTTCTGATAACGTTGCCGACTGGGTATTTTCTTTCTGTGTGCAGGTTATAGGGCTGGGCGCAATTCCTATGCTCTTGTATAAGTTCTGGGTGAAAGAGGACGTAAAAACGGGCTTTTTCTTCAACGTCAAAATCAACCCGCTTATTTATTTGATTGCCGTAGGCGTCGGGTTGTCTTTGCATTTTCTCATTCGTTCGGTTTCCGTGCTGTGGCAGAGCGTCGCGATTATGATGGGATACACGCCGTCGAACAGCGTGGGAACGATTTATTCGGGTCCGGAAGTTCTTATAATGAGTTTGCTTTGTACCGCAGTTCTGCCCGCGATTTTCGAAGAGACGACTTATCGCGGACTGGGTATGCAGATGCTTTCGGCGGTTAAGGACGAAAAAACCGTTATTCTGATAATGGGATTATTGTTCGGACTCGGGCATCAGTTCATTTTGCAGACGGGATACGCGTTCGTCGCGGGAATGGCGTTCGCGTACCTCGCAATTAAAACGAAGAGCATAATTCCGGGTATGATTATCCACTTTATAAACAATGGACTCAGCGTGATAAGCGAGTACTCGGAACAGAGACAAAACGCGTATTACGCTATGGAAACAAGCATAAACAACGTGCTTTTCCGTTCTTACGGAACGGTAATACTGACGCTCGTCGTTTCCGCGGCGGTTACGGTCGGACTGCTGTACGCGGCTAAAAATCTCACGAAAAAATCGCGCGTAGAAGAAAACGCGGAAGAGGGGACTTATTTTTATCCGAACACGACGCAGTATATCGACGATTTGTTCGGAAAATCTTTGAGAGCGGAAGTAAAAGTCAGACCCGAATCGGTCGCCTGGTACGAATACGCGTTTTTATACGGAGCGATTGCGATTATGACGCTCACGACCGTGTTCACCTTCGTATGGGGCGTTATGCAATGATAAAACTCAATATAGTCGCGGTGGGGAAAATCAAAGAAACGTTTTTTACCGAAGCGGTAAACGAATATGCAAAACGTATCGGGCGTTTCGCCTCGCTTAAAATAATCGAACTTTCCGAAAGACGAACGATAGAGGAAGAAGGAGAGGAGATACTCGCAAAAGCGAGCGGAACGGTTGTCGCGACCGACGTAAAAGGCGAGCTTGTTTCCAGCGAAGATTTGGCTCGACTTATAAAAAACGAGGCGAATTACGGAAAAAGCGAAATTACTTTCGTCATCGGAAGCAGCGAAGGGCTTTCCGACAAGGTAAAAAAATCGGCGGATAAAAGAATCTCTTTCGGCAAAGTCACGTTTCCGCACCAGCTTATGCGCGTGATACTATCCGAACAGCTTTACCGCGCGATGACGATACTTAACAACGTTACTTACCATAAGTAACCGCCTTAAAACGACAAGAGAACGGGTATATAACGAGTGAAACCGTCATATACTTCGTTATTATGATAAAATTAAACGATAAACTAACCCGGTGTTATGAAAAACTGGGTCGCATTGCCGCGTCCGAAACCGTAGGGAAAAGCGTTCTCGGCAGGGAAATCAGAATGTTTCGGTTCGGAAACAACCCGAAAACATTGATTTTCGGCGGCATACACGCGCGCGAGTGGATAACCGTTCTTCTTTTAAGCGAACTCTCGGAAAGAGAGGGGAAAAACGCAAAATACGGTTTCGACCTCGTGCCCTGTCTCAATCCCGACGGAATGAGCCTGTGTCTCGACGGAATAGGGTCGGTTCCCGACGAAAAACTCGGGAAAGAACTGATAAAAATCAACGGCGGAGCGGACTTTTCGCAATGGAAAGCCAACGCGAGAGGAGTAGACCTCAACGTCAATTTCGACGCGGACTGGGGAGAGGGAAGATATAACGTAACCGAACCCGCGCCCGCAAACTACATAGGAAGGGAACCTTTCAGCGAGCCCGAAACGCGCGCCGCGGCGTCACTTATGCAAAGAGGATACTCCCTTGTAGTGAGTTATCACTCCCTCGGGGAAGAAATTTACTGGGGGTACGAAAGTAATTTCAGACACTACGCGGAAGCCAAAGAGTACGCGGAGAAGGTAGGATACAGACTTAAACGGAGCGAAAATTCCTCGGGCGGATTAAAGGACTTCTACGCGCTTTCTTACGACGGACTGGGACTTACGGTGGAAGTGGGCGAGGAAAAGGAAGGACATCCGTATCCCGAAGAGAAACTTACGTCGCTTGTAAAAAGACACGAAGGAAGCATAGAACTGCTTACCTCGCTTGGAGAAAGAATAAATGCAAGACTTTATGGAGGAAGCGCTTAAAGAAGCGAAAAAAGCGTATAAGAAAGACGAGGTGCCCGTCGGGTGCGTCGTCGTTTGCGACGGCAAAATAATCGCGAGAGCGCACAATAGCAAAATTTCCGACAACGACTCGCTTGCGCACGCGGAAATCAAAGCGCTTAAAAAAGCGCAGAAATTTTTAGGGACGAAATACTTGTACGACTGCGAAATGTTCGTCACGCTTGAACCTTGCGCAATGTGCGCGGGAGCGATAGTAAACGCGCGACTCGGGAAACTTCACTATGCGGTTAAAGAACCCAAAACAGGGTGTTGCGGAAGCGTTTGCAACCTCGTAAACGGGACGTTTAACCACACGGCGGAAGTGTTTTGCGGGGAAAAGGAAGAGGAAGCGAAAAAACTTTTGCAGGAGTTTTTCAAAGAAAAGAGGAGAGACAAATGATAATAATCGGACTGGGAAACCCGGGGGTGCAGTATAAAGGAACCTATCATAACGCGGGGTACGGCGTAGCGGAAGCGGCGGCGAAACTCGTAGGGAAAAAAATAAACAGGGCGGAATGCAATTCGCTTACCGCCGTCACCGAATATAAGGGGAGCAAGCTCGTTATCGCCAAACCGCTTACATATATGAACAACAGCGGAGAAGCGGTCGCAAGCCTGGTCGCAAAATACGGAAAAGAAGCGGGGGAAGCGTTCGTCTGTTACGACGATATAGACCTCGAAAGATTTTCCGTGCGGATACGGGCAAAGGGAAGTGGCGGAACGCATAACGGAATGCGCGACGTTGTACGGGTAATGAAGACGGAGGATATAAAACGGCTCAGGGTCGGCATAGGAAAACCCGACTATAATCTGAGAGACTACGTCCTTGACAAACCCGCGAAAGACGACGGAAAAAAATTCGAAGAAGTGTTCGACGAATGTGCGAAACTGCTTTTAGCCTACGCCGCCGACGGGGACTTCGATAAACTTATGAGAGAGGGAAATTCTCTTGGCAACAGATAAAATCTTTTCTCCCGAAAAAGGCGCGATAGGAGAAATAAAGAAAAACATAAACGCGGGAAGGAACGTAACCGTCTTTAACGCCGCGCCGAACAACCGCAGACACATAGCTTCCGCGCTCGGTAAAAAGTTTATCTACGTAGTCGCGGACGTAAGCGAAGCGAGGAAAACGTGCGACAGACTTAACGAATACGGCGAGGGCGTTTACGCGGTGATGCCCGAAAAGGAAGACCCCCTCGTTAAACGCAAAATGTGCGACTATTCCGCGCTCGGCGAGAGAATGAGCGTACTTAACGGACTGTCGAATAAAACCCTTGACGGAGTGGTAGTCACCTGCGAAAGTCTGCTTGCGAGATACCCCGAAAAAAACAGATTTCTTTCTTCACGCATAGTTTTGAAAAAAGGGGAAGAAACCGAAACTTCCGCTTTGACCGAAAGACTGCTTTTCGCAGGATATAAACGGGTCGCGGAGACGGATAAACCCGGTTCGTTCAGGCTTTCCGGCGACTGCCTGGAAATCTTTCCGACTACCGAAAGCAACCCTTTAAGGGTGGATTTTTTCGGCGACGAGGTCGAGTCAATCCGCGTTTTCACACCCGAAACGCACGTCTCGGGAGAAGAACGCGAAACTTTGGAAATTCTTCCGGCAAGCGACATTTTAGTGCGCCGAGACGAAGTAAACGGTATCCTTAACTCGCTCAAAAAGGCGATACGCTTAGTCAAACCCGAATACAGAAACGCAATGGCGGAAGAGGGAGAAGAATTTGTAAACAATCCGTCTTCGCCTCTGAATACTTTTATGCTTCCCTTCCTCGAAGAGCAGACGGGAAGTTTTCTTTCGTACGCGGACGGGTACGTTCTCGTAATAGACGACGCGAGACAGATTACCGATAAACTCAAACTTACCGCGAAAGCCTGCGAAAACCGCGCGGAAGCGATGGCGGAAGGGGGCAAAGCGTTGCCTTGCCACAGGCGTTCGATATTTTCCGCGGAAGAAGGAATAAAGTTCGGCGGAACGACGCTCGCGTTCGGGAGAATGACGGCTTCGTCGGGGTATTTTACTCCGCAGGAAGTTTTCGATTTGAAAACCACGCCGCTGCCCCCATACTACAACGATATGGAAGGCTTTTTTACGACGGTAAAACAGATGCTTATTCGCGGAGTGAAAATAAGGGCGTACGCAAAAGACGAAAATTCCAAACGCGCGCTCATCGAGGCGTTCAACGAGCACGACGTGGGAATAGCGGACGGGTTCGACGAAAAAGCGGATATAGCGATAGAGGTCGGGAAAGTCGGCTACGGGTTCGTTTATCCCACGGAAAAACTTCTGTGCATAGGAATTTACGACCTCGTCAGAAAGAACGCGCCGATAAGGACGGCGAAAAAGAAACCCATAACGTTCGAACTCCCGATGAAAGGGGATTACGTCGTCCACGAAAAGCACGGCATAGGCATAAGCGAAGGTATGCAGAGGGTGAAAACCCTTTCGGGCGAGAAAGATTTCTTCGTCGTACTTTACCGCGGAGGAGACAGGCTTTTCTTGCCCGTGGAACAACTTGACGCGATAGAAAAATACAACGGTTCGGACAAGCCCGCTTTGCACAGACTGGGCGGCGCGGAGTTCGAACGGGTCAAGAACAGAGTGCGGGAAAGCGTCAAGGAAATGGCGATAGACCTTTTGGAAATCTATCGGGCGAGAGCGGGGAGAAAAGGGCACGTCTACCAGCCCGACACGCCGTGGCAGAAAGAACTCGAAGACGACTTCGAATTTACCGAAACCGACGACCAGCTCGACGCGATAGCCGCGGTAAAACGCGATATGGAAAGCGGCAGGATAATGGACAGACTTATCTGCGGAGACGTGGGATACGGGAAGACGGAAGTCGCCGTGCGGGCGATTTTCAAGACGGTTATCGAGGGTAAACAGGCGGCGATTCTCGCCCCTACGACCGTTCTCGCTCAACAACACTACAATCTTTTAAGCGCGAGAATGAACAAATTCAAGCTGAAAATCGAGCTTCTGAGCCGTTTTGCGCAGCCCGCGGAGATGAGGGAAGCGTTAAAGAGGATAAAGAGCGGAGAGAGCAATATTATCGTCGCGACGCACAGAATTTTGGGGAAAGACGTGGTTTTTAACGACCTCGGGCTTCTCGTGCTCGACGAAGAACAGAGATTCGGCGTGGAGCAGAAAGAAAAACTGAAAGGGATAAAAAACACGGTGAACGTGCTCAGTCTGTCGGCTACGCCGATACCCAGAACTCTTCATATGGCGTTGTCGGGGATACGGGATATTTCCACGCTGGAAACTCCGCCGAAAAACCGTTTGCCCGTTGAGACATACGTCACAGAGTATTCCGACGAACTTCTGGGCGACGCGCTCGGAAGGGAAATAGGTCGGGGCGGTCAGGCGTTCGTTCTGTACAACCGCGTGCAGGGAATTGAAAAGTTTTATCAAAAAGTGCAGGAAATCGTGGGAGAAAAGGGAAAAGTCGTCTACGCTCACGGGCAGATGAACGAAGAAGACCTCGAAGACGCGATTAAAAAATTCTACGACGGGGAAGCGAACGTGCTCGTTTCCACTACGATTATCGAAAACGGGATTGACTTACCCAACGCGAACACTCTTTTCGTGCTCGACGCCGACAGGCTCGGACTGAGCCAGTTGTACCAGCTCAGAGGAAGGGTAGGAAGAAGCGATACCCTCGCGTACGCGTATTTCACCGTGCGGGAAGGGAAAGTGCTTACCGAAAACGCGGCGAACAGACTGGACGCGCTTATGGCGCATACCGAACTCGGGAGCGGATTTAAGATAGCGATGCGGGATTTGGAAATCCGCGGAGCGGGCAATATCTTAGGCAGAGAACAGCACGGACAGATGGAAAAAGTCGGGTACGATATGTATCTCAAACTCATCCGCGAAGGCGTGGAAGAAGCGATGGGACATTCGGTGGAAGAACAAAAAGAAACCGAACTGAAAATCGACGGGGATTTCGCGCTCGAAGAAAATTATATAAAAGACGCGAAAGCGAGAATAGCGATATACCGCGCGGCGGCGGAGCTTGTTTCCACCGAAGAGGGGAACGAGTTTTACAAAAAAACCGCGGCGGCGTACGGGGAAAACTCAAGGTTAAAAAACATAGTGAGAATGGGAATTCTGAAAAATCTCGCGAAAAAAACCGGAGTGAAAAAAGCGGTGGCGGACGGCTCGGGAACGGGACTGTTTTTCGCCGATTCGCGTATTCTCGCCGACGAAAAATTGTTCTTTGCGCTGGAAAAATACAAAAAAGCCGCCGTGCTATGCCCGACTAATCCGCCGAGCGTGATTTTCGGCGGAATAAACAGACCGATAGGCGCGAGGATAAAAGAACTCAAAGATTTTCTCGAAGAGGTTGCGGGTAAAACCGAATAACGCGGAATTAAAACCGAAGAGTCCGTCTTTTCGCATAAATAAACGCAATCTGTTTTTTCCGAATTCTTAAATTTACTTGCTTTCCGTAGGAAAGTAGTGTATACTCTTATGAGTAGCTTGTCGGCAAGCGGGTTTTCGCTTACCGTCGAAGCGATTCGGGCGCGGAAAACCGCGGTATCAACTCTAAGAAGGAGTAGGATGATGAAGAAGAAAGGATTATTGTTTTTGCTGATTTGTATGACGCTTGCGTTCTGCGTGGCTCTGAGCGCGTGTTCGTTGGTGCAGGTCAACGAAGAGAGACAAGCCAACCGCGTTATGGCTACGGTTACCGTAGACCTCGCGAAAGAATACGGCGACGGCGTGAAAGTGCTCGGCAACGACTGGGATTATACCGTTTCGATGGATATTACGCGAAGAGAACTGATTTCCACGGTAAACTACGCAATCAACTATTATTCGCAACTCTACGCGACGTACGGAATGACGTACAGTTACGATATAAAAACCCTTCTCGACTCCGCGTTGAAAACTCTTAAATCGCAAAAATACAATACCATATGCGCAATGGGAGAACTTCTTGCGGAATCGAAAAGCACGGGAAGGTTCGACGCGTTGTACTGCCGCACGGAAAAGTATGCGGAAATCTACGGCAAAACCCTCGTGCCCGAAGGCGTGCTCACCGTTGCGGAAAGATATTCCGCGATAAAAACGATAAACGACCAGTTTACTTCGCAGCTCGAAACCTACCTCGGAGAGAGCAAGGACGAAGAAAGAGACAGAGAAAAGAGCGAAGCCAACGACAGCCTCGCCAAATACTATGCCGACGGATATTTCGTAGCGGGAGTTTCCGTTGCCAACAAAGGGGATAACGGAGAATACGCCGACGGACTGTACGCGAAAGAAGTGGTGGACGACGGCGACGAAGACACCGCGGAACTCGACTACACGAAAGTGTATTCGAAAGTAAGACTTGTAAAGACGGGCGAAGAAGACGTTTACGTTTACGTTCCGATAGAGGAAGAAAATCTTACCGTGGCGGAAGACGAAGGCGCGGTCAACGCGAAATACCTCACGGCAAAGACGGCTACCGTCACTTATTCGGGCAGAGTTTACGCGGAAGTTACCGAGGATAACGACTCGGGTTACGACATAGAGAGCTTTACTTCGGAAGCGGAAAATTACACGCTTATAAGCGCGCGTTCCGTTCCTTCGGAAGAGGAAGAAGAGAGTTCCCTTCTCGACGCTCTCCGTTATATAACCAACGAAGTGTGGGCGGACGAAAGTTCGTATACCGAAGATATGACCGAGTTCAAAGCGGAAATTTTCAACCCCAATCCGGATAGTTTCGAAAGCAACGAAGAAAAGGACGCTTACAGACAGTTAAGAAACACTTTCAATACGAATAACATCGGTTACGTAGAGACCGACCCCGGCAAGGAAAACGTAAGCGATTACAGAAACTACAAGTTCTACAACGGTTTGCAGTATTACTACGATTCGCAATTCTCCACCGTATTGCTCAACGCGAAGAACTACGAAATCGGCGCGAAGATAACCGAAGCTACGCCGGAGGAAATTGCCGCGGAATACAGCCTGCTCGTGCTTAAAGACAAAGCGAACTACGAATATCTCACCGCGGAAGAGCAGGTTAAAAAGTTCTTCGATACGATAAAGGGTACGGACGCAGACGGACTCAGCAAAGTTTATTACGTGCCGATTGACGCGCTGTGCTCGGTTTCTTACGAAATAGACCCGACGGAGAAAGCATACGCGCCTTTGTTTACGCTTGACGCGGCGGACAACGTAGTTTCCTATAATACGACTTACGTTGCCGAAGAAAACGGAAAATATACGATGAAATACGCGTATGACAACGGCGACGGAACGTACACAATCAATATGATTTTCGTTACGCACGTTCTTCTGAGTTTCGACAACGTGCCCGGGCTTGCCGACCAATACAAGGAAGCGGCGAAAGACTTTACCGACGAACAGAAGATGGTGTTCATTAAACTTTTCGCGGAAAAAATCAAGACCTGCCCGCAGCTGGAAAGTTATATTGCCAACTACGATAAGGACAAAGCCTATAAAGTAAGCGACGTCTTTGCGACCGACGAAAACGGAAATCTCAAATATCAGACGTATGCGGAAGCGGAAAGCGCGATGAACGCGATTATCCAAGAAGCGTTCGCGACCGGCAGTTATCAAGATTTACTCGACGCGTTTATCAGACTTACCGAGATTTACGACGACGACGGCGGAAAACTCACCGATTCGGGTTATCTCGTCAGCGCGGGAGAAATGGAAAACGGCTGGTACGAAGATTTTACCGCGACCGCGCTCAATATCTATTTCGGATTGCTTAACGATGGATATAAACCCACGGGATACGAGCAAGCGGACGGAACGAACGTCGAAGACAGAATAAAAGACGCTTATTCCGATTACGGCGTGCATAAAATGTTTATAAGTTTCGCGCCTCTTTACAACGTTAAGATTGACGTCAACGGCGCGATGGCTGTAGATACCGTGCTTAACCTCGACGGACTTACGAGATGGGACGAAATAGGCAAGAGCCTGGTCGAGAGCAAACGCACGAAGGCGTATTCCGACTGGACGGCGAAACTTACCGAAGAAAAGGCGGACGCGCATACGGTCGTCAACGAAAAGTATTACAACCGCGTGGTTAAAGAAGTAACCGACTAACGGGCGGAAATAAACTAAAATATAAAGATGAGAAGAAGTTATCTTGTCGTTCAGGATAACTTCTTTTACTCGGACGGAGAAAAAATATGGCGGAATTCGATATAGAACTTGTCGGAAAAGTGGGAAGTATGGCGCTTATAAACCGCGACCACGACGATATGGATTATAATATCATCGCGAGAATAGGGCGGTATCTTCACCCGGGAGTTATATGGGTTACGAGCGGCGCGTCGGAAATCGGGCGGCTCGACTACATAAAACGCACGGGGAAGGAATTAGATGGCGACATAGAGGAGATAAAAGCCGACTACGCCGCGCAGGGGCAGTGCGTGCTTATGACGCAGTACAGGCAGTTTATCGACAGCAAATACAGTTTGCGGCAGATACTTGTCGAGCATCAGCATTTCAACGACGCGGCGAAACGCGAGCATCTTAAAAGGTTGCTTTTAAGGAGTTGCGAGCAGGGCGCGGTTCCGATAATTAACTACAACGACCCGGTAAACGACGAAGAAGTGCGAAAACTCGAAATACGTTCGCTCATTCTTGCGAGGGGCAACGCCGTCGAGTGCGTCGACAACGACGAAACGGCGAGCCAGATAGCCTGCCTCGTGAAACCGAGAACGTTGGTTATTCTCACGGGAGTGGACGGTATATATAAGGATAAGGACGACAAAGAAACCCTGATTAAGGAAATCTGCGGGAGCACCGTTTACGAAACGGTGGAAGAAGTGGAACGGTATCGCACGTTTTGCGACGGAGCGAGCAGAAAAGGCGCGCACGGAGCGAGAGCGAAACTCGGTTACGTCAAAGAACCATTGAAAAACGGCACTACGGTGTTTATCGCCAACAGCAAATACAATATCGGCGATATAATTACGGGCAAAGCGCCGTCGACCAAAATTTACACGAGATAGGGCTTTCAGCCTTTGTTAAGAATAGCCGATTAGAATTAAGAAAACGGCACAGGAGGGAGAATTTATGAAAAAATTCGGTAAGATTTTAATAGCGGTCTGCGCCGCCGTTCTCGTGATTTGTTCGGTATTTACGTTTACCGCGTGCAACGCTTCGTCCGATAAAGATGGCGCGTATTCCCCTGCGGAAGACGGGAGTTCGAACGGTGGAGACGGGCTGAATTCGATAGTAATTACCGAAGACAGACTTGTGGTTTATACCGTCGATATGGATATGACCGTCGAAGACCTGACAAAGACGGTTAAAACCGTCAGAGCAAAATTGAAAGAAGTCGGCGGTTGGGAAAAGAATATGTCGGTCGACGGTTACGACGACAGTCAATACGCAAGTTTCGTTTTGCGGGTGCCGACCGAAAAACTTGACGAATTTCTTAACGCGATAGAAGAGGGAAACAAAGTCGGTTCCAAAAGCATACGGGGAGTAGACGTCACCGAAGAATATACGGGTGTGGAATCGAAAAAGAGAGCGTTGGAAATCGAAAAAGAAATGCTTGAAAGAATTCTCGCGGAAGAGGAACCTGATTATTCTACGAAGAAGGAAATTTATACAAGGCTCAACGAAATCGCGGCGCAAATGGATGAATATACCGCGGAAATGACGGAGTATAAAAAACAGGTCGAATACAGTACGGTTAATCTGTCCATACATAAAAATAACAGCGGAGCGAAAGAGAGTTTCTGGGACAGACTGGGCAGAGTTTTGTCGGGAAGCGGTTCCAGTCTCGGTAGCGTGTTCGGATGGATACTTACGATAATAGTCGCAATCCTGCCGTATCTCGGAGTAATAGCGGCGATATTCGGACTGTACGTTCTCATTAAGTTCATCGTGTGCAAAATCCGCAAAGTTCCGTTCACGTTGTTTGCAAAGGCAAGAGAAAGAGCGAAAGCGAGAAAGGAAATGAAACGCCGTATGGCGGAAGCGTATGAAAAACGCGAACGCAAAAGAAACGGCAAAAAAGAGGAAAAAACCGAGGAAAAACCGAAAGAAATAGAAACTTTAATCGAAACCCGAGAAACCGCGCCCGAAACGAAAGAAAGCGCAGGCGAAGAAAAGAAAGGGGAAGATAAGCCAGAAGAAACGGATAAAAACGATAACGAATAAAGGTTAAAAACGTCCGCCTGATAGCGGACGTTTTTTGTAAAACGGAGGGAATATGCCCAAAAGCGAGCATCAGAAACTGAAAGCGTTGGTTTTACTCGACGTGTTACGGACGTATACCGACGAAGAACACCCTATGTCTACAAACGAGATAATAGCGAAACTCGCGGAACTCGGGATAGAGACGGGGAGAAAGGCGTTGTACGACGATATAGCCGCGCTTAATTCGTTCGGGTACGAGGTTATGACGGTCAAGTCGAGAAGCAATCTTTATTACGTCGCAGACAGGAGATTCGACCCCGCGGAGCTTCGTATACTGATGGACGCGGTTATTTCCGCGGATTTTATAACCGAAAAGAAAACCGCCGTGCTTACGAAAAAAATTGCGGAAACGGCGGGCGTGCACAGAGCGAAAATTATGACGAAAAACGTCGTTTATTCGGACACTTCGAAACATACGAATGAAAAAGTATACTACTCCGTAGACGCGGCGGACAGGGCGATTGCCTCGGGTAAAAAACTCGAATTTCGATATTTCGACCTCGATTGCCACGGACAGAGACAGTACAGAAAAAACGGAGAAAAGTATATTGTCAACCCCGTTGCGCTGATTTTCAACGAGAACAAGTATTATCTCACTTGCTATAACGACAAATATATGAATATTTCCAACTACCGTATAGACAGAATGGACGACGTGGCGGTTACTGAAGCGCCGATTACGCCATCGCACGATATGGAAGAATTCAACGTAAACAGGCATAGAAAACAGGCGTTTTCTATGTATTGCGGAAAGACGGAAAAAGTGACTTTTGCCGTGGAAAGCGACGCGCTCGACGTTGTTTTCGACCGTTTCGGAGAGAAAACGCGCTTTTCTTACTACGGCGACAAATTTAAGTTCGGAGCGAACGTACAGATAAGCCCGACTTTTTATGCCTGGTGCGCCTCATTGGGAACAAAACTCAAAATACTCTCGCCGACAGAGGTTGCGGAAGGGTATTCCGATTACCTTAAAAAAATAGTAGGCTTGTACGACGAGAAACCATAAACCGAAAAACGCGAAAATATCGCGTTTTTTTCGCCGAAACGAAGATATAAGTTACTTTTATTTTACGGGGCGACGGGAAAAAAGCGTTGACAGCGGTTGATGACGGAATTATAATTTGAATAATAAATCAATTCTTTGGGTGGGTAACCAACCGGCGGTAATGCCGCTTTGCGTCAAAAGCGAACGCGGACGAGTCCGACAGCCCCAGCAGCCGATGCGGTGAGATTCCGCAACCGCCTGTAAAGTCAGAATGGGAAAGAATGTCATATCACGGTGTATATGTTTGTGCGCGCGTTCGTACATTCTTTTTCGGTAAGATTTTACCCCGAAGCGGAGGGTAATATGAAAAAAATGTCGAACAAAGCCATTCTCACTACAAAAGTCATTGCGTACGCCGCAGTAAGCGCGGCGGCGGTAATGGTAGCCACGCTGCTCGGTTTTTCTTCCGCGCAGTTTTATTTTAACCTCGGGGATTCGGTTATTTTAATCGTTTCCGCGATTTTCGGACCTGTTATCGGTATGTTTGCGGGCGGAATAGGGAGTTTCTTCGCGGATTTGGCGGTATATCCCGTCACAATGTTTTATACGCTTATAATCAAAGGGCTGGAAGGACTTATAGTCGGCTTACTTATAAAACTCGTCAAAAAATTCGTAAAGAAAAAACCGCTTAATATAACCTTGTCGATAGCTTCGATGGCGCTCGGCGCATACCTTATGATGACGGGCTATTTTATCTGCCAGACTTTCTTTTACGGAAGTTACGCTTCCGCGCTCGTCGCGCTTCCTATGGACGCGGTGCAAGCTACCGTATCCCTTTTCGTCGCGTCAATCGCATTGTATCCGCTTAAACTCATAGATAAAAGCGACAAGGTCTTTTCCGTTAAATCGCTTGACGAAAAGATTAAAAAAGAAAAAACCGCGAAAGAAAAATTTGATGAAACAGAAAACTCTGACAATAAATAACCGTTACTTAAAATGTATTTTAGGGTAACGGTTTAACCGAGTACAGGTCATCAAAATAGATTTTGGAAGTTGTTGTTTGAATAAAGCCGACGTTGACGTCTATTGATTTTACCACGTATACGTCGGTGACGTAGTTGCCTCCGATATAGTGAGTTATTTCCGCGGAAGAACCTTTTTTGAGGGTACTAAGCGCGTCGGAAATTTCTTTTTGCTGAGTTTCCGAAAGCACGGCGCGTTCTACGCGAGTTCGCATACGTTCGCGACGAAGAAGTTCTTCGCGCAAGCCTTTAAGCGCGTCGAAAGGAAGAAACTGTTTAGCTCGGTCGGTTCTATTCACCGTTGTGTCCTCCGATTAAAGTATTGCGTTTTCTCGTCGTGGCTTCGTCTCTGAGGTCTATGCCGCGTAAAATTGAGTTTTTGCCGAATTTATCTTTGATGTCGAGGACGGCGGTTTCCGCGCTTTTTTCTTTGTTGATTTTATCCACGTCCGTTAGAAGCCCGTAGTTTTCGAATTCGTCGGACACGACCGACCCGAAATCGACGCTAAGTCGCCGTATGGGCGCGTTTTTTCGCGTGGTTTTGCGGAAAAGTTCGGTAAAATACGGAAGCAGAACGGAAAACGACGAAGTGTGCTCGCTTATTTTTGCAGACCCTCCCGTCGAGGGCAGTTCGTCGGACGAATATCCGACGTAAAACGCTATTCTGTCGGTAACCGCCTTTCTCCGCATAAGTTCCTGACAGCCGGAAAGCACCATTTCTTTCATAACGGTTTCCGCTTTGTTGTAGTCGTAGTCTTCGAAAAGTATCTGCGAAAAGGATACCGAAGTGTTTTTCCGTTTATATGCTTTTATGTCCGCCATCGTGCAGGACTCCCTGCCGTAGGCGTGGTCTATAAGCAGTTCCGCGTTTACCCCGAATTCTTCGTACAACGCCTGTTCGGGGTAGGCGGCGATGTCTTTCATCGTGTAAATTTTTCTCTTTCGCAGTCGTTGAGCCGTGCCGCGCGCGATTTGCCAGAAATCGGTTATCGGCGTGTGGTTCCATAAGGTTTTTTGATACAAATTTTCATCAAGATAACCTATTCCGTCGGGAGTTTTTTTTGCCGTTATGTCGAGGGCGACTTTGGCAAGGTAGAGATTCGTGCCGATACCTGCCGTGGCGGGGATATTTTTGCGGGTGCGGATTTCTTCTATCAGGCGTTCGGCAAAGGCGCGGGGTTTGGTTTTATAGACCGAGAGATAGCGGGTCGCGTCGAGGAAACATTCGTCGATGGAATAAACGTGAATGTCGTCGGGGGAGAAGAAATCGAGATAAATATCGTAAATATCCGCGGCGTATTCGATGTATTTTTTCATACGGGGTTTGGCGATGATAAAGTCCGCGCCCGCGGGGATTTCGAAAAGGCGGCATCTGTTTTTTACGCCCATAGCTTTGAGCTTCGGAGAAACCGCAAGACAGAGCGCGCCGCGACCGCGCGTTTCGTCGGCGACGACAAGACAGGTTTTCATAGGGTCGAGCCCGCGTTCGGCGCATTCCACCGACGCGAAGAAAGATTTCATATCTATACAGAAGTAAATGCGGCTTTCGTCCATATAAGAATTATCCCCGATTATTGAAATTATACCCCACGGTTGAATTCGGGTCAACAGGTAAAAGAGAGAAACGTTCGTTTGATGCTCGACATATAAATATATAAAAGGAGGTAACGGAAAAAATGGAATGTTTATATAAATCGGATTTGCCGTATCCGGAAGTAGCGGCGGGGAAAAGTCCGTTCGAAGTCAGACTGCTGATGCCCGTATACGGCGGCAAAACAAGCGAAACCACCGCAATTATGGGGTACATATTTCAAAGTTACGCGCTAGGGGATAAAGAACCGGAGATTTCCAAATGTCTGGAAAAAATCGCAATAAGCGAGATGCGTCATCACGATATGCTGGGAACGGCAATCGTAAGGCTCGGCGGCGTGCCGTATATAGGAGACAACCGCGGGTTCTGGCAAGGCGGGTTTGTCAATTATATGCTTAATCCCAAAGAGATGATTCAGTCGGACATCAACGGCGAAAAAGAAGCGATACGGGGCTACAGGGACGTCATACGACTGTCGAAGAACGACGAGATAAAAGCGCTTATAGAACGCATAATAATCGACGAGGAAATACATATAGAAACCCTCGAAAGCATATTGCGTTCGCTTTTATAAAACATATCCGGAAGGGCGCGGGATAAAATTTTGCAAGAAGTAAATAGGTTAAGACGGCGGGCTGTTCGTTTAATGCGAACAGCCCGTTTTTCATACGGATTTTTATATTTTGACGTTTCCCTTCGAATTCCGTAGAAAGTATTTTATAAATCGCTATTGAAATAAACCGTGCAAAATGATAAAATCATAGGGAAAGCCATAAAGTGCAAGGAGAGAAAAGATGAAAAAAGCGAAAAATTTAAGTACCGTTCGGAATAAAGTTACGGCGTGCGTGGTAGCGCTCTTTGCGTTTATCGCGCCGTGGATTTTTTATTCCTGTCGGGTGGGATACGTTTTTATAGACAGTTATACTTTCTCGGGTTTGAGTATGACGCTGTTTTTTATAATGGTATTTAACGCGCTTGTTGCGGCGGCAAACGCGTTTTTATTGCTGACCGGTTTGGAAAGAGTTCCCGAGGGAAAGAAAGAGAAACTGCCGCTTATAGCAAAAGGCGTGTGGATTTCGGAAATCGTCGTCTCAATTCTTACGGCTTTGTTCACGGTCGCGTGGGTCGTGTTTTTTGTAGTGCTCGGGGAAGAATCTTCGCCTCTTGCGGGGAGAATGCTCGCCTCGGTTGCGCCTTATATGGCGATTACTTTCTGCGCCGTGTTTTTCGCGTTGTTCTTCCCCGCGGTTAAAAACGGAAAAGCAAGGCTTACGGTATTGTGTTTTTGCGTTGTCGCAGGTATAATCGGTCTTACAAGCGCGATTTTTCCCTTCGGAAAGTTTGAATTTATCTCCGACCCCGCGGTCATCGACACGGGAGACGGATATTCGGTTGTTTTTGCGCTTTCGGATACCGGAACAGGATATATAGAATACGAATTCGGCGGAAAAGAGTATAGAATATACAATGAGGACGGCGGACGGAAAGTGAACGCGAGGATACATAGTTTTACCGTTCCGTACGAAGCGGCGGCAAGCGGCTATAAGGTAGGAGCGACGCGGGTGACAGACGAGCTTACTTACGGCGGGAGGGTCGGAAAGAGCATAGAGAGCGGCGAGTACGAAATCAAGCCGATTAAGGGCGAAGAACAGAAATATTTATGTGTGTCCGACTGGCATACGGAGTTGAAAAAGGCGAAAAAAACCGCGGGATATATAAGCGGATACGACGGAATAATTCTGCTCGGAGACGCGGCGGCGGGTTTGCAATACGAAGAGGAAGCCGCGGAATACGTGGTGGGATTTGCGGGCGACCTGTCAAAGGGCAGCGTACCGATAATTTACGCGAGAGGAAATCACGAAACAAGGGGAGCGTATGCGTCCGAACTTAGGGACGCGCTCAATCTTAAAGAATTTTATACGGATATAAAGGTGGGAAATTATCGATTCATCGTGCTTGATTCGGCGGAGGATAAAGAGGACGGACACGCGGAATACGGACAAATGGCGGATTATTCGGCTTATAGGGAAAGAATGGTTGAATTTCTCGAAGGGCTCAACGCGGAAGAGGGGGAGAAAATCGTCGTTATATGCCACGATTATAAAATATGTCGGGAAGAGGAATTGTCGGAAAGAGCGCTTGCAAAACTCGGAAATTTAGGCGCGACGGTAATTCTTTGCGGACACTATCACGAAGTGGGGTTCGGAGAAATCGGCGGGATACCGTATTTTATCGACGGGGGTAAAACGGACGAAGGGTTTATCGTAAGCGAAGTCAGGATAAGAGAAAGCGGAATAACGATGACGGCGATAGACGAAGACGGAAAAACGGTCGATAGTTATAAAATAGACGAGTGGAAGTAAAAAACGAGCAAGGAAGTTTTTCGAAAATTTTGCAAATTTTTGAAAAATACCCCCTTGACAGAAAATGAAGGATACAATATACTGAAATTGAGGGAAACGTCGGAATAAACGCCGATTATCCCCGAAAAGCAGGAGAAAACGGATAAGCGGGCGACGCAAAAACCGATTCTTAATACATAATTTGGAGGAAAGTATAATGAACAAAAAAGAATTTGTCAAGGCAATCGCCAAGGAAATGGACGCGTCCAACCAGGTTGCGGAAAAGGCATACGACGCATTTGTGGCGGCGGTAACCAACGCGCTTAAAGACGGCGACAAAATTCAGCTTGCGGGATTCGGCACGTTCGAAGTGAAAGAAGTGCCGGCAAAAACGGGAATAAACCCGCGTACGCAGGAAAAAGTAGAAATCCCCGCGTCGAAAAAACCGGTGCTTAAATTCGGAAAAGCATACAAAGAGATAATCAATAAATAAGATTTTTACGCAAGATAGTCGATTTCCATATTCAGATTTGGCAATGAGTTCGGGAAAACTCCGAACTCATTTCATTTACAAAAGGAAGCGAAACATACCGTTCCGCTTTCGGTTATTTGTACTATAAAATATCGTATCAACCCACCCGCCCGCCCGAATTGCTTTTCTTCTTTATCCGCTTCCGGGGTTTAATAAGGAGTCTCCCCTTATTTCGTGAAAGGGTGTAGGGAATTCATATTCAAAAAGCGAAAACTACGTTTTTCGTTTTTTGCCCTTATGGAAATAATTAAGGGGAGTGAACCCCTTGCGGACTTAAATGAAAAGGAAGTCGGTACGAATTCATTCATTATGAGTCCGACTTGCGCGGATATAAGGTTTTATCGGCACAAAGCGTAGCGACTGGCGGAAAATCTCCGCGCAACGACTGGTCGGATAAAACAGATAATAAAGCCAATGCTTGACATATTGCGCGTCATTATATATAATTTAGTGGAAAAAACTTACGGAGAATCAGTATGAAAGTCATATTATTGCAAGACGTTAAACCCTTAGGCAAAAAAGGCGACATAGCCGAAGTGAACGACGGATACGCGAAGAATTTTCTCATACCTAAGAAAATGGCGACGGCGGCGACCAAAGACGCGCAGAACGAACGCAATCAGCGTATAGCCAACGAAGAGAAGAGAAAAGCGGAAGAAAAAGCCGAGGCGTTGGCGTTATACGCGAAAATTAACGGAGCGACGGTAAAAGTGCCCGTCAAATGCTTCGAAGGAAAGATGTACGGAAGCGTAACCGCGGCGGACGTTGCGAACGGGCTGGCGCAGATGGGTTTTACCGTAGACAAGAAGAAAATAACCGTGCCTTCCTCGATAAAGAACGTGGGAGAATACGACGCCGAAGTATGGTGCTATAAAGAAACGGTGGCGAAAATCCGTATCGCGGTCGTAGCGGAGTAGTTTTTTAACAGAAAAACCGGTTTTTTAAGTAAGAATTCGGACGCGCCGCATTTTTGCGGCGTTTTTCTTTATCAAACCTTGAAAAACCTCGGTTATCTTTACAAAAAAAGCAAAGTGCGGTATAATTACGTAGACAAAATGAAGAAAAAGTTACTGTTTTTAATTCTTGTCGCGCTTGTTGCGGCGATATTTACGGGTTGCGAAAAGACGTTCCCGTCCGATTTGTATATCGAGGCGACGGACGTAGTAAACGCGCCCGCAGGGGAGTATTATCTTCCTTATTCCGTCAATAATTTTTCCTCGTACGAAATGAAATACGATTTGTTCGTTTCGGTGAAGGCATACGTTTTGCCCGACAACACCCCTGTTACAGTCAACAATAACCGCTCGATAACGGTGGAAAAAGAAAAGACGTATTCGGTCGTAGTGCGGCTTTACGGCGCGGTTGACGGAAAAAATCTGAGTCAGACCAAGTCGTTTACCGTCGAAGCGGAAAAAGCGGACAGAGTTATCACGTTTATGCACGAAGACAATACGGTCGTCAAAAAATTTATCGTGCCTTACGGCGGCAGTCTCGCTTTCGACGAGGTGCCCGAACTTCCCGACAGATACGAACTTTCTGACGAGAGCCATTATACGGAAATCGTTTCAAAACGTTGGGTCGTATACGAAAAAGTAGGGGAAAACACGGAAACGCGCGAACTTATCGAAGAGTATCTTACAAACGTAACGGAAAATATTCCCGTGTACAGCGAGTACGTTTATTCTACAAAGCCTCTCGAATGTACGGTAAAGTTCGATACCGACGGCGGTTCGGAAATTCCCGACTACCACGGCGATACCGACACGGTTATGCCCAAATCCGCTTCTCCCGTTAAAGACGGATATACGTTCGTAGGGTGGTGTACCGACGAAGAAAGAACGGAGTTTTATAACTGGGCGCAGAGCGTAAAATTGAAAAAAGATATGGTTTTATACGCCAAATGGGTAAAAAACACGGAAAATGCAACGCCGAATTCGAATTTCAATTTTTATCTTTCCGAGGACAACTACGGGAACGAGTTTTATCTGATAGAAGCTAAGGACAAAGAAAATCTCGGCGGAATTCTCGTTTTGCCGAACAATTATCTCGGCTTGCCCGTAAGAGGAATGACCGAGCGCGCGTTTCAAGGGACGTCGATTACTTCGGTAATAATCCCCAACTGCTACGTGCTCGATAATCAGAGAGGGTTCGCCGAATGCAGAAATCTGAAAACCGCTACGATAGAAGCGGGAGGCGTCACCGACACGATTGCGTCGGAATTTTTCTATCAATGCACCGCGCTCGAATACGTCGATTTGCCCGACGGAATTAACATAATACGCCCCGGCGCGTTTACGAACTGCCTCTCTTTAAGGGAAATAACTTTGCCTTCCTCGCTATATTTCATCAACAGTCGCGCGTTCGTCGGGTGTAAGGCCTTACGGCGGGTGGATATTCCCGATACCGTGACGGTAATAGGAGAAGAGGCATTTTCGGGATGCGCCGAACTTGCCGAACTCATAATAGGGGAAAAGAGTGGGATAAAAGCAATCGAAACAAACGCGCTTAAAGATACGAAAATAACCGAAATAACCTTGCCGTATAAATGGAGTCTTGAGGAAAATCTGCCGATAGACGATAAGAATATCACCGTAAAGTTCTACCCCGACAGACAGGAAGAGGAAGAAGAGGGAACGGAAGAATAACGGGTTCATAGTATAAAAAAATAACTGTTTCCGTGTGAAATGCGGAAACAGTTTTTCTATTTTGTAAGGTTTTTGTTTAACGGGAATTCTTTTAGCCGAGTCTGTGGAGAAGAACCTGGAACACAAAGAAGAGAATGGAGAAGACGAGCATACTCGAAGCTACGATGATCGTCGCAAGTTTGAATTTGCCGTCTATGCTTCTCGATTTGTGTCTGCCGAAGAACGTGTCCGTTCCGCCGGTTATAGCGCTCATCCCGTTGTTATCGCTGCCGCGTTGCATAAGAACGATAACAATCATCGCTATGGCTGCGAGTACGAGCAGCACCATAAAAGCGATGCAAAATCCGAAATATACGTCCGCGGCAGTAGCCGCAATCAAACCAAACATCTATCTAACTCCTTAAAGTAATAATTCGATATTGCTAAAACATTTTATCATAACTTACGCGCTATGACAAGCGTTTTTTGCGTTTTGGCGTAAATTTAAGTTTTTTACGCGTAAATCAGTAGAACATAGTAACCACGTCTTCGGGCGCGGGCTCGGTCGCTTTTTCGAATTTCATAGCGAGAAGAATGGGTCCTTCGCCGCCGTAAACCTTGTGCTTGTTTACGCATATCTTTGCCGTAAGATAGTACCACTGTCCCGTTGCAAACGAACGCGAACCGTTATGTTCGCATACCAAACCGCAGTATTTGGTATCCGCTTCGCAACAAGTCATTATGTGTCTTCCTACGACGACGGTGGTTTTTCCCAGGCTTCTGTCGTAAGCGGTTACGCAAAGAAAGCGCACGGTTTTGCCGTGATAGGCTTTCATATTTTCCGTAAGTTCGCGGTAAAAGTACGCGTAGTCTCTGTCTTCGATTTCGATAATCGGCGCGTTTACGTCGAAGGGCAACGGGTCTTCTATGTCGTCGCGTTCGATTTCTTTACGTTCGTTTTCGTAAATTATGTCGTTGTTTCTCGAAATACCTCTGACGATTTTATGATACGGCGTCTTGTCATCGCCGCTTTTGTAACGGTTGAAGACGATGAGGTCGGCGTACTGAATTTTATCGAAAACCAGTTGGCGCATATTTGCGTTGTAAATGAGAATATTCGTACAGTCGAATATAGCCATAATCTGGCATACGACCCAGTTTTCGGGCATTGCGTCGAGGAAATCGCCGAGTTCCCACATACCGTTGTATTCGACGAAAATACGCGTATAATCGCCGTCGGTTTCCGCTTTCGACATCTTTTCGAGCGTGATGAAATTTTTATCGAGGTGGAAAACGTCGGTGTTTTTCAACTTCTTTTCTTCGTATTCTTCCTCTCCGTCTTCGAAAACGAACAAAGCGGTCTTTTCGCCCGTGTCCAGCTCTTCGCTCGCAAGAGCGTTGGATATGAAAGTCGTCTTTCCCGCTTCGAGAAAACCGCAGAAAATGTAAACTCCTACTTCGTGCATTTTTACCTCTTAAAGTCCGAAAAGTTCTCCGAGCGCGCTCTCGTTAAGTTTGCTTCCGATAACGCATATTTTACCGATTACGTCCGCGCTTCCGCTTCTTACGTCCGCGCCGTCGGGGATATAGTCGAAGTGTAACCACTCGTTTTCCCCGCGTACGATACCTTTCGCGCGGAGAACCGCTCCGAATTTTTCTTCGTCTCCCAAAGCGGAGAGAATCGCTTCAAGCCGCTCTTTCGTATAGGTCGCCGTCGTTTCTTTCCCCCACGAAACGAAAACTTCGTCCGCGTCGTGTCCGTGATGATGGTGATGACAGCAGTGTTCGTGTTCATCTTCCTCGTCGTGGTGATGACAGCAATGTTCGTGCTCGTCGTCCTCGTCGTGGTGATGGTGGCAGTGTTCGTGCTCATCTTCCTCGTCGTGGTGATGGTGGCAGTGTTCGTGCTCATCTTCCTCGTCGTGGTGATGACAGCAGTGCTCGTCTTCTTCGTCGTGATGATGGCAATGTTCGTGTTCGGAGAGGAGTTCGTCTGCCATTTTTTTTGCGGAAGAACGGCTTTCCATTGCGGCAAGGACGGTTTTTCCGTCGAGTTCGCTCAAAGGAGAGGCGATAACGGACGCGTTGGGGTTATGCTCTTTTACGAACGCGAGACATTCCGCGGTTTTCGTTTCGGTCGCGTCGTCGGTGTGGCTAAGCACCACGCAGTCGGCGTTTTCAAGTTGGTCGAGGAAGAATTCGCCGAAGTTTTTCGCGTACATAAGGCATTTTTTGACGTTCACGACGGTAGTTTTCGTGTTAATAGGCGCGTTGTCGAGACCTCTTTCCACGGCTTTTTCCACGTCGCTCAGTTTGCCTACTCCCGACGGTTCGATTATTATACGGTCGGGCGAATAGTCCTCGGTTACTTTTTTGAGGGCTTTTGCGAAATCGCCGACAAGGCTGCAACAAATGCAACCGCTGTTCATTTCCGTGATTTCCACGCCCGCGTCGCGTAAGAAACCGCCGTCTACGCCGATTTCTCCGAATTCGTTTTCTATAAGGACGACTTTTTCGCCTTTATAGGCTTCTTTTATCAGTTTTTTGATTAAAGTGGTCTTTCCCGCTCCGAGAAAGCCCGAAAAAATATCTATTTTCATTTTCCGTAAACCTCCGTTAAAGAAAATTTTTTGAGTTTTGTATTTTTTTGCCGCTTTGCGCAAAACTATCGTCAGTCGAAGTCCGCGCTTTGCGACGGTTTGAGTATCAGAGTTTTCCCTTTTACGAGGGAGGCGAAACGCTCCGCGTCCGCTTTAATCGGCGGAAACGTGTCGTAGTGAATGGGAATGACGGTATCGAACGAGAAATATTCGTTGCAGACAAACGCCGCTTTTTCTTCGTTCATAGTAAACCTGCCGCCTATGGGCACGAGCCCTATCGTCGGACGGTGGAAGCGGTTTATTAACGCCATATCGCCGAAAGCGTCGGTGTCGCCGAAGTGGTAGACCGTGTTATTACCCATTTTTATCACGAAACCGCCCGCTTCTCCGAGGTAAACGCCCTTGTCCGAAGAGCTGTGAACGGCGGGGACGAGGGAAAAAGAGACGTCTCCGAAGTCGAGCGTGCCGCCGAAATTCATTCCGTAAGTATTGGTAAAGCCGTGGGAAGAGAGGTAAGAGCAGAGTTCGACTATGCCGACTATTACGGTGTTTTTGCCCGCTATCGAAGTAAGCGCGGCGGTGTGGTCGTCGTGTCCGTGAGTGAGAGCGATATAGTCGGGGTGTAAAAAGTTTGGATATTCCCGCATAACCGCGTCGAGGTTGGACGTAAACGGGTCGATAACCACCGTCGTTCCGTTATGTTCGAGCATTACGCAGGCGTGTTCTATAAAAGTAAGTTTCATAATCGATAATCTCCGAAACGGTTATATTATATTAGTATACCATATAACCGAACGGATTACAAACGAAAGGGAACAATGAATTATGCGTTCAAACGCAATTTGTCCGAACCGCAAATCAAAAAGTATATCGATTAGTTAGCAGATTTATCGTTTTGTTTTTTTTGCGCTTTTTTCAATTTGATTTTTACGGCGAGAGGGTGGAACATATCGCAGAGTTCGTCTTCGTCGGGTTCGCCCTTAATCAAAGCGAGTTTTCCGTTCTCGTTCCGTTTCAGACGGGAAATAAGGAAAGAAGAGCGGTTGAGGATTACAAGCCCCACGCCGAAAATGGTCGGCCACAGCAAAATCCACCACCACTGATGAAAGGTCGCGTCGTCGTAGAAAAAGAACGGGTTTGCAACGCCGTACATTCCCGCGTTCAACAATCCTTGTTCTCCGCCGTATACGGATTTCATAATAATTCCGAAAATTTTGTCTGTAAGATAAAATATCGTCGGCGGGACGATGCCCAACGTGCCGTAGATTTTGCGCGTTTTTCCTTTTTCTTCGAACAAGACGTACATAATAACGTACAAAACGGGGCACAGGAAGAAGGACAGGAATATTTTTAAGTCAAGCCAATATCCTGCCGTCGCGATGGCGGGGTAGATACTGCCGTACGCCGTGGACGAAGTCAGGCGATAATTTCCTATTCTGTCGATAAAGAACGAACCGCAGATAAAGCAAAACAGCATACTGCTTAAAGCGCAGAATTTAAGGAAGGAAAATTTCTTCGTATAGGTTGAAAACTCTCCGCTTTTGTAAATTTTCACGTCTTCGACAAGCGCGCCCGCCGTGCAGACGATAGACATAATCAATGCCCAGACGAAATAGTTCGTGAAAAAGTACGCGTCGAATCCGCTCGGTTCGCTTCCCCCTCCGATAGACAAAAATCCGAGGTTTGCCAAAAGCCCTACGCACGCGATAACAAGATACGCGGTGCGGAAAATTATTTCTTTTATAAGTCTGTTTTGCATTAGTGAATTAGTGCCCCTTTCTTTTTTTACCGTAAGTTCTTTACGGTTTTTTACATTATATCAGAAAGTCGTATCGTTGTAAAGACCGAACGCAATAAACGGTTCTAAATATATATGCGTGCGTTTTAGGCGGTTTTATTAGAAATAACGACGCCGAGCGGAAACTTGTCCCGGTTTGAGTTGCGTTTTTTTTCAGTTCTGATATAATAGTTCTATTATAATAGTGTAGAGCGCAAAGCCGAACTAAGGAGAATGAAATTGAGTAAAGTATTTGATTTGATTAAAAAAGAAGAAGAACGCCAGAGCCGAAACATAGAACTTATCGCGAGCGAAAATTTTTGCAGCGAAGACATTATGAAAGCGGTGGGCAGTTGCCTTACGAATAAATACAGCGAAGGGTATCCGGGTAAAAGATATTACGGCGGGTGCGAAGTCGTAGACGAGATAGAGACATATTGTATAGAGATGTGGCAAAAAGTGTTCAATACCGATTACCACGTCAACGTCCAGCCCCACAGCGGTTCGAGCGCGAACCTTGCTTCTTACCAGGCGATTCTTGTTCCCGGAGACAAGGTTCTCAGTATGGAACTTAACAACGGCAGTCATCTTACCCACGGTTCGGCGGTAAACGCGAGCGGAAAACTCTATAACTTTTCTTTTTACGGAGTGGACGAAAGAGGTTATATCGATTACGAAGACGCGAGAAAGAAAGCTCTCGAAATCCGTCCGAAACTCATAGTGGCGGGCGCGAGCGCGTATTCGAGAATAATCGATTTCGCCAAATTTTCCGAGATAGCGAAAGAAGCCGGCGCGCTTCTTATGGTAGACATCGCGCATATAGCCGGACTTGTCGCTACGGGTTATCATCCTACGCCGTTCGGGTATGCCGATATAGTAACTACGACTACGCATAAGACGCTGAGAGGACCGAGAGGCGGTTTGATTTTCTGTAAGGAAGAACTTGCCAAAAAAATCGACTCGGCAATCTTCCCGGGAACGCAGGGCGGACCTTTGCAACACGTTATCGCAGGCAAAGCAATCGCCGCGGAAGAAGCGTTGACACCCGAGTACAAGGAGTATATAGGAAAGGTAGTCGAAAGCTGTCGCGTTATGGCGGAGGAGTTCGTAAAAATGGGCTATAAGGTCGTCACGGGCGGCACCGACAACCATCTTTTCCTTGTGGACTTGACGGACAAAGGAGTAAGCGGAAAACAGGTGCAGGAGGCTTGCGACGCAGTCGGTATAACCCTCAACAAAAATTGCGTGCCCAACGAAACCCGTTCTCCTATGCAGACGAGCGGCGTGAGAATAGGCACCGCGGCAATGACAACAAAAGGCTTTACCGCAAAAGATTTTGTCGAAACCGCTCATAAAATCGATAAAGTTATTAAAAATATTTTATAAATTTAGATTGCGAGAGAGGAAAACTTTTTAGACTACACCCGACCAAACGTTATGCGGAAAATCGCTCGCGGTCGGCATTTAGCCGACGCGCGGACGATTTTTTTAATCCGCATAAGTCGGACTACCAAGGAAGCAAAATGACACATTTTGCTTATTATGTAAGTTCGCAAGGGGTTTACTCCCCTTGCTTATCCCCATAAGGGCGACACTCTCGGTACACGCCCGTTCGTGTCGATTATCTCCGACCACACGTTATGCGGAAAATCGCTCGCGGTCGGCATTCAGCCGACGCGCGGACGATTTTTTTAATCCGCATAAGTCGGACTACCAAGGAAGCAAAATGACACATTTTGCTTATTATGTAAGTTCGCAAGGGGTTTACTCCCCTTGCTTATCCCCATAAGGGCGACACTCTCGGTACACGCCCGTTCGTGTCGATTATCTCCGACCACACGTTATGCGGAAAATCGCTCGCGGTCGGCATTTAGTCGACGCGCGGACGATTTTTTTTATCCGCATAAGTCGGACTTCCAAGGAAGCAAAATGACACATTTTGCTTGTTATTTAAGTTCGTAAGGGGTTCACTCCCCTTACTTATCCCCATAAGGGCGACACTCTCGGTACACGCCCGTTCGTGTCGAATATATAAGTTTCTTCTCCCTCGCGCTCCCTCTTTACAAAAACTTTCCTTATTTATGTATTTAATCTTTCCCTTACATTAAGTGTAAACTTAAATGGATGGAAAAGAAAAAGGAATAAAATAAATTCAAAAAGTGGAAAGCACATTTTTCACTTTTTGCCCTTACAGGGGTCGAGCAGGGGAATATCCCCTGCGAACTGTGGATATAAGGAAGTCGGTACGACTTTCTTCCTTATAAGTCCGCCTTACACGGAAATAAATTTTATCCGCACAAAGGTTTTACCGATTGCGGTAAAATTCCGTGTAACGTTTGGTCGGAAGCCTGCCGCCGTTTGGTTGGAAGCTTGCCTTGACTATTTTAGTTATAATGTAGTATACTTTATTTAAGGTAGATGTTTACCTAAAATATATTTTGTCATATTAGGAGGATAGTTATTATGACTGTATTAAGCGGTTTGGCGGCGATGCAACCGTGGCTTATGTGGCTTATAATCATACTTGCGGCGGTAATCGTTTTCGGCGTTATTATGCACTTTATCAACCGTTCGTTCCGCATCAAGTACGATTTGAACCTTTTCGGCGGCGGCTTGCTTATGGCTATCGCGCTTGCAAGCGCGGTCGGCGGCTTTTTCTTGGTTAAAGGAGAATCTAAAATCGGATACGCGCTGTTTGCGCTTACGGCGATACTTATTATCGTGACGCTTATTTACGACGTAAAAAAATGCGGAGGAATGGGCGTCGTAGCTCTTATATGTCAAATTCTCTTCTCGGTAGGTTCGATTTTATTGATATTCGATTTCTTCGGGAATAAATCCCGTTCGTCGGTCTCGCACTCGATTCGCGAGGACAGAATCGTTAGAAGAGAACGTGAAAGAAGAGGATATAACGACCGCGACCGCGGATATTATTGATAACGCGGTAAAAAGCATATGAGAAACGACAGGTTAGAAGCCAAATTCAGAGCTAAAAAAGAAGTACGAGGGAATTGGGTAGCGCTGTTTTTTACGAGCGTGCTTATAGGACTGCCGAGTTCGGTAATCGACGCGGTTGCCGCGGCGATGCAAAGGAACGTAGGGAACGGAGCGGAATATGCGCTTATAGGCGCAATTCTCGGAGTGATAGGTTTTGTCGTTGCGATTTTGCTCTTTCCCGCTTCCGCCGCGCTGAATAAGAAATATCTTGCTGTGGCGAGAGGGGAAGACAGAAGAAACACGTCCGTTTTGTGCTATTACAGAGAACGCGACTGGTCGGAAAAAGTCAAAGCGTATTTTCTCGTAATGCTGTATACTACGCTCGGACTTATTTTGTGCGTCATTCCCGGAATAATCATAGCGATAAAATATTCTATGCTCGGATACGTTTTCGCGGACAATCCGAATATCGGATACCGCGACGCGATGGATAAATGCAAAGAGCTTACTGCGGGAAGAACGTGGGAAATTTTCGTTTTTCATCTCAGTTTTATCGGTTGGCACCTGCTTTCCGTGCTCACGTTCGGCATTCTCGAAATATGGGTCATTCCGTACGAAAATACCGCGTTTGCCGCATGGTACGATTTGAACAGACCCGTCGAAGATGATTTTGCTTCGGGCGAAACGGATGAACTTTTTCAATCGGGGACTTCCGATTTTTACGAAAATACAAATACGTTGTTTTGATAATTACGCCGATTTGCGCTTGGTTTTCGCGGTGCAGAAAAGGCGCGGAGAAAAATATGGATAAGTCGCTAACCTACTCTTTGCAGTCAAGATGGAAGCAAGAGGGCAGTATTCTGCGTTATTACGGTTTAAGGAACAAGGAACACCTGTTTGAAAATACCGTAAAACTGACTGAAAAGCAAAAAAATATTATAGAAAAACTTCCGTGCGCAATTACGGATAAAGAGTTGTCCGTACTGGGAAAGCTTGTAGGAAACGCGGTGGTAAGAACAGAGGAAGTGAGAAAAATTCCGAAAAATCTTTCGGAAGCGCGTTTTTGCGCAAATTGCATTGCAAACGATTTTATAATTCCGGGGTTGGAATTTGACGGCAACGGGTTTTGTCCTATGTGCCAGACAAAAAAAGAAACGGAAAAACTCAAAAGTATAGTCCCGATAAAAAATACCTTTCCTCATTCGAAAAAATCGCGCTTCGACGTCGCGCTGTTTTATACGGGAGGTAAGGATTCCACATATTTACTCTATTATCTTGCAAAAGTACAGAGATTAAAAGTGCTTGCGCTTACTTGGGAAATCCCGTACATATCCGACAGCGCGAGGGAAAGTATCGGCGAAGCAAAGAAGAGGCTGCCGAACGTCGAGTTTATTTCGAGAAAGGTAGCGGACAGCGACTTAAAACTGATGTACGGACGACTGTATGAATTAAGCGGAAACACCTGCGCCTGCCCGTCGCTTGCATACGCGCTGTTCTATCCGGAGCTTGTTTCGAATAAAGTTCCGTATTTCGTAGTAGGAAACGAAACCGCGCAAATCGTCGGACTTTACTATAACCGTATGGCTCCGAAATTCGCATATTCGTTTGCGGATAATAAAACAGCAAACTTTTTTATAAACGTCGGAAGAGTTGTTACGCTCCGTCCGCCGTTGAAAAGAGGACAGTTTCATACGATTGCGACAATGAAACAGCTTGCTTACGGCGACAACCCTTTGAAAAAAATCTTCGGCTACGGGAACGAGTTGGTAAGTAACGTAGTAGAATCCATGCTTACCGTGCCGAATATGGTAAAACCGTTAAAAAGAGCGATAAGAATTTCATCGCTTACGGGTAATATACCCGTTTTTGCTCAGGTAGACTTCGACGAAATAAGCGGAGGAAAGTACGACTGGAAAAAAATTAAATCGATAATAGTGAAGGAATGCGGATGGGTAGAACCCGAAGAAAACGCAAAAGGCTTGCACACAAGCTGTAATATAGAAAAGTGCAAGGAATATTCGCAATTTAAGCGGTTTTACGATATGGAAAGCGATATGATACCGTTCAGCGCGCTTGAACTTGCCATCGCGGTACGAGACGGCAACGCGACGAGGGAAGACGCCTTGAAAGAGCTCGATTGCGCGCTCGGTTTCAGTCTCGAAGAAGTTCCCGAATGTGCGATAATGAAAGAATATTTGGCAAAATGAACGCCGTAGTCTATTACTCAAATACGGGAGAAAGCCGTAAAATAGCGGAATATTTCAGCGAAAAGCTGGGTTATCCCGTTTTCGATATCGGCGGTTTAAATATATACGAATTCGATACCGTCGCGCTTGTTTTTCCGGTGCATTGTCAAAATATCCCGAAAGCGGTAAAAGGGTTTCTGAAAAAATTAAACGCAAAAAACGTAGCCGTCGCCGCAACTTACGGAAAAATGTGCAGAGGCAACGTTCTGTACGAAGCGCAGAACCGTTTTAAGCTCAACGTTATCGCAGGAGCGTATATTCCGACGAAGCATTCGTATATCGAGGAGAAAGAATTTACGGAATTTGACGAGCTCGACCGTTTTATCGAAAAAATAAAAACTCCTACGTCGGTTAAAATACCTCGTTTGTATAAAAATCCGCTCGCAAACTTCTTTCCTAAGTTACGCAGTGCGGTAGGAGTCAGAATCGAAACGAAAAAAGAGAAGTGTATCCGATGCGGCGAGTGCGGAAAGGCGTGTAAGAACAGCGCGATAGAGTGCGGCAGTATAAATTCCGAATGTATCAGATGCCTTGCGTGCGTAAATGCGTGCAAAAACGGCGCGTTGACGGTTAAATACACATTCCCGATGAAAATTTATCTTAACGGGAAAAAACATAACGATTTTATTTTTTACGTTTGATTAGCTTTTTATTGTTCCGTTTCCGACCGAGAGGAGCTGCGGTATTCTTCGATTAGACCGAGGAAATAGGCGTCGTAATCTTCGGGCGATTTGACGTTTTCGTCGTAGAATGCGTACATATTTTCCTGCCCGTCGTGGGTTATGCCTTCTTCGAGGGGAACGGTAACGTCGCGAGTGAAAGTAAGGTCGTTAATCTCGAATTCGACGCCGCTTATTTTAATTTTTTCGGGGACGGACGTTTGTTCGTTTCTGACAAACGTAAGAGTAAGATTTTCTTCCGTTATCGGAGTTAAGTCGGATTTGAGCGCGTAATAGAGGGTCGCTTTTCCGTTAATTACGTCGAGGTCGTAAAACTTATAGATATAATCGGAGTAGTTTGCGTAAGGTTTAGCTATTTCCGCATAGAACAAACGGTTGTACTCGGAAGTGGCGTACGGGAATGCGCGCAAACCTTTATATACGGTTTTTACATAGGATAAGTCCGTCGCTTTACTCACCTTTTTATACTGTCTTTCGTAGGCGTCGATGAGTTTGGAAGCGCTCGGCCAACGCGCGACGAGATAAACCGTTCCGTCGCGGGCGTCCACGTTGTAAGAAGAAGTCTTCCGATAAATATCGGCGGTGTAGGTGACGGACGTGATTTTGTCGTCGTCGTTTTTGTTATATGAAAGTTTTACGGTTTTGCAGGTAACGGACGTGTACTTATCTTCGTAAATGTAATAACCGTAATCGCCGTCGGTCAAGACGAGATAGGATTTTACGCCGTATTCGGCTATTCTGTCCACCGTTTCCTGTTCGTATTGTTGATATGTGTCGATTATAAGTTCGTAGGTGCCGACGACTTTCGACATTTTCGCGGGAGTACAGCCCGCAAAGACAGCGGCGAAAGAAACGAGCAAAGCAAACAGAACGGCAAGCGACGTTATTTTTGTGATTTTCTTCATAATTTCCTTATTATAGCGGGGAAAGCGCGTTTTATTTTTATTATATTCCCCGTTTCGATTTTAATTATGGCACGAAAGAATAATTTTGTCAATACGGGGTAAATTCCGTCAGCCGCTTGACAACTGACATTTTGTCGGTGTAAGATAACGGCAATGAAGGTTTTCGGTAAACACTTCATAATAAAAAAACCGAGGTAACTATTTTGAAAAAATCAAAAACTCTCGTTATCGCGCGCGCCGCGCTTATCTGCGCCCTCTACGTCGCGCTTACTTACGCGTGTATGCCCCTTGCTTACGGTCCGTTGCAAATCCGTATAGGCGAAGCGCTTACCGTTTTGCCCCTTTTGTACGTCGAAAGTATACCCGCGCTGTTTATCGGCTGTATTCTTTCTAATATCGGTTCGCCTTTCGGCTTTTACGATATTATTTTCGGTTCGATAGCGACGCTCATCGCGTCTCTGTTTACCTTTCTCGTCGGCAGAAAAGTAAAAAACAGACCGCTTAAAATCGTCCTCGGCGGACTTCCTCCAGTGCTTGTAAACGCTTTTATCTTGCCGCTTATGTGGCTTTTGTTCGATTTCGATGCCGGGTACGTAGCTAATATGCTTTCAATTTTGCTTACGCAGAGCGTTTTCGTCTACGCGGCGGGGACTCCGCTTTATCTTGCGGCGGACAGGCTGAGAAGGAAAAACGTAAAAGGTTTTCAGACTTGCGACGAGCTGTTTACGCGGAAAAAGATGAAGAAAAGGCGTAATTTTCAGGCGTTTTTTAATTCAAAAAAGGTAGAATAGAAGAGTACGAGGAAACGAGGTCGTCGAATTTTACGGCGCAGTTCGCCGGACTCGGGCTCGGAAGAAGGACGGGCGTTTCGCCCGTGAAACGGCGGTAAAGGGCGTACGCGGTTTTGCCCGTCGTAAAAACGCGTTTGATATCCGCAGCCGAAAAAATAACCGAAAAATCGTTGGGAACGGCGTTTTTTATGCTCGAATCCGACGCGCCGTTTATGTCGCAGGAATAGATTACGTCCCAGAGTGCGATTCCTTTTCCGAGAAGAAAGGCGCGTTTAGCTTCGTTTGAATCGGGAATTTCTTCGTTGAAAACTTTTTCGAGAACGCGCCAGAAACGATTTTGCGGATGCCCGTAGTAGAAACCTTTGGCGCGGGAAAGGGGAGAAGGAAGACTTCCGAGAACGAGAACTTTGCTGTTTTCGTCGAACACGGGTTCGAGCGTGTGAAAAACTTTTTCCATAAAGGCATTATATCACGATTTATAAGAGGAGGAGCGCGAAAAAAAATATTACGGCTCGGGAAAAAATTTTTTCATTATGTTTGACAAGGCGCGCCGCGCGGTTGTATCATATAAAAAACACTCTTGCGTGCGTAGGCGCGCGACTAAAATGCTTTTTAATCTATATTTAGGAGAAATTTACTTATGAAACTTACGAACAAAGCGCTCGTGGAAATCTACGAAAACGTAAAGAAGAGAAACCCCAACGAACCCGAATTTCATCAGGCGGTTATCGAGGTTCTCGAATCTCTCGAACCCGTTGTGGAAAAACATCCCGAATTTATCGAAAGAGGAATTATGGCGAGCATCGTCGAGCCCGAAAGAATCATCAAATTCCGCGTGCCGTGGGTGGACGACAACGGCAAAGTGCAGATAAACAGAGGTTTCCGTATTCAGTTTAACAGCGCAATCGGACCTTATAAGGGCGGACTTCGTTTCCATCCTTCCGTATACGAAGGAATTATCAAATTCCTCGGTTTCGAACAGATTTTCAAGAACTCTCTTACCGGTCTTCCCATCGGCGGCGGCAAAGGCGGCAGCGACTTCGACCCGCACGGAAAATCCGATATGGAAGTTATGCGTTTCTGCCAGAGCTTTATGACCGAACTTTCCAAATATATCGGAGCGGACGTCGACGTGCCCGCGGGCGACATCGGCGTAGGCGGTAGAGAAATCGGCTTTATGTACGGTCAGTACAAGAGACTTACCAACAAATACGAAGGCGTTCTTACCGGAAAAGGTCTTACCTACGGCGGAAGCCTTGCGCGTACCGAAGCTACCGGATTCGGTCTTTGCTACTTCACCGAAGCTCTTCTCAACGACCACGCGGACAGCTTCAAAGGTAAAACCGTAGTTATCTCGGGTAGCGGCAACGTAGCTATTTACGCTAATCAGAAAGCTACCGAATACGGCGCGAAAGTCGTAGCTATGAGCGACAGCAACGGTTATATTTACGACAAAAACGGTATCGACCTCGCTTGCATAAAGCAAATCAAAGAGGTTGAAAGAAAGAGAATAAAAGAATATATCGTTAAACATCCCGAAGCGGAATACCACGAAGGTTGCAGCGGAATTTGGACGATTAAATGCGACATTGCGCTTCCTTGCGCTACGCAGAACGAAATCAACGCCGACAGCGCGAAAATCCTCGTGAAAAACGGTTGCAAATGCGTTTGCGAAGGCGCGAATATGCCTTCTACGCCCGAAGCTATCGAAGTTTTCCAAAGCAGCGGTTTGTTCTTCGGACCCGCGAAAGCGGCTAACGCGGGCGGCGTTGCGACCAGCGCGCTCGAAATGTGCCAGAACAGCGCAAGATACGGTTGGACTTTCGAAGAAGTCGACGCCAAACTCAAAGGTATTATGGAAAACATCTATAAAAACATCAGCGCGGCGGCAAAAGAATACGGAATGGACGGAAACCTCGTTGCGGGCGCAAACATTGCGGGATTTATGAAAGTCGCAAACGCTATGATGGCGCAGGGTTTGGTGTAATAACCTAATACTTAGGACTTTTACGGCAGTATAGTAAAAAAATACGGGGCGTTAAGAACGTATGTTCTCAAACGCCCCTAAATAAAAATGAGGGAACGAATGAAAATAGGTTTTGACAACGCCGCGTACATAAAAAAGCAAGCGGAAAAAATCACCGAACGGATTAACCGTTTCGACAAACTTTATATCGAATTCGGCGGTAAACTGTTCGACGATTTGCACGCCGCGAGAATTTTGCCCGGGTTTGACCCCAACGTCAAGACGAAAATGCTTCTTACGCTTAAAGACAAACTCGAAGTCATTTTCTGTATAAGCGCGCCCGCGCTCGAACAGAACAAACGGAGAGCGGATTTCGGGATAACCTACGACGCGGACTTACTTCGCCTCGTGGAAAATCTCAGAGAGATAGGCATTTACGTCGGAAGCGTGGTTATCACGCAGTTCAGCGGGCAGCGTGCGGCGGTACTGTTCAAAAACAAACTCGAACGTATGGGAGAAACCGTTTATATCCATAAACTTACCAAAGGCTATCCCAGCGACGTGGATACGATAGTCAGCGACGAAGGGTACGGAGCGAACCCGTATATAGAGACGACCCGTCCGCTCGTCGTAGTCACCGCGCCCGGACCCGGAAGCGGAAAACTCGCTACCTGCCTTTCGCAACTTTACCACGAATACAAGAGGGGAGTTAAGGCGGGATATGCGAAGTACGAGTCCTTCCCCGTGTGGAATCTGCCCCTTTCGCACCCGGTAAACGTAGCGTACGAGGCGGCTACCGCGGACTTGCAGGATTTCAATATGATTGATTCGTTCCACCTCGACGCGTACGGAGTGAGCACGGTAAACTATAACCGCGACATTGCGATTTTCCCCGTTGTAAAGAACATATTGAAACGTATTCTCGGAGAGGATATTTATCAATCTCCTACGGATATGGGCGTAAATATGATAGGGTACGCGATAACCGACGACGAAGTGGTAAGAGACGCGTGCAAACAGGAAATCATAAGAAGATACTATCAGACGTTGTGCGATTACAAACAGGGCAGAGCCTCGCAGGAAACCGTTCAGCGCGCGGAAATGCTTATGAGCAGTCAGGGGCTTACCTCTGCGGACAGAAAGGTAGTGGAAGCCGCTCTGAAAAAACAAAAAGAGAGAAAGTGTCACGCGTGCGCGTTGCAGCTTCCCGACGGTTCGATAGTGAGAGGAAGAGACGGAGACGCGCTCGACGCCGCCGCGGCGGTCGTGATAAACGCGATGAAAAAATACGTCAACGTAAGCCAGAAACAACTGTTGCTTTCGCCGGGCGTGATAGAACCTATTCAAAAGCTGAAAAAAGAAACGCTAAAAGACAAACGAACCGCGTTGAATTTGAGCGACGTGCTCATCGCGCTTGCGGTAAGCATACCGATGAACACGACGATAGCGGAGATTATGAATAACCTCGGAGTGCTTAACGGGTGCGAAGCGCACAGCACGGTAATGCTCGACGAAGCGGAAATGCAGATACTCAGGAAGTTAGGGATACGAATGACTTGCGAACCCGAATACGGCGGGGCAAGATAAGTTAAACATAAAAAGCGGCTAAGCGGTCGCTTTTTTATTATTGCTCGAAATCAATATTAAAACTATCGGCTTATATAGAGAAAAAGAGAGGTTGAGCGGTATAAATTATGTTGAATTTGTTGGACGGAAAAGAGATTTTCGAAAAAGCGGACGCTTTAAGAAAGGAGAAGGGGTGGACGATATACTAACTCGCAAAAAATGCGGGCGTATCTCCCACGACGATTTATAATTGGCGGGACAGGCTGTCTTCGCCTTCGCTTGCGCTACTTGACGCGGTGTGCTCCGCGCTCGGAATAAGCGTAATAAATTTTCTGTCCGACAATGAAACCGTCCCGCTTTCCGATGATGAAAAGACCATCGTCAGACTATGGGGAGGGCTGAATAAAGAACAAAAACAAGCCGTATTAGACCTTTTGAAATCTATGTGATTTTCAATATACGCTCGCTACGGCGAAACAGGCTATCGCTTTGCCTTCGCCGATTAGTCCGAGTTTTTCCGCGGTTGTCGCGGAGACGGAGACCGAACCTCGGGGTAAGCCGAGAATTTCTTCGATTTTTTTGGACATTAGGGGAATAAAATTTTTCAGTTTCGGCGTTTGCGCTATGACGGTAACCGAAATATTGTTGATTTTTACATTCTTTTTTGCGAGGATATTTTTTACTTCGAGAAGAAGAACCGCGCTGTCGGCGTTTTCGTATTTCGGGTCGTCGTCGGGAAACAGCACGCCTATATCCCGTTCTCCCGCGGCGGAAAGCAGCGCGTCCATAACGGCGTGGATAACCGCGTCGCCGTCGCTGTGAGCGTCTACGCCCTTGTCGAAAGGGACTCTTATTCCTCCGAGCACGAGAGGTTTATCGTTGTCCGCATAGCGGTGTAAATCAAACCCCGCGCCCGTGCGCAGGTTGTACCCGAGCACGTCGATAGGGGAGGTTATTTTTTTGTTGGAAAATTCTCCCTCGGTGAGGTGTACCGACCCGAAACGGGAAGCGTAAAGTTCGCTTTCGTCGTAAGAAAGCGCGCCATTTGCGTGCTCGTATGCCTCTTTTATATCGCTCAGCGCAAAACCTTGCGGGGTTTGTAAACATACGTAGTCGTTCCTGTCTACCGTGACGGCTTTGCCGTTTTTAATGCGGCGAAGACTGTCGGTTATCGGGACGTAGGGGACGGAAGAACGGTAAAGCACGGTGTCCGACATTATTTTTATTATAAGGTCGCGCGAGACGAACGGACGCGCGCCGTCGTGAATGAGAACGTATTCGCTTTCGGCGGAGTTAAGACCGTTTTTGACCGACTCTGCGCGCGTCTTTCCGCCGCGAACGGTTTTTACGTTGCCGAGAGAGTAGTCGCCGTCGGTTACTACGATAATATTTTTTATGCACTCTATGCCGCGGAAAACGTCGACCGTGCGGGAAAGCACGGTGGCTTCGCCTAAAAAAGCGGCGAGTTTGTCGGTTTTCGCCCTTAACCCTTTGCCGTTTGCCGCAATGATTACGTCGAACATAGTTTACCTCCGTCGGTTTTATTTTATAAAAAACTGCCACGGTTTCGCGCGACAGTTTTTCTTTGGTTTATGTAACTTGTTATTCTATTATTTCGTACAACATTCCGCTTCCGTTTTTGGGAACGTTGCCTTCGGGAACTTCGAGAACGCGGAAGGTTATCTTGCGGTCTCCGAACCCTACGCTTACGACGTCGCCGACCTTGATTTCTTTCGACGGCTTTGCGTCTTTGCCGTTTACGCTCACGCGGTCTTTCGAACAAGCCTCGTTGGCCACCGTGCGGCGTTTTATTATTCTTGCGACTTTAAGATATTTGTCGAGGCGCATTATTTTTCCTCTAAGTTATCTGCGCTTTCCGAAGCGAGGGCTTTGCTCTTTTTCTTGCCCCAGTCGCGCATTACTATGAATTTATTTCCGAGGAAGCTGGTTACGAGAGCGGTTATTCCGCCTACCGCGGTACCCGTGAGGGTGATGAGGAAAGCAACGAATCCGGTCGCGTCCGCGCCGTTATGAGAGTTTCTGAACGCTTCGAAGCAAGGCGTGGTTACCCAGCCGGGGATAAGAGTCTGCAAGATGGTAATCCCCACTGCGACGACTACGTATAAAGTAACCGAGAGCGCAAGGTTGTTGGTCGCGCGGAAAGTTTTTTTGCGGTTGAGTACGTAAGTCATTACCTGACCTACTACCGCGCCCACGAGAAAGCCGATAAATTCCGCGCGGGTTTCGCCGGTAAAGATAAACCATTGAAATTTTCCTGCGGCGGGACCGAGGTCGGGGATATATACGAGGGTGTATTGAAGCAGGAACTGCGAACCCATCTGGCAAAGACCGCAAAGCATACTGAACAGCGTAAACATAACCATCTGTCTTACGTCGGGATACTTTTCCAGTACGTCGAAAAAGAATTTTACTTTGGCTTTCAGTCCTTTTTGTTCTTTAATTCCTGCAAAAGGATGTTTTTTTTCTTCCGTAGGGGTGCTTTCGGCGGTCGTTTCGCCGTTTTCCGCGACAGGCGCGTCTTTACGTTCTTCCATCTTGTTTACTCCTAAAAGTTTTAATGCTCATATATTATCACGGACGGAGCGTTTTTGTCAATAGCGCAATGGGAAAACGGGGATGCATAAATGAAGATATTTTTCAGAATATAGCGCTGCGTTTCGGGAGGAAAAAATGTAACGCGCGCGCGTCAAATTGTGTAATTTGGTATTGACTTTTTATACCGATGAGCGTAAAATAATAAGAAAAACGAGGAGGTAAAAAAAATGGACAAAAAATACGACGTTATCGTCGTCGGCGCCGGAAACGGCGGTCTTGCCGCGGCGGCTTATGCCGCACACGAAGGGTTGAAAGTGTTGCTTTTGGAAAAACACAATCTTCCCGGCGGATGCGCGACAAGTTTTGTTCGCGGCAGATTCGAGTTCGAGCCGTCTTTGCACGAGCTGTGCAGCGTTGGTACGGCAGAAAATCCGGATACGGTTTATAAGCTTTTCGATGATTTGGGAGCTAAGATTGATTGGCGATATGAGTATAACCCGTTCAGAGTTATTTTGAAAGGAAAAAACGGATACGATTATACGATGAAAGGCGGCAACCGCGAAAACTTTATCGAGAGTATGGAGAAAGCGGTTCCCGGATGCGGTAAGAGCTTAAGAAAATTCTTTAAGCTGAAAGAAAAATGCGACGCCGCTCTGGACTATATCGTTTCGATGAAAGGAAAGCCCAACGGACTGGTGATGATAACCAAACACGCAGACTTTATGAAGACGGCGGCATATTCCGTCGAAGAGGTAATGACCGCGTGCGGCGTTCCGAAAAAAGCGCAGCAAATAATCACTACTTACTGGGGATACCTCGGCGTTCCTACCGACGAAATATGCGCTATGCACTTCTTGAATATGTTGCTCGGTTACCTGGATGACGGCGCGGCTATGCCGACAATGCGTTCGCACGAAATGTCGAGCGCGCTTTGCAAAGTCATATACGACAACGGCGGCGAAATTTATTTCAACACCGAAGTAACGGAGTTCTTGTATAACGAAGACGGTTCGATGAAAGGCGTTGTAGCCGGAGGGAATACCTATTACGCAGACGAAATCATTTCAAATATTATCGCAAACAACGTTATCAACAGGTCGGATATTACGAAAGTTCCCGAAAGAACTATTCGCCTTGCGAACGCAAGAAAATTCGGTATTTCCGTCGCGACCGTTTATCTCGGACTCGACTGCTCGGTGGAAGAACTCGGGCTGAAAGATTACACCTCTTTCGTTACGACTACTCCGGACGCAAGAGAACAGTATGAAAAGAGAAAGAACGGCACGCTGTATATTTTGAACAGCTTGAATATCGCAGTACCCGAAAGTTCGCCGAAAGGAACGTGCACGCTCTTCTTTACGATGCCGATTTTCGGATCGGATATTCCGGAAGACCTCACGCCGCAAACGTATAAGAAGTATAAAAACGAAATTGCAAGGAAATATATCAAAGACGCCGAAGAAACTTTCGGTATCGACATCACGAGCCATATCGAAGAGATTTCCGTCGCCACGCCGGTTACGTTTGCAAGGTACCTCGGGACTCCGGAAGGAACGATTTACGGATACTATACCGCGGGTTGGGATAACATCATTATTCGTGTAAGCGAAGAAAAGAAAGACTACTCGACGCCCGGAATTACTTATTGCGGCGGGCACGCGACGCGCGGAGACGGTTACAGTTGCGCGCTTATTACCGGTATGAACGCGGGAAAAGCCGTTGCTAAGAGAGCCAACGCGAAAAAAGAAGGAGGAAATATATAATGTTATTATTAAATCCGCTTAAATTTACGAAAATGTCCAAGGTGAGACAGGAAAAAATCGACGCCGCTGACGCAAAGAACGTACCTGCTCTCGACAGCTATCTGGCAAACCGCATCGCAAAACAACTCCATCCCGAAATTCAACACGTAAAAATAGCCGATATAAGAGAACACAGCGCGGACGTAAAGACCTTTACGTTCGTACCCGACGAAGAAAAGGGAACGAAGAGCCTCGCGTATTTCTCCGCGGGACAGTATATCTCGGTGAATTTGCAAATCGGCGAAGCGAAAGTTTCCCGTCCGTATTCGCTTTCTTCTTCCCCGAAAGACTCTTTGGAAGGGAAGTATACGCTTACGATTAAACGGGATAAAAACGGACTCGTAAGCAACTACGTTCTCGATAATTGGAAAGTAGGCGACAAAGTGGACGTATCCGCGCCCGACGGCGTGTTTACGTACGAACCTTTGCGCGACGCGAAACAAATCGTAGGTATCGCGGGCGGAAGCGGAATTACGCCGTTCTTGTCCCTTGCGAACGCAATCGCGGACGGCGACGAAGACGCGTCCCTTACCTTGCTTTTCGGAAGCAGAACGGAAAACGACATTCTGTTTAAGGACGAATTCGACGCCATTATGGCGAAATGCGACAAAGTCAAGGTTGTGCACGTTCTCAGCGGAGAGGAAAAAGAGGGATACGAACACGGTTTCATCACCGAAGAACTTATCCGTAAATACGCTCCCGAAAACGAGGACTACTCGATTTTCATCTGCGGACCGCAGGTTATGTACGACTTCGTAGACGGAGAGATAGCGAAACTCGGTTTGCGCAGAAAGTTCATCCGTCACGAAGTGTTCGGAGAATACAGAAATCCGTCGAAAAACGCGGATTATCCGCAAGAAAAGAAAGACAGCGTGTTCAAACTCACGGTTATTATCCGCGGAGAGAAGACGGTTATCGACTGCCCGGCGGAAACGACGCTTCTCAACGCAATCGAACACGCAGGCATTGCCGCTCCCGCAATGTGCCGCAGCGGTATCTGCGGATATTGCCATTCGAAACTCGTTTCGGGCGACGTGTACGTGCCGAAGTCGGTGGACGGCAGAAGACTGGCGGACCTGAAATACGGTTACGTTCATCCTTGCTGCACATTCCCGCTGTCCGACGTCGTTATCGACGTGCCCCCGCATATTTAACGGGAAAACCGAATAAACGGAAAATAAAAACCAATACGGAGAACGAAAAGTTTTCCGTATTTTTTTTGCGTTACGATGAGCGCGGCGACGAAAAATGGCGGCGGAAATGAAAAACAGTAAGAGAAAATGCGAAAAAAAGTTTATATTTCTTATGAAATCGTTTGACAAGGCTTGACTCGAAATGTATAATAGTACAATGCTAAAATAATATGCCTAATTATACCCTAACCCCCGATAAAAGAACTTTCGGGGATTGGGGGTATTTGCGAAATTTAGCGAAAAACTTAACTTTTTACGAAGAAAAAGCGTGTTTTTAAGAAAAAATTTATCAAGGAGCTATGCGATGTCTCAAAGAATTCACAAGACTATGTGCGGCAAAACCGAAAGATGGACGTTTTCCAAGATTAAGCCTATCCTCGATATGCCTTACCTCATTGAGGTTCAGAAAGAATCTTACGATGCGTTTGTCCGCGACGGAATAAGGGAAGTGTTCGAAGATTTTTCGCCGATAAGCGATTACAGCGGAAAGTTCGAACTCGAATTCCTCAACCATACGACGGACGGCCCCTGCAAGTACACAATCGACGAATGTAAGGAAAGAGACGCCACTTATACGTTCCCCCTTCACGTTACCGTGAGACTGACGTTTAAGGACACCGGCGTTATGCAGGAAAAGAACATCTTTATGGGCGACATTCCGAAGATGACGGACAAAGGGACGTTCATCATAAACGGCGCGGAAAGAGTCGTGGTAAGCCAGCTTGTCAGAAGCCCGGGCGTTTATACCGTAGGCGTGCCCGACAAAAACGGCGTTATGCGCTTTAATACCACGGTTATCCCGACGCGCGGCGCGTGGCTCGAATTCGAACAGGACGCGTCCAACGTTCTTTCGGTAAGGGTGGACAAAAACCGTAAAATCACCGCGACCGTTCTTTTGCGCGCGCTCGGTTACGGCACGAACGAGGAACTTTACGAACTCTTCGACAACGACCCGATGATTGTCGCGACGGCAGCCAAAGACGCGGACATCAACACGATGCAACTCGCAAAGTACGAACTGTACCGTCGTATGAAACCCGGCGAAACTCCTACCGACAACGGCGTGGAAATCCTCATAAGAAACACTTTCTACGATTCGAGAAGATACGACATTCATCACGTCGGCAGATATAAATACAACAAAAAACTTTCGATTGAATCGAGAATTTTCGGCAGAACGCTTACCCGCGACGCGGTTTCCCCCGACGGAGAAATCATCGCCGAAGCGGGCGAATTCATCGACGACGTAAAGGCTAAAGCCATTCAGAACGCCGGAATAAACGTAGTGTACGTTTCCACCGAAAAAGACGACGAAAGCGAAGACAAAGAATTCAAAATCATAGGTAACAACGTGGTCGACCTCGGCGCGTTCGTTTCCTTCGACCCCAAGGAAATCGGAATAAAAGAGAAAGTTTATTATCCCGCGCTTTTATCCATTCTCGAATCCTGCGAAGGCGACGAAGTCGCTCTCAAAGCGGCGATTGCGGCTAACAAAGAAGACCTTGTGGTAAACCACATCACCCTCGACGACATAGTGGCTTCGATAAACTACAACCTTTCTATGCGTTACGGGTTCTATCCTACGGACGACATCGACCACCTCTCCAACAGAAGAGTGCGTTCGGTCGGAGAACTTCTCCACAACCAGTTCCGTATCGGTATCGCGAGACTGGAAAGGGTGGTAAAAGAGAGAATGAGCATCGTGCAGGACCCCTCCGAGGTTACTCCGCAGTCGCTCATAAATATAAGACCCGTATCCAGCGCGATAAGGGAATTCTTCGGAAGCAGCCAGTTGTCCCAGTTTATGGACCAGCCCAACCCGATTGCCGAACTTACGCATAAACGTAAACTTTCCGCGCTCGGACCCGGCGGACTTAACAGAGACCGCGCGGGCTTCGAAGTTCGAGACGTTCACCACTCCCATTACGGAAGAATGTGTCCTATCGAAACGCCGGAAGGTCAGAACATAGGACTTATCACGTCGCTCAGTTCGTATGCGAAAATCAACGAGTACGGATTTATCGAAGCGCCGTACCGCAAAGTGGATAAAGTCACGCATATCGTTACCGACGAAGTGGCGTATCTTACCGCGGACGAAGAAGATAAATATATAGTAGCTCAGGCGAACGAAGAGCTTGACGAAAACAGCCGTTTCGTTCACAACAGGGTTACCTGCCGTTACAGAGACGATATAAAAGAATTCCCGTCGGAAAAAGTAGATTATATGGACGTCGACCCGAAACAGCTCGTTTCGGTTGCGGCAAGCCTCATACCCTTCCTTGAAAACGACGACGCGAACCGCGCGCTTATGGGAAGCAATATGCAACGTCAGGCAGTACCTCTTCTGAGACCCGAAGCGCCGATTGTCGGAACGGGTATGGAACATAAAGTAGCGTACGACAGCGGCGTTTGCGTAATTGCAAAGAGAAGCGGCGTTGTTAAGAGCGTAACCGCGGATGAAATCGTAGTTACCGCGGACGAAGGCGGGGAGGACGTATACGAACTGCTCAAATTCAAGAGAAGCAACCAGGATACCTGCGTAAATCAGAAACCTATCGTAAGCAAGCACGACAGAGTGCTTAAAGGGGAAGTTTTGAGCGACGGACCCGCTACGCAGAACGGCGAACTCGCGCTCGGAAGAAACATTCTCATCGGCTTTATGACGTGGGAAGGTTACAACTACGAGGACGCTATACTTATCAGCGAAGAACTCGTTAAACACGACGTATTCACCACTATCCATATAGAAGAATACGAACTCGAAGCGAGAGATACCAAACTCGGCGAAGAGAACATCACGAGAGATATCCCCAACGTCAGCGACGACCTCCTCAAAAACCTCGACGAAGAGGGTATCGTTATGATAGGTTCGGAAGTCAAGAGCGGAGATTACCTCGTAGGTAAAGTTACGCCTAAGGGCGAAACCGAACTCACTCCCGAAGAAAGACTTCTGAGAGCGATATTCGGAGAGAAATCGAGGGAAGTAAGAGACGTTTCCTTGAAAGTTCCGCACGGTTGCGGCGGTATAGTAGTCGGCGTCAAGATATTGACGAGAGAAAACAAAGACGAACTCGACCCCGGCGTCAACAAACTTATAAGAGTATATATCGCGCAGAAACGTAAGATTTCCGTAGGCGATAAGATGGCGGGACGTCACGGAAACAAGGGTGTTATTTCCAGAGTATTGCCCAAAGAAGATATGCCTTTCCTCGCGGACGGCACGCCTTTGCAAATCGTACTCAATCCCCTCGGCGTTCCTTCGCGTATGAACATCGGACAGGTGCTCGAAGTTCACCTCGGACTCGTGGCGAAAATGCTCGGGATTAAAGTTGCTACGCCGGTATTCGACGGCGCGACGGAAAACGACATAAAAGACCTGTTCATGCAGAACGGACTTGCTAAGAAAGACTGCGACGGCAATCTCTACGTCGACGGAAAAGTTCAGCTTTACGACGGCAGAACGGGTGAACCTTTCGAAAACGAAGTCACCGTCGGTTATATGTATATGCTTAAACTTAACCACCTTGTCGACGACAAGATACACGCGAGAAGCACCGGTCCTTACAGCTTGGTTACGCAACAGCCTCTCGGAGGTAAAGCGCAATTCGGCGGACAGCGTTTCGGAGAAATGGAAGTCTGGGCGCTCGAAGCGTACGGCGCAAGCCATATTTTGCAGGAAGTGCTTACCGTTAAGTCGGACGACATCGTCGGAAGACAGAAAGTGTTCGACAGCATAATAAAGAACAACGTTACGACCGAACCGGGAATACCCGAAGCGTTCAAAGTTCTGAAAAAGGAAATTCAGGCGCTCGGACTGGAAGTCAAATTGTTCACCGACGACGACGAGGAAATCAAACTTCCCGAAACCTACGACGACGAAAGAGAAATCGACAGACCTATTCGTCCCGTCAAGGAAGAAGTTCAGGAAGTCGATTTGTTCGAAGACGAGGCGAAAGAAGAATTCGCGAAAGATAAACTCTACGACGATGACGAGACCATCGGCGGCGGACTCGCGGGCGGACACGATTTCGGCGATATACTCGGCGGAAGCGGGCTTTCCGAAAACGAATACGACCTCGACGACATTCTCGGAGACGGCAGCGAGTTTATGGATATGGCTAAGCAGGATTTCGACGAATCCGACGACGAGGAAGACGACCTTAAAACGCTTATGGGCGCGGAAGAGGTCGACGACGCGGGAATTGATAACGAAGACGTTCTCAACAGCGCTTTCGACGACAGCGATATATAAGAGGTGAGATATGGTAGAAATAAACAACTTTGATTCGATACAGATTAGCATAGCTTCGCCCGAGAAAATCAGAGAATGGTCTCACGGCGAGGTTACGAAACCCGAAACCATAAATTACAGAACCCAAAAACCCGAAAAGGACGGACTTTTCTGCGAAAGGATATTCGGACCCACGAAGGACTACGAGTGCCATTGCGGAAAGTACAAGAGAGTAAGGTACAGAGGGGTTACCTGCGATAAGTGCGGCGTAGAGCTTACCAAAGCGAAGGTCCGCAGAGAGAGAATGGGACATATTGAGCTTGCCGCGCCGGTCACGCATATCTGGTATTTCAGAGGCGTACCGAGCAGAATAAGCACGATACTCAATATGAGCCCCAAGCAGGTCGAACAGGTAATCTATTTCGGAGCGATGGTCGTACTCGACCCCGGCAGAACCAACTTTGTCAAGAAACAGGTTATTAAAGACGAAGAGTACCGCAAAGCGGTGGAAGAATTCGGACCCAACTGCTGCGTAGTGGGAATGGGAGCGGAAAGTCTGAAAGTTCTGTTGCAGGAAATCGACCTCGAAAAAGAGAGAGCGGAACTCAAAGAAATGCTCGCTCAGGAGAAAGAAGAGAGCCTGAAACGCACGAAGATAGCAAAACGTCTGGAAATCGTGGAAGCGTTCTACAAGTCGGGGAACAAACCCGAATGGATGGTAATGGACGTTATTCCCGTACTTCCTCCGGATTTGAGACCTATGGTGCCCCTTGACGGCGGCAGATTCGCGGCGAGCGACTTGAACGAATTGTACCGCAGAGTTATCAACAGAAACAACCGTTTGAAGAAGATGATTGAAGGCGGCGCGCCGGAAATCGTCGTGAGAAACGAAAAGAGAATGTTGCAGGAAGCTGTCGACGCGCTTATCGATAACGGAAGACACGGAAAGCCGATTACCGGCGCGGGCAACAGACAGCTCAAATGCCTGAGCGAGTTTTTGAGAGGTAAAAACGGACGTTTCCGTCAGAACCTTCTCGGAAAACGTGTCGACTATTCGGGGCGTTCGGTTATCGTCGTAGGACCGGAGCTGAAAATGTATCAGTGCGGACTTCCGAAAGAAATGGCGCTCGAACTGTTCAAACCTTTCGTGTACCAGAAATTGCAGGAAAAAGAAATCTGCCACAATATAAAGAGCGCGAAACGCGCGGTAGACAGGGTTAAACCCGAAGTATGGGACGTGCTGGAAGAGGTAATAAAAGACCACCCCGTACTCCTCAACCGTGCGCCTACCCTTCACAGATTGGGTATTCAGGCGTTCGAACCTGTGCTGGTCGAAGGCAGAGCGATTAAACTCCATCCGCTCGCGTGTACCGCATTCAACGCGGACTTCGACGGAGACCAGATGGCAGTTCACGTTCCGCTCAGTATAGAGGCGCAGGCGGAAGCGAGAATACTTATGCTCGCGAGCAACAATATTCTCAAACTCAGCGACGGCAATTCAATCGTTACGCCTACCCAGGATATGGTTTTGGGTTCCTATTATCTTACTTTCGAGAAGACGGACAAGCCCACCGACCCAGAAGAAATTGCGAAACTCCGCACGTTCAAGGACGCGGACGAAGCGAAGATGGCGTATCAGTTGCACGATATTAAATTGCAGGACTGGATACGTGTAAGAATGAGCAAAGAGATAGACGGAAAAGTTTACAAGAAGCTCATCGTTACGACGGTAGGAAAGATTATTTTCAACGAAGCTATACCGCAGGATTTGGGATTTGTGCCGAGAACCACGCCCGAAGAACAGCTTGACCTCGAAATCAATTTCATTATAAAGAAGAAAGGGCTCGGGGAAATAGTCAACAAGTGCTTTAAGGCGAAAGGCGCGACGGAAGTCAGTATCGTGCTTGACAAAATCAAGGCGCTCGGATACAGGTATTCGACAATCGGCGCGATAACCACAAGCGTTTTCGATATGAAGATACCGGGCAACAAGCAGACCATTCTTAACAGAGCGGAAGATAAAGTTCTGGAAATCGAGAAAAACTTCGCGCGAGGCAGAGCGACGGAAGACGAAAGATACAATCAGGTTATCAAAGTATGGAGCGACGCGACGGACGAAGTTTCCAAAGACTTGCAGCAAAACTTCGTGAACTTCGACAAGACCAACCCCATCTGGATGATGGCGGACTCGGGCGCTCGTGGTAGTATGCAACAGATTAAACAGCTTTCGGGTATGCGCGGACTTATGGCGGACCCGACCGGTAAGACGATAGAAATCCCCGTTAAATCTTCCTTCCGTGAAGGCTTGTCGGTTTTGGAATACTTCATTTCCAGCCACGGCGCAAGAAAGGGCGGAGCGGATACCGCGCTTAAAACCGCAGACTCGGGTTACCTTACCCGTCGTCTCGTAGACGTAAGCCAGGACGTTATCATTAACGAAGAGGATTGCGGAGATAAGAGAGGTATGGCGGTTAAGGCGATGTACGACGTCAACAAACTGCTTATCGAAGGACTTGCGGAAAGAATAACGGGAAGATTTTCCGTAGACGACATAGTCGACCCCGCGACGGGCGAAATAATCGTCGCCGCAGGCGAGATGATAAGAGAAGAAAAGGCGAAGAAAGTAGTCGACGCAGTGGGAGAAGACGGAGAGGTGAGAATCAGAAGCATACTTACCTGCCGTTCGAAACGCGGCGTGTGCGCGAAGTGCTACGGCGCGAATATGGCGAGCACGAACCCCGTAAAACTCGGCGAAGCCGTCGGTATCATCGCGGCGCAGTCGATAGGCGAACCGGGAACGCAGCTCACTATGAGAACCTTCCATACGGGCGGCGTCGCGTCCAGCGCGGACATCACGCAAGGTCTTCCCCGTGTCGTGGAACTTGTCGAAGCGCGTAAACCGAAGGGACAAGCGACGGTTGCCGACGTTAAAGGTAGAGTCACCGTTAAAGAAGAAGGCAACAACCGCACGGTAATACTTACGGGAGCGGAAGGAAAAGTCTTCGAATACAAAATTCCGTTCGGAGTCAAACTGCTTGTGGAAAACGGCAAAGAAATCGCCGCAGGCGACCCGCTGTTCGTAGGAAGCGTAGACCCGCACGATATTCTGAGAACCAAAGGCGTAAACGGCGTTCAGGAAATGATAATAAAAGAAATTCAGAACGCATACCGCTCGAACGGCGTTCATATCAACGATAAACATATCGAAGTTATCGTGAGAAAGATGTTGCGCAAGGTTAAGGTAAGAAACCCGAACGACACCGACCTCATTCTCAACGAGTTAGTCGATATATCCACGCTCGAAGAGGCGAACGAAAAGGCGCTTGAAAACGGAGGAACTCCCGCTACGGCAATGAGAGTTCTGCTCGGTATCAGTAAAGCCGCGCTCGCTACGGATTCCTTCCTGTCGGCGGCGAGCTTCCAGGAAACGGCAAGAGTGCTTACCGACGCGGCAATCAAGAGCAAGAAAGACCACCTCATCGGGCTGAAAGAAAACGTCATTATCGGTAAACTCATACCTGCGGGAACGGGAATGAAGAGATACACGAGTATCAAACTCGAAAGTCCCCTGTACGATAAAGCGGATATAAAAGAAGACAACTTCGACGAGGACAGAACCGCGCTTGTAACCGAAGCGGAGACTGACGACGCGGACGCGGAATAATCAAAAATAGTAAAAGGGAGAACGCGCGAATAAGGATTCCGAAATTCAGATTGCGGTCTCCCTTTTCAGTAACAAAGGAGAGAAATATGAACAGACTTTTTACGTCGGAAAGCGTAACCGAAGGGCATCCCGATAAGGTATGCGACCAGATAAGCGACGCTATTTTGGACGCAATATTAAAAGAGGATAAAAAAGCGAGAGTCGCGTGCGAAACCTGTTGTAAGGACAACTTCGTTTTGGTTATGGGCGAAATCACGACGACGGCGGACGTCGACGTGGAAAAAGTAGTCCGCGAAACGATAAAGAAAATCGGATACGACAAAGAAGAATACGGGTTTAATTACGCGACCGCGGAAATAGAAATCAGATTGAGCAAACAATCTCCCGATATTGCGATGGGCGTCGACAGCAGTATGGAGCATAAGACGACGGATGAAATTTACGATACAATCGGAGCAGGCGACCAAGGGCTTATGTTCGGCTATGCGGGAAGCGAAACCGAAGAAAAGATGCCGCTTGCAATAACACTCAGTCACAAACTTTGCAAAAAACTTGCGGAAGTGAGAAAAAACGGCGAAGTTACTTATCTCAGACCGGACGGAAAAGCGCAGATTACGGTTGAATATAACGCCGAAGGCGAACCGTTCAGAGTGGATACGGTGGTGTTGTCTACGCAACACGACGAAGACGTCGATATAGAAACGTTGCGCGACGATATGAAAAAAATCGTTATTTTGCCGACGATTGACAAAAAACTCATCGACGAAAAGACCAAGTTTTATATCAACCCGACGGGAAGATTTATCGTCGGAGGTCCGAAAGGAGACAGCGGACTTACCGGAAGAAAAATAATCGTGGACACCTACGGCGGATATATTCCGCACGGCGGCGGGTGTTTCAGCGGAAAAGACCCGACCAAAGTGGACAGAAGCGCGACGTACTACGCAAGATACGCAGCGAAAAATCTCGTCGCGAGCGGAGCGTGCAAGGAATGTGAAATTCAGGTCGCGTACGCGATAGGAAAAGCGAACCCCGTAAGCGTGGACGTAAATACTTACGGGACGGGAGTTGTAAGCGACGAAAAACTGTCGGAAATCGTAAGAAAGGTATTCGATTTCCGCCCGCTTGCGATAATTACCGCGTTGAACTTAGACAAACCGCAGTATGCGCCCACGGCAAAATACGGACATTTCGGAAACGAAACCTATGCGTGGGAGAAGACGGACAAGACGGAGGAAATCAAAAAATACCTTATTAAATGACTTATACGGGGAAAGTAAACGAGATAATATACACGAACGAAGAAAACGGTTATACCGTGTTGCTTTTCGATGCCGACGACGACGTTTTTGTCGCAGTCGGCATTTTTCCTCCCGTCAGCGAAGGCGAGATGCTCAAAATAACGGGCGAATTCAAGGACAATAAAAAATACGGCGAGCAGTTCGCCGTGACGGAAGTTGATTTCGTGCGCCCAGAGGACGAATACGGTATAATAAAATACCTTTCGAGCGGTTTGTTTAAGGGCATAGGAGAGCGGCTTGCGAAAGAAATTGTGGCAAAATTCGGCGAAAAAACGCTCGATATACTCGAAAATTCGCCCGAAAGATTGATAGAAGTCAGCGGAATAGGAAGAAAGAAACTGATGGAAATCATCGTGTGTTACGAAGACACGCGTAGAATGAAAGAAAGCGTGCTTTTTTTGCAGAAACACGACGTTTCGATGAACCTCGCGCTCAAAATTTACCGAAAATACGGGGAAAGCACTATTGACGTAATGAAAGCAAACCCGTACGCGTTGGTCGCGGATATAGAGGGCGTAGGCTTTATCACCGCGGATAAAATCGCGTTGAAAATAGGAATACCGAGAAACAGCGAATTCAGAATTTGCGCCGGAATAACGCATACTTTACAAGAAAGCGCGGCAAAAGGCGGGCATACCTGTCTCCCGCAGGAAGCGGTAATCGACGGAGCTACAAAATTGCTCGGACTGGAAAAAAGTCTCGTGGAAAACTGCTATTTCGGTATGCACGACCTGAGAAAGGAAGAGGCGGACGGACAGATTCTCGTCGCGTCGTCCGTCAATTTTCACGCGGAAAACGCGATAGCGGCAAAATTGATAAAACTAAACCTTACCGTAAAGAAAAACGACGTCGACGTAGTGACCGAACTCGACGTTTTCGAACGGCAGACGGGTATAATTCTCGACACGGCGCAAAGAGCGGCGATAAAAAGCGTCTTTAATAACGGCGTTTCGGTAATAACGGGCGGTCCGGGAACGGGCAAAACCACCCTGATAAAAGGGATAGTCAGTATTCTCGAAAACCGCGGGAAACGCGCGGTTCTGTGCGCGCCCACGGGAAGAGCAAGCAAGCGTATGATGGAAGCGACGGGAGTGGAAGCTAAGACAATACACCGTTTGCTCGGAATGGACGGAATAGGAAAGTCCGCGTGCTATAACGAAGGCTCGCCAATACCGTGCGACGTAATTATCGTCGACGAAATCAGTATGGCGGATATATACATTTTCAGCGCGCTCACGAAAGCGGTGCCGCTCGGCGCAAGACTGGTGCTGGTCGGGGATAAAGACCAGCTTCCCAGCGTCGCTTGCGGCAATATTTTAAGCGACGTAATAAACAGCGGCATAATAAACGTCGTGTTCCTTACCGAAGTATACAGGCAGTCGGCTTACAGTACGATTGTAGCGAACGCGCATAGAATAAACCGCGGAGAAATGCCGATAGTAAAAAACGCGAAAGATTTCTTTTTGAGTACCAAAAGTGATGTTAGAAGTATCCAAAACGACGTATTGACTATGATAAAGACGCGGATACCGAATTTTATTTCCGTAAGCAGCAGCGACGTGCAGGTACTGTCCCCGGTTAAAAAAGGAGAGCTTGGAGTAGAGGTTCTTAACTCGCTTTTGCAGGAAGAGCTTAATCCCGACGGACGGGAGCTTGTCTATAAGGACGTAAAATTCAGAGTAGGCGACAGGGTGATGCAGACGGCGAATAACTACCAGATTGAATGGAGCAGGAAGTTAGGCGCGGAGAGAAGAGGAACGGGAGTTTTTAACGGCGATATAGGCGTAATTACCGACGTGGAGAAAGAAAGACTGACGGTAGAATACGACGACGGAAGAATCGTGCTTTATACGGGTAGCGCGCTTGACGAACTCACGCTTGCATACTGTATAAGCGTGCATAAATCGCAGGGGAGCGAGTTCCCCGTGGTAGTTATCGTGCTTGGAAAGAGCTCGCCTATGTTGCTTACCCGTAATCTTATTTATACCGCGGTTACGCGGGCAAAAAAAATGGTGGTTATTATCGGGGAAGAAAGCGTGCTTCGGTATGCCGTGGGCAACACATATACGGCGAAGAGATATTCGCTGTTAAGATATTTGTTGCTTAAAAACAAGGGTAAAGCGGAGTTGCTTTGGGGCAATGATTGAGAAGATAAGAAAAGCGTTTAATAAATTTCTCGACGTGATATTTCCTTTCGGCGTAACGTGTATGTTTTGCGGCGAGGAGATTGACGGTAAATCCGAAAACGGACTTTGCAAAGAATGTTCGGGGGAAATCGCAAAAGTAGAAAATCAACTCGCGTTTTATGATTATATTGCCGTATATTCCGCTTGCGAGTATGAAAACTTAGCGAGAAAAATCATTTTGTCGGCAAAAGACAGCGACCGTCCGGAGCTCATCAGGATAATGGCGTTATATATCGAGGAAATTTACAGAGAGAAAGATTTTCAGTGCGATTTTATTGCTTTCGTGCCGTCGTCTAAAAACAATGCGCGGAAAAGAGGGTATGACCATATGAAGATTTGCGCGCAGTTTTTATCGGACGACTTAAACGCGCCTGTGCTTAAAGGGTTGAAGTGCATAGGGGAAAAGAAAGACCAGACGGAAGTTTCTACGCAAGAAAGGAAAGCGAACGTCAAGAATAAATACGTTTATGAGGGCGAAAGCCTCAAAGAGAAAACCGTGCTTTTAATCGACGATATAGTAACGACGGGAGCGACTTTGGCAGAGTGCGTTTCCGCGCTGAAAGAAGCAGGGGCGAAGAGGGTGGTTTGCGTGACGTTTGGGCGCGCCGCGTGATACTCCGACCAGACGGGAGAACTCCGACCAGTCGTTGCGCGGAGCTACGCCCGACCAATCGTTATGCGGAAATTTACTCGCGGTCGAGATAAACTCGACGCGCGGATAAATTTTTAGTCCGCATAAGTCGGACTCATAAGGAAGAAAGTCGTACCGACTTTCTTTTCATTTAAGTTCGCAAGGGGTTCGCGCCCCTTGCTTATCCCCATAAGGGCAAAAAGTGAGATATTCCGACCAATCGTTATGCGGAAATTTACTCGCGGTCGAGATAAACTCGACGCACGGATAAATTTTTAGTCCGCATAAGTCGGACTCATAAGGAAGAAAGTCGTACCGACTTTCTTTTCATTTAAGTTCGCAAGGGGTTCGCGCCCCTTGCTTATCCCCATAAGGGCAAAAAGTGAAAAATGTGCTTTCCACTTTTTGAATATAATTTGAATATAAATTATTCCATTTTTTTATTTCTTTATTTAAGTTGACACTTAACCGAAGAGAAAAAAATAAAACACAGATAAAAAAGTTTTTGTAAAGAGGGAGCGCGAGATGTGAAGTGTTAAAAATGTTCTTTCGGCAAAAGTATATCGTTGGGAGTAACATCCAACGCGGAGCACAATAAAACGAACGTGTCAAGCTTCGGCAATTTTTTTGTCGTACAATACTGCGTAATCATTTCGGGAGATACGCCTACTTTTTGCGCTAATTCCACGGTCGTAAGTCCGCTGTACTTGATATGAAATATTAAATTCTGCTTTATTTCGGCGTTGATTTTTGTTAAATCCATATTGTTATTCTATAACCAACAGTTATTTTTGGCTTGACAGCTAACTGACAGTTAGCTATAATATAACCATACATACAACGGAGGCGTAAAATATTATGGAGCAATCAAATTGTTTTTATCACAAGGAACGGGCGGCTACGGCAATATGCGTAAACTGCGGAGCGCCGATATGCGCGGAATGTTCGTGTCATATTAACGACAATAGGCTTTGCCCGTCGTGTTATCAGACGGCGTGCAAACAAAACGTAAAGAGTTTATCTGCCGACTTGACATATTTCATCGGCTATATAGCTATCGCGCTTGTATTCTACATAGTCGGAGCGGTAGTTTTATTTTCGGGTGACGGAATCGGTATGATTCTTTTGGGCGTGCTGTTAATGGGAATACCGAACGTATGCGGGTTTTTCAGAAGAAGCGCAGGAATATTCGCTACCGTAAGACTTTGGCTATTGCTTATCGTATTGACCATAGTGTTGGGAATCGTAGCTACGCCGATTATAATTATCATCAATATAGTCAAAGCGTGCCGAGTTGCTTCTGGGAAAAAATACTGGGCGAAACTTCTTAAAGAATGTAACGAAGTATATCCCTTTCTTAATTAAGTTGACATTATAAAAACCGTTGTCTAATCATTGACAACGGTTTTTTTATTTGCTTTGTTATATTGTTTGAAAAGACAATAATAACATAAAAAATATACCTTTTTTTCTATATTTAAGTTGAGACTTCATCGAAGAGAAAAATAAAAATATAAATAACAAAAGTTTTTGTAAGGGGAGAGCGCGAGAGGGGAGAAACTTTTTGCCGAAAAAGGTTTCCCCTCTCGCAATCTACGCTTAATAAAGTATTTTTTGTAAAGAGTCGAGGGAGAAGAAACTTTTTGTCTAAAAAGGTTTTCTCCCTCGCATACTCTTTATTAAATTTTATACTATTGTTTTTTCGCGCTGTGGGAATAAGTGAGGAATTTTTTAAGGTTATAGAGACCGTCGCTGAGGTCAACCTTGTAAATATTCGGGTTCATAAGGCGCAGGTATTCTTCCCAGAATTCGCTTCTTACGAGTTTGGAATAGTCCGCAATTTCTTTTAAAGACGGGGATTTGTAGACCTGCTCTCCGTTATGGAATACTTCCACCATAAGGTCGCGCATCGAGTATTCGGTAAGCGTGGTCTTTTTCCACGTTTCCACGGGGTGGAAAATGGTAAGGGGCTTGGTCGTGTCGAACACTTCGTTTTTCAGGCAGATGAGGTCGGCAAACGCCATTTTGTCCGCGTCGTATATGCGGTATGTGGTCTTGATACCCGGGTTGGTAATTTTTTCCGTGGTGTCGGAAAGTTTGATTTTCGCTTCCCAGTGTCCGTTTTCTTCGAGCGCGCTCAGTTTGTAAACGCCTCCGAGCGCGGGAGTAAGGGAAGATGTTATGAGCTTCGTACCTATGCCGTAAGTATCGATTTTCGCGCCCTGCTTGTCAAGGGAAGAGAGAATGTATTCGTCAAGGTCGCCGCTTACGCAGATTTTGCAGTCGGCGTGTCCCGCGTCGTCAAGCATTTTTCTCGCCTTTTTCGTAAGATACGCAAGGTCGCCGCTGTCAAGCCTTATGCCGAGAGGTTTCAGTCCTTTGGCTTTCATCTCGTCGAAAACTTTTATAGCGTTGGGAACGCCCGAACGCAACGTGTCGTAAGTGTCGACGAGAAGGAGACAGTTGTTGGGATAAATACGAGCGTATTCGCGGAACGCTTCGAGTTCGGTATCGAAACTCATTACCCAACTGTGCGCGTGAGTCCCCGAACAAGGCACGCCGTACATTTTCGCAGTGAGAACGTTGCTCGTCGAGGCGCAACCGCCGATAATCGCGGCGCGAGCGCCGTAAATTCCCGCGTCAGGTCCCTGCGCGCGGCGCAAACCGAATTCCATCACTACGCCTTTCGCTTCCTGGCAGATTTTGAACGCCTTCGTCGCGATAAGCGTCTGGTGGTTAATCATATTGAGAATGGCGGTTTCCACAAGCTGAGCTTCGAACAGAGGCGCGTTGACGGTAAGAAGAGGCTCCCCCGGGAAAACGACTTCCCCTTCACGTATCGCGTAAATCGAACCCGTAAAACGGAAATTCTTCAAACGGTCGAGAAAATCTTCTCCGAACAAGTCGAGACTACGAAGATATTCGATGTCGTCTTCTTCGAAATGAAGATTGTTGATATAGTCGATAACCTGTTCGAGCCCCGCGCAGATAGCAAAATCGAGATGTTCTTTTTGGCGGTAGAAAACGTCGAAGTTTGCGCGCACTTCCGCTTTTCCCGTTTGCATATAGGCGTTCATCATAGTGAGTTGATATAAGTCTGTAAGTAAAGTTAAATTACGCATAATACCTCTTTTATAAAGCGACTTCGGTCGCGCCGTAGTTTCTTATTCTAACGCAGAACACGTTTTCTTTGCCGAAATATTCTGACATTTCATTTACATACGAAACGCTGTTTTCGGTATCCACAAACGTAAGTATTGTGCCCGCAAACCCGCCTCCGTGTACACGGTAAGCAAGCGTGGACGGATTGCGCGCCGCGATTGCGAGCGCGAGGGGAATGGGCTGAGCAACGTCTCCCGAAGGGTAGCAGTTCTGTAAAAGCTCGTAGCTTGATTTTCCGCTTTCTTTAATTGCGCGGAGGAAGGATTCTTTGTCGCGTTCTTTCACCGCTTTTTCTGCGAACGTTACGCGTTTATTTTCTTCGAAGAAATGAATAGCGCGCAGGATTGCTCTTCCCGAAAACTTTTCTTTCAGGGATTTAAGAGAGGAGAAAAAGAGGTTTTCGTCGACTTCGCCGAGGACTTTTTCCCCGAAGAAAGCCGCGACCGATTCCATTTCCGTGCGGATAGAAGCGTATTCGTCGGTAAGATTGCAGTGGTCGCCGCCGCAGTTTATTATGACGAGAGAAAGGTCGTCGAATTTCCAGTCCGCGCTTTCCGAGCTCGGAATTTCCGTGCCGAAGTTCATAAAACTAACGCCGCCGCGGGAGATGGTTAGTTGGTCCATAAGTCCCGAGGGTTTGCCGAAATATACGTTTTCCGCATAACGTCCGATTATCGCTTTTTCGGTAAAACCGATTTTACCGTCGTTGTAGAGAACGTTGAGAATTTCGCAGATGAGGAGTTCGAACGCCGCGCTGCTGCTGACTCCCGCGCCTTTGAAAATATTGCTCGAAGCGCGGGCGGTAAATCCGCCTACTTTATATCCGCGGTCGATAAAACCTTTGCATACGCCGCGAACGAGCGCAAGAGTCGACCCGAAGAGTTTTTCATCTATGGGTAGGTCGTTTACGTCTATCGAAAACGGCGCGTAGCCTTCGCTTTCTACGGTTATCACATTGTCGTCGGTCTGAACGACGGCGCAGGCGACGTCGAGGTCGATACTGCCCGCAATAACCAGACCGTGGTTGTGGTCGGTGTGATTTCCTACGAGTTCCGCTCTGCCGGGAGAAGAGAAAAAGCGTATTTTTCCCGTCAGATTGTCGGTAAGAGACGAGTACCTTTCACAGACAGCTTTAAGGTCCGCGCGGTATAGTTTAGTTACCGACGAGGTAAAGGCGGAATTGCCGAGGAGAGTTTCTTTCGTTAAAGTCCTTGCCATTACAAGCTCCTTTATGTTATACTTTATAAAGTATAACACATACCGAAAATATTAGCAACAACTTTAACGGACGAGAGGAAACGACGATGAACGGAACTGTAAAAAATATAGAAGATTTATTGCTGTATGCGGAAAACGAACTCGGACTGGGCGTCGAGGACAAGGCGTATTCCCGCAATCAACTGTACGAACTTTTTCAGGTTGAGCCCGAAGAATGCGCGCCCGAAAAAAGACCCCTCGAAGATATAACGGACGAACTCGTGCGCTACGGGATAGAAACGGGGATTGCCGAAGAGGGCACCGAACTGAGGTTCGAAACGAGAATTCTCGGGCTTGTCACGCCGTCTCCCGGGGAAGTCGTTATGAACTTCGAAGCGTTGAAAGAAGCGGAGGGCGCGTCGGTGGCGACGGATTACCTTTACGCTTTGTCGATAAAAAACAACTATATAAGACTTAACGACGTAAGACGGAATATATGCTGGTACGCTGACGGCGCGAAAGGTCCGATAGCGATTACCATTAACCTTTCCAAGCCCGAAAAGGACCCCAAACAGGTACTTGCGGAAAAAGCGTTTAAGGGAAAGAAATATCCTAAATGCCTGCTTTGCCTGGAAAATATAGGCTTCTGCGGAACGCCCGTGCACCCCGCGAGACAGACGTTGAGAATAGTTCCCGTGAGGCTGAACGGCGAAAAATGGCATATGCAGTATTCTCCGTACGTCTATTACGACGAACATTGCATAGTCTTCCGCGACGAGCATCTGCCGATGAGAATAACCGACCTTACTTTTGTAAGACTGCTTGATTTCGTGTCGCAGTATCCCGACTATTTTCTCGGAAGCAACGCGGATTTGCCGATAGTGGGAGGGTCTATTCTCGCCCACGACCACTACCAGGGCGGGAAAAAGGTTCTGCCTATGTTCGCTACGGGATTGAGAAAACTGTACGAAGTCAAAAACGGCGTGGCGGTAGGCGTGCGCGACTGGTATAACAGCGTGGTTACGGTAAAAGGTAAAGACAGAAACGCGGTCGCGTTGAAAGCGGCGACGATTGCCGCGGCGTGGATAAACTATTCGGACGAAAGCGCGGGAATTCTCTGCGCGACTACCGAACGGCACAGCACGGTTACGCCCGTGGCGAGCTACGACGGCGCGGAATTCGTAATGGATTTGATACTCAGAAACAACCGTACGGACGAAACGCATCCTTTCGGAATTTTCCACCCGACGGAAGATATGCACAACATTAAAAAAGAGTCCATCGGGCTTATCGAGGCGATGGGACTGTTCATCCTTCCGGGTCGTCTGAAAAACGAACTTTACGAACTGATGAAAGAAATGCGTAAGGAAAAACCCGACCTCGAAAGAATTTTCAAAGACGAAAAACTTTCCAAACATTCCTCGCTTATCGTGCAGGCGATGGCGGACAAAGGAACGGGACTAAGCGAAGAGGACGCAAGAAACGCGATTATCGCCAGGGTGAACGACACTTGCCTGCGCATACTCGAATGTACGGCGGTGTTCAAAAACGACGAACAGGGCGCGGAAGCGTTCGACAGGTTTATGAGTACGGTTACCGACGGCGAAGGAATAAAGGGCGCGCCGAAAAAAGCGGGCAGACCGCCTATGGGGAAAATGTAAATACGGAAAAACCGAAGACGGAGAGAAATGAAAGGGAAAAGGCAAAGAATAAATAAAATCATTCTGTGCGCCGCCGCGATTACGGCGGTCTTTCTCGTTGCGTTTTTAACCGCCTGTTCGGGAGAAATCACGTCGCTCGGTCTGAAAGAAACCGCGCTTACCGTAAACTTGAACGAAAGCGTGGATTTAGCCGATTACGTCGTAAAAGAGGGGCGTGGAAAAGTTATGTACTCGGCGGAAAACGCCGATATAATAGAACTCAAAGGCTCGGTAGTCAAAGGACTGAAAGAGGGAAACGCGGCGGTAATGATTATGGGCGGCGATTTTACCGCCCGTATCGCGATAACGGTAAAAGACGGGAGAACGGTGAAACTGTCTTTCCCCGACGTCACCGCTTTTTACAGCGGAAACAAATACAACATAACGCCCGAGGGAAGTTTCCCAGAGGGAACGGAAATACGTTATTTCTGCGGAGGAGTAGCGTTTACGGGCGCGACGGAAGCGGGCAGATACGAAATCACCGCGGAAGTCAAAGTGCCCGACGGATACAATCTTATATGCGACGATTTTAACGCCGTGCTGACGATAAACAAAGCGCACTACGATATGTCGGGCGTAAGTTTTTCGAACAGAACGTTCGCTTACGACGGAACGGAAAAAACCGTGACGATAAGCGGAGTTCTTCCCGAGGGAATAGCCGTTACTTACAAAAATAACCGCGGAACAGAAGCGGGAACTTACCGCGCGACGGCCGAGTTTTCGGGAGAGAATATAAATTACGAAAAAATAGGCGCAATGACGAGCGTGCTTACGATAGAACCCGCCGTGGTAGCGCTTTCCGACAAGGGCGCGGGTTCTTTCGAAAAGACCTACGACGGAGAAGATTTCGTCGCGGAAGTAACCGATTTACCCGAGGGCGCGAGCGCGCAGTATTTCGTGCGAACCGAAAAAGAAAACGGGGGAACGGAAATTAAACCTTGCAACGAACCGCCCGTGTTTGCGGACGCGGGAGAATACGTATGGTACGTCAAAATCACCGCGGAAAAGAAAACGTACGAAAATTATCGGTTCACCACGGAAAACGAAATAGTCGAGCTTAAAGGAAACGAGGACGGTAAGTATATTTCCGACTATATTCCGATTTCGGTTAAGATAAAAAAAGCCGCGCTAAACGAAGGAAAATTCGTTTTGAGAAAGGGCGAAGAAATCGTAACGGACGCGATTTACGGCGAGGAAATAACGATAGGAGATGAGAGCGAGGGGTATTCCCTCAAAGTGGAAGGAGACCTTCCTCTGGGCGCGAAAAACGAGTTCGACGGCAGAGTGACGGTAAATTATAAAATAAGCGGAAACGAAGATTTCGAGTCCGTTAAAAATCAATTCGGGAACCTTGACAGCGGCTTATATATCGTAACCGCAACGTACGGAATGCCCGAAAATTACGACAAAAACTATATCGCGCTTAGCGAAATAACTTTCAATCTGAGGATAAACAAAGCGACTTACGACTGTTCGGGGATGACTTTCGGAACGGCGGAAACCGAGGCGGAGTACGACGGAACGGTCCGAGTAATCGAAGTCGAAGGTTATGACCCAGAGGAAATTTCCGTAAGATACGTCATAAGGAAAAACGGCATAACGGAAAGCGAAATTCTTCACGCGGGGAAATACTCAGTCACCGCGAAATTTACGATTATACAGGACGCGGCGAACTACAATTCCATATCCGACAGGACGGTGAATTTTACCGTGAACCCGAAAAAAATCGCGATAAACGAAGTGACTTTCGCGGGCGCGGAAACGGTGTACGACGGACAGCCGGTCGAAGTCGCCGTCGTTGCGAAAAACGGTTTGCCCGATAAAGTAACCGTCGAATATCCGAAAGGGAACGCGTTTACAAACGCGGGCGTTTACGACGCGGTCGCGAAGTTCCGCTTCGGCGATGGGGAAGAAGACGAAGGCGACTATTCTTTCGTTATCAACGGAACGCAGGTTTCTTCGCTCGGCGCGCGCGTTACGATAAAAAAAGCCGATTTTACAAGCGACAACGTCGGAAGCATCAAGCCGGAAAGCGGTCTTACTTATTTCTTCGGAATGAAACTTTCCGACGTAGGGTTTGTAAGCAACGAAAACGGCTTTATAGCGTGGGAGAACCCCGATTTGCTTATCGGGGAGATGACTCCGACGGGCGAAGTAACCGACGGGATTTACTTTGCGTACGCCGTGTATAATGAAGATAAAAGAAATTACAACGATTACCGCGCGAGGGTCGCGATAACCTTGAAAAAAGCGGAGATTGATTTGACGGGCACGGCGATTAACGACCAGTTCGTCGCAAGAAACGCTTCTCCCGTCGTTGCGTTCGGAACGAGAGATTATAGCGACGAAACGAAAACGCTCGTCGAATGGACGGGCTCGAACCTTGCCACCGTAACGGTGACGGGAGAAAAAAGCGGCAATTACATAATAAAAGGAAATACCGTTTTCGAAAACGTAAAACTATATCTCTACGACCCGACGGAGTATTCCTATAAAGCGGGAAGTACGCTTATGACGGCGTATAAAGGCGCGGCGACGATAATTTCCCTTCCTTACGGAACCACGGAGACAAGCTCGCGTATTTTCGATTCGAGCAGCCGTACGGTTGCGCCGGTTACGCAGATTATAGTGCCCGAAACGGTAGTTTTGTTGCCCGAAAATACGTTTTACGGCGCGACTTATCTTGAAAAACTGATTTTCGAGTCGGTGGCGTGTACGCCCGATTATTTCCAGAAACTCTTCGGCGCGGCGAAACCCGACGGAGTTAAAGTAACGGTAAAAACCGACAAAGAAATAGCGGCTAAAAAGTTTTACGGAACGGACTGCGTCGGTGAAATCGAATACCTTTCGCCCGTATCGCGCATAGGCGCGGAGGCGTTCGGCGGGTGTACCTCGCTTAAAAAATTCGTTTACGATTGTTCGGAACTGGAAACAGTCGGAGATTACGCGTTCAACGGTTGTATCGCGCTCGAAAGTCTTACTCTGCCGTCGATGACGGACGGAGAGGGCAACCCCGTCGCGCTTTCGTATTACTTCGACGTTTTCACTCAGATGTCGAAATATTCCCTCGCCGCGGTGTCAATCGCTACGGATAAGCCTTACGAACTCGCCGATTACGCGTTCGCTTATATGGCTTCGATTAAGAGAATAAATCTGTCTCCGTCGCTTGCGGCGATAGGTAAATACGCTTTCCGTGACGTTACCGCGGATATAGACCTGTCCGATTGCCCGATTACCGAACTCGGAACGTACGCGTTCGCGGGATACGCGGGGGCGAAGGTACGGTTGCCGTCTAACCTTGCGAAAATAGGGGCTTACGCGTTCAAAGACGCGGCGAACCTTGCGGAAGTAAGCATACCCGCGGGAGTGAACGCGATGGGAAGAGAGGCTTTTTCGGGATGCAAAGCGGAAATCGAATTTCTCGGGTACTCGCTCGGCGAAATCGGAGAAAGGGCGTTTTACGGATATGCGGGAACAACGGTAAACCTGCCGTCGTCGGTTGCGGTTATCGGAAAAGAGGCGTTCGCGTCGTCTTCGATAGAAAAAATTTCCCTTGTCGGGATAACGGAAATATGCGAAAGCGCGTTCCGCGATTGCGTCAATATGACGGAGTTTACCGTAAACGCCGAGACGGCGAAACTCGGGGCTTACGCGTTCGCAGGATGCTATAAACTTACTTCGATAACTTTCGAAGGGCTTAACCCGCCGACCGCGGCGAACAGAGTTTTCGATACAGGCGGCGCGGTGATAACTATGTACGTGAAAACCAACGAAACCGCTTTCAGAAATTATTTCGAAGATTGCAAAGCGGGCGGGCATTATATCATTTCGATAATCAGATAACTTTTCGGAATTTATCTTGTAACGAGAACGGTTTTTTTTGCGCGATTTAAGCGCGCATTTTTACATTATTATATAAGGATAAGAGAACCGACCGTTTCCGACCGAAAACCGCGGGAAGCGCGAGCGCGAAAAAAAGCGCGACACACACGGCAAGGGGCGCGGATAGAAGTATGGAATAAAAAAGTTCGGTTTTTTAACTGAAAAAATCGCAGGTTTAACCGAAAAACGTTTGACAAGGCGAGCCGCCGTGTGATATTATACCAGTTGCCGTAAAGGGAAGATGTAGGAGGTTACCGACACACACGGATAGTTTCTACGGACTTACGCGCCGCGAGACGGGGCGACTAACTGAGGCGGAAGGCTGCCGACCGGAAGCTGAAATACGGCGAAAAAAAATCGTTAGGCAAAAATACAGGAGGTAAGAAAAATGGCAGGTCAAAAGATTAGGATTAAATTGAAAGCCTATGACCACAATCTGATTGACAATTCGGCGGCTAAAATCGTAGACGCCGTTAAGCGTACCGGCGCGAGCATTTCGGGACCGATACCGTTGCCGACAGAGAAAGAAATCGTTACGATTTTGCGCGCTACGCATAAGTACAAGGACGCACGCGAACAGTTCGAACTGCGCACGCACAAAAGACTTATCGACATTTACAACGCTACGGGAAAGACTACGGAGGCTCTTATGAAGCTCGACTTACCCGCGGGCGTCGATATTCAGATTAAGTTATAAACAGGAGGCTTGTTATGAACAAAGGCATTTTAGGACGCAAATTGGGAATGAGCCAGATTTTTACGGAAAACGGACAGATGATACCCGTTACCGTAATCGAGGCGGGTCCCTGCTCGGTAGTTCAAATCAAGACCGTTGCGAAAGAGGGATACGACGCGGTTCAGCTCGGTTTTGCGGACGCGAAACAGAGTAAAGACGGCAAATATCCTCGCGTAACCAAACCTCTCGAAGGACATTATGCGAAAGCGGGCGTCGCCCCCAAAAAATATCTTCACGAATTCCGTTTCGACAGTATGGAAGGATACGAAGTGGGCGGCACGGTTACCTGCGACAAATTCGCGATAGGAGACAAAGTCGCGGTTGTGGGCAAAACGCGAGGCAGAGGTTACACGGGCGTTATTCAGAGATGGAATCAGCAGAGAGTGGGTTCTATGTCTCACGGTACCGGACCTATCCACAGGTCGGTCGGTTCTATGAGCGCGAACTCCGACCCCAGCAGAGTTTTCAAGAACAAACATATGCCGGGTCAATACGGTAACGAACAGGTTACGATTAAGAACCTCGAAGTAGTGCGTATCGACTCCGCTCGCAATCTGCTTTTCGTTAAAGGCGGTATTCCCGGACCCAAAGGCAGTTTCGTGATTGTCAAGGCGTAAGGAGGAGGTAGAAAATGGAATTAAAAGTTTTCAACACGTTAGGAAAAGAGGTCGGCTCGGTGACGGTAAGCGACAAAGTATTCGGAGCGGAATACAACGAGGCGCTTATTCATCAGGTCGTCGTCGCTCAGCTTGCAAATAAAAGACAAGGAACGAAGAGCACTCTTACCCGTACCGAAGTAAGCGGAGGCGGTATCAAACCGTGGAGACAGAAAGGAACGGGCAGAGCGAGACAGGGAAGCATCCGTTCTCCTCAGTGGAGACACGGCGGCGTGGTTTTCGCGCCGAAGCCGAGAGACTTCTCCAAAAAAATCAACAAGAGAATGAAAGCCGCCGCTATGGTGAGCACGCTCAGTCAGAAAGTGAGACAGGACGAAATCGTCGTGCTCGACAAGATAGAGCTTGCGGAAGGAAAAACCAGACTTATGGCGGAAATCTGCAAAAATCTCGACGCGGGAAAGAAAGCGTTGTTCGTACTCGGTTCGGAGAACGAAAACGTGGTAAGAGCGACCAACAACCTTCCCGAAGCCGCCGTGTGCGACGCAAGCCTCGTCAACGTATACGATTTGGTGAGAGCGGGCAAAGTGTTCGTTACGGTGGACGCGATTAAAGTAATCGAGGAGGCAAACGAATAATGACAGCTTACGACGTTATCAAGAAACCGGTTCTCAGCGAAAAAAGCTACGCGGGAATACCGGGAAAGAATTACACGTTCATCGTTGACAAAAAAGCGACTAAGTTCGATATAAAAGCCGCCGTTGAACAGGCGTTCGGAGTTAAAGTGGCGAAAGTCAACGTGGTAAACTACGACGGCAAAATCAAGCGTATGGGAAGAAACGAAGGCAGACAGTCGTCTTTCAAGAAGGCTTACGTTAAGCTCACCGAGGACAGCAAGCCCATCGAATTCTTCGAGAGCTTATCATAACAAGGGAGGTTCAACAAAATGGGTATTAAAAGATTTAAGGCGATAACTCCCGCCCGCAGACAGTACACGGTAAGCGATTTTGCGGAACTTTCGGGAAGCAAGCCCGAAAGAAGTTTGCTTGAAAGCAAAAGCAAGACCGGCGGAAGAAACGCTACCGGAAGAATAACGGTAAGACATATCGGCGGCGGTAACAGACAGAAATACCGTAAAATCGATTTCAAACGCAACAAGGACGGAATTCCCGCTACGGTAAAATCGGTCGAATACGACCCGAACCGTTCGGCGAACATCGCGCTCGTAGCTTACGCGGACGGAGAAAAGAAATACATTCTCGCTCCTCTCGGACTTACCGTAGGCGATAAAATCGTCAGCGGGGAAGGCGCGGACATCAAAGTGGGAAACTGCTTGAAGCTCAAAGACATTCCCGTAGGTACGATGGTTCATAACATCGAGTTCCAGCCGAACAAAGGCGGACAGATTGCGAGAAGCGCGGGAAGCGCGGCGCAGCTTATGGCAAAGGAAAACGGCAAAGCGACGCTCCGTATGCCCAGCGGCGAAATGCGTTATATCCCTCTCGAATGCAGAGCTACGATAGGACAGGTCGGAAACCTCGAGCACGAAATCGTAAGCCTCGGCAAAGCGGGACGTAAAAGACATATGGGCGTTAAGCCGACCGTACGCGGCGTAGTTATGAATCCTTGCGACCATAAGCACGGCGGCGGCGAGGGCAAGAGCCCGATAGGCTTGCCCGGACCTGTAACTCCGTGGGGTAAACCCGCGCTCGGTTACAAGACGCGCAAGAAGAAGAAACCTTCTTCGAGATTCATAATCAAACGTATAAATTAGGAGGACGCAAATGAGCAGAGCTAATAAGATGCCTTACGTTGAGAAGAGTCTGAAAACGAAAATTCTCAAAATGAACGAGGCAAACGAAAAGAAAGTAATCAAGACGTGGTCGCGCGCCTCCACGATATATCCCGAGTTTGTCGGACATACGATAGCGGTGCACGACGGAAAGAAACACGTTCCCGTATATATCACCGAAGATATGGTAGGACTCAAACTTGGCGAATTCGCGCCCACCCGTACCTTCCGCGGACACGCCGGAAGCAAAACGACAGGCGGAAAGAATTAGGAGGTAACAAATGGGCAGAACTTACGCAAAAGCGGTAAAGAGAGCGGAGAATAAGGACAGAAGACCTATGGCGAAAGCGAGGTACATCCGTATTTCTCCCTACAAAGTAAGAGCGGTGCTGGACGTTATCAGAGGTAAAAAGTACAGAGAAGCGGTAGCAATCCTCGAAAACCTCAACAAATCGAGCAGCGAGCCGATACTCAAAGTGGTAAAGAGCGCGGGCGCGAACGCCGAGAACAACCTCGGAATGAACGTCGAGACGCTTTACGTAGCGGAGTGCTACGCAGACCAGGGACCGACGCTCAAAAGATACATTCCGAAAGCGCACGGCAGAGCGGGCGGACTTCTGAAAAGAACCAGCCACATCACAGTCATTCTTGACGAAATCAAATAAAGGAGGTAAGCGAAATGGGACAGAAAGTTAATCCGCACGGTTTAAGAGTCGGCGTAATATCCGACTGGGATACGCAATGGTATGCCGACAAAAAGAGTTTCGCTGCATTCCTTAGCGAAGACAATCAGATAAGAAAGGCGCTCAAAGCGAAGTATTACAACGCTTCGATAAGCAAAATTTCCATCGAAAGAGCGGCGAACACGATTACCGTAAACATTTTCTGCGGAAGACCGGGCGTAGCTATCGGTAAAGACGCGGCGGGAATTGCCGACATCAAGAAAATCGTGGAAAAAATCGTGAATAAGAAAGACGATAAGAGCGCGAACAAAACGGTGAACATCAACGTTCTCGAAGTAAAGAAAGTCGATATCGACGCGCAGCTTGCCGCTGAAAGCATCGCGTCCAGCCTCGAAAAGAGAATCCAGTTCCGCAGAGCTATGAAACAGGTAATGGGAAGAGCTATGAAAGCGGGCGCGAAGGGAATCAAAACGATGGTAAGCGGACGTCTCGACGGCGCGGAAATCGCGAGAAGCGAGCATTACAGCGAAGGAAGCATTCCTCTGCAAACGCTCAGAGCGAATATCGATTACGGTTTCGCGGAAGCGAAAACCACCTACGGTATCATCGGCGTAAAAGTATGGATATACAAAGGCGAGGTTTTTGCCAAGCAGAACAAAGGAGGTAACGACTGATTATGTTAATGCCTAAAAGAGTTAAAAGAAGAAAACAGCAGAGAGGCAGAATGACGGGAAGAGCCAACAAAGGCAACAAGATTGCTTACGGCGAATACGCTCTCGTCGCTATGGAGCCCAGCTGGATTACGAGCAATCAGATAGAAGCCGCGCGTGTAGCTATGACGAGATACATCAAGCGTGGCGGACAGGTATGGGTGAACATATTCCCGCACAAACCCGTTACGAAGAAGCCTGCCGAAACCAGAATGGGTTCGGGAAAAGGCAGCCCGGAGTACTGGGTAGCGGTAGTTAAACCCGACAGAGTACTGTTCGAAATGGCGGGGATACCCGAAGATGTCGCGAGAGAAGCGCTCAGACTTGCGGCGAACAAACTGCCGATTAAGTGCAAGTTCGTCAAGAAAGCGGATATGCCCGAAGGAGGAGAACAATAATGAAAAGCGCAAAGTTTTTTGAAATGAGCACGAAAGAGCTTCAAGATAAACTGACGGAAAAGAAGATGGAATTATTCAATCTCCGTTTCAAACACGCTACTCAGCAGCTCAGCAATCCTTCGGTAATGGTAGAATGCAAGAAAGACATCGCAAAAATCAAGACCATTCTCCGTCAGAGAGAGCTTAACATTTCTTCCGAGCCGGTAAAAGCCGAAAAGGCGACCAGAAAGAGCGCGAAGAAGTAATAGAGGAGGAATCGGAAAATGGAAGAAAGAAATTTGAGAAAGAGCAGAGTAGGGACGGTAGTAAGCGACAAGATGGACAAAACCGTAGTCGTAGCCGTCGTTACCAAGGTTAAACACCCTCTCTATAAGAAATATATCACCCAAACAAAGAAATTCAAGGCGCACGACGAGCAGAACGAATGCCGCAACGGCGACAAAGTGAAGATTACCGAAACCAGACCTTTGTCCAAAGATAAATGCTGGCGCGTAGCCGAGATTATCGAAAAGGCTAAATAACAGGAGGAAGCGGAAATGATACAAGCACAAACAAGGTTGAAAGTCGCGGACAACTCCGGAGCGAAAGAGATAATGTGCATAAAGGTTATGGGCGGTTCCTTCGTAAGAAGCGGAAATATCGGAGACGTAATCGTCGCTTCGGTTAAATCCGTTATCCCCAACGGGACGGTAAAGAAGGGACAGGTAGTCAAAGCGGTTATCGTAAGAACGACGAAAGGTATAATGAGACCGGACGGCTCGCATATCAGGTTCGACGACAACGCGGCGGTTATCATCGATTCGCAGAAACAGCCTGTGGGAACCCGTATTTTCGGACCCATAGCAAGAGAGCTGAGAGATAAAGATTATATGAAAATCATTTCTCTCGCGCCCGAAGTGCTGTAAGGAGGTAGACAATGAGTTTCAGCGTAAAGAAAGGCGATTACGTAAAGATAATCGCAGGAAACGATAAAGGCAAATTCGGTCAAATCGTCGCGGTCGACAGAAAAGCGGGGAGAGTTACCGTAGAAGGTAAAGACCTCAGCGTAGTAAAGAAAGCCGTAAGAGCGAGAAAGGCGTCGGATAAAGCCGGTATAATCGAACTGCCGAAGTCTACCGACATCAGCAACGTTATGCCCGTGTGCGCGGCTTGCGGAAAAGCTACGAGAGTACGTCACGCGGAAGTAGACGGCAAGAAAGTCCGTATCTGCGCGAAATGCGGAGCGGTTCTCGAAACCAAGAAAGCCAAGGACGACAAGAAGACCAAAGCTACCACGAGAAGGAAGAAGAAGGTCGAAGCGCCCGTAGAAGAAGTCAAAGCGGAAGAAGTCAAGACGGAAGAAGCGAACGCGGAACCCGCCGTTAAGACGACTACGAGAAGAAGAAAGAAAGCCGAAGCGCCCGCGGAAGAAGTAACGACCGAAAGCGCAAGCGCGGAAAAAGCGGACGCAGAGTAGGAGGAACGATAAATGGCAGACAGATATGTGAACAGAGTTAAAATCCGTTACGATAAAGAGGTCGTACCGGCACTCGAAAAGACGTTCGGATATAAGAATGTGATGCAGGTTCCCAAGCTGGAAAAAATCACGCTTAATATGCGTCTGGGCGACGTCAAAGACAACTCCAAGAGCATTCAGATAGCGGTAGGCGAGCTTGAGAAGATTGCGGGACAGAAAGCGATACAGACCAAAGCGAAGAAATCGGTAGCCAACTTCAAAGTTCGCGAGAATATGGTTGTCGGCGCGAAAGTAACGCTCAGAGGCGAAAAAATGTGGAACTTCTTCGACAAACTCGTAAGCATCGCGCTTCCCCGAGTACGCGACTTCAAAGGCGTGCCCACGGATTCTTTCGACGGCAGAGGCAACTACGCTATGGGCGTTAAAGAACAGCTTATATTCCCCGAAATTTCTTACGACCAGATAGAAAAGGTGAGAGGATTCGACGTATGCTTCGTTACGACGGCAAAGACGGACGAAGAAGCGAAAGAACTTCTTAAACAACTGGGAATGCCGTTCGAGAAGTAGGAGGTAGACAATGGCAAAAAAAGCGATGATAAATAAACAACAGAGAAAGCAGAAGTTTTCCACCAGAGAATACACCCGTTGCAGTATCTGCGGAAGACCTCACGCCGTTCTCAAAAAATTCGGCATTTGCAGAATATGTTTCAGGGAACTTGCCTATAAAGGCGAAATTCCCGGAGTAAAGAAAGCAAGCTGGTAAGATAGGAGGTATAATAAATATGGCTATGACAGACCCTATTGCAGATATGCTGACCCGTATCAGAAACGGGCTTACGGCTAAACTGGAAACCGTAACCGTACCCGCTTCCAATATGAAAAAGGCGATTGCCGAAATTCTCGTTGAAGAAGGATACGTCAAGAGCGCGACGGTCGTAAAAGAAGAAAACAGCGTTCAGGACAATATCGTAATCGAACTCAAATACGGAAAGAACAACGAAAGAGTTATTTCGGGTTTGAAGAGAATATCCCGTCCGGGACTGCGTATTTACGCGAGATACGACCAGCTTCCCAAAGTCCTCAACGGTCTCGGTATAGCGGTTATTTCCACGTCGAAAGGCATAATGACCGATAAAAAGGCCCGCGCGGTAAAAGCGGGCGGCGAAGTACTCGCTTACATCTGGTAAAGGAGGAGGTTACTTATGTCAAGAATAGGCAGATTACCGATTAAAATCGAAAACGGAGTAACCGTGACCTTCGTTAGCGGCGTAGTGACGGTAAAAGGAAAACTCGGAACGCTTACGCAGAACATCGAAAACCCGCACATCAAAGTGACGGTTGACGGCGACCTCGTACACGTTACGAGAGACAACGAAATCAAATCGACGAAAGCGGCGCACGGTCTTTACAGAGCGTTGATTGCGAATATGGTAAACGGCGTTACGAACGGGTTCAAGAAAGGACTCGTAATCGCGGGCGTAGGTTACAAAGCGCAGCTCAAAGGAAAAGACCTTCTGCTCAACGTCGGATATTCGCATCCCGTAGACGTAAAAGCTCCCGAAGGAATTACCTTCGAATGTCCGAGCATTACCGAAATCACGGTAAAGGGCATCGATAAAGAACTCGTCGGACAGACCGCGGCGAACATCAAAGCTATCAGAAAACCCGAACCCTACCACGGATACGGAATTCATTACAGCGACGAGACCATCCTCCGCAAGGAAGGAAAGACTAACGGTAAATAATAACAGAAGGAGCGTAAAATGATTACTAAAATCGATAAAAACGAAATAAGAAAAGCAAGACACGTTCGTATGCGTTATTACATTTCCGGAACGGCGGAAAAACCGCGTCTGAACGTTTACAGGTCTCTGAATAACATTTATGCCCAGATTATCGACGACACGGCGAACGACGGCAACGGAAACACGTTGGTAAGCGCGAGCACGCTCGATAAAGAAGTTGCGGCGCAGATTGCGGATATGAACAAGACCGAAGCGAGCAAAGTCGTAGGCAAAGTTATCGCAGAGCGCGCGCTTGCGAAAGGCATAAAGAAAGTAGTATTCGACAGAGGCGGATACCTCTACACCGGTAGAGTTGCCGCAGTAGCGGACGGCGCAAGAGAAGCCGGACTGGAAATCTAAGGAGGTATTATGGCAAGGAACGAAAAATTCAGCAGAGACAGAGAGCCCAAAGACGAGTTTATCAAGAAGACCGTTTCGGTAAACAGAGTTACCAAGGTCGTTAAGGGCGGTAGAAATATGCGCTTTGCCGCGCTCGTAGTAGTAGGCGACGGCAAAAACAGAGTGGGATGCGGACTCGGAAAAGCGAAGGAAGTACCCGAAGCTATCGAGAAAGCGAACAAAGCCGCTATTAAAAATATGATAAACATTTCCATCGTCAACGAAACGATACCTCACGCGATACAGGGAATTTACGGAAGAGGCAAAGTTATGCTTATGCCCGCCGAAGAAGGTACCGGAGTTATTGCCGGAGGTCCCGTGCGTGCGGTACTCGAAGTAACCGGCATTAAAAATATCCGTACGAAGAGCATCGGAAGCAACAACCCGATTAACTGCGTTAAAGCGACGATTGAAGGACTCAGCCGCGTAAGAACGGCGGAAGAAGTGGCGCAAATCCGCGGCATAGACGTGGAAAGCCTGTAAGAAATAGGAGGTTTACTATGGCGCAATTAAAAATCACTTTGGTAAAATCCACTATCGGACGCGTCGTCAAACAGCAGGCGACGGTAGAGGCTTTGGGGCTTAACAAAATCGGCAAGACGGTCGTGCTTAACGACACGCCTCAGATAAGAGGAATGATTGCCAAGGTAAGTCATCTTGTCAAAGTCGAAGAAATATAATGGAGGTTGACAATGAAATTACACAATCTTACTCCCGCACAGGGAGCGAATACCTCGGAAAAGAGACTGGGAAGAGGTATCGGTTCCGGACTGGGCAAGACCTCCGGTAAAGGACACAAAGGACAGTGGGCAAGAAGCGGCGGCGGAGTCAGACCCGGATTCGAGGGCGGCACGATGCCTCTTACCCGCAGAATTCCCAAAAGAGGGTTCAAAAACGCGTTGTTTAAGAAAGTTTATTCTATCGTCAACGTGGAAACTCTCGAAGCAAATTTTGACAACGGAGCAGTTGTAAACGCAGAAGTATTATATGAAAAGGGTATTATAAGCAAAATCGAGGAGTACGGTCTGAAAGTTCTCGGAAACGGAGAACTCACCAAGAGCCTGACCGTGCAAGCCAAGAAATTTACCGAATCCGCTGCCAAAAAAATAACGGAAGCAGGCGGTAAAGTCGAGGTACTGTAATGTTACAGACCCTGAAAAACGCATTCGCCGACGCGAGTATACGTAAAAAGATTATAATTACCCTATTATTACTGTTAGTTTACAGAGTGGGTTGCTTTATCCCCCTTCCCGGTATAAACTTCGACGTTTACAGCGAGATGTGGGAATCGCAGAGTAACAATCTGCTCTCAATGCTCAATACGATAACGGGCGGTTCGCTCGAATACGGCACGCTGTTTGCGTTGGGTATCGTTCCGTTTATCAATGCGTCGATTATTATGCAGCTGCTTACGCTTGTAATTCCCAAGCTCGAAAAGCTGAGTAAAGACGGCGAAGACGGAAGAAGAAAGCTCAACCAGTATTCGCGTTACCTCTCTATCCTGCTCGCAATAGTGCAGGCGATAGGTATCGTCGTAAGCTGGAAAGCGAGTATCGAAGGCGTGTTCGGAAGCGGCACGACAAGCCAGGTGTTCACGATGATTTTCATCGTAATCATACTTACCGGCGGAAGCTCGTTCGTTATGTGGCTTGGCGAAAGAATTACCGAATACGGAATAGGCAACGGAACCTCCTTGCTGATTTTCGTAGGTATTATCGCCACCCTCGGCGGAGACTTGTGGAACGCGATGATAAACGCCATTCCCGAACAGGCGAAAAACGGCGTTTACGACGGAGTATGGTTCCTGTTTGCATTTATCGCACTGCTTATACTGCTGTTCGGTTTGATAGTTTTCGTTGACAACAGCGAAAGAAGAATTCCCGTGCAGTATGCAAAACAGATAAAGGGCAACAAAATGTACGGCGGACAGTCCACGCACATTCCGATAAAGGTCAACAGCGGCGGCGTTATGCCGATAATCTTCGCGTCCAGCTTGATTATGTTCCCCCAGATGATAATGCAGTTTGCCGACAGCGATATGTCGAGCGGATTCGTCAGATGGTGGTATCAGTGGATGGGCGTAGGCGGTTATCTTTACGGACCGGTAATGTTCCTGCTTATCATATTCTTTGCGTATTTCTATGCGCAGATACAGTTCAACCCGGACGATATCGCGAGAATGATACAGCAGAACGGCGGATTTATCCCGGGTATAAGAGCGGGTAAGTCCACGAGCGATTACCTGAGAAAAATAAATAACCGTATAACCCTTTTCGGCGCGTTGTACCTCGGTATCGTCGCATTGATACCTACTTACATACTGCAAATCAACGGTTTCGGAGAAATCGGTCTGAACAGCGCGTTCACCGCTACGGGAATGTTGATTGTGGTAAGCGTTGCGCTCGAACTCGATAAACAGTTGCAGAGTCAGCTGCTGGTCAAGAACAACAGAGGATTTTTGAAATAAGATGAAACTGATATTACTCGGTGCGCCCGGAGCGGGCAAAGGTTCGCAAGCAACCAAAATAGCAAACGATTACGGCGTCGCCCATATTTCCACGGGCGACGCGCTCAGAGCAAATATCAAAGAAGGAACCGAGCTCGGCAAGTTCGCCAAATCCTTTATAGACAAAGGACAGCTTGTTCCCGACGAAGTCGTGGTGGGAATAGTCGCAGACAGAATAAAGAAAGACGATTGCAAAAACGGATTTCTTCTCGACGGGTTCCCCCGCACCGTCGCGCAGGCGGAAGCGCTGGAAAAACTTACCGAAATCGACGTCGTTATCAATATCGACGTAGACTTCGAAGTGATTACCGGAAGAATAAGCGGAAGAAGAATGTGCGCGTGCGGAGAAAGTTATCATATCTCCACGTATAAAGAAGATACTTGCGCAAAATGCGGAGGAAAGCTGTATCAGAGGGCGGACGACAACGAAGAGACCGTCAAGAACAGACTGGAAGTTTATCGCAGCCAGACCGCGCCGCTTATCGATTTTTACGCGGCGAGAAACAAACTGGTCACGGTAGACGGAAACAAATCCATAGACGCCGTTTACGAAGACGTAAAGAAGGTGCTGGGTGGTAACCGTTAAAAGCGAAGAGCAGATAGCCGCGATGCGGAAAGCGGGAAAAGTTCTCGGCGACGTATTGAGGCTGCTCGAAGAAAACGCGAAAGTCGGAATAAGCACTTACGAACTCGACAGAATCGCATACGAGTACATAAAAAAAGAAGGGGGCGTGCCGTCGTTTCTGAACTACGGAGGGTTCCCCGCAAGCGTATGCATTTCTCTCGACGAGGAAGTCGTGCACGGAATACCGTCGAAGAAGAGAATAATCAAAGACGGGACGCTCGTTAAGTTCGATTGCGGAGTAGGTATGCACGGCGTGCATACGGACGCGGCGAGAACGGTGTGCGTAGGTAACGTGTCCGAAGAGAAGAGAAAACTTGCGGAAGTAACGAAACAGAGTTTTTTCGAAGGAATAAAAGTGCTTAAAGCGGGAACGAGACTGGGAACGCTGGGACACGCGATACAGACTTATGCGGAGAGTTACGGATACGGAGTCGTAAGAGATTTGGTCGGACACGGAATAGGAACGTCGGTACACGAAGACCCGAACGTACCCAACTTCGGAAAGGAAGGACGGGGACTGAGGCTGTTCGAGAATATGACGATAGCCGTGGAGCCGATGATAAACCTCGGTACGTACGAAGTGTATTGCAAGGACGACGGGTGGACGATAGTGACGGACGACGGAAAAGCGTCGGCGCATTACGAAAACACCGTGGTGATAAAGAAAGACGGCGTAGAGATATTGACGCTCTGAGGAGAGGAGTATGGAAAGACCTATTACCATCGGTTCGGTGGTATACAGTCGAGCCGGACGGGACGAAGGAAATTATTTTATGGTTCTGGAAATCGTTGACGACAGTTACGTGTTGATAACGGACGGAAACATAAGAAAACTTGCGAGTCCGAAAAAGAAGAAGATAAAACACCTTAAAAACACGGGGGACGTGTTGACGCAGATAGCGGAAAAGGCGATTATCGGAAGCAAAATATACGACGCCGAGGTATTCAGCGCGTTGCGTAAATATAATTCGTAAAACGGAGGGAGAACGATGTCTAAGGACGACGTAATCGAAGTCGAAGGCGTTGTGACCGAGCTTTTGCCGGGAACGACGTTCAAGGTAAAACTTGTCAACGGACATATAATAACCGCTTATTTATGCGGAAAAATGCGTCAGCGCACGATAAAGGTATGCGTAGGGGACTCGGTAAAAGTCGAAATGAGCCCGTACGACCTTAATAAGGGCAGAATAACTTACAGAAACAGATATTAAAAGAAAAGCGGAGGATAATAAAAATGAAAGTCAGACCGTCGGTAAAACCCATTTGCGATAAATGCAAAATCATTAAAAGAAACGGCAGAGTAATGGTAATTTGCTCGAAATATCCTAAACACAAGCAAAAACAGGGCTAAAATCGTTTGCCAAAGCCGCACGGCTATGGTATAATATCAAAGCTATTGTATAGAAGAATAGCTTTTGTCGCAGAACAAAAAAGCATAAAAAGGAATAACTCGCTTTTCCGAACGGGGAAAAGCGGGTTATAGTGCGGTTTAAGAGGAAACGAATAGCCGCGCGGACAAATATGAATTCAATATCGAAGGCGGCTGAACCGTTGTTTACCACCGAAAAAAAAGAACGGTTTCCTTCATTGATTGACATAGATAAAACAAAGAAAAACTTAAAAGGAAATTTGGAGGTTAGTTAGATGGCTCGTATTGCAGGTGTAGATTTACCCCGTGAAAAAAGAGTAGAAATCGGATTGACTTATATCTACGGTATCGGTAGAGTGACTTCCAACAAAATTCTGGAAGCTACCGGAGTAAATCCCGATATCAGGGTTAAAGACCTTTCCGAGGACCAGGTTGCCGCCATTCGTGAATATATCGAAAATCACGTAGCTGTGGAAGGCGACCTCAGAAGACAGGTGTTCCTGGACATAAAGAGACTTAAAGATATAGGCTGTTACAGAGGCGTGAGACACAGAAAAGGTCTTCCCGTCAGAGGACAAAGCACGAAACAGAATGCGCGTACGCGTAAAGGACCGAAGCGTACGGTAAGCCGTTCGAAGAAGTAGGAGGTAGAAAATGGCTGTTAGAAAATCCGCTGTAAAAAAGAGAAAAGACTTAAAGCGTATAGAAAAAGGACAAGTCCACGTTTATACCACCCATAACAACACGATAGTTACCGTTACCGATATGCAGGGCAACGCGATAAGCTGGGCTTCGGCGGGCGTACTCGGATACAAAGGCGCGAGAAAAGAAACCGCTTTTGCCGCTACGCAGGCTACCGAAAAAGCGGTAAACGAAGCGAAAATGCACGGTATCAGAAAGGTAGAAGTCTACGTAAAGGGAACAGGACAGGGAAGAGAGCCGAGTATCCGTGCGGTACAGGCGTGCGAAGTGGATATCACTATGATAAAAGACGTATCTCCCATTCCGCACAACGGATGCCGTCCGCCCAAGCGCAGAAGACTGTAATCAGGAGGTGTAACAATGGCTAAATATACAGGACCCGATTGTCGTCAGTGCAGACGCGAGGGCTGCAAATTATTTCTCAAAGGAGACAAGTGCTATTCGGAAAAGTGCGTATTCGTTAAACGCAACACGACGCCGGGAATTCACGGCGGAATGAAGAAGAAACCCACTCCGTACAGCATCCAGCTCAGAGAAAAACAGAAAGCGAAGAGAATATACGGACTTACGGAGAAACAGTTCCATAAATATTATCTTATGGCGGAAAAACTCCGCGGAGTTACCGGCGAAAATATGCTTGTTCTTCTGGAACGCCGTCTCGACAACGTTACGTACAGAATGGGAATAGGCGTGAGCAGAGCTCAGGCGAGACAGATAGTCAACCACGGGCACATTACCGTAAACGGAAAACGCGTGAATATTCCGAGTTATCTCGTTAAAGCGGGCGACGTGATAGAAGTCAAGAGCAACAAGCAGGAACTGCCGTTCTTCAAAGAACTTAAAAATTCTAAGATAAACAACAGCGTGAAGTGGCTTGAATTCAACGCGGAAGCGCTGAAAGGAAGCGTGCTGGCGTTGCCTACGAGAGAAGACGTCGATATGCAAATCGCGGAGCATATGATTGTCGAGTTGTATTCCAAATAATACGACAAGTTAAGGAGGATATGCCAAAATGATAGAAATGGGAAAACCCAAGCTGACAGAAACCGTAATCAAAGAAGAGGCTCACTCGCTGTTTGTCGTAGAGCCGCTCGAAAGAGGATACGGCACGACCATCGGTAACTGTCTCAGACGCATACTTTGCACCGCGCTTCCGGGAGCGGCGATTATCGGAGTGGAAATCGAAGGCGTAAGACACGAATTCAGTACGGTCGCCGGAGTAAAGGAAGACGTTGCGGAAATCATCCTCAATTTGAAAGACGTAGCGGTAAAGGTATATTCGGAAGACACTTTTGAGACGCAGAAAGTAAAACTTCACAAAGAGGTCGGCGGAGTAATCACCGCAGGAGACATCGAACTGAACAGCGACATAGAGATAATGAACCCCGAGGCGTACATATGCACGCTCGAAGACGGTTATACGTTCGATATGACGCTCACTATCGGAACGGGAAGAGGTTACGTTCCCGCAAACGAAAACAAGCCCGTCAACAAGGATATGCCTATCGGATATATCCCGATTGATTCGCTGTTTTCGCCCGTGGTATCCGCGTCGTATGCGGTGGAACCCACCCGTGTCCAGCAAGACATCAACTATGACAAATTGACGATAGACGTAAAGACCAACGCGGCGAGCTCGCCGAGAAAGGTCATCAGCCTTGCGGCTAAGATAATGAGCGACCATATGAAACTGTTCATCAATCTTATCGACGATATGGACGAAGTGGACATACTGGTAAGCAAAGACAACAGCGAACAGCAGAAGACGCTCAATATGAATATCGAAGATTTGGACCTCAGCGTACGTCCGCTTAACTGCCTGAAAAGAGCGGGAATAACGACGGTTGAAGACCTGATTAAGCGCAGTGAAGACGATATGTTGAAAGTGCGTAACCTCGGACGTAAATCGCTTGACGAAGTTATTATGAAGCTCAAAAACATAGGGCTTAGCCTTTACAACAAAGACGAGTAAGGAGAAAGAAGATAAATGGCACAGAATCGTAAATTAGGCAAGAGAACCGACCAGAGAGTTGAGCTTGTTTACAGTCAGGCGGCGCAACTGCTGTGGTACGGAAAAATCGAGACGACAGTCGAAAGAGCTAAGGAAGTAAGAAAAGTAGCCGAAAAGATGATAACTCTCGCCGTAAGAACATATCAGGATACCGTAAAAGTTACCAAAGAGAAAGTCAATCAGAAAGACGAAAAAGTCGCGGTGGAATTCACCAACGACGGACCGAAGAAACTTGCGGCAAGAAGAAAACTTATGGCGATGCTTCCCGATTTGCAGGAAGTAAAAGCGGCGAAAGAAAGCAAAGAGGCGTTCAAAATGAGAACCGCGGACATCAACCATCCTCTCATTGAAAAAATGTTCGGAGAATACGCTCCGAAATACGATAAGAGAGAACAGGAACTCGGACAGGGCGGCGGATACACCCGTATCATAAAACTCGCCAACCGTCGCGGAGACAACGCAAGTCAGTGCATTCTCGAACTCGTCGACTGAAAACAAAAATCTTAAAGATAAAAAAGGTTCTACGCGCGTAGAACCTTTTTTTATTTAGATAAAATTGAAAAAAAGTGGAAGAAAAGATAAAATATTGACTTTTAAGCGGTTTTATATTAAAATTATCATATGTACGCGTATTTCAATATAATTCATATAATGTATCTGTTTTTACCGATAGTACTGCTTATATGTTTTTATAATATTTTCAAAAACAAATCAAAAAAAGCGCAGAATATTATGATGCTCTGCTGCCTTGTCGTAAGCGCGTGCATAACTTTTTACGATATGTTCTGCCTCGTACCGACAGGCGGGTGGAAAACTGTTTTTAGAAATCTGCCGCTTTTTCCGTGCGATTTGAACAACTTTATCTTGCCGTACGCAATTCTGAAAAAGAAAAACCGTCCGCTGCTCGATAAGTATATTGCGTACTACACGGTCGTGGGCGCGATAATGACCCTCGTCGTTCCCGTAGCGGAAAATAATATGTATTATTTTTACGAATACGAGGTGTGGGGTACGTTCCTCGCGCATTCGATTTATATCGTCGTGGCGGTGCTTTATTACAAGTTTAACAATATCAAAACGTCGTCGAAAGAGCCGTGGAAAGTGCTTGCGATATTGATTGCTATGATGACCGTGGCGCACGGTGTAAACCTCGCGCTTATTTACAGCGGGCTTAACCCCAATGCAAACTATTTCTTTACAGGGAGACCCGTCGAGGTCGGGATAGTCTATCGGGCAGCCGTGTTTCTCGGGTACAACGTCCCCTGGATAAGGTGCTACTTCTTTATGTTCGTAGGGTATGTCTGGTGGACGATTACAGCGTATTTTATACACAAAATTCTCGAAACGGAGACGTTTCAAAGAGTGTGGGGCAAAACGAAAAACGCCGTAAAAAAGGCGTTTACGCCGAAGAAAAAGAAAGAACAGATTCAGTAACCGAACGCTAAACAGACAAAAATTCATCGACCGCGGAATTGAACTTCTCGCGGTTTTTCCTTGCGATATAATGGTCGCCGCAAATTATGACAAGATGGGAATTCGGAATAGAAGAAGCGATTAGTTTGGTATGCGAAGATTTGATTACGTCGCGCGTTCCCGCAATTACAAGTACGGGAGATTTGATTTCGAAAAGGTCTTCAGGGCGCAGGTCGGGTTGGAAGAGCATTAGAGAAAGAAGCTCTTTTTTGCGCGCGTTTTTCTTGCTTTTATCCGAAAAAAGAGAAGCGAGTTTATAGGAAAGTTTCATAAAAAGCAGAGAACATTTTTTTATTCCCGACGGGAATATGTTCCCGCCGTTAAGAACGAGTTTGTTTACAAAAGTCGGATATTTAAGAGCGAAAAGGATTGCTATGTTCGCGCCGTCGGAAAATCCGAGTATATCCGCTTTTTCGATGTTGCGGGACAGTAAGAAAGCGTGAAGGTCGTCGGCAAACTGAGCGAGAGTAAAAGGCTTATCGCCACGCGGGGTCTGTCCGTGTCCGCGCGTATCGACGGCAATTACCCGCCTTTTTTCTGAGAAATAAGATATTTGGTAGGTGAAATAGGAGCGATTTTCGCCGTTTCCGTGCAGAAGTATAAGAGGATAGCCGCTTCCTTTTTCGGTATAAGACAGAGTTATGTCGCACATTTTAGGTTGCCTTTTTTCGGTTGTCGGGTAATAATTCTTACGATTATTTATTCGACGAAATAAAGGAAATCACCTAAAAAGTCGAATAGAAGTTAATTTTGCGGCAAAGCGGACTTGTAATGAACGTTAAAAATCTTTTTTTGCTCATCGTACGAAGCGAGAAGAATGTTTTTAAGGGATTTTTCGTCGGTTACGCCTATGCCGTTCATAAGCCACTCTTCGGTGTAACCGTGTTCAGCCAGAATATCTTCGCGGATTGAGCCGTCAAGGATAAGATAATCGGTGAGAGCGGGCGCGGGCGGGGTAATGGAAAGGTCGTTGCAAACGGGCGGTTTTTCTTCGGCTTTGGGCAGAATACTGAGTTTTCCGCTGGTTTCGAAAATGCCGAAAGCAATCTGATTTATATCGAAATAGTCCTTGTCGCGCGCCATTCCGATGAGTTCGTCCAAAGTAAGTTTGCTCTTTTTGAGTTCGGTATAGTTGATTTGACCGTTTTCGATGATAATAAGAGGTTTACCGCAGAGAATTTTTTTCATAAACGTCCCTTTGCGACTTAGAAGGGTTACTATTAGGTCGAAAAATAGGAAGATTGCCATCGCGACGACGTAATAATAAAAAGGATTAACGGTGTCGGTAGCCATTTCCGCGGCGATAGACCCGATTGTGATGCCGACTACATAGTCGATAAAGGATAACTGCGCAATTTGCTTTTTGCCCAGAACCTTAGCGATTATAAATAAGGTAATGTAGGCGACAACGGAAAAAACAATAACTTTAACAATATCAGGCATACCGTTGATTATTTACCGAAAGAAACGTTCCATACAACGATAAGGTAAAAAATTAAAATCCGACGCGTACGGCGATTGGCAAATTCCAAAAGTTTTTCGTATAACTATCGAGCATAGTAAAGGATAGAAAAAAGGTATTAGACATATTTGACAAGATAGTTATATAATGTAAGCGGAAAAAGTCTCTTACATTTTTATCACGGAGAGAGAAAGACGATACGAGAAGAGCATACCGGGCAAAATCGGAACGCATAAGGATAAGAATCGATAAAACGGAGGCATAATATGAAACGTATCAAAATTTTATTTGCGACAATTCTCATAGCCGTATTTACCCTTTCTTTGGCGTCGTGCTCGCTGTTTGGCGGAAGAGATAACGACGGAGATAAGGGTGGGAACAACGAAGTAACCGACGGAGATACCTCGGGAACGGGCGGCGGAAATAGCGAAAATAACGACGAAAATAAAAACGGCAACGATGAAAACGACGATAAAACGGACAACGTGGAAGTAAACGGTAAAAAGATACTTATTGCGTACTTTTCCGCGACGAATACGACAAAGCGCATCGCGGAATTTATTGCGGAAGAGCTGAATGCGGACTTATATGAAATTATGCCCGCCGAGCCATATTCGTCCGCCGACCTCAACTATAACAGTTCGTCTTCGAGAGCAAGCAAAGAGAATGCGGACGACAACGCCCGCCCGAAAATCACAAATTCCGTATCGAATATGGGCGATTACGATATTGTCTTTATAGGGTATCCCATATGGTGGGGCAAGGCACCCAAAATCGTTTATGCGTTTATAGAGTCGTACGATTTTTCGGGTAAGACCGCGATACCTTTCTGTACGTCGGCAAGCAGCGGAATAGGGTCGAGCGCGACAAATCTCGCACGGCTGACTTCGGGCGTAACCTGGCTTAGCGTGCAGAGATTTTCTTCAAATTCGACGGAGAACGCGGTGGCAAACTGGGTAAACGGTTTGAATTATTGAAATCGCAGTTATAATAAAAGAAGTTATAATAAAATTGATAAAAGGAGAAAGAAAAGTGAAAGAATTTTTATCATTTACGCCGACGAGAGTGGTATTCGGCGCAGGAAAATTAAATGAGTTGGCGAAACAGAAAATGCCCGGAAGTAAAGCTCTTTTAGTCGTGTCGAACGGCAAATCCACGAAAGCAAACGGATACCTTGCTCGCACGCAAAGATTTCTTGCGGAAGCGGACATATAGAAAAGGATATGAAACTAATGTGTCCGGGAGCGGATGTAAAACGCGCGCTCGTTGCTTACGAAGGAGGAATTACGAAACTGACCGTCGCAAGCTGGATAGAAGGAAAATGAACCGTCCTTGACGATATATTTTTCGACGGGAAGAAATATTTTTCGCAATTTATAAGCGGTGGAAATTTTTCTACCGCTATATTTTTATATTCAAATTTTCGCAAATTGCTTTCTATTCGTCAAAATATAAAATATAGCAAAATAATGCGATTTTTTAAGCATAAGACATAATGTTTATATAATCAAAAACCTTTGGTAACGCATTTTTGTGCCACAAACCATATTGACGGTTTTTGACTGTTATGTTACACTTTTTTTATCGTGGTATTACCACGAAAGGCGGAAAATGCAGAGTTTAACGAAACAGTTTGTAAAAGAAGTTGAGCGCAAAATTCTTACGGGAGAATGGAAAGCGGGAGAAAAAATACCTGCTTTACGCGTTCTCGCGGAGCAATTTCACGTAAGCAGAAGCGTAATAAACGCGGGGATAGTGGAACTATGCAACAACGGGTATCTTGTTACCGTTCCGCGCAGGTACATAATCGTGTCCGACTGGCGAAAGACGGGGAATTTTGCGTTGCTCAACGGGCTTATGGAAAACGAACTGTGCGACGTGGATTTTTTCGATGATTTTCTCGAAGGGCGAATGACTATTGAGACTGCGATTGCTCGCAAAGCGGCGGAAGCGAGAACGGAAGAGGACCTTGCGGGGATTGAAGCGGTGTTGAAATCGGAAGCTGAGTGCGTATCTCCCGAGCAGTACGCGGAATCCGACAGAGAATTTCACAATGCAATTGCGGTCGCCTCGCATAATATGATTTACAGTGTTATTTTGAATTCTTTTAATTCCGTATCTGACAAGTTCGTGCGCGAATTTTACAATAAGAAGATAGATTTGGAGTTTGTCTCTAAAACTCACAGTGAGCTTTATGAAGCAATAAAAGGGAAACGACCCGACGACGCCGAAAAGGTTATGCGCAAACTTTTGGCGCACGGGGAAAACGAATTAAAAAAATAAATAAGTAAGGAGAGAGAAGTATGCCGAAATACGAAGACGCAGTAAAACAACCTAAGAATTTGTCACCTCGTGTCAAATGGCTCAGAGATTACTTTTTCGAGGGAACGGAAAGAGCCTGGAACAACGAATATAACGTTTTTACACTCGGAACGGAATGGGACAGATGTTATGACGAGCTATCTTATTATATAGTTCCCGAAACGAAGACCTTCTTCCAACCGTTTACCACAGGATTCAGAGCGACGGGTAAAATCCTGCCTGTGGACGACGATTTTTTCAAAAAATCGATTGCGGAGAGAAAAGCCCTTTACGAAAAGGAAGTTATCGTAAACCAAATGCCCAAAGAAATTTTGCCCGGCGACCTTCTTTGCGGCGCGCGTTTCAACGCTATGTATTCGATGTGTCTTAACAAAAAAGAGAACAAAGAACGCGAAAAGATGATACTTAACGCGCGAAAAGAAATTCTCTTTTTGATTAACCACGGCTACGGCAACGCGGGCGCGACGAGCGGACATCTCGTTCCCGACTACGCAAAAATCGTAAAGAACGGTTTCAAAGCCGTGTACGCGGACCTGAAACAAAAATACGCCGCGCTCCCCGAATCGGATAAAAAGGGCGCAAAAGGCGCGCAGCTCAGAGCTATGATGACGGCTTGCGAAATGCCTCGCGACCTTGCGGCTAAGTACCGTGAAGAATGTTTAAGTAGGGCGGCGAAAGAAAAGGACGAAACGAGAAAGAAAGAACTTCTCGTTATGGCGGACAACCTTGCCGTCGTGCCCTGGAACGGAGCGGAAGACTTCTATCAGGCGATACAGTCCCTTTGGCTTACGCATATGCTGGTTATGTTCGACGAAAAATACCCCGGACCCGGCGTTTCGTTCGGAAGAATAGACCAATATTTGCTTCCCTATTATGAAAAATCCGTCAAAGACGGTATGAGCAGGGACTTTATGAAAGAAATCTTAGGCTGTTTCTGGGTGCACTGCAACACCGCTTACGACGCTCAGATAAGAGTAGGTGCGAACCAAGGTATAACCGCAGGTTTCGGACAGCTGTTTAACCTTTCGGGTATGGGTAAGGACGGAAAGGATATGACGAACGACCTTACATATTTACTCCTAGACGTTATAGACGATATGTCGCCTATCCTCGAACCGAAGCCCAACGTGAGACTTCACAAAAACACGCCCGAAGAACTTTTGGACAGAGTTGTCGATATGGTTTCGGCAAGTCAGGGCGCGCCGTTCTTGCTCGACTTCGACGAAAGGTCGATGGCGGGAATGATGAGAGAAGCGAAAAAAGCGCACGCGGAAAAATACATTAACGAAGGAAACGTGCACGAGTACGTAAGCGTCGGATGTTTGGAAAACACGATGCCCGGCAACGACCGTTCGGGTACGGTTGACGTAAACGTCAATTTGTTGAAAGCAATGGAGCTTACTTACGGAAACGGAAAAGATTTTATGCCGTTCTACGACCCGATGACGAATAAGTGGAGCGAACAGGAACAGGTAAGCGAAAAAACGGGCGAACTTTCGGAACTCGATACGTTCGAAAAATTCTACGCCGCGGTAAAGAAACAGCTTAAATACGTAATCGGACGTATGGTAAAACATTACGACTATACCGAAACAATCCGAGCGAAATACAATCCTACGCCTTATCTTTCCTTGCTTGTAAACGGCTGCGCGGAAAAAGGTTTGGATATTACCCAAGGCGGAGCGGAACTCGGTTTCGTAACCATAGAGGGCGTTACGTTCGCGACGACGGTAGACAGCTTGCTCGCAGTAAAATATCTTGTTTACGATAAAAAACAGTGCACGCTCGAAGAACTTGTAAAGGCGTTGAAAGCGGACTGGAAAGGATACGAGGTTTTACAGGCAAAAGCCTTGAACCGCGCGCCCAAATACGGCAGAGACGACGACGAAGCGGACGCTCTCGCGAAAGACTTTATGGAATTCTGGGCGGACGAAACGTGGAAATATAAGACCACCGATACCGACAGAATGTTCCGTCCGGGAATGCTTTCCTGGAACTACTGGATAGGCTCGGGATATATTCTGAAAGCAAGCGCGGACGGACGTAACGAAAACAAGTTCCTCTCGAACGCTATTTGCCCGAGCAACGGCGCGGATATAAACGGACCTACGTCCAACAGTAACTCCGTAGGTAAAGCCCTCGGCGGAAAAGCGGAGAAAGGGGATTACGGACAGTATCTAAACTGTTTGCCCAACGGCGCGAGCCATACGATTACTTTCAATACGTCCGTAGTAAAAGACCCTGCGCATAAAGAAAAGTTCAAGGCGTTTTTAAGAGGATATATCGAAAACGGCGGAACGGCTTTGCAGATAAATATTCTTGACCCGAACGTACTTAGAGACGCGCAGGAACACCCGTCCGAATACAGACACTTGCTTGTCCGCGTTACCGGATACAACGCTTATTTCACGAGTATCGGAAGAGAACTCCAAAATGAAATAATCGCAAGAGAAGACCACAAGGGGTTCTGATAATGCTTATTCTCAATTACCAAAGAATGTCGACAGAGGACGGTCCGGGACTTAGAACAACCCTGTTCGTAAAAGGCTGTCCTCTCAAATGCAGATGGTGCCATAACCCCGAAAGCATAGCGGTAAAACCGCAGGTGGAATGGCTCGAAGTAAGGTGTATAGGGTGCGGAACTTGCATAAAGGAGTGCCCGAACCACGTACTTAAAGCAACGGAAAACGGAATAATCATAGACAGAGATACTTGCGTTGCGTGCGGAAGATGCGTAGAAGAATGTCCTACCGGAGCGATAGAACTCAAAGGCAAATACGTTACGGTAAAAGAGGCGTTTGACGAACTTATAAAAGACGAAGCATATTTCGGAAAAGACGGCGGAGTAACGCTGTCGGGCGGAGAGATAACGATGCAATCGAAAGAAGCCGCCGAACTTTTGAAAATGCTTAAAGAGAGAGGAATAGGAACGGCGCTCGACACCTGCGGACTTACGACGAAAGAGAATTTGGATTTGCTTTTCCCGTATGTGGACGTGTTTTTATACGACATAAAACATATCGACGCGGAAAAACACAAAGAGTTCACGGGCGTAAGCAACGAGGTTATTTTAGAGAACTTCGACTATCTCGCGGAAAAGGTTAAAGGCACGGATAAGCGCATTTGGGTGCGCACGCCCATAATTCCCGGGACAACGGATACAGACGAAAACATTCGAGGCATTGCGAAGTTTATAAAAGGAAAATACGAGCGTTGGGAAATGTGCGCGTTTAACAATCTTTGCAGGGATAAGTACGAGAGACTGTACCAAGACTGGTTCTACAAGAAGACCGAACTTATGACTGCGGAGAGAATGAACGAACTTGTGGCAATAGCTAGGGAAGAAGGACTTACCGAAGTATACGGAACAGGCGCAACTCGCCTAAAAAAAGGAGTGTAAAATGAACAAAATCAGTAAAGAAAACTTTGAAATTTTTGAAAAAAGCGAAAAGCTGGGCGTTGTTGCTACGATAGACGACGTAGGAGACCCTCATCTCACGCTGCTTACCACGATAATGGCGAAGAGCGAAAAAGAAATGGTCGTAGGCGAGTTTACCAAAGGACTCAGCAAAAGATATATGCAGGAACGCAATAAATGCGGATTTGCGATAATGGGACTGGATATGAACTTCTGGACGGGCACGATGAACTGGAAAGCAGTCAAGACCGAGGGAGACGAGTTTGTAAAGTACAACAATATGCAAATGTGGCGTTTCAATACGTATTTCGGAATCGGCAAGGTACATTATTTCGATTTGAAAGAAATATCGGAAAAGAAAGCGTTGGAAATACCGAAAATCGCAGTAAACGAAATAAGAGGAATACTCAGCAAACCCTTTATGAAATATAAAGGCGAAAAGATTTTGCGCCCGTATGCGGTTGACCTCATCGACGCGCTCGGAAATCCCAAGTTTGTTTCGTTTATAAACGAAAAAGGCTATCCCGTCGTGGTGCCTGCCGTACAGGCGCAGGAAGCGGGCGGAAATACCGTTATCTTCACCGCCGCGCCGTACAAAAAAGAACTTGCCGCGTTGAAAAAGGGAATGAGAGTGGCGTTTATGGCAATCAGCCTCGATATGGAAACCGTTGTCGTCAAAGGTACGTTCTCCGGTTTCAAGGGCGGAATAGGCAGAGTCAAAATCGACAGAGTGTACAACTCTATCCCGCCGATATGCCGTTATATTTATCCTTACGACGACTTTACCACGCCGAAGGTATAAAGATGTCTCCAAAACGAATAAACAGGTTTTGGGAAACAATTTGCGACAGTTAAGGCAATCAATTAAATAAAAAGAGTAAAAACGGAAGGCTGTATGAGACTTCCGTTTTTGTATGTAAAGTGCGCTGTAAATGACGATTAAAACACAGAGTATCTTTTTATTTTATATGCAATTCAATGCTAATACTACGCGCGACAGAGCAGACAATGACGACATTGCCGAACCGACAATGAGAACCTCTATTACAACGATTATTACGCCGAGAACAATGTTAACGATAAATCCGATTAGAGCTCCTTTTCCTGCCGTTTTCGCGTCGGCGGGTCTTGTGTTTTTCCAGACCAAATACAAAATCAAGCCTACAACAGGCAGGAAAAAACCTAAAACTGCCCACCCGGCAGAGCCTTCCGAACTTGCGTTGGTTGACGGCGTTTGCGAGCCTACCGGGCAACCGCAGTGAGGGCATATCACCGCTTCATCCATAATCGACTGTCCGCATTTTTGACAATACTTCATAAATATTACTCCTTTATGTTTGATTTGACATTCGGTGAATGTCATATTGCAACTTATAATAACATATAATTTTCTTATTGACAAGCACTAAATGTCAAGAAGAGAAAATTATGTTTATAAATAAAACGGATGACGGATTTAATAATATTTGCGGTAAGAATATAACAGCATACCGTAAAGGCTTAAAGTGGTCGCAAAGGGCGTTGGCGGATAAAATGCAGTTGGCGGGTATTGATATCGACAAAAACGCAATTCAAAGAATAGAATGCGGCAAGCGATTTGTTACGGATATAGAAATAGTGGCGTTTGCAAAAGTTTTTAATATTGATTATAAGGATTTGTTGGAATAAAATTCGCAAAGCGAAATTGCGCAAAACGCGTGGTTTGACTATTTAATTCAATTATCCGTTTTTCTTTTTTTAATCAGAAGAATGGATTTTATTATGCCGCCGATAAACAGTAGACAGGAAGAAACAATTATCGTCGTAAACATATCGGGAACGAACGCGCACACGACCCAAAGCGGAGTTGCGAAAAACATTTGCGGCAGTAGCAATATAAATATCGGTAAAACCAAATGCAACAACGCCAAAAGCGATATTTTAACCCAAAGTTTGCCCGCCATAAGGCGTTTTTTGTACAACATAATCAAGCACAATGGCAGTAACGAAACTAAAAAGACGACGAAATAAGCGAGGTCGTAAAGAAAATGCCGCGTAACGTATTCGTCAGAGGCAATTTGATTAGGTTTATCGCCTGTCAGCATAAGTACGATACTCCAATCGATTCTATCCATCATATCTTTTCCCACAAAGTAATCGTTTGTATTCACGGCGATAGCAATCCCGATTTCGCTTTCGGGTAAAATATAAATAGTTGACATTCCCGTTTCGACGAGTCCGCTGTGGCGCAGGGCAGGTTGTTTAAGCGGTTCGTTTGTCAGGGTCCAACCCATTCCGTATTTATAAGGAATACTTGCCTGTACGTCAACGTTTTCGTAAAACATTTTATTTATACTTTCGCTCGATATAATGCCGTCACCGCCGCGCAAATACATTTGCAGGTATTTCCCCAAATCGGAAGTCGAAGCCGAAAGGTAACCCGCCGAAGGCGTTATCCACGCATTATCCGACGCGGGAAATTCGGGAGCGGTTTTTGTGTTTATGCCGAACCAATTTTCATAACTTTGAATAAGACCGTTGTCTTTTGCTTTTTCATAGGTGGCAGCGGATTTTGACATAGAAAGCGGCTCGAATATGTTTTTTTCAACGTAATTTTCATAGGACAGTCCGCTGACGGTCTCTATAATTTTGCCGAGAAGAGAGTAATTGACGTTTGCATATTTGTGTATGCCCTGTTTTTCTACGATTTCATAATTGTCGAGATTTTGATGTTCGCCGAGTCCGCCGGTATGATTGAGAAGTTGAAGAATAGTAATTTTATTGCCGTCGGTTGCGTTTGGCAAATAATCGGAAAGTTTTGCGGTCAAATTGATTTTGCCTTGCTCGACAAGTTGCATAATACAAAGAGCGGTAAACGATTTGCTGACCGAACCGAGAAGAAAGGGCGTATCGGCGCTTTTGCAGTCGCCGTAAGTTTTTGAAAGCAAAACGTTTTCCTTATTGACAACGGTAATAGACATTGCGGGGAAATGAGCTTTTTCGCAGGCGTAGGCAAGATAAGAATCGATTTCATCATATACTTTTCTTTCGGTTTGCTCGGCAAACGCAAAGGTTTGGCAAGAGTTAGAATTCATTCCGAACATACAAATTCCGCTCAAAATAATCGAGCAAAACAAAAAGCATAAAGATTTTAGTTTTTTCATTTTTTCCACGCTAAATAACAGTTTATCGTGATTTCATTATATCAAAAGCAAAACGATAAGGCAAGGAAACTTGCCGTTCCTTGCCTTTATCCTATGAAATAACACTGTAACCGTGATTTCCGTTTTCCCGACAAATCAGGTTTTTTAACGAATATTACTTATTGTTGGGGACCTCGATACTTACGTCGGAGAGAGCGAAAGACGCACACGGGTGGATATATCCGTACACCTTATCCGCTTCGCGTCTGCCGTCCGTATTTTCGGGAATAAAGACTTCGCCGTATAAAAGTTTGCTTCTGCACCATCCGCAAATTCCGCCTCGGCAACGGTTGGGTCCCGCAATGCCCGCGCGTTCCAAAGCGACGAGCATATTTTCGTTGGCGTTGCAAGGAATATCGTATTCTTTGTCGCACATTTTTACGTGCATATTGAACACCTTATCCTTTGCCGTTTGCGGATATTCGGGGAAGTTCCACGGTTCTTTTGCCGACCCGAACAGTTCTTTTCGATAGAATTTTTGAGCAATGCCGAGTTTTTCGACTTCTCCGTCGAGGAAGAGGTACATCGATTGCGGACCCGAGGCGAATATGCTGTATTGTTCGTTTCCCGCGTACTTTTTGATGAGCTCGGCGGTGATGAAACCGTGTTCGCAACCCTCTTTTTCCTCGCCCGAGAGGACGTAAACAACTTTGACTTTGTCGGTGCGTTTGCAGATTTCCGTGAATTCCTTTTCGAAAAGCACGTCTTTTTCCGTTCTGCTTCCGTAGAGTATGGTGAGGTTAAAATCTTCGTCGCCTGCCATTATAGCGTACGCCATTGACAGAATGGGGGTAATTCCGCTTCCGCCGGCAACCGCAACGACGTTTTTTGCGTCGCGGAGACCTTCATAGTAGAAGACGCCCTGAGGACCAGACGTAACCACTTCGTCGCCGACTTTCCAGTGGTCGAGAATATAATCGCTCATAAAGCCGTTGGGGGCGCGTTTGACGGTGAGGGCGTATTTGCCGTCGAGAGAGAAGTCGGGACCGCACGAAAGAGAAATCGGGCGAGCTATGAGTTTGCCGTCGATGTATTGACGGACAACAACGTATTGACCCGCTCTGAAAAACGCGGGGTTTGTGCCGTCTTTCTTTTTGAGGAAGTACGATTTGACGTTTGCGCTGTGTTCGATGATGTCGCTTATGACGAATTCCTGTGTTTCGGGATGTCTTTCCTCGGCTTTTCTGTTCGTTTCATATTGAGCGACGAGGGGAGTAGAGGAAGTGGATTGAATCATTTTTTCCCGAGCTTTCGGTCTTGTGGCAAAGTAAAGAACGTCCATAAGACCTATCGTACTGAATTTTACCTTTTTCATTTTTTGTCCTCCTCCATATCTTTAAGAAGTAAAACAGCCATTTCTTTGCCGTTTATGTAAGTCTGACTGTACCCGTCGCCTCTCGCGCCGGACGCGCCGCAGGTTTTGAAACCGTGAATGGGTTGGTCTTTTTTAATGCTCATAAGCCTTGAAATCATAGTGTTGACGTCATCGGTATCGTATCCGTAAGTTGTGCCTTGCGGTGTTTTGAGATAGTGGGCGAATGTCCACGGCGAAGCCAATTCGATTTCTTCGATGCAGTCGTGAATAATAATGCCTGTGTCGCGTTCGAAATTGTCCATAACGCGTTTGAATAGCTCCTGCTTGCGCTTGACGTATTCCCTTTGGGAGAATTTCGCCCATACGTCCTCGGTATAGGTAATGGTAAACGTCATAACGGTTGTGCCTTTCGGGGACGCGTCGGGATTGACGACGTTATAAATTACGACTACGCTATGGTCGTTGCCTTCGTAATGCTTGCTTTCTTCAAAGTTCTTTTTGGTGTCGAAAGTGCCGGGCATAAAGATGGTGTAGTCTTTGATACCGAGTTCCTCTATGCTCTTGTTGAGCGCGAGGTATGTGTTGAAGAATCTGACGCTGTGTTTCATTGCGTTGCCTTTCTTTATCTCGCGTTCGGGCACGGGGATACGTTTGTCCAACAGCCCCGTGTATGCCGTGTGCGGATTGACGTTTGCGATGACGTAGTTCGTTTCCACAAAACCTACGCTCGTGTCAACGCCGATAATCTTGCCGTTGTCGTCGGATACGACTTTGTTTGCCTTTACGTTGAGCCAAAGCTCGCCGCCGAGTTCGCGCAGACGTTCTACGCCGGCAACCGTCATACCGTGCGCGTTGTATTGACAAATCGCAGGCTTTTTCGTCGCGTAAAGATAGAGCATACTTGCTTGATGAACGAAACTTAAACGCTCGTAATCCATACCGACGTATGTCCAATATACGTCGAGAATGTCGATTGCGTCTTCGGGCATACCTATTTTTCTCAAAACCGAGTTGAACGGTCTTTCCGCAAGGCGTAAGAAATTCGGGAAACGTTTGAGATAAAGCATATTGTCAACTTTAACCATATCGTTTTTGTCGAATTTATCGAAGAGATGTTCGGAGAAATAATCGTGAGCTTCTATACATTCTTTGGCGATGTCGAAAAACGTTTTCATAGGTTCTTTCGAGCCGGGAACCGCTTTTTCCATAGCGTCTATAATGTTGTCGACGCCGACGGGCAGGGTAAGGTCAAAGCGTTTTCCGCTGCGCGTAACGCCGATACACCTGTAAAGCTCGGGGACGAGAAGCCAGTTGATGTTGAGTTTATAGTCTTCCATCATAATTTTGCCCGCCAAACCATAGTCGCCTTCGCTTCCTATGCCGCAATATTCGTGCAAAGACGCGTCAAATTCGAATCTGCCGCGAATGAAACTCGTCGAGCAACCGCCGGGAAGATTGTGTTGCTCCAAAAGTAATGTTTTTTTGCCTGCCGAAGCGAGAGCAAGCGCCGCGGAAAGTCCGCCAGTGCCTGCGCCGATAACGACGGCGTCATATTTTGCTGCCATTATTTTTACCTCCTTTTGTGGTGCCGTTAATACATATAAATAATAACATATTTATATGAGAAAATCAATATATGTCGGCAATTATTGATTTCTTATTAAATTTATTTTTTGCGATAAACGCTTGTTTTTTATCAAAATACCGATTGCTGCGATTAGCGAGAGATACTTTGCTAAAAACAGGAAAAAATAACGCATTTGCGTTAGAAAGTTAGAATTTTCGGCATATAAAGAGCCATTATTTATGTGTCCGAACGAATAAAGTAATTGGAAGAGGGCACTAAATCCGTAAAAAATTTTGGGCAAAAAGAACGAATTTTGTTAAAAATATTATTGTGATTTGTAACAACTTTCGCCCAAATGTGGTAACATAAAAACGATACCAAAAACGTCATTTTGTTGATTTTACTATCGCTGAGTATAAGTATATATTTTTTTACCAATGCAAAATGAAGCGGAAGGGGCATTTTATTTCAAAAGGCGTTTATGGAAAACGGACACAGTTATTTACGTTATATTTTTAGTTCCCGAAAAGGATAGTAAAGAATGAAGTCGCTGTCGCTAATGAAGACGTTACACTAATGAAATATGAAGCGAAGAGCCACCTTAATTAGCGCAATTTTTTTGCGCGACTTCATTAGGCAAAGCCGTCTTCATTTTTCACGCCTCGCAAGAGGCGCTTCATTTCAAAAACCCTTTCGCTTTCGTAAAAGGGTTTTTGATGGCGGCACGTCAGCATCCGAATTTGAACTTTTGATGAATAAACGGAACTTTGTGATAATGTTGCCGTTATAAACTATTCGTCATCGATGTCGTGGTCGCGAATATAACGGTCTAAAATCCAATCCTCGCTGTTTAATACGATATCGATTAGCTGTTCTTGCAGCTCGGCTTTACTTAACTTACGAATATAAGATTCCACGCGATCGGGTAAACTTTCCACCCATTCTTCATACTCGGCTTGCTCTTTATCGACTCGTTTTTTATATTCAATCGCGTCGGTCGGAAATGCGGCGAAATACAATGCAACTTGATGTTTGCAAACGATACGCGTTCCGCTTTTGGCAAACGGACAATCGCAAGACGAATTGCGCGGACGGTTTATGTTGACGATGACATTATACTCGGAATTATCCGATCCGCGTACCTTGCCTTGTAATACTCCGTCCTCGATTTCCTCATACGAAAGGACATTGCCGTTTATGTAATATTCATATCCGCGCCAAGCGGATTCTCTCCTTGCAAGATTTACTATTTTCATATCTCAATCCTTTTTGTCTTTTTTGATATGCTCTTCGAGTTCGAGCATATATTTGTCGTAGTCCGATAGGAACAATCTGTCTTGAATAACACGATATTTTTCAAACTCCGTTTCGGCGTGAAGTTTGGCTATCTCGGCGGAAACTTTGCCGGCGTCGCTCAATAATCCGTATTCGAACATTTGAATAAATGAATTGAGCCGCGTTTCCCAATCTTGCATGGTGAGGGGGATATGCCGCGCCGCCATACTTTCGGCAAAATCGATATATGCCGTTACCATACGATTGAGTTGCCCGAGTTCGTGCGCGGTAAGATAATTTTTAGCAACCGTCACGTCCGATTTTTTAATTTTACCGTCGGGCGCGTCCGCCCATGTCGTAAGCCCCATATTCTCGCACGAGCTGTCGGCGCGTTCGACGATAAGTTCCGCCGCCGTATGCCCGTGAACGGCATAGTGCATTTTGTTTTGAACAGTTGCATAAAAGCGTTTGGTCTGCGCTGAAGATACGTCGTAATCGATAGCCGTCGCATAAAGATCTGTAATTTTTTGATAAAACTTACGTTCGCTCGCACGAATTTCACGAACACGCTCTAGCTGCTCGTCAAAGTATTTATCGGTTAAGTATGTGCCGCGTTTGAGCCGCTCGTCGTCCATAACCCAACCTTTGATTGTGTATTCGGATGCGATTTGATTTACCCATTTACGGAACTGAACGGCGCGCTCGGAATTTACCTTGAAACCTACGGCGATTATCATCTGTAAGTTATAGTGTGCGACTTCGCGTTCTATCTGTCGTTCGCCTTCATTTTGAACTATTCGAAATTTTCGAATAGTTGAACTTTCATCCAACTCGCTGTCACTGAAAATCTTTTTAATGTGATAGTTTATCGTATGTGTTTCAACATTGTACAATAAGCCCATAGCTTTTTGCGTAAGCCATATATTTTCATCCTCATAGCGAACTTCTATATCGCGATTGCTTTCGCCGACAGACGCAACATAAGTAAGATATTCCGCCGCCGAGCTACGTATGGATACTTGATTGTTTTTCTTTGTGGTCATATTATACCTCTTAGTAACAATATTTCTTGATATAATCGATAAGATAATATTTTTCATATTGATCAAATCGATTTGCTATTTGCATAAAAAGTTTTGCAAATTCTTTACGTTGCCCATCTAATTCTGTTGTATTAAAGCGCAAGCGATCTATTTTCTTAACAGTAACGATTGGAATTGCTTTTTCAACCATATCTATTCCGAGAGAAGACGTAGCCCCGATTTCAAAAAATCTTATGATATTACTTAAATCTATATGCTTGGATATCTGAATTTTTTTAATTTCAAAAGCGCGAATTATTAAAGACTCAAATAGACTTATAATTCTCGGAAGCTGATATTCGATTGTGTCTTTAACGTTACGAAATACAGTTCGATAGGTTTCATTCGCAAACTTATGTTCATCTATTTGCGAATCATATTGACTGAAACCGTACTCCAATACCCCTCGATAACTGTTTTTCGCATAATTTATTGAAAAGCTTTTAATCGCCTTTACTTGCTGAGGCTTAATCTCGCCAATTTCTGCCCAAATATTTAAGATTGTTTCAAAATAGTCTCTATATATGAAATCTTCTACCGTTGTATTTTCGATACCAATAAAGGACTCAACTTTATTAAGAATTTTCGTTAAAATTCTTTCTTGCTTTTTACGCTCAATCAAACGGTTTTGTTCAAAAACGGCATCGGGCAACAGTTGTTTATCGAAGTTCAGCATTGCCTTGCGCATCTTATTATTTCGCGACAAATCTTCATCAAAAATGTTTTCTAAATCCAAATCGCTTAAACAAACATTCTCATTATAAGGTCTAAAATCAAGAGATATCCCGTTACTTTGTATAATTTTAAGGCTTTTATCACTTATGTAAACAACATTGCCAATAAAATGATGTAGGTATCTACCGGCTCGTCCGTTTATATTCAGCAATAAAAATCTTTTACCTTCATCCGTTTTGCCCGAAGGATTATTATAAACGACAACTGTTTTAGCGTTTGTATTTACGCCCTCGACAATAGTAGAAGTACAGAATAGCGTAATCATCGCGCCCTCGTTAAAAAGGCGCATAATTTCTCGTTGAAAATATTTAGGGAATTTGCCGTTATGTATGCCAACTTGATTTTTTAAGGCATACACTAAGTCCCAATTTTCCAATGAGTTTTTTTTGCCGCCAAAAGAAAAATTATAATTATTTTTCAAATGGTCTATGAACATTTGGAGTCTTTCGTCGATTAGATCCTGTTCAAGGTAACTTTCAGAAAACTCTTTTGCGTTTTTTTCTGTATGTGCAGGAAATAAGCAATAAATTATTGCTTGATTCTTTTTAGAAAAATGTAATTTATTTGCCACAAATTTTAATTTTTCAATAGACTTTTTGATAGATGGACTTTCTTTATAGTTTTCAAACGGAGAGAAATATTTGTATGTGGTAGCGTGAAAATCAATCTCGTTTTTCAATGTGGGTATAAAAGTTACTTCTTTTGTTGCGATGTGATGCTTTTCAAGCATTTTAATAAAACCGTCTTTCAAACCTTTTAATTCAATGAAAGGACCTGCCAAATAGCAAGAATTACACTTTTTAAGCAAATAATATAACGCCAATCTAAATGCGACCGCTCTGTGGTCCTGCTCATCGTGCCTTTGTTCGTCGTTTCCAAGTTCTATGTTTCCAAGTTCTATTTTGTCGCTAATATCGTCTTCGCTAGATATTGCAACATCTTCGTCGATTTTATATATTTCGTCAAAAAAGAAAAAGTCAATTTCTATCTCGGGCCTAATAGCCAATAATCGCAAAACTCTTTCGGGTGTTAAAATGAAAATATTTCGTTCCGTTAATTCCAAATCTTTATAAATAGAATTGTATATGCTATAACCCAAATTATGTTTTGTATTAAAGTCATCAATATCTTCCGTAACTTCAATCAGCAGAGCAACCGTAGGCAAAACAATTATAATATTGTTATACGTTTCGCTATGCTTATAAATTATTTCTTGTAACAAAAAAGTTTTACCGAAAGAAGTGGGTGCGCTTAAAAATAATTTCCCGTTCGCATTTTCAAACGTATCGAGCACATCTTTTTGCGCTTTGTCCAGGACAAATCCCGATTCGGTCTTATAAAATTCGTCAATGACATTTTCTTTTATCTCGGCTAATGCATTATCAGAATTTATGGTTTTATTATTAAAATTATTTAATCGATTGTAACCGAATGTTCTTAACTTTCGGCTTGCATTATACAAAACGAAATCCAATTGCGGATATTGTTCAAGTTCGCTCGGATTATTATTTCGCCATTCGGATAAGTAGCATAATATATCTTTGAGTCTATTTTTATCGCCATCTGAAAGTTCATATTTATTGATAAGTTGTGTAGCTTCTTTTAACAAGTTTAATATATTCATACTTTGCGCACCTCCAAAAAGAGTTCGCGCACTTTATCTAAATTGCGTAAAGGGAAAACAAGCAATAACACTTCTATATCAAGATTATCATTATTAACTAACACAAAGTCTTTAAAAGCACTTTTTATTTTCGCTTTTATATTATCAATTAGCCTGCTACTGTCATCATAATCCGATTCGCTTGGCATAAGCAAGCACGGAATTCGTATTTTAATATTTTCTTGCTCAAAATATCTCAAAATCATTGTTGTTTTTTGAGCGCGATTGCTATTACAATCATAAATAATATCGTTAATATCATCTATTATCTTGCTTAACTCGGAAGAAGAGCTATTAACAGCTCGCATAATGTCGCATAGTATTGCAACAGCATCAGCAAAGTAATATTTAATGATACTTTTGTTTATATCGTCTTTGATAGCAGTTAAACAGTAATCCCAGCTTCCTGTTTTAACTTGTCCGACCCAAAAATATTTTTGTCCGTTTTCGACAGAAAAGACCATTCCGTCATATCCCTTAATTTCGTGCCCTTTCCGTTCAATGGTTTCTTCTTTATGCGGTCTTCTTTCCATATATTTTGCACGGGAATATAGCACTTCGATATCGGGAAAGAATAGTTTTAAGAAGCTGTCTAATGTTAATTCGCCCAATAAGCCATCCGTTTCTTTTTCGGTTTTTGGAACACGGTTTTCGTATGCCACGCGAGAAGCTCTGCGTAAATCGTCTAAATGTCCTTTTTGATATTCCTTTTCAATTTCATCTTTCTCATAAGCATAAAATATGATGCTATCGAATATCACATCTGAAAATCGCTTTTCGAAATCCGAATCCAAAATATGACTATAAGGATATGTTGCAAACACATCTTTATAAGGATCGTATTTTATAATCATCGGTTCAATTTTATCGCCGATTAATTGTTTGAAAATTTCGACAGCATCCATGGTTTTAATTATATCTCTTAAAGTTTTCGGCTTGGGCTATGACTTTTTCTATTGCTTCGGGTTGACCGTCGGGCGGGTATCCGTTGTTTACCATTAAGACAATTAAATCACGAGCAAATGCACTGCGAATACGCCCGTGCGTAGACCAATTCGCATATTGAATTTTGTCATCTACTATCGGCTTCATTTTCCGCGCAAGATCCAAACACTTCTCGTCGGCGTACTCGAAGCCGTGCGTATCGCGGACGCGCACCAAAATGTCGTAAAAAACCTTTTCTTCAAACGATATTCCCATTTTCTCGAAAGACGTTTTATCCTCTTTCAAATCTTTGAAAATATCCATGATTTTATCGCACAAGTCGTCCATAAAATCGGCAACGACTTCGCTTGTGTAAACGATCACATCGCGATTGTTGTACGCCTCGACAACGCGTTTTAACCGCTCGTCGAATTCCAGCGCTTTGACTTTATTCGTTTTGCCGTAAGCAACAATCGCTTTCCGCAATAATTTTATCAAAGCATTGAATTTCGTAATGGGCATTTTGACCTTGTCAAGCTCTTTCAAAAACTCGTCGCTGAATAAATCGATAGAATTATTCTCCTCGAAAATATTTTCAACACCGGTACAAGTTATGGCTTTACGTACCATTTCTTCGACAACGGCATTCATGATTTCCGCGTCGGGCGCGTCCCCGATAGTCTGTTTGTAAATTATCGAGCGGATCGCCATATAGAATTGAGCCTTTGCTATTTCTTCGTCAGTCAACTCGCCCGTAGGAAATACGATTTGATACGCGCTTTTCAAAACTTTGCTAAGTCTCATAAAACGCGTTTGCATTTCCTTGTCACGCTGTACATATTCTGCGGCATCGTTAAGACAATATAGACGTTCGAGCGGCGCACCCGTATAATAACGTGTCGCGTTAAACCCGATCATCAAATCATCCAACAATGACAAATGATTGCGGAAAATACCCAAAGTTATATTGATTTCGTCAATAGGACTCTCTTGCGGACTGCCGTACTTTTTGACCGCTTCCATCATATCGTTTTTAATGCCGATATAGTCGACGACCAAACCGCGGTCTTTGCCGTCGAAAACTCTGTTTACGCGCGAAATCGTCTGAATAAGCGTGTGTTTTTGCAAAGGCTTGTTTATGTACATAACGGCAAGCGAGGGGACGTCGAAACCCGTAATCCACATATCTACGACAATCGCTATTTTGAAATTGGAATTAGCGTCCTTGAATTGCTCGTCAAGCATTTTGCGATACGCGCTCGTTCCGCAAAGCTCGAATAACTCGCGGTTTTCTTTCTTATCCTTTACTCCCTGCGTCGCCACGAGATTGATTTTCGGCAACGCTTTTAGTTTGTCAAGATCTTCTTTGTCGAGCGCGCTTTCGTTTTCGGCTTTCCTTTTCTCGCCCCAATCTTGCCGAATCGATAAAATTTCTTGCAACAGCTTAAACGCAAGTAGCCTGTCCGCGCAAACGATCATCGCTTTTTGCACAATATTCGGCTTTTCGGCGCATAACTTTTCGTAGTGCTCTACAATGTCTTTCGCAAGTCGATTAAGGACGTCGGGATGCCGCAGAATAACGGAAACTTGCGACATCGCTTTTTCGCTTTCTTCGATTTGCTCGGGCGTAGATCCCTCCTCGGCGCATTTATCATAATACTTTTGAATTGCTTTTGCGTCGTCTTCGGACAGAATAACGCGCGCAAGCCGCGGTTCGTAAGCGATACGCACGGTAATCCCGTCGTCGCTCGCTTCTTTCATAGTATAGCTGTCCACGATATCGCCGAACACCGCCACGGCTTCGTCGATTGGCGTACCCGTGAATCCGCAATAAGTAGCGTTCGGAAAACTCCAACGCAAATATTGCGCAAACCCGTATGTATTTACAACGCCTTTATCCGTCTTTTTCAGCTTACTGCCTATGCTCAATTGCGTACGGTGCGCCTCGTCCGAAATACAAAAGATATTAGCGCGTTCGGATAATAAACCCGTACCCTCGCAAAACTTTTGAATGGTAGTGATATAAACGCCGCCGCTTTCGTTTGCAAGCAATGTATCGTGCAAATCTTTGCGGCTTTCTATACTCCTCACTTTTTCATCGCCCAAATATCGTTTTGCATTCTCGAATTTTTTAGACGCCTGATTATCCAAATCCTCGCGGTCGACCAAAATAAGCATAGTGGGATTGTGAAAAACGTCGCTATAGTGTTTGGCAAGTAGCCTACACAAAAAGAGCATGGTGTACGTTTTGCCGCAACCCGTCGCGCCGAAATAAATACCGCCTTTGCCGTCACCCTCGGGCTTTTTATGAGCCTTCAAACTTTCGAGCATCTTGTTTGCCGCAAAGTATTGCGGATACCGACAAATAATCGCTTCTTGCTTGTCACTATTGTCGGGGTAGAGTACAAAGTCGCGTAGAATGGATATAATGCGATCTTTTGCGAAAACGCCCTCTATCATGGTAAAAAGCGAGCTTATCCCGTTGCTTACTTTGTCTTGCTCGTTTGCTTTGTTCCACGCATAATAAAACTCGTACGGCGTAAAAATGCTACCAAGCCGAGTGTTTGCCCCGTCCGATATTACCGACAGAAAACAATATTTTAACACATTGGGAATATCCAGCGTATAATACTGCGTAATCTGCGCCCATGCGTCATGAATGGTCGTGTCTTCCTTGATCGCAGACTTAAATTCCCAAATTGCCATAGGAATGCCGTTGATAAACACAAGCATGTCGGGACAGCGCATATACCGTCCCTTAACGTAATACTGATTGGCTATTTTGAATTTGTTTTTGGAATAGTCCTCGAAATTGATAAAATCGATATGTACAGAAAGCTCGTTCGGGTCGTCGCGCACAAGGTCAAACCCCTCGTTTATCTGCCAAAAGGTTTCTTTGTTTCCGGCATAAAGCGGCGTAGACGAAATAAGCAAGATACGGTTGATTATCTTTTGTATTTCGCTTTCCGTCAAATGCTTGTCCGCATATCGTTCGGATAAATATGCACGTAAATCATCTAAAAGCAAAACATCTTCGTACTTGCGTTCTATTTCGTCGCCGTGAATATATTCATAGCCTTGCGCTTTGAAAAGTTCGATAATCGCGCTTTCAAGCTCGGCTTCCGTAAATTGTCCTTTTGTAAAATGGTAGTCCATCTCTTCTCCTACATTGACAAAAACACTTGTCTCATTTCATCCAATGATTGAAATCTTTTTGTTTTATCCGGATTAGTTCCTTTCAACAAAAATGCTTTTAGTTTTTCATCTTTTAATTTATCAAATTTGCTTTTACCTGTCATAACAAATACGATTACTTGCGTTAATGCGTATATTTCATGCAGAATATCATAATTCTTAAATCCCTCTATCTTTAAGGTAGGATCATTATAATAACCTTTAACATCTGTACTATCGCTTGTAAGTTCACTCGCCATTTCTTTTACAAGTCCAAAATCAGATATTTTTATTATTACAGAATCATCATATTGTTTAACAAGTATATTTTTGGGGCAAATGTCCCTATGTAACAAACCTTGCGAATGGATATATTCATAAGCATTAAATAGTTGCAATGCTATTTTTCGACGCTGTTTTTCTTCAATGGAGCTATTGTTCTTGTTAATATATTGTTCAAGAGTACATTCCATTAGCTCCATCGTATATTGATTTTTTATGACATCATAATTATAAACATCCAAAACATATAATGAATTTAACTTTTTCATGTCGTCAAATTCACGCTTAAAACGAATTAACTCTTTCTCGTCTAAATCTTTTTTTGCACGTTTTAAGGCAAACCACTTATCGTATCTCGTGTCATAATACTTAAATACTTGTGCATACGCACCTCCGCCAATCAGTCTTAATTCCGCATTAATAGGTTCAATAGTGGGATCTGTTTCAATATGGTCAATTCTTCTGTAACTATAAACAGCGCGCCCGGAAATATGCTCTTTTTCAAACAACTCATATCCATCTGGGCTTAACAATTCGTTAAACTTCTTTAAATACTCATTCCAAGGCTGTTTATTGTCTCTTACCGCGGGATGTAGCATTTCGCAAAGAAATTTTAATAATGGTTCATCATCATTTCCATTAGATAAATTAAAACGCGAGTCTGAGAATACCCAACAATATTCCCAATCATCATTATTCAATGTATGTTGAACAATATCTCCATAAGCGTCTGAAAAACGGCGGTCATTAGATGGCATACTGGCTAATGGATACAATCTATCCAAAAAGTCTAATTCCGTCAATCTTCCCCAATAATACATTTTTGCTTTCTCTCTATAAATCGCCCAATAGTTCTTGAGTCCAGTCTGACGACGTTCTTCATATTCAAAACCGTCACGTATAATGTCAATTATATCGCGGCGCGTGATTTCGCTAATTTTTTTCATATTTGTGCACACCGTGGTCTTGTAGAGAGCCTTTAATAAGAATAGGGCAGAGGTCTTTGATTTGTGCTTTCAGTTTTTCGTTGAGTTCTTTTCGGGCTATGTATTGATTGTAAATATCTACTATGGATTGCTGAATTTTTATATCGGGAACGGGAATGGCAACTTCTAATAAATCGTTCCAAGTAAAAGTCTCTCGCGCAGAACCCCAAGAATGATACCGAGCATAACGGTCAAATTCTTTTCTGTTAAAAAACATACATAAATATTCGGGCAACAATTTTTCTGTTTTTGTTGAAAACACTTCGTTTACCGAAGATACTACTACGTCTTCGCCCGTATTATTAAGTGCATAAGCAAACACTTTTTCGTTGTGCGTAGTTTGCACAAAAGTAATCCACGTTGGCTTTACAATTTTGTAACCACGCAATTCTTCTCTATTTACTTTTGACGTAGGCTCTCTGAAATTCTTATATACCGTTACGCCTTTTACATTAATGCACTTATTTTCAGAATTTCTAATGTCGTGATATTCTAAATACTGTCCTATCTTTTCGCAAGGCATATTACGACGCATATCTTCTATATATCCGTCGCAAACGAGTTTCAAATCGTCAAGACCCTTTTCATAAGCCTTTTGATTTGCAACCATTGCATTGTACAAATCTACGTATTTTTGTTGTACTTCGATAGCGGGTAATTCTATCTCCATATCGCACATAGCGTCCCACGAAAAAACTTCTGTCGAACTACCCCAAGAAGAAAAGCACGCCCATCTATCCCACTCACTACGATTAAGATGCAAATACAAATATTCGGGCAAAAGTATTTTAATTGCCAAATCTTTGACTTTAAACGCTACATTATTCCAACTTATAATGATATTTTTATTTGTGTCGTTATAGCCCAATCCAATCTTTTGCCCGTGTGTACGGGGATTATATATAAATTCAGACGGATACACAACTAAATATTTTGACAAATCGCTTTCGCTTACATCTGCTTTTGTGGGAATAATTTGTTTTGTGATTGTCATACCGCAAACGCTTTCTTTTCCATACAAATTATCAAGATTTTGTCGAAAGGTTTGCTCAATCAATTCGCCGAGCTTGTATTTAGTCAATGCCATAGCCTATCCCCTTAAACGCGGCAGAGAGAAGCTCTTGCGATTCTTTTTCTTGCTTTATCACTTCTTGCATTTCTTTTTGAATACGTTGCATTTCGGCATCGTAGTCAATATCCAAGTCGTGGTCGATAAATTCGATATACTTGCTCGGCATTAGCGCGTAGTTTTGCTTTTCGATTGTTACTACACCATTTGTTTTTTCTTCTTCGGTTAGGTCGCTTTCCTCGACCTTTACCGACTTGCAGAATTCGGGCACGTCTTTATAAAGCGTTCTGTCCGTGCTTTGCCAATTATTATACACTTCTTTTATCTTTGCGATTTGGTCATCGGTAAGCACCGTTTTCTTTTTCTTCTTGTTTTTATCAATCGTAATTTCTTCTATATTGCCGTCCCAAGTGCGCAGGTCCATAAACAACACTTCGTTTTCTCTGTTACGGACCTGTCTGCCGTTTACCATTCTCGCTCGTTTATTCATATTGATTATCCAAAGCGTAACCGAAATATCGGTAGTGTAAAACATATCACGGGGAAGGACGATAATGGCTTCTACCTTGTCTTTGAGCAATATATTTTTGCGGATCACATAATCGTCCATATCGCCGAGCGCACCGTTTGCAAGCAAAAATCCCGCAATACCGTGTGACACGTCGAGCTTACTTATCATGTGCAGTATCCACGCATAGTTGGCATTGGATATTCGCGGCGCGTTTTGATCCCCACAATAGCCCTTCCAGCGCGGGTCGCCTTCAAGCTCGTTTTCCGACCGCCACTTTTTAAGGTTGAACGGCGGATTTGCCATAATGTAATCCACTTTCAAATCTTTATGTTGATCAGCGGTAAAGGTGGATGCGTTCGTTTTACCGAGGTCGTGGGATATGCCGCGAATGGCAAGATTCATTTTGCAAAGCCGCCACGTTTCTTGCACGCTTTCTTGTCCGATAATGGAAACTTTATCGCGATTGCCGTTGTGCTTGTCCACGAATTTCATAGACTGCACAAACATACCGCCGCTTCCGCAACAAGGGTCGTACACTATACCGTCGAACGGTTCTATAAGTTCGGCTATAAGTTTTACGATGCAAGCGGGCGTATAAAACTCGCCGTCCTCTTTCGTGCCCGACGCGGCGTAAATTTGCAAAAAGTATTCGTAAACTCTGCCAATCAAATCTTCCTCGTGAAATCGTTTTTCGTCGATACGGTTTACGCTGTCGATAAGACTTTTGATTTTGTTTTTATCCGCGCCGAGCGTAGAGAATAAGTTTTTGGAGAGCGCGCCAGAAAGCGATGGATTATCCGTTTCTATATCCGACATTGCTTTATCTATAATCACGGCAATATCGTTTTGACTTGCGTTTTTTACTATGTAGTCCCAACGCGCCGTTTCTTTCAAGTAAAACACGTTTTCGGCATTATAGAAAGTAGGGCTTTCCAAGAACGCCGGATTATCCCCGTATTGCGTTTTGATTTGCTCGCGGCACTTATCAAATTTTTCGCCCGCGAATTTCAAAAACACAAGGCTTATAACGGCGTCGCGGTTTTTATCCAAGCTACCCACGCCGCGCAAAGATACTCTGCATTCCCACAGCACGTCTTCCAGAGACATCGTTTTTTCTTTCTCTTTTGCCATAATCATTCTCCTTGCAACAGCCGATAACTATACAAAGCTATTATAGCATAAAATGTCGAAAATCGCAAGAGAAACGATTAGCCACATAAGCCTTATGTTTTGGCTATTGATTATTTTTTACAGGCAGGTAAAGAAAATAGCCAAAATCAAGTTTTGATCTATTTTGAGAGGACAGCAATCAGGAAACCCGATTCTGTTTTTTATTTTCGTACACAAAAGAAAATCGGGTATCCCGATTGTTCCGCAAAACAGTTTTCAAAATCTTCGGATTTTGGGAAAACTCTTTACCTGCTTTGTTTTTCTTATTTGATTCCCCAAATTTTTTTGTGCAGACCGTTGACTTTTGCTCGTTCCAACCACTTTATTATAGAAAGATTTTTTAAGGAAATTTATTATAACCACGGACTTTTATCTATTTCAAACGCTTTATAGCGGAGGGTAAATTTTGACTTTTCGGTTGCAAAATCGAAAAAAGTGTCCTAGGAGATATAGAGGGACATAAAAAATTTTTCATAGACCGTCAACTTTTGCCCGTTTCAAACGCTTTATAATGGAGAGATATTTTAAGGAGGTACAACTATGAGCGAATAA
>CAYQKV010000003.1:0-176717 GCA_964418255.1 uncultured Christensenella sp.
AGTGCTTGCCGATACGGCAAGTACGTCGGAGCGAATCCCTCTACCTCCACCAAAATATAGAACCGACAATTGCTGTCGGTTCTATATTTTTATGATATGGGATTCGAACGGGCGGAGAACGCGACAATCCGGTGAATTGTCGCGTCGCTTTCAGTGTGGAATAATTAATGTTGTGATAAAAGGCATTGATTTTAATCGAATATGTTTTACGCAAATTCAAGAAAATGAGTTATTTCATCAGGAAAGCTGTTAAAAAAATATATTTTAATTTGTTGACTTTATCAATATTCTCATATAAAATTAAAATGGAAAGTGTTACGGAATATGTTGTTATTTATGCTTTTGATGCGGTTGTGGAAAAAACCTAGCTACTATCGAAAGATGAAAAAAAGCAGAATTGCAATAGACCGAATGGCTTAGCTAAGAGAATAGTTGCTGTTTGCACAACAAATTTATACCGTAACTTTAATGATAAAGGGTATCATAAAATGTAAATCAAGAAAGTTGTGTTTCTAGAGAAACAAACTTATTGATATAAAAAAGATTAGGAGGAAAATTCAAACATGACAAAGAAATCAAAATTTATTTTGATTGCGCTTTTGTGTCTTTTGTTTTGTTCTCTGGCGATGGTTGCGTGTCAGCCGAAAGACGATACCAAACAACCGGATAACACACCTGATACAAATCCGCCCGGAACCGATATGCCCGGAGACGACGTTGAATACGACGGCGATTGGGGAAACGGAGAAATATTTCCCAAGAGAGAACAGCTTAACGAATCGAACCTTACGCTCAAACAGGTTGAAATCTGGTTTGAACCGTATATAGCTATGCTGTCGGAAATTACAGGAAGCAGCGAAGATTATTTCAAAAATTATATCTTCGGCGAAAACGGTGTTTGTTCGATGGAACTAATTAGAAGTACGCTTAAATCTTCGGGAGCAACTTACCGAGCTCAACGCAAAGACACAGGGCGGGTTGACTGCGATTTCCGAAATACTTTTCCCCGCCTTTAATGAAGAATTTGATGAAAAAATCATAACTACGGATAGAATTAAGAAAATCACTACCGCGTTAAATGGCGTATTCGAAACTTTCAGTCCGGAACAACTTCAAAATATAATCGTGTTTATGGGAAGAAAACTTTATAAGTTAGACGAAGTGGGGATGAGGACGTCGGGGTCTTGGCTTTATGCAACGCAAGAAGAATTGAAAGCTATATCCGGCGGGAACTTCTCTTATGTGGAGGACTTCTTTTTCTCGGGGTATGATAAACCGTCTATGGTTTTGGATTCAATAAACGCCGATTCTGTTACGTACGTCTGCAAAGCAGTAGCGAGCGGTTTGAAAAAAGTATTTGAGACGGATTCGGATAAAATCAAAAATCTGTTTCAAGTAGCGTACACATTTTTAACCGATGATAATCCGAGTGAAATACTCGCGGGGAGCGGCGCGCTCAGCTATAAGCAAATGGTAAGCGCGGTAAATACTTGCGGTGAAATGCTTAACGCGTTTATCAACGGACTCGGAAATGTAACCGAACTTGAAGAACAGGCAACAAAAGCATATAAAGGAATTATAAAAAGCACGGATGAGGATGAAATTGATTTCGAATTATACGGCATATGCGGTATAATTAAGACAGTCGCCGATTGTATGCAAAATCTTACGACCGAATTCGCAACTGGAATTTATCTCGATTACGACGACTATTCCAAAGCGAAAACAGATGCCGAAGAAAAAGAAAAGCTCGGTTATATTGCGGCAAAGGTCGGAGCATATGTAGGTAAATATTATGCCTTGAACACAAAAAGCGAAGAGTTTATCAACGTCATGTGCGATTTAATCGCCGACATAACGATTGACTTTACAAAAGTAAAGGACATAACTAAAAAATGCGCCGAAAAGTCCGCAGACCAAATGACTGCGGAAGAAAGAACCGCGCTTACTGCGCAGGTTGAAGGAATAATATGCAGTTCTGACAAATTAACTGTTTATTCGTGGGGCACTGCATTTGTTCCTGTTGGAACGGATGTGGCAACGATAAAAGAGATGTTACATTTTAATGCATATGGCGTTTCTCAGGTTGATGAAGATGACGTTACCGTTTCCTGCGATACTTCCAAAGAAGGTTTTTTGACCGTTACATACGAATATGAAGGCAAAACGGCGGAAACAAGCACAAACATATATGTTTATAGCAACGCCACCGCAGGCAAATTTGAAGTTTTTGGCGACACAATAATGCTCATATCGGTTTCAACCGACGAGACGCTGACTGCCGATGACGTTATGGAAAGACTCGACCAGGTATCATCTTGGTGGAATGCGGTTTGGGTATATCACAAAGAAACCCAAAGGCATATATCATCCGTGGTTTTGGATGAGGCAGATACGGACGGAATCGAACTTATCGGGTTTGACAATAGGGTTTCCGGGAAACGAGTCGGCGTAATTAAATTCAAAAATCATAAATATCTGGGCGACGTATACGTTCCGTTTGTATATTTTGTTTATGAAGAGACGGGAGAAAAAGAGGTTACTTCGGTAGATGTGCGCGTTGATTCTTATAAAATTATTCAAGGAAACGATATATCCGGATTTGTGGCAATCGAATATAATTACGGTGAATCTGATACGGAAGTAATGACTTTCCCTGGTACGGGCGTGAAAATCGAGGGTTATAATAAAGATACTGTCGGACCGCAAACCGTAAAGATAAGCGTAACGGTAAACGGTAAAGAATATTCCGATACGGTATTTGTAGAGGTAATTTCCCCTACGCAAGTAGGCGTAGATTACGTTTATGCGGAATTTTATGCAGATATATGGGACAAAGTCGATTACGATAATACTTGCGATATTTATACATTTACCATCGGCGCGGATATAGACCAAATGCCAATCTACGTGTATATGGAATTCGGCAGTATAGAAATTAACGGGATTCTGACCGTTGCGGAAATCAGAAACGCAGTGGCTCAATACGGATACGAAATTCAGCATAATATCGTAACGTCTTCGGAAAAAACATCGTCGCAGAGCGGTTCTATATGGCTTCAAAAAGGCAATAGGAAAACTACCGTTATTGAGTTTGATTATAAAGTCGAAGATAAGACAAATGACGATAGCTCGGTTCTTGAGGAAGAAGTAAGCAGATTGATTCTTTCATTTAATCCGTATCTCGAAACATTCAAAAATGTGAGGGCCGATAGTTCGTTTGGTATCGACGTGAGCGCGAATGCATACGTTATGGCAAACGACGCGAAAAACGAATTAGAACTCAAATTAGCGGCGAACTTAAACGCATATAATCCTCAATTTGCTGTGGGTCTTTTGGCAAACGGCAACGACATTTTCGGATTAGGATACAGCGACGCCAACATATATCTTACCGAGTGTCTTAATATGTTAAATACCAGCGCAACTGTCGCTAACAAAATCAAAATGAACGTAGATTATTTCCGAGACGGAATAAATAACGTTGCTTCTGTGTGGATGCAGTATTTCGAATGGTTTGCGCAAAACACACTCGTAGATATTGACCTTGCGAAAGTCAACGATGCGCTTAAAGGTGCCGACGGGAATATCAATATGTATGAAGCGTTTGACGGTCTGATTAGCGCATCGGGCACCGAGAACGGAGCTACGTTTTTTATCAGCGCAGAGAATATGCGTAATATACTCAATATGGTTTTTAGTGTGTTTTTAGATTATTATACAGATGAGATTGATAAAACTTTAATGGGTATAGGCGCATATGCGGCGAGACTGTTCCCAGAGTATGAAGATGTTTTACTTAATCTGTCTATTGACACCATAATAAACGAATATTGCCCTGCTCTTAAAATCAAGGCGAGTTATGAAGGCGACGTTATCAAATCTATTGATGTTGCCTTGATTTTCGATAGCTTAAACCTTGAATTCGGACTCGGGCTTGATTTTAATATTGTTAGTCTTACGGAAAGAGCGAATATATCTTTTAGTGGATATAAGGCGCAGGACATTAAAGGTTCGGTAAAAATCGACCTCGACAATAAAGGTCTGAGCGGCGTGATAGACTACGTAATTCATACAAGCGACGCTTTTGCTGCAAAGGATAATAATATTATAAGCGCTAAACTTAAAATCAACGACGTGGAAGAAGCCGCGGTTATGGCGTTCAATGGGGAAACCCTATATTTCGATATTACGAATGCGTTTTACGCTCTCGATGCAGTAAATGTTCCGTCGGCTACGGTGTTCGCCGATTATATAAAAGAATATGATGAACGCGAAGGCCAAATGAAAGCCGTTAACATTAAGACGCAAATTTTGAACGCGCTCAAGGATATAAGATATTGCGAACCTGAGCCGGGATATCCGGTCGAAAATGCACCGTCTACCAAAAATATTAGCGATTGGGGAATAATATATAATTTGATTAATAACGGTTTCGGAGGGACGGCGGATACTACCTATGAGGATGTAATTGAGCTTCTCGACGAAAAAATCGGAGATTATCTGAAATTCGATATAGTGGATAGCAATGGCAATGCATTGCCTCTTGGCTCCATTTATGAAAATATATATAATATTTATAGATATAATCGGTATATTTTAGACAATGCAATCAATGAGAGCAGTACCGAAATCGGGGTACAGATATTCAAATGTGAAGAAGCAAGTTTACTTAAATTTATAAGTAAATTCATTAGAATACCTGCGATTAACGATTATTACGACCGTATCGAAATCGACCCGTATAGTTACGCAGAAATAGATGGTGCGTATACGCTTAAAAAATATGTAGAATATATTTTTGCGCAGTATCCTTTCGACGGGCAATATGCCGACTATTTCAATACCGGACTCATTTACAGAATTTTCGGTGTTGGATATGAAAATATGATAGATTCCGGAATTTACGTTTATGCAGGATATAATGCTGGCGAAGGTCTCGACGGATATGTAGGAATAAAGGCGGACAAATATGCTACGGACAGTTATATTGAAATCGGCGGAAAAGTCGGATTTGTGCAGTCCGTCGGAAGTTTCGTTGCTATACCTTCCGATTTGAGCGGAACTACAGACTTCACCGAGATAACCGTCGGTAAGACCGAAGAAAACGAAGGCGACAAGGATTATTACGTGATAGATGGAACCTTGTGGGCACTTGTTGACGCGTTCCTTGCTTATCACAATTAACAGATGATTGCCCACGGAATTAGTCCGATGGCAACCCGATGTAAATACCCAAATAGCACCTCTTATGGGGATAACCGTAAGAGGTGTTTTTTGAAAAAGTAAGGGGAATACCATATATAAAACTTTCAAATGAAACCAGAATTAAACTGAATATAAACGAATGAGAGAAGAGCAAAAATTTATCGAAAATGGACTAAATTCGCGTATGCCGGGACATAAGAAAACTGTGTTTGTTTTCACTATCGCGATTATATTTTGTGTTTTAATCGTATCGACCGTTTCTCTACTTGAGACGCGCTATGAAAAAGAGATAGCATTTTGTCAGACTTTGGATAATAATGGTATAAGCAGCGCAGAAGCAGATTATGTTGTGCGGGCGATAAACGCTTTAAGTGGAACAGAAGATATGAGATTTTTTATGGCTTCAGAATACGCCGCTGAGGTAGATTGCGATGTTTGGGGTAATGCGTTGATTGCGTACGGAATCCCAAAATCGGTAAAAAATAAATCGATATTTTCGTGCTTGAAATATTTATCCGCTATTCGAAGGGTGAATACAGAAAACGTTGAATTAACGGAAAATTCTATTCTTAACAGGTTTAATCCTGTACAAAAAAAGGATTTTGTTTTTACAGTCGTCGCATTGGCAAAGGGCATTAAAAATTTCGGAAAGACAGCGCACATTGAATTTGTTGATGGAATTAAGGAAATAAAAGCGGCAGAATCGTTTACGGAAATACCTTATAAAACGCTGTATAATTCGGCAAAATATTTGATAGATATAACCGAACAAATTAACGTTGAAAAACTTAGTTTTCTTGACATATTTTTCGGCGAAAAGTTTTGTGAAAATGCAAAAGACGGCATAAACGTAATTCTCAATCGACTGAGGCTCGCAGAGTTTTCCGATTTCGTAGCCGTGGCGGAATATTACCCGGATATTGCAGCTCTTGTCGTTGTCGCTTCGAAATTCATTTTTACCGAAGGCGGGATTGAGTCCGTTGCCCGTGCGTGCGCTTTTTTTGCCGAGGACGGCTCATCGAAATTCGCGGTTGCCGAATTTTCTGCCTATTTTGAATTTCTTATATCGTTAAATCCGGACGAATTGACGGACGAGGAACGTGTGAAAATATCAGCTTGTGTAAATCGTCTTGAAAAAGTTTTCAAAAGTATTGTCAAGTCATCGAAAGAAGTCTATGCCTTTTTGAAAAACACTGAGGTGGAATAAATTGAAATATTGCGCCGTGTTGCGTCCCAATGAAATTTGTGTTAAACTGATTTCGGACAAGTCGTACGCAAAATGCGGCGGGTTGTCGTAAAATCGGAAATATAAGGAGACGAGAAGATGAAAGTTTTGTTATTCAACGGAAGTCCGCGTGCGAACGGTTGTACTTTTAACGCGTTGTCGGTGATTGCAAAAATCTTAAACGAACAGGGAATCGAGACCGAAATTCTTCAAATAGGGACTAAACCCGTCCAGGATTGCGTTGCCTGCGGCGGATGCAAGGACACGGGAAAATGCGTTTTTAACAACGATTCTGTAAACGAATGGATAGAGAAAGCGAAAACAGCCGACGGATTTGTGTTCGGGACGCCTGTATATTATGCTCACCCGACGGGTCGTATTCTCTCCGCTTTGGACAGAGCGTTTTATGCGGGCAAATCGGCTTTTATTCACAAACCTGCGGCGACGATAGCCTGCGCGCGCCGCGGCGGTACGACTTCCGCGCTCGACGCTATAACGAAACACCTTACAATTTCGCAAATGCCCGTCGTTTCCTCGACGTATTGGAATATGCTTTACGGTTCTTCCCCGTCGGAATCCGTACTTGACGAAGAGGGTATGCAAACAATGAGAAACCTCGCCGTCAACCTGGCTTGGCTGCTTAAATGCATAGAATCGGGAAAACAAGCCGGCATAACAGCTCCGCAAGCGGAAACTTCCGCTCGAACGAATTTTATACGATAATTCCGACCACACGTTGCGCGGAGATTTTCCGACAGTCGCTAACGCTTTGTGCCGATAAAATCTTATATCCGCGCAAGTCGGACTTTCAAGGAAGCAAAATGACGCATTTTGCTTGAATTCTTAGTTCGCAAGGGGATTCCCCTTGCTCGAACCCCTATAATGGCGGCGCTCTCGGCGCTTGTCCGTTCGCGCCGTTGAATTTGAAACTTAAAACCTACCGCGTCAACCCGCCCGCCCACCCTAACGAGTTTTACCTATTCTACGTTATTGGGGTTTAATAGAAAAAAATAAAATAATGACTTTCACTTATTCCACGTTCTCGGAGTCTGATAGGAAATAAAATGAAGCGAAAATATGAACAGTCGGAAGCCGTTCCGTCGATAATCGACAGCGTTTCCGAAGAAGAAAAAAAGTATATAGAAAAAAATTTATCCCGACAGCGTTTAGCCTGGATAATTTTCATTATCGCCGACCTTGCGTCCGGCGGGATAAGGATTTATTCCGAGTTCCTTTACATTGCAAGGTGGCTTTATCTTACGCTTACGGGAGTTTGTCTGGCGGCTATCCTTGCGTCCGCCGTATGCGCGCTCGTTCAATTTTTTAAGTTGAAAAAATTCCTCGGACCCGTTCTTGAACGTTTGGAAAAAGAGGATGAGGGAAGTGAAAAAAGCGCGCCCGATAAGACGCGCAAAACGCTTTTTTCGTCCGATAATCTTAAAAAAGCGGAAATCATCGAACGAGACGACGGATTTTTTCAAGTAATCTTGTTTTCCCGTATTGCCGACGAACGCGAAGAATTTTTCACTCCCACGGAAAATTCGGGCATATTCGAAGACTATTCAAATGCAGAAGCGGAAGCCGCTCGGCTATTGCGGCTTCGCTGAAACTTTATTTTTGCGCGCGTCATTAAGAATTAGCTATCGTTTCGGTCGGTTTGCCGCTGAAAGACGCGTCGCCGTGGTACCATTTGGCGTTATCCGCGTTCGCTTTGATAGTGCCGTTATTTACGATTTTGTACTCTCTATTATATCGGTCGCCTTTTGTAAAATACGCGTCGAACCCGCCGACGAACACCGTTGTATTCGGACGGATTTCCACCGTAATATCTAAAGCCGTATCGTTCTTCGCTTCCATATTCGAAGTAAAGTGAATTTCCTTATAGTTACATACGTCCGTGCCGCTTACCACGTTGTTTACCGCTTTGAGAAAATCGTCGAAAGTACTTACTTCGATTGTACCTTCCGTCACTTCGTACTCCTTTTTCGTTTCGCCGTAGACGAATTTTGAAAAAGTATCCGCCGTTACCGTGACGCTCGCTTGATTACCGTTTACCGAAACTCCGTTTGCATTCGCATAAGTCAAGGCGAAATCTTTTCCCGCGCCGCGCATAAGCTGCGTTCCGTCGGGCGTTTCGAGCTTAACCTCGGGTTCGTTTGCCGCGCCGTACACGCCGTAAACGACTTCGGTCGGAAAATCAATCCATACCGCTTGCTTTATGTCGATACGTTCGTAAACCGCTCCTTCTCCCGTTATTCCGTCGGGTGCGGAACCGTTAAAAAACGCCTCGCCGTTGTTTATAAATTTGCCGCCGTTTGCTATAATCGCGCGCCCCTTTCCGTCGGCGTAAGAACCGTTGTTTGTAAGTTTGCCGTTTATAGTAAGAATGGCGTTTGCAACGAGCCTTTGCCCTTGCGGAACGACTATTTCCACGCCGTCTTTGACAGTGAAAGGAGCGTCGAACGTAAGACGGAAATCGGCGGTGATTTCATAATAATTTCCGCTTTTGTACGCCTCGTAAAATTCCTTTGCCGTCCCTACGGAAATTGCCGCGGGTTTTATCTCATATTGTAAAGTTACTTCGCCGAAATAGGTTTCCGAAACTTCGTTAAACGCAACCCTAACAAGGACTTTGCCTGCGTTTTTCGGAAAGGAGTTATTTTCCGAGGCGCCCTCGTAGCGATATTGATAAACGTAAGTTACGGCATTGAATTCGTGTAGGTCGAAAATACAGTACGGCGTTTTGGGCTGTCCGTCGTACACAAACTCCGTTTCGCTGAGGCGAACGAGGTCGGAGGTAAGCTGTTCTCTGAGGGTAAACGTGCCGTTTTCGGCGTTTTGCAATCCGCTTACGGACGTATTCGAAAACGCCTTATTTTTATTGATTACGGTTGTTCCGTCGGCAATCACGGCGGTGGGTTCGAAGAAGATTTTGCCGTTGTTGACGTATTCTCCGCCGCCCGAAAGTTCGTTTTCGATAATCGCCGAACCGTTCACCGCCACCGCGCCGTTATTTATGATTTTTCCTTTGAATCTCGCCGCCGCCGCTACGCCGCTGTAAGAATCGTTGCTTTCCGCAACGAGCGTACCGTTTACCGTAACGTTGCATTGAATCAAACCGTTGACGGAAACGCTCAAATTTTCGGGCACGGTAAAGTTTTGTGTTATCGTGCCGATATTTGCGAATACCGAGCAGTAGTTATCGTTAGCGAGCGCGCTTAAAAAATCCGTTTCGTTATCGACGATGATTTCCGCTTTGTCGATGATAAAAGTCACCGCGGTTTCGCCTGTGACGTTTTTCGAATCTTCCTTTGCCGACAGCGTAATTTCCGCCGTTCCTGCGTTTACGTTATCCGAATATACGACGTCGTATTCGTAACCCGGTACGGATTTTCCGTTTGCAACGACGGTAACGGACGGTTTAAGCTCTTTGCCCGTATAATCCGCGCGGTCGAACGACAATAAGATGTTCGCTTCGGTTAACGGAACGCGGACGTTAACGGCTATTCCGTCTCCGACGGACCCGTTTCCCGTAATTTCACTGTCGGTATAAATTTCGGCGTGGCTTCCCAAAACGTTTATTTCGCCGTCGTTGGTGAACTTTCCTTTGTTTAGGAGTTTTGTTCCGTCGGACAGGAATATCTTTCCCGATTGAACGGTTTCTCCGTTCAGAATAATACTGCCGCGCTTGCCGTTGTTGTCGCCCGATGTGGTGATTGTGCCGTTATTTTCGATTTTTCCGTAAGAGACAAGGTCGTATCCGTTCAGAGTCAGAAACGTATCTTTTTCGATAACAAGCGTTTCGTTTTCGGGAATTTCGGTATTTGCGGATAGTTTGACATTGCTGTAATTTCCGCTTGAGAGATAATCTTTAAGATTTGAAAAATCGCTCGTTTCCGCGGTAATACGCAGTATGGTAAAACTAACCTGCGTTTCTCCTTTGAATTTTTTCGAGCCGCTTTTCGCTTTGATTTTTACGGTCGCTATTCCCGCGTTTACGTTGTTCGAATACTCCGTAGAAAGGTCGGCGTGGTTTTCGTCGGGTTTAATGGTAGTTACGATTTTCGCGTTTTTTCTTATATTGATTTCGACGCGCTTTTCCGTTCCGTCGTAATTCGTCATAGAAACGGTACTTTCAGCTTCGAGTTCGGCAAGGTCGTCGATAGTCTCTTTCGTCGTGTCGCCGTTGTTTCTGTCCGTATTATTCGAACCGAAACACGCCGTAAGACATACCGAAGTAATAATGACGACGGCGATAATTCCCAAAAACGGCAAAAAACTGATTTTTTTCATTTTCTCTCCACATTGTTTTGACGGTTCGGGAAATTACTATTCTATTTTATAAAAGCATTTCCCGAACTTTTTATAACAGTTTAGCATATTTACGGGATTTATACAAGTAGTATTTTTGCCAAAAAGGGTCAGGAAAAGTTATGCCTTTTACAAGGCAATCGAAAATTCGGTAAATGTCGGAACGAACGTTTTTCCGTCGAAATCGAGCGTCTGTACGATATATCCGAGGCGGTTTACTTCGGCAACGGCGACTACGGAACGGTAGGTTAAAAGCCGATAGATTCCGCTCGAAGAATTCAAAGAAGGGGACACGAAAGAAATCGCGTTGACGTACGGCTGTTCGCCTTTTAGGCTGCCGTCGGGAGAGAAAATTCGGTTGTAAAAAGTTTTATCCATATAACCGACGTAAACGGAAAGGACGTTTCCCGAGAAACCGTCGCGGAGTTCCATAAACCCGTCGGGAAGGAACGCCGCGGAAAAAGTCGCGGTTTCGCTGTCGACCGAATCGTCGTATAAAAGTTCGTACGAATCGGTTTTTAACCGATAGACCCGATACGACCCGTAACCTCCGCTTCCGCCCGTTTGCGAAGAATAGAACAGGAATTTGTCTTCCCCGCCGAAATCGAAAGTTTCCATATAAGGAGAATAACCTTCCGGAAGAGCAATGGAGTAAGGCGGGAAGCCGTCGAATTTTACAGTAAGGACGACGTCGGTAACGTAGTTTTCTCCGACGCCAGTTAAGACGGCTAAGCCTTCGGTATCCTCGTCGTATACTGCTAAGGTTCTAATTTCACGTTTCGGGCTTTCCGCATAGGCAAAGCCGATTTGGGGAACCGAAAAAGAAATTAAGGCAGCCATAATAAAAACAAAAACTATAATTTTTTTCATAAGTTCAGTATGCGGAAATTTTCGGAAATTATCAATCGTTACTTGAAAGAGAACGGAAATAACGTAGAGCGGCGATAACAAATTAACCGTTTTTCCGTACTCCGGCGATGCGGATTCCGCGGACGTCGTAAAACGAGTAAGAGGACAGCGGGCGGGCGTATGCGTCGTAGCTATGCGCCGCGACGAGTATATCTTTGTCGGAAAACCCGACGACTACGGGAGAGTGGTAAAATTCGCCGTTGCCCCTGCCCAGTTGGATAATATCGCCTATTTGTAAATCTTCGAGCGCGGCTTCTTCTCCGAAAGGACCAACGCCTGCGTTGGAAACGAGAAAGTTGTAGAGATATTCGACGCCCGTCCAGGAAGCGGTTCTGTCGTTCGCGCTACGATAGAACCAGCCGAAGACGGGAGAGTAGTTCATTGTAAGCGAACCTGCGTAAATACATTGCGAGGCAAAATTCGTGCAATCGCCGCCGAGTTTTTCATAGTTGTAGAAATTAGGATTTCTCCCGAAAGCCCACTTTTTTGCGTAGGATAACGCCGCCTCGCGGTTATAATTTACCGTTATTATACTCATATCGCAATATATGAATATTTCAAAAAAAGAGTTACGGAGTACGAACGGCGATTGCGGCGCGGAACCCGTTTTCCCGAACGCAAGAGGAAGTCGAAAGTCTGGGAAATGCGGACAGGCGGAAATTAAACTTTTTCCGACGGTCGCCACGATTCTTGCAGGCGGTTGAGAAAAAGTTCGGCGCATTTTGGAAAAACCTGATACTTTTTCCACGCTATATCGAGGTGCGAGTTAAGTTCGGGAAATAAGGGACGAAAGCACAGATTCGTTCCCTCGGTGTTGATGATTCTGTCAAGGCATACGGCATAACCCACGCCTTGTTCTACGAGCAGGGACGCGTTAAATAAGAGGTTGTACGTAGCGGCGATATTCAGGTCTTCCGTACTTTTTTGAAACCGGCCGTAAACCGCGCCTTTTCCGAGAGATTGCGCCGAACGGATAATCGGTTCGTCCCATAAATCTTTTGGCGCGATGAAGTTTTTTTCGGCAAGCGGACTGTCTTTCCGCATAAGCACGCCCCGGGAGTCGCGAAGAGGCAAACGCAAACTGTCGTATCTGCTCAAATCGAACGGCTATAGTGCGGATAACTCTGAGTTTAGAATAGAAAATCTATCAGTAAAATAAATAAACACGGTTACCGAACTTTGATATAAAGTTACCCGAATACGGGAGAATCAATATGCAACGGGCGGGCGATATGCGCGGGTATAAGACATAGAAGGCGGGATAATCGTCGTTATGTCGATATATGAAATAATATTGACGAGACGCGAAAACAAAGGAATGGCGCAAGTAAACTCTTGCCTTGCCGAGGCGGATAATGTATAATTAAAAAGCAGAGGTTGTTATGTTTGAGAAAGTAAAAAAGAATTTGGGATTCGGCTGTATGCGGCTTCCGATGAATGACGGCGAAGTCGATTATTCCGAGCTCAACAGAATGGTCGATACGTTTATGGAAAACGGGTTTAACTATTTCGATACGGCGCACGGTTACGTCGATACGAAAAGCGAAATCGCAGTGAGGGAATGTCTCGTCAAACGCTATCCGCGCGAAAGTTTTGTTCTTGCAAACAAACTGACGAATTTTTATTTCAAAACGGAAAGCGAAGTGCGCCCGTTTTTTGAAAGTCAGTTAAAAGCGTGCGGCGTGGATTATTTCGATTTTTATCTTATGCACGCGCAATCTAAGGAGATTTTCGCATCCTTCAAACGTTGCCGCGCTTACGAACAGGCGTTGGAACTGAAAGCGGAAGGCAAAATCAAGCATTTCGGCATTTCTTTTCACGATACGGCGGAAGTGCTCGACGAGATTTTAACCGAATATCCGCAGATAGAAGTCGTTCAGATTCAGCTTAATTACGTCGACTACGACGACCCCGCCGTACAGTCGCGCAAGTGTCTGGAAGTATGCAACAAGCACAAAAAACCCGTTATCGTTATGGAACCCGTCAAGGGCGGGAACCTCGTCAAACTTCCCGAAGAAGCCAAAAAGTATTTCGACGGACGGGGAAACAGCTACGCAAGCTATGCGATACGTTTTGCCGCGGGTTGCGAGGGCGTGTTTATGGTGCTTTCGGGAATGAGCGATATCAAGCAGATGGACGACAACATATCCTATATGAAGGATTTCAAACCGCTTGACGACGTAGAGAAAGAAGCGGTGAAAAACGTATGCGCGGTTTTCAAGGGAATGAATCTGATACCTTGCACCGCTTGCCGCTATTGCACGGCGGGTTGTCCGAAAAAAATATCCATACCCGACTTGTTCGCTTGCCTTAACACGAAGAACATTTATCACGACTGGAACGCGGATTATTACTATAACGAGGTACATACGAAAGTCGGCGGGAAAGCGTCCGAATGTATAAAATGCGGCAAGTGCGAAAAGGCTTGTCCGCAGCATCTTCCGATAAGAGAATTGCTCGTAAAAGTGGCGGAGGAGTTCGAAAAATAGAGAAGAACGCCTTTTCAAGAACAAAAGGCAAAATAAAATGAAAACAATTGCCGACTATTTCGGCAAAGGAGTCTGATATGTTAGAAAACGTTTTGGTAAAAAAGAATTGTTCGTTGAAAGTTAAAATTACGGTAAAAAGCCTGATTTCGGTGGGAATAGTCGCGCTTGCGGTTGTTTTGCCGCAACTCGTACACCTCGCGGCGGGACAGGCGGGCGGCGTAAAATGGCTTCCTATGTACCTGCCCGTACTTCTCGGCGGTTGCCTTTTGGGCTGGGCGTGGGGAATAGGAATAGGTATCGCTTCGCCGATAATGAGTTTTTTGATTACTCTTGCAATGGGCAATCCTATGCCTGCGGCGGCGCGCCTTCCGTTTATGGTGGCGGAACTCGCGGTGTTTGCCGCGGTCTCGGGGTTGTTCTCGAAACAGATTGCAAAAAACGGCTGGATGGCGTTTCCCGCAGTGCTTTTGGCGCAGGTTGCGGGAAGAGCGGTATTTATGTTGCTTGCGGTCGTTTTTCAGTCGGTAACGCCTTTTACGCCCGCGCTCATCTGGTCGCAGATTCAGACGGGACTTTTGGCAATGGTCGCGCAGGCGGTCATCGTGCCTTTTGCGGTAATGGGACTTAAAGTGCTTCTGGATAGGGATAGAAATAAAAATGACGGATTTGGAAATAGCGAAAGATAATCTTTCGGGACATACCATTTGCCTTTGCAAGGACGGAAAATGCCTGTACAGCGATAAACGCGGCATTGCGCCTATGATGGATTTTATCGCCGAAGGAACTGACCTTACGGGGTATTCCGTAGCAGACGTGGTAGTCGGGAAAGCGGCGGCGCTGTTATTTGTCAAAAGCAAAATAAGCAACGTTTTTGCGAAAACGCTGTCGGAAAGAGGCAAAGGAATTCTCGAAAAAAACGGAATTTATTACGAGTTTGGGACGCTTACAGAAAAGATAATCAACCGAGAGGGGACGGATATATGCCCTATGGAAAAGGCGGTAGCAAATACCGATAACGCGCTCGACGCGTACGAATTGTTGAAAAAACAAACGGAGCGTATGCGCGCAAAAATGAGCTTGCGTTAAGAGCATAAAAGCCTTGAAAAAGAACAAGGAACGAAATAAAAATTACCGTATAAAAGCCGTTGCTTTTTCGCAACGGCTTTTGCGTGGCGTTCGTGGGCGGAATCGAACCGTCGGCAGACCGCTTAGGAGGCGGTTCCTCTATCCTACTGAGGTACACGAACATATTTTTTGTTTTTCGTAAAAGATTATCGTTTGTCGCAAGGAACGTTACTTTCCGAGAAAGTGTTTTTTCGTATTACGTTTTCCTTTTACGCGACACTATTATATTCCTTTTTTAGCTTTATTGCAAGCGGTTTTGCCGTTTTGTTTCTCGCCTATATATTGAGTGCGCGCGAGTCGGTTGTTTACGGTTGGTTTTGTAAATACGGTAAACGGGGCGAAAAATATATAGTCCCTCGTAAGCGCAAAGCCGACGAGGGACTGTTTTTTACGGAGGTATTCCGACTTTCGTCGGGTGATTTATCCGATTAACTTGCGAATATCGGATTAAAGGAACAGCTTCATTTCTTCGAGATTCTTATCGAGAAGGTCGAGAAGATTGTTTGCAAGAACGCAGGAACGGTTTTCTTCGGAAAGTTTATTGGTAAGTTTCGTCAAAGAAATTATTCCCATATTGATGCCTTGCATCATAATTTCGCTGAGTTTTGAATCGGATTTGTCCTTTAACGTGTTGACCGCCGTGGTAAAATACATCATACCTTTGGCGAAAATCGACGTTTTTTCGAGATTATAACTCAGTTGATTTGCATACAGTTCGATTTCTTTCGCTATCGAAGAGTATTCCTTATACTGTCTTATCAGAAGATTGCGGAACCCTTTGTTTTGCGAGAAACTTTTCAATATTTCCACGCTTTCTTTCCCTACGCAGGCGTTTCGGTATACTTCCTGTAAATCCGCTTCGCTTATTTTGTCGCGGTTGCATTCCGTTTCCGCCTGACGAAGCAGTCTTTCGCGTTTTTCCGCGCAGGTTGCCGTCATTCTTTCCGTCTGTCGTTCCGTCGTTTCCGTTTGCGTTTTTTCCGCGCAAGCGCAAAAACTTTCGTTTTGTTTTGCGTTCATCTTGTCTTCGCTCTGTTTGCCGTTGTCGCTCATATTTCCTCCGTTCGAGTTTAGTTTGAACGGACTTCAAATTTTTATGCAAACTTTTTTTTATTTCTTCCGTTTTGTCCTTAACCGCGTTTATCGCCGCCCCGAAAACCTTGCGCAAAAGATTTTTAAGCGCGAGTCTCGCGATAAAAAAAGCTGTGACAAAACAGAAAAATTCGTAAAAAAGCAACCGTCCGTAGTTGCATTTCGCGGCGACATAGAAAAAAACGCCGCCCGCCGCGACGACCGACAAAAAATCCGTTATCAAAGAAACGGCTTTTAACGGGAAGAGCGTTTTTACAGCGTAGAAAAGCTCGTAAACAGCGTACGCCGCCGCGCCCGCAACGATAAACCACAGCGCGACGAGAGGTTGGGAAAGAGAGTCGAACATTAACGGAAAAGTCGCTTTATCAAGGGAATTTTTTCCGCTTTCGAGGCGTATTCCACCGATGAAACCGTGCCGAGAAAAGAAACTTTTCCCGCGTTTTGCGCCATTTCCTGCAACACAAATCCGTTTCCGCGGATGACGACGGCGTTGTTTTCGAGTTTGATTTTCGCTTCCTTTTCGGAAAACGAATCAAGACTTGCCACTCCCGAAACGGATATTTTTCCTTTTTCGTAAATATAGACGTGCTCCATAACGTTATTTACGCTCCTTTGTTTAACGATATGCCGTTAAGAGCGGCGTTATTCCGTTAAGAACTTGTCAAACGGGAAAAAATATTATATATTATTTTATAGATACGCGCGCGTCGCGTACGAATGGAGGACAGATGCGATACGTTACGAGCGGAGTGTGTTCGAGATACATCGACATAGAGACCGAAGGAGACATTGTAAAGAGCGTTAAGTTCACGGGCGGGTGCAACGGAAATGCGCAAGGCATAGCGAAACTTGCCGCGGGAATGAAAATCGACGACGTTATAGCAAAGTTAAAGGGAACGCGATGCGGGATGCGTCCGACGAGCTGTCCCGACCAACTTGCCCGCGCGTTGGAGGCAATAAAAAATGAGAGAAATTCTTAACTTCGGCGATAAATTTATCAACCGTTGGGCGTTTCCGTGCGGAGACGGGTATTGCCTGATAGATACGGGTTACGAACGGAATTATTCCGATTTCAAGGAAAAACTCGCCGAAAAAAAGATTGACTTAAAGGATATAAAATTCGTCGTAATCACGCATATGCACGCAGACCACGTCGGGTTTTTGAAAGAACTTCTCAAAGACACCGACGCTTTGCTTATTTACGACGCTTCGGATAAAAAAAGGCTGGAAGCGGGGAAAAACAACCTTAACACCTATATTTCGCGATTCGAATATCTGATAGTAAGCAAAATGAGCGCGGCGTTCGTAGACCAAACGCAGTGCTTTCCCGCGGTGTTCTATCAGAATTACGCGGACGCGAGGACGCAACCTCTTGCCGAATACGGGATAGAACTGATTTCGCTTAAAGGGCATACCGAATGCGATTTGTGCGTGAAATTCGACGACAAGATTTTTTGCGGGGATTTGTGTATGACGGGGATAGGCTCTTCCCGCCGCGCGCCTATGTGGATTTATAATAAATACGATATGCTTTCTTCGTGGGATACGCTTATGAAAACGGGAGCGAAATATATATACCCGGGGCACGGTAAGCCGTTCTTTACGCAGGAACTCGCCGCCGCTTCGGAATTCTGGCGTACGCGCGGAGTTTTTCGACTTTTCTCGAATAAACGGTAAAAGCCGAGCGCAAACGGGTTTTTGTCGGATAAATTCCGAGTGTAGAGAGACCGTTTTTTGTGTTGACAATAGAAAATCGCGATGATATAATGAGAACAAATAAACGCGAAGATACGGAACAGTAGGTTATGCGCTTTGCCTTTCAGAGAGACGCCGTTTGGTGCGAGGCGTCGGAAAGAGCTTGCCGAACTCACCGCGGAGCGGCTGTCCGAAATTTAATTAAAGTAGGCGCAGACGGGTACTCCCGTTACAGGGTTAAGGGTTGTTGACCCCTAAGGCGCGCTCGTACGAGTGAATAAGAGTGGTACCGCGGAAGCGAAAAAATTTGCGACAAAACACGCTTTCGTCTCTTGAAGTTATCGATGATGGCAAGAGACGAAAGCGTTTTTTTCATCTTCGACAAGTACTGTGGAGGAGAAAGCATATGAACAACACGAAAAAGTACACCCGACAGTTTTTCCCGGTAAAGAACCCTGCGCGTAAATGGGCGGGAAAAGCGTACGTAGACAAAGCGCCGATATGGTGCTCGGTCGATTTGAGAGACGGAAATCAGTCTCTCATAATACCTATGAGCCTGGAAGAGAAACTCGAATTTTTCAAACTGCTCGTAAAGGTAGGGTTTAAGGAAATCGAAGTGGGATTCCCTGCGGCGAGCGAAACCGAATACGCGTTTTTGCGCGCGCTTATCGACAGAAAAATGATACCCGACGACGTCACGGTGCAGGTGCTTACGCAGAGTCGGGAACACATTATTCGCAAGACGTTTAACGCGCTTAAAGGGTGCAAGAACGCCATAGTTCATCTTTACAATTCGACTTCGCTTGCGCAAAGAGAGCAGGTTTTCCGCAAATCGAAAGAAGAAATCAAGAAAATCGCGACCGACGGCGCGGAACTTTTCAATAAAATAGCCGAGGAAACGGGGGAAAAATTCCGCTACGAATATTCGCCCGAATCGTTTACGGGGACGGAGCCGGAATTCGCGCTCGAAGTATGCAACGCCGTGCTCGACGTATGGAAACCGACGGCGGACAGGAAAGCGATAATCAACTTGCCCGTTACGGTGGAACTTTCTTCCCCGCACGTTTACGCCGACCAGGTGGAGTATATATGCGACAATCTGAAATACCGCGAAGCGGTGGAAGTATCGTTGCACCCGCATAACGACCGCGGTTGCGCGGTGGCGGATTGCGAACTCGGACTGCTCGCGGGAGCGGACAGGATAGAGGGAACGCTGTTCGGGAACGGGGAGAGAACGGGTAACGCCGACATAGTTACGCTCGCGCTCAATATGTATTCGCAGGGCGTGGAACCCGACCTCGATTTTTCCGATATGCCGTCGGTTGCCGAACTGTACGAAAACGTAACCCGTATGTCGGTATACGAAAGACAGCCGTACGCGGGAAAACTCGTGTTTGCGGCGTTTTCGGGCTCGCACCAGGACGCGATAGCCAAAGGCTTGAAATGGCGCGCGGAAAAGAAATGCGAAAAATGGACGGTTCCGTATCTTCCCATCGACCCGTCGGACGTCGGCAGGGCGTACGAAACCGACGTAATAAGAATAAATTCTCAGTCGGGCAAGGGCGGAATAGGATACTTACTCGAACGCAACTTCGGGTACGTTCTGCCCGCGAAGATGCGCGAGGACGTAGGGTATACGGTAAAAGACATATCCGACCACGCGCACGCGGAACTTTCACCGCAACAAGTCTTGCAGGTATTTGCGGATAATTATATCAATATAAATACGCATATAAAACTGCTGGATTACAGGTTCACCCGAACGCCTGACATACGCGTTACGCTCACGGTGGAAATCGACGGGGAAAAGAAAGAACTTTGCGCCGCGGGTAACGGACGACTGGACGCCGTCAGCAACGCGGTGAAAGAACAGCTCGGCATAAAATATTCCGAACTTACTTACGAAGAACACGCTTTGACGAAAGGTTCGTCTTCGCAGGCTATAACTTACGTCAGCATAACTCTGCCCGACGGCAGAAAAGTGTGGGGAGCGGGAATACACGATGATATTATCGCTTCGTCTATAAACGCGCTGTTTTCCGCGATTAACCGCAGTATATAAGGAGATATGAATATGGGAATGACGATGACTCAGAAAATTCTCGCCGACCACGCGTCGCTTGCGACGGTGGAAGCGGGACAACTTATCGAAGCGAAACTCGACATAGTGCTCGGAAACGACATTACCACGCCCGTCGCGATAAAGGAGTTTGAAAAAGCGGGGTTCGATAAAGTGTTCGACGAGGACAGAATAGCAATCGTTCTCGACCATTTCGTGCCGAATAAGGATATAAAAGCCGCGGAACAGTCGAAAACCTGCCGCCGCTTTGCGTGCGAGCACTGCGTCAGTCATTTTTACGACGTCGGGAAAATGGGGATAGAACACGCTTTGCTTCCCGAACAAGGCGTAGTGACCGCGGGAGATTGCATAATCGGCGCGGACAGTCACACCTGTACTTACGGCGCGCTCGGAGCGTTCGCGACGGGCGTAGGGTCGACGGATATGGCGGCGGGAATGGCGACGGGAAGCGCGTGGTTCAAAGTGCCGTCGGCGATGAAAATCAACCTCAAAGGGAAATTACCGAAAAATTGCAGCGGAAAAGACGTGATTCTGAAAATTATCGGTATAATAGGAGTTGACGGCGCTCTGTATAAGAGTATGGAGTTTACGGGAGAAGGAGTAAAAACCCTCTCTATGGACGACCGTTTGTGCATATGCAATATGGCGATAGAGGCGGGCGCGAAGAACGGAATTTTTCCCGTGGACGAAGTTACGCTTGCTTACCTTAAAGGAAGAAGCGAACGCGAACCGAAAATTTATAAAGCGGACGACGACGCGGTTTACGAAAAAACGGTGGATATAGACCTGTCGGAAATCGCGCCTATCGTGGCGTGTCCGCACCTTCCCGAAAACACGCGACCCGCAAAAGAGCTTTCCGATATTAAAATCGACCAGGTCGTTATAGGAAGCTGTACGAACGGCAGAATGGAAGATATGACTGCGGCGTACGAAATTCTCAAAGGTAAAAAAGTCGCGGACGGAGTTCGGTGCATAATTATTCCCGCCACGATGAAAATTTACAGAGAGTGCGTTGAAAGAGGTTTCGTTACGGCGTTTATCGACGCGGGAGCGGTTGTTTCCACGCCGACCTGCGGACCTTGTCTCGGCGGTTATATGGGAATACTCGCCGAGGGAGAGAGGTGCGTTGCGACAACCAACAGGAATTTCGTGGGAAGAATGGGGCACGTTAAGAGCGAAGTTTATCTCGCTTCGCCTTTCACCGCGGCGGCAAGCGCGCTTACCGGGTATATTACCGCGCCCGAGGAGGTATAGGTTATGGATACGCAAGGCAGAGTTTTTAAGTATAGGGACAACGTGGACACCGACGTCATTATCCCCGCGAGGTATCTCAACACGCCGAACGCGGAAGAGCTTGCGACGCACTGTATGGAAGATATAGACGCGAATTTCGTAAAAAACGTCAAAAAAGGCGACGTTATCGTAGCGGGATGGAACTTCGGCTGCGGGTCTTCCAGAGAGCACGCGCCGCTTGCGATAAAAACCTGTAAAATAGGTTGCGTTATAGCGAAAAGCTATGCGAGAATTTTCTATCGCAACGCGATAAATATAGGATTGCCCATTCTCGAATGCGAAAAAGCGGCGGAGGAAATCAACGCGGGCGACGAAGTCAAAGTGGATTTCGACACGGGAATTATTATGGATATTACGACTGGAAAAAGTTATAAAGCGCAGCCGTTCCCTCCGTTTATACAGAAAATTATCGAATGCGGCGGATTGCTGGCGTCGTTAAAGGAGACGGAAAATGAATAAAAAAATCACGGTTCTTGCAGGGGACGGAATAGGTCCGGAGATAGTTGCGGAGGCGATAAAGACGCTTAATAAAATTGCGGGAAAATTCGGACATTCTTTCGAATATGCTTACGTCGACGCAGGCGGTTGTTCGATAGACAAGCACGGCGTGCCGATGACCGAAGAAGCCTTAAATAAATGCAAAGAGTCCGACGCGGTGTTGCTCGGAGCGGTAGGTGGACCCAAATGGGACAACAACCCGCCTGAACTGAGACCGGAAAAAGCGTTGTTTGCGGTGAGAAAAGGTCTTAACCTCTTCGCAAACCTCAGACCGACGAAGACGCTTTCGCAACTTGCCGAAGCGGTTCCGCTCAAAAAAGAAATCGTCGGGGACGGAATAGACCTTATTATAGTGAGAGAACTTACGGGCGGGATATATTTCGGAGAGAAGAAGACGGAAGAAATAAACGGAGAACTCTTTGCGAGCGACCTGATGCCTTATTCGGAAACGGAGATAGAAAGAATAGGAAGAGTAGGGTTCGAAACCGCAATGAAGCGCAGGAAGAGACTTACTTCCGTAGACAAAGCGAACGTGCTGGACACTTCGAGACTGTGGAGAAAGACGATGCACAGGCTTGCCGCGGAGTATCCCGAAGTCGAGTATTCGGATTTACTCGTGGATAACGCCGCGATGCAACTGATAAAAAATCCCGCGCAGTTCGACGTAATCGTCACCGAAAATATGTTCGGGGATATACTGTCGGACGAGGCGTCTATGCTTGCGGGGTCAATCGGAATGATGCCGTCCGCTTCCCTTTCGTCGGGAACGCAGGGGATGTACGAACCCATTCACGGTTCCGCGCCCGATATTGCGGGAAAGAATATAGCCAATCCGCTCGGAACAATACTTTCCGCGGCGATGATGCTGAGATATTCGTTCGATATGGCGAAAGAAGCGGACGCGATAGAAATTGCGGTAAACAAAACTCTCGACGACGGATACAGGACGGGAGATATTATGAAAGAAGGTTGCAAACGCGTTTCGTGCAGCGAAATGGGCGATTTAGTCGTTTCCAATCTGTAGTCCGAAGGAGCGTCGGATTACCGTGCGCTTTACGCGACAAAAAAGAAAAGGGAAATAAGTTACAATTATTGCGACGGCGTGAACAATCAAAAAGCGAAAACGACGATTTTCGCTTTTTGCCCGTATAACGTGTGGTCGGAGAAACGCGGGGAAGGTAAATCGATTGACTTTTATTCGCCCGTACTTTATACTAAAAGATAATTTGTAAAAGGAAAGACAATTTTTAACGCGGATTTATGAAAAAATTTATCGTAAGTGTATTGATGATAGCCGTAGCGGTCGTGTTCGTATCCTGTACCGGAGGAGGCACGACGGTAGATCAGAGTTGGGCGAGGAACGAGAGCCTTTCGTATTCCGTTTACGACTCGGATAAAGGCGGAGCGAAGGTGGGAGACGCGTCTTTCGTTACAACCACCGTGCTTTCCGACGAAGATAAGGCGGCTGAGTCCAAAGCGGACACCAAGATGACTTCCACTTTGAGAATTGGCGAGTCCACGCGCGTTACCGTTTTTTACGCGAAAATTTACAATGTGCTCAGTCTTACCTCGAAGTATACCGACGGAACCGACCCGAAAGCCGACTACGAACTCACCGCGCATCACGACGGAAAGAACTACGTTTATACCTTGAAATATCCCAACGCGCCCGAAAAAAACAAAGAGGGCAAACTCAACGTGGGAACGAAAGGATATACCGACGCGGAGTTTTTGTATTTCTATGTCCGCTGTTTCGATATAAACGCGGTGCCGTCGTCGGTAAAAGTAGCCGACCCGTTTACCGATACGGTTACGACGCTTACTTGCAGCGCAACGGCGAACAACGCGAGTATCGCCACCGAAAGCAGTCTCGGGACGGTTATTTGCAACAAAGTGGAGATAAACCGTAAAGATTCGCCCGTGGGAAGGGGAATTGCCGTATATTTTCTGCCAGAAACGAAAGAATATACGTTCGGAGAAGGCTCTATGATTAAGAGCGTGAGCCATCCGACTAAAATCGTGGAGAACAACATTTCTTTCGTGCTCAACGATTTTTCTCCGACGAAATAAGGGAAAAGCGCGCTATTTAACGCGCCGCGAAAATATAAATTTAATAAACGAAGAGGGAGTAGCGTGCGCCCCGTAAGGAACGGGCGCAGCAAGTCAACATACTGACCGAGAGGTCTGGCTTGCTTTAATTCGCGAGACTCGTGAGTGTAACTTTTTAGCTATGCCCGAGTTTACCGTATTCCGAAAAACAACCGGGCGTAGGAAGAAAAACCGCTCGGTTTTTCTTTTTGGAAAAAGGAGTATAAATATGGATTGGAGCTTTGCTTTTTTCATCAACAGTATTCTGCTCGGGCTCGGGCTTGCTATGGACGCGTTCAGCGTTTCTCTTGCCAACGGACTGAATTTTCCCGATATGAAAAAGGGAAAAATGTTTTTTATCGCGGGCACGTTCGCTTTTTTTCAGGCGTTGATGCCTATGATAGGCTGGGTTTGCGTGCATACGGTCGTGCAATATTTTGCCGTCGCCGCCAAAATCGTGCCGTATATTTCTCTCGTTCTGCTTGCGTTTATCGGGGGCAAAATGATTTACGACGGCGTAAAGAAAAAGGAGGACGATAAAAAAAGAGCGGTTACGGTAGGCGCGATACTTTTGCAGGGCGTGGCGACGTCGATAGACGCCCTCAGCGTAGGGTTCACAATAGCCGAGTACGGTTGGAAGCACGCTTTGGTAGCCGCCGTAATCATAGCCGCGGTTACGTTTAGCGTGTGTCTTCCCGCCGTCGCGATAGGAAAAAAGTTCGGGAACAGGTTCGCCTCGAAAGCTACGGTTTTCGGCGGAATTATACTCATCGCGATAGGTCTGGAAATCTTTCTTACGGGTATTTTGACTTGATAAAAAAATGACGAAAATCGGAGTGAAGAGATTGCGTTGATTTTTGCTTTTACGGCATAAAAATCAAAAAGTGAAAAATCACACTTTTCGCTTTTTGTCCATATAACGAGTGGTTGGAATCCTCATAAGAAAATTGTTGACTTTAATTTCGTTATAGCCTATAATAATATAAAACAGTCGGAGGAACTATGCAAATCGCAGACGGAATAGTTTACGTAGGCGTAAACGATAGGCAGATTGATTTGTTCGAAGGACAGTACGTCGTTCCCGAAGGAATGGCGTATAATTCTTACGTTATCGTCGACGACAAAATCGCAGTAATGGACACCGTGGACGCGGCGTTCACTCACGAATGGCTTGATAACGTGCAGAAAGCCCTCGGCAAGCGCAAACCCGATTACCTCGTCGTTCAGCATATGGAACCCGACCACTCGGCAAATATCAATAACTTCGCGAAGCTCTACCCCGAAGTAAAAATCGTAGCGTCGAAAAAAGCGTTTGCGATGATGAAGAACTTCTTCGGGACGGATTACGAGGACAGAAGAATAATAGTGGGGGACGGAGATACCCTCGCGCTCGGAGAACGTACGCTTACGTTTATAACCGCGCCTATGGTGCACTGGCCGGAAGTTATCGTCACTTATGACTCGCTTACGAAAACTTTGTTTTCCGCAGACGGGTTCGGCAAGTTCGGCGCGCTGGACGCGGACGAAGACTGGGCGTGCGAGGCAAGAAGATATTATTTCGGCATAGTGGGCAAATACGGCGCGCAGGTGCAGGCTTTGCTTAAAAAAGCCGCTTCTCTGGAAATCGAAAGAATATGCCCGTTGCACGGTCCCGTTCTTTCGGAAAATCTTTCGTATTATATAAATCTTTACAATACCTGGTCGTCTTACGGAGTGGAAACCGAAGGCGTGGCGATAGCGTATACCTCGGTTTACGGTCATACCGAAGAAGCGGTGAAGAAACTTGCGGATAAGCTCAAAGAAAACGGCTGTCCCAAAGTCGCGATTAGCGACCTCGCCCGTTGCGATATGGCGGAAGCGGTGGAAGACGCGTTCAGATACGGAAAACTCGTGCTCGCTACGACGACGTACAACGCGGATATTTTCCCGTTTATGAGAACGTTTATCGACGCGCTTGCCGAAAGGAATTTTTCGAATAAGACCGTCGCGTTTATCGAAAACGGTTCGTGGGCGCCGATGGCGGCAAAGACGATGAAAGGTATGATGGGAAAATGCCGCAATATAAACTATTGCGACAACACCGTCCATATTTTGAGCGCACTTAACGAAGAAAGCGGTAAAGAACTCGACGCGCTTGCAACCGAGCTTTGCGCCGAATACGCCGCGAGAAAAGGGGAGAACGTAAACAAAAACGACCCCGCCGCGCTGTTCAATATCGGGTACGGACTATACGTCGTTACGAGCAACGACGGAGAAAAAGATAACGGATTGATAGTCAATACGGTTACGCAGGTAACGAATACGCCCAACAGAATCGCCGTAACGATAAATAAACAGAACTACTCGCATCACGTTATTAAACAGACGGGTAAGATGAACGTCAACGTGCTGTCGACCGACGCGCCGTTCAAAGTTTTTGAAAACTTCGGATTCAGAAGCGGAAGAACCGCGGACAAGTTCGAAGGCTGGGAAAAATACACGTCGGATAACGGACTGGTGTTTTTGCCGAGGTATATAAACTCGTTTATGTCGCTTAAAGTGGAGAGCTACGTCGACGTGGGAACGCACGGAATGTTTATCTGCGAAGTGACGGAAGCGAGAGTAATAAACAACAACCCGACAATGACGTATACTTATTATCAGGAAAACGTAAAACCGAAGCCGAAAACAGAAGGGAAAAAGGGATACGTGTGCAAGATATGCGGATACGTGTACGAGGGAGAAGAACTGCCCGAAGATTTCGTGTGCCCGTTGTGTAAACACGGAGCGGCGGATTTCGAGCCGATAGAATAAAAAAATACGGAGGAAAGAGAAGTATGAAAAAGTATGTGTGCGAAGCGTGCGGATGGGTATACGACGAAGCCGTAGGCGACCCCGAAAACGGAATAGCCGCAGGAACGAAATTCGAAGACCTTCCCGAAGATTTTACTTGCCCCCTCTGCGGAGTCGGCAAAGATATGTTTGTTGAAGAATAAAAGTAAAAGATAATTATACAAAACCGACGCATACATACGTTGGTGACCGGCTCTTATACATTGCTTTACTTGCGGAAGAATTTTGCCGAAATAGTACATAAAGGGCATATAGGTGTATTTTTATATAAAAAGAGTTGATTTTAAGTGCTAAAATTATTCATACTACTGTCAAGATGAGGAATATATTATGGGAGAAAAAATAAAGCCTTACGTGTCAATTGTGGTGCCGGTTTACAATGTAAGCGACTATTTAGAGGTATGTTTGGAAAGCTGTAGAAAACAAACGCTTAAAAATATAGAAATTATTTGCGTTAACGATGGTTCTACGGACAATTCGTTATCGATTTTGGAAGAAATTGCGAAAAAAGACGATAGAATAAAAATTATCAATAAAAAAAATTCCGGATACGGACATACGATGAACGTCGGAATGGAAAAAGCGAACGGGGAATATATCGGTATTGTTGAATCGGACGATTATGTAGCTCCCGAGATGTTTGAAGCATTATATACGGCTGCAAAAAAGAGAAATTTGGATATAGTTAAATCAGATTATTATACTTTTTCGGCAAATAATAAATCAATAAAAAAGCAATATGAGAAAGTATGTACCCAAGATAAATATTATAATATAATTTTGGACCCTAAGAAAACCAAAGAAATTTTTACCTTTCAAATGAATACCTGGACGGGTATTTATAAAACTTCTTTTTTAAGAGAAAACAATATAAAACATAATGAAACGCCGGGGGCGTCTTACCAGGATAACGGGTTTTGGTTTCAAACTTTGTCATTGGCGCAGTCCGTTATGTTTTTGAAGCGCGCATTCTATCATTATCGTCAGGATAATCCTAATTCGTCGATAAACAGCAAAGGTAAAGTTTTTTGTATGAATGAGGAATATGCTTTCATATTTGATTTTATAATGAAGCATCCTGTGGTGAAAAAAGAATTTTTGAACCAGTTCATTGTGAAAAAATTCTTTAATTATATGTATACTTATGAGCGAATCGCAGAAGAATATAAACTTGAATTCCTGAAGAGATTTTCCGAGGAATTTAATGAATTACAAGCGTCTCAAGTGGTTAATATTTATAAACTTCCCAATCAGTGGGTTACCCAAATGTTGGGAAGAATAATGGATAATTATCAGTTATTTTATTATGACGATACTATTTTCAGACTGAGCGGACAATTGGAAAACGCGCAAATGCGGCTCGGGAAGTTAAAGAAGTCGAACGAAATGCTTGTCGGCGGGAAAATCGCCGGTGTTTTTAGAAAGATTATGCATAGGTAAGGGAGAATCGTAGGTTATATGAACAATATACTTGAAAAAACTATTCAACCGGAAGAAAATAACGTGCAAAACCCTCTGGTTTCAATAATAATACCCGTATATAACGCTGCCCAATATATAAAAAAATGTCTGTTGCATATTATTACGCAAAAATATAAGAATTTGCAGATAATTTGTATAGACGACGGTTCAACCGATAATTCTTTATCAATCATTAAAGAAATAGCAAACGGCGATAAAAGGATAGATTATACTACAAGTCAAAATAAAGGGCCGGCGCATGCGCGTAACACAGGCTTAAATATGGCGAAGGGCGAGTATATAAGTTTTGTGGATGCAGACGATTTTGTGGAAGATAATATGTACACTTCTTTGGTGGATATTGCAGAAACAAACGATGCGGATATTGTGGTTTTTGGCGGATGGCCGTATCCAAACAATTCTACTACTCCCGAATGGATAAGCAGAAAGATGGCATCCTCCAATGCTGTATACGAAGGGCAAAGCGAAGTCGTTAAGGCATTGTTTTTCGAAGAAAATAGTCGTCCGTTTTTATGGCTACATTTTATTAAAAGGGAATTATTTGAAAAACCTTCGAAAATCAGGTTTAATGAGGAAATGGATTTAGGTGAAGACCAGGTTTTTCAGTTCGAGTATTTTCCAAGAGCCAGCAAAGTAGTTTTTACGGATAAGAGATTATATACTTATCGTTGGAATCAAGAAGGTTCCTTGATGTGGACGTATAATAATAAACATCTTACAAAATTCGAGAAACATATTAAGCTTGTTGAAACGGTCTTTAAGAATTGGAGCAAGTCGGGGTACAGAGATATAGAAGGCTATTTGCCGGACTGGGCGGTTAACTTTTTATATTACGACTTAAAGAATCTGCCTAAATGTTTTCAATATAAATTTGCTAAACAAATTGTGGATATAGCGTCCACATATGACCATAATTTATATATGTGTAGCGAACAATTATATGATAAGGCCACAGAAATTATAGAGATGAGCCAAGTTAAGGATGACTATGAAACGATATTGAATTCGGATATAGACAGCATAAAAAACCAAATCGAGAGCATAGAAGAGCAGATACAAACCATTATTAAATCTAAAACTTTTAAGTACGGAAGAATTTTCACGCGCAAGAAAGATAGGCTTGATATAGAGTCGATTCTCCCGCCGACTAGAAAAAAGAATTGAGGTAAATGTATATGGCAGATTCGAAAAAAGTCGGAATAATCGGATATTGGTTCGCCACTAATTATGGTGGTGTTTCAAGCTATTTTTCCCTTTATGAAAAGGTAAAAGAGCTTGGATATGAGCCTTTTTTGGTTGAAAATCCATATTTCGAAACAGATAAAGAGGGTGACGATGTTTTTTCAAGGAATCTATTTAGGGCGGAGAATTGCGAAATTGCACAAGGGTACAATAACGACAATTTGGCAGAACTAAATAAACTTGCCGATACGTTTTTGTTGGGATCCGACCAGGTACTTACGACATCAAGTATCAAGTATTTTGGTAAGCTTTTTTTAATGGAATTTGCCGAAGAAAGCAAAAAAAGAATAGCCATTTCATCTTCATGCGGGGGAGATAACTTAAATAGCGAACCAGAACTAATCGATTTTGCGAAGAGGGAACTGGAGAAATTTACGGCGGTTTCGGTAAGAGAGTATTCCGCTGTCGATATTTTGAAAGATAAATTTAATTTGTCATCCGATGTAATTGTAGACCCGGTTTTTTTTACAGCTGCGGAAAGGTATAGACAATTAGGCGAAAAAGCTCAGCAAAGATTAGAAGAGCCGTATGTTCTGGCATATATTCTTGACCCTACGGAAGACAAGAGAAAATGCATTCAAATTGTCTCCGAGCATATGTCATTGCCTTGTAAAATTGCTCTTGACGGCAGGAAATTTACTCATGAACCAAACCTTCAAAAGATGGGAATGCCCAATGAGACACTGCCAGAACTCGATTATTATCAATGGTTGAATTATTATTGCAACGCGTCATACGTTGTAACAGATAGTTTTCATGGCGCGGTATTGGCGTTGATTCTGAATAAGCCATTTGTTATGTATGCAAATCGTGGCAGAGGTTATCCTAGGTTTGTTACATTGGCAAAAATGTTTGGCGTTGAATCGAGATTGATAAATAATTCGAATGAGCTTACCATTGATAAAGTGGATGAAAAGATTCCGTTTGATATAATTAATGGAAAAGTAAAAAAAGAAATTGACAATGCCGAACGATGGTTAAGTTTTATGCTACGAATAAAGGGGAAGATAAAAAGCATAGATTATTCTTTGGACTTGGTGAAGGGTTGTACGGGTTGTGGAGCATGTTCCAACATCTGCCCGACTCAGGCAATCCAAATGAAAGAGAATAAAGATGGATTCCTTAATCCCATAGTCAACAAAACAAGTTGTACCAACTGTGGGCTTTGTTCAAAAAAGTGTATTGCTCTTAACCCGCAGTATACGAACGCTGAAAATCCAGATTGCTATGCTGTAATGGCAGACAATGAAATAAGAGAAAAAAGTTCTTCCGGTGGGGCTTTTACCGTTATTGCTGATTATGTATTAAAAAAGCATGGTATTGTTTGTGGGGCAGCGTTTGACGATAATTTTAATGTGCAACATATTTGTGTAGCCGATAAAAATGATATTTCAAAGTTGAGAGGAAGCAAATATTATCAAAGTAACACTGGGTCGGTTTTTAGTAAAATAAAAAGTTATTTGGATAAGGGTGAATATGTTTTATTTTCAGGAATGCCATGTCAGGTTGCAGGATTGCGTGCATTTCTTGGAAAGAACTATGAAAAATTATTTACAATTGATATTTTGTGCCACGGAATCAGTTCTCATAAAGTATTCGAAAAATATTGGGAAGATATTTTGGGCGGAAAAAAACTTATTGATTTACAGTTTAAGTCAAAAAAACCGTGGGGATGGCATGCTGGAGTTAATGCATATTTTGAGGATGGCACAGTATATTCTAAAATTATTGAAGAGGATCTTTACTATGTTGCATATATCCAAGGTTTGTCTAAAAATAAGCCATGCGGGACTTGCTTGTTTAATCGATTGCCAAGACAAGGGGATTTGACCATAGGCGATTTTTGGAGAGTACAAGAATTTGATAAAGCATTAAATGACAACAAAGGAACTTCTCTTGTGTTAATAAATAATAAACATGGAGAATGTATTTTCAATGAAGTTAGTAATAATTTTACAATATCAAAAAAAGTGCCAATTGAATATGCTATCGCAGGAAATGGCATAATAAAATACCCGTATGCATTGCATGTTAATAGAGATAGTTTTTTTGAAAGAATATGGAATGAGCCTTTTTCTAAACTGGTGAACGAATATAGGAAAAGGGATAAAGAATCATTTTTAAGTTCTTTATCCAAAGATGTGCAAGAATTTTACTATTTATCGGAAATTGTTGTACGAAATAAAGGGAAAAGGAAGGTTATTACATGGGGAGAAAATCATACGTTTAGGGCATTCCTTTCAAAGTATTATGGAATAAATGTAGAGTTTGTTTTAACAACCATAATGCAAAACGTAAATGGAAAAAATATTAGATATTTCGATGAAATTAAAGGGAAAGCATCTGAATATTATATAGTGGTATTAGGGAAACATGCGGATAAAGCTGATTTCGAAAGATTTATTGATTTTGGTTATTCCCCTGTAAAAGATTTCATCTATCGTATGATAAATCCAATTGTATTGGAGAATTACGATTTATCGAAGCCATACAGTGATATGTTTGGGAATCGCATCATCGGGGGCAAAGGGATTGTTAAAAGTATTACTTTTAGAGGATACAACAATACTATATCAATAGCTCCTGATGTTTGGGGGGTGAAAAATGTAATTATCGATGTAACTGCAAATACATTAATTAGTATTGATAAACATTGCAATTTTACTCAACCCTTTACCAAAATAGAGACCAAAGGCTATGACGGGACTGCAGAAGTAAAAATACGAACAGGCTGTATTTTTATGGATACGCTTTTTAGATTGTTTTTGCATAGGCAAGGGACGATGGTTCTGGTAAATGAAAAGGCAACTTTCGGTGAAAGAATGAGCTTACGTGCAAATCAAGGAAAACGGATTATAGTAGGCAGGGATTGTATGTTTTCGACGGATGTAGAGATGTGGGCCGGAGATGGACATACCATTATGGATGTGGAATCAGGGAAACCGTTAAACCTTTATTCCAATGATTATGGGAATAGAAAGAATAGTATAGTTTTAGGAGACCATACGTGGGTTGGTTTTCGTTCTTTTCTTATGGCTGGAACTAATGTGGGGAATGGTAGTGTTATCGGTGCACAAAGTGTCGTGAAGGGTGTTTTCCCTAATAATTGTTCTATTGCCGGAGCGCCTGCAAAATTAATTAGGAAAAATGTTGCGTGGAGTAGAGATATGGTTGCGAGCAGTTTGGCTAATTGTGGAGGGTATAGTGATTTAACGAAAGAAAGCAATGCACCAATATCTGGAAAAAAGGTTTTAGTAATAGGCGGAACACAATTCATGGGAATTCAGTTGGTAAAAAGACTAATTGAATTGGGCAATAAAGTAACAATAGCTAATAGGGGAAAGAAAAAAGATAGTTATGGTGTTGATGTTGAAAGAGCGATATTAGATATTTCTCAGCCATTAACAGTAAAAAGAGCATTAAATGGGCAACATTTTGATGTGATTTTTCATAATTTGGCGTATTGCTCAAACTATGTTAAAAATTTATTAGAATATGTTAATTGTGATAGATATGTGCAGTTATCTTCTTTTGAGGTATATAGAAACCATCATTTAGATATTGTAGAAAAAGAATTTGAATGTGAAAAATACCCGTTGATTTGGAATGAGATGTCTGCTGGATATATTGAGGGGAAAAGGCAGGCAGAATGTGCGATAATGCAGTTTTACAAAGGAAAAGTAAATCCAGTTTTAATACGGATTCCTTATGTTACAAAAACAGAAAGGTTATACTTTTATTGCGATTGTATTGTGAATAAAATTCCGATGAATATTGATGATTTGGACAGAAGACTTACGTTCATAAAGGATACTGAAGTTGGCGCATTTTTACCATGGATAGCGGCGCAGGATTTTAATGGGGTTTTGAACTATTCCGCAGAAGGGTCAATATCGATAAAGGATATATTAAACTATATTGAGGAGAAGACAGGAAAAAAAGCAATTATTGATTGTGTAAACGGAAAAGAGTCGCCATTTCATGTTTTCAATGAAAAAACGTTTTCCTTGAATCTCGATATTGTTCATCGTCTTGGATATAAAACAGAACCTATCGATTCGTGGATATGGGAACTTATGGATGAATATATCCATAGAGCAGTAGTCCTTGCAGAAAGAAAGTGATCATTTGCTAAGAAAAGCGGATTCCATCCGCTTTTCTTTGTTTTAGGAAACAATATTTTTATATTTTTTACACGTAATTCTATTGACATGTAATTGCATATAGCATATAATTATATCGATATAAAAATATCGATAGGAGAAAGAATGACTGAAGATAGCGGAAATTTCGTATCGCTGGCGGTTTACAATCGTATGCCTGTTTATCTGAAGGCGTTATTGGCGATGAAACGCGACGGGAAAAAGACGGTGTCGTCGGTCAATCTTGCGGAAGAGGTCAGAGAGAATCCGTCGCTTGTAAAAAAAGACTTATCGTACGCGTTGCGGACCGTCGGTAAGCCGAAAGTCGGGTACGACATAGACGGTCTTATTTCCGACGTCGAGCAATTTCTCGGATACAACAATATTAAAGACGCGGTTCTCGTGGGCGTAGGCAAACTCGGACAGGCGTTGATGGGGTATCACGGATTTGACAAATACGGATTTCACATCATAGCGGGGTTTGACATTGACGACGGGATTATCGGTAAAGAGATTAACGGCAAAAAGGTATTTGCGACGGGGTCGCTTTCGGGCGTTATCAAGAAACTGAACATAAAAATCGGTATACTGACCACGCCGCAGGAGCACGCGCAGGCTATGGCGGACGTTATGGTGGCGAGCGGAATACGGGCTATTTGGAACTTCACGCCGTCGAGGCTGAGCGTCCCCGACAACGTAGCGGTAAAAAACGAGGATATGGCATCGTCACTGGCGATTTTATCTAAACAACTAAAAGAAATTTTAATTAAGGAGAGCAACTGAATTATGGACAGTCAAGGAATCATCGAGAAAGTTGACAGCGTAGAGAAGCTGGAAAGTCTAATCGAGAAAGTGCGCGCGGCGCAAAACGTATTTGCGACCTACACGCAGGAGCAAGTAGACGAAATCTTTTTCCGCGCGGCGGAAGCGGCGAACAAAGCGCGCATCCCACTTGCGAAACTTGCCGTTGAAGAAACGGGAATGGGTCTGGTAGAAGATAAAGTCATCAAAAACCACTATGCGGCGGAATACGTATACAACGCGTACCGTCATACGCGCACGGTAGGAGTTCTTGAAGAGGACAAGGCGTTCGGCATCAAAAAAATCGCCGAGCCTATCGGACTTGTGGGAGCGGTTATTCCTACTACCAACCCTACCAGCACGGCGATATTCAAAACGCTTATCGCGTTAAAAACCCGTAACGGTATCATAATCAGTCCTCATCCGAGAGCGAAGAATTCGACGATTGCCGCGGCGAAAATAGTGCTTGACGCGGCGGTTGCGGCGGGCGCGCCCGAAGGCATTATCGGATGGATTGACATCCCCAGCCTCGATATGACGAACACGCTTATGAAAGAAGCGGACATTATCCTTGCCACCGGCGGTCCCGGAATGGTCAAAGCGGCGTATTCGAGCGGAAAACCCGCGCTCGGCGTAGGCGCAGGGAACACCCCCGCCATCATCGACGAGACTGCGGACGTTATTTTGGCTGTAAACAGCATCATTCACAGTAAAACGTTCGACAACGGTATGATTTGCGCTTCCGAGCAGTCCGTTATCGTAGAAGAAAAAGTCTACGAGCAAGTTAAAAATGAATTCATCGCGCGCGGATGTTATTTCCTCAACCCCGACGAAACCGAGAAAGTACGTAAAACCATTATAATAAACGGCGCGCTCAACGCGAAAATCGTCGGACAGAAAGCGGCTAAAATCGCCGCGCTTGCAGGCGTAACCGTTCCCGAAGAAACGAAAATCATCATCGGCGAAGTGGAGAGCGTAGACCTGAGCGAAGAATTCGCCCACGAAAAACTCAGTCCCGTTCTCGCTATGTACAAAGCGAAAGATTTCTACGACGCTATGAACAAAGCGGAAAGGCTTATTGCCGACGGCGGATACGGACATACTTCTTCGGTTTACATAAACCAGCTTACGGAAAAAGCGAAACTCGACGAATTCTTCGAAAGAATGAAGACCTGCCGCGTGCTTGTAAACACGCCGTCGTCGCAGGGCGGAATAGGAGATATTTATAACTTCCGTCTTACGCCTTCTCTCACCCTCGGCTGCGGTTCGTGGGGCGGAAACAGCGTAAGCGAAAACGTAGGAGTCAAACACTTACTCAACATTAAAACAGTAGCGGAAAGGAGAGAAAATATGCTTTGGTTCAGAGCGCCTCAGAAAGTTTATATAAAGAAAGGATGCCTGCCGGTAGCTCTTGACGAGCTGAAAACGGTTATGGGCAAAAAGAAAGCGTTTATCGTAACGGACTCGTTCCTTTACAATAACGGATACACCAAACCGATTACCGATAAACTCGACGAAATGGGCATTACGCATACGACGTTCTTCAACGTTGCGCCCGACCCGACGCTTGCCTGCGCGAAAGAAGGTACTGCGGCAATGAACGCGTTCAAACCCGACTGCATCATCGCTCTCGGCGGCGGCTCCGCTATGGACGCAGGTAAAATAATGTGGGTTATGTACGAACATCCCGAAGTCGACTTTATGGACCTTGCGATGAGATTTATGGATATAAGAAAGCGCGTCTACACCTTCCCGAAGATGGGCGAAAAAGCGTACTTTATCGCTGTTCCCACCTCTGCCGGAACGGGTAGCGAAGTTACCCCGTTCGCGGTAATAACCGACGAAAAGAGCGGAGTCAAATATCCTCTTGCCGACTACGAACTTATGCCGAATATGGCAATCGTCGACGCGGATATGATGATGAATGCGCCTAAGGGACTTACCGCGGCAAGCGGTATCGACGCGGTGACGCACGCGCTGGAAGCATACGCTTCTATGATGGCGACCGACTATACCGACGGACTTGCGCTCCGCAGTTTGAAGATGATATTCGAATACTTGCCCAAAGCGTACGACAACGGACCGAACGACCCGATTGCTCGTGAGAAAATGGGTAATGCCGCGACTATGGCTGGTATGGCGTTTGCCAACGCGTTTCTGGGAGTATGCCACTCTATGGCGCATAAGCTCGGAGCGTTCCACCACCTTCCGCACGGCGTAGCCAACGCGCTTATGATTGACGAAGTGCTGCGTTTCAACGCGGAGGAAGTTCCCACGAAGATGGGTACGTTCCCGCAGTACGGGTACCCGCACACGCTTGCAAGATACGCCGAAGTCGCGGATTATCTCGGAATAAAGGGCAAGAACGACAAAGAAAAACTCAATAACCTGATTAAAGCTATCGACGAACTGAAAGAGAGAGTGGGTATTAAGAAGACGATAGCGGAATACGGTATCGACGAGAAGAACTTCCTCGACAGACTCGACGAAATGGTTGAACAGGCGTTCGACGACCAGTGCACGGGAGCGAACCCGAGATACCCGCTTATGAGTGAAATCAAGCAGATGTATCTCAACGCTTATTATGGCAAACGCAAATAAAAAGTTAAGGAGGATATAGATATGAAACTCGAAAAGATAGTAGCCGTACGCAACACGAAGACGATATACCGCGACGGAGACAAAATCGTTAAACTCTTTGACGAGCATTATTCGAAATCGGATATACTCAACGAAGCGCTCAACCAGGCGAGAGTGGAAGAGACGGGACTCAACATACCCAAACTGTTGGAGGTAACGAAAATCGACGGCAAATGGGCGATAGTCATCGAATACATTCCGGGAAAGACGCTCGAACAGCTGATGAAAGAAAATCCCGAAAAAATCGACGAATATCTCAACCTGTTCGTAGAGCTTCAAATGCAGGTACACGATAAACGCGCGCCCCTTCTTAACAAATTGAAAGACAAGATGAACAGGAAGATTTCCCAGACCGACCTTTCGGCGACGACGAGATACGAACTCCATACGAGACTGGATTCCCTTCCGAAGCATACGAAGGTGTGCCACGGGGACTTCAACCCGAGCAACATAATAATTTCCGACGACGGAACGCCGTACATCATCGACTGGTCGCACGCGACGCAGGGCAACGCTTCGGCGGACGTTGCGAGAACGTACCTTTTGTTCTGGCTTTCGGGACAAATCGACCTTGCGGAAAAATATCTCAATCTTTTCTGCGAAAAGAGCGACACCGCAAAACAGTACGTTCAGAAATGGATACCCATCGTGGCGGCGAGCCAGATGGTAAAGGGCAAACAGGAAGAGAGAGAATTCCTTATGCACTGGGTAGACGTAGTAGACTACGAATAAAACCAAACCGACGGGAGGTAAACTATGGTCAAAATAACTGTTTGTATAGGAAGTTCGTGTCACCTTAAAGGTTCGCGTCAGTTAGTGGAGAGATTTCAGTATCTTATCAAAGAGAGCCAAAAAGACGACTCGATTGAACTTGCGGGAGCGTTCTGTATGGGCAAATGCGCCTCGAACGGCGTGTCCGTAACGGTGGACGGCGATTTCTTCGCGGTTAAACCCGAAAACGTGGACGAATTCTTCCGCACCGAAGTGTTGCCTCGCGCGGCAAAATAAGCGTATATATATTTACGTAAAGAGGAAAAAATGGAATTTCTCGATTTCAGAACGGCAAAATGCAAGGACTGTTTCAAATGTCTGCGCGAATGTCCGGTAAAGGCAATCAGATACGAAAACCATCAGGCTAAAATTATCGACGAACGGTGTATTCTCTGCGGACGATGCACCGTCGTCTGCCCGCAGAACGCAAAAAGGGTTCATTCCGACGCAGACAAAGTGGAAAACCTCTTAAAAAGCGGCGGAAAGATAATCGCGTCGGTCGCGCCGTCGTTTATCGCGTCGTTCGGACTTTCTTCCTTCGGGCAGATGGTCGGCGCTCTTAAAAAACTCGGGTTTAGCGAGGCGGAAGAAACGGCGGCGGGCGCGAAAGTGGTCACCGACGAGTACGCAAGGCTGATGAAGACGGGCAAGTATGAAAACTTTATCACGAGCGCGTGCCCTGCGATAAACAAGATGATACAGATATATTATCCGCAGGCGCTTAAATATCTCGCGCCCGTCGCTTCGCCTATGGTCGTTCACGCGAGAATGATTAAAGAAAGAGACCCCGAAGCGAAGATTATCTTCATCGGACCGTGCATTGCTAAGAAGAGAGAAGGGAAAGAGAGCGGAATTATCGACGCGGTGCTTACCTTCGAAGAACTCGAAGAACTGTTCGTTAAACACGGTATAGACCCGAAAAAAGAGGACGCGTCGGACGGCGGCGGAGATTACAACGCCGCGAAATATTACCCGATAAACCGAGGGATAATCAAATCGTTTATCGACCGACCCGACGGATATGAATACGTCGCCGTGGACGGAGTGAACAGAAGTTTCGAAGTGCTCGACGACATACAGCATTACAGCGGGCTTTTCATCGAAATCAACTGTTGCGAATACGCGTGCGTAAACGGACCGTGCGCGCTGAAAACCGAAGGCGGCGCGATTAAAGCGAACGAAAGCGTGCGTAAATACGTAAGAGACGCAAAAGGGGAAGGAGAGGAAATCAAAGCGCCGAAAGACGCGGGAGAAAGACACCCGTTTATCGGACTGCCTACGGGCACGCCGTGCGAACGCGACATAAGAGCGGTGCTGGCAAAGACGGGAAAGAATAAGCCGGAAGACGAGCTCAACTGCGGAGCGTGCGGATACGCGACCTGTCGGGACAAGGCGATAGCCGTGCTCAGAGGATACGCCGACCTCGAAATGTGCCTTCCTTATATGAGAACGAGAGCGGAATCTATGTCGTACGAGATAATACAGAACAGCCCGTACGGTATTATCGTGCTCGATAACGACCTCAAAATCATCGAATACAATTCGAGCGTAAGGGCGTTGCTCGGAATAGAAGAGAGAGACGCAAAAGGTTACTACGCTTACGAATGTTTCGACGCGAACGAGTTTGTCATAGCGCAGAATTCGAAAAACAACGTAATCAAGAAGAAAATACATTTCGAAAAGAGCGGGAAGTACGCGGACGCGACCATTGTCAAGGTAGAAAATCAGAAGATAATGTTCGGGATATTCAAGGATATAACGGACAGCGTCGAATACGGAAAGAAACTCGACGAAATGAAGCGCGAAACGCTGGAAACGACGGACGAAGTTATTAAAAAACAGATGCGCGTAGCGCAGGAGATAGCGTCGCTGCTCGGAGAAACCACCGCGGAAACCAAGGTCGCGCTGTTGAAACTGAAAAAGACCCTGACGCCTTCGGACGGAAACGAGGACTGACGGGCGGAGCATAGAATATGGAATTGTTTCTCGAAAGCGGATATACGTCTCTGAATAAAAAAGGCGAGGAGCTGTGCGGAGACAAGGTCGAATGCGTGACTTCGGGGGATTATACCACCCTCGTGCTCGCAGACGGAATGGGAAGCGGAGTTAAAGCGAATATCCTTTCTACGCTCACTTCGAAAATACTTTGCACGATGGTATCCGAGGGCATAGAAATGGAAGAGTGCATCGACACCATAGTGCAGACTTTGCCTGCGTGCAAGGTGCGCGGCGTGGCGTACTCGACGTTCTCGGTTATTCACGTAAACAACAAAGGAGAGGGGTACCTGTTCGAATTCGACAACCCCGACGCCATATATTATCACGACGGCGTTTGCCGCGATTTCGACAGAAAAGAATATAATATCGCGGGTAAGAAAGTTTACGTTGCCGAGCTTAATCTCGTAAAAGACGACGTTATCATCGTTATGAGCGACGGCGTTATCCACGCGGGAATAGGTATGCTTCTTAACCTCGGGTGGCTCAGAAAGGACGTGGTCGAGCATCTCAACCGCGTAATCGAACCGGGAATGACCGCAAAGTGCATAGCGTGTCTGCTTGCGGGCGCGTGCAACGATTTGTATATGGACGAACCCGGCGACGACACCACGGTGGCGGCGGTGAGAATCCGCGAAAGACTGGACGTCAAACTTATGGTGGGACCTCCCGTGGATAAATCGAAAGACGATTTTTACGTCGCAAGGTTTATGGAGGGCGAAGGCAAAAAGGTCGTGTGCGGCGGAACGAGTTCGATGATAGTATCGCGTTACCTTCACGAAACCGTCACGGCGGACTGGGATTTCCCCGACAAGGACGTGCCGCCGATAGGACATATTAAAGGCATAGACCTTACGACCGAAGGCGTTTTGACTTTGCGTAAACTGCTCGAACACAGCGAAAAATATCTTTCAAACAGAGACCTTACGCCGAAGTATTATAAGAAAAAAGACGGCGCGAGTTTGCTTGCCGATATGCTTTTCGTCAAGGGAACGCACATTACGTTCTACGTAGGGCAGGGGATAAACGCGGCGCATCAAGGTCTGCCGATAGATATTACTATGAAACTTAAACTTGTGGAAAGCCTTACGCAAAATCTCAGAAAAATGGGGAAAGTAGTGGAAGTATATTACGATTAAGGTGATTATTTATGGATAGATTCGATACAAAAGTACAATACCTTAAATATCGCGTGCTTAAAGAAGTGGCGAAACACGCGTGGGACGACACGCTTTGGGAATCGATTATCGATATTCCCAAAGACATAGTGCCTGGAAGAACGCCTTCTATGCGTTGTTGCGTTTACAAGGAACGCGCGATTTTGTCGGAAAGAGTTAAACTCGCTACGGGCGGAAATAAAGCGAACCCGAACGTAATCGAAGTAATAGACATCGCGTGCGACGATTGCCCCGCGGGCGGATACGAAATAACCAACGCTTGCCGCGGATGCTTAGCGCACCGCTGTATGGACGCGTGCAAGAAAGGCGCGATAACCCTCGACCATAACCAGAAAGCGCATATCGACAAAAGTAAATGCGTCGAATGCGGTATGTGCGCGAAGGTCTGCCCGTATTCCGCAATCATAAACAGTAAACGTCCTTGCCAGAATTCGTGTAAGGTAAAAGCTATCAGTATGAGCGAGGAAAAAGCGGCGAAAATCGACAACGAAAAATGTATCGCTTGCGGCGCGTGCGTCTATCAGTGCCCGTTCGGCGCGATAAGCGATAAATCGTTTATCCTCAACGTAATCGATATGATAAAAAAGAGCGAAAAAAATTCGAAGTACAAAGTGTACGCCGTCGTCGCTCCGTCGATTGCGGGACAGTTCAATTACGTCAAACCCGGGCAGGTAACCGCGGGAATAAAGGAACTCGGATTTTTCAGCGTAGTGGAAGCCGCGCTCGGCGCTGATATGGTCGCTATGAGCGAAGCGCGCGAACTCGCGGAAAAAGGCTTTTTGACAAGTTCCTGCTGCCCCGCGTTCGTCAAATACACCGAGACGCAGTTCCCTGCGCTTAAAGGCAATATAAGCACTAACCTCTCGCCTATGGCGACGATAGCTAAATACATAAAATCGACGGATAAGATTGCCAAAATAGTATTTATAGGACCCTGTACGGCAAAAAAAGCCGAATTTCAAAAGAAAGAAGTCAGACCGTATATCGACTCGGTCATCACTTTCGAAGAATTGCAGGCGCTGTTTGACAGCAAGGATATAGACCTTGCTTCCCTTAAAGAAGAAGTGCTGGACAACGCCTCGTATTTCGGCAGAATTTTCGCACGAAGCGGCGGGCTTGCCGACGCGGTGAGACAGGGAATAAAGGAAAACGGCATTACCGATTTCGAATACAAACCAGTCGTTTGCGACGGCATAGAACAGTGCCGTATCGCGCTGCTCAAAGCGTCCAAAAAAATTCCCGACGGAAATTTCATCGAGGGTATGGCGTGCGTCAGCGGGTGCATAGGCGGCGCGGGTTGTCTTACGCACGGCGAGAAAAACCGCCGCGACGTGGATAAGTACGGAATGGAAGCGTACGAAAAGACCATTTCCGACGCAATCGGCGTGCTTCCCGTCATCAATACCACGACGGAAGAATAGAAATTCCCAATAGAAAGTAAAGCAAAACCCGAAGCGAAAATCGCTTCGGGTTTTGCTTTATCGCTTTAACGCGTTAAAACAAGTTGACTTTATCGCTTTATCGTGCTAAAATATAAAAAGAATAAAAACAGGGGTATTTTTTATGGCGGACGTATTCAAAACGGTGGGAGCGGATTTGCTGATAAAGGCGATAGTTGCGACGGACAACGAAAGCGATTGTCGCGCGTTGCTCGAAGATATGATTACCACGAAAGAGATTATCGAGATTTCGCAGAGAATGGAAGTCGTCAGACTGTTGAGACAGAATATGTCTTATGCGGAAATATGCGAAAAGACGGGCGCGAGCACGGCTACGATTTCGCGCGTCAACAGATGTTACACATATGGAAACGGCGGGTATAAGACCGCGTTTGACAAAATCGAGCAAAAATAATTTTCAAAAAAGTTTGAAAAAATTCAGTTGTCGGTCGTTTCGTCCGCGGTTTTTTGCGGCGAGTCGGTCGGCTTTTTCGTTTTCCGTTCGAGTACGGTAGCGACTTTCGGAAAAAGCGGCGTGGGGAGGAAGATTTTATCGAGGATAAAACCGCACAGTTTGATGAGGGGCGCGTTGATAAGCGTTGTCACCAACGTGGCGAGCCCTATGCTGTGAAAACCGACGGCGTAGATTTGTTTCCAGTCGAAAGAAGCGGCGTCGCCGAACAGCGAGAACGCGAGGATTATCGAAAGGACGAGACAGCAAATATCGTAAATCCATTTCGTGCGCGTTACGGGCGAAGCGAATTTTGCGGAGACTTCGGATACGAAGAGTTCGTGTATCTGCAAAGGGAAGTAGGTGCGGAAGAAGCACGCAACGCCGAGAGAAACGCAAAAATCGCCCACGAGGAGCATAACCCAACGCACGGCTATGGAAGAAAAGATTTCCTCGCCGAGAATGATAAACCATAAGTCGAGGCAGTATCCGTAAATCACCGCCGCGGCGAAGCAGAGAAGAAAACGCCAGTCGAATTTCCTTACGACGAGACAGAGTATAACAAGGATAACGCCTTGAAGAAGGTACTCGGTGACGCCTACGCTGAAAAACGAGGAAAGGGGATAAAGAAATTCCTGTAAAATAAATGTCGGCGCGGCTATCATACTTACGCCCAGTCCGGTTTTTTTACATATACACACGCCGAGCGACATAAAAATCGTGCCGAGAATCCACATAAGTTCCGACGTCTTCGGAATTTTTTTACCTTTAATCATACCGTCTCCCGCAAATTGTCACCGAGGTCGATAACTGCGCTTTATCCTGTGTTCGGGGTTTCCTAATTATTGTTTTCGGTTGCCGTTTATTGCGATATTGTTTCGCGCAAAACGCACGCGACGAAACCGACCGCAAAGCCGTAAAACCGTTTTCCGAAAGATTATATCATTCTCGTTAAAATAAAGCAACAAACTCGCACGGAGAATTGCGAAAGGCGCGGGATTTAAGAAAAAGTCGACCGACGCTTGCTAAAATAACGTTATTATAGTATTATAATAAATACTATAAATAAAAATAAGGTGTGTCGACTCTAAACGGGTCGCGGAGGATTATTTTATGCACTGGACAGGGAAAGTTACGCCGACGGCATTTTCGATAGGAAATTTTTCCGTCGCGTGGTACGGAATCATCATTACCTGCGCGATGGTGCTTGCGTTGGTTATAGCGATAAGAAGGGTTAAGCGCATAAACATATCGGCGGACGATATGCTTATGCTTTTTCTCATTGCAATTCCGCTTGCGGTTATTTTTGCCCGTCTCGGATACGTGATTTCGAATTACAAAGTTTATTTCGTTTCACCGTACGACTGGGACGCGTTCGTTAACACGATTGCTATCTGGAAAGGCGGACTTACGATAATGTGGGGCGTTCCCGGAGGGTGTCTCGGCGCGTTTATATGGTCTAAAATTTACAAAAAAGACGTGATTAAAGTCGCGGACATCGTTCTTCCCATCGTCCTGCTTGCGCAGGCAATCGGGCGTTGGGGAAATTTCTTCAATCAAGAACTTTACGGACAGCCCGTTACAAATCCGAACGCGCAATGGTTTCCCCTTTCGGTCTTTATCGCGCACGAGGGAGAATGGCGGCAGGCTACGTTCTTTTACGAATGTGTTCTGAACCTTATCGGATTTGTCGTATTAAGTATTCTTGTAAGGCGTCTCGACGTCAAAGGGTTCGGGTCGCTTGCGTATTTCGGTTGGTACTGCCTTGTGCGCGGCATTATGGAAATTTTACGCGCGGAGACGTCTACTATGGACGAAAAACTCGGATTTAACGGCGTTATGGTGCTGTGTTTCGTCGTTTCCGCGCTTTGCGTTGCGGGCATAGTTTTTCTTATCCTAAGAAAGAAAAAACGCGGTGGAAAGGTATTCTTCAAAAACGGGATACCGCCCTTGCCGCCCGAGAAGAAGACGACGGAAGAGCCGCTTACACTTAAATAATAACACGGAGGAATAAAACTTATGAAAAAATTACTTTTGGGCGATTTCGCCGTAGCGCGGGGCGCGTACGAAGCGGGAGTCAAGGTTGCGACCGCATATCCCGGCACGCCGAGCACGGAAATCACCGAAGAACTGTCGAGATTTCCCGAAATTTACTCCGAATGGTCGCCTAACGAAAAGGTTGCCGCCGAAGTTGCGATAGGAAGTTCCATTCACGGGGCGCGCACCATAGTTTCTATGAAACACGTCGGACTCAACGTGGCGAGCGACCCGCTGTTTACCGCGGCTTACACGGGAGTCAACGCGGGGCTTGTGTTCGCGGTAGCCGACGACCCGTCGATGTTTTCTTCGCAGAACGAGCAGGACACGCGCCTTATCGCGCGCGCGGCGAACGTTCCCGTTCTCGAACCGTCGGACAGCGCGGAAGCGAAAGAATTTACCAAATTCGCGTTCGAACTCAGCGAAAAATACGATACGCCCGTTATTTTGCGCATAACGACGAGAGTCGCTCATTCTCAGAGTATGGTAGAGCTTTGCGAAAGAGAAGAGAGACCGATTATTCCCTACGAAAAGAACATAGCGAAATACGTTATGATGCCCGCGAACGCGATTAAACGCCATATCGTCGTGGAAGACAGGCTCAACCGTCTTTCCGAAGACAGCAACGGTTTTTCCGTCAACAGAGCGGAGTACAGGAGCGAAAAGTTGGGTATTATCACCGCGGGCGGCGTTTATCAGTACGTAAGAGACGCCGTGCCCGAAGCTAGCGTGCTTAAACTCGGCACGGTTTATCCGCTTCCTTATAAACTCATCGAAGAATTCGTATCCAAAGTCGACCGTTGCATAGTTGCGGAAGAACTCGAACCGCACATAGAAGGACTTATCAAACTTCACGGAATTAACGTCGAGGGTAAGAACATTTTCTCGCGGCAAGGGGAGTTTTCCGTAAATATGATAAAAGAAAAGTTGCTCGGAGTTAAGAGCGACGCGGTTCCGGCGCAAGTCCCCGCCCGCCCACCCGTACTTTGCGCCGGTTGTCCGCACAGAGGCGTGTTCTATACGTTAAAAAAGATGAAACTGAGCGTTATGGGGGATATAGGCTGTTACACTCTCGGAGCCGTCCCGCCGCTCGGAGCGATTGACGCGACGGTTTGTATGGGCGCGAGCATAGGAATGGCGATAGGCGCGGACAAAGCCGACCCGGAAGCGCATAAGAAGACGGTTGCCGTTATCGGCGATTCGACGTTTATTCACAGCGGAATTACCGGGCTTGTGGACGCGGTTTACAACAAAGCGAATATCACTTTAATTATTCTCGACAACAGAACGACGGGAATGACGGGACACCAGAACAACCCCGCAAACGGCAAGACGATAAAAGGGGAAGAGACGTACGAACTCAACCTGGAAACCCTTTGCAAAGCGGTCGGAGCGAATTCGGTGCGCACGGTGGACCCGTACGACCTCGACGCGTTCGGCGCGGCGGTTAAAGACGGGCTTAACGAGGACGGCGTGTCGGTAATTATTTCCAAACGTCCCTGCGTTCTGCTTACGAAGAAACTTTACCGCGGATTTACCGTTACCGACAAATGCAAGAATTGTAAGTCTTGTATGCAGCTCGGCTGTCCCGCTATCAGCAACGACGGAGGAATAAAAATAGACGCTTCCCTTTGCACGGAGTGCGGACTTTGTATGAAAGTGTGCCGTTTCGGCGCGATAGAGAACAGGGAGGACAAATAATTATGGATATACTTATTGCAGGCGTAGGCGGACAAGGAACCCTTCTTGCGAGCAGAGTTTTGGGTAAATACGCGCTCGACAACGGGCTGGACTGTAAACTGAGCGAAGTTCACGGAATGAGCCAGAGAGGGGGTAGCGTTATCACGTTCGTAAGGATAGGAAAGGACATCTATTCGCCGATTATCGACGCGGGGAACGCGGACGTTGTCATTGCTTTCGAAAAACTCGAAGCGTTAAGATACGCGCACTTCTTGAAAAAGGACGGAATAATGCTTTACAGCACGCAGGAAATTATGCCGATGCCCGTGGTTATCGGCGCGTGCAAATATCCCGACGACATCGAGGAAAGATTGCCGAAAAAGAATTTTGCCGTCGACGCGCTCGGGCTCGCGGAAAAAGCGGGCAACAGCAAAGCGGCTAATTCGGTTATGATAGGCGCGTTTACCAAACTTATGGGGCTGGATAAGGATAAAATGAAAGCCGCGTTGATTGCGTCGATACCGCAGAAACTCATCGAAATCAACGATAAAGCATTCGAATACGGGTATAACGCTTAAATACATAATTAACTGTCAACTAAAAATAAACCGCGGATTTCGCGGTTTATTTTTTTAGATGTTTATTGTTGAGCTTTATGATTAAAAAGACGCGAAAAAAATCAAGCGAAAACTTTCTTAAAAAATTCAATCAGAATAAAGAGAAGGGAACGGCGGTTGTAGGCGAGGGGCTCGCGCGAAGGGAACACGGTTATCATTCGGTAAATATAAACTCCGATGAAAGCGCAGACGGTAATCAGACAAAACGCCGTAAAAACGCGTGAACGGGCAAACCGCGGGAAGATAAACGCGGCGAGGCAAACGACAGCGACGAGAGGGATGACGACGAACAGCGGGTGCATTTCGAACGCACCGCCGAAATCTCCCTGAAAGAAGAGAATAAACGCGCGGGTAAGCCCGCAACCGGGGCAGGGCACGCCGAAAACGAGGTTTATGGGACAAGCGTGACCGAGAAAAACGGTCGCGACTATGCTGTAAACGCCGAAAAGGAATACAAGGAGCAGAAGACGGGCGGTCTTTTTCGAAAAGAGAGAGGAAAAAAGACGCGAGCCGCTTGTTTTACGCCGCATCTGCAAGCCTGTTCATCTCGTCTTGCATAAGAGCGACGCCTACTATTTCCAAACCGAAAATACAGAGAACGATATAGAGCCAAGCCTCGTTGGATACGCGGATTCCACGGTCGGAAGCAAGGATTTCGAGACGTTTTGCCTCTTTGTAAAACCAGTAAATTGTGTAGATACCGCAGGTAAGAATGGAGAAGAGAAGGGCAAGACCGCCGCTGCGACAGCTGCCGTCGCTTTTTTCGCCGAGGGCAAATTCGATTTCGTTGGTAACGACAACCTGCCAGTAAAGGAAATATAACCCGCAGGTCACAATGGTAAGAAGAATAACCGAAACAATACTTCTGTTTTTCATAAAAAAACCTCTTTTTGCGTTAAGTGTAGCACAACGGAAAGAGAAAGGCAACAAAAAAGATATTACAACAAGGGTAAAACGGGCAGAGATTTTCCGCAACTCGGGAAGAAGAAAACAAGCCGATTTCGAGAAAGCAAAATAATTGACAAAACAAAGGAAAGAGTTCATAATATTAAATGCCCGATAAAAGACGTGGAGGCGTAGCGAAGCGGTCACAACGCGGCGGTCTTGAAAACCGTTTGGGTTAACAGCCCCCGGGGGTTCGAATCCCTCCGCCTCCGCCAAAAATCGGCAAATTCCGTAAGACGTTTGCCGATTTTACTTATTACCTCTTCACTTTTCACTCTTCACTAATCCTGCCGATTTTAGGAAGTAATAGGTAAAAGTTAATAGTGAAAATGAATGGATAAATAAAGCAAAACGTAAAAGTGAATGGCAAAAAAGCGCAGTACGCTTCATTTTTCATTAGTAAAACGACTTCATTAGCGTTAGCCGCTTCATTTAATATCAATGCGCGGAAATAACGACAATCCGGCGAATTGTCGTCCGTCCGAGCGCGTCGGCGAGCGTTAGCGAAATCTTCCGTATCGGCAAAAATTTGTAGACGTAGGTTGTCATTTCTGCGAATCTCTGCGGATTTCGGAAAGAACTGTTAAGCGGTAAAAAATATTTAATAGGAGAGATGATTATGAGTAAAAAACTAAAAACGATTTCCGTAATAACGATATTGTGTTTGTTACTATTTGTTTTTATAGGATGCGATTCTTCCGATAAGCCAGTCGACGATTCTTCTCAATATTTTTCCTACGACGATTATCTGAATGCCGTTGAAAACGGCTATACGGGAACGTTTTCCGAGTACTTTATTCAATATAATCAGATAAAAAAAGTCGAGGTTGTAAACAATACGATTTATGCATATCTCAACGGAGACGTCGTTGTTAATTTGGGAACCGTCGATAGCGGAACGGAAATAAAAAATTTGAATTCCGATAATAATTATTTTCATTTGTCTTTTGACGACACTATGAACAGTATGAAAAATTTAACGTCGGCGGCTACATATAAGAGCGTGTTCGACGAGCCTTTTTTTGCTTATCTTAAACAATTACACGAATTATACGGCGCGAAAATAAGTCTTTATACTTATTTGGATTTGCTGGGAAACGTTACTGACAAGTATCAAAGCGAACTGAGCAAAGCAAGCGATTGGTTAAAATTCGGATTACATTCGACGGCGCACTCGGAACGTTTTAACGAAGCTACTTATCAGGACGGTTATAATGCTTGGACGACTTTCGTAAAACATATTTACCGAATTACGGGAACGTATAAATCGGTAGACAGAATGCCGAGACTTCATTATTGGCAAGGGACGGAAGCCGCATTGCAAGGTATGCGCGACGCAATTTGCGGACCTATCGGTTTCTTGTCGGGGGAACACGAATGGCCGTCGTATTATTTGTCAAAGGAACAACATATGTATGCATATAATCACGACCATATAACGGATTACAAAAACGGTTTGGTGTTTGTTGCCACCGATATGAGAATCGACTGGTTTGAAAAAGATTATACCACGACAAATGTTTATAGAAAACCGATTAAATCCACTATTTACGAAGAACTTCAATACCGTTTTTCTAATGCGGACTATGCAAGCACGCTGTCTTCTTACCTGGTGTTCGGTCACGAATGGAGAATGTATGACGGGAAAGTGCTTTCGGAAGAAGGAAAGGTTTGGTTGGATGATATTTGCAGATTTGCCTACGAACACGGTATTTCGTTTGATTTCCCGCAAAATAAAGTATATCTGCCGACGCCGCTTGATATACATTAGTTCAATAAATCAGGAGAAATAACGGTTACACCTATATTGATTTTTACATCAAATGACAGTGCGGATTTCGTTTTGAAATCCGCACTTTTTTAAGTAATTGTTGTAATGTAATTCGTAGGTTTCCTTATTCGAAGCAGAGATTTTTAAGCGCTTCGTAGTATATTTCCGAGGCTTTTTCGAATTCTTCCATATCAACGTATTCGTCGGCGCAATGGATGCCCGCTTTGCTGTTTGGGAAACAGGGACCGAACGCCACGCCGAGCGGCAACACTCTTGCGTACGTTCCTCCGCCGATACTTATCGGCTCGGCGTTTTCTCCCGTCACTTTGTTGTACGCTTTGAGCAGGGTTTTTACTAATGGGTGCTCTTTGCTTACGTAAAGCGGAAGATGGAAGAACGTCTCCTCGACAGTGCCTTTCAGTTTTTTCGTAAGCGTTTCCGTGACGAATTCCTTTTTATAAGATACGGGGTGGCGCACGTCGAGTTCGAACGTAAAGACGTCGTTTTCCGTCCTCGCCGTTCCGAGATTAAGCGTGAGAAAGCCGCTCTGTTCGTCGCTTATATTAAGCCCGACGGCTTTCCCGTCTGAAGAAGAAAACGCCGCGTACAACTCCGCGCAGACCGCGCTTGCCGGCGAGAGAATTTTCAAAAGTTTTATAAGCGCGTTGTCTCCGTTTTCCGGGTGGCTTCCGTGCGCCGATACGCCTTTCGTCTTTACCGTCGCCCATCCGTCTTCTATAACGTATTTGCAATCCGCAGAGGAAAAAAGCTCGGCTATTCCGTCGCATATTTTAATCTTTGCTTCCGCTTCGTCGGGAACCATATTCGCTCTTTCTCCGGCAACGATATATGCGATATTGTCGGGTTTAGGGTAACTTATTTTATGATATACGATACCTTTTTCGCAATTTATAACGGGAAAATCGCCGTCGGGAGAAATTCCCAGAGCGGGCATTTCTTCGTTTTCTTTATATGCGTCCATACATTTCCAGCCGCTTTCTTCATCGCAGCCGAGAATAAACCGTATGCGCTTAGTAGGACGTTTATTTTCCTGCAAGAGGCGTTTAACCGCAAGCAGACACGCGATGAAAGGGGATTTGTCGTCAAGCGCGCCGCGGGCGTAGATTTTGCCGTTTTTTTCTTCCGCGCCGAAAGGGGCGACCGTCCAGCCTTTCCCTACGGGAACGACGTCGAGGTGGGTAAGAATTCCGAAGAGTTCGCCCTCTCCGATTTCGCCGTAGCCGTAAAACCCGTTTCCGTTTTTGACGGAGAAGCCTTCGGCTTTGAGAATGTCCAGAGCCGAGCAAAGGCAGGAATAAACGCCCTTGCCAAACGGCATACTGGGTTCGGCTTTACTTTCCACGCTGTCGATAGAAAGGAGGGTTTTGAGATAATCCAACGCTTTATTGAAGTCCATATTTCACCGTCCGAAATAAAATTTTTGCCCGTGCATAAATATTATACACTAAAACGGGAAAGTATGATACAATGTAAAAGCATAATTGAATACAGGAGATTATAAATGAGAGTAAGAACGAGATTTGCGCCCAGTCCGACGGGATTTATGCACATCGGAAACCTGCGCACCGCGCTGTACGGATATTTATATGCCAAACATAACGGCGGCGATTTTATATTGAGGATAGAGGACACCGACAGAACGAGATACGTCGAAGGGGCGGTTGACTTTATTTACTCCATTCTTCGTCAGGCGAAGATAGAACACGACGAAGGTCCGGATAAAGACGGCGGCTGCGGACCGTACGTTCAAAGCGAGAGAAAAGATATTTATCTTAAATATGCCCAAGAACTCGTCAGAAGAGGGGGCGCGTATTATTGTTTCTGCGACAAGGAGAGACTTGATTCGCTTGCCGACGAAAACGGCGTTAAAAAATACGACAAACATTGCCTGCGCCTTACCGAAGAAGAGGTTAAGGAAAAACTCGCTTCGGGCGCGCCGTACGTCATCAGACAGAACGTCCCCACCGAGGGAATGACGGAATATACCGATATGGTATACGGCACGATACGCGTACCGTGCGAAGATATGGAAGACGGCGTGCTCATTAAAAGCGACGGTCTGCCCACCTATAATTTTGCAAACGTAGTAGACGACCACCTTATGGGAATAACGCACGTTATGCGCGGGACGGAGTATCTTTCGAGTACTCCGAAATATAATCTTATGTATGACGCGTTCGGGTGGGAAAGACCGCATTATATGCATCTGCCGCCGATAATGAAAGACGCGCAGCATAAACTGAGCAAGCGTTACGGTGACGCGAATTTCGAAGATTTTATCGAAAGAGGGTTCCTGCCCGAAGCGATAGTCAACTATATCGCGCTTCTCGGATGGTCGCCGAAAAACAACGAAGAAAAAATGAGTATGGAAGAGCTCATCGAGGCGTTCGACGTCGACGGAGTGAGTCATTCGCCCGCGATTTTCGACGAAACGAAAATGAAATGGTTGAACGCAAGATACATTCGTGAACTTCCTTTCGACGAATTTATGCTTCACGCGAAACCGTTTTTCGATAAAAGCGTAATAAACGGCAAGTACGACTACGAAAAATTCGGGAAACTGTTGCAAAACCGCATAGAAATCTTTTCGGAAATACCGACTTCTGTTGCGTTTATCGAGGAATTCGGAGAATACGACAAGACGCTTTTCGAGCATAAAAAGATGAAAACCGACGCGTCCGTCGGAGAAATCTGTATGAAAGAAGCGTTGAAAATTTTCGAAGAAATAGAAAATTTCGACGAAATATCCATTCACGACGCCTTGATAAAAAAATGCGAAGAAATGGGATTGAAGAAAGGGCAGATGCTGTTTACCGTAAGGGTAGGACTTACGGGTTGCGCTTCCACGCCAGGCGGCGCGGTGGAAATGGCGGATATTCTCGGACGGGAAGAGAGCGTGAGAAGGCTTAAATTCTCCATAGATATGTTGAATAAGTAACGGGGATAGTTGCGAGGTAAATCATAAAGGAGCGAGATAATCGTAGATAATGAAAAAAGAGAAAAAGACTTATTACAGCCCGGTAAAAGAAAGCGATTCTTTTAAGAGACCGCATTGCTTTTTCGGAATAATCAAAGGACTGGTAAAAGCGTTTTTCCCGAAGAACGAATTTGTATGGAAAACGGAGAAACCGTCGGACGGCGACCCCGTTATTTATATCTGCAATCACACGAAAATTTATGCGCCGACGTATTTTATAGCGTGCCATAAAGAGAAAGTCAGGGTATGGGCGAACTGCTATTTTCTGTTTTTCGACAAATGCTGGCATCATATGAAAACCAAAGTGATAAACAACAGAAAGCCGCAATTTCTGCTTAAACCCATCGCCTATATGATTACTCCGTTAATCGTTCTCACGTTCAGAGCGTTCAATCCCATACCCGTGTTTCATACCCCGAAAGAGGTGTTTGGGATGACTTTCAGGAAGAGTATGGATACCCTGAACGAGGGAATTCCGCAGGTTATCTTCCCCGAAAGAACGGAAAACAAAGTCAACAGATATATCTACCAGCTAAATACCGGTTTCCCGCGGGTTGCGGAGGTATATTATAAAGAAACGGGGAGGAAGGTCAAGTTTTATCCCGTGTATTGCGCGGAAAAGCTGCATACTTTCGCCGTAGGCGACCCGATTGAATACGACCCGGAAGTACCGATGGCGAAACAAAAAAATACGATTTGTCAATACCTGGAAGAAAAAATTTGCGAGCTCGGCGATTCTTTACCCGAACACGAACCCGTAATTTACGGTTGACGTATAATACAACGGAGAAAAAAACATTGATTTGCAATAATATTCTGGACGCGCTCGGCAATACGCCGATTATAAGATTGAACAATATGACGCTCGAAACCGACGCGGAAATTCTGGTAAAGTTCGAGGGACTGAACGTCGGCGGCTCGATAAAGACAAGAACCGCTTATAAAATGATAGAAGAAGCCGAAAAGAAAGGGCTTATAAATAAAGACAGCGTTATCGTAGAACCGACAAGCGGCAATCAAGGGATAGGGCTCGCTCTGGTGGGCGCGGTCAGAGGATATAAAACCGTAATCATTATGCCCGATTCCGTAAGCGAAGAACGTAGGAAATTAGTTAAGCACTACGGCGCCGAAGTCGTGCTTGTTCACGACGACAACAATATAGGCGAATGTATCGAACAGTGTATCAAAAAAGCGGAAGAAATGGCGAAAAACGATAAAAACGTGTTTATTCCGCAACAGTTTGAAAACAAGGATAATCCTCTTGCGCATAGAACGCAAACGGCTTTGGAAATTTTGGAGCAGGTAGACGGCAAAATCGACGGTTTTTGCAGCGGAATAGGCACGGGAGGAACGATAACGGGTATCGGCGAGGTTCTGAAAGAAAAATATCCCGATATTGAAATCTGGGCGGTTGAACCGCAAAACGCCGCAATTTTAGCGGGCGGAAATATCGGCACGCATATACAGATGGGCATAGGCGACGGGTTGATACCGTCTATTCTGAACACAAACATTTATAGCGAAATTTGCATAATAACAGACGATGAAGCGATAAAAACGTCAAAAGACCTCGCAAAAAAAGAAGGTATTATGTGCGGGATAAGCAGCGGGACAAACGTTGCCGCGGCAATCAAATTAGCGAGGAAGTTAGGAAAAGGAAAACGCGTGGTAACCGTCCTTCCCGATACGGCAGAGCGGTACTTTTCGACGCCTTTGTTTGAAAACGAATAAATAATTCCGACCAAACGTTATGCGGAAAATCGCTCGCGGTCGGCGTTTAGCCGACACACGGACGATTTTTTTATCCGCATAAGTCGGACTTACAAGGAAGAAAGTCGTACCGACTTTCTTTTCATTTAAGTTCGCAGGGGATATTCCCCTGCTCGACCTCTATAAGGGCAAAAAGTGAAAAATGTGCTTTCCACTTTTTGGGTATTTTGACCTAAAACATATCGCGTCAGCCCACCCACCCACCCGATAGAGTGGGTGTTTTTTTATTCGTTATCTGTATCCGCTTTGTTTTACTTGATTTTAGTATAGACCTAAGCTAAAAGAAAAGACCATATAAACAAAGCCAAAAGTTTTTGTAAAGGGAGAGCGCGAGAGGGGAGAAACTTTTTGCCGAAAAAGGTTTCCCCTCTCGCAATCTTAAACTACAAAAATTTTTGAAAAGAGGGAGCGCGAGGGAGAAGAAACTTTTGGGGAAAAGTTTGTCTCCCTCGCGAACACTTTTGTTAGTTATTATCTTCGATATGGAGCATAACTGCGCCTTGTTCGGCTTTACAGAGCGGGCAGACTTTCCACGCTTCGGTTGCGGTCGCTTCGTATCCGCATCCCGAGCATTTCCATTTCATCGGTTCTTTGCGTTTGTACATCGTTCCGTTTTTCAACTGGCAGTGAAGCTGTTCGAACAACATTTTGTGGCAGTTCTCAACCTGAATAGTATCTTCGAAAAGTTTCGCGATTTCGGGGAAACCTTCTTCTCTTGCCGTCGCCGCAAATTCGGGATAGATTTTTTCCGCTTCGAGTTTTTCGTCTTCCGCGGCGAGTTTCAGGTTTTCGAGAAGGTTCCAGCCTTCTTTGAACGGGTATCCCGCGCAGATTTCCACGTTGTCTATCGGTTTGTCCGAAGCCTTTTTGATAAAGGTGTAGAACATTCTCGCGTGGTTGAATTCGTTGTAGACCACTTTGTCTATCAGTTCGGCAAGGGCGGAAAATCCCTCGTTTCTCGCGCCGTATTCGATAAATTCGTAACGCGTTCTTGCCTGACATTCGCCTGCGTAAGCTCTCGCCAGGTTCTTGAAAGTTTTACTGTTTATGAGTTCCATTCGTTTTACCTCCGTTATTTTATACACTTAGTTTTCCCTATGTCGCGATTCTTAAACGCTTTCGTTCGAAGAATTTTTCCGATTTCCGACCGCGTTATTCGGTTGAAACCTTGGCTAAGTATGTGGTACAATATAAATCAAGGAGAAAAACATATGACGATAGACCCGTTTGATTATAAAGAACCTTCGTGCGCCCTCTGCGGAGGAGAAGAGTTTTATTACCCCGACCAAAGCGCGCCGCTCGGGACCGTTCCCGTACGTCACGTCACGCAAAAACTTGATTCCGTTCTTGCCCGCAACGATACCGCGGAAGGAACGCGTATTCTCGAATACTGGCTCGGAGAAGCCAGAACTTTGCGCGATAAACGCGGGGAACTTTCCATTCTCAGCGAAATGATGGGGTTATACCGCAAGACAAACGACAAAGAAAAAGGACTTAAAAGCGTTTACGAAGGGTTGCAGCTCGTACGGTTGCTCGGACTGGAAGAGACGGTTTCGGGCGCGACGATAATACTCAACGCGGCGACCACGCTCAAAGCGTTCGGCAAAGCGGAAGAGGCGTTGCCTCTATATAAAGAGGTAAGTTCGGTTTACGACAGGGAACTTGCGCCGTCTGACGAAAGGCGCGCGGGACTATGCAACAACGCCGCGCTTGCGTACGCCGACCTCGGACTTTACCGCGAGGCGGAAGAAAAATATCTTGCCGCGCTCGACGTGCTTTCGAAAAACGAAAAAAGCGACAACGAAATTGCGATTACCTATATAAATCTTGCGCATTTATACGAAAAGGAGGGTCGTGACGAAGAAATTTATCCGTGCGTGGAAAAGGCGATAGAGTATCTCGATTCGCCGAGGATAGAGCGCAACGGTTATCACGCTTTCGTCTGCCGCAAATGCGCGCCGTCAATCGGATATTTCGGTTATTTTATCGCGCAGGAGAAGTTTGAAAAGAGAGCGAAGGAGTTATATGAAAGGGCTTGAACTCGCGCGCGAATACTACCGCGCTTACGGCGAAAATATGTTGAAAACCGCGTTCGGCGACGTTATGGACAGAATAACCGTCGGGCTTGTCGGAGAAGGGTCGGAGTGTCTCGGATTCGACGACGAGATTTCCCGCGACCACGATTTCGACGCGGGGTTCTGTATGTGGATAGACGCTTGCGACGAGCGCGAATTCGGGTTCCGCCTCGAACGGGCGTACTCGAAACTTCCGAAAGAGTTTATGGGGGTAAAGCGGTCATTGCTTTCGCCCGCGGGGGGCAACAGGCACGGAGTTATCGTAACCGAAGATTTTTATACGCGATTGCTCGGTTCGCCCGAACCTCCGTCTTCTCCGGAAGAATGGCTGAAAATTCCGCAATCGTATCTTGCCGTACTTTCGGCGGGCGAGATTTTCAAGGAAGGCGAGGGCAAGTTTATGAAGATACGGCGGGTTTTGCAAAACGGGTATCCCGACGACGTAAGAAAGAAAAAACTTGCCGCGTGTCTTGCGTTTATGGGACAATCGGGGCAGTACAACTACGTCAGGTGCGTTTCGAGAAACGAGAGCGGAGCGGCGCAGTTTGCTGTGTTCGAATTCGTTAAAAACGCGGTAAAAACGGTTTATCTTCTCAACGGGAAATACTGTCCGTTTTACAAATGGGCGTTCCGCGGAATGAGAGAACTCGAACTTCTTTCCGACCTCGAAGCGCCGCTTACTTATCTTATAGAGACCCCCAACGACAAAACTTCCGCGGAGTGCAAAGCGGGGATAATCGAAGATACCGCTTCGATGATAATCTCGGAATTGAAAAAACAGGGGTTGTCCGACGCTACGTGCAACAATCTCGACACGCACGCGTATTCGGTTACCGATAAAATCCGAGACGCGGCTCTTCGCAATATGCACGTTATGGACGGCGAAGACTGAAAAAGACAAAAATAAAAAGGGATAAAGAAATGCTTACCGATATTGAAATCGCGCAAAGTTGCGAAATGAAAGAAATAGGCGTTATCGCAGACGAACTGCGCCTCGCGCCCGAACACGTGGAAAAATACGGCAGATATAAGGCGAAAATCGACCTTGCCGCGCTCGGGAAAGGGAAAAAACAAGGTAAACTTATTCTTGTTACGGCAATCACGCCCACGCCCGCGGGGGAAGGAAAGACCACGACCACGATAGGGCTTGCCGACGGATTGCGAAAGATGGGGAAAAGGGTTTGCGTTGCGTTAAGAGAACCTTCGCTCGGACCGGTTTTCGGAGTCAAAGGCGGCGCGGCGGGAGGCGGATACGCCCAGGTCGTGCCTATGGAAGACATAAATTTGCATTTTACCGGCGATTTTCACGCGATATGCGCGGCGAACAATCTCATCGCGGCTATGCTCGACAACCATATTCAGCAAGGCAACGCGCTCGGAATCGACGTTAAACGCATTACCTGGAAACGATGTGTGGATATGAACGACCGTCAGCTTCGTTTTATCGTAGACGGACTGGGAGGAAAGACCAACGGAGTGCCGAGGGAAGACGGGTTCGAAATCACCGTCGCTTCGGAAATAATGGCGGTGCTCTGCCTTTCGGATTCGATAACCGACCTTAAGAATAGGCTCGCCGCGATAACGGTCGCTTATTCTTTCGACGGAAAGCCGATAACTTGCGGAGATATAAAAGCCGCGGGCGCGGCGTGCGCGCTGCTTAAAGACGCGATTAAACCAAACCTTGTGCAAACCCTCGAAGGGACGCCCGCATTTATTCACGGCGGACCGTTTGCCAACATCGCGCACGGCTGTAACTCCGTGCTTGCGACAAAACTTGCGTTGGATTACGCCGATTACGCGGTCACAGAAGCGGGTTTCGGAGCGGATTTGGGCGCGGAGAAATTCTTCGATATAAAGTGCCGCAAGGCGGGTCTGACTCCGTCCGCGGTAGTGCTCGTCGCCACCGTCCGCGCGCTTAAAATGCACGGAGGAAAAGGGAAAAACGAGCTTAACGAAGAAGACGCGGAAGCGGTGAAAAGAGGGCTTACTAACCTGCTTCGCCACGCAAAAAACGTCAAAGAAACTTTCGGTCTTCCGTGCGTAGTCGCGATAAACCGTTTTCCCGCGGATACGGACGCGGAAATCGAGTGCGTGAAAAAAGAGTGCGCCTCGCTCGGCGTGAAAGCGACGCTTTCCGACGTGTGGGCAAAGGGCGGCGAGGGTGCGATAGAACTTGCCGAAAAGGTCGTTTCTCTGTGCGAAAAAGAAAATAACTTCAAATTCGCGTATGACGACGGCGACGGAATAAAGGAAAAAATAGATAAACTCGTCAAAAAAGTCTACGGTGGAAAAGGCGCGGAATTTTTACGCAAAGCGTCGGACGCAATAAACGAACTCGAAAAAGCGGGATACGGCGATTTGCCCGTGTGCGTTGCGAAAACGCAATACAGTTTTTCCGACAATCCGACGAAACTCGGCGCGCCCGAAGATTTTACCGTAACGGTGAGAGACGTCAAAGTTTGCTCGGGAGCGGGGTTTATCGTCGTTTATACGGGGGATATTTTAACTATGCCCGGACTTCCGAAAATCCCCGCCGCGGAGAAAATCGACGTGGACGAAAACGGCAGAATAACGGGACTTTTCTGAAAACCGCGCGCGGCGACCGATAACAGTTAAGACCGCAGACAAGGGCACCGCAAAACGGAATAAGGACACCCAAAATCCAGTATAGATATAATAAAACAAAAAAGGAAGAAGAAAAGAAAATGGAAAAGTTCGACGGAGTGTCGATATACAAAATTTTGCTTAAAGGCGACTCGTACGGAGAATGGGTATACGACGACGAGGGGAAGATAAACGGAGGAAAGCCGTTCGTCGTTTATACCGAGACGGTTCGAAGTTTTATGGACGCGGTGGAAAAGACCGAGTTGAAAACCGAAGAAGTGATAGCAAAAAGCAAAGAGGGAGCGGACAAAGGCGAAGCGGAAAAAGAGGTTGTTTTTGCATTGATAAAATCCATAGTTTCCAGCGAGAAATTTGCGGCGGGAACGGTTTTAAGCAGGCTCAAAGACGGCACGATACAGTCGCTTCTTGCCAAACTTTAAGAGAAATGGAAAAGACGAACGCGTTAAGATTGCTCGACTCCGCGGGCGTGAAATACTTTGTCAGGGAATATTCTCCCGACATTACCGACGGGGAAGAGGTTGCGACGGCGGTTGGAACGGCCAAGGAAAGAACGTTCAAAACCCTCGTAACGGTGGGCAACGATTTGAAAAATTATGTCTTCGTAGTGCCGGTGGATTCCGTGCTCGATATGAAAAAGGCGGCGAAAGCGGCGAATGTCAAGCGCGTGGAGATGATTAAGCAAAAAGATTTGTTTCCGCTTACGGGCTACGTTCACGGCGGTTGTTCGCCGATAGGAATGAAGAAGAAGTTTTTTACGGTAATCGACGATACGGCGACGCTTTTCGATACCGTTATGCTCAGCGGCGGAAGAAAAGGTTTGCAGGCGGAGCTTGCCCCCGACGACCTCGCGCGTTTGACGGACGGGATATTCGCGGAAATAGCCGAACCGAAGTTTTTGTGTTAAACCAAAGAGTAAGCAAAGCGGATACGCAAGGTAACGCGGCGGAAATTCATTCGAAAATACGTTTGACAAATACTATTATATAATATATAATACTCGTGCATCGGTGCGACGGGTGTTCTTGTCGCGTAAAATGCGAATTACGTTAAAAACAATCATAAAGCGAGGATAGAAAGATGAAAAGAACTTATCAACCCAAGAAAAGACAGAGAAGCAAAGTTCACGGTTTCAGACAGAGAATGTCTACCGCAAACGGCAGAAGAGTCGTAAGAAGAAGACGCGCAAAGGGCAGAAAGGAGCTTACCGCGTAAGTAGCGCGCCGTGGGAATGCAGAGAATTTACCGTCTGACGCAACGCGGCAGTTTTGCCTACGCCTATCGCAAGAACGACAGCGTAGTGACGAAACGGCTCGTGATGTACAAGGTGCCCGCGCACAATTTGAAAGCGGGTATAAGCGTCGGGAAAAAGGTGGGCAACAGCGTTGTTCGAAGCAGGGTTAAGCGGAGAATCGGGGAACGGTTTCGTTTGCTTATCCCGAACATAGACCCGAAATATAATTTCGTGATAGTGGCGCGCGCGGCTTGCGCAGACGCGACGAGCGAAGAGATAAACAAAGATTTGGTCTACGCGCTTTCCCGTCACGGGGTGTTCGACAAAGGGGCGGAATGAAAAAGTTACTTTCCGCTCTGATAATTTTTTATAAGAAGTTTATTTCCCCTGTTCTGGGGAAAAAATGCGTTTACGTCCCGACCTGTTCGATGTATATGTGCGAAGCGATAGCGCAGTACGGCGCGTTTCGTGGCGTGGCGATGGGCGTCGGTCGCCTTTTGAGGTGCAATCCTTTTTCCAAAGGCGGTTACGACCCCGTGAAACCTAATCTCAGAGGAAGTGCAAAATGGACTTTATAAGTTTGATTTCCGCTAACGCATTAAACAGCGCAATCGGAGACCTCATTTACAAATACCTGTACGGGTGGGTGGTTACCTGGTCGGACAACTGGTCGATAGTGGGAGCGTTCAGCGTTACCGTTATTATGTTTACGCTGTTTTTGAAAGTGCTCGTTTTCCCTCTCGACATATGGCAGAAAGAGGTAATGCGCCGCAACGCGAAAAAAATGGAAAAAATGCGTCCGCAACTGGAAAAAATTCAGAAACAGTGCGGGAGCAACCGCGAACTTCTTATGCAGAAGCAACGCGCGTTATATAAGGAAAACAAATATTCGATGTTCGGTTCGTGCCTGCCGATGATAGTTACGCTCGCCGTATTCTTTATAGTTTTCGGCGGGTACAACGCGGCGGTTTCCAAACACACGCAGGTGACGTTCGACGCGCTCGACAAGGTTTACACCGAAGTTTACGAAGCGGACGAAAACGCCGCGCTCGGCGAGGACGAAAGAATCGCGCTTGCCGAAGCCGCTGTGCTCAAAGCGTACGAAGAGGACTATAAGGAGTCGTTTTTCTGGATAAAGAGCATTTTTGCCGCGGATACCTGGGCGGATACCATTCCCAACGCCGCTACCGCTTCGAAGAACATTCCCGACCTTAACGCGGCGCGTTACGAAGTGGTAATGAGACCCCTTATCGAAAAATACAACGAGGGTTGGAACGGGTATCTCGTTCTTCCCATACTCGTACTGCTTCTCAATATCGCGTCGATGTTTCTGAATAAGCAGCAGATGCAACAGCCCGCCGTCCCGGGACAGACGGAAGAGCAGGCGAAAGCCGCGAAGACGCAGGCGAAGATAATGCAGTTCATAATGCCCATAATGATGTTCGGGTTCGCGCTGTTCTATTCTGCGGCGTTTACCCTGTATATGATGGTCAATATGGTGTTTACGACCATAATAAACCTCGTGTACAACATAGTGACAAAGAAGAAAGACGCGGCGGAAAAAGACCGCATTTTGTCTACGACGTTCAAGAAATAAATCGGAGGAAAAATGGAAAAGTATTACGAATTCAAAGCGTCCAATCCTGAAACGGCTACGCGCAACGGACTTGCGGAGCTCGGACTTACGGAAGAAGAGGTTGAAATAGAAGTTTTGTCTAACGGAGGGATTTTTTCCCGCGCCGTTGTGAGGATAACGCCGAAAACGAAAGAAGAGGAGATAAAAGCGGAAGAGCCCGTTCTAAGCGAAGAAGAACGCGAAGTTCCCGCGGAAACCGAGAGCGAAGCGCCCGAGGCGAACGAAACGGCGGAAGACAGGGAAGAAAAGTTCCGTAAAATGAAAGAAATGCGCGACGAAGGGAAAGAATATCTTTCTAAAATCGCTCTTCTTACGGGGGCGAACGTCACCGTAGAAGGGAAAGTAAGAGAAGACGAAGTTTGCCTTTATATCGGCGGAGAAGACGCGGGCAATTTTATAGGATACAAGGGAGAAACCCTCGAAGCGGTTCAGACGCTCGTTTCTTACTATCTCAACAAAGGAGAAACGGAAAGGGTAAGAATTGTCGTGGACGCGGATTTTTACCGCGAGAGACGGAAAAAGACCTTGACCGCGCTTGCAAGGAAACTCGCTAAGCAAGCGTATAATCAGCACAGAGAAATATCTCTCGAACCGATGAACAGTTACGAGAGAAGAATTATTCACGCCGCGTTAGCAAGCAGCGACGAAGCGACGACGAGAAGCGACGGAGAGGGCAGAGCGAGACATATAGTCATCGTTCCGAAAAACGGAACGATGAGCTACGGCAACGCAAGCAGCGATTTCCGTAGAAAAGGACCTGTGAAAACGAAAAGTTTCGGTTATAACAAGAGAAGATTTTAATGAAAGATACGATAGTCGCGGTTGCGACTTCAATGACTTCGTCTGCGGGAATAAACATCATCCGTATCAGCGGTGACAACGCGCTGCGCTGGGTGAGAGAAATTTTCGAAAGTAAAAAAATAGTCGGCGAAATCGAGCCCAACCGTATGTACCTCGGAAGGATAAACGGAAAGAACTTTTCCGAAAAGGCGTTTTGTGTTTATTACAAATCGCCGTTTTCTTATACCGGGGAAGACGTCGTGGAAGTACAATGCCACGGCGGCAAAGGCGTAACCCTCGCCATAGTGCGTATGTTGCGCGAAAAAGGCGCGAGACCGGCGGAGGCGGGAGAGTTTACGAAGCGCGCTTTTCTCAACGGTAAAATGACGCTTAACGAAGCCGAGGGCGTTATCGATATGATTAACGCGTCCAGCGAGAGCCAGATAAAAAACGCGTACAGACTTATGAACGGCGAAGTGACAGCAGGGATAGAGAAATGCGAAAAATTTCTTGTGGAAACCGCCGCGACTCTCGAAGCGAAACTCGATTATCCCGAAGAACTCGAAGAGGACGCGAGGCTTATCGCAAAGCCGTTGATAGACGAGGCGGAGAAAACCTGCGCGAAACTGATTTCGACTTCGGCAAGGCGCAAAACATTGAGTGAAGGCGTCTATATTGCGATAGTAGGGACCCCAAACGCAGGGAAAAGCTCATTACTTAACGCTTTACTCGGACAAGACAGAGCGATAGTGAGCGACGAAGCGGGCACGACTCGTGACGTTGTGAAAGAGAGCGTGGATTACGACGGGATAAGGTTTAATTTTCTCGATACCGCAGGAATAAGAGAAAGCGGAGCGGGGAAAGTGGAAAAAATCGGAATAGAACGCTCGATAGGGGCGATAGAGAGCGCGGACGTGATAATCTTCGTAACCGACGCGACCGTGCCCGTAAGCGAGGACGAAAAGAAAATAGCCGAGCTTGTTTCGGGAAAGAAGACGGTGTACGTACAGAATAAGACGGACGAAGAAATATATCCGAGAGAGGGCGCGCTCAGAGTTTCGGCAAAGACGGGCGAGGGTGTCGGAAAAATAGTGGACAGACTGCTCGAAGAAGCGGACAGAGAGGGAATTTACGAAGAGGGCGTAATAACCAACGAAAGGCATATTTACGCGCTCGAAGAAGCGCACAGGCAGATAACCGAAGCAAAAGAAGGGTTCGACTTTATGCCGTCGGAATGTATTCTCGAAAACGTGCGAGCCGCGCTGGGTGAACTCGGGAGAATAACGGGCAAAAACGTGTCGGACAGCGTGATAGAGGAAGTGTTTTCGCGGTTTTGCGTAGGCAAATGATGGGTTCCGACCAGTCGTTATGCGGAAAATCGCTCGCGGTCGGCGTATAGCCGACACACGGTCGATTTTTTTATCCGCATAAGTCGGACTTTTAAGGAAGCAAAATGACACATTTTGCTTGAATCCTTAGTTCGCAGGGGAATTTTCCCCTGCTCGACCCCTATGAGGGCAAAAAGTGAAAAGCGTGGTTTTCACTTTTTGGGTAGTTTGACCTAAAACTTTTCGCGTCAACCCACCCGCCCGAAAAATATCCGACCAGTCGTTACACGGAATTTTACCGCAGTCGGCAAAAAGCCTTTGTGCGGATAAAATTTAGTTCCGTGTAAGTCGGACTTTTAAGGAAGCAAAATGACACATTTTGCTTGAATCCTTAGTTCGCAGGGGAATTTTCCCCTGCTCGACCCCTATGAGGGCAAAAAGTGAAAAGCGTGGTTTTCACTTTTTGGGTAGTTTGACCTAAAACTTTTCGCGTCAACCCACCCGCCCGAAAAATATCCGACCAGTCGTTACACGGAATTTTACCGCAGTCGGCAATGCCTTTGTGCGGATAAAATTTAATTCCGTGTAAGTCGGACTTCCGCGGAAGCAAAATGACACATTTTGCTTGAATCCTTAGTTCGCAGGGGAATTTTCCCCTGCTCGACCCCTATAAGGGCAAAAAGTGAAAAGCGTCGTTTTCACTTTTTGGGTAGTTTGACCTAAAACTTTTCGCCTCAACCCACCCGCCCGCCCGATAGAGTGTGGGGGATAATTTATCCGTAAAATGCGGAAAGACTGAAAATCTTATGAATATTCAAAAAGTGGAAATGCCACTTTTCACTTTTTGCCCTTATGGGGATAAGTAAGGGGTGTGAGCCCCTTACAAGCTGAAATCAAAGCAAAATGTGTCATTTTGCTTCATTGGAAGTCCGACTTATGCGGATTGAAAATTTATCCGCGTGTCGAGTTTATCTCGACCGCGAGTAAATTTCCGCATAACGTCTGGTCGGAGGTATAATATGCGTTGTGTTGTGCAGAGAATAAGAGACGGGCGAGTTATAGTGGACGGAAAGGTCGTGGGCAAAGCGGGGCACGGTTTACTCGTGCTTTGCGGGTTTACCGACGGCGATACCGAAGAGACGGCGGACTATATGGCGGCGAGAATATGCAAAATGAGAATTTTCCCCGATGAAAACGGCAAACTCAACCGTTCGGTGCTCGACGAAAACGGGGAAGTGCTGATAGTGAGTAATTTCACGTTGTACGCGGACTGCGCGCACGGAACAAGACCGGATTTTTCCCGCGCGGCGAAACGCGACGTAAGTTTTCCGCTGTATCAAAGATTCGTAAAGAGTATGTCCGAAATAGTTCATACCGAAACGGGCATTTTCGGCGAACATATGGAACTCGATATTTACAGCGACGGACCGATAACCGTCGTTTTCGAGAAATAATTTATTCCAACCGGATTTAATTTTTGTTTATTCGGGTTTTATCCGATTTTTTACGGGCGAATAGGGAATAGACGACCGTTTTTTTCTCGCTCTCGCGCACGCGCGCGTACGCGCTCATACGCGATTTTATTATTGACATTTAATTATTCTATTGATATAATATTATAAAATATATTTTATATTATATTAAGGAGCAAGTAATGGAGAAAATTCAGAACAATTACAATCAGGACGCCATACAGGTACTGGAAGGGCTTGAACCCGTGCGTGTGCGTCCGGGTATGTATATAGGCAGCACCGATTTGCACGGTCTGCATCATCTCGTTACCGAGGTAGTCGACAACTCTATCGACGAGGCTCTTGCGGGATACTGTACGCACATAGAAGTTTTCATTCAGGCGGACGGAAGCGTTACCGTACAGGACAACGGAAGAGGTATCCCTACCGGAATTATCGAAAAAGAAGGCAAATCCGCGGTGGAAGTCGTTTTGACTAAACTGCACGCAGGCGGTAAGTTCGGCGGCGGCGGATACAAAATCAGCGGCGGACTTCACGGCGTAGGCGTTTCCGTCGTAAACGCTCTCAGTAACAGCCTTACCGTTACGGTTAAGCAGAACGGCAAAATTCACGTTCAGCATTTTTCGAGAGGTATCCCGCTCGATACGCTCACTGTAGTGGGTGAGACCGAAGAAACGGGCACGAGGGTTGATTTCTGTCCCGACGATACGATTTTCGAGTCGGTTACTTTCAGTTTCGAGACGATGAAAACCAGACTGAGAGAACTTGCTTATCTCAACAAGGGCTTGCGAATCAGTCTTACGGACAACAGAGAAGGACAAGAACAGAGCGAAACGTTCTACTATGAAGGCGGTATCGTTCACTTTGTGGAACAACTCAATCAGAATAAAGAAACCCTTCTTCCGAAAGTTATTTACGTCGACGAAAGCGCGAACGACTGCGAAATAGAAATCGCGTTGCAGTACAACACTTCGTACTCCGACGTGGTTTACGCATATGCCAACAACATCAACACGGAAGAAGGCGGAACGCACCTCGACGGTTTCAAATTCAGCCTTACGAAAGTTATAAACGAGTACGGGCAGAAACTCAAAGCGCTCAAAGAAAACGAAAAGTTGAAAACCGAAGACGTGCTCGAAGGAATAACCGCGGTTATAAGCGTAAAACTTCCCGACCCGCAGTTCGAAGGACAGACGAAGACGAAACTCGGCAACAGTTATATGAAGAACCTTGTCTCTAAGGTTGTCGCGGACAAAATAGGCGAATTTTTCGAGGAAAACCCGAAGGTTGCAAAAGAACTCATAAACAAGTCCGTCAACGCTCAGAGAGCGCGTGAGGCGGCGAGACTGGCAAGGGAGAATTTCCGCAGAAAAGGCGTGTTCGAGGGCTCGTCCCTTCCCGGCAAACTCGCGGACTGTTCGGACACCAACCCCGAGCATTGTGAAATATACCTCGTAGAGGGCGATTCCGCAGGCGGTACGGCAAAGGAAGGAAGAGACAGGCACTACCAGGCGATACTGCCGCTTAAAGGTAAAATTCTCAACGTGGAAAAGGCGAGATTACATAAAATTCTCGACAACGACGAAATCAAAGCGATGATTAAGGCGTTCGGGTGCGGATACAAAGAAGAGTTCGACATTACCAAACTCCGTTACGACAGAATTATCTGTATGACCGATGCGGACGTGGACGGCAGCCACATAAGAATACTGCTTCTCACGTTCTTCTTCCGCTTTATGCGCCCGCTTATCGAGCAAGGACACGTATACGTCGCGTTGCCGCCGCTCTATAAACTGACGAAAGGCAAGACGGAAAGGTATTGCTACGACGACGACGAACTCAAAGCCGCGCAGGAAGAAATGGGGAGATGCGAATTGCAGCGTTATAAAGGTCTCGGCGAAATGAACGCGCATCAGCTGTTCGAAACCACGATGAACCCCGAGACGAGAACGCTTTTGAAAGTTACTATGGACGACGCGGTGGCGGCGGACGAGATATTCACGATTCTTATGGGAGAAAATCCCGAACTGAGAAGGGCGTTTATCGAAGAGAACGCCACGCTCGTGAACGAACTCGACCTGGATGTTTAAGGAGGACAAAATGGCAGGAAAGAGAGATAACGAACTGGAAAATATCAAGGAGATATTAGCCAAAACAAAAATAATTCCGGTAAACGTAAGAGACCAGATGAGCAGATGCTTTATAAGCTACGCTATGGCAGTCAACGTGAGCCGTGCAATCCCGGACGTAAGAGACGGACTGAAACCCGTTCACAGAAGAATTCTTTACGCAATGTACGATATGGGAAACACCTACGACAAGCCGACGAGGAAGTGCGCGCGTATAGTAGGCGAAGTTCTCGGTAAATACCATCCGCACGGCGACAGCTCGGTTTACGACGCTTTGGTAAGGCTCGCGCAGTGGTTCAGTATCAACGTTCCCCTCGTCGAAGGGCAGGGAAACTTCGGTACGGTGGACGGCGACCCCGCGGCGGCGCAGAGATACACCGAAGCGAGACTCAGCAAAATCGCGGGAGAAATGCTTCGCGATATAGATAAAGAAACCGTCGATTTTTACCCCAACTTCGACGACACGCTTATGCAGCCGGTTGTTCTGCCCGCGCATTTTCCCAACCTTCTGGTAAACGGAAGCGAGGGTATAGCCGTAGGTATGGCGACGAGCATACCTCCGCACAATATGACGGAGGTAATAAACGGTACGATTGCGTTGCTCGACAACCCCGAGATGACGGTTGACGAACTTATGACGTACATACCCGCGCCCGACTATCCTACGGGAGCGCTCGTTATGGGAAGAGCGGCGATTGCGCAGGCTTACAGAACGGGACACGGCGGCGTGGTTATGCGCGCGCGCGCCGAAATAGAAGAACATAACGGCAAAGAGAGAATAATCGTAACCGAACTTCCTTACCAGGTCAACAAGGCGTTGCTTATAAAGAACATAGCCGACCAGGTTAAGGACAAGAAAATCGAGGGAATATCCGATATAAGAGAAGAAAGCGACCGTTTCGGTATGCGCGTAGTTATCGAAATCAAACGCGATTTCAGCGCGAACGTCGTACTCAACACTCTTTATAAGCAAACGAATATGCAGGTTTCCACGGGCATCAATTTCCTCGCGCTGGTGCGCGGCAGACCCGTGGTGCTCAACCTCAAAGACCTCCTCAGCGAGTATCTTGCCCATCAGGTCAACGTAGTAGAGAGAAGAACGCGGTTTAACCTCAACAAAGCTATCGAAAGAGAACATATAGTAAAAGGTCTGATAATCGCAATCGCGAACATCGACGAAGTCGTGGAAATCATTAAAAAGAGTAGAGAAAGAGCCGCGGCGTGCGAAGCGTTGATGGAAAACTTCCTGCTCAGCGAAAAACAGGCGAACGCGATTCTCGATATGAGACTGGCGAGCCTTACCGGATTGCAGGTAGAGAAGTTGCAGGCGGAAGAAGCGGAGTTGCAAAAAACGATTGCGGACCTTACCGACATTCTCGAAAAACCCGAGAGAGTCAGAGGAATAATAAGGGACGAACTCGGTTCGGTGCGCGACACTTACGGAACGCCGAGAAGAAGCGAACTTAGCTACGACGACAGCGAGATAGACATAGAAGACCTCATCGCGAAAGAAGACGTCGTGATTTCTATGACGTATCAAGGGTATATAAAGAGAATACCCGTAAACGAATACAAGGCGCAGAACCGCGGCGGCGTGGGCGTTACGGCGCACAAGACCAAAGAGGAAGACTTTGTTATGAAGATGTTCGTATGCAACACGCACGACCACCTGCTGTTTTTCAGTAATCGCGGAAAGGCATACCGAATGAAGGCATACAGAGTACCCGAAGCGACGAAAACGTCGAAGGGAAGGGCGATGATAAACGTATTGCCGCTGTCCGAAGGCGAGCGTATTACGGCGTTCTTGCCGATTAACGACTATGAAAACGGATATATCGTTATGGCGACGCGCGACGGACTTATAAGAAAGAGCGAAGTAAGCGAATTCGAGTCTGTCAGAGCGAACGGCAAACTTTCCATAACGCTTCTCGGAGACGACGAACTTATCGAAGTGGAGAGAACGACGGGAAAAGACGATATAATCGTAGCGAGCCATAACGGCAAGTGCATAAGATTTTCCGAAGAAGACGTAAGAAGAACGGGCAGAGGAAGCCAGGGCGTAAGAAGCATAAAACTCGACGAAGGCGACTTTATCGTCGATATGGCGGTAGTAAAAGAGGGCGCGTCGATAATAACGATAAGCGAAAAAGGTTTCGGAAAACGCACCGACCTCAGCCAGTTCCGCGTGCAGTCGAGAGCGGGTAAAGGTATAAAAGCGGGTAATTTCAACGAAAAGACGGGACTTCTCGTCAGTATGAAACTCGTTGAAGAGACCGACGACGTTATTCTTATAGCGGATAACGGAACGATGATAAGAATAAGAGCTTCGCAGGTAAGCACTATCGGGAGAAGCACTAAGGGCGTAACGATAATGAAACTGAGAGGAGACGCCAAAGTCGTGGCGATGGCGATAACCGCGCACGACGACGAAGCGGACTTCGACGAAGTGGAAATAGACGAAGACGCGCTTAAAGAGGCGAGAGCGGAAGCGGAAAACAGCGCGGACGACGCGGAAAACAAAGAAGCCGAAAACAGCGAAGTCGAAACCGACGAAAGCGAAGATAAAGAATAAAAAGCGGGCGAAATAATCCGAAAAGACCGAAAACGTACGGCGGTGGGAGGAAAAATGTTTGAATTTATTGTAAATCCCGTTGCGGGGAAAGGTAAATCGCTTAACGCGTTGCGTCAGGCGGAAAAGAAGTTTTCCGAAAAGGGAGTCGAGTATCGGGTCCATAAAGCGGAAAGAGCGGGGCACGCGACGGAAATATGTCGTGAACTGACCGAAAACGGCGCGAACATCGTCGTTTTCGGCGGTGACGGAACGTTTAACGAGGCGTTGAACGGTATAGTGGATTTTGAAAACACGACCGTAGGTTTCGTGCCGTGCGGAACGGGAAACGACTACGTGAAAGCTACGGATATTCCGAGAGACGTCGACAGAGCGTTGGAAAGAATACTCGGCGGCAAGACGGGGTACACCGATTTTATCGATATGAACGGCAGACGGTGTCTCAACGTCGCGGGCGGCGGGATGGATACCGACGTTCTGGTTACTTACGCGCAAATGAAACATTTTCACGGCAAGGCGAAGTATTATATAAGCCTTCTGAAAGTGCTTTCGCATCTGAAATTTCATAAGGTACGCATTTCCATAGACGGCGGGGAAGCCGCGGAGAAGAGCGTTTTTCTAATCAGCATAGCAAACGGTATTTACATAGGCGGCGGTATGCCGATAAGTCCGAATTCTTCGGTAAACGACGGTAAACTCAACGTCGTTATCGTAAACGAGATTAAAAAATCCAAAGTGCTCGGGTTATTGCTCAAATTTCTCAAAGGAAAGCACCTGGAAGAACCTTGCTCGGAAGAGTATCTGTGCGACAGCGCGAAGCTGGAAATGCTGGACGAAGGGAGCGTGCAGGCGGACGGCGAAGTGACTGATTATAAAGTTCTCGATTGCCGTATAGTTCACGATGTATTGCGCGTTTTTGTCGATTAAACCGAAAAGCGGAGGAAAATATGACAGAACTCAATCCCTGTCTCGTGACGGAGACGAGACCGCTTGCCGCGAAAAAAAATATTATTTGCGGAGAAGGCTACCGATTGACCGTACTTACCCCGTCTCTTTTGCGTGTGGAAACGCAGAAAGACGGAATTTTCACCGACGAAGCCACGCAGTATATATGGTTCCGCGATTTCGGGGAGAACGAATTCGAGGTGAAATCCACGGGCAGTACGGTTATCGTGGAGACGGCGGAATGTAAGTTCAATTTTTCCGTCGCGCGGAAAAAAGTAATGTCCGTGTATATCGAAAGGGAAAAGAAATGGGTTGCGTGCAATAACAAAAACAACCTCGGCGGAACCTGCCGAACTCTCGATATGCGGCAAGGAAAGGTCGGGCTCGGGAACGGCGTTATTTCCAAAAGCGGAGTAGCCGTGATTTGCGACGACGGTATCGCGCTCGGAAACGACGGCGCGCTTTGCCCGCGCAAGGCAAAGGAGAGCGACGAGTATATTTTCGCGTACGGCAAGAGATATGAAGAAGGGTTAAACGCGTATTTTTATCTCACGGGAAGCACGCCGATGCTTCCGAGGTACGTTCTCGGCAACTGGTGGAGCAGATACTATGCTTACACGCAGGAAGAATATATAAATCTTATGAAGCGTTTCGAACGCGAAAATATTCCGTTTACCGTCGCTACGGTCGATATGGACTGGCATTGGGTGAAGGTGAACGAGAAGTTCGGGACGAATTACAAAACGAAAAATCCGCTTCAAACGGAAGGGTGGACGGGATACAGTTGGAACACCGACCTTTTTCCCGATTACAGAGAATTCCTCAAATGGTTGCACGCGCATAATTTGCGCGTTACTCTCAATTTACATCCCGCTTCGGGGGTAAGAGCGTTCGAAGACGTGTACGAAGGAATGGCGAAAGCTATGGGCGTAGACCCGACAAGCAAGAAAGATATTCCTTTCGATATAGCGGACAATAAATTTATCAACGCTTATTTCGAAGAACTTCATCATCGGTACGAACGGGACGGAGTGGATTTCTGGTGGATTGATTGGCAACAGGGAAAGAAGTCCACGCTTAAAGACGTAGACCCGCTCTGGGCGCTCAATCATTATCACTATCTCGATAACGCGCGCGAAGGAAAACGCGGTATGGTGCTTTCGCGGTATTGCGGGATAGGTGCGCACAGATACCCCCTCGGGTTCAGCGGCGACTATATTACAAAGTGGAAAAGCCTTGCTTTTCAGCCTGAGTTTACCAACACGGCGAGCAATATAGGATACGATTGGTGGAGCCACGATATAGGCGGGCATCACTTAGGATATTACGACGACGAAATGTATCTGAGATGGTGTCAGTACGGCGTGTTCAGTCCGATAAACAGACTGCACAGCACGTGTTTCGCGTTGCAGGGAAAAGAACCGTGGAAACATAGCGAAACGGTGAGAAGAATTACCGGAGAATATCTGAGATTAAGGCACGCGATGATACCTTATATCTATACCGCTTCGAGAATGACGCATAAGGAAAACGTCGCTTTGTGCAGACCGATGTACTATGAATACCCCGACGTAAAAGAAGCGTATTCCGTGCCTAATCAGTACTTTTTCGGAAGCGAACTCATAGTTTGTCCGATAACGAAGAAAATAAATCGGAAAGTCAACCTCGCGGAAGTGAAAGTATGGTTGCCGAAAGGAAGATACACCGACATATTTACGGGGCAGACATATACGGGCGGACAGACCGTCGTTATGTGCCGAGACGCGGAGTTCATTCCCGTGCTGGCAAAAGAAGGAGGGATAATACCTCTTTCCGCGGATAAAGGAAACGGGTGTAATAACCCCGAAAACCTGAAAATTCTCGCGTTCAGAGGAAAAGGAGAGTACACCCTTTACGAAGACGACGGAATGACTTATCAATGTGAAAACGGAGCGTTCGCCACGACGAAGTTCGAAATCGAAGAAGAAGGCAAAGTCGTTAAGTTTACGATAAATCCGACGGAAGGAGATTTGACGCTTGTCCCCGAAAAACGGAATTATACCGTATGTTTCAAAGATATTACCGCGGGAAAAGTAACGGTAAACGGAGAGGAACGAGAGTTCGGAGAGGAAATTGTTTTCACCGCGGAGACCGCGACGGGCGCGACGGTGGTAATCGAAAACGCAGTGAAAAAGGACAACGGAGATATTTTCGAACAAGTCAACGTGATATTAAGCCGTTTACAGGGGAGCAACCTTGTAAAACAAATTCTGTATACCCTCGCGGGGATAGGAAAGGCAAAAGACAAGGAAGAATTGAAAAAGGCGATAAAAAGGAGTCTTTTCCCGCGTAGAGTGAAAACCGCAGCGCTGGAAATATTACTGTAAAAGAGAGAAAAATGGTAGAAAATAATTTGTTTTTATGCCCGCATTGCGGGCATAAACTGTCGATAAAAGAAAAAAGCCTCGTTTGCGAAAACGGGCATTGTTTTGACGTTGCAAAAAGCGGCTACGTCAATCTTTTGCCTGCGAACAGGAAAAATTCGATAGACCCCGGCGACAATAAAGAAATGATTGCGGCAAGAGTAAGAGTTATGAATAAAGGCTACTACCGACCGCTTGCCGAATACATAGCGCAAACGCTTAAAGAAAAAAGCGGCTCGGTTCTGGACGCTGGTTGCGGAACGGGTTATATTGCAGGATACATTAAAAACGCATTAAAGGATACCGAAGTTACGGGAACGGACATCTCAAAACACGCAATAGAGCAAGCGAGCAAGTTATATAAGCAAGTAAACTTTGCCGTCGCAAGCAGCAAGAGGCTGCCGATTGAAGAGAAAAGCGTTTCCGCGGTTATATGCGCGTTCGCGCCGGTTTATGCTGAAGAATTCGCGAGAGTGACGAAAGAAAACGGTTTACTTTTAAGGGTGGTGCCCGCGAAAAATCATTTGTTTAACTTAAAGGAATTTCTGTACGAAGAGCCGAGGTATAACGAGGAAGACGACGCGGAGTTCGTCGGGTACGAAAAAGAGAGTGTGGAAACGGTAAAAGGGGTTTTCGTCGGATGCGCCGACGAAATCAAAGCTCTCGTAAAAATGACTCCTTATTATTATCATACGTCGCAGGAAAAACTTTCTAAACTCGACGGAGTACGAACACTTTCGGTAAACACCGAGTTCGAAGTAAGATTTTTTCGGAAAGCATAAGTAAAAGCACGGAAAACGCGCCGCGGAGAAGTAAATACGGTCGTCGGATACGCGTTATTTTGAAGGTCGCGCGAAAGGCGGCTTTTGTCGTTAATTTGACGTAACCCGTCGCAAAAAGTCGGTATGGTTTTTTGCCGTCGAAAACTGTTTGACAAGCAAATTTTTTTTGAATATAATTGCCGTATAAAAGTACTTTGGAGGCTTTATGAAATCTAATGCTAAACACGCTATACTTTTTTCCGTGCTTGCGGGTTTGCTTATTCTTGCGGTAGTAATCGCGGGAATATACGGAGGGCAGAACGGCGCGGCGGTTGCTTCCGAGAACGGAAACGACGGAAAGTATTATTATAACGAGCTCAGAAACAGCGCTCTCGCGCAGAAGTTTTACGGCGTTCTGAGCGAAATGGCGGAAGACGGTCGGTTGAAAACGGGCACAGGCTCTTATGATTTGACTCAGGTTCTTACGCAAGAGGAAATCGCGGAGTATGTGGACGCGCAGTCCGCTAAAATTCCGGTTGCGTTCGGTGCGGCGAGAGATTCGTTTTATATGGATAATCCGGATTTATTCTATGTGGATTTATATAAAATCGAATTTCAGGGCGGAATGCAGAACGGAAAATACGTCGCATACATAAATTCCGGGCGCGCGGATAATTTCTTAACTGCGGATTTCGCAGACGCTGATTCGGTAAACGAGGCTGTAAAAGAATATGAAGCGGCGTTAAACGCTGCGGTTACGGCGGCGAAAAACGAATGCGGAGACGACGTCGTGAAGCTTGTCAAGTATGTTAATGAATATATCATAGAAAAGACCGAATACGATTACGGCGCATACGAAGACGCGCAAAAAGGAAAGGCGTACCGCGACTACGTCAATTCTGCGTACGGCGCGCTTGTGAAAGGCAAGGCGATGTGCGGCGGATATTCTCGCGCGTTCAAAGCCGTTATGGACAGACTCGGCGTGCCCTGCGCTCTTATTCAAGGGTCGGGATATATCAAAGGCGAGTCGGATTCGGACGGCGGTTTCGAAGCGCATATGTGGAACGCCGTTTCCGTGGGCGGACTTTGGTACGGTGTGGACGTTACCTGGAACGACGGTTCGTTTACCGCGGAAAAATACCTTTTGGTCGGAGACGAAACAATGTCGGCGGAGCATTTTTCGGATTCCGTAATATCCACTTCGGGATACAAATTGAAATATCCCGCGCTCAGACCGTTCGACTACGGCGTTACCGAGGATAAAGGCGGTTTTACGTTTAAGGACGAAGGATATCTCCTTAAAGACGAGGCTCTCGGCGATACCGAGGAAAACAGATTGTATATGGGATATTTCGACTCCGAAGACCCTGACCGTGAAGGACAGAAATATCTTCAATTCGGAGTAAGCTACGACGGTATGGATTATAAACAGCTCGCGGAAAACGGAAAGTATCTTGCGTACAGAACCATAAACGAAGACGGAACTTGCGAAGTTTGGGTGGATTTTTACACGTTCAGCGAGGCGATGAAAGTCGCAGGTATTACCGACGTCGATTATCCGTCGGCGCAAGGATATACGGTCAGCAACTACTCTTACGGAACTTATCAAGTGCAATACGCCGTAATGGATATTCCGGGCAATGCCGATTCGTTCGGCAGATATACTGATTCACCCGAAGACCATATAATTGCCGTGAGCGCGATTTATTCCAACGACGCTTTCGGAAGCTACATTCCGGCTCCGAGCGTGATGCGCAGAACTCCGAACAATAACAGTTGGATAAGGACCTTCGACCCGGTGGATATTACTTTCGAGTACTCGGAGAAGCTCGTAAAGGAAAATGAGAACAAAGGAATAGGCGTTAAAATCACGTCGCAGCACAGTGATATCGAGAATTATGCGCGCATAGAGAATTTAACCTTCGACGGGGATAAAACGATAAGCTTCCGTTTCTATCCGAGTGTAAGTTATACGCACAGTCAGGAAGTTTATTCGCTCGCTCCCGTAAATCTTATCGGAGAAAAGAGCGAGAAAAAACCCGAGCCGTCGAGCTATACGTTTAAGAGAAAGAGCGTTGTATGCCCGAAAGTATTCAACGACGGAAGACTGTATATGAGCATATTCGGCGAACCGCAGTTTTTGGGCGCGGAAAATCTTGCGCTTAACGATTTTAAGGACAAGGACGGACAGCCCGTGGCGGGCAATCAGAGAAGTCAGCTTATGCTGGTAGTCAACAAACCGACCGCGCAGGAAGAAGAGGCGATGGAAAACTTGCTTACCGAACAGACGAATCTTGAAAAAGAGGATATAAAGGCAAGCGAAACTTATCAAATCGATTTGCAGATGTGCGGAAGAATTCAGACGATACAGTCGGGGAGTTTTATGCAGGTCGGTTTCGGGTTCCCCGCAGGGTACGGACCCGATGACGAGGGCGTTACGTTCGCGGTTTATCACTATACGCGAAAAGCCGACGGCACTATCGATACGGTGGAAGAAATTCCTTGCGTAATTACGAAGTACGGCATAGTTGCGACGGTGAAAAGTTTCAGCCCGTTTATGGTTTGCGCGGTAGACAAGAGCAAAGTAGAAACGAAGAAAAACATATACGCTTCGGTCAACGGCGTAGGCGGCACAATCGACAACACTGTGATACAGACGGTTGGCGACGGTGGCATAACCTACGAAATTACGCCCGACGCGAAATATAAAATAAACAGCGTTAAACTTAACGGAGTGAACATAACCGAAAAAGTGAGCGGCGGAAAACTGAGTTTATCGAAGTCCGACCTGTCCGACGGCGGCAACGTGTTGGAAGTTACGTTTATATCGGAAAGGGTGGACGCTTTCTATAAAGCGAACAATATCAAAATCGCCGAACCCGAGTTTATTGTAAGTCCCGACGTAATTGACAGCATAATTATTGACGGGAAAACCGACGTAACGGACGGAGGCAAAGAGAAGAACATTGTCGCTATCGCCGTGGGCGCGTCGGTAGGCGGAGTCGTACTCATCGCCGGGATTGTGGTTTTGGTCTTGTTTTTAAGGAAAAGAAAGAAATCAACCCCTAAAAAAGAAGAAAAGTAAAGAATACTTAAAAAGCGAGATTGCAAGAGCCGCCGCATTGTTTGATACGGCGGCTCGCTATTTTTACCGGGATAAAAAGAAATCAGATAGTGGTTTTATCGTTATCGCGGTTAAAGGCGGATTCTAATTCCTCGGCTTTTTTCTTTTTGTGCTTAATGACGGCGCAAGCGATGAAAGCTATTAAATGAACGAATAGAAGAGACCCGCCGACGGCAGTCAACGGTATGCCCGTCGCGTCTTTTTCGTAGAGCATACACAGTCCTATAATAAAAGTTATAATTCCGCCGAAAGCGACTAAAAGCGTTAACGCTCTGAAAAAAGCGCTTGCCTTTTTTCCGAAAGTTTTATCGGGAATGAGCGCGCAAATTATTTCACCGTATACTTCAAACAGAATTTGCGCTACGAGTTCCAGCAATTCCATAGCGTGAATATAGCATAGAATAGTACTGATGTCAAGATAAACGACTCGGCGTGGGATTCCGACCAAACGGCGCAAGGCTTCCGACCAAACGTTATGCGGAAAATCGCTCGCGGTAGGCTTTCAGCCGACACGCGGACGATTTTTTTTATCCGCATAAGTCGGACTACCAAGGAAGCAAAATGACACATTTTGCTTATCATCTTAAATTCGCAGGGGGCGTTGCCCCTTGCTCGAACCCCGTAAGGGCAAAAAGTGAAAATGCGATTTCCACTTTTTGGATTTAATTTATTCCTTATTCTCTTCCCCCATTTAAGTTTTCGCTTAATGTAAGGGAAAGATTAAAAACACAAATAATAAAAGTTTTTGTAAAGAGGGAGCGCGAGGGAGAAGAAACTTTTTGCCTAAAAAGGTTTTCTCCCTCGCATACTCTTTAATAAAATTTTTGTTTTTTTTGTAAGGGGAGAGCGCGAGAGGGGAGAAACTTTTTGCTAAAAAAGGTTTCCCCTCTCGCACACTCTACTTATACGAAAGCAAGTAGACCTAATTTTCGGTTTTCGAGGGAGAGTATTTCCGCGACGTCGGCATAAGGGAGGGTGAGTTTGTCGAGTAAGACGAAAATACTGATTTGGGTGCTTAAAAGCGCGTTTTTAAGAGACTGGCAAGGGACGTTGACATTGCGGAAAGAGGGGACGTAGGAAGTGTTTTTTATCAGCGCGTTGAGTTTGGACAGCGAGCGGTAGATGACGTTTTTCATATAGTTGGCGGTTCGGCGCGAACTCTGCGGAAGACGCGGAATCAGACCGTTGAGGTAATCGAGCTGGTTTTCTTCGAGAATTATTACCTGTTCTATGACGGCGGAGCCGTCCTGAGCCGAGCTTTCGAGAGCGGTTCTGTACTCGCGGGCAAGCTGTTCGATATTCTGCATAGTGCCTCCGACTTCGTTTTTTGTATAAATATGCGACTTAACGTTTAAGCGTGACGGATTATGTCTAATTTACGGCAGACAATACGATATGTCCGCTCTTTTTTTTGAAAATAATTGCAATTCGGAAAAGTATATAGTAAAATAATAAATTATAAGTAAAATACGAGGTAAAAATGTTAGATTTACGATTTGTATGCGACAATATCGAACTGGTCAAAGAAAAACTTGCGAAAAGAAACAGCAATCTCGATTTAAGCGAGCTTATCGCGCTTGCAGCCGAAAGACGCGCGACGATAAAAGAAACCGAAACGCTTAAATCGGAAAAGAACAAGGCGAGCGCGGAAATCGCCGTTATGAAGAAAAACAAGCAGCCTTGCGACGACCTTATCGCTTCGATGAAAGAAAAAGGCGAAGAAATCAAGAAACTCGACGCGAGACTCGCCGAAGTGGAAGCCCGCCTTACCGAGATAATGTACGTTATTCCCAACCTTGTCGACGACAGTCTGCCCGTGGGCGTGGACGACAGAGACAACGTGGAAGTGCGCAGATTTATGCAGCCGACCGAGTTTTCTTTCGAGGCGCAGTCGCACTGGGATATAGGAGAAAAGCACGGGTGGCTTAACCCGCAACAGGCGGCGAAAATCACGGGAACGAGGTTCACCGTGTATCACGGACTCGGCGCGCGGCTGGAACGCGCGGTAATAAACTATATGCTCGATACGCACACCGCGGCGGGATACGAAGAAGTGCTTCCCCCGTTTATGGTAAACCGCGATTCGATGCTGGGGACGGGACAGCTTCCCAAATTCGAAGAGGATATGTACGCTATTAAAGATTCCGATTTCTATCTCGTGCCCACGGCGGAGGTTCCCGTAACCAATCTCCACAGAAACGAAATTCTTGCGGAAAAAGATTTGCCGATAAAATATTGCGCTTATACCGCGTGTTTCAGAGGCGAAGCGGGAAGCGCGGGAAGGGACACGCGCGGACTTATCCGTCAGCATCAGTTCAATAAAGTCGAACTTGTTAAGTTCACGAGACCGGAAACGAGTTTCGACGAACTCGAAGACCTTACGCACGAAGCGGAAAGCATTTTGCAAGGCTTGAAAATTCCTTACAGAGTGGTTTGCCTGTGCACGGGAGACGTAGGGTTCGGTTCGTGCAAAACTTACGACATCGAAGTGTGGATGCCTTCTTACGGACGGTTTGTAGAAATTTCTTCTTGCAGTAACTACGTCGATTTCCAGGCGCGCAGAGCGAATATCAAATTCCGCGATACCGACGGCAAAGTGAAACTCGTGCATACGCTTAACGGAAGCGGACTCGCGGTAGGCAGAACGGTTGCGGCGATACTGGAGAACTATCAGAACGAAGACGGAAGCGTTACCGTTCCCGAAGCGTTGAGAAAGTACGTCGGGCTTGATTTGCTCAAATAATAAATTTTATAAATGCGGAAAAGTAACTCCTTTGTAGATATACTGGGCGCAATAGCGGGAGGCTTCGTAGCGATTCTGAAAGGTTTCGTGCGACTGTTTCTGAAAATAACGGTAACCTTCGGTTTGTGGTTGCCCGCCCTTTACGCTCTGCTGGGAGTTATTTTGCATTTCGGCGCGGGGTTCGACCCGTTCGGGTTTGACGTTTACAGCATAATTTACCTTTCGGGCGGCGTGGCGTGCGTGGTGTGCGCGGTGATTATTTCCGTCAGAAATATTCTGGTTATGCCCGTTAAAAGCGTGGTTGCGCGGCGGCGGGAAAAAGTCAACGACAAATGGGCGGACGAAGAGTTTGCCGCGCGTGAACAGGCGGAAAAAGCGGCGAAGGAAAAACGGGAAAGAAAACTTTCCCCTCCCGAAGGCGGAGATTATCCCGAATTCGACGAAGAGGGAAAGGATGAAAAATCCGAAGAAAAGAACGAATTCGACGACGAAATCCCCGAATATCTGATAGACGCGGATGAAGACGGGGAAAAGGAGAAAACCGCGAGCGAACTTTTGTTCGACTGGGTGCCGCAGAAAAAGGAAGTAAAAGAAAAGCCGAAAATGGCGAGCGTGCCGAAAAAGGAAATTCCCGAGGTTTATTTCAGTAAACTTAATCCCAACATTCTCGTGCACGAGTACGCGGACAGGTTCGAACTGTTTAAGGTAATCGGAGACAAAACCGAATACGTCGGAGTCGAGTACAAATGACCGTGAAAAAGAAAAGGATATGGGAACTCGATTTCTGGCGGGGACTTGCGATTATCCTCGTTGTGTTCGACCACGCGTTTTTCGATTTCGGCAGATTGTTTTATCAATGGAAAGACTGCGGCGTTACGGCGTTGGAATGGCTCAATTCGATAGGCGTAGCGTATTTGGAAAGCGACGTGAGGGCGTTCTGGCGACCCGCGTTTCTTTTCCTTTTTTTCTGCGTGTCGGGGCTGTGCACCGCGCTTTCGAAAAACAATTTTTTAAGAGGTGTAAAACTCTGGACGGTTGCGGCGTGCCTGAGCGCGCTTACCTTTCTCGCTGACGTACTTTTCGACGCCGACGTATTTATACTTTTCGGCGTATTGCACTGCCTTGCGGTTGTTATAATTCTGTATTCGGCTTTCGAATTTCTTATTAAAGGCGCGTTTTTTCTCGCGGAAAAAATAATAAAAAAACCGATTAAGGAAAATTGGAAAGCGGTAATTTTCTTCATAGCGACGATAGCTTTAAGCGTCGCGTTCTACCTGATAAACCGAAAATTCAATCCTTTGCTTATAGACGTCGAGACACACGGAACGGTCTCGGAGCTCGACGGAAAACTTTTCGGAATGTTTTTCTATTCGAAAGAATGGTGGACGGGAGACTATTTCCCCGTATTTCCGTATATTTCCTTTTTCTTCTTCGGAGCCGCTATTTCGAAACTTATTTACCGCGAGAAAAAATCGCTGTTTCCATTCCTCGACGGGATATGGCACGCCCCGTTTACCGTAGCGGGGAAACATTCGCTTGCCGTATATCTTATCGGGCAGGTAGCGGCGATAGGACTGGGAATTATCCTTACGCTCGCGTTTTTGGGAAGTTCGTCACTTTTCTTTTAACGAACGCAAAATTTTCATTTCCGCGCTTTTTTTCGCGTGGTAATTATCGAATAAATCGAACAAAAACGCGCTGAGCGGCACGCCGAGGAACATTCCCCAAAATCCGAAAATTCCGCCCCAAAGTATAATGGAAACCGTTATCCAGAAACCGTTCAGTCCGACGTATTTACCTACTATTACGGGATAGGTGGTAAAACCCTCTATTTGTTGCAATACGATTATCGCTATAAGAAGGACAAACACTTTCGACGGGTCTGCGGCAAAGACGATTACCGCGCACAACGCGCCCCCGATATACGCACCGACTATGGGAATAAGGTTCATAAAACCGATAATAAGGGATACCAAAGCGGCGTATGGAACTTTAAGGACGAGCATAGTGACGTAGCAGGCGAGACCGAGGATACAGGCTTCGGTGAGCTGCCCGCCTAAGTAACGAGAGAATTTTTCCGAGGCGTTTATCAAAAACGAATGAACTTTAAGGTTGCGTTCTTTGAAGATTAGCCCGATTGCTTTTTTGAGTTGTTCTTTCACGTTTTTACGGTTTATTACGAGCATAATCGCGATGACGACGCCGAATAAAACGTTATACAAACCCGTAAAAACCGTTTGCATCACCGACATTATTTTCGGGAGATATTCGCTTATTCTTTCTGTGAGGAAATTGTAAACTTTTTCGATAACGGGCTGTAAATCCATACCGCCGAGGCTGCCAACAGCCGCGCTTACTTCTCCCGAAGAAAATTTTTCCATCAGGTCTTTCACGCTTTTTACGCCTTGCGGGATAATCAATACGGCGAGCACGGTTATTACGCCGCCGAAAATGAGGAAAGTGACGGATAGGCACAGGAATTCTTTCAGGCGGGGTTTTGTTATTTTCGAAAAAACTTTGCGTTCGAAAAACCGTAAGGGCACGCTCATAGCGAGCGCGAGCACGATTCCGATTAGCACGGGTTGCAGTATTTTGAACACGTTCCCGAAAAAGCCGCCGACTACTCCGAAATTAAATACGATAAACGCCGCTGCGGTAATAGCGGCGAGTTTGAGAAAGAATTCGACGCGGCTGTTTTTCATAATCATAGTATATAAATTAAGACTAAAAATATTACTTCGCTTTTTTTCGGTGTTTTTTGACGAAAAGCGCGTATCTGCGCGCGGCATAACGGTTATAATCCTTTGTACGGAGGGTATGGAGCTTATGCGTACGGGAACGAAATTTATTGCGGGGAAAGATTTTTGCGAGTTTAGGGAGATACTTTCGAATTATTACCCCGCGGGAAAACTCGCAGTCGTCGCGCAGGACAGAGAAGAGGGGGAAAAACTTATAAGAGCGCTCGGGTCAGACTACAACGCGTTGCTTTTTTCGCCGAAAGAAGTATCGGAAACGGATACGGGGGCGCGTTTTTTCATAGGCGTGGGCGGAAGCGGAGTTATCTCCGCGGTAAAACGCGCCGCTAAGAACGCAAAATACGCTTTTATCCCCGCGGTATTCGATTATCGCTATCTTTACGCGTTCGACGGGATTTTTTCTTTGCCCGAGTTCGTTTTTCTGAGAGAAGAGGTTATGACCGAGGAAAAACAATACCTTCCGAGGCTTTACCAGACGGTATTCCAGTTGTACGCCGAATGTGTTTTCCGCATTTTTTACGCAAGCGCGTTTCCTTACCGCGACGTGACTGCGGAAGCGTATCGGAAAGTGGCGGAAACTTTGCTCGAAGGGAAGAGCGACGAGGCGACTTTTTATTCGGAAAGCAGAAGATTTATCGTCAATTTCGTAAACGAACTGTATTCGAGGAAAACGCGGTCTCTCATCACCGAAAAAGTGTCGGGCGCGTACGGCGTGACCGTAGGTGAAAGGTTTACCGTGGCGCGGTTTCTTATTTCGATGCTTAAAAACTTTACAAAACATTCGTTTCGTGATATTCTTTTACCGTCGGAAAAACCCGTACGGGGAGTGAAATCGGTGCGCGCGGCGGCATTCGACGGCAACGTTCTGCCGAGCGAAGAACAGCTTACGCGATATGCGGACAAGATTTCCTTTCTTACGGATATGCCCGAGCCCGACGTAGGGGCGATGCTCAAAGCGTTGTCGCTCAGCGCGGACGAGGACAGTCCTGTTTTTGCGATAATAAACAACGAAGGAATTACGGACGCGCTTTATTATGAAAAATCTGAAAAAAATCTCGGTATATCTGTTTGATATGGACGGCACGCTGAATATGGGGGAGAGACCTATTGACGGCGCGATGGAAACGCTTAAAATGCTTACCGAAGCGGGAAAAACCGTTTGTTTCGTCACCAACAACAGCTCGAAATCGAAATACGATTATCTTAAAAAGGTTCGTAGAATGGGATATGACGCGGACATAAAACAGATAATCACGAGCGGAATGGCGGCGGCAAGCTACATAAACAAGCACTACGAAGGGAAAAGAACGTACGTTCTCGGAACGGAAACTCTTTGCCGCGAACTGAAAGAGAGCGGCGTGAATGTCGTGGGAACGGGCGAGGACGCGGATATTATTTTGCTTGCGTTCGATACCGAACTTACCTATGAAAAACTCTGGCACGCGACGAACCTTGTCTCCGAGGGAAAAACGTATATCGCCACGCATCCCGATTTCGTATGCCCGTCGGACAACGGCAATATGCCCGACGCAGGCGCGATGATGGCTCTTGTAGAGAAGACGACGGGCAAGACGCCCGAGATAATAATCGGCAAGCCGTATGCGCCGATGGCGGAATACGTCTTCGATTTCTGTTCGGTTACGCCCGACGACGTCGCTTTCGTGGGGGACAGACTTTACACAGATATAAAATTCGCAATCAACAACGATATGACGGGAATTCTCGTTTTGAGCGGCGAAACCGACCTCGCTATGCTTAAAGAAAGCGGACTTAATCCCGATTACGTCTTCGACGACGTCAACGAACTAAGAAAATATCTGTAATGGACGGGGAGTTGAAATTACTTAACGACGACGGAATAAACGGAAGCGGACTCGACCTTCCGTTTTTTAAGTATTACGCGATTTCCGTCGGCTTTTTCTTCGTTACGATATTGAGCGCGACCCTACTTTATCCGATTTCCCATTACTATATGACGAAAACGAGGATAGACAACACCCGTATCGACGGGAGAAAACTTGTTTTCGACGGCAAAATTTCCACGGCGTTTTATATTTATTATACGGGACTCGTCGCGACTGCGGTAGCGGTGGCGGCGCTGAACCTGATAATCGAAGTTCTGCCCCTCGAGCTGAAAACTTACGCGCTTAACTACGCTTTGAGCGGCGTAACCGCGGCGATAGCGGCGTTTTTTATCGGAACGCGACTGCGTAGGTGGGAAAAGAAAAACACCCATTACGTCGGAGCGGCGAAAGGACAATCGGGAATGAAAGGAAATCTCGTTAAATGCGCGGTAAAAAGCGCGGTCTCTTCATTGCTCGGACTTGTTACCGTAGGTATCGCGTATCCGCTCGTTTTTAAGGTCAAACAAAAATATTACGTCGAAGCGTCGAGGGTGGACGGGGAAAAACTTTCTTTGGACGGAAACGTGGTAAGCGTTTACGGAAAATGGTTTCTCGGCATTTTGCTTACGGTGATTACTTTGGGCGTCGCGCTTCCGCTTCCGCTGTATTATTTGGCAAAATGGGAGGCTGAAAACACGCATAAAGCCTCGGAAAACGGCTGAGAGTAGGGTTCATAAAAACGGAGCTTGACACAATATGAAAAGGGTAGTAAAATAACGGTATGACGGCAAAACAAATATTTATGGAACAAGCTGCCGTTCGGCAGAAAAAACATCCGAAAACTGCGCCGAAAGTCATCAGTTTCGGTTTGGCTATGGCGTTTCTCGGAGTATCCGTTATTTTCATCGGAGTCGCGCATATGCCCGGAAGCGGTTTTACCAACGATATAGTAAAAACGATAATGAGCATACTTTCGATAATCACCCTGCAAGGCGCGGTCGTATGCTCGGCGCTCGGGGTAACTTCGACAAGATACACGCTTCACTGCATAAGCTGCGCTTCTCTTTCGGTAAGCCTTGTTCTCGACATAGCGTTTATCGTTTATTATTCGGTTTGGGTAATATGATTTTTTAATCGGCGGACGGGTTTGAATTTGTACCCGCCGATTTTTTTCAGTCCTGTTTGCTCGGAAGACATTCGATAAGGACGGCGTATTTATCGGCGTAAAGCGACTGTTTCGCCGCCGCGTGCGGCAGGAAAAAGCGGTCGCCTTTTTTTATCCGCTTTCCGCAGGAAAGAACCCCTTCTCCGTCGAGTAAAATATACACTGCGGGAGCGTCGGAAAAGACGTACGTTCCGTTTTCCAAGGTGTGTTTACGGAGAGCGAAACACGGCGTGTCGTCGTAAGAAATAAGACTTTCGCTTTTTACACCGTTTTCATTTTTAATAATTACGGGTTCCTTTTTGGCAAGTTTAAGAGCCTTTTCTCCATATAAATCATAGTTAAAACAGTCGAGGGCTTCGGATTTCGTAAGACCTATGTATTCTTCTTCGTAAGAGATATGATAATCGCCGCACCACTTTTCGGGTTGAATGGTAAAGTCGGTAGGCTCTTGTATTTCCACTATCGTGCAACCTGCGCCGATGGCGTGGATAAGACCTGCGGTGATTAAATAAACGTCGCCAACCTTAGGCGTGACGGAGCAGAGGACGGACTGCATTACGTCTTTTTCCGTTTCGCTTCTTTCTTCGAGAGAGGAAAGTTCTTCTTTCGTCATCGGGCGGTTGAACCCGAAATAAAGGCGCGGATTTTCCCTTGTCGCGATGACCAGCCACGCTTCGGTTTTGCCGTAGTCGCTGTTAAAGTGCTTGCGGGAAAATTCTTTCGTCGGGTGAACCTGCACGGGCAGACGGATTGCGCTGTCGAGGAATTTTACGAGGCAGTCGTATTTTTTGCCGCCGAGGAGTTCTTCGGGAAATTCGGCGAGAAGGTCGTCGAAGAAAATATCCGTATTTTTAATTACGGCGACGCCGTCGCGTTTGCCGAAATAGCGGGGGTTTATTGCTTTTACCTTGCTTGCCACCCATTCTTCGGGGAAAAAACCGTCGGTCGCGTCGGGAAGAAACCCTTCGAAGCCTTTGCCGCCGAGATATACGCGATAAACGCGGTTATCTTCGAAAAAAATCGGATTTTGCACTATTGTTTTCTTGTCCATATTCCCTCCGCCGTTCGAATTACAAACTTTGTTTTAATTATACTACAAGGCGAGCGAAAGTCAATATTGACTTTGAAAAGAGTTTAAGTTATCATAATTATATTATGATACTCGGTATAGGCGAAATTCTTGCGGACATTTTATTGAATTCGGAAACGGGCGAGATGCGCGCTCACGTAGGCGGCGCGCCCTTTAACGTGGCGGTAAACGCGGCTCAGTGCGGAGGGAACGCCGCGTTCCTCGGCAGAGTGGGCGACGACCCGATAGGGCGGTTTCTGGAAAAAGAAGGGACGAAATTTCCCGTTAAAGCGATTATTCAGAGGGATAAAGTTCGTCCGACGACGCTTGCGTTCGTTTCCATAGACGAAAACGGAGAGAGAAATTTTCGTTTTACGCGGGAAAACGCGGCGGATTATCATATCGAAACGAGCGAAGAAATTTTTAACGCGCTTAAACCCACCACCGTGCACCTCGGGTCGCTTATGCTCAGCGAAGAGGCGGGGAGAAAAACCGCGTTCGAAACGATAAAACTCTGCGACAGGTTCGGTTGTAAACTTTCTTTCGACGTGAACTACCGCGAGGACGTCTTCGGAAGCGCGGAAAACGCGGCGAAACTGTTCGCGCCGTATATCGAAAGGGCGGACATATTGAAATTCAGCAACGAAGAGATAGAGGCGTTTTACGGTAAAGACGTAGAAAGCGCGATAGATTTACTTAAAAATCCTATACTTTGCGTTACTTGCGGCAAAGACGGGAGTATCGTGCGGTTTTACGGAAAGAAAATTAGAGTCGAGACCGTTCCCGTAAAACCCGTGGACACGACGGGCGCTGGAGACGCGTTTTTCGGGGCGTTTCTTGCGCAAATCGACGGGAAAACGGATTTTACGAACGAAGAGGAAATGAGAGCAATCGTTGGCAAAGCAAATAGAAAAGGGGCGGAGGCGACTTTGTTCGAAGGGGCGGTGAAACTATGACGGAAAAATTATTGCGGTATCCATTATTAACCGCGAAACTTCTCGAGATGAAAGGAGACGTCTATCGTAAAGTGGGAGAACTTAATGCGGAAGTTGCGATAACCGACGAGCCTTTGCCCAAAGAGAAATGGAAAGAAACGGAGTTCGTTCCCTTTGAAAAAGGCAAGACGTGGACGAGAAAGAAATTCGGGTGCGCGGTTTTCAGACTGCGGGGAAAAGCGCCCGCCGAAGCAAAAGGGAAAAAAGTAGTCGCGCTTCTCAAACTCGGCGCGGAAGCGGAAGTTTACCGCGACGGTCTGCCCGTGGGCGGAGTAACGCCGATAATGGCGACGATAGACGTAGGGCAACCTTTGCTCGGCAAACAGGTGGTGCCTCTTTTCGACAATGCCGAAGGGGGAGAGGAAATTTTTCTCGAAGCGGACTGCGGAAACAACGGTTATTGCGGAGTTTTTCTCTACGACCCGCGTTTTATCCGCGCGGATATAGCCGTCGTCGACGAGGAAAAGAGAGATTATTACTACGACTGTCTTCATCTTTATCTCACGCTTGCGACGGAAGGGAGCAATCCGTTTCTTACAAGAGACGGGGTTAAAGACATAAAAAACGCGTTCGAAAAAAGTTATGCGCTTTATAAAAAAGGAAACGTCGCCGAGGCGAAACAAATTCTCGCGCCGTTTTTTAACGAAAAACAGACCGAGGGCGTAGAGTACGTCGCGGTAGGACACGGGCATCTCGACCTTGCCTGGCGGTGGCCGATACGGGAAGGAAAGAGAAAAGCGGTACGCACGTTTTCCAACGCGGTAAACTATCTCGACAGATACGATTACGTTTTCGGCGCGAGCCAGGCGCAGATGTTTGAGTGGGTGGAAGAGAGCGAGCCCGAACTGTTCGAAAGAGTGAAAGAAAAAGTCGCTTCGGGCGGTATCGAAATTCAGGGCGGAATGTGGACGGAATGCGACTGTAATATTCCCTGCGGCGAAAGCATTATAAGACAGTTTTTGTACGGAGAAGAGTATTTTATCGACCGTTTCGGAAAAAGCAGCGACGTAGCCTGGCTTCCCGACGCGTTCGGGTTTCCGCAGACCTTGCCGCAGATTTTAAGCGGCGTCGGTAAAAAATATTTTATGACGATAAAACTCAACTGGAACAAATACACGAAATTCCCGTTGCAGTCATTCCGCTGGGTCGCGCCCGACGGGAGCTCGGTTATCGCGCATATCGCGCCCGAAGGAACGTACGCGTGTTCGGGAAGTCCTCTTGCGTTTGCAAAAGCGGACAAGAGAAATTTACAGAAAGAAACGGGCGAAGCGTTGCTTATTTACGGCGTGAGCGACGGTGGCGGGGGACCGGGAGAAGGGCACCTCGAAATGGTAAAACGCGCGGGCGGAAAATACTTGCCGAAGGCTGTCGCTTCGTCAAGCGCGAGTCTCTTTCGCAAGCTGGAAGGGAATAACCTGCCGCGTTACGATGGCGAACTGTATCTCGAAAGACACCAGGGAACGTTCACTTCTCAGGCAAAGAACAAGTACTACAACAGGCTTTCCGAAAGGAAACTTCACAATCTCGAATGGTTGGAAAGTGTGAGCGGAAAGAAATACGAACGCCGCGACGAAATGTGGAAACGGGTGCTGACCAATCAGTTTCACGATATTCTGCCGGGTTCGTCGATAAACCGCGTTCACCGCGAAAGCGTGGAAGACTATATCGAAGTATGCACCGCGCTCGACGGCGAGGTAAACTCCGTCATAGCAAAGCTGTCGCAAGGGAAAAATCTTTGCGCGCTCAATCCCTCGCCTTATCCCGTAAAAGAAAAGTTTCTTATCGGCGGCAAACTCTATCTTTTCGAGTGCGATGGGTATTCGTCCCGCAGCCTCGCAGAGACGGAAAAAGGAGAGTTTTTTGCGGGAGATAACCGTATTGAAAACGAAAAAATAAAGGTTACTTTCAATACAAAAGGAGATATTATATCCGTTTACGACAAAAAGAGCGGAAAGGAATACGCAAAGAACGGCTTGTTCCATAGGCCGATACTCTATACCGACCCGAAAACGCACCACGACGCGTGGGACATAGACAGGAAATATCTAAATTTGCCGAAGAAAAGACCCGTGCTTATGAGCATAGGTTTTTCCGTGACCGAAGAGAGGGCGTCGGCGTTTCTCAATTACGTTTGCAACAAATCGGTTATCACACAGGAAATTTACGTTAAGGACGCCGCGATTATATATTTCGATACCCAAACCGAGTGGAATGAAACGCATAAAATGCTCAGGGCGTCATTTACTCCGAGCGTGTGGACGGACGAAGCGGAATTCGACGTACAGTTCGGTGCGACGAAAAGAAGCACGAAAATCACTTCGATTAAAGAAAAAGCGATGTACGAAGTATGCGGGCATTACTATGCCGCGGTAGGGGACGAAAAACAAGGATACGTCGCCGTGATGAACGGCGGGAAGTACGGATATAGGGCGCAGGAAGGAGAAATCAGTCTTAACCTTTTGCGTTCTCCGACATTCCCCGACGAGACCTGCGACAAGGGGGAACAGACGTTCCGATATGCGGCGGTTTTTGCGGAAACGAAGGAAGAAATCGTGCGAAACGGATATAATTACAACAATCCGCCGATAATAATCGACGAGGACGTGAGAATAGAAATGAAATTCGGCGTTTTCGGAGAAGGGCTTATTACCGAAACGGTAAAAAAAGCGGAAAAGGGCGACGGGGTCGTGCTCAGGGTTTACGAACGGTTCGGAAAAGAGATAAAAGGCGAGATTGTTTACCCCGACGAGTACGAAGTTTTCGAGAGCGATATGCTTGAAAGGGGCGGGAAAAAACTTGCGGAAAGAGAAATTGTTTTCCATCCGCACGAAATAAAAACTTTTATTTTCCGTTCGATTTCCGAAAGAACGGAATAGGAAAAAGGACAAAAAGAAAAAAGCCGCGCCGTACGCTTTACAAAAGACCGACATAAGAGTATAATAATCGGATATTACAAAATAAGGTCGCGCGTGTGGGCGCGCGGAAAGGCGGACGGATTTGACGGGTTTGAATTGTTTGGCGGCGAAAAGCGTCGGAGAAATTATGCGGGAAGCGTTGTTTCCCGAAGACGTGAACTTTCTCGGGATAGGAGTCAGTCCGTCTTTTTATACCGCGCTGTTCGTTACGGGAATTATCCTGCTGTTTGCGCTTATCGTAAGAATTTTCGTTATTCCGAGATTCAAAAAAGTTCCCGGAAAGTTTCAGTTGCTTCTCGAAACCCTCGTCGGGTTTTTCGACAACCTTGCAAAAGGGAATTCTCCTTACCATAACGGTTTTCTCGGCGCGTATATTTTCTCGGCGGGAATTTTCGTGTTTTTCGGCACGTTTGCCGAACTTTTCGGTCTCCGCGCGGTTATGGGAGATTTGAACGCCTGCGCGGTTATGGGTTTTATGTCGTACGGAGTAATTCTCGTCGGCGGGCTTGTGCATAACGGCAGACGGGGATTTTTCGGCGCGTTAAAAGATTTTTCTTTGCCGATTAGTATGACTTTCCGTCTGTTCGGCGCGATTATCGGCGGCGTGCTCGTTACCGAGCTCATTTACGTCGCGTTTTCCGTTATGTCGAAAACGGTGGTTCTGCCCGTGTTCGTCGCCGTTATGTTTACGTTAATGCACGCCGTAGTGCAGACTTATATACTTACCTTGCTCACTTCGATGTTCTTCGGAGAGGCGTCGCACCCGCTCGAAAAGAAGACGAAAAAGAAAAAACAACGCGCAAAAAGCGGAAAAATAACGGAGAAAACCGCCGCGTAAAGCGCGAAAAAGAAAAAATATAAATTATTAAACGGAGGACGTTTTTTATGTTGTCTTTATTATCTGTTGAAGCTATGCAGGCGCTCGGCGCAGGAATAGCAATCGCTCTCGCCGCGCTCGGCGGCGCGCTCGCTATGGGACTTGTTATCGGCAAGGCGATAGACGGCGTTGCGAAACAACCCGAAGCCGACGGAAAGATTAAATCCACGCTTATTCTCGGGCTGGTGTTTATCGAAACCGCGATTATTTACGCGCTCGTTATCGGATTGCTTATACTCGTACTGTAAGTTGGGAAAGGAGAAAAATGGGCTATTTAGTTTGTGCCGATATTTTTCAGACGCTGGGTCTCGGTTGGGAAAAGATACTTCTGTATCTCGCCAACTTCGTCATACTGTTCGTCGGGCTTACGTTTTTACTGTATAAGCCGATAAAGAAGTTTATGGCGAAGAGAACGGAAGAGATAGCGACCGAAGTTTCCGCCGCGGAGAAAATCAGAGAAGAAGCGGAAGAGATAAAAAAGCAGGGCGAAGAGACGGCTAAAAACGCCGAAGAAACGGCGAAGAACTTGATTATCGAAAACGAAAAGGCGAAAAAAGACGCACTTCAAGAGCGTGAAGCTATGCTTGCGGAAGCGAGAAAAGAAGCGGAAAAAATCGTGCGCGACGCAGAGAAAGACGCGCTCGACGAGCGCAAAAAAGCGGTCGAGGGAGCGAAGAGCGACGTCGCCGACCTTGCGATAACCATTGCCCGAGAGATTCTCGGCAGGGAGATTTCCGAAGAGGACAACGAAAAAATCATCGACGATTGCATAAAGGAATGGAAGGAAAATGACTGAACTTACGGTAACTTCGCGTTCGCCGCTTTCCGAAGCGAGAAGAGTTGCAATCGAAAACGAATTCGGTAAAAAGTACGGAGAGTTTACCGTTAAATACGTTATCGACGACGCGTTAATCGGCGGGTTAATCGTGTTTGACGGAGAAAAAGTTTATAACGGCAGCGTTTCGGGGCGGTTGGAAGCCCTGAGAAGGGCCGTGAAAGGGAAGTTGGAATAATGGGCGGTTTCGATTATATTACGCGCGAAATAAAAGAGACGTTGAAAAATTTCGTTCCGTCGACTTCGGTTTCCGAAGCGGGACGGGTGGTTTCCTGTAACGACGGAGTTATCCTTATCGACGGATTGAAAAACGTTAAAAACAACGAACTCGTCTATATCGACGGCGACAAGTACGCCCTCGCGCTCAACCTCGAAGAAAAATTCGTCGGCGCTATCGTCCTTACGTCGGATGTGGTGTCCGCAGGAGAAATAGCGTATACGACCGGCAGAATAATGAGCGTGCCCGTAGGGGAAGAATTGCTCGGAAGAGTGGTGGATTCGCTCGGAAAACCCCTTGACGGCAAAGCCGCGCCTGTTTGTAACGAGTACCGCAATATAGAGAGCCCCGCGCCCTCGATTTTCCGCCGCAGTAAGGTCAACGAACCGCTGTATACGGGAATAAAAGCGATAGACAGTATGATACCTCTCGGCAAAGGACAGAGGGAACTTATAATCGGCGACAGACAGACGGGAAAGACCGCCGTCGCGCTCGATACCGTACTCAATCAGAAAGGAAAGAACGTAATCTGCGTTTACGTAGCAATCGGGCAAAAAGCGTCGGGAGTCGCTAAAATCATAAAAACTCTCGAAGAACGCGGAGCGTCCGAATACACGGTGGTGGTCGCGGCGACGGCAAGTAGCAACGCGCCGCAACAGTACCTTGCGCCGTATACGGGAACGGCGATAGCCGAATATTTCGCGTATAAGGGAAGGGACGTACTGATAGTTTACGACGACCTGACAAAACACGCCGTCGCGTACAGAACGCTGTCCCTTCTTCTTCGCAGACCGTCGGGAAGAGAGGCGTATCCCGGAGATATATTCTACCTCCATTCGAGACTGCTCGAAAGAAGCGCGCGCCTTTCCGAAGAATCGGGCGGGGGAAGTTTGACGGCTCTTCCCATCATAGAAACGCTTGCGGGCGATATTTCTTCGTACATTCCCACCAACGTAATAAGCATAACCGACGGGCAGATTTACCTCGAAGAGGAACTGTTCAATTCGGGCGTTCGTCCTGCAATAAACGTCGGACTTTCCGTATCCCGCGTCGGCGGAGCGGCGCAGGAAAAAGCGATGCGGAAAGTGAGCGGAAAAACGAGACTCGACCTGGCGCATTATCGCGAAATGGTGCTTTTCTCGCGTTTCGGGTCGGACATCGACGCGGCGACGCGTGCGGTTATAGACAAAGGAGAAAGACTTACCGAAGCGATAAAACAGCCGCAGTACGCGCCGGTTGCTATGACGGACACCGTGTTGACTTTGTTCGTCGCTATGCACGATTTATTAAAAGACGTCGCCGTAAAGGACGTCATCTCGTTCCTTGACGGATTTATCGGACATTTCCACAGAAAGTACGCCGCGGTTGCGGACGAAATAGCGTCTTCGGGAAATATAACCGAGGAGCAGGAAGAAATCATAGTTCGCGCCGTCGAAGAATACGGGCGTTTAAGATGAAAGGACAGGACATAAAGCACCGCATAAACGGCGCGAAAGAGACTGTAAAAATAACCAAAGCGATGCAACTCGTGTCGGCTTCGAAAATGAGCAAAGCGGAAAAAAAACTCGCTAAGAGCGGAGCGTTTCTCGCGGATATGTTCGAAGTGGTGAAAAAACTCGGCGCGGTTACTTCTCCTCTTGCGGAAAAAAGAGAAGTAAAAAAGACGGGTTTCGTCGTAATCGCGGGAGATAAGGGACTTTGCGGAGACTATAACCACCGCATACTCGACTTCGCCGCGAGCGAAATAAACGCGCGGGAGGAAGCTACCGTTTACGCGGTCGGACAGTTTACCAGAGAGTATTTCAATAAACTCAAAGTCAAGGTAAACAATAAGTTTCTTCACCTTATGCAGGGCGCGCTCAGCGAAGAAATAAGAGATATGGCGTACTCGATTGCAGACGATTTCATAAACGGCGAAGTCGACGAAGTATACCTTATTTTTACCTTGATAAAAGGGAAAAACGCTTCCCGCCAGCAACCGTGTAAAGTAAGACTTTTCCCTGTCGAATTGCCTGAACAGTATGCCGAAGAAGGGTTTTTGGAATACCCGAAAGACGAAGACGGCATACTGAAACAGTATATATGGGCGTATATAGATTTCGCGCTTTGCAGCGCGGAGTGCGCGGTTAATTATAAGTCTATGACGGCGATGATGAGCGCTACGAATAACGGGGAAGAACTGGTTGAAGAGTTAAACAGGCAGTACAATCATATAAGGCAGGAAAAAATCACGGGAGAACTTATGGACTCGTGTTTTTCGGGAAATCCCGATACGGATAAGAGATAAAGGCGAAGGACAATGACGAAGACGTATATCGGCAAAATAATTCAGATAATAGGCACGGTCGTGGACGTGAAGTTCGACGGGCATATGCCCGCGCAAAAAGAGATACTCGTTTATAACGGCGACGGACGGGAAGTGCTTTTCGAAGTTACCGCGCACAGGGACAACGGCGTGGTAAGATGCGTCGCGCTGGATTCGACCGACGGATTATTCAGGGGCGCGACGGTCGTATCGACCGGCGCGCCGCTCAGTGTTCCCGTAGGAGAAGAGACGTTGGGAAGGGTTATGAACGCGCTCGGAAAACCGATTGACGGAAAGGGCGAGATACAGGGGAAAAAGCGCGCGATTTACCGCGAAGCGCCGTCGCTTACCGAACAGAACCCGCGGACGGAGATATTCGAAACGGGCATTAAAGTCATTGATTTGCTTGCGCCGTACGCCAAAGGCGGAAAGATAGGACTTTTCGGCGGAGCGGGCGTGGGAAAGACAGTTCTTATTATGGAGCTCATCTATAATATCGCTACGAAACACGGCGGACATTCGATTTTCACCGGCGTGGGAGAGAGAAGCAGAGAAGGGTTCGAAATGGTGCAGGATATGACGGAGAGCGGCGTTCTGAAAAATACGTCTCTTGTATTTGGACAGATGAACGAATCTCCCGGCGCGCGTATGTGCGCGGCGTACACGGGGCTTACCCTTGCGGAGTATTTCCGCGACGCGTTCAATCAGGACGTGCTTCTGTTTATAGACAACATTTACCGTTATATTCAGGCGGGAAACGAAATCAGCGCGTTGCTTGGCAGAATGCCGTCGGCGGTAGGGTATCAGCCCACGCTTGCGACCGAACTCGGACAGCTCGAAGAGAGAATTTCCAGTACGAAAAACGGTTCGATAACCTCCATTCAGGCGGTGTACGTTCCCGCGGACGACATAACCGACCCCGCGCCGAGCACCTTGTTTGCGCACCTTGACGCAACTACGGTTTTGTCGAGAAAACAGGTCGAGCAGGGCATTTATCCCGCGGTAGACCCGCTTGCGTCGACGAGCACGGTGCTCGACCCGAATATCGTCGGCGAAAAACATTACCGCACGGCAAGGCGGGTAAAAGAAGCGTTGCAGAGACACAACGAATTGCAGGATACCATAGCCATTCTCGGTATGGACGAGCTCAAACCCGAAGACAAACTGCTCGTTTATCGGGCGAGAAAACTCATAAGATTTTTCAGTCAGCCGTTCCACGTCGCGAGCGTGTATACGGGAATGGAAGGAAAGTACGTTCCGATAGAAAGGACGATTGACAGCTGTAACGCAATTCTCGATGGCAAAACCGACGATATACCCGAAAGCGAGTTCTATTTCCTCGGAGATTTGTCCGACCTCAAAGGTTATACGGAATGAAAAAGTTTGTTCTCGAAATGAAGACTCCAGAAAAGGAAGTCGTGAACGAAGAAGTGGAGTACGTCGTGCTGCCGTCTTCCGAGGGCGGATACGGAGTGCTCGCTTCGCACGCGCCGACCGTGCTGTGGCTGGATACGGGAGTATGCGAGTATACCGTGGACGGACAGAAAAAACGCTACTACATTATGGAAGGAGTAGCCGACGTCACCGGGCAAAAAGTAACCGTACTAAGCGATTTTATCGTAGCGGAAGAGGAAGCGGAAGAAGCGCTCGACGAACGGGAAAAATACTATGCCGCGGAGAAAAAAAGAAGAAAAGATTCTTACCTCGAATATAAACAGAGCAGTATAGACCTCGCGAAAGCGATGAGAAATCTCTCTTCGAAAAAGGAAAATCCGCATTTATAAATTTATAAAAATTTTTACGAAATAATCTCGGTTTTTAAGAAAATATAATCTTATTTTTTACGGTTAATTTTATTGCGCGGGCAAACGGCTATGCAGATTCCGCACACCGCGCCGCGACCGATTTCGCGGTAGGCTTGTTTCATATGTTTAGAGCATTTTTCCGCGCAGAAAATCGTATCTCTTTTAGCGCCTTCCGCATATTCGGTTCCCGAAATTGCGTGAGCGGGACACGCTTTGACGCATTTATCGCAATTTCCGCATTTCAAAAGGCAGGGCTCTTCGTCGGGCGTGAGCGGTTCGTTTACAAGGACGGTGGCAAGACGAACCATACTTCCGAAGTCTTTGTGAATAAAGAGCGCGGACTTTCCGATATAGCCTAAATTCGCTTTAACCGCGGCGGTTTTATGAGGGAAAGCGCCCGCGTACGGGTCGGCGACGGAAGATTGACTTGCGGGTATCATAAGGGGATGGAGACCTTCTTTTTCAAGCGTAAGCGCGGTAAAAAGCGCAAGACGGTCGAGAAAAGCGTTGACCGTGCGGTAATGGTGAAAATATTGATAGGTTGGAGCGGATTCATCGAAAATCTGTTCGACGACGGAATCGAGAAGTTTTATTCCGATAGTCACCGCGCCGCGATAACCTAAGTTTCCTTTGATTTCGCTTATGTCGGAGAACCCGACGAAGCTCGCGCCCATTGATAGAAGTTCTTTTTTCAGTTCGTCCAAACGCATTTTTGTTTTCCTCTTTTTAAGTATACTATACCTCGCCGTCGGGCGCAAACGGGTACGGTGGGTTTGTCAAAAAAAAAATCGGTATTGACAAGACGTGCCCGAACAGAATATAATTTATATATTAAGTATTTTTAATTAAAAATAAGGAGAGGGCAAAAATGATTTACCGAAGATGGATGTCTTACGTTCGCGACGACGTTAAAATAACCAACCTCGTCATTCCGAGCGCGCACAATGCGGGAAGTTACGGAATGAGACCCGTGGCGTGCTGTCAGGACGGCAATTTTTACGAACAGTTTTTGTACGGGATAAGGCATTTCTGTGTGCGTCTCGATACGGACAAAAAAGGGAATATCGTACTTTGCCACGGTATTAAAAAGGGCGATTTGTTTGAAAACGCGCTTAAAGACTGGAAACGTATGCTCGAAGAGAACGACAGCGAGTTTTTCATTTTCGACGTGAGAGAATACTATACCCAGCACGTTATCGGCAATATCAATCTTAAATTTTCCGCCGACCCCGCGAAAGTGGACGAGCTTTTTGCAAAATATATCCAACCCGAGAAGTACGCGTTTACCGATTTCAAGGACATAAAAGACGTGACGATGGGCGATTTGCGCGCTTCGGGGAAACGCTATATCCTTCTCAATTACAAAAAAGAATACGCGTACAGCGTGAACTGTCCGCATATCATTCCGTGGGACAGGATAATTCACGGCTTGCCCGCGCAGAATTTCGTCAAGAAAGCCGTCGGATTTTTCGATTCGTTCGAGATTGACGGGTTGTTCTGGTTCCAGACCCAGCAAACGCCGAATTTAGGTACGCAGATAGGGTTCCGCACGCCGAGAAAACTCGACAGAACGCTGAGACCGTTGTATTACAAACTTATCGAAAGCATAGCAAACAACCCGAAATATCTTGCGAAAGCCAACATAATAAGCGGCGATTTTATGACGGAAGATTATATGAAAGTGAGAAATATTCTTCTGCTCAATATTCTCAAAAACAATCTGTACGAAGATAAAAACGTGGAATTTATAAAAGGACTTTGGAAAAGCGAACTATGAAACTCAAAATTCTCGGAAAATACGGACCTTACGGAAAAGCGGGGGAGGGCGCGGCAAGCGGATATTTATTGACCGACGACGGTTTTTGTATGCTTATGGATATGGGAAGCGGCGTTTTGTCGAGGTTGATTGCCGAAACCGGCGTTAAAAACCTCGACGGAATTTTTATTTCCCACCTTCATTACGACCATACGAGCGACCTGCTTCCTTTCCGTTATCTCCTGGAAGAGACGGGCGCGAAAGTGACGATTTATACCGAAAAACAGAGCGGCGTTTGGTATGATTTACTGTTTGACCATCCGCTTTTCAACGTGGTAAACGTCGATGAAAATACCGTTCTCAATATTAAAGGAAAAAGGATTACATTTTACAGAATGAAACATCCGGTTCCCGATTTGGCGATAAAGGTTGACGGAAACGGCGTTTTTGCATATACGGGAGATACCGTTTACAATGAAAATTTACATAAACTTTTGTCGGGGTGCGACGTTGCCGTGGCGGACTGTTCGAAACCCGCGACGTTTATCGGCGGGCATATGCGAGCGACCGACGCTGTCAATCTGAAAAAAGAAACGGGGGTAAAACTCCTTATCGCCTCGCACGCTTCTCCCGATTACGACCCGAGCGCGGAGTTCGAAGGGTGCGAAGGAATGGTTTTTGCCGAAGAGGGCAGGGAATACGGCGTATGAAAAAGTATGAAACCCTGATAATCGGACACGTCACTATGGACGAAAACATAGATTTCAGCGGCGCGAAAGTTTTCTCGGAAGGCGGCGCGGTTTTATATTCGTCCGCGGCGGCGTACGGAACGGGGCACAGGGTCGCCGCGCTTACCGCGCTTGCGGAAAAGGACAAGGGTAGGTTAAACGCGTTCCGTCTGCCGAAAGAAGACGTGTTCTGCCTTTATAAAGAGAATTCCACCGATATGTACAACAGGTATTTTACGGCGGACAGAGAGAGGCGGGAGAGTAGATGCGTTAAACGCGGAACGCCGTTTGAAAAAGCCGATTTAGTAAATATTCCCGAAGCGGAAATTTATCATCTTGCGGGCTTGCTTTACGGAGATTACGGGGAAGGGACGGTGGAATATCTTGCGACGAAAGGCTCGGTAGCCGCGGACTCGCAAGGGTTCTTGCGTAAAGCGGACGCGGCGGGGCGTATGTACCTCGAAGACTGGAAAGAAAAGAGGGAAATAATACCGTATATCACGTTTTTGAAAACCGACGCGGCGGAAGCGGAGATACTTACGGGGACGGACGACAGGGTTAAGGCGGCGCGTATGCTGTGCGATATGGGCGCGAAAGAAGTTATGATTACGCATAACACCGAAGTGCTTGTCTGCGACGGAAAAGAGATTTTTACTTGCCCGATAAAAGCGGATTCGCTTGCGGGAAGAACGGGAAGGGGAGACACGACTTTTGCGGTTTATTGCGCGGAAAGGCTCGCGCATCCGATTTATGAGGCTTTGGAATTTGCAACGGCTACGGTTTCGCTTAAAATGGCTACGCCGGGTCCGTTTGCGGGAAACAGGGAGGACGTGGAAGAGTTTATCCGAAAAAAATACAGGGGGTAAAAAACTATGATGATAACTGCGCACGGCGGCGCGCTCGGCACAGGAAGGAATACGCCTTTATATTTTAAGAGTATGGAAGACTATCTTGTCGACGCGATAGAAATCGATTTGCGAAAGAAAAACGGTAAAATTTACCTTGCTCATTCGCCTTTCTATCTTTTTAATCCGAAGAAGCTCACGCTTAAACGCGCGTTCGAGTTCGTCAAAAAGAACGGCTGGACGGTTAATTGCGACGTTAAAAGGTCGGGACTTGTAAAAGAAGTGCTGAGCGAAGCGAAGAATATGGGGATAGAAGACAATATCCTGTTTACGGGAAGCGTTTCCGAAGCGGATTTAAGAGACCTCGACGCAGGGTGCGTGTATCTGAACGCGACGTTCTTCCCGTATAAAATGACAGAGGAAAACGTGCCTCAAATAAAAAAACACATAGAAAAGTTCAAAAACCCGAGAATTAAGGGGATAAACATCAATTTTCGTTGCGTTACCGACGGTTTTGCCTCGGCGTGCGAAAGGGAAAATCTGAAAATCTCGGTGTATACCGTGGACGAACCCGAACTGATAAAGCGGCTGGTAGCGTATTCCGCGGTGGTAAACGTAACTACGAACATTCCCGACAAAGGGTTGGAAATTCTCGGAAGAGGAGTTAAAAAATGAAAAAATACGACGTTCTTACCATAGGACACATATCTCTCGACTACAATATAGACTATCTCGACAATCAGATTATCGAGGTAGGCGGCGCGGTGATTTATTCTTCTGCCGCGGCGTATGCCGCAGGTTATAAGGTGGGCGCGGTTACAAAACTCGCCGAGCGCGACAAAGAACGGCTTAACGAATTCGTTATTCCCAAAGAAGATATATTTTTTATTCCGAGCGAAAAATCGACTTCGATACGGAATAAATATTTCACCGCAGACAAGGAAAAAAGGAAGTGCACCTGTATTTCTCAAGCGGACGCGTTTAGGATAGAGGATATACCGCAGGTTGATTGCGGGATATATCATCTGGCGGGGCTGATTTACGGAGATTTCGACGGAAAGCTGATAAAAGAACTTGCGAAGAAAGGAAAAATCGCAGTGGACGTGCAGGCGTTTTTGCGGCACGCGAGCGGGGACGGGACAGAGATGTATTTTGCAGACTGGAAAGAGAAAAAAGAACTTCTTCCTTATATCGATTATTTCAAAACCGACGCCGCCGAAGCGCAGATACTTACGGGAACGGACGACCGCAGGGAAGCGGCGAAAATCCTTTACGGTTGGGGCGCGAAAGAAATAGTCATAACGCATAATACCGAAGTCCTTGCCTACGACGGAAAGACAATGGAAACCGTACCGATTAAAGCAAGAAATCTTTCGGGAAGAAGCGGAAGAGGAGATACGACTTTCGCCGCGTATATAGCGGAAAGAATTAACGCGCCGCTCGAAAAAGCGTTGCTGTTCGCAACCGCGACGGTTAGCAATAAAATGGAAAAACCCGGTCCGTACAGAGGAACGCGCGCCGACGTAGAAGAATATATCGATAAGTTTTTTTCCGAAGAGAAAGGTATTTTGCTTTAATCGTCAATCTGAAAAAAACACCTTGACAAGCATACGTAGTTATGATATATTTATTTCAAAGCGTTTGAGCGGAAAGAAGTAGGCTCGGAGGAACCTTCAGAGAGACGTCGGCAGGTGCGAGACGTCGGGAAATCCCTGACCGAATACATTCCGTTAGCCGCGTACGGAAAGGAAACGAGTATGCTACGCCGGGTTCGCCCGTTACCGCGATAAAGCGTCACCCTGTAAACAGGCGCGCTTGACGAGGTTCGTACAGCGATGTGCGGACGAAAAGAGGTGGTACCGCGACAAAATCACAAACAGTCGTCCTCTTTTCCGAAACTTAACGAAAGTTTCGGAAAAGAGGGCTTTTTATTTGCGTTTGCAGGATATGCAACACAATTAAATGCGGGAATCGGTGCTTAAATAAGCAATAAAAGACACCTAAACATATAAAAGGAGAAACAAAATGATGTACGGATTGGCGGGTGCGCAGAAGAGCGTCGGAGGAATCGTCCTTATGGCTTGTATGATAGCGGTATTTTTCGCCGTTATGGTTTACGTCGGGATTTATTTCCGCAGGAAAGCCAAAAACGTAAACGGGTTCGTTTTGGGAGGGCGTAACGTAGGACCGTGGCTAACGGCGTTTACCTATGGAACGTCATATTTCAGCGCGGTTATATTTATAGGATACGCGGGACAGTTCGGTTATTTGTTCGGCGTGGCGAGCACCTGGATTGGCATAGGCAACGCGGTTATCGGGTCGTTGCTCGCGTGGGTTGTATTAGGCAGAAGAACGAGAATAATGACGCAGAAACTCGACACGAAAACAATGCCCGAGTTTTTCGGAAAACGGTTCGATTCGCGAGCGTTGAAAGTGGCGGCGGCAATCATCGTATTCATATTCCTTATTCCGTATACGGCTTCGCTGTTTAACGGACTGTCGAGACTGTTCACCGTTGCTTTCGGTTTCAAGAACGAAACGGTAGCGTATATCATTATAGTGTGCATTATGGCGGTGCTTACGGGCGTGTACGTGCTTGCCGGCGGCTATATGGCGACCGCGGTCAACGATTTTATACAGGGAATAATTATGCTCATCGGTATAGTGGCGGTGGTTTGCGCAGTGCTCAACGCGAACGGCGGACTTACCGGGTCTATGTCCGCGCTTGCGGGAACGGCGGGATGGCAGTATTCGTCGTTTTTCGGAGCGATGCCCGTTTTCCTCGGGTTCGTAATAATTCTTACTTCCCTCGGCACGTGGGGCTTGCCGCAAATGGTAAATAAATTTTACGCTATAAAAAGCGAAAACGATATTAAAAAAGGAACGATTATCTCCACGGTCTTCGCGCTTATCGTCGCAGGCGGATGTTATTTTATCGGAGGGTTCGGCAGACTGTTCGTAGAAAACACGACGGATTTCGATTCGATTATACCTACTATGCTCGAAAAATCGATAAACTCGGATTTTCTGATGGGTATTATCGTAATTTTGGTATTAAGCGCGTCGATGTCCACGCTTTCGAGTCTGGTGCTCACGTCGTCGAGTACGCTCACCCTCGACCTTATCAAAGGACATATCGTTCCCGAGAAAAAAATGACGGAAAAGAAGCAAATGCTGATAATGCGTATCTTCCTCGCCGTGTTTATCGTAATAAGCGCGACGATAGCGATTATTCAGAGAGTATACAATTTCAGCGAAATAGCTTCTCTTATGGGTATAAGCTGGGGCGCGCTCGCAGGTGCGTTCCTCGCGCCGTTCCTGTACGGACTTTACAGCAAGAAAATCACGAAAAGCTCGGTTTGGGCATCCTTTATCGTAGGTTTGGCGATAATGATATTCTCGCTTATCTATAAACTCGCGGGATGGAGTTTTATGAAAGCGACGTTTGCTTCGGGAGAAACGCTCGACTTTGCGAACGCGATTGTAGCGGGCTCGGCGGCGATGATTTTCGGGCTTATAATAGTGCCGCTCGTAAGTTTGTGCACTTATCGCTTGGAAGTTAAAAAAGGAAAACTCGACCCTGCGTACGTCGCGAACATATTCACCTGTATGGACGGAAAAGTTACGGTAGCGAGAAGCGAATCGCTCGGAGACGAACTTGCGGAAGCGGAGTGCGAAAACGTAAGAGTAGGCGATTCGGAGAAAGGAAGCGTTGCCGAAAACGCAGAGGAAAAGAGCGAATGACAAAAAACGCCCGCGTCTCGGGCGCAACGAACTTGACTTTACGTTGCGGGCAAGGGTATAATATATTATATAAATAAACGGTTTATTAGTTTATAAATTGTTTATAGCTTAAAAACAAGGTGCGGAGGTAGAATGAACGAAGAGTTGAAAACTTTGGCGCGAGAAATCCGAAAAGACATCGTCGAATGTATACGCAGTATAGGTGTGGGGCACATCGGCGGAAGTCTTTCGATAGCGGACGCGCTTGCCGTTTTGTACGGCAAGTATATGAACGTAGACCCGAAGAACCCCGATATGGAGGGAAGAGACAGGCTTGTTTGCAGTAAAGGACACGCCGGGCCCGCTATTTATTCCGCTTTGGCGGAAAAGGGGTATTTCGATAAGGAAGACCTGAAAACCCTCAATAAAGGCGGCACGCGCCTTCCCAGCCATTGCGATATGAATAAAACGCCGGGCGTGGATATGACGGCGGGGTCGCTCGGACAAGGATTTAGTTGCGCCGTGGGTATGGCGCTCGCTTCCAAACTGAAAAAAGACGGCGCGACGATTTACGCAATCTTAGGCGACGGCGAAAGCCAGGAAGGACAGATATGGGAAGCGGCTATGTATGCGGGCAATAATAAACTCAATAACCTCATAGCGTTCACCGATTATAACAAATTACAGCTCGACGATTATGTCGCGAACATTAACGATATTTATCCGCTCGTAGATAAGTGGAGAGCGTTCAAGTTCAACGTAATCGACGTTAAGGACGGAAACGACGTGGACGAAATAGACGCGGCGATTGCCGAGGCTAAAAAGTGCGAAGACAAACCGACGATGATAATTCTCAATACCGTAAAAGGAAAAGGGATTTCGGCGGCGGAAAACGCGCTTGTCGGGTCGCACTCGATGACGATAACCGACGAAATGTACGAACTTGCCGTTAAGGAACTCGGGAGGTAGATATGATGCAGAAACTTATGAAAGAAGTATTTATCGAATACCTTCGCGAGGAAATGGAGAGAGACGAAAAGAGAGTTTTGTTTGACGCAGACCTCGCAAAATGCATAGGAAGCGGTTCGATTTACAAACAGTTCCCCGACAGAGCGTTCGACATAGGCATAGCCGAAGCGAATATGGCGGGGATAGCCGCGGGATTTTCCGCGTACGGGTTCAAACCGGTAATCACGTCTTTCGCGCCGTTTGTGACGAGAAGGATACTCGACCAGGTTATGATTAGCCTCGCGTACGCGAAACAGAACTGCGTTATCGTGGGAACAGACCCGGGAATCTGCGCGGAACTCAACGGAGGCACGCATATGCCCCTCGAAGATATAGGCGCGTTGCGTTCCATACCGGGAATAGTAATTTACGAACCGACGGACATTATCGAATTGCAGGCGATTTTGCCCGAAATTATGGCGGCGAAAGGGGTGGTCTACGTAAGGCTCAACCGCAAAACGCCCCCGATTATTTACCGTAGCAAGATAAGAATAGATTTCGGACTGTGCAAAGCGGACGTTATCGAAGAGGGAACGGACGTAAGTCTGATTGCGTCGGGAATTATGGTGGAAACCGCGCTTCAAGCGGCGGAAGAACTGAAAACGAAAGGAATAAGCGCGGAAGTAGTCGTTTGTCATACCGTTAAACCCATCGACAAAGAGACGATAATAGGGTCGGTAAAAAAGACGGGAGCCGCGGTCGCAATCGAAAATCACAACGTAATAGGCGCGCTCAGAAGCGCGGTGTGCGAGACGGTGTGCGAAAACTATCCCGTCCCGGTAACTTGCGTGGGAGTGAAAGAAAAGTTCGGGGAAGTCGGCAAAATGCCGTATCTCAGGAACGTTTTCGGAATGGAAGTAAACGACGTGGTAAAAGCCGCCGAGCAGGCGATTGCGTTAAAAAAATAAACTAAGGAAAAGAAAAAAATGGTAATAACCGAAGTGCTTACGCGCAACGCGGAGGAATATCCGAACGACGTTGCGTTGGTGGAAATCAACCCCGACTTAAAAGAAACGAGACGGGTAACCTGGAAAGAGTACGGACTCGTCGAAGCGGGTACGTCGGTGCAGTTCAGAAGAGAAATCACCTGGAAAGTGTTCGACGAAAAGGCGAACCGCTGCGCGAATATGCTTATTTCGCGCGGAATAAAGAAAGGGGACAAAATCGGAATTCTCCTTATGAACTGCCTCGAATGGCTTCCCCTGTATTTCGGAATACTGAAAACGGGCGCGCTCGCCGTGCCCCTCAACTACCGCTACGACTCGTCGGAAATCAAATATTGCGTGGAACTTGCCGATGTGGACGCGCTGTTTTTCGGCGCGGAGTTTATCGGAAGAGTGGAAAAAATCTGCGACGAAATCGACAGAGTAAGGTTCTTGTTTTTCGTCGGGGACAACTGCCCCACCTTTGCGGAAAATTATCTTCACCTTTCGACCAACTTTTCCAGCGCGGCGCCCGAGATAAAACTCACCGAAGACGATTTCGCCGCGATTTATTTTTCGTCGGGCACCACAGGTTTTCCCAAAGCGATTTTACATAAACACAGAAGCCTTATGCACAGTTGTAAGGTGGAGATGAACCACCACGGGCAGACGAAAGACGACGTGTTTTTGTGTATACCTCCTTTATACCATACGGGCGCCAAAATGCACTGGTTCGGGAGCCTTCTTTCCGCAAGCAAGGCGGTTTTGCTCAAAGGAACAAAGCCCGAAGTCATATTGAAAACCGCGTCAAGCGAAAAGTGCACAATAGTGTGGTTGCTCGTGCCGTGGGCGCAGGATATACTCGACGCGATAGAGAGGAAAGAAGTCGACCTCGCTTCTTACGATTTGTCGAGGTGGAGACTTATGCACATCGGGGCGCAACCCGTGCCGCCGAGCCTGATTAAGAGGTGGAGAACGGTTTTTCCTAAGCACGAATACGACACGAATTACGGACTGAGCGAATCCATAGGACCCGGGTGCGTACACCTCGGAATAGGGAACTACGACAAGGTCGGCGCGATAGGAAAGGCGGGATACGGATGGGAGACGAGAATAACGGACCCCGACGGAAAGGACGTGGAAAGAGGAAAGGTCGGAGAGCTTGCCGTTAAAGGACCGGGCGTAATGACGTGCTATTATAAGGACGAAAAAGCGACGAAAGAGGTTTTGCGCGACGACTGGCTTTTTACGGGAGATATGGCGCAGGAAGATAAGGACGGATTTATTTTCCTCGTTGACAGAAAAAAAGACGTCATTATTACCGGCGGAGAAAATATCTATCCCGTGCAGATTGAAGACTTTCTGCGTTCGAACGGCAGCATAAAGGACGTAGCGGTTATCGGACTTCCCGACCACAGACTCGGGGAGATAACTTGCGCGATTATCGAGACGAAAGAAGGAAAGACGCTCACCGAAGAAGAAGTGAGAGAGTTCTGCCGCGAATTGCCGAGGTATAAGAGACCGTATAAAATCATTTTCGCAAAAGTGCCGAGAAATCCGACGGGCAAAATAGAAAAACCCAAACTTCGCGAAAAGTATTGCGGGGAAAGCCTCGTGGAAGCGCAAATCAAAAGTTAAAAAAATAAAAAGAATAAAAACGCGAACTTTACTCATACTGAAAGAGGAGAGAGCGTTATGAAAAAGAAGAAAAAGAATTCACGAAAGGACTTCGTCAGTAGGACCGACCCGCAGGGGTCGTGGACGGGAACGGACGCGTATAACGCGAACGCGCAACCCGTTCAGGACGCAGACGACTTGTAAAACGAAAGGTGAATAAAAATTAAACTCCGCAAACGATTTTTGCGGAGTTTATATTATCCGACCAATCGTTACACGGAATTTTACCGCAGTCGGTAAAAACCTTTGTGCGGATAAAATTTAATTCCGTGTAAGTCGGACTTATAAGGAAGCGTCGCGTACCGTTCCGCTTAATATGCAAGTTCGTAAGAGGCAAGCCCCTTACTTATTCTCGTAAGGGCAAAAAGCGAAAAGTGTGGTTTTCGCTTTTTGAATATTCTATGTTCCTTTTCAGACGACGAAAAGGAACGTAAAAGTCGGCAGGGACAGAGGTATGTTCCGACCAATCGTTACACGGAATTTTACCGCAGTCGGTAAAAACCTTTGTGCGGATAAAATTTAATTCCGTGTAAGTCGGACTTATAAGGAAGCGTCGCGTACCGTTCCGCTTAATATGCAAGTTCGTAAGAGGCAAGCCCCTTACTTATTCTCGTAAGGGCAAAAAGCGAAAAGTGTGGTTTTCGCTTTTTGAATATTCTATGTTCCTTTTCAGACGACGAAAAGGAACGTAAAAGTCGGCAGGGAACAGAATTTCGAAGCAGTTCCCTGCACCCTCGCACGAAATAAGGGGATGAGCCCCTTATTAAACCCCGAAAGCGGATAAATAAGAAAAGCAATTCGAGCGGGAGAGTGGGTCAACAACACTTAAACTTAGATATAATTTTCGGGGGCAATCGCTCCAATGCCCCCGAACCCCTGTTCCTCATAATTTTCCCCCATTATCCGACCAGTCGTTGCGCAGAGATTTTCCGTCAGCCGTTACGCTTTGTGCCGATAAAATCTTGTATCCGTGCAAGTCGGACTGGCATTGCCCCGACCAAACGTTATGCGGAAAATCGCTCGCGGTCGACGTAAAGTCGACACGCGGACGATTTTTTTATCCGCATAAGTCGGACTTCCAAGGAAGCAAAATGACACCTTTTGCTTACAATGCAAATTCGCAAGGGGGTTCCCCTTGCTCGAACCCCATTCGGGAAAAAAGTAAAAAGTGTGATTTTTATTTTTTGAGTATTTAAGCGGTAAATTAGGTTTATTCTTTATTGCGCGGCGGCGATTTGCGGTGTATAATATAACGGTATGAAACAAGTCGGCGAAAACGTGAATAAGGTGAAAAAGGAAAAGAAAACGGCGGCGGAAAAGACGCGCGATTTAATCTATATCGCGCTTTTTGCCGCGCTCATTTGCGTGTGCGCGTTTATTACGGTGCCGTCGGTCATACCTTTTACGTTGCAGACTTTCGGCGTGTTCGTAGCCCTCGGACTTTTGGGCGGAAAACGCGGAACGGCGTCGGTTCTTGTATACGTCCTTTTAGGAGCGTTCGGTTTGCCTGTGTTTTCGGGTTTTCGCGGAGGGATAGCCGTTCTCGGCGGTCCTACGGGCGGGTATATAGCCGGGTTCGTCGTTTCCGCGCTCGTATACTGGCTGATAACCGCTTTGCTCGGCAATAAAACGCTGATTAAATGCCTTGCTATGGCGGCGGGACTTATCGCGGTGTACGCGTTCGGCACGGCGTGGTTCGTATTCGTTATGGGTAAATCTTCTCCGGTAACCGTCGGCTACGCGCTCGGCGTATGCGTCGTCCCGTTCATTCCCTTCGACTGCGCGAAAATTGCGCTCGCGCTGTTTGTAAGTAAAGTTTTATCTACCGCGGTCGGCAAAACGAAACGCGCGCGTCCTTAGGTAAAAAAGAATAGAAAAATATCGTAAAAAGAAAAAGCCGAAAGCGGCTTTTTCTTTTTGAATTTTATTCGGTATAAATTGCGGTAAAGGTTGCGCAAAATCCATATTCGGAAGACCTAAACGAGTTATTTTGCGGAGAACGCGTAAACGGTTTCCGAACGGAAAACCTCGCCTTTTTTCAGTATGTCCGACGGGAAAGAGGGGACGTTTACCGAGTTGGGATAGCCTTGCGTTTCGAGACAAAGCGTTGACTGATAGCCGTACTTTTTGCGCCCGACGATTGAGCCGTCGAGGAAGTTGCCCGTGTATAGCTGAACGCAGGGGCGGTCGGTATAGACTTCCATTTTTATGCCCGTTTTATCGGAGATTGCGCAAGCTGCGGGGGAAGTATGATTTTTGATGACGTAGTTATTATCGTAACCGCCGCGCGCGTTTTCGAAAACGGTCGGGTCTTTTTTTATGTTGTCCCCGATTTTTGTAAGCGTGGTAAAATCAAACGGCGTGTTTGCAATCTTTTTCCTCTCGCCCGAGCAGATTAGTTCGGAGTTTGACGGCGTTATTTCGTCGGAATTTATGAAAAGTTTGTGATTAAGCACGCTTTCGAAGTCTCCGTCGAGATTGAAATATGCGTGGTTGGTCGGATTGAACGGCGTGTCCGCGGACGAACGCGCTTCATAGGAAATTTTCAGAGTATTGTCTTCGGTTACGGTGTAAGTTACGGTCAGAGTAAGTTCTCCCGGGAAACCCTCTTCGCCGTCGGGGGAAACGTATGTGAGGACAAGCGAATTCCCGTTTTCGTCGGGGATTTTTGCGGTGAAAAAGCGGCTGTCGAAACCCGTTTTTCCGCCGTGAAGACAGTTTTCGCCGTCGTTTTTGAACAGAGAATACGTCTTCCCGCCGAGGACGAAACGCGCGTTTTCGATACGGTTTACGAACCGTCCTATCACCGCGTTGAAATACGGATTGTCGCCCATATAGCCGTCCGCGTCGTCAAAGCCCGCGACTACGTCGTAAAGAACGCCGTTTCGGTCGGGAACGAACAGTTTATGGATACGCGCGCCGTAAGTTATTATCTCCGCGCGTAAACCGCTTTTTGCGCTTATCGAGTAAGTCTCCGCGCCGTTTTTCGAAATTGCCGTTTTTTGTACGCTCATTTATTAACCTCGTTAAATGTTTTGATTTTATATAAAGTTTTGCGACCGATTGTTATTTTGTCGCGAGCCGTTCGTAAGCTAAGCCCTTGTTGCCCCAGGCGTTGCGGTACGCGTCGTAATCGCCGTTATTTACCAGTATTTTCGTCTCTATGTCGCTTTTATGCCCGAGAGAAGAGAACTGAAAGCTGTTCTGCACGATGTCGGGTATCGCCCGACACGCCGTCATATCGATTGTTTCGAGAACGCCGCAGTTTATTACCGACAAGAGCGCGACCGCATCGAGCCGTTGCGGAAGTATCAGGGTGCGTAGATTGCCGCCGCCGTCGCCGAGGTTTATCGCGCGCGTGTTCATTCGCGTAATATACGAGCCGAATTCGAGGTCGGGAAGAGATATTACGGTCGGGCTTTTAAGCAAGCCGCCTGCCGTTCTGTTTACCGTGAATCTGTCGTAATAGTATTCGGTGTTCGAAAATTTAAGGAGGGTGTGCGTTCCGAAATTCACGCCGTTTTCGTCGCCGACGGTAACCGCCGTTTTTATGCAGAAATGTTTTGCATATTCGGCGTTATCGCTTTTTCTTACTTCTTCTATGTATAAATCGCGGGTCTCTTCGTCGTTTACCGCAAGACATACGCCGTCTTCGTCGAGAAACGCGTTGTCTCCGATGATTATTCCCGCTTTGGGAAAGTACACGGTGAGTTCCGCCTGGTTGTCGCCGTTAAACGCGCCGTCGGCAATCAAGGTGGTATACGAAGGAAGTTCGAGTTTTCCTCCTATAAGCCTGCCGTAACTTTGATTGCAGTCGATTACTATGGTGTCGACGAACGCAACGTACGGCGAATTGTTTATCCCCGTCATATATAATCCCGTGTTTTTGAACGCGTCCACGCCGCAGGAAACTACGTTTTCCGAATTGAGCGCGGTAATAAGGCTTTTGCAGTCGAGGAAGGCGTAGGCTTGAATTTCCGTTACGCTTTTAAGGTTTACGCTCGTTATTTTCGTACCCGTGAACGCGCCGTATTCGATTTTCGTAAGAGAAGAGGGAATGCCGTCGAGTTTAAGGGAAGAGCAGTAGCCGAAAGCGAACGCGCCTATCGAAGAGACGGTTTGCGGCAGGTTGATTGTTTCAAGCGACGCGCAGGGGTTGTTCCCCGAGACGAGTTCGGTTTCGTCCGACGATTCTTCCGCCGTCACGCCGAAAGCGAATTTTCCTATCGACGTAAGAAGACTGCCTTCACCGATTTCTACCGAGGTAAGAGAAGTGCAACCCGCGAACGCGAAATCGCCGATAACGCGGTAAGAAGACGGGATAAAGACGCTTTTAAGAAGGGTATCGCCGGAAAAAGCGCCGTTTGCCACGCCGGTTATTTGTCTTCCGTTTATCGTAGAAGGGAGAACGAGTGAGTCGTGAGGCAGGTTTTTGAACACCAAACCCGTGAGAAGTCCGTCGTTATCCGCGAGGAAAGAGTTTTCCAACTGTTCGGCGTAGCAGTACAGTTCCAAATCGGAAGTTATTTTCGTAGAAGAAGTTTTGAACGCGGTTTCGCAGGTTTTGTCGGTAAACCAACCGTAAACGGTGTAGCCGAGATATTGCGGAAGGGCTTGCGTTATGTAAGAACCCGAAGAATAGCCTTTTACTTCGACTAAGCCGTCGTCCAGTCCGACGAGTTCGTAGTTGACGACGTTAAAAGAAACGTAGTAGACGGAATAGTCGTTGCCTTCGCCGATGTCTCCCGGGGCGGTCGCGTCGGAAACGATGAGTTTCGCCGTAGCGGATTTGCTTCCCGAAGTCGCGATAACGTCGGTGATGCCCGTTTTCAGCCCTTTTATCGTATGCCCGTTTACTTCCGCGACCGTTGTGTTGGATACGGAGAGTTCGTACGAGGCGTTTTTTGGGTAAACCGAGAGTTCGGGAGTTATTTCTTTCCCTACGCCTACAACAAGTCGCTCTTCCTTAAACGAAAGAGAGGAAGCCTCGGAGCAACCGACGAGAACTATACAAAACAATGCGGCAATGAGTAAAAACGCCGCGAATTTTTTCTTCATAGCGGAAAAATTATAACATAAATTCCCGATTATGTATAGCGTTATAAAGTTTTATTTAAGCGTAAAAGGTCGTAGGGCGTAACTTTTGCAAAAAAAACGGAAACGATGAGCGGAAACGATATTTTTGCGGATAAAGACGATTATTCCGCTTCCAGGAAGAGGTTTGTTGACATTTAAGGAATGTTCTAATATAATTATATAAAATAAATAAAATTTAACGTAATTGTCGGGAGGGTAATATGTTCTTTACGCAATTCGGATTGTTATTTTCAAATATGGAGTGGTTCGTCGCGGTATGTTTCGTCGTCGGCGTAGCCTGTCTCATTATAGAAGCGGTTCAGCCGGGGTTCGGATTTTTCGGCATAAGCGGCATCGTTCTTCTCGTCGCGAGCATAGTTCTCCGCGCCGTATTCCATAAAGAAGAGGATATGGTAGTAATGCAGGTTTTTCAATTCGTGCTCGTGGACGCGATTATTTTCGGCGTTATTCTTATTTTTCTCGTGCTTGCGCAGAAAAAAGGCTGGCTCAAAAAGACGTCGCTGTTTCATATAGGAACCGCGGTTGACGAAAAGTTCAGCGACGGCACGAAAAACTATTCTTTCCTCGAAGGGAAAGAGGGCGTAGCGGCGACGGTCTTGCGCCCGTCGGGCAAAGCGGAGATAGACGGAGAACTGTACGACGTGGAAAGCACGGGTTTTCTCGTCGACAAAGGGGAAAAAATAAAAGTAGTCGCGTTCGAAGGCGGCATAATAAAAGTAGAAAGTAATACAGAAAATAAATAAAAACGGAGGTTTTTTATGGCAACTTTATTAGCGGTGAACGTAGCCGCGCTTGTTGTGGGAATAGTTATTCTCGTACTGGCAATCGTTTTGTTTTTCGTGATGGTTCCCATCTCCACCTGGTTCAGAGCGTTGGTGAGCGGCGCGCCCATTTCTATGGGAAAACTCGTGGGAATGAGACTTCGTAAAATCAAAATCGGAATGATAGTGGAGGCGTATATAACGGGTAAAAAAGCCGGGCTCGACATCAACATCAACGAACTAGAAACGCACTATATGGCGAAAGGCGACGTGCTCAAAGTGGTAAACGCGCTTATCAGCGCGCACAGCGCGAATATCGACCTTACCACGAAAACCGCTATGGCAATCGACCTTGCGGGGCGCGACGTGCTCAACGCGGTTAAGGTAAGCGTAAACCCGAAAGTCATAGAAACGCCGGTTATCGCGGCGATAGCGAAAGACGGTATAGAATTAAGATGTAAAGCGAGGGTAACCGTCCGCGCGAACATCGCGAGACTTATCGGCGGAAGCGGAGAAGAAACGATTATCGCGAGAGTAGGCGAAGGCATAGTAACCACGGTCGGCAGCGCGAGCACGCATAAAGAGGTTCTCGAAAACCCCGACAGCATCAGCAAAACGGTATTGAACAAAGGGTTGGACAACGGCACGGCTTACGAAATTCTTTCCATAGACATCGCGGATATAGACGTAGGCAGAAACGTAGGCGCGCAGCTTCAGATGGACCAGGCGGAAGCGGACAAGAAGATAGCGCAGGCTCGCGCGGAAGAAAGACGCGCGATGGCTGTCGCTTCCGAACAGGAAATGAAAGCGAAAACGCAGGAAATGCGCGCTATGGTTATTCAGGCGGAAGCGGAAGTGCCCAAGGCGATGGCGGAAGCGTTGCGCGGAGGGAAACTCGGAGTTATGGACTACTACAACTTGCAGAACATACAGGCGGACACAGCTATGCGTAACGCGATAGTCAACCCGAGCTCGCACGGACCGGAAACGGGAGATAAGAAATAAAGACGCGAGGGCGGAATGAACGAATTTAACGACGAACTTTTCACGGGCGGAAACTACGGTGAAACGCCTCGCGCGGCGCAGACGGAACGGAAGCGGGCGGATAAACCGCCGCGCGCCCGTTCCGCCGCGCCGAAAAAAGCGGATATAAACGCTTCGCGTAGAGAAAACGCGACGGGCGTGAAAGCGAAAAAAACGTCCGACGACCCGAAAATTTACGAACCCGAGTGCAGCGGAGTTCTCGAAACGGTAGAAAAGGCGTGCAACGGGAACAGGTATCTCGAAGCTATGGTACTCGGGGAAATTCTCAACGAACCGAGGTTTAAGAAGTACCGCCGATAATCGGGCGGTACGTTCTTATCGACAAAGGAGAAAAAATGGACAGACAAGCGGGAGTATTACTAAACGTTTCTTCTATGCCGGGAAAGTACGGTATAGGAGGTTTTTCTTGCAACGCGGAGTATTTTCTCAACGAATTCGCGGGAATGGGGTTCAAAATATGGCAGACTTTGCCTATTACTTCCCTCGGGTACGGGAACTCTCCTTATAGCGGAATTTCTTCGTACGCGGGGAATTTTCTCTATATCGACCCCGAACGCCTCGACGGGCTGGTTACGAAAGAAGAGCTTGCGGCGGCGGAATATAAAGGCGGGGTGTACCTTACCGATTACGCCTACGCTTACGAAACGAAAGGGCGGTTTTTGCGCATAGCTTACAAACGGGCGAGCGACGAGCTCAAAGAAAAAGTAAAACTTTTCGCCGAAGAAAATAAAGACTGGCTGTACGACTACGCCGCGTTTATGACGATTAAAAACGTTAACGGCGGCAAATGTTGGACGGAATGGGGTGAATATACCCGTTATTCGGAGAAAAAAGTTAAAAAAATCTTTGCAGAATATCCGGAAGAAACAGGGTACTATCTTTTCGAGCAGTACTGGTTTTTCACGCAGTGGAAAAAGATTAGGGAACACGCTTCTTCCCTCGGGATAAAGATTTTCGGAGATTTGCCGATATACGTTTGTTACGACAGCGTCGACGTATGGTCGCATACCGAAGAATTCAGACTCGGGAAAGACTATAAACCCGTAGAGGTTGCGGGCGTTCCTCCCGACTATTTTGCGGAGAACGGACAGCTTTGGGGAAACCCTCTGTACGACTACGACGAAATGGCGAAAAACGGCTACAAATGGTGGACGGACAGGATAAAGCATATGCAAAAACTGTACGATATTCTCCGTATAGACCATTTCAGAGGATTATATGAGTACTGGGCGGTGCCCGCGGAAGCGGAGACCGCGAAAGAAGGTAAATGGAGAAAAGGACCTAAGAAGGCGTTGTTCGACGCAATAAAAAAAGAAGTCCCGAATATCGAAATCGTGGCGGAAGACCTCGGGATAATCGACGAAAACGTGGAAAAATTCCTCGAAGAAACGGGTTTTTACGGTATGCGGGTAATGCAGTTCGGTTTCGACGGGGACAGAAAAAACAAACACCTGCCGCATAACTACGACAAAAACTGCGTTGCATACACCGCTACGCACGACAACGACACCACGCTCGGGTGGTTGCTTTCTCTCGGCGGCGGAACGCTGTCGTACGCGCTTAACTACGTCGACTGCGACGCGTCCTACGGCTGGGCGGACGGCGCGGGAAAATGCCGCGCGACGAGGGCGTTTATACGCGCGGTTATGGCAAGCACCGCGGACGTCGCCATCGTGCCTATGCAGGACCTTTGCGGATACGGAAGCGACACGAGAATGAACACCCCGGGGCAGGCGGAAGGGTGCTGGACGTACAGAACCAACTATTCGGCAATCAACGGAGTGGACCACGCGTTTATCCGCAATCTGATAACTACTTACGGAAGATAGGCAAAAATGGGGAAGATAAATTACGACGCGCTGATGATTAGGGAAGGGGAGAAAGCAAACGGCGAAAAGAAACTCCTTATGCACGCGTGTTGCGCGCCGTGTTCGAGTTACTGTTTCGAAGAAACGAGTAAGTTTTTCGACGTTACGCTCTATTTTTACAATCCCAATATGGATACCGCCGAAGAATACGAAAAGAGAAGGGAAGAACTGAAAAAACTTGCGGGCGAGTTTTTCCCGAATGGCAAAAAAGCGGCGACGGCGACGGAAGAATACGAACCGAAAGAGTTCTACGAACGGGTAAAAGGGTATGAAAACGAACCCGAGGGCGGAGCGAGGTGCGAAAAGTGTTTCGAGCTGAGACTGGAAAAGACCGCCGCGTACGCAAAAGAACACGGGTTCGATTATTTCACGACGACGCTTACCGTTTCCCCGCATAAAAATGCGGAAAAAATAAACGCGATAGGGGAGAAAATCGGACAAAAGTACGGCGTAAAGTACCTGTATTCCGATTTCAAAAAAAGAGACGGGTTCAAGCGGAGCACGGCTTTAAGCGAAGAGTTCGGGTTGTATCGGCAGAATTACTGCGGTTGCGTATTTTCGAAACGGACGGAAGAGATATTAAAAAAATCGTAAAAATCGCTAAAATATGCTTAAATTAAAATTTTTTTAAGTCTTATAAAATATGATAATAGCATCTGACAGTAGCGATAGAGGTATGCGTGATATGAAAAAAAGTTTAGCGTTGATATGCGCCGTTTGTTTTGCGGTCGCCTGTATGTTCGTTATGACGGCTTGTTCCGAAGAGGTCGGAGGCGAGTCGGCTTACGAACTTGCCGTTAAAAACGGTTTCGAGGGCACGGAAACCGAATGGCTGGAAAGCCTGCGCGGCACGGACGGAGTGGACGGACAGAACGGGCAGGACGGACTCAACGGACTTAACGGAAGCGACGGAAAGGACAACGTTCTTACGATAGACGACTATTACGAGGCGGCAAAAGAAGAGGGGTATGAAGGCACGAAGCTCGATTTCATAAAGGAAGTCGCGGGAGGCGCGGTTCAGACCGATAACAAACTCACGGTGTCGAAGAACCTCTTTTCTTCGGTAAGCATAGTTTGCGGTTTCGATTATACGTATACCACGATTACCGGCAAAACGGAGACGACGACGGTTACCAGCGGCGGAAGCGGAGTTATTTACAAACTCGATAAGATTGCGGGAAGCGCGTACATAATAACGAATTACCACGTCGTATATAACGCGGACAGCGACGGGGACAGCAAAATCAGCGAGGAAATTTACGTATATCTTTACGGCGGAGAGACCGCGGAACAGGCGATAAGCGCGACTTTCGTCGGCGGCGCGATGACGTACGATATAGCTCTTCTCCGCGTGGAAAACAGCGAAATACTCAAAAATTCACAGGCGGAAGAAGCGGTTTTCGCGGACAGCAACGAGATTTCCGTAGGACAGACCGCGGTGGCGATAGGAAACGCGAGAGGCTCGGGAATTTCGGTTACGAGCGGCATAGTGAGCGTGGACAGCGAAAGATTGACTATGACGGCTGCGGACGACGTGACGAGCGTGGAATTCCGCGTAATTCGCGTGGACTGCGCTGTCAATAAAGGAAACAGCGGCGGCGGGTTGTTCGACGCGGACGGAAAGCTCATAGGAATAGTGAATGCGAAAATAATCACGACCGACGTGGAAAACATAGCGTATGCAATTCCGTCCAACGTGGTGAAATACGTCGCGCAAAACGTTGTGGAAGGGTTGGAGAGCGGAAACGGCGGAACGGTGAACAAATGTCTGCTCGGCGTTACCGTAATATCGAGAGATTCCAAAGCCGTATACGACGAGGATAGATGCGCGACGAAGATAGTGGAAAGCGTAACCGTGTACGAAGTTTACGACGAAGGAACGGGCGAAGATACGAGGATAAAAGAAGGCGCGGCGGTATACGGGCATCTTCAAAACGGAGACGTAATAAAGAGCGTTAAAATCGACCGCGGCGGCGACGGAGAAATCGACGGAGAATACGAAATAACCCGTTCGTTTATTCTCGTGGACCTTATGCTTACCGTGAGAGAGGGAGACAAAATAGCGTTCGTGATAGACAGAACGGAAGAAAGGGAAACGGACGGTGTGACGACGAGCGTCACGGAAGAAAAGGAATTCGAAATCACTATGACGGAGAATTGCGTGCAAACGGTAAGATAAATGAAAGATATTCTTGAAAGAAACGGGATATTTTTGAGCGATAGCGCGGTGGAAAAACTGGAAGTTTTTCGCCGCATTTTGCTTGATTATAACGAAAAATTCAATTTAACCGCAATAACGGATGAAAAAGAAATCGCGGTTAAACATTTTGCAGACAGCATAAAAGGCTTGAAATTTCTTCCCGGAAAGGGAAAGATAATCGACCTCGGGAGCGGCGCGGGGTTTCCCAGCGTGCCTCTTATTATCGCGGGCGAAAACGAAGAAAGAGAGTTTGTTCTTCTCGACAGTCTTAAAAAGCGAGTTGATTACCTTAACGACGTTATAAGGGAACTCAAACTTCCGAAAGCGGTTGCGGTTCACGAAAGAGCGGAAGACGAGGGAAAAAAGAGCAGAGGAAAGTACGACTGCGTAGTAGCGAGAGCGGTCGCGCCCCTTAACGTGCTATTAGAGTACGCAATGCCCGTTCTAAAAGTCGGGGGAACGCTCGTTGCCTACAAAGGACAGGCGGAAGAAGAGATTGAAAAAGCGCAAAACGCATTGAAAATTCTCCGAGCTAAGATAAAAACCGTGGAGAAATACGAGCTTGACGGAGAGTATAAAAGAAGTTTCGTTATCGTGGAAAAAGTCGGAGAAACGCCTGTGAAATATCCGAGAGGGCAGAATAAGCCGAGAAGTCAACCGCTGTGAGCTCTTCCGACCAAACGTTATGCGGAAAATCGCTCGCGGTAGGCGTAAAGCCGACACGCGGACGATTTTTTTATCCGCATAAGTCGGACTTCTAAGGAAGCAAAATGACGCATTTTGCTTAACATTATAATTCGCGGGGATTTTCCCCTGCTCGACCCCTATAAGGGCAAAAAGTGAAAAATGTATTTTCCACTTTTTGGATTTAATTTATTCCTTTTTCTTTTCCTTATCATTTAAGTTTACGCTCAATGTATAGGAAAGATTAAAAACATAAATAAGGAAAGTTTTTGTAAAGAGGGAGCGCGAGGGAGAAGAAACTTTTTGCCTAAAAAGGTTTTCTCCCTCGCATACTCTTTAATAAAATTTTTGCTTTTTGTAAAGGGAAGAGCGCGAGCGATTTTCCGCATAACGTTTGGTCGGGTGTAAAAAAAGGTTTTCTCTCTCGCAGTTCTTATTTACAAATTTATAAATTTGTGATAGAATTAAAAAAAACCGTCAGGAGAGATTTTTATGGCAAAACCCGTGAAAAGAGGATTGAACGCTTTACTTGCAAACATTGAGGATTTGACGCCGGACGTTAAGACCGAGGACAAAGTTTACAGCGTTGCGCTTGAAAAGCTCATACCAAACCCCGACCAACCGAGAAAGAGTTTTAACGAAGAAAGCCTTATCGAGCTTGCGGGTTCGATACGCAATCACGGAATAATTCAACCGCTTGTGGTAAAACGCGCGGGAGACGATTACGTTATTATCGCGGGGGAAAGAAGATACCGCGCCGCGAAAATGGCGGGGCTTACCGAAGTGCCCGTCATTATCAAGGAATACGACGAGGGAAAGACGCGGGAAATCAGCCTTATCGAAAATCTTCAACGTGAAGATTTGAATGCGATGGAAGAAAGCGAGGCTATAAGAGAACTTATGGTTTCTTACGGGCTAACACAGGAAGAAGTCGCGGCAAAACTCGGCAAAGCGCGTCCGAGCATAGCCAACACGCTCAGATTGCTTAATCTGACGAGCGAAGTTAAAGAGTTCGTAAGAAGAGATAAGTTGAGCGCGGGGCACGCGCGCGCGTTGCTTGCGATAACCAAGCCGTCAGACCAGGTAGAAATGGCGAGAAAAGTCATTCTCGAAGGGTGGAGCGTGAGAGAAACGGAAAAACAGGTAAAATATTATCTTAAACCCGAAACGCGCCCGACGAAAATCACCGAAAAAGTCAGAGAAAAAATGTCTGTGGAAATGAGAAGTTTCGTGGACGATATGACGAGAGTTTTCTCTACCAAAGTACGCCTTATGGGCAACGAACAGAAAGGAAGAATTTCCATAGATTATTACAGCAACGACGATTTGCAGAGAATTTACGAAATTATCGAGACTTTGAAAAAGTAGAAACTCTTATTAAAAACAGTCTCTTATATTATTTGTTTTATACAAATACTCGGTATATAATTAAATTGTGGCTCGCAGTATACGGTCACTCACAAAAAGAACGGACTTAGAAGAAGTCTGCTAAACCAGCGTTTTGAGCAAAAGCAAAAGGAACGTAGAGGAACGAAACCATATTATTAATTCGGTATGGTCGAACCACTCTTGAGAGGTGTTACTTATGAATGCTTATTATGAAAAAATTAAATTTGTTTAAACCAAAGTGGTATCATATCTAAATGAAATTTTTAAGGTGTATGGAAATGAATTACTCTTAAGATTGGAAGAGTACAATCTTTTGCAAAATAAATATAATTGTATAGAATCTTCAACGGCGACAGGATTTATTATGGAAGAATTTATCGTATCGAAACTTGAAAAATATACTCAAACCCATAATAATATTGACGATATTCGTATTGAAAGGATTGCTAATCACGGAACACAAACAACAAGTTACGATTGTTGTGTAAACTATAAAGATGTTTTCTTTATGATTAATGTGAAAGTTGATAAAGGGAACAACAATGCAGTATCGGCAATAAATATTTTACATAACGACTATGTTTGTAAAAATCCCGAACAAGAAAAATCTTTTCTTGTATTAAAAACCAAATATACTTTTGGAGAAGCAAAAGAAACAAGAGAACGTAAAATTCTCATACGAGGTTTAAGCATTTATGCATTGGAAGAAATCGATTTTACAATCGGACATAAACAAGACCATAGAAATTGGTCGCAAGAGTTCAAACCAGCTTCCGGGCGTTTGCAAATATCAAAAAAGTTTAGAGAACTTAATGCTCTTAGAGAAGAGGATATATCTTATAATAAGACCAAACAATTTATAAATAAAATTTATGATGCACAATAAAAATTAAAGCACCGAGCAAATCAGCCTTTTATTTATTTTTATCTAAATTTTTCATTACTGCAATACCTATTGCTTTGCCGAGCAAAGGAGGAACGGCATTTCCGATTTGAATAAGTTGGTCTTTTTTTGCACCTTTGAAAATAAATGTATCGGGAAATGATTGTAAAGACGCTAATTCTCTCGGCGTCAATACTCTTGGTAGTAGTGGGTGTAAGTTCACACCGCCGTGATTTTCTTTAACGGTGCAAGACGGTTTATCCCAAGGGGATTTTTTCCAAGCGTCTGAATAATTTCCAAAAAGGCTTTTACCTTCGGGTACTTCCATTATTCTTTGTTGCATTTCCTTGCTATGCTTGGTAAATATATGGTTGAAGTGTTTATCTTCGGGTAAATTTAAGAAACGTTTTATACCTTCGCCTAAAGTCATATAGCTGTCGCTTGTTAATAAAGGTTTTGGGTGGTAATTTTTCGCGCCAATGCGGTTTCCTATGAATATGACACGTTTTCTAATTTGAGGGACATAATAATCAGCGCTATTTAGCACAGCTACACTCATTTCATAACCTGCTTCTTTGTAATCCTGTAAAATTTTTGTTTCTACTTTTCCGTTGAGCATAGTACGTAACCCCTCTACGTTTTCGCATACAACAAAGTCAGGTTGTAGTTTTTTTACAATTTCAAGCATTTCCAGGTATAAACTATTTCTCGGGTCATCAATAACTCGATTCCCCGCCATACTAAAACCTTGGCAAGGGAAACCGCCGACAATTAAATGTATGTGCTTATCTTTTACCGATTCATATAATTCTTCTTTTACTTCTCGAAGCCGAATATCTCTCGTTTTAACATTTTTATCAAAGCCTTTTTTTTCTGAAAAATTATATTTATATGTTTGGACAGCGCAATCTAAAATTTCAACGGAACCGACGGGCGTAAATCCGGCCATAGCTAAGCCGCAGCTTAACCCGCCTGCACCTGAAAATAAGTCTATAAAATTATATCCGTTTCTATAAGTAATATCGTTCCAACCGTCATAAAGCCATTTGTCCGATATATCAATCCAATTTACATTGTCGCCGTGTCCATAGTTTTTTGTTTCCGCAACATCAAAAATAGAGTGGAATTCCAAACAATTCCCTTTTGTTAACCAAGTTTGCAAATTACTATCGGCGATAAAATATCTGTTTTGACGTTTTTCCGAAAGCAAATTTCCGCAAGCAATATGTCTGCGTACTGTTTTAACGCTAACATTTGCAATTTTTGACACTTCTTCAATAGTATAAAATTTTTCCATACAGTTTAATTTTTTTCGAGCAATATGTCCATTATATATGGGAAATGTCCACTTGTCAAGTCGGCTCGTAGCGTGTTGTTTTTTTGTTGGTTTTAGATTATTAAAATGTGGCAATAATCGGCTTAATGAAAATTTCATAAAGGCGATTATATGAAAAAGAATTTTGCGCTTATTATAATACTTATTTTACTTGCGTTTGCCGCGGGGTGCGTGCAGACGGTTTCACCGGACGAAGGGTATCTTCGCATACATATCCGAGCCAACAGCAACTATCCGTGCGACCAGGAAGTTAAACTCGTCGTCAGAGATAGCCTTGTTAAGTATCTTTCTCCGCTGTTTTCGGAAGCCCAAAACAAGGAAGATGCGGAAAAAATCGTAATTTCACACATTCCCGTCATAGAAAAAGCGACGGACGAACTGCTCTATTCCTGCGGTTATTTTTACGGGTGCGAAGTGAAAGTTGACACCGAGTATTTCGGGAAACGGCGGTACGAAAACGTGGTTCTGGAAGAGGGGTATTACCGCGCGGTTATCGTCAATCTCGGCACGGGAAAAGGGGATAACTGGTGGTGCGTGGCGTTTCCGCCGCTGTGCTTTACTTACGACGATTACGAAAACGTAAACTACAAATCCATACTTTGGGAAGTAGTGAAAAAATATTCGGATAAGGAGGATAAATGAGAGCGACTAAAAGAAATCTTATAGTAAATATCGCGGTTGCCGCGGTGTTGATTGCGGCGACGGCGTTTACCGCGGTGTATCTGTTTACCGACGGGATTGCGAGCAGCGAAGAAGCCGAAGCGGCTACGGTTTACAAACAGGGAAGCACGGGCGCGACGGTAAAAACCATTCAGACGAAACTTAAAAACTGGGGCTATTACACGGGGTCGGTAGACGGTATTTTCGGTTCGAAAACCACTGCCGCGGTAAAGAGTTTTCAAAGGAAAAACGGACTTACGGCGGACGGAATAGTGGGAACGAAGACGGCGGCGGCGATGGGAATTACCCTGTCGGGTTCAACAAGCGGAACTTCGGGCGACGCCTATCTTTTGGCAAGAATTATTCACGCCGAAGCGAGGGGAGAGCCTTACGTCGGGCAGGTGGCGGTAGGCGCGGTCGTATTAAACCGCGTGAAGAGTTCGTCTTTTCCCAACACGATTAGCGGCGTTATTTATCAGGCGGGGGCGTTTGACGCGGTAAGCGACGGGCAGATAAATCTCGCGCCCGATTCCACTTCGATTAGGGCGGCGCAGGACGCGCTCAACGGATGGGACCCGACATACGGCTGTCTGTTCTATTACAATCCCGCCACCGCTACGAGCAGATGGATGCTGTCGAAAACCGTGCATCTCGTCATCGGAAACCATTCGTTTTGTCTGTAAGGGGGTGTTATCGTGACGAAAAAAGGAAAAATCATTTTGGGTATCACGGTCGGCGTGCTTGTCGCGGCGGTTATCGCGCTCGCCGTTCCGCTCGGAATTTATGTCGGGCGCGCGGAGAATGAAAAGACGCGCATAAACGGCGTTTACGAAAAGAGTTATTACGAAGTCGTAGACAGTCTGGATAACGCGACTACCAAACTTTCCAAAGTGAACGTAGTCGAAGGCGCGAACGTGCGTAGAGAACTCTTTGCCGACGTGTGGAAAGAATGCGGAGTCGCGGTGACTAACTTCGCTCAGCTCGGAATGGACGGAGAGGAAGCGGAAACGGTGACGAAGTTTCTCAATCAGGTGGGGGACTACGCGTACTATCTGATGGGCAAAACGAGCGCGGGCGAGAACCTTACGAGAGAGGAAAAGGACAACGTAAAAAAGTTTTATACCTTGCTCGGCAAACTGACAAGCGATTTGGCGGCAATCGGCGACGGAATGGTTTCGGGGAAGAAAATAAGCGCGGATACCTTGTCCGACTTGTCTGCGGTTAAAGCGGCGATAAAGAGTTACAGTTCGATAGATTATCCCGAACTCATTTACGACGGACCGTTCAGCGACGGACTTAACGACCGCGAAACGAAATTTTTAAGCGGTAAAGCGGAAATAACCGAGGAAAGCGCGACGACGAAGATAAAAGAACTGTTTTCCGACGCGACCGACGTGAAAGTATCGGGGGAAAGCAAAGCGACGATAGAAGCGTACGTCGTAACGTTTAAGAGCGCAAACGTGGAATACAGCGCGTTCGTTACGAAAAAGGGCGGACATCTTGCCGCGCTCAACGGATACGAAGCTACCGATAACCCGCAGAAAACCGAGGAAGAGTGCGTAAACGCGGCGAAAGCGTTTCTTTCAAGCGCCGGATACGAAAATATGAGCGACGTGTGGGTCTACAACAACAATTCCACGGTTTATATCAACTTTGCGTATACGGAGAACGGAGTTGTGTTCTATCCCGACCTTATTAAAGTAAAAGTGTCTTCCGACACGGGCAAAATTCTCGGAATGGAAGCGTCGAATTACCTCTATAACCACGGCGAAAGGGAAATAGATTACGACAACGCCGCCGAAAGTTTAATCAAAGTGAGCGACGACCTTTCGGTGACGGATACGAGATACTGCGTTATTCCGACAGAGTGGAACGAAGAAGTCTATTGCAAGGAAATTAAGGGCACGAGCGGGAATTTAACTTATTACCTCTACTACGACCTCTCTACCGGCGAGGAAATCCGAGCGATGGTGGTTATCGACGAAGACGGAAACAAACTGATTTAGAAAAAACGGAAAACAGAAACCCGACCGTGAATTGCGGTCGGGTTATCCTTTTTGAAATAAGTTTTTGTCTATTTGAGACGGGCGTCGGCGAACGCGAACGCTTGGATGAAACATTTTTTACTGTTTTTCGTCCAGAAGTTGAGGTGGAAACAATGGTTGTCGATGAATTTCGTCGTAGCGAAAGTTTCGTTTTCCACGCCGCAGGCGTCGAGTTTTTCTTTAAGCAGTTCTCCCTGCCCTTTGCAGAAAATATCCTTCTTGCTCATAACGAGGAAAGAGGGACACCAGTCTTTGTTTACCCAGTTTATCGGGCTTGCGCAGTCGAGGTTTTTGATTCCGTCCATATTGGAGAAATCTTTTTTCAGCTTAAATTCGTCGTTATCGAGGTAGCAGCGACCTATATCCCAAACCATATTGAAGGGGAGTTTGGTAAGGCTTATGCTTTTTACGAGGTCGTACGGTCCGCAGAAACTCAGAAGCACGGCGGGTTTGACTTTGATTTCGGGCGCGCCTATTCTTTCGACGAGTTCGGGATTAGCCGCCATAGCAACCATCTGCGTAGCGTAATGCGCGCCCGCGCTGTCGCCGGTTACGCACACTCTGTTTACGTCGATATTATATTTTTTTGCGAGAACTTCGACGTAGTTAAGAGCTTTTGCGCAGTCTTTGAGAGCTTCGGGGAAGTGGTATTTGGGGCTGAGACGGTAGTTGATGTTGATAGTGAAATAACCGTGCGAAGCGAAGCGTTTGCTGAGGCTTCTTCTGTATTTCATATCGCCTTTTACGAAACCGCCGCCGTGAACGTTGAGCATAACGGGAAGAAGGGGTTTGCCTTCGCCGACGAGTTCGGGGTCGTAATAAATCTGCCCGACGCATTCGTCGGGATAGTTTTCGTCGTAAACGAAAACGTCTTTTTCCATAACCATATTTTTATAACGACGGTAGTTTTGAAGCGGGTTGCACAAAAAGTCTACCGCAGTAAAAAGAAATTCCGAGCGTGTCATTTGTTCCTCCGAAAAAGTATTTTCTAATATTATACGACTATTCCGTAAATTTTTCAACCCCATTTTCTTGTTTTTTCGGCGTTTTTCCTTTTTGCGGGCGCAAAACCGTCTTTCGAAAGCGGCGGAGCTTGAAACAAACGGTATTGACACGGTTTTCTTTTTTTGTTAAAATAATTATTCGTAAGAAAAAATCGGCGGAGAACAATATGAAGAGGAAAGTAAAGGAAGTTACGCAAAACACGACCCTGCCCGAGGACGTCGTTCCCGGCAAAGAAAAGCTCTGCTACGGCATAGGCGGATTTATGGACGGCGGCGCGGTAGCGCTTATGTCGTGCATTATGCTCAAATATATGACTTCCGCGCTCGGTATCGCGATGGCGGTCGCTTCCACGATAATGATGGCGGCAAAAATCTGGGACGCCATAACCGACCCGCTTATGGGCTTTATCAGCGACAATACCCGCGGACGGTGGGGGAGAAGAAAACCTTATATGGTCGTAGGCGGCGCGCTGGTTATCGTAGCGTTGCTTCTCTTGTTCCTGCCGGTGCGTTCCTGGGGCGTTTCGGTAGGCGGCTGTACGGCGTTCGTTCTGATTTTCTACCTCGTGTGGAATACCGTTTCCACAATAACGCAGGTGCCGTACTGCTCGATGTCCGGGGATATTTCCCCTTCGTTCAAGGAAAGAAATAACGCAAATACGGTAAAACTCGTATTTACCTCCCTTTCGTCGGGAATAAGCTACGTCGTGCCTCTCGTGCTCATCGAAGCAATGATAAGCAAAGACGGATACCTCTTTATGCCCAACATTTCGCCTACGACGTTCTGGCTTGCGACAAGCCTCGGCTTCGGAATACTCTTCGGCGGCGGACTGATTATATGCGGTATCTTCGTCAAAGAAAGGGTGCGGGTCACTACGCCTAAGGTTAAATTCAATTTCAAACAGTTTGTCAACAACTATGTTGAACCGTACAAAAACCGTTCGTACCGCTGGCATATCGCGATGTACTGCACGGCGTTTATGTGTATGGATATGATAAGCGCGCTCGCGGTGTACTACGCTACCGACGTATGGCACGGATATAAACTTTTCGGAATGGACTTTTCCTCGCTGTTCATCGTCGCGCCCCTTATGGTGGCGGCGGTTATAATGTTCCCCTTAGGAAGAGTGATGATGGACAAGAAGAGCAAACAGTTCGTGTTCAGAATGGGGCTGCCTTTCTATATCGCCGGCGGAATAATGTTTATGGTTATGGACCCGAGCTGGACGCCGCCCATACTCGTACCCGTGGTTTCCTTTATAATGGGACTCGGATTCAGCGGCGCGCAGATGATGCCCTGGATGATTTTCCCCGATACCGTGGACGTAGCCGAACTCGCTACCGGGAAACGCCCGACGGGAACGTACAGCGGAATGATGACGCTCGCAAGAAAAGTCGCGGGAGCGTTTGCGGTCGGACTCGTAGGCTGGATAATCGGCGGAGCGGGATACATAGAGAACACGACGGGAGACGCGTCGGCGTATATTCAGCAACCCGAAAGCGCGTTGCTGGCGATAAAACTCGTTATGGGGCTCGCCATTGCGATTTTCATCACCTTGGCTATGATTTCTTCCTTCCGTTACAAAGTAACGTCGGAGAAACTGAAACGCATCAGATATTTCAACGACCTCGGAGAAAGAGGACTGCTTGGAAACCTGAACGAAGAAGAGAAAGCGGAAAGAATCGCGCTTATAACGGAACTTGCGGGAAAATACGATGAAAAATTCGATACGGAAAACGTTATTAACCGCGTAAAAACAGTAAACGACGCCGAAAACGGCGCAGAATAAAGAAATTACTTTTCGGAGGTAAAAAATGGCTAACAATAAAAAGAAGAGTTCTTCGGGCGGAAACAAAATCACGCTCAACAAAGTATCGTTCTGGTTAATCGCGGTAACGGCGGTACTTTACTTGGTCGCGATGATATTGCATCTTGTAGGCGTAAATTCGGTTATCGTTTCGGCGTTGCAATCGATAGCGACGGCGATTATGATTATCGTGGTCGCGATACTTGCGTGGAGATACGTAAGGAGTAAACCGATAGTGTGGAAAGTTCTCTACATCGTATGCTTGCTCGTAGTCCTTATCGGCATAGTTATTCCGATGGTTATCTGATAAGGAAAAACATTTTTACAAATATACTTTTTTATACGGAAAACCTTCGTTTAAGCGGGGGTTTTCCTTTTTTTATACACGAATAAACAGCGTAAAAACAAATTTTCTTACTTTCTTTTTTAGTCCCCGAATACCCTGTATGCGAATGTTGGACACTAAAAAACGTGACAGGGTCGCAAAGGGAGTAGGATTGACATCCAAGTACGCTCAAAGTATACTTATATAGAATAAAAAATTTTTAATTTAACAATTTGTTATTCGACGACGAAAATATTTTAAGAGGTGAACAATGGAAAACAGATACGACGTAATCGTAGTCGGCGCGGGCAACGGCGGACTTGCGGCTGCGGCAAACACCGCCAAAGCAGGTTTGAAAACGCTTGTTCTGGAAAAGCACAATATTCCGGGCGGAAGCGCGACCAGTTTCAGGAGAGGCAGGTTCGAATTCGAAGCGTCGTTGCACGAACTCAGCAACGTAGGCAACGAAAAAGACCCGGATTTCGTTTATAAAATTTTCGAAAACGTAGGCGCGAAAATAAACTGGTGTTACGAGCCCGACCCGTACAGAGCAATCGTCAAAGGACAGCTCGACGCGAGAGTAAGAGGCGGAGTGCAGGGATATATCGATTCCATCGAAGAAGCCGTCCCGGGAAGCCGTGAAAGCGTGACGAAGTTCCTTGATTTATTCAAGTGTATAAACGAAGCTATGGAGTATATGAATTCCAAAAACGGCAAATACAATCCGCTTGTTATGTATCTTAAATACGGAGATTTTATAAGGGTTTCGTCACATACGCTTACCGAAGTTTTGGACGCGCTCAACGTGCCGAAAAAAGCGCAGACTATAATAGCCGGCTACTGGGGATACCTCGGAGTGCCTGCGGACGAAGTAAACTGTATGTTTTTCCTTATGATGCTTATGGGATATTTGGAGCACGGCGGAGCGGGTATGCCTCACGACCGTTCGATTGAAATGTCCCTTGCGCTCAGCGACGTAATACATAAGAACGGAGGAAAGATTTTCTATAACGCGGAAGTTACCGAATTCCTGTTCGACGACAACGGCAGAGTATGCGGAGTAGCCGTCGGCGATGAAAAATATTACGCGAAAGAAGTTATTTCCAACGTAATTCCTCACAACGTGTTCAACCGTTCGAAAATCGATAAAATTCCCAAAAGCGACCTTAAACTTGCAAACGCGCGCGAAATATCGACTTCCATTTTTACTATTTATATCGGGTTGGATTGCACCGCGGAAGAACTCGGCATCGAAGATTACAGCGTGTTCGTTATGAAAGACGGCGACCCGAGGGTACAGTACGAAAAAAGAATCGACGGCGGTTATTACATAGTAAACTGCCTGAATAAAGTTATTCCCGACTGTACGCCCGAAGGTACGTGTATACTGTTTTTCTCGGCGTTGATGTTCGGAGACGATATGCCTAAGGACCTGAAACCCGAAGAATACAAAAAATATAAAAACGATTTGGCGAAAAAATTCATTAAAGACTACGAAGAGCTTACCGGTATGGAAATAACCAAGCATATCGAGGAAATTTCCGTTGCGACGCCCGTTACTTTCGCAAGATATCTGGGTACGCCGAACGGCGCGATTTATGCGTACAGAATTTCTAAGTGGGACAGCATAGTTTACAGAATAGCTTTCGAAGAGCAAGAACAAAAGATGAAAGGTCTGACTTTCAGCGGAGGACATTCGGCTATGGGCTTCGGGTTCAGCTGTACCTATATGACGGGCGAAAACACGGGTTTGAAAGTTGTTAAGAAATTGACCGAAGGAGGAAAGAACTAATGAGTCTTAAATTAAGCAGATTCGATTTTATAAAAACCATAGTCGAGCGTAAAACGAAAATCGCAAACGCGCCGGCGCAACAGCTTCCGAGTTTGGACAGTTACACGCCGAACAGACTGGCAAAAGAACTTCACCCCGCAAAGCAGTTCGTAAAGGTGGCGGATATAAGAGAACACGGCAAAGACGTAAAGACGTTTACGTTGGTGGCGAATAAGGAAAAAGGAACGGAGAAACTCGCGTATTTCAGCGCGGGACAGTGTTTGGTCGTAAAACTTACGGTCGGAAAAGCCAAAATAACAAGACCGTATTCCATATCGTCTTCACCGAAAGATTCGTTGAACGGAAAGTATACGTTGACGATTAAGAGAGTGGACGGCGGACTTGCCACTAATTACATATTAGACAACTGGACCGTGGGGACGGAAGTAGAAGTATCCGCGCCGTACGGAGAATTCACCTACGAACCGTTGCGCGACGCGGAAACGGTAATCGGTATCGCCGGCGGAAGCGGAATAACGCCGTTTTTGTCGTTGGCGAACGCAATCGCAGACGGAGACGAAGACGCTAAACTCGTGCTTTTATACGGAAGCAGAACCGCCGACGATATACTTTTCAAAGAAGAGTTTGACGCAATCGAGAAAAAATGCGATAAGGTAAAAGTAGTGCACGTTTTGAGCGTAGAAGAAAGAGAAGGTTACGAGCACGGATTTATTACCGCGGATTTGATAAAGAAATACGCGCCGAGCGGCGAGTATTCCGTGTTTATGTGCGGACCGCAGGCAATGTATAATTTTGCGGATAAGGAAGTGGCGACGCTCGGAATCAGAAGAAAGTTCATAAGACACGAAGTGTTCGGAGAATACAGAAACCCGTCGGCGAATGCGGATTATCCCGTACAGGCGAAAGGAAGCAAGTTCAAACTGACGGTAATTATACGCGACGAAAAGAAAGAGATAGAATGTAGCGCGGACGATACGATACTGAACGCTATCGAACACGCAGGCATAGCTGCGCCCGCAAAATGCAGAAGCGGAATATGCGGATATTGCCATTCCAGATTAGTGTCCGGCGACGTGTACGTGCCGAAGTCGGTAGACGGAAGAAGACTTGCCGACCTTACTTACGGATACGTGCATCCGTGCTGTACTTTCCCGTTAAGCGATATCGTAATCGAAATTACGAAAGTCAATTAGAACGGATAAAATCATCAGTATATAATTAAAAAAACACGCTTATTGAAAATTGGCTGTTTTATAAGGGATTGCTCTCCCGTTAGGGAACCGTCGCGTCAAACGCTTCGGTTCCTTATTTTTTATAGAAAATAATATTGAAACATTTACTTTATATATAAAATCACAAGGCAAATCTGCGGATTTTTATCGGACAATCGGGAATTCGACCTACGCGCCATTGAAAAAAGCGGATTTCAATGGTATGCTTGAAGAAAAGAAGCCAAAGGAGATAAGCTATGGATACGGTGAAAACGGGCGCTATGATAGCCGAGGAGCGGAAGAAAAAAGGGATGACGCAGGAAGAACTCGGAAATAGGCTCGGAGTTACCAACACCGCGGTGTCCAAATGGGAGCGCGGGATATGTTTTCCCGATATTGCGTTATTGTCCGATTTGTCGGAGATTCTCGGACTTACGGTAAACGAGCTTATCAACGGGGAGAGAACGGCGGAGACCTGCGCGGAAATAGACGAAGCGGTGGAAAAGACTTTGGAAATTTCGCGCGCGGAAATAAAAAGAAAAAAAGGAAAGACAAAAAAGGTTATTATCGCGGCGTTTGCGGTTTTACTTGCGGTTATCACGGCGTTTGCGATATGTTTAGGCATAGCTTTCACTCCCGCCGACGGGTTCGGAAAGACCGATACTTTAAGAGTAAAAGCCTATCCGTCGGGAACGGTTTACGAATTCGGACTTAAATGCAGAGTGAACGTCGGGGACTATTACGCATACGGCGCGGCAACGTTCAAGGATTCGGGAAAATGGAAGAAAGTTGCGGAAAAAATAACGGCGGAAGCGAAGCAAAAGTATAACGCCGAAGTCAGGGATGTTTACGTCGGGATTAGAAACGTTATAAAAATTCCTACGGAGTCGGGCGCGGATTTTCTGTTGCTCGATTTGGACGGGTCGGGAAACGGCGATATTTCTCCGATGTATATACGCAGTCTCGGCGTGGCGTTTCCTATATATTTGTTAAGCGGTATTTACGGTAGATATGGGTATTATTCTACAGAGGCGGAATTCGGCGCGGAGCTTTTGCTTGCCGATATTTACCGCGACAGGGAAAAAGTCGACGGCGAGATAAAAGATTTTTATTTGCAGAGCGGGTATTTCGAGGTGCAGAACGACGGGGAGGGGATACGGGTTAGGTTAAAAGAGAACGCGTCTTTTGACGGGGAATTAAACGACGGGATGACGAAGGCGTTCTCGGGGAGAACGGTTGCGCACGGAGAGCATTGGTACTGTATAATATCAGAATAGGTTTATTGAGGTTATTTCAGAAATTTAACGTTGTTGGAGACTATATCCGCGTAACTGAAAGAGTTCAGTTCGCCGCTTTGTTTCCGAACGGTGAAGATGTTGGGGTAGGCGTTTTCGAGAACGCCTTCGATAAGTTCGATTTTGTTGCGCCCGCGGTTTACCTTTATTTTGACGCGCAAGCCCGTGAGAGCGCGCACGTTTTCCATAAGTCCGCCCATATTGTTGTTTATTTCTCTCATAAGTCCACCTCTCCGAAATAATTATTCCCGTTTTTCAAAAAATAAGTCATATTTTCCTCGGGGAGTAAATATCGTGTAATAGACTTAATGCGGGAGTGATTGGTTTATGGAGAACAACATTATAGTAAACGGCAATTCCAAAGAGATTATAAAGGACGTGCTTTTTCAGGAGACGTGCGAAATGCCCGTCGAAAACGGTATGCGGGTGCTCGGCGTTACCGCAAAGAGCAGAATAACCGGCTGCGAAACTTTGGAAAACGAGTTGAGAATAAGCGTAAAGACCACTTTCCGTGTGGTTAAATGCGACGGAGAAGGAAATATTTTTTCCGACACCGCGGACAGCGAGAGTATGCGCACTGTAAATCGCGAGGGGATTACTCCGTCGAGCAAAGTTTGTTTGAACGCGGTGGTTACCGATTGCGAGAAAATTTCTTCGAGCCCCGAGAGAGCGAGGGCAACCGTGGAAATTTCCGGATGGTTCGTAAAGACCGAAGAGATAACTTTCCTCAACGCGTGCAATTCGGGGATATATTGCAAAACGGAACGGAGCGTTATCGAAAACGTAACGCCGTTGTCCGACAATACGGTTACCCTTACTTACACGGACGAAGCGAGAATGCCGATAGCTAAAATTATAGACTATTCGGGAAGCGTGACGATTGACGCCGTTTATCCGTCTGACGGGACGTACAGAGCGGAAGGCGACCTGTCGCTGAGAATAGTGGCGGTTACCGACAACGGGCAGTTTATAACGCAGAATTTTTCGCATTCGTTCAGCGCGGAGAGCGCGGAAGAAAACGTTAGCGCAGATATGCGTTTGGAAGCGGAAGGGAAGATAAAGAGCCTTTCGTTTACCGTTACCGAAAGCGATAAACGCGTTATAGTGTGCGACGCTACGGTGAAAATATGCGGAGTCGCGCTCGAAGAGAACGAAGTGGAAAAAGCGGTCGACGTATACTCGACGACCAACGATATAGAAATTAAGTCCGAAATTAAGACGGTAAACTCGCATTTTTGTATGCGTTCGGTCAGGGAGAAAGCCACGGCGACGCTGTCGGTAGGCGGAGGAATAACGGAGATATTAGGCGTGCTTACCCCTTGCGTATCGGCAAGCGGAAACATAGGCGCGGACGGAATAAGCGTAGAAGGAGTGCTTTCGGTGGCGGTTCTGTATCTCGACGAAAGCAACGCGCCGCAAAGCGTGCAGGGTGAAATACCGTTCGTAAGCAGTATGGGCGGAGAATATCCTTGCGAAACCGTGTTTAACCCCGAAGTGGCGGTCACCGCTTTGAGCGCGAGACCGAGAGGAAGCAGCGACGTGGAAATCACCGCGGAACTTCTCGTAACGGTACGGGGAGCGCAGTCGAGAGAGATAAAAGTAATTTCCGACGTAGTGGTAGGAGAGGCGAAAGAAGAAGACGATTTTGCCGTAAGCCTGTATATAGCGAAAGAAGGAGAAAGCCTGTGGGAAGTAGCGAAAGCGCTGAACACCGACGAAGATACGCTTGCAAAACAAAACGCGGACATAGAATTGCCGCTTAAAGGCGGAGAGAAAATCCTCCTGTATAAATATCTGCCCGAATAAGCGCAATAAAACGAAAGGGGCTGTCCGATAAACGGACAGCCTTCTTTTTTGTCACAATACCCGTAATTTACTTTCCGGGAAATAAGTTATTCGCCTTCGTATCCCCATATTGTTTCGCAACGTTTTTTTCCGCGGCATATGTTCCAACTTTTACGCCAACTTTGCGGTTGTTCTTTTGCTCGGCAATATATTTTTATTTCGGCGCATTTTACGAAAGCGTTTGTGCCGATTTTGATAACGCTATCCGGAATGACTATGCGCGCAAGATTTTCGCATCCTGCAAACGCCTCTTTGCCGATTTCGGTTACGCCGTCGGGAATAATTATGTCGGTAAGATTTTTACATCCGAAAAATGCGTGTTCTTCGATTTTGGTTAATCCTTTCGGCAGAGTTATTTTCGTCAAAGAATGACAATCTGTAAAGGTTTCTTTGTCAAGAGTTTGCAATTTGTCGGGGAGAGTAACTTCGGTTAATTTTTTGCAGGAGAAAAACGCGCCGCGTCCTATTGAGGTTATGCTATCCGGCAAGCGTATTTTTGTTAAACTGCCGCAAAGTCGGAATGCGCAATCGCCTATATCGGTAACGCTTTCGGGAATTACTACGTCGGTTAAAGAAGAGCACCCCCAAAAAACGCATTTGGAGATATACGTTAAGCCGTCAGGCAAACTTATGCTTGTCAGATTGCGGCAAGAACTGAACGCCATCGGTTCGACATCTGTTACGCAATCGGGAATGACTACGTTTGTCAGCGATGAATTTTTGTTAAATGCCGAATTTCCTAACGTGGTAACGCTTCCGTCCGTCGGCAAAATGCAGTCGGTATAACCTGAAATCAGCTTTTGGGTTTCGAGTTCTATCAAACAATTATTTATATAACGATAAGTTTTGTTGTTCGGGTCTACGGTTATCGTAAAATCGGGCGATTCGCTGCAATCGGGGAAAGCTTTGGAACCTATAAAAGTTACGCTTGCGGGAATATGTATGCTTTTTAAGTTGCTACAGCGCCGAAACGCGTCTTGTCCGATGCTTAATAGACCCTCGGGAAGTGTAATATTTGTTAAATTGCGGCAAGCCGAGAATGCGCCATTGCCTATTTCCGTTACGCTGTCGGGGATGACTATATCGGTCAGACTTATACAACAGTCAAACGCGTTTTCGCCGATTTTGGTAATCCCGGCGGGAAGAGTTACGTTTTTCAAGTTCGGGCAGCCCCCAAACGTGTTGTTTTTAATGGCTTTTACTTGATTCGGAATGCCTACAGACGTTAAAGCCCGACAAATTTCAAAGGCGGATTCGCCGATGCTTATTATACTGTCGGGGAGAGTTATGTTTGTTAAGCTATCGCAGTAATTAAACGCATAATCATTTATATTTATTACGCTGTTCGGGATATCGACGCTCACTAACTCGGGGTGAGAAAAAAACGCATACTTGCCGATATCGGTGACTCCTTGCGGTATAATTACATCCGAATCGTTTCCAAGGTATTCCACTAATTCTGTTCCGACGATTTTGAATTTCTTTTTGTTATACTCTAACATTTCTTACTCCTTTTATATGCTTGAATTTTTTTTGTACTAAATGGCGCGGTTGTTTATCGATAAGCATTGTATCCCATATCGGTCCGCAACGTCCTGTTTCGCGACATACGTTTCGGTCTTTGCTTGAATTAAGAGGCTGTTCTTTTGCGCGGCAGTGTTCGTTTATATTAAAGCGCACGCCGAAAGCCTGTTCTCCGATTTCCGCTACACCGTCGGGTACAGTAATGCTTGTTAAGCTGTCGCAACAGAAGAATGCGTTCGAACCGATACTTTTCACGCTTTTGGGTATAGTTATATTGGTTAATTTTTTGCAGTATGCGAAAGCGGAATAACCTATGTCTTTCACTCCGTCCGATATTTTTATACTCGTTAAACCGATGCAACGATAAAACGCAAAACCGCCGATACTTTTCACACTGTTCGGAATGGCTATGCGCGTTAAGTTATCGCAATACCAAAAAGCGCATTCGCCTATATTCGTTACGCTGTCGGGAATGGTTATGTTTAATAAGTTTTTGCAATCGGCGAAAGCGTAATTTCCGATACTCGTTACGCCATTAGGTATGGATAAACTTGTTAAGCCGAAACAACGGTTAAACGCGAAATCGTCGATTTTTTTCATATTGTCGGGCAAGATTATGTTTGTTATGTGAGTTTTAAGGGCAAACGCGTTTTTAGCAATACTCGTCACGTTAGAAGGAATGACGACTTTTGAATCGTTACCCAGGTATTTTATCAATTTTGTTCCTTCGATTACGAACGGATTTTTGTCACATATGTTATGCAATTTTATGCTTCCTTTTATTTCTTTGAGTTTTATAAATTTAGTTTAATATTGTATAGTCGCCGGGATAGATTATTCGCCTTCGTATCCCCATATTGTTTCGCAAAACATTGTTTTTTGGATTTTGTTCCATTTAGAATGCCAATTTTGCGGCTTGTTTTTCGCGCGGCAGTAAACTTTAATATGTTCGCAATCGAAGAATATTCTTTCGTCAATGTTGATAACGCTATCGGGTATGATTATTTTTGTTAAGTTATTGCAATTGCTGAATGCAAAGCTGTCTATATCCGTCACACTATCGGGTATGGTTATATGTTTTAAGTTATAGCAAAAGGAGAATGCGCATCTGCTTATTTTTACTATGCTATCGGGGATGCTGATGCTTGTTAATTTGTTGCAATCGTAGAATGCGTGGGAGCCTATACTTGTCACGCTTCCATCGTTGGGAATAACGCTTGCATTGCAACCCGCAATAAGCGTTTTGCTTTTTGTTTCTATGATACAATTTCCGCAACTATGATATGCAGAATTGTTTTTCGAAACGGTTAAGCTCGTTAAACTATTGCAACAATTAAAAACGCTTATGCCAATGTCGGTCACGCTGTCCGGAAGATTAATACTTGTTAAGCTATTACAACCGGAGAACGCGTCGTTACCTATACTTATTACGCTGTCCGGGAGCTTTATGCTTGTTAAACTATTGCAATCGTAGAATGCGGATTCGCCTATATTCGTTACGCTATCCGGTAGATTTATGCTTGTTAAATTATGGCAAAGGGAGAATGCATTTTTACCTATACTTGTTACGTGGTTGGAGAGTTTTACGTTTATTAAACTATCGCAACCGGAGAAAGCGTCTTCGCCTATACTTTTTACACTGTCTGGGAAGACTATGTGCGTTATACTTTCGCAAAAGGAAAACGCACTTTGACCTATCCCGGTAATTCCGTTTGGAATTGTGAGCTCGGAGTCATTGCCATTATAGCGTACCATTATTTTTTCTTCTCCGTTGGTATAGACCGTATATTTTTCGTCGTCGGAACGTAAGCGGCTGGCATATTCGTCGGGATGTATGTCCAGCGCGTAGTATCCGACGTAACCGTTATCTTCACTTCCCGAAGTTATGGTTAACGATGATTTATTATATACTTCCACGAGTTTATCGCAAAAAAGAAATGCATCGGAATCTATATGCGTTACATAGGCAGGTATCGTTATACTTACCAAGTTTTCACACCGAAAGAATGCGCTATAACCTATATTCGTCACGCCGTTTCCGAGTATTATATTCGTTAATTTCGTGCACCCGTAGAACGCATATGGTCCTATACTTGTTACGCTATCCGGTATTTTTACACTTGTTAAATTATTGCTCATACAGAACGCATATTTATTTATCTTTGTAATGCCTTCGGGTAAAGTAAGGTCGGTTTTTTCTCCAGTATATCCCACTAATATTTTTTCCTCTCCGTCGGTATATATTAAATATCCTTCGCTGTCGGCAGATAATTTACTGACATACTTATCCTTATATATGGACAATGCATAAAAACCGACTTGTCCGTTATCGAAACTATCTGCCATTATGTTCAGCTCAGATTGATTATACACTTCGACGAGATTATAGCAACGGGAAAACGCATAGGGAGCTATGCTCTTCACGCTTTTCGGAATAGTTATCCTTGTTAAACCGCGACAACCGGCGAACGCGTCTTCGCCGATACTGACCACGCCGTCGGGTATGGTTACATCGGTAATGTAATCGCACTGATAAAACGCGTCATTAAATATACTCGTTATGTATTTGGGAATGACGACGTCGGAATCGTTGCCCAGGTATTTTACCAATTCCGTTCCGTTGATTCTGAATAATTCTTCGTCGCTTACGTTTTGCATTTTCGATTTTCCTTTGTCAAGTGTTTTATTATTGATTATATTATGATTTGGGGACCATTTTTGTCGCATTATTTTTGACATTTCCGATTTTGTTTAAGGAATACGAATAATGCAAATTGCAACGGAACGGCAAATTCGAATCGATTATGGTAACCTGTTAATGCGTCGGAGAAAGCAAAAGTTGACAGGCAGTAAAAAATATAGTATTATAAAACAGTTCGGGCAAAACGGCTCGGGCACAAGAATTTTTTTGATTGACTATACGAAAAATCGGCGGGAGAGAGGAAAACAATGGAAAAAGTCGCTAAGAAACGGAACGGGTTCGCTTCGGGGATAGGGTTTATTCTCGCTGCGGCGGGTTCTGCGATAGGGTTGGGCAATTTATGGAGTTTTCCGTATAAAACGAGCGTAAACGGCGGTGCGGCTTTCGTTTTCGTTTACATTATAAGCGTAATTCTGCTCGGTTCGGTGGTTATGATTGCCGAAATGTATATCGGCAAAAGAGCGCAGGCAAATCCCGTAACTTCGTATAAAAAGACGAATAAAGCGCTCGGATGGTTGGGACTTTTCGCCGTTATTATTCCTTTTATCATCACTTGCTACTATTCCGTTCTCGGCGGTTTTACCGTAAAATACGCGCTTAATTCGTTCAGCGGAAACGCAAATATTCTCGGTTCGTTTTCGGGCAACGTCGGCGAAGTTATTCTGTACACCGCGATATTTATGGTGCTTGCGCTTATCGTCGTTATGGGCGGCGTTCAGGGCGGGATAGAAAAGGCGTCCAAAGTGCTTATGCCTACTTTGTTTCTCATACTTGTCGCGCTCGTAATTTACTGTCTTACCCTCGGAGAGGGAGTCAAAGACGGAATAGATTTTTATCTCAATCCGAATTTCAAAGAACTCGGGTTCAAGGGCGTGCTCGCCGCGATGGGGCAGGCGTTTTATTCGATGTCGCTCGGTATGGGAATTATGGTTTCTTACGGTTCGTATGCGGGAAAAGAAATGAAACTCGGAAAGTCCGCGCTGATGATATGCGCGTTCGATACGATAGTCGCGCTTTTGGCGGGGCTTGCGATTTTCCCCGCAATTTACCACTACCAGGCGATTTCGGGCGCGGAAGATATGACGATAAAGGGCGTCGTGCTTATGTTCCAGACTTTGCCGCTCGTGTTCGACAATCTGGGAACGCTCGGACAAATCGTATCATTCCTGTTCTTCGGAATGGTTACGATAGCCGCGCTTACGTCGGTAATTTCCTTGCTCGAAGTCATTACGCAGTTCGTTATTCAGAAGTTCAGAGTACATAGAAAGAAAGCGATATTGACGGTTGCGGCAATAACTTTCGCCGTCTCCGTGCCGATAGGAATTTCTTTGGGGTTTGCGATAAACGACCGACATCAGATGCTTATTTTCGGATATAACTGGCTGGACTTTTTCGATTTAGTGGCAAATACGGTGTTGATGCCCGTTTGCGCGTTGGGTTCGTGCATAGCGGTAGGTTGGTTTATCGGTAAATACGAAAAGAAAAGAGACCTGTTCAATCCCGTCGCGCTCAACAATGCGTTGAAAGAGGACGGGCTGGAACTCGGGAGATTCGGCAACGTCTTTGCCGTTATGATAAAGTACGGTTCGCCGTTGATTATTTTGCTTATAGAAATTTTCGGCGTGAAAGATTTGATGTTCCCGAACGGCAAGTTCGACGTTAACGGACTGGGCATAGTGCTTACGGCGTTGGGAATAATTGCGGTCGCGATAGCGGTTTACTTCATATTTTTCAATAAAATCGACTGCGGATGCAATCAGGACGAATTCGAGATAATAGAAAAGGAAAAAAGGGAAGAGAAGAAACCCGCGGAGTAAAGGAAGGGAAAGAACGTAGGAAAAAAGCGTAAGCAGATAAGGTAAAGGATAAGAGGGAAGACGGAAGAGAGAAAGAGAAAACGGCAAAGAAGAAAAGGGAAGAAAAGAAATTTTAGAAAAAAGAGGATAAAACGGTTGACAAAAGACGAAGTATGAATTATTATAATAAAGCATTCGTCGCGGGGTAGAGCAGTTCGGTAGCTCATCGGGCTCATAACCCGAAGGTCGTGTGGTTCAAATCCCACCCCCGCAACCAATAATAAAAGGCGTGGCGGCGTAGCTTAGTTGGTTATAGCGGCCGGTTCATACCCGGCAGGTCGTTGGTTCGAATCTGACCGCCGCTACCACAAAAAAAGAAAAAAACGGGGCCCCTTGGTCAAGCGGTTAAGACACCGCCCTTTCACGGCGGCTACATGGGTTCGAATCCCGTAGGGGTCACCAAAATACGGAAGCATAGCTCAGCTGGGAGAGCGCTTGCCTTACAAGCAAGATGTCATAGGTTCGAGCCCTATTGTTTCCACCAAAACAAGGCGAAATCATTCGTCTTGTTTCTTTTTTACCCAAAAAACGACCATTTTTAAGGGTAAAAAGACCGTATGACAACATTTGCAAAAATGAAATGTTGTCAAATTTACAGATTTTTATTAACTATTCCGACTTCGTTTAACATAGTCTCGCTTAATGAAGTCGAAAGCGTTTGTTTGTCTAAATAAAACGTCGTCGTTGTCTTAACCGTAGTATGCCCGAGCCAAGCTTGCACCGTCGTTTCCCGAACGCCCAATTCGTAACACATAAGCGAAAAAGTACAACGCAATGTACGTACGCAGAAATGCGGTAAACCGCAGTCCTCTAAATGCCGTTTAAGCCGTAAATAAACATAGTTACGCGTATAACTTTCAAAGTAACTTTTATAGTCCGGACACTTAATAAGTTCAACGTATAATTTATCAAAAAGCGGCATAATTCTATCGCTCCCGGCAGTCTTCGTTCCGTGTATGTATATCAGTTTCCGAGAAAAATCAACTTCAAAACTTCCCGGCGTAATAACTTCGGCAAGTCTTGCGCCGGTATATAAGTACGTCAGATACAAAAGCTTATATTTTTTTCCGTTCAAGCTTCGAATAAATCGTGCGCGCTCCTCTTCGTTCAACGGCTTAGTGTTATTAAAGCGATACGACTTAAATTTAACGGCAAGCATAGGATTAAAAGGTATATACTGATTACGATATGCGTATTCGAATATATCCGAAAGATACTTACGGCATTTATCTTGCATATTCGGCTTATCGGATAACGAATTTATAAAAGACTGAATTTCAAATCCCCGAATATCCGAAAGCTCGCGTTCGCCGAAAACCGGAAGTATATGCTTCATACAATAACTTATCGTATCAAGCGTAGACTTACCGACGAACGGAACTTTATATATTTGCAACCAAGAAGATGACCAATCACGGAAAAGCATTATATCACCTTCTTTTTATTTAATTGAAGAATAAGTCTTTCAAGTCTCTTATCTTTTTCATCGTCATTCTTCTTTGCACTATTGCCGAGTAATTCATTACGCAAACGAGGGTAGAAAAAAGAATTCGTTTCTTTTAACTCTGCATCACTCGGACGTACTTTTTTATACGATTTTATATCATCAATACCCTTTGTTGCTTGCTTTGTCTTTTCAGCTAAGACATCAGCGAAACAATCCGTGGCATAACGCTTAGAAAGCGTTTTCTTGTTAGAAATATAATAATAATAATGCATTTTTTTTTCATTCTCTTTGTTACCGTCTCGCACGGATATTGTCATGCGTTCATAACCGAATGTATTGATACGTTTAGCATAATAGTTTTCATACTTTGAAATAATCGTATGAAGAATATAATAAACTAACGTATTATTACCTTTATTAAAACGTTGATTCTTATGCAGTTTTTCAAAAATATGACTTATTAAATCGTGTAAACGGTCTTCCCAAAAGAAAAACGGCATAGCCATTTTACCGAGTTCGTTTTCTTCTATGCGTAATATTTCGGCAGTGCCGAGCAAAGAAGCAGGTATTTGCTGTTCGCGTTGGTCGTTACCGGTTATGTTTGCAAAACAATTAAAGTCAACCATTGCGCCGTGTCCGATTATTTTCACTTCGTCGTTAAATCCGTCATTTTTAGCGTTTGTTTCATCACTAATCTTTTTTGTTCCTTCGGATTCAACTTGATTCGGACGGTCTTTCCCCATTTCAGTAATATTTACTATACCAAACTCAAAAGCAAAGTCGGGCACGCTACCTAATTTACGGCAGATACGAAAAAAGTCCCAATTCATTATTTTGCAAAATCGAGAGATATAATTTACGTCTTGACTTCTGACGCGGAAAAAATCATCGTCCCATATAGCGAAATTACCTATACTTTGTAATTGAGAATCGACACGGATAGAACAATTAGAAAAGATTAAAGAAGTCCGTACCATATAAATAAAGAACGCCTGCGCATAATCGAGCAAAACGTCTTCGAGCGTTTCTATATATTTCGCGTTGTCATATTCCAAAGAATAACGGTTAAAATCATAAAAGAAAATATCGCGTTTCCGATGATGTTTATAAAACTTACTCATCTTCGAATGAACAAATCGCCGTGTTGTGACAAGGTTATATACACTATGTTTAGAGATAGCGGACATAAAAGATAATTCGAAATTTATCCAAGGGAAATAAGGAAATTTCAAATCACATTTCCGCATAATTTCAAGAGCTTTATCACGGTACATTACTTCTCTGGAAAGAGCCATATCAACCATAAATTTATCCTTGCCGCCTCTCATCGGCGCGACAGAAACAGAAAATACGCCGCGTTCGTTGATAAAACCGCGGTTCATAAGCTCGTTATGCCACAAGTTATCATATCCGCGTTTCTTACGAATTTTATCAAATATTATCAGTCCGACTATCACCCACACGGTAACAGGCACGAACTTGAAGATAACGGATAAATCGAGCAAAAGCTTATATACCTGCGTGTATAGGCTTAGAAAGTCAAACGTCGAAACAAAGTAGAAATAATAGGCGAAAAGTTCTAATGCTATCGTAATTAAATTGAAATTAAGTATCCATATCAAAGTCCATATTTCGATATACGATATTTCTTTCGGTACGATTATTTCGCCTTTTTTAGGTTTCTTTTTCGTCGGCAGCCGAAACCTATATTCCTTAACGAACGTAAACAGAGATATAAGAAACGCTTTAATAGGTCTATACGTTTTATCCGATATTTTCTTAAACGCCTTTAACGGCTTTGTATCCTCGTTATATCGATTGTTTTGCGAGTTCAAAGAACTACGGATACCAAGAAATAGAACCAACGCTACGGGGATTATAAAAGTAATAACGTAAGAGAATACCAGCAGTCCTTTTCTGAACGAAAGGAAATAATCCATTACAGTTTGTCCGTCGGCAAAGGTTTGCCAGTATAGCATAAATTTTTCTTTGAATACTTCCCACGTCTGCGGCACTTTATCCGACAGAGTAAACGGCATTTTCGACAGAGAAGTTACCGACGGAGATATATTATGTTCGAGTTGGAAAAGTTCGGCAAAGTAATACCCTATCGAAAGTCCGAAGTCGCGGAAAGCTTCGCCGAGCCGAGGGAACGTATACGGGAATACGAAAGCGTTGATAAGGATAAAAGCAACGGTTATCGTTGCGCATATGTAATAACGGTAGTCTATGGATTTAAGAACGTTGAATATCTTTTTCATATTGCTTTACCTACGAATACAAAATATCCTACAAGAATGGCGCCGAGGATAACGAGAACGAGATACAAAATACTTTTAGCGAGTTTATTCATTTTAACCCCCGAAGAAAGAGGATATTTCCGCGACGCAGGACTTCCCAATCATAACGAAAGCGGAAATCAAAATAACGGCAACAACGATACCGATTACTTTAAGTACAATATTTAAGCCGTAAAACGTACCTTTAACCGCTTTATATACGGTTTCTCCCGTGGATTCGGTTTTCTTGTTTTTGTCTTTTTTATCTTGCATTTTATTTCCTCGTTGACAATGTGTTTATTTTGAGTTATACTATTTACAGTAGCACGGCGAAAACGCCATATGCGAGAGCTAATGACTCTTGTGGGTGCTACTTTTTTATTGCTATTTATACTTCCAAGGCAATTTCTTTCCGAAAAACTTTTTATTATCATGACGGACGCGCTTTCCGATATACATAGGATTTTTATCTTTCGGGTTCGGATTCGAATATACTTTTTCGTTTCTCTTCTTTCCGTCTTTTTCACTGTGCATTACTTTACGGAAATTATATTCTTCTACCGATTTTTCGCCTACAATCAAAGCAGGGTGATTTGCTTTTTTATAGTATCGAAAATGCGGATATGTATTTTCGTTGGTTTTCTTCTTGCGTACCATAATTACCGCCTTGAATTATTGTTACGACGTGACGATGAGCGGAATAACGCACGAAACGGCGCGGTTATGATTCTAAAAATAAACTTAATTACTTTGAATATCGGCGGACAAATAAATATCAGAACGACAACGAGAAGAACGCCGGCAAAAGCAATAAGTATGTATCGTAACCACTCTTGCATTTCGTTCCACCAATTCGACCACCATTCCTCGTTTATTCCGTAATCTTCCTTATTATCGGGAACGCCGTCTCCGGTCTGATAATTATCAACTACGCCGAGATTAAACAAAACGCCGTTTGACTTTCCCTCAAGACGAAGAATAGTTTCGTCGGTAAGACAAGAACGAGTATAACGACTTTCATAATTCCCGACACCGGTAGAACGAGAGATATTTGTAATTTCAGTAGCACCGAGGACTAAAACCCAGGCTTTATCAGATATTTCCTCGGAACCCTTTTCTGTTAAACTCGAATTAAAAAAAGCAGAACTTTGTGTGCAAACATTATTTATAAAATCTTCGCAAAACATTATTTCTTTCCACGTGTATTTATGCGAAAGAAAATCCCCCTGATAAGTTCCAACAGTTTCATAACTTAAAGTTTTCGATAAACGCTCACTGCTAATAACTTTATCTTTGTATTCATCTTGAGTAATTCCCATTACTTGATTGAGATAATCTTCATAAACGTCTATGGTATAAGAAACATCCGCTTGATATAATTCATCAATCGTTATATCCGCATTAAATGCTATAAAATGCAACATTCCATATTCGACACTACCGAGTAAACCGGCAGTAAAAGAATTACCCGCATTTTCAAAAAGTAATTGTCCGCAATATTTGTCAGTAACAGTTATCAACTTATCTTTTTCTTTACCGTAAATAACATTTCCGTCAGAAGTAGCCTTTGCATAAAAAGTCCACCCTACCGGATATGGAACGTACGATATCGTATTATTGTTTTCGTCAAGCACCTTATCGCCGAGATCGGCAGAAGCGGAACGCATAATCTGAACGACGTTATATACTCTTTCGGTAGATGAATCATAGTCCGTAACGTATCCGTCTACTTTGTATTTAAAGAAAACTCCGTTTTTCGATAACAACGTTAAGTCATAATCGTTATATGTATCGGAATTCGGATACTTTATTCTGATTTTTTTCGTAAGAATACCTTTTGCACCTGCAGAGGGTTGATATACGTAAACGAGAAGTTCCCCGGAATAACTTTCGGCTATTTGTATAAGTTCAAGACTATAATCGGTCTGATTTATCGGATAATCGTTCTTATCAAAACTTTCGTCTTTCTGCAAGTCTTCGAGAACGTCGCTATATACGTTCGTAGCAGCAAACGCCACGCCGTTGGACGTGGGAAGAATAGCAAGAGCGCATATTATAATAATCACAAAAACACGAAAGATTTTCATAAGCAAAGGGAAAAGGGGAATATTGCTATTCCCCTAAAAGATTATCTAAAATAAATTTCCGGATACGGGGCACCGTTCTGCCAATACATACGAACGTATTGAATATCGAAAGGACAAGTTTTTCTGTCGAGTTTATAGTAATAAATACCTTCGGAAGAAACAAAAGAAGAAACGGCTATATTATCAACTCTATATTCCCCAATATGATTTTTGTCTTTATCATAGAAATGAAGTACGCAGCCACCCGACCAAGAACTGTTAGGTGCGGCTTTGAAATAGAGCGCTTCATTATACGACCCCATATTTACAAAATCAGTCGTAGCGACTTGAGTATACGTAGACCCATTTTCAACAAGCTCACCCTCTGAGGTTAAATAATATCCGTCGAATTTGAAGTCAAAAAGATTTTCCGTATAATTCTTAAACCCTTGCTCTCTGTTTACTTTAACAGTCAACTGTCCGGCATACTTCGCTACTTCGAGTTTGGAAACAACGTCGTCGTTTTTCGGTGTTACGACAATTCTTGCATACTTAGCAAAAAACGGCACGCTGTCTTTGACGAACGCGCCCGAGAGTTTACCCGTGGTATGTACGAAATCGTTGTTTTGGTCGTAGAAGTAAATTTGATATTCGATTTCGTTATCGAAGTCGAGAGATACTTCGAGTCCCTGGCACTCGAACGCTTCTTTCGTATAGATACTTGCGTTCGTGTTCATATATTTGCCGTTGCTGTCAAGTCCGCCGACGGAAAACGACGTATTCGATATTTTTTTAGTATCAAACTTGCCCGTGTCGGTAAGCTTCAATATCCCGAATATACTGCCGCCGACCGCGCCTAAGCACAAGAGTACGACGAGTATAGTTAAAATTATTTTTTTCATTATGTTTTTTTATTTCTCCTTTAATATAGATTTACGCGCTTATACTCCGCGCAGAGTTATGGGTTTTAGGTGAGGGGGTAGAGGTTATTTTCGAATTAGGCTTATGCCGTATTCGTTTACTTATTCTTTTTTACACGAGTTTTCGTTACCTTAAATTTAGTGCTTTTCGGATATCTTTCGGGAGATTTGCTTTGAGCTTTTAAGCCTGCGTTAAATCCGTCGATAAACGATTGTTTATTTAGTGCACTTTTGAAATCTATTCGATTCCCACTATGCGCTACGGAATATCCCATACCCGATTGATAAGCTTTTCTTTGACCACTTGTATATTTTGTTTTAGTCATAACATTTACCTCAATAATTATTCCGGGATATACCGCCCGGTACGGTGCCGTCGTCGACTTCGACGGGTTATAACAGCAACTACTCGATAGAGCTATCAATTTGAACAACAGGAAGCTCGCCGGGGAAAAGTACGTTTTTGAATTCTTCTGCTAATTCCGGGACTTCCTTAATGTCTTCATCGGTTATATCACGAATTTTTCCGAAACCGACATATCCTGCCTCTAAAAAACCGCGCGCGCCTTTGTTTCTCGGCGTCATTCGCGTGGAAATATTTACGGAACCGTCATTACTTTCTGCGCAAAAACCAAATGACGTTATTTCATTGCCCTCGCTGTCTTTGCGAACTTGCGAACGAATAAATAGGCGTAATTCATTACCCATATCGTAAAGTAAGTGCATAAACTGATAAGCAGATATGTTTTTCGCTATTGTATCAGACTTCAATTCGCTTTCAGGCGAATAACCTATATCAGGAATAAGCTCGATTTTTACAAAGTTTTGAATGGTTCCGAAAAGTCGGATATAAACGTTGTACGAATAATAATTCTTATCTTTTTTCTCGGAATGATACCACGAACGGTAAAGTTTGAATGAACGATTCTCTTTTTCCGCATTAAATAAAGCCTGTTCTTTTGTAAGTAATTTGTTTACTTCTTTTTCGGTTGCGGTTTCGGTTACATTTTCTTTTTTTAATTCTTTTGTCATTTTTTCTCCTTCCCGACTGATTTCGCCCCGTCGGCGGCTTGATATGTATTTCACTCGGCTTTGCCGTTGTGATCGAGCAAGGACAGTTTCAAGACATATCCGGGTCCGAGAAAAGATATGGGCAGGACATGAAGTCCTATTTTTTACTGCCGATAAATTTCTTCCGAGCCGACAACCCACGCAGCCAACCCAGTCTGACAGAACGATCCCACATACGGTATTTATCGTACGAGGCACCGTTCGCACCCATCAAAAAACCCTCTGAATAGCGAACCTTATTCGTATAACCATTAGGTTTACGAAAAAGTTCATCGCCAACGCGATAAAAACTTTTATTCACGCGATCGGAATGAAACGCTTGCTTTTGTTTGAAAGAAAAAGATTTTTGCTTCATATATACCTCGTTATCGGAACTTTCCGGACCGGTTCTTATGTCCACAAGCGGAAAGACTCGTATTGGAGCAGTTTAACAACGTACTCAGGTTGAAGAGTTTTACGACGTCATAGGTCAAAAGGGGATTTATAATTACACTACATCTTTACCCCTTTGGTATAATTACGGCTTAGCCGAGATTATCAATTATTTCAAGTTCGTTTATATAGCAAGGCTAGGAAGGAATCATAGAAACTATTTTCGCTATACACTCGCTAACATCGACATAAACTTCATTAACGTTTCTTTGCCCGTTGCGTAATATCAAATCGTAAAATATACGAGTAAAAGCTGACCGTCTATCCTCAAAAGAAACCATGTCGTAAACTTTTGATAAGTTGACAAGAATTTCTTTTCCAGTTCCGTTAAGATGCAGTAAAATAAATTGATTTTTCATAGTATACCTCCTATTAAAACTAAGTTATGATAGTAATACTAACCATTATAGTTAGCAAAACTAACATTGTCAAGTGCTGCTAACATAATAAATTATAATTTAATTATGTTAGGAACAAAAATAAAGGCATTAAGACAAGAAAGAAGACTTACGCAAGCACAACTCTCATCTATACTTAACGTTACTCGTTCTGCCGTTGCTTTATGGGAAACAGATAAAACGGATCCAGATATAAAAAATATAATTGCTATTGCAAAAATATTTAGCATTAGTACCGATTATCTTTTTGGTTTAGAGGATGAAAGCGGACGAAAAATTTACAGCATACACGACAACATTATAAACAACCACGGGAATATAAGTTTTAAATAAAAACAGTAAAAGAAAGAAAATATGAAATTTGATTGGAATCAAGAAATAACAAAGAGAACTCAAATACCTATAGCAATAAAAGAAGATATACATAATGAAGAATATAATAGCGTATATTTTTTTGAAACAGAATTTGATAAAGATGATGAATTTATATCAAAAATAGCAAGAGATGCAATGCAAAAAGATATATGCAAGATTGAAAAGCTAATAGGAGCAGATTATCAAACCAATATAATACTTCCTAATAGACAATTTAAAATTAAAAACGATAATAAATATCATGGCTTAATAGTTAAAGTTAAATGTATTTTAACACCCAAAAATAAAGATAAAATATTAGCAAACAAAAGAATACTTATAGTTTACAACTGGTCAACTAATATTTTTATTTATCAAGAAAAAAAAATAGAAACTGACGACATCATAAAAAAAGAAGAAGATGAAAGAGATAAAAACGTAAAAACATTTTATATGGATAACGGCATAATAACAATAAAAGATGGAATATACTTTAAAGGAACACCCAATATGGTAAATAGTACTATCAAATGGACTCCGTTAGTATGGTAATAAAATAAAAAAAATTACGGAACGATAAATAATTACTAAAATATATCAATAGAAAATGCAATTTAGCCGTTATGACTCGCGAAGAACATTTTAGAGTACACAAAAAATAACATAATAGAACCAATACTGTAAAGTGTTGGTTCTACTTTTAGTGCATGCTAGCAATTCCGATGTTAAAATTGTATGGCGGAACAAAGTTTAAAATAACTTTAACATTTTCATCCTACTTGACTTTGCGCATAATATGTATTACAATGTAATACAGAAAATATATGGAGGTAGAGTATGAGCATTTCAATTCGATTAAATGAAAGTGAAGTTGCGGCGATTAAAGATTATGCCGGAGCTTACGGCATGACTGTTTCCGAATGTATTAGGAAAGCCATTCTTGAAAAGATAGAAGACGAGTACGACTTGAAGGCATATGAAAAGGCTATGGAAGAATACAAAAAGAATCCGGTAACTTACACTCTCGAACAAGTAAAACAGGAGCTGAATATTGAGTAATTTTTCCATACAATTCAGTAATAAAGCGTTAAAGCAGTTAAAGAAGCTCGACGACTATACTCAACGAATAATTATCGCCTGGATAGAAAAAAACCTTGTAAACTGCGAAGACCCACGTTGCCACGGCAAAGGCTTGACGGCTAACCGTTCCGGGCAATGGCGTTATAGGGTAGGCGATTATCGCATACTTGCGGAAATCCGCGACGAAGAACTTATTATCCTGGTAATCGAAGTAGGACACAGAAGTAAAATTTATAATTAGTAATTAGATTTAAATTCCGACGTCGGAATTTGCACGGCGCGACAAAATTTTTATCCTATCGCTTTGCGGTAGGTTTTTTATTTAAGTGTTTTCGCGGTCTCCGACCACTCAAATTTTTCCCGTTATCTTGCACGCGGGCTACTGCGCGGACTCCGCTTGTACACGCCCTTGAACGACTACTCTATGAAAGGAAAATCGGGTTTGAGCAATGGAAAAAGTTCGTCTTTCAAACGGCTGTTTACCCTAATTTGAGAATTACACGAATTTTATTCTTGAACGAGTCGGCGGAGGCTACGCCACCGCCGATAAAATTCGTGTAAAACGGCTTTCTCTGCGGTATTTTACCGCCGAAGCGCCGCGCCGAAACGCTAAACCGCTTTCCTCGGCGCGGCTTCATTCTTCGGCATATAGATTTTTTTATTAAAGTAAAATTTTTTTGATTTCTCTGTATGGGGAAAAAGCCTATCTCCGATAGGCACTTAAATTTTTAATAATGCACGTGTTAGTCGGAAGTGTCGAACGGCAAATCGTCGTCCGATAATTCTTTACAATGACTATTTACAGCTCTGAAAAAACGTTCTTTTTCAAATGAAAAAGACTCTGCAAGGTGATACTTTATCATACCGTTGCTTTCAAATTCATAAAAGCAATATTTCGGGTCGATATATTGAGAGACAGTATCCTCTAAACCTCGACTATAATATGTACGTCCATTATTTTTAATAACGTACTTTGAAATGTATTCTAATACACTTTTAAGCTCTGCCTTAGATTTCTTATTTAATGAATCAAACTGGTTTATACCAAAACGTTTTCGAATTTTATCAAACTCAAAATACGTTTCCCAGCGCTTTCTTTTTGTAGAATAATGCTTATGCTCTTGTAAACCGTTGCCTAAAAATTTCTTAGGGAAATATCCAACACCGTGGAAGTGGATGCGTCCGTTCTCGTCACCGAATTCGAACGCTCCCATTATAATAACTTTATCTCTAAAACAAATATTTCCAAAATATCGAAGCAAACTTTTTAACCATTCGTCCGAAGTCCTAAAACGCTCTGGGTCAAAAGTAATTGTAAAAGCATAATTAAACTTTTTGTAATTAAAAGCAAATTTACGGTCAAACCTTTTTTCACACTGTTTAAGATTAAAACTTTCCATATCTCTTCTTTCAGAAATATAATTATCAAGATTATCCAACATTTTATCATAATCAGACGAAGGATTACATTCTTTTCTTGCGATAATATTTTTTTTCAGAATGTCTTTTATATTCTGCATACGCTCATCGAGCTTTTTATCATACATTTTACCTGCGGATTTCTTCGACTCAAAGTAAAGCTCGTCTAATTCACTACGATTAGAAGTGCTTCTTTTCTTTTTATGAGTAGCCTCATAACAAGTATAAAATGTATCTGTTACATTGCTACGGTAAATCTTAAATTCTCTGTTATATTTATCGGCAATGAAGCCATTATTTCCGTCCAAAAACGCACTATACCGCATTATAAAACTCCTTACAAGCAAGATGTCATAGGTTCGAGCCCTATTGTTTCCACCATACGCAAATAATACGAACCCTGAAAACAAATCGGAGTTCGTATTATTTTTTACAAAGGACTTCTTTGGCGTAAAATTACCGAGATAACACCATAATAAGACCGTAATTGCCGGGCGTTTAACCGCTCGGCTTTTTTTATGCTCAAAAAATGCTTATACGAAAAACCGTATATCTGAAATGCACCCCAAAAGTTAAACACTTTAGGAGGTGCATTTTTTATGGCAAAAAAAGGACAAGTTGAAAGAGTATATATACTATTACAACAACGAGAGAATCTCTCTCAAACTAAAAGAAGAGCCCGGTGCAATACCGAACTCAATTCCAAATAAACAAATTCAATTTTTTGTCCAAGCGTTTGGGTTTACATCACACATTTTATGTGCTTTTATTTTACATAAAAGCAACTAAATTTATTATAACATGATGGTTAACTATAAATTTTGATATATAAAGTGCTTATTTAAGCAAATTAACAATGGTTATTGAAAATCATTTTCTATATAAACTAACAATTGACCGGCGAGAGTTATATATGATAAAATTATATTATAGAGGTAAATTATGGATAAAAATAAATTTATTAGATTTGGCAATATTTCAAAAAACCTGTGTTTAATTTTAGGTTATGTTGTGCTTATTATCGGTGTAATCTTTTTTACTATAATAAATAATGCAGTGTTTTTTAATAGTGTTGCAATGAAATGTATTTTTGCATTTGGATTGCTATTATTTCCTGCACTTTTGCTAAATAAGAAACAAAACAAAACGGTTAACATAATTAGCATAATTTTGTTTTTAGTTTGTATAGGTTTATTTTTATATATAGTATTAGATGGCTTAATTTTAGATTATTTTCAACCATTAAGTTTAAGCACGCTGACAAGTATACTGCTTATTGTTGGTGTTGTTATGTTGCTTATAGGTGGTGCAATTAGCCTATTTACTAAAAAAGGCAATATAACTTTTGCAACTTGCACTACCCTTGTTGTACTTATGCTAAGTGGTTTAATTTGGGCAAATACTGCCGTATACAAGGATTTTACAAACTGCGAACACACCCTTTTGTTTAACCCTAATGAAAGTGGCTACGCTACATTTAGAATACCCTCTATTTATGCAGTTGATAAAAACACATTAAACAATAACGGATTTAATATAGCTTCCGACCCGCTATATGCTTTTTGCGAAGGCAGAATAAACAGTTCGCACGATAAGGGCGATATTGATATTGTGTATAAATATTCTACTGATAGTGGCAATACTTGGAGTGAAGTTAAAACCTTGTTAACTTTTGGCGACGAAGTAGGTAAATATGGCAATCCAACAGTTGTATTTAACAAGCATACAGGCAGTTTTCATTTGTTTTATATGAAAGCTAGTAGCAATGATAATTATCATTACAAATCATACCATTCTTTGCTTAAAATAAAGGAAGATTTTAGTCTTTCTATCGATAACAATAGCACCAAAGATATTTCGTTAACACTTGATGCAAACAATGAAAAGGGTGGCTCTGACGGTGTAAGGTCTGATACACTTATGGTAGGCCCGGGCAAGGGTGCATATATAGAAAACGGCAAATATACGGGCAGAATTGTTATGCCTTGTTCTAATAACGGCCATTCGTTTGTGGTTTATAGCGATGATGATGGCATTACCTGGAACAACCTTGCAACCAGCAATGAGGTTAAATCTGCCGGATTTGGTAACGAGTGCGAAGCAACCTTTGTAAATGATAAACTTGTTATGGTCGTAAGGGAAAATCGTGGTTGCAGCACTTTCCATAGTAAGCAATTCCAAAGGTTTTCTATATCTAATGATGGTGGTGCAACCTGGCAAGAAAAAACTATAGACTCTACACTTAAATCACCAATTTGTATGAGTTCGGTTGCAACATACAATAACAAACTAATATTAACCTATCCTGATGACTTTTTTACAAGAGCTAACCTATCTTTAGCAATAAGTGATGGCAACGCTTCATTTAATACTTTGCCACTTTATAGCGGTGCTACGGGATATAGTTGTGTAACTGTTGATAGCGATAATAATATTTTTGTTCTTGCAGAAATCGGAAAGATAAATTATAACGAAAACCTTGTGTTTATTAAGGTTGATACAAGCAAATTACAAAAATGAGAGAATATCTCTTAAACTAAAAGGAAAGAGCCCGGTGCAATACCGAACTCAATTCCAAATAAAATAATTCAAATTTCTGTCCAAACTTTTGGGTTCACATCAATCAGGGGGACTCTTTTTAGAAAACGTGACAATAAAAACTCTCCGGTTTTTTCGCCTTTCGTCATTCCTTTGTAAAGATTTATAACGTCCATCAAAATGAAACAGCGGACAATACGGCTCTGAAATCTTTGGAACAAAGAAGAAAAGAAGCCTTGCGCGCGCAAAACAATATGATTAAAGCCATTGAGCAAGGAATTATCACCGACGCGACAAAAGGCAGACTTACCGAACTGGAAGCGGAAATCAATCACCTTGATTTTGAAATTGCCAAAGAGAAAGCGCACAACTACGCCTTTTTGACAGTAGAACAAATTGAATCTTATTTGAGTCATTTTGTCTTTGACAATACTGACAACGTAAAGGTGCGCAAACTCATAATAAATACGTTTGTTAGAGAGGTGATTTTATATGAAGACGAAATCGTTATAACCTATAATTTCACCGACAGCCCTGAACGGCTGAAAGTCAATAAGGAGCAAATTTTACAAGAAGAAAAACAAATAAAACGAGCGAAACACTCTTTTTCTTTTAATTCAGGTTCGACCATTTTGGCAGACTCTCCACCAAACGCATAAAAGCAGCGATTTGTTCGCTGCTTTTATGCGTTTGCGGAAACAATTCAGGACTAACGAACCGTAGGTTCGCTAGTTCGCGCTTGCGCGAACCTGACGAGGTGGAAGCTATTTGAATAACGGGTCGCGGTATAATGGTAGGTATATGCTTGTAGAACTATACAAAAAGTACGAGTGGGACTATTGTTTCCACATATTTATTCCGTCTGTTTTGTTTTGTCGGAAGTCAACGGACCCCAAGAACCTACTCCGAAAGAGTAGGTTCGTTAGTTCGCGCTTGCGCGAACCTGACGAGGGAGAATAGACATAAATAACGGGTCGCGGCATAATGGTAGGTATATGCCTTTGGAAATACGCGAAAAGTACGAGTGGGACTATTGTTTTCACGGATATATTCCGTTTGTTTTATTGTGAAATAAGCGTGCGTTTATTTATCTTTACTTTTTTCGGAATTTCCCATATAATACAAAAACAGGAAAATGAAATATGCCGGAAACAAATGTCGAAATAAAAATATTAAAACAGGACGTTGATTTTCCCGTTGACCCGTCTACGGTGGACAACGTTATTTTTGCGGAAAACAGCAATAAGCTTACTTCTGTTTCGCAAATAGTTTTGTCCGGGAAATATAATCGGACGTACAACGTTTTGACATATTTTTTTGTGCCGAAGCTTTGTCGGGTTCTGGTTGACGGCGATTTGCTTATCTTTTGCACTTTTTCCGAATTGGTCATAGTGGACTTAAAGCAAGACAAAGTAATCAAATCGGTAGATTTCGACTGTTATCAACTTTTCGAAATTGCCAAATTCAAATCGGGATATATCATTCACGGCGAAGGGGAAATTCGTTTTCTCAACCGTGCTTTCGACGTCGTGTGGGAGGGACACTGCGCGGATATTTTTGCAAATATCATAGCGGAAAAAGATTTCGAAGTGTTTGAAGATTACGTCGTTGCCATAGACTGGAACGGGTACAAACATTATTATAACGAAAGCGGCGAATATAAGATTGAATATTGTCCGAAATACGACCCCGATAAAAACGGTAAATGATTTTTTATCAAGATAAATAACGCATAAGTAAATAAATGTTTTCTTAAATCAAACTATCGAATATTGACATAGGTATCAATGTACGTTATAATGTACATATATAATATAAAAGGAGAATTCGGATATGTCAATTACAAACGCTACGACACTGCGAAAGAATTTATTTGACTTTTTGGAGGCAACTGCGGTAAATGACGAAAGAGTTATCGTTACCACCAAAAACGGAAATGTCGCGCTTATAAGCGAAGAGTATTTGCGCAGTCTTGAAGAAACTTGTTATCTTTACGGTATTCCCGGAATGAAGGAAAGCATTATCGAGGGTTCGCAAACGCCTGTGTCCGATTGTGAAAAAATCGACTGGAAAGAAAAACTGCAATGAATTACGAGATAGTTTTTACAAAACAGGGCGCAAAAGACCTTGAAAAAATTGCCCAAAGCCAGTATAAATGTAAGGCGTTTCGGCTGTTGTCGATTTTAGAAAAAGACCCGTATAATCCGCCTTTCGAAAAACTTATTGACCTTGACAATACTTATTCGAGGCGTATCAACGTTCAACACAGATTGGTATATAAAATATCGGAAGAAGAAAAAACCATTATAATTATACGAATGTGGACGCATTACGGAGAGAATTAAAAATTTACAAACGTCAGCCTGTTGCTTTCGGAGTAAAGGCAGGCGTTTAACTCAGAATTTCGTCGATAATATCTTTGACGTGAATTTGCATCGTGTCCAGGCAGGGAACGGGGCAATTTTCATCGTTAAGGAGTAGGGGAAGTTCCGTGCAACCGAGTATTATTCCTTCGATATTTTCTTCCGCGCGCATACGATTTATGATTTTCGAAAAAGCGGCGTACGTTTCTTTTCGGAGGATTCCGCGTTCCAACTCCGTTGCGATTTTGTTGTCGACAAATTCGATTTCAGAGTCGGTAGGAACGACGATTTCGATGTTTTTATCGGCGAAAGGCTTTTTGAAAAATTCTTCCGTCACGGTGAAAACCGTTCCCGGCAATCCGATTTTTTTATAACCTCTTTTTTCTGCTTCTTTACAGGAGGATTCGACGATGCTTATAAGCGGAATAGGGGACAACGTTTGCAATCTGTCGAAGACGATATGCGGCGTATTTGCGGATAAAACGGCGAAATCAGCCCCGCTTTTTGCAAGATTATCTACGGCGCGATAAAGGTAATCGGTTAGTTCATTATATTCCTTTTCTTTACATAAACGTAAAACGACGAACACGCTTACGCTTTCGACTGTAAGGTTCGGAAAAAAATCTTTTCCGAGTCTGTCCCGAACGCCGTAAACGATATCGTGATAGTAAGCAATCGTGGATTCGGGTCACATTCCTCCGACTAAACCGAGTTTTTTAATAATTTACACCTCGTTTTTCTTCTAAAAAGTAATTATTCGTCGTGCCGATTAGCCCGCTTTCCGAATTGTCCGCTTTTTTTTCGTGTCAAACGCTAAAAATATTAAAGGAAAAAATAAGTTTTATTAAAAACGTAAAGAGGCTGTCCGCTTAACGCGGACAGCCTCTTGCGTCTTTAAGAGTAAAGTCGGCTCAGTAGTTTTCTTTGCGTACTTCGAAGAAACTCTGAGGATGAGCGCAGACGGGGCAAAGCTGAGGCGCTTTTTTGCCGATTACGATATGTCCGCAGTTGCGGCATTCCCACATAGTGATTTCGCTTTTTTCGAAAACCGCTTTCATTTCGACGTTGTTAAGCAACGCGCGATAGCGTTCTTCGTGCGTTTTTTCGATTGCGCCGACCATACGGAATTTTGCCGCAAGTTCGATGAAGCCTTCTTCCTGGGCTTCTTTCGCAAAAGTAGCGTACATATCCGTCCATTCGTAGTTTTCGCCTTCCGCCGCCGCTTTGAGGTTTGCCGCGGTGTCGCCTATGCCGCCCAACGCTTTGAACCAGAGTTTTGCGTGCTCTTTTTCGTTTTCGGCGGTTTTGAGGAAAATTTCCGCCATCTGTTCGTAGCCTTCTTTTTTAGCTACGGACGCGAAATAAGTATATTTGTTTCTCGCCTGGCTTTCTCCCGCAAACGCGGTCATCAAATTTTTTTCGGTTTTGCTGCCTTTAAGTTCCATTTTCTTTCTCCTTTTTTTGATTTTTATTTATTGTTTCGACTGCTTTATGCAATCGTCGCAGACATAGTAAACGTTAAGGTCGTAAGAAACTGCGGCGACTTTCGCGCCCCTAAATATAACGTCGCCGATTTCTTTGCTGAAAAAATCGGTGATTCTACCGCATCGCTCGCACACGAGATGTCCGTGCGGGGTAAACGTCTTGTCATAACGGTCCTTTCCGTCCGAGGGAAAGGGGACTTTGCGTATCGCTTTCTCTTCGCAGAGCGCGCCGAGGTTATTGTAAACCGTGGCAAGAGAAATCTTTTCCGAACGCTTTTTCGCCTCGAAAAATATTTCTTCCGCAGTGAGATGCCCGCCGCTTTCATTCAGTATATCGGTTATCAGTTTCTTGTTCTTCGTCATAATTTAGAATTATTCTAATTCTTATTTTATCGATATTTATTTTTTTGTCAAGAGGTTTTTTGAAGAATTTCAAGAATTTTAATTTTCATAAAAGGAAGAGACGGTTTGTTGTTTACGGATACGGAAAATCCGCAACGGGAAAAGCCTGCGAGGTAATAAACTGTGCGGGTGGGCGGGCGGGACGATGAAAGCAAGTTGAGCGGAGCGTGCGCACGGAGAATGTAATTGACAAAACGAGGATTATTTTGTATTATTGAAATAAATTATTAAATAAGGAAAAGGTGTGTTATGGGTATACTGAAACTGATAGAATGGAAGGACGCTTCGCAGGATACAATCGTTTACCGCTTTGACATAGGCAAAGATTACATAACGAGAGGGTCTAAGCTTACGGTGCGCGAGAGCCAGGCTTGCGTGTTCTGCCATAAAGGTAAAATGGCGGACGTATTTCTTCCCGGTTTTTACACGCTCGACACGGACAACGTGCCGTTGCTTACCAAACTTATGTCCTGGAAATACGGTTTCGAATCGCCGTTCAAGTCGGACGTATTTTTCGTAAACACGAAACAGTTTACAAATCAGCGTTGGGGCACGAAAAACCCGATAATCATACGGGACGCGGATTACGGCGCGGTCAGAGTGCGCGCGTTCGGCACGTTTTCGTTCAAAGTTTCCGACGCGTACCTTTTTATGAAAGAACTTTCGGGGACGGTTCCGTCGTATAGAACTTCGGATATTTCCGAATGGCTCAGGAGTATGGTTGTTACGCGCGTAACCGATATAATTGGCGAAAGCAAGATACCCATTCTCGATATGGCGGGCAACCTTGTCGAACTCGGAGAAATAGTCGCGAGACAACTTTGCGCGTCCCTTGCCGACGTGGGAATAGAAATCCCGACGTTTAATTTCGAAAACTTTTCTATGCCCGAAGCATTGGAAAAAGCGTTGGACGAAAGCGCGACGCTCGGGATACTCGGCAAAAATATGGACGTTTACCTCAAAAAAGCGCAGGCGGACGCTCTGCGCGACGCGGCGCGCAATCCCGGAATGGCGGGAACGGCTATGGGCGCGGGAATGGGCGTAGGTATGGGAATGAATATGGGGCACATTTTCGGCGGAATGGTTTCGAGCGCTGGAAACGCGGCGGAAGAAAAGATTAAATGTCCTTCCTGCAATGCGGAAATAAGCGCGAAAAGCAAGTTCTGCCCCGAGTGCGGCTATGCTATAAAGACCGAATGTCCTTCCTGCAAAACGAAGTTCAAAGCGGGCACGAAATTTTGTCCCGAATGCGGAAAGAAGATTTAGTTTTTGATAGGCGCTATTCGCGGAGGTAAAAAGCAATGTCCGAGATGTCGCAGCTTGACGACGAACTGTTTAACCCGAAAAAAGATGAAAAAAACGCCGCCACGGAGACGGCGAAATGTCCTTCCTGCGGAGCAAACCTTGTTTACTCTCCCGAGACGCGCGGGTTAAAGTGCCCCTATTGCGGAACGGAAGAGAAACTCGAACAGAATAATTTCTGCGCAGAGCAGGATATAGACAGGCTGTTTGCCGAAAGACGGGACGAATGGTCGTCGGAGACGAAAGTGTTTCGTTGCAGTAACTGCGGCGCGACGACGGTTATTTCCCGAAAAGAACTCAGCAAAAAATGCGCGTTTTGCGGAACGGACAATATAGTCGAACTTTCCGATATGTCGGGAATGAGACCGGACGCGGTGCTTCCCTTTCTTCTCACCAAAGAAAATGCGGAAGACAAACTTAAAGGCTGGGCAAAGCGCAAGACTTTTGCGCCCGGGAAGTTCAAAAAAAGCGTAAAGGCGGAACAGATTTTCGGGAACTATTCCCCGTCGTTCACGTTTGACGCGGACACCGTAAGTTCTTATCGCGGAACGCTCGGAAGATACTATTATACGACGCATACCGTCAACGGAAAGACCGTACGCACGCAACATATAAGGTATTTTCCTATAAGCGGCACGCACAGGGCGAGTTTCGACGACGTGCTCATACAGGCTTCGGACAACATTCCGCAGAGTACGCTTGATAAACTTCAACCGTTCGACACGAACGGCTCGCAGAAATATTCGGCGGATTATATGTACGGTTTTACCGCGACGCAATATAAAAAAGACGGTAAAGAGTGTTGGAAGACGGCGAGAAGACTTATGTACGACGAAGTCAAATCGCGGATACTCGCGGGATACAGTTACGACGTGGTAAGTTCGTTCGACGTCAATATGAACTGCCGAAACGTGACTTACAAGTACGTCTTGCTTCCGTTGTACGTCGGGCACTATACGTTCAATAAAAAAATATATAACTTTTTCGTAAACGGAAGAAACGGCAAAGTGGCGGGGAAAACGCCTCTGTCGCCCGTAAAAGTGGGCGCGCTCGTTCTCGGAATAATTGCGATAATTGCGCTTCTCGTTTACGCATTTGCTCAATACGGAGGGTGATGAAATGACCGAAAAAATCATAATCATAGTGGAAAGCGTCGTGCTTGCGGTGATGATAATAGTCGTCGTCGCGCTGCTCATCGCGCGCAGGAAAAAGCCGAAAGCGAAAGCGGATAACGTGTTCGTGGAAAACGGCGTACGTTATACGCGCGACGAAATCGAAAGAACGGGAAACGGCGAAGTGAAAGTAACGCACGCGAGCGGCGACATAATTCTCGAACGCGGAATTACCTACGTTGTGCAAAAAGGCGGGAGGATAATCCCCGGAAAATACACGGCGCTTACAACGGCAGAGGGAGAAAGTTCGTTTAACTTACGTCTCGGCGACTTTGTACGCGAGTACGAGCACGCGACTGATATCGTACTTTCGGAAGGCGAAACCGTTTGTGCGGTATCCCATAACGTAATTTTAAGATAAAGGAGAAAAGTAACGATGAACAAAAAAGGTATTTTCAAAATAGCGATATGTCTGATTTTTCTCGCGGTGGGGATAGTATGGCTTTTGTCTGCGATAATGCCCGAAAAGTTCGACGGGTTCAACCTCGCCTGGCTGCTCGCGGCGTTTGCGGGAGCGATGGGAATAGCGTTTATTCTCAAAGGACTGTTTTCCAAAACGGTGGGCGCGGCTAAGAAGATGAACATAATTTTAGGCGCGGTATTTATCGTGGGAGCGGTGCTTGCCCTCGTCGGTACGCTAATAGACGATAAACTCGTTCTGCCGATAATAGCGGTAGTAATCACAGCCGCCGCGCTTTTGTGCGTGCTCGCGGTAGGCGGCAAAAAATGGGATACGGCGGACAACGAAAAGGTCGGGTATAAAAACTATTACCAACGAAAAGAAGAAGAGGAAAAAAATACGAAGTAAAGTATAAAAAGCAGTGTTAAAAATAAGCGGCTCGGCATTGAATATGCCGAGCCGCTGTTTTATTTTGCAAAATAAAGTTTATTTTTTCTTCTTTTTGAATTCTTTCATACCGTTCGTCGAACCGCCGTCGCAGAGAACATCCACGCCTGCGAGGTAGCCGTTTCTTTCGTCGGCAAGCGAGGCGAGAGCAAAGCCGAGTTCTTCGGGTTTACCCATTCTTTCCTCTGCGGAGAAAGGAATGAGCATACCGCCGTCTTTCGCTTCGAGGTTGCCCATATCGGTGGCGATGAGACCCGGGCTGAGAGAAACCACGCGGATACCCTTTTTGCCGTATTCGAACGCGCATTTTTTCGCGTACCAGACTACGAAATTTTTGGAGAAGGAATAAGCTAAGCCTTTACGCTGATATTCGTCTTTTACCATTCCGCTTTTCTTGACGAGTTTTGCGACGAATTTTTCTTCGTCGGTTTCGGCGAGGGGATAGACCTTTTTCGGAATAAGGAAAGAGGGGAGAATGTAGGCGGAGTTGGACGCAACGTCCACGATGACCCCCGAAGTCATTATTTTCGAAAATTCCTGATTGACGTACACCGTGCCGAGCGCGTTTATGCGGAGAATCTGTTCGGCGTCGCCTTTCATAGCGGGAGAAACGCCCGCGGAGTTGATAACGGTTTTCACTTCGCCGAGGGAGGCGCAGTACTCGGCAAGTTCTTTTACGCTTTCCCTTTTCGACGTGTCGCAGGTTTTCGCGTAAGCGACAAAACCGAGTTCTTTAAGTTCGTTTACCGCGTTTTCCAGTTTGGACAGGGTTCTTCCCGTCACTACGATGATTTTGTCGGCGGGCATATATTTTGCCGCGGCAAGACCCATACCGCTGCCGCCGCCCGTAATTACGCATACGTTTGCCATAATGATTTTCACTCCATAAAATGTATTTGCAAAAGAGCGCGCGCTCTTTTGCCTTTGTTTTAGCATAATCTTAACCGCCTTGTCAACTTTCGGGCGGTTTTTTATTGAAAAAACGTAGAAAGATTAAAAAGGCGAGGAATTTATTTCTTTTTCAGAAAGGAAAACAACGGTTTCTTTTCGTACGGTTCGGAAGAAACGTTCGTCACCGTATAACCGAGAGAAGCGACCGCTTTTTCTATGCTTTCGACGGAAACTTCGTCGGAAGCGGTAACTACCGATTGTTTTTTCGAGTGAGAAGACTCTACGCTTTTTACGCCTTCGATTTTACGGATTGCGTCGTTTACGTGGCTTTCGCACATTCCGCACATCATTCCTTCTATTCCCAAAGTAATTTTTTGCATTTTTCACCTCACAAATAGTATATGAAATAAATTTATTTATATAGATTTCAAAACCGCGACTTTAAGATAGAGGGCTTCGTCAAGCCCGAGCAAAGTCGCGTGGTCGCGCGCTTGCGTGCGAATTTCCGCGAGCTTTGCCTGTACCTGCGAGCGAACGCAGGCTTCGCTCGCCATCTGAATGAACATAGGAAGCGTAAGGTGTTGCGAACAACTGCAAGTAATCAGAACGCCGCCTTTGTTGAGAAGTTTGAGAGCAAGCGTGTTTATATCGAGATACCCTTTGTATCCTTCGCGTACCGTGTCCGCGGTTTTCGTGAATGCGGGCGGGTCGAGGATGATGACGTCGAAACGGCGGTTTTCTCTTTTATATACTCTGAGAAGTTCGAAAACGTCCGCTTGCACTGCGGTGATGTTTGTAAAACCGTTGAGCGCGGCGTTGTTTTTAACCGTTTCCACGGCGAGAGGGCTTACGTCCGCCGCGATAATCTCTTTCGCGCCGAAGCGCGCGGCGCATAACGAGAAACCGCCCTGATTGCAGAAACAGTCGAGCACGGTTTTGTTTTTAACGTACGGTTCTATTGCCGCGCGGTTTTCTTTCTGGTCGAGGAAATAACCCGTTTTTTGCCCGTTTTCTACGTCTATGCGCATTTTTATGCCGTTTTCTTCGATAATTAAATCTTTGTTTAATGCGCCGTAAAGAATGCCTTTTTTTAGAGGAAGTCCTTCTTTTTCGCGAACGGAAACGTCGCTTCTTTCGTAAATGCAGGCGGGATGAAAAAGTTCGACGAGAATGTCGGTAATCATCTCTTTGCGGACTTCCATTCCGAGCGCGAGAAACTGAACGACGAGATGGTCGCCGTATTTATCGACGATTAACGCGGGAAGAAGGTCGCTTTCGCCGAAAACCACGCGGTAAGACTCGGAATAGCCGAGTTCTTCGCGGTATTCTTTCGCTTTTTTTATGCGGTCGAAGAAAAATTTGCGGTCGATAGGAGTTTCGTCGCGGGAAAGAATGCGAACGATTATTTTGGAAAGATGATTGATAAAACCGTAGCCGACGAACCGACCGTCGCTCGATACGACTTTGGCGATACTGCCTTGTTTGTCCTTCCCTTCGATTTTGGCAACTTCGTTGGCGTAGACCCACGGGTGGTGCAAAATTCGTTTTTCTTCACCTTTTTTTAACGTAAGCGTGTACATTTTCAGTCCTTTTTTATCGCTTTAAGAGCGTATATCGGCTTGTTTTGCGATATGAATTTGCGTTCGTATTCCGTAACTATCCCTTTTTCTCCGTCTTTATGGAGATTTTCGGTTTTTTCCGTTACCGTGAACCCGTTTTGTTCGAACTGTTTCGCGGAAAATTCGAAAAACGCGCGGTCGTCGGTCTTTTGGCTTACGAATCCGCCGCTTGCAAGCAAATTTTTATATATTTCGAGAAATCTCGGCGCGGTCAGACGTTGGTTGGCGTAGCCTTGTCGTGGGAGCGGAGTGGAAAAATTGAGATATATCCCCGAAATCGAACGGGGAGGAATATATTTTTCGAGACATTCCGCTTTCGCTCTTAAAAAGCGGAGATTGATAAGGTTTTCCGCGGCGGCGTTCTCCGCGCCGGTAAGAATGACGTTTCCTATTCTTTCCACGGCAAGAAAGTCGTTTCCTTGGTTTCTCCGAGCCATTTCGCAGATAAAGGAACCTTGTCCGCAACCGATTTCCAGATAAACGGGAGCGGAGCGACCGTAGGTCGAAGTAAAATCGAGCAAGGCGCGTTCTGCGACGACTTCTTTAACGTTGCGGTTGTCGTCGTAGGTTTGTATTACGAATTCGCCGCACGCTTTCAGACGGTCCGAGGCGTTGGCGCGGAGACGCATTCTCATTTTCCGTAGGACTCCGCAAGTTTTTTGAAGAGAGGAAGGGAGCGTTTAATCAGGTCGTAAGAAACGCAGTAGGAGATGCGGACGTAACCTTTGACGCCGAAGCTGTCCGAAGGAACGAGCAGAAGACCGAGTTTTTTCGCGCGGTCGGCGAACGCGTTCGCGTCGTCTTCCAAAGTTTTTACGAAGAGGTAAAACGCGCCGTCGGGCGTGACGAACTCGTAGCCGTATTCGGAAAGAGCGGAGCAGAGCAGGTCGCGGTTTCTCTTGTAAGAAGCGACGTCGCCTACGCAACGGACGCATTTTGCCGCTACGCGCTGGAACAGGCTGGGAGCGCAGACGTAGCCGAGGCTTCTGCCCGCGCCGCAGATTGCGTAGTAGATATTTTCTTTTTCTACGCATTTCGGGCAAACGGCGATATAACCGATACGTTCTCCGGGGAGAGACAGGGATTTACTGTAACTGTAACAAACGACGGCGTCGTCGTAGTAATTCATAAGGTAAGGAACTTTGATTCCGTCGTAAACTATCTCTCTGTACGGTTCGTCGGCAATGAGGAATATCGGGTGACCGTATTCTTTTTCTTTGTCCGAAAGGATAGAACACAGTTCTTTAATCTGCGCTTCGGAATAGACCGCGCCCGAAGGGTTGTTCGGGGAATTGACGAGGACGCCTTTCGTTTTCGGAGTTATTTTTTCCTTTAACGAAGTAAGGTTGAGAGACATATTTTCTCCGACGTCGGCTAAGACCGCTTTTGCGCCCGTATTTTCGATGAAAACGCGGTATTCGGGGAAAAACGGCGGGAAAACGATAAATTCGTCGCCGTCTTCTTTGAGTGCGGAAAGGGTGATTTCGAGAGAAGCCGCCGCGCCGACCGTCATATAAATAAGGTCTGGGGTTATTCCTACGGAAAAGCGTTCGTTAATGTAATCGGCAATCGTTCTGCGTACGGTAAAATCTCCTTGCGCAGAGGTGTAACCGTGAATAACCGTGCTGTCGGGCAGGGAAATAAGCTCTTGAAGCGCGTCGCGAACTTCTTCGGGCGCAGGCACGTTGGGGTTGCCGAGTGAGAAATCGAAAACGTTCTCCGCGCCGACTTTTTCCGCCATAATTTTGCCGTATTCGAAGAGTTCTCTTATGACGGAACGGTTCGAACCGAGTTTATACATTCTTTCGTTATACATCCTTACCTCCGTAAGTATAGGTTGTAAAAAATTTTTATTTATAGTATATCATTATACGGCTTGCAAGTCAACGAAACCGCGATAGTGCAAGCGGCGGACGGCGAGTATTTGCGAGCAATTTCGGGATTTACCCAAAGCCCGAAAAAATTTGATTATATCCGCTTTGCGCATATACGGAAGAAGGCGTATGTATGAATTCAAACTCTGTTTTTATCGTTTTGATGAAAAATTATTTATCGTCAATCTTTTTTACTTCGGGAGATGTAAAGCACTCATAAATGTCCACTCATTAAGTCGATTCCTTTGTTGACAAACAGGGAGAATAAAGGGTATACTATCGGTATGGAAAACATTAAAATTCTCGTGGTTTACCATAAAAAATCGCCGCTCGTCGCGGGAGAAGATTTTCTTCCTATTAACGCGGGGCGCGCGTTGGCGAAAGAAGAGGAAAAAGCCTGGCTTGCCGAAAATACGACGGGCGACGATACGGGGGAAAATATTTCCGTCGAAAACCCTTCTTACAATGAACTGACCGCCGTTTTCTGGGCGTGGAAGAATTTAGAAGCGGATTATTACGGACTTATGCACTACCGCCGCTTTTTCAAGTTCGACGGCGGAGAAAAGAACTACTATACGATAAAAGAACTGTCCGACTTCCCGAAACAAACGGGGTATTCGGCGAATTCGTTAAGAAAAATTCTTGCGGAAAACGATTTTATCGCGCCTAAACCGATGAAGAGAAAATCGGTTTACGAGCATTATAAAAACGCGCACGATGTTTCGGATTTGGAAGCGGCTATGGAAGCCGTGCGCAGACTCTTTCCCGAGTATTCCGACGCGTGCGAAAAGTACGTTTACGGGCAGGATTCGTATTTTTACAATATGTTCGTATTCGACAAGGCGACTTTCGACAGGTACTGCGAGTTTGTTTTCGGCGTGCTCGAAGAAATAAAGGACAGGTTTAACGGAAAAAGGATGTTCGTTTCCGAAAGGCTTACGGGCATATTTATAACGAAACTAATCGAAGAAGGCAAAAAAGGCGCGTTTTTACCCACGGTTTACGTCGAAAAGAAGCCGAAGTTCAAAGAAGCCGTCGCGCTCACGAAAAAAAATCTGGGACTTAGAAAGGGCGGAATAAAAAGCCTCGTTTACGCGTTCAAACCCTTGCTCGAATGGCTTTTGCCGTCGTTTATATTCCGTATTTACCGCAACAGGCGTTAAAAAATGAAAGTTTTTATCGGTTTTTTCAAGAACAAAAAAGCGCAAACAATTCTCGCGCCCTTTCTTAAACTGTGCGAAGCCGTTCTCGAACTCTTCGTGCCTATCGTCGTAGCGCAGATTATCGACGAGGGGCTTCCCTCGGGCGACGCGTCGTTTATTTGGGGCAGGTTCGCAATTCTTATCGCTCTGGGCGCGGCGGGACTGGGTTTTTCCGTATTGTCGCAGTATATGAGCGCGGCGAGCGCGACGGGTTTCGCTTCTCAACTTCGCAGAACGCTTTACGAAAAAATCAACGACCTGTCTTTTGCCGACCTCGACAAAGCGGGCGCGGCAAGTATCGTTACGCGTATGACGGGAGACGTCGACAGGTTGCAGACGGGCGTAAATATGGGGCTCAGGCTCTTTTTGCGCTCGCCGTTTATCGTATTCGGCGCGGTGGTTATGGCTTTTTGCGTGGACGCGATAAGCGCGACCGTGTTTGCGGCGGTCGTTCCGTTACTCGCGGCGATAATTTTCATTATTTTATTAGCGGGAATAAAACTTTATAAAAAGTCGCAAAGCGGGCTGGAAAGCATAACCCTTTTGACAAGCGAAAACGTTACCGGAGTACGGGTTCTGCGCGCGTTTGCCAAAGAAGAAGAGGAAAAAGATAAATTCGCCGAAAAAAACGACGCGTTCACGAAAGCGCAACTTTTTGCGGGCAGGGTTTCTTCTATGCTCAATCCTCTCACTTACGTCGTAATAAACGCGGGGATAATCGCGCTTTTGTACCTTGCGGGAGACAGGGTGAACGCAGGCGCGCTCACCAAAGGACAGGCGGTCGCTCTTTATAACTACCTTTCGCAGATACTCGTAGAACTAATCAAATTCGCAAATCTGATAATTACAGTCTCCCGCGCGGGAGCAAGCGGAAAAAGAGTGAGCGAACTTTTGAAAACGCAACCGTCGCAAACGTTCAATGAAAAATCCGTCGAAGAAAAACAAACGGAAATCGCGGTTAAATTCGAAAACGCGTGTCTTAGTTACGGCGACGGCGCGCCCGCTCTGGAAAACGTAAGTTTCGAAGTTAAAAGAGGAGAAATTTTCGGGATAATAGGCGGCACGGGAAGCGGAAAAAGTTCTCTTCTCAATCTGATTCCGCGTTTTTACGACGTAACCGAAGGAAGCGTTATAGTGGATGGAATTAACGTAAACGAGTACCCGAAACGCCAATTAAGAGATAAAATCGCAATCGTTATGCAAAAACCTTTCTTGCTTACCGACACGGTAAAAAACAATATTTGTTTCGGCGAGTCCGACGAAGAGAAAATAGGTAGAGCGATAGAAATTTCTCAAAGTAAAGACGTTATTGAAGGGAAGAAAGACGGGGTTGACGAAAAGGTGCTCAGAAACGGGAGCAATTTTTCGGGCGGGCAGAAGCAGAGGCTTTCGGTTGCGCGCGCGATATATAAGGACGCGGATATTTTGCTTATGGACGACGCGTCGAGCGCGCTCGACAACATAACCGAAAGAAAGTTGCGCGAAGGTATAGCAAAGCTCGGTAAAACCGTGATTATGACTTCGCAAAGAACAAGCGGACTTAAATGCGCGGACAGAATACTCGTTCTCGACGAGGGGAAAGCGGTCGCGTGCGGAACGCACGAAACTTTGCTTAAAGAATGTTCGGTTTATCGCGAGATATACGAATTGCAGGCGGGAGGGCAAGAAGAATGAAGAATATTCCCGTCAAGAGAATAATGCGTTACGTTGCGCCGCACGCGCCGTATCTTGCCGCAAGTCTTATTTGTTCGGTCATTTACGCGGTTTGCGCTCTGTTTATTCCCGTAGCCGTAGGGAAAAGCGTGGATTTGTTCGTAGGGAAAAACGCGGTTGACTTTGTTATTCTCGGGAAATACCTCGTAATGATAGGCGGGCTTGCCGCCGCGGCGGGAATAGTGCAGTACGTTCAGGGCGTCGCAAACAACCGCCTCGCGTTTCTTACCGTGCGGGATTTACGCAACGAAATAATCGCAAAACTTCAACGCTTGCCCTTATCTTATTTCGACGCAAAACCGTCGGGAGAAATCGTAAACGCGATAACGACGGACGCGGAGGCTCTTTCCGACGGCGTACTGCTCGGGTTTACGCAACTGTTTACGGGCGCGGTCACTATTATCGGAACGCTCGTGTTTATGATAGTATACAGTCCGTTCGTCGCGCTCGTCGTGGTTTGTCTTACGCCGCTGTCGCTGTTCGCCGCGAAAATGCTCGCTTCGAAAACGCACGAAAAATTCGCCGCGCAGGCAAAACTAAAAGCGGAAGAGACTTCGTTTATCGAAGAAACCGTCTATAATAATAAAACCGTCAAAGCGTATGGAAGAGAAAGCGCGATGGAAGATAAATTTGCGGTTATCGACGAAGAACTTAGAAAAACTTCCCTCGGCGCGACGTTCTTTTCTTCGCTGACCAACCCCGTTACGCGTTTTGTAAACGCCACGGTCTACGCCGCGGTCGCGCTTGTCGGAGGACTGAGCGCGGCAAACCTTTTGCCTTTCGGAGTCGCGCTTACCGCGGGCACGCTTACTTGTCTGTTGAATTACGCGGGGCAATTTGCAAAACCGTTTAACGAAATTTCGGGAGTTATCACCGAATTGCAGGCGTCCGCGGTGGGCGCGAACCGCATTTTTTCATTGCTTGACGAAAAGGAAGAACCCGCCGACGAAGACGGCGTTGTTATCGAAGGAACGGGCAGCGTAGAGATGAAAAACGTTTCGTTTTCTTACGACAAGTCGCGTGAGCTTATGAAAAATCTTTGTTTCTCGGTAGACCCCGGGAAACACGTCGCCATAGTCGGACCGACGGGTTGCGGAAAAACCACGCTCATAAATTTACTGATGCGATTTTACGACGTGGACGAAGGCGCAGTTATCGTAAACGGTACGGACGTAAGGAAAGCGACGCGCGCGTCTTTACGCGACAACTGGGGTATGGTGTTGCAGGAAAGCTGGATAAGGAAAGCGAGCATAAGAGAAAATTTAACGTTTTCGGCTCCCGTTTCCGATGAAAAGATAACCGAAGCAGTCAAAATGTGTAAAGCGGACGGATTTATAGCAAGGCTCGGAGGACTGGACGCGCAGATAACCGAAGACAGCTTGTCGCAGGGAGAAAAGCAACTATTATGCATAGCTCGAGTTATGCTTTCCGACCCGTCGATGCTGATACTTGACGAAGCGACAAGCGCGGTCGATTTGCGTACGGAAGTAAAAATCAACGAAGCGTTCGATATGCTTATGAAAGGCAAGACGAGTTTTATCGTCGCGCACAGACTGTCCACGATAAAAAACGCCGACGTTATACTCGTAATGAAAGACGGCGACGTTATAGAAAAAGGCACGCATAAAGAATTGCTCGATAAAGGCGGTTTTTACAGAGAACTGTACTACGGTTCGCTCGGCGGAGAATGAGGCGCAGGTTATGGGAGAAAAAGAAAGTTTTTTCGCGCGACTAAGCGACCTGATGTCCGACGAAGGACTGAACGCGGAAAGTCTTGCGCAAAAGGCGGAGATAGACCCGTCGGGGATAAGGCGCTATCTGAGAAAGGAAATTCTGCCTACCTTAAAAAACGCGATAAAGTTAGCCGAGTATTTTCATTGCCGATTGAATTATCTTTTCGGATTGGACGACGATTGCGGACGGTTTGACGAGAAAAGCGCAGATTTTGCCGAGAGTTTCGAAAAAGCGCTCAGAGAAAAGAACGTTACGAGGTACAGGCTTTGCAAAGATACTCGCATTTCTCCGCAGAGCGCGGACGACTGGTTTAACGCAAAGCGCAAACCGTCTATGGAAAACGTTTTGAAAATAGCCGAATATCTCGACTGTTCCGTCGATTATCTTGTCGGAAGAGAGTAGTATATAATATGGATAGAATAAAACTCCCGCAACAGATTAAATGCGCGGGAGTTTTTTATGTTGATTTTGAAAGTATAGTCAAGGGATTAGCCGTTTATATTATAGTCTTCGCAGAGAAGATTCATAGCTTTGAGCTGTTTGTAAGTATAAATGAACGGTCCGACGACGATGAGCGCGCCAAGCACGTTCCAACCCCAGAAAGAACCCGCGCCGAATTTATAGCCTATACCGCGACGGGAAAGTTCGTTTCCCATACGTTTGCTGAGTCTGTGATTCCAGACTATTGCGCCGATACCAAGGGTCAAAGGCGCGATGATGAGGATAAGAAGTATGTAGTTCATTGTCTTTTTACCGTCGTAATCCGAAGCAATCGTGTTGATGTCGTCGCTGATTTGATAATATAAAACCAAATCGTAAATACCGCACGTTATTAACGATAAAAGAAAAGTTTTCAAAAGCCCTCTGTTGGTTTTGAGCTGTCTACGGTTACTGCCGTTGTCTTTTGCCATTTTGTTCCTCCGATTTTTTAAGGTTATTTTAATAATCCGATTATACGCCGCAACATAGCGGGGTGTCAATATTTATCAGCGGTTTTTACGTTTTTGCAAAAATGTTGTAATTTTCGATAAACTTATTGACAGGGCATTTTTGCTTGTGTTATAACATAGGCGTCGTGAAAGTAGGGTTGTATTTTTAATATCAAAGGAAAAGACAATACGAAAAAAACGAATTTTCAGAGGCGCGTTATTGCAATCAAATAAAAAACGGAGGAAGTAACAATGCCGAAAATTTATAGATACGTAGACGAACTCATAGGGAAAACGCCGTTGCTCGAATTTACTCATATAGAGGAAAAGTTAGGGTTAAAGGCAAAAGTTATTGCAAAGCTCGAATACCTCAATCCCGCGGGTTCGGTAAAAGACAGAGTTGCGAAAGCGATGATAGACGACGCAGAGAGGAGCGGGAAACTGAAAAGGGGTTCGGTGATAATCGAACCTACCTCGGGAAACACGGGAATAGGGCTTGCTTCGGTTGCGGCGGCGAGGGGTTATCGTATCATTATCGTAATGCCCGAAACTATGTCGGTGGAAAGAAGAATTCTTATGAAAGCGTACGGGGCGGAACTTGTGCTTAGCGACGGCTCGAAAGGAATGAAGGGCGCGATAGACAAAGCGGAAGAGCTCGCAAAGGAAATTCCCGACAGTTTTATACCCGGGCAGTTTGTCAACCCCGCCAACGCGCAGGCGCACAGAGAGAGCACGGGACCGGAAATTTATGAAGATACCGACGGGAAAGTCGATATTTTCGTCGCGGGCGTAGGCACGGGCGGAACGATAACGGGAATAGGGGAATATCTCAAAGGAAAAAATCCCGACGTAAAAGTCGTCGCGGTGGAACCCGCGTCTTCGGCGGTATTGTCAAAAGGCGTAGCGGGGTCGCATAGGATACAGGGCATAGGAGCAGGATTTGTGCCCGAGGTACTGAATACCGAAATTTATGACGAAATTTTTCCCGTGAACGACGAGGACGCGTTTGCTACGAGTAGACTCATCGGAAAAAAAGAGGGGGTCTTAGTGGGGATTTCTTCGGGCGCGGCGGCGTACGCGGCGATAGAACTTGCGAAACGCCCCGAAAACGAAGGGAAGAATATAGTTGTTCTTCTTCCGGATACGGGCGACAGGTATCTTTCGACCAAACTTTTTGCCGAATAAAAAGCCGAAAATCGAACGCTTTTCGGGGGACTTTGTATTTTTGGTAAGTCCGGAGCAGGCAGTTCAAAAGTATCTAAAACTAAAATAAAAGGGAATACTAAGTTGCATTCCCTTTTATTTGGAGCTGATAGGCAGATTTGAACTGCCGACCCCGTCCGCGTCGAAACGTTCGCTTCTTAGCCTGCGTGCGCGGTGCTTACGCAAGGCTGTTTACGCTCGGTTTCTCCTTATCCCCCAAAAGCATACGCTTTTCGGGGACCCCGAGTAAGTTATGTCCTTGGTAAGTCCGGAGTAGGCAGTTCAAAAGTATCTAAAACTAAAATAAAAGGGAATACTAAATTGTATTCCCTTTTATTTGGAGCTGATAGGCAGATTTGAACTGCCGACCCCGTCCTTACCAAGGACGTGCTCTACCGACTGAGCCATATCAGCTTATGTTATAAACGGCGCACCGTGCCGTTTGCTTAACGCGTCGCGCCGACTGAGCCTATCAATACTGTGTTGACAAACAATATTCGGCACGCTTTTAGCATAATTATTATATAGAAAAGGTTGTATCTTGTCAAGCGGTTTTGCGGTACTTATACCGACTTTTCTGTCGCATTCCTGTTGTCGATTTTGTTTGACAAACGGTTTTCGATGGTGTAATATCTTAATATGGAAAGGGTAAGTATAATTCTTCTTACAAAATATCTTTTTTATAAGGAATAAAACTGTGGTTCGGTTTTGCGGCTCGTCCGCGCCGAACTTTTTTTATATAAAGAAAAACGGAGGTAAAAAAATGGCACGTTATTATGAAGAACCGTCGAGAACGTTCAGCGAATATCTTCTTCTTCCCGGTTACACCGGACCCGATTGTATTCCCGCAAACGTTTCTCTTTCTACGCCGCTTGTAAAGTTTCGTAAAGGCGAAAAAAGCTCGATTACGCTTAATATTCCGCTTACTTCTGCGATTATGCAGTCTGTTAGCAACGACACTCTCGCAATCGCGCTTGCAAAAGAAGGCGGTTTATCTTTTATCTTCGGCAATCAGCCGATAGAATCCGAAGCGGCTATGGTCGCGCGGGTTAAAAACCACAAGGCGGGGTTTGTTATCAGCGACAGCAATCTTACGCCCGACGCAACTCTCGGAGACGTTCTCGCCCTTATTCAGCGTACGGGACACTCCACGATTGCGGTAACGGAAAACGGCAGTCACGACGGGAAACTCCTCGGACTCGTTACAAGCCGCGATTATCGCATAAGCAGGATGTCGACCGACACTAAGGTAGCCACGTTTATGACGCCGATAAAATCGCTCATAACCGCTCCGTTAAGTACAAATCTTGCCGAAGCGAACGATATAATATGGGAACATAAACTAAATCAACTTCCCATCGTGGACGAGAACGGAAACCTTGTCTATCTCGTGTTCAGAAAGGATTATTCCGACCATAAAGACAACCCGCTCGAAATTCTCGACGATAAAAAACGTTATATGGTGGGTGCGGGTATAAATACACTCGATTACGAAAAACGGGTTCCCAAACTGATTGAAGCGGGAGCAGATGTGCTCTGTATTGACAGTAGCGAGGGCTACACCGTATGGCAAAAGCGCACGATAGAATTTATCCGTGAAAAATACGGCGAAACGGTTAAAGTCGGCGCGGGAAACGTCGTGGACAAAGACGGTTTTCTTTTTCTTGCGGAAGCCGGCGCGGACTTTGTAAAAGTAGGAATAGGCGGCGGCAGCATTTGTATTACGCGCGAGCAGAAAGGTATAGGAAGAGGACAGGCGACCGCGCTTATCGAAGTGGCGCAGGCCCGCGACGAATATTTCGAAAAGACAGGCGTTTATATACCTATTTGTTCGGACGGCGGGATTGTGCACGACTATCATATGACGCTTGCCTTGGCAATGGGCGCGGACTTTTTGATGCTCGGAAGATACTTTGCGCGTTTTGACGAAAGCCCGACGAATAAGCTCAACGTAAACGGAACATACGTCAAGGAATACTGGGGAGAAGGAAGCAACCGCGCGCGCAACTGGCAGAGATACGACCTCGGCGGCAAAAGCGGGTTGGGCTTCGAAGAAGGGGTAGACGCATACGTACCTTACGCGGGCAGACTGAAAGACAACGTAAACAAAAGCCTTTATAAAGTCAAAAGCACGATGTGTAATTGCGGCGTAACGACGATACCCGATTTGCAGAAAAACGCGAAAATAACTCTTGTCAGCGCGACGAGTATCGTCGAAGGCGGAAGCCACGACGTTATGATAAAATCGCAGAATAGGACGGAGAGGTAGAATATTTTCCGACCAAACGTTATGCGGAAAATCGCTCGCGGTCGGTATAAAAGCCGACACGCGGACGATTTTTTTATCCGCATAAGTCGGACTACCACGGAAGCAAAATGACACATTTTGCTTGTATCCTTAGTTCGCAGGGGAAATTTCCCCTGCTCGACCCCTATATGGGCAAAAAGTGAGATACTCCGACCACACGTTGCGCGGAGATTTTCCGTCAGTCGCTGTGCTTTGTGTCGATAAAATCTTATATCCGCGCAAGTCGGACTACCACGGAAGCAAAATGACACATTTTGCTTGTATCCTTAGTTCGC
>CAYQKV010000004.1:0-167854 GCA_964418255.1 uncultured Christensenella sp.
ATGATATTGCTGTCGTTGGCATAGTAGCCGTTTCTATCGGGCATCCGTCGAACGCATTGTTTCCTATACTCGTCACGCTGTCGGGTATCGTTATACTCGTTAAACCGCTGCATTCGTAGAACGCTCTGTATCCTATACTCGTCACGCTGTTGCCTATTGTTACGCTCGTTAAACTGCTGCATCCGGAGAACGCATACTCATAAATAAACTTTGTATCGATGTGTATATTGCAAGACGTTATATTGGTTTCCTTTGCTTTAATCAGTATTACATACGGATTATTTTCATTACCTAAATAATATCCGTTATCGTATTCGTTATATTGCAAACTGCTGCATCCGGAGAACGCATCAGAATGGATAAACTTTGTATCGCTATGTATAGTGCAAGACGTTATATTGGTTTCCTTTGCTTTAATCAGTATTACATACGGATTATTTTCATTACCTAAATAATATCCGTTATCATATTCGTTATATTGCAAACTGCTGCATCCGGAGAACGCTCTGTCTCCTATACTCGTCACGCTGTCGGGTATAGTTATGCTCGTTAAACTGCTACATCCGTAGAACGCTCTGTCTCCTATACTCGTCACGCTGTTGCCTATTGTTACGCTCGTTAAACTGCTGCAACGCTCAAACGCATATGCCTTTATTTCCGTTACCGTATCGGGGATTTCTATTTCTTTTACCAACTCGTTATTTATATATAAGTTATGAACATATTCTAACGGATTACTACTAAAAGTTATTCCGCACCACGAAGCTATATCGTTTATATGCACGCTCGTTAAACTGCTGCATCCGTAGAACACACCGCTTCCTATACTCGTCACACTGTCGGGTATAGTTATGCTCGTTAAACTGCTGCATTCGTAGAACGCTCTGCTTCCTATACTCGTCACACTGTCGGGGATTGTTATGCTCGTTAAACTGCTGCATCCGTCGAACGCATAGTCTCCTATACTCTCTCCGCTCGTGATAACTACCGTCTTTAATGAACTTTTCGGTATATATGATATTGCCACTGTCGGCATAGTAGCTGTTTCTATCGGGCATCCAAAGAACGCATCGTTTCCTATACTCGTCACGCCGTCGGGAATTGTTATGCTTGTTAAACTGCTGCATTCGCGGAACGCTTCGTATCCTATACTCTCTCCGCTCGTGATAACTACCGTCTTTAATGAACTTTTCGGTATATATGATATTGCCACTGTCGGCATAGTAGCTGTTTCTATCGGGCATCCAAAGAACGCATCGTTTCCTATACTCGTCACGCCGTCGGGGATTGTTATGCTCGTCAAACTGCTGCATCTGGAAAACGCTACGCTTCCTATACTCTCTCCGCTCGTGATAACTACCGTCTTTAATGAACTTTTCGGTATTTCTGATATTGCCACTGTCGGCATAGTAGCTGTTTCTATCGGGCATCCAAAGAACGCATTGTTTCCTATACTCGTCACGTTGTCGGGTATCGTTATACTCGTTAAACTGCTGCATTCGCAGAACGCATTGTTTCCTATACTCGTCACGCTGTCGGGGATTGTTATGCTCGTTAAACTGCTGCATTTGTAGAACGCATATTGATATATATTCGTAATACCTTCGGGTAAGGTAAGTTCCGTTTCCTTTCCCTTATATCCTATTAAACTCTTTTCTGCTTCGTCCATATATATTATATATCCGTTTTCGTCCGTACTTAATTTGCTTTCATACGGTTCGGTATATACCGCTTTGGCGTAGTATCCTATATATCCGTAATTGCTACTTCCTTTTTTTATATCCAAAGAAGAGGATTTATTGTATACTTCTACAAGTTTATAACAATTCTCAAACGCCGAGGCTTCTATCGTCGTCACATTGTTCGGTATCGTTATACTCATCAAATTACTGCATCCCAAAAACGCCCCTGAACCGATTTCCTTCATTGTGCTTGGTATATCTATGGACGCAATTTTAATATTATCCTTAAATGCATCACTATTGATTTTTTCCACATTTATGCTATACGGCCGCATCTCTCCGTCAACTCTTACTTCTATAGTTAACCTACTGGGAATTTTTATTTCTGTCTCACTATAAATCTCACCATAATCAGCACCTATGCTGTCAAATTGCATATAAAATTTGTTTTCGGCATTCACTTGCAAACTAAATCCCATTTCGGCGACTATATAGGAGTGTCCTGCATAAGTTGATACCTCTTTTTTAACTGCACTGTCGCTGTTGTTAATATGTACCTCAATACTACCATTATTTTCTGGAACATTAAATACAATATTGCCACTACCGCTAACATTGCCATCGCCGGTCTGTGGCGGGTCTATGGCAATAGTCAAATCCGTTATTTCGTTATTGTCGGTATCAAAATGCTTTTTACATATCGTACAGTCTTTATGCGCTTTTACTCCCTCTGTCGTGCCAGTTGCCGCGACTTCGGTTTTCCAATCGCCAAAAGTATGCGCTTTCGGGTCTATGGCAATAGTCAAATCCGTTATTTCGTTATTATCGGTATCAAAATGCTTTTTACATCCCGTACAGTCTTTATGTGCTTTCGTTCCTACCGTCGTACAGGTAGGCGCAACTTCATTTTTCCAATCGCCAAAAGTATGCGCTTTCGGGTCTATGGCAATAGTCAAATCCGTTATTTCGTTATTATCGGTATCGAAATGTTTCTTACATACCGTACAGTCTTTATGGGCTTTCGTCCCTTCCGTAGTGCAGGTTGCCGCGACTTCGGTTTTCCAATCTCCGTAAATATGTGCGTTCGGGTCTTTTGCTATCTTCAAATTCGAATCCGTTATTTCGTTATTGTCGGTATCAAAATGCTTTTTACATATCGTACAGTCTTTATGCGCTTTCACTCCCTCTGTAGCGCAAGTTGCCGCGACTTCGGTTTTCCAATCTCCGTAAGTGTGAAAGATGTGCTCAAACTTAAAAACTATTGCCGACAGTATAGCCAAAATGGAAACAACGATAAATATAGCAGCTATTCCCTTATTCCCCTTTTTATTTTTAGCTAAAAAATACGGATTCTTAAATATTCTTTTAATTTTGTTTTTTTCATTGGTGTTTATTTTTTCAATATAATCTTCCACATTGGTACTTAGACGGCGCTCATTATTGGTACTTAGACGGCGCTTATTGATACACACGACTGCAAACCTCACCACGAGATTAACTATTGATGCAATACCGAGTTCCAATGTAAAATAAAACACGTTATTTTGAAGAATATTCCCATTGGAATCATTTTCAACAACTTTTTTAGATTGTATAACACTCAATAGAATAAGCACGATAATCGTAAACAGGAACACAACTGCGGTAATAACGTTTGCGATTATTGTTTCTTTTTCTCCGTCTATTAATTCCAGTCTATTATCAACTTTAACTGCTTTTTTTGCTTTCTCCGATTCGTTCGGTGAACCGTCCGGGACACTTTTTCCTGAGTTTGACGCTTCACTAAGACAATAACCCGCTTTTTTTCTCCTTTTATTTTTTTTATCTGCGTTATCAAATGACTTGTACCAATCCGATACAACATCTGAAATGATTTTAATAACTATTGATTCATAAATATCACTTTTTATTAGCTTGCTCAGATGTTTATCAAGCTTCAAATCTTTTCCTTCTCTTTTTATTTTTGTTATTGCCTCTAATTCTTTTTTCGCTTTCTCCAAACTTGTTTTTTCATAGTCATCAAATTCTTCTTTAATTTTATCCGAGTTTGAACTATTGGCATTATAGTTAAAGTAACGATTATCACTTTCGATTATTTTTTCTATTAGCTCTATTGCTTGACCTAATGTCATTAAATCTGCTTTTGTCATTTTTTTCCACTTCCTTTTCCATAATTAGTTTCAAAGAGTTATATTATTGCTTTTCGTCCATTTTTTCAGGAGTTCGTCGATTTTATCCATCGGGGTGGCGTTTGCGTATCCTTCTGCGGAAACGTTGTTAATCGTGAGGGTTTTGGATTTATTTATTCCTATACATTCTCCTCTGCGGTTCATAACGGGACCGCCGCTGTCGCCCGGGTTGGAAAAAGCGGTATACACCAGATTGCCGTTAACGTTTTTTGTAAAACGGACGTTGCCGGTAACCGGCGCGAGTCCCAGTCCGAACGCGTTTCCTATTACGAGGCAATCCGCGCCTTGCAAGACCTGCGAGTAGTCCGCTATACGTTTTATTACCGAAAAATCTCCCACCTCTTCGGGTTGAAAGCTACACAAAGCTATATCCGATTTCTTATCTGAAAACAAAATATTTAATTTATACATTTTTTTGTTTCCCGCAAACGCCATTTTCGCTTTCGGAAAATATCCTTGACTTTCCTCATCGTAAACGACGTGGTCGTTTGTGAGCAAATAGCCGTTTTTCGATATAATAAAGCCTGTTCCCGTCGCGTTGACGTCGGCGTTGCTTACGCATATTTCCACAACCGCAGATTTATTCTTTTCGAACACTTCGGCGCCCCAGCCTTGCGTTTGGGCTGTTTCTTCTATCAACCCCGAAATATCGATTTCGCCCCCTTCTTTCGAAATCGGTTCGACCGTTTCCTCTCTTTTTATCGGTGTTTCTTTCTGCGCGAGATTTTCCTTATTTTTTTCTACCTTAGGCAACTGCTGTTCCTGCAAAGAAGGAAGACAGAAGCTTTCCAAAACAAAATCGGTTATCCCCTTTTCGTACAGTTCTCGAGAAACGGCAATCCATTTTTTCATAAAAGCGGCGGTTTTTGCTTTTAGCAATGCCGTGCTCGCGTTATTATAAGTATCCAGCGCGTAATTCAAAATGGCGAGAACGTATGCCCTCGCCGCTTTTGGATTGTTTTGTGTAACAAGTATCCGCGCGTTATTATAATATGTTGCTATTTTTCCCCTAACGTCCATTATTCGCTCCCTTTCTTAGTCCTTTTCAATATTTCAAGCAATCCCTCGTAAGAAATCCCCATATCATACGCTTTGAATCGCAACAACATTTCCGACGTAACGACGTTAATATAATTTCCGATTACTTTTTCGCAGTCGGCTCGCGTTATCTCCTCGCCTTTTTCTTTCCCCGTTTTAATAATATTCGTCACTTCTCGCCGCAAAGGTTCGTTCGCGATTTTTCTCATAATCGCTCTTATATCTGCTCCCGAATAACCCTTGAGCAATTCTGCAAGGTACTGCTCTGTAACGTCATCCGCGTGCGGCAATTTTTCCAAGTCCATCGAGACAAATTTTTCTCGTGCAACTTCATCCGGAAGCGGAACGTAAATCTGCGTTTCGAATCTTCCGCCGCGTTTTAACGCTGAATCCAATTTCCACGGCAAATTAGTCGCCGCGACGACGATTCTGAGTTGGTTGGGTTTTTTAGTTTTCATAAACCCGTCCATACAAGTAAGCATTGTAGTAAGTATCGACTTTGTATGCCGCGAATCGTCGCTGCTTCTATCCGAACAGATACTGTCTATTTCGTCGAAAAAGATAATACACCTGTCAAGTTCCGCTGCCTGAGCAAAAATATCGCGCATATTTTTTTCCGCAACTCCAACTACGCTTGCCAATACTTCGCTTGTCGGCACGACGGCGATTTTACATCCCAACGCGCCTGCAAGGCATTTTACTATATGAGTTTTACCCGTACCGGGCGGACCGAACAAGAGTATTTGGGTACCCAATTGGCTACCTCTGAACTTACGGTAAGTATCTTTGAATTCGGGACGAAGCGGAGCGACGACGTCTACCATAAAAGCGTCTTTTACTTCCTTAACGCCTATAATATCCTTAAAATTCAACTCGGGCACTTCATTGGAAAACCATTCCTTCTCGGTATAGTACGGGTCGGCGCCTTCGTCGTTATCGCCGCCCGAATGAGCGGCGGCAACCGGCGGTTTAGAAGCATAGCGCACCAAATAATCGATAACGGCAAAGCATTGGTCACGATAGGTATTTTTATGCGCGGTACTGATATTGGGATTGGCGCATTGTTCCAACGCGAGACGAAGCATTTCGCCTCCGACGTTGCAAATCGAGTAAACGTCGTTATTTTCTACCGCCTTATTAAACGTTCTGACTTTACTGTTAAAAACGTCTATCATTGTCGCAGCCGCCATAAGTCACCTCACTTCTTTTTGTTTTCTTCCGCAATTATTCCCGAGAAGTCCAAATCTCCCGTTCCGAGCACGGCCGATTCTGACGCGGGAGTGGCAACCTTAATCGGCGCAATTTTATCGTTTGCCATTTCTACCGCTGCCGCCAACTCGGCTTTGTACCAGTCGGTTTTTTCAACTTCGTCTCCTCCATTGCCGTCCAAGCAACTCGATATGCTTATTACAGGTTTGGGACTGAGAATATCGTTAAGTTTTCCGATTTCCGATTCGGATTTCTGGATATCCTTAAAAATATTCGCTATGCTCTTTCCGAGTTTGGAAAAATCGGGAGTTTGCGCCAAAAGACCTTCGCAACTCGAAAGCGCAGCGGGAAGTTTGCCTAATCCCGAAACGGCTTGCGAGCCATGGACTCCGAGCAATATATTGCTCTTCAACAATTCCAGGTTATCAATAAGCGTATCTGCTCCGTGCTTTTGTATAATAAGATACTTTATTCTTGCGTTATCGTTACGCGAAACCGCATCTGCGATATACTTCTTGTACGTTTCCACGAAATTTTTCAGATTTCTCACTGACTTTGACAATGCGTCCAAAGCTTCGACAATTATTTCTTCGCTATTTTTTTTCTTTTTCATAATTTGTTTCTCCTTTATATTTTTTGTTTGTAAATTTTCATATTTTACGACCCTTGACTTCAGTCGGGTATCGCTTTCTTCGCTTCGAGGATAAGTTGTATGGCAACATTTTGTTTGGCAACATCGTAGTCGATTTCGCCTATAAGTTGAAGCAAAATTTCTCCGCCGATTTCTCTCAGTTTAGGTAACGCCTTTATTCCGCCGTTTGCAGCCATCGTCAATTGCATTTCCGGAATCGCTTTCCAGACCGCTTTGTAATCGCCGCCCAATATAGCTACTCTCGCTACGCCTATAGCCGCCTTAAACAGCTCTATAATTGCGGAAAATCTTTTGATATTAAACTGCTTACCTGCTTCGACGGCGCGGGACGTAGAAACATATGACTCTTCGTTTTCAAGAAGTCTTTCATATAATCTTACTATATCCTCTAAAAGAAAAAGCTCCACAAACGCTTCTTTGTCAATGCGTGAAATCTTTACTTTTGCATAGTCCGGGTTTTTATCGAGCATATTATTTGCCTGTTTTACCCGAGCCGCGTGCGAACTAATTTCCTTCTTTGCTTTTTGATTTTCTCAAAATGTCATCCATAATCTTTTCGTCTCCTTATGTACTTTCATATGTTCGGTCTGGAATTTCGACTGTTTTGGGGGTCGGGAATTACTTCCTCCGCTAAACGTATAACCTTTTCAATGTCTTCCTTAGACATAGGAATATTTTTTATAAGCCTTACGTTCTCCTCGTGTTCTTCCAGGTCGTCCAGGTCTTCGTCAAGTCTGTTCATTTCCGTTTCGGCGGCTTGCGCGTCGGAAGAAAGCTCTCGTAGCATTTCGACAGTCATTTTCCTAAGCTGAGGCAAATTTTTTACGTTGCCCGCCACCATTTTCAGCGGCCATTCCGGAATTGCTTTCCAAACCTTTTTGTAATCGCCGCCCGATATAGCGGCTCTCGCCGCGCCTATAGCCGCCTTAAACAGCTCTATAATTGCGGAAAATCTTTTAATATTCAACTGCTTGCCTTTTTCGTCGGTGCGCCCCCCGTTAGGAATATGTGACTCTTCTCTTTTAAGGCGCATTTCATATAATCTCACTATATCCTCTAAAAGAAAGAGCTCCACAAACGCTTCCCTGTCATAAATCGATATCGTTTCGTATCTATAATCCGGGTGATTTTCAAGCATAGTGTTTGCCTGTTTTACTCGAGCCGCGTGTGAACGAATTACCTTTTCTGTCATATTAAAAATCTCCTTGTTGTATTTGAATATGTCGCTTATAGAATTTCGTCAATTACAATAACAGGCGACGCAATTTTGTACCTTTATTTATAGCTATTTTGGTGTTTATTATATAAGGAAGAAGAATCGGTAAAAATTTTTATCGATTCTCGAGAATATATATAAATAAAATATTGCGCTTTTTGCGCGAATGATGTAAAATAAAAAAGCAATATGTCGCCTGTTATTGTATTAGGTGTTTTTCTTTAATTCTAAATTGTATAAAAAAGCTATGTAAAAATCGTCACTTATTTGATGACAAAGTGCACTGTTTCCAAAGCCGATTTATCATATTTTTTTTGTGTTCCATAAGACTATGCGCATATCGGTTGAGCGTAACTGTCGCGTTTTTGTGTCCGAGAATTTCCGAAAGCGTTCTTACGTCCATTCCGCATTCCAGCGCTCGCGTTGCAAAGGTATGTCGCAACGAATGAAATCCTTTGTGTTGTATTTCCAACTTTTTCAGTAATTCGGCAAAACGTCTCTGGTAAGTTCTTACCGATACAACTTTACTTCCACGTCTTCCAAAAACGTATCCGGAATAGCCGTCAATCTTTTGCTTCTTACGCAAATACGGAATAAATTGCTTTGGGAACGGTACAACTCTTACTGACGTTTCCGTTTTGGGCGTATCTATAAGTCTCGTAAACTTCCCGTTTTCGTCTACGCCGTCATAGCAGGTTTTACTTATCAAAACAAGTTCTCTGTCGAAATCTATATCGTTCCAGGTGAGCGCAAGCAACTCGCCTATTCTTAATCCGGTATATAGACAAAATACAACGCCGAACAGCTTTGAGTTTTTATCGTTTAATATGGCGTATTCTATCTGTTTTTGTTCTGTTTGCGTAAAACACGTAACCTGTTTTTCCGTTATCTTCGGTCGTTTTACTTTATCGGCATTGTATACGTCTAATAAACCTATTCCGAACGCGATTTTTAACGAACTTTGTACAATTGTTATCACGCCGTTTACCGAATTAGACGAAAGCCCTTTACCTGTTTTCAGATTGCCGCATTTCAAAAGTTCTGTTATAAATCGTTGCAAAACAAGGGGCGTAAGCTCTTTCATCTCATAGTCACCGAGAGCTTTGACAATATGTTGGGATACAATTTCCGAGTACCTGTTATATGTTTTTTGTTTAGACGTCGGTTTGACATAAACTTCAAGCCATTCTTTCAACCACTTTTTGTATAGCATTATTTTTTCTCCTTTCTAAAAATTCAATCTATATTTTACGCTTTATCCGATTTATCGCATATCGTAAACTATACACAGCCAATGGAAATTTTTATATAAAAACGGCTTAATTCGTTTATCCGTCATTTCATTGCAATAACGGAAAAGATATGTTAAGATATATTAAATTTATTTACGGTATAGTTTCGGTTCGGACGGAGGGGTTATGCTTGAAAAAGTCGGCGGTTTTATAGTTAAGCACAAGGGCGCTTTCCTTCTTGCTACGGTTATCCTTTTTGCAATTACCCTCGTGGGTACCGTTTTCCTTGTTAAAAACGAATCGAAAATCAATTCCGATATGGTAAGTTATTTGTCCGACGATTCGGATACTAAAAGAGGTCTCGTTTTCCTGCAAGACGAATTCGACATACGCGGAAACGCGACCCTCGTAGTTCGCGTGGATGAAAACTCCCCCAAAGACGTCGCCTCTTTCCGGACAGCGGTAAAAAACGTTTCTTCTATGAAGTCGGTTTCTTCCGTCACCTGGTACGGTTCGATTTCTTCTTACGAGCAGATTGACGACGGTCTTAACGATATTCTTTCCGCTCTAAACTCCAACCGCGCGTATCTCGAAACTCTTGCCAACACCCTCAAAGAAGAAGGCGTTTTCGACAACGCCGACAAACTTCTCGTTCTTCTCGGTCTCGCCGATTATTACGGCGCGGACTTCGTCGATACCTCTTCTATGGAATCCTACCTGAGGCACGAAACCTCCTCGCCCGGAGTTTACGACTACGTTCTTATAATCCTTACGGACATAGATTCCGGTAACGACGCATACTCCCTTCTCGACGACATAAAAGCGGAGTTTGGGTATACCGAATATGCTTCTTCGGGTACTACCGAAACGGCAAAAAGGTTGCTTTCCGACACAATGGAAGACCTGCCGTGGTTTATCGTATGCGGCGTTCTCAGCGTTCTCGTTATATTGCTTATAACGTCGTCGAGTTTTGTCGAGCCGTTTATTCTTCTCACCACGCTCGGCGTAGGTATAGTGATAAGTATGGGAATGAACTATCTGTTCCCGTCTATAAGCATAATCAGTTTTGCAATCAGCGCGGTTCTGCAACTTGCGATAACGATGGACTACGCCATATTCTTTATGCACGTATTCAGGCGCAACCGCGCGGAATTTTCTCCCGACGTCGCCGCGGTCAAGGCGTTTCCCGAAGTATCGGAAAGTATTCTCGCGAGCGGTTTTACAACGGTGGGCGGTTTCGCCGCGCTTTACTGTATGGAATTTCTCATCGGAACCGACATAGCAAACGTTCTTATAAAAGGCGTAATTATGTCTATGGTAACCGTTCTTATTCTTCAACCTATTTTGACTATTCTTGCGGACAAAGTCATAACACGCACGTCCCACTCGTTTATTTCTTCGTTCACCGACCGCTATAACGCTTCGCGCGCAGCGAAGGGAAAACAACCGATAAATATCGACAAAGGTGCAATCAGCCGTCCCGTGGCGCGTTTCGCCGTGTGGCAGAGGATAGTTCTTATCGTTCTCGCCGCGGCGTTAATAGTGCCTTGTTTTCTCGCTCAGAGCAAAGTCGAATACAGTTATCTCGAACTGTACGAAAAGAAACAGGACACCGAAGAAGAACTACTTGCTTCCGAGCTCGGGAACCAACTCATACTCGCCGTTCCCCTCTCCGTTAAAAAGACGGACGCGACGCACAAAGATTTTATCCGAGAAGTTCGCGCCGCCGATTCCGAACGCATAACGGGTATGCTCGGAGTTTTCACCGCGGTAGACATAGACGAAGAAATTCTCGCCGCGCTTCTCGACGTTATGAGCGAAGGAAACGTCCGCGACATTAAGGATTTGCAAGAGTACCTTTCCGACGTTTCTTACCGCAGTTTTCTCGAAAAATACGGTATTTTCGAAGAGCACATACCTTTGCTTACGGACCTGTGCGAAGCGTTTATCGGATTTGGAGAAAACGTCGATTTTACTATGCTCGGTTCGTTCTTCCGCAAGGTAAACGGGGAATGGTACACGCTTTACACAATCAGTTTCAACGGCAACACCGAAGACGCGCAGGCGCAGAAAGCGTACGTAAAGATAATCGGACTTTGCTCGGAATATTTCGGTTCGGACAAGTACTATCCCGTGGGAATGATAACTTCGAGCTATGAAATGAGTTCGATAACCCCGCGCGATTTTACCGTCGTCACTTTGGTGAGCATAGCGATAATATACGTTATCGTGACTCTCCTTCTCCGCAATCCTTTGAAAAGTCTGTTTATCATCGTCATTATCGAGCTCGGAATATGGCTCAATCTTGCCTTCAATTACCTTTTCGGCGAAAGCATCAACTTCATCGTATACGTGATAATAAGCAGCGTTCAGCTCGGGTGCACGGTGGACTACGCCATACTTTTCGCCAACACGTTCGAAAAGAAGCGTTCTTCTTACGCAAACGGCAAAGAGTGCGCGATTGCGACGGCAACCGACGTGATAAAGCCTATACTGACAAGCGCGCTTATGATAGGGTCGGTTTGTCTCGGAATGTACTTAATCAGCGGCAATATCGTCATTAAACAGCTTACGGGAATGCTTGCTCGCGGCGCGCTTATAAGTTTCGTTCTCGTCGTATTCGTTCAAACCGCGGTATGGAGTTTTTTCAAAACGGAAAAGAGAAACGGCAGATACGAAGAAAAACTTCTCGCGCTGGAAAACGCCGAAAAAGGCGTTACCGCGTCCGAAACGGCGGTTGACGGCGAAAAATTCGACGGCAACGGTAGCGGTAAAAAAGCCCCGAAGCCGAAAAAACAAAAAGTAAAACTTTCAGCGGAAGAAAAACTCGCCCTTCTCGAAGAAAAAGACAAGGATAATTTGTAAAAAAACATTGCAACATTATCGGGCGATATGTTATAATTATTCTGTTATTTAAGAAACCTGCGGTTTTATTCGCGGTAAATAAAAATAAACGAAAAATCTATAAAACGGAGGATTTTATTTGTGCAGTATACTCACGAAGTAGAAAAGATGGTTTGCGTGAAAAAAGGTCCGAACCACGGTCCGGCTCCCATCCCCGAAGAAGGCAAATGGGTTCAGTCCAAAGAAATCAAGGACATCAGCGGTCTTACTCACGGCATCGGTTGGTGCGCTCCTCAGCAAGGCGCGTGCAAGCTCACTCTTAACGTAAAAGAAGGCGTTATCGAAGAAGCTCTCGTAGAAACTATCGGTTGCTCGGGAATGACTCATTCCGCGGCTATGGCGGCGGAAATTCTGACCGGAAAAACCATTCTCGAAGCTCTCAACACCGACCTCGTTTGCGACGCTATCAACACGGCTATGAGGGAACTCTTCCTTCAAATCGTTTACGGTCGTACGCAGTCCGCTTTCAGCGAAAACGGTCTCCCCGTAGGCGCGGGTCTCGAAGACCTCGGCAAGGGTCTCAGAAGCCAGGTAGGCACGATGTTCGCCACCAAATACAAGGGCGTTCGCTATCTCGAAATGGCGGAAGGATACGTCACCCGCATCGGTCTCGACGCGGAAGGCGAAGTTATCGGTTACGAATTCATCAGAGTCGGTCAAATGCTCGAAGCGATTACCCAAAAAGGTATGCCCGCCGACGAAGCGGTTAAAAAGTTCACCGCGAAATACGGCAGATTTGACGAAGCTGTTACGAAAATCAACCCCAGAGTGGAATAATGAGGTGCAATATGGTTAAATTCGAAGGCTATGAAAGAAGAATAGATAAAATCAACGTTTGCTTGAAAGAATACGGCATTGCCGATTTGGAAGAAGCTAGAGCAATCTGCCTTTCCAAAAACGTCGACCCCGACGTTATCGTAAGAGGCGTACAGAACATTTGCTTTGAAAACGCGGTATGGGCGTACACCCTCGGTTGCGCTATCGCAATCAAAAAGAACTGCGTAAAAGCCGCCGACGCCGCCGAAGCCATCGGTATCGGTTTACAGGCGTTCTGCGTTCCCGGAAGCGTTGCGGAAAACAGAAAAGTCGGTCTCGGACACGGCAACCTCGCCGCTAAACTCCTCCGTGAAGACACCAAATGTTTCGCGTTCGTCGCAGGTCACGAATCTTTCGCGGCTGCGGAAGGCGCAATCGGTATCGCAAGAAGCGCGAACAAGGTAAGAAAAGAACCTTTACGCGTTATCCTTAACGGTCTCGGAAAAGACGCGGCTTATATCATCAGCAGAATAAACGGTTTTACTTACGTGCAGACTAAGTACAACCAGTTTACCGACACACTCGAAATCGTTAAAGAAACCGCTTACAGCGACGGCGAAAGAGCAAAAGTTCGTTGCTACGGCGCGGACGACGTAAACGAAGGCGTAGCTATTATGATTAAAGAAGAAGTGGACGCGGGAATAACGGGCAACTCGACCAACCCCACCCGTTTCCAGCACCCGGTAAGCGGCACCTACAAAAAATGGTGTATCGAACACGGCAGAACCTATTTCTCTGTAGCGAGCGGCGGCGGCACGGGCAGAACTCTTCACCCCGACAATATGGCTGCGGGTCCCGCTTCCTACGGTATGACCGACACTATGGGTCGTATGCACAGCGACGCTCAGTTCGCGGGCTCGTCTTCCGTTCCCGCTCACGTCGAAATGATGGGACTTATCGGTATGGGTAACAACCCGATGGTCGGCGCGACGGTAAACTGCGCGGTTGCGGTTGAAGAAGGTCTTACAAAATAACTTCCGACGTAAACAAGTAAAAGGCGTATCGAACCGATACGCCTTTTTATTTCGAAAAAATATATTTTTCACTCTATTTTCTTACGCTTATTCCCAACATAACCGTCTGTTTGTCGGTATCGTTCCACACGGAATGAGGCACTTTGCCGTCAACGAGAAAACTCTCGTTTTCATTTACTAATACGGTTTTGTCTCCGTATTCTATTCTCGCGCGTCCTTTTATAACCGTAAACAAGTGACCGTGTTCGTGCGTATGCTTTTCGTCGGGTCCGCCGCCATCCGGGTCTATATATGCAATCGAACCGTCTATAATCTCCCCTTCCGCTCCGAAAAGTTTTTTCTCAAGAAAATTTTTATGCCTCGGCGGCGTGACAAATCCTTCCATTATAGTACCCTCAACTATGTATAAACGAGAAAAATCAGACTTATTTTAATAGGGCGGGCGGGTGGGCTATTCCATTTCAATGGTTGCCGGGGGTTTGCTCGTCACGTCGTAAAGCACTCTGTTTACGCCTTTTACTTCGTTTACTATTCTGTTGCTTATTTTTGCGAGCACGTCGTAAGGTATTCTCGCAAAATCCGCGGTCATTGCGTCTACGCTCGTCACCGCGCGCAATGCGACTGCGTAGTCGTACGTTCTCATATCTCCCATTACGCCCACGCTTTGCATATTTGTAAGCGCGGCAAAATACTGCCATATTTCGCGGTCGAGTCCGTTCTTTGCGATTTCTTCGCGCATAATATAGTCCGCATCGCGCAAGAGGTCGAGTTTTTCTTTGGTTATATTACCTATTATGCGGATAGCGAGTCCGGGACCGGGGAAAGGCTGGCGCATAACGATTTCGTCGGCAAGCCCGAGTTCTTTCCCTACCTTTCTCACTTCGTCCTTGAACAAGTCTCTGAGCGGTTCGATTATTTCCTTAAAGTCTATTACCGACGGCAGACCGCCCACGTTATGATGCGACTTTATAAGCGCGGCTTTCCCGAAACCGCTTTCCACTACGTCGGGATAAATCGTTCCCTGCACGAGGTAGTCAACTTTGCCTATCGTCTTTCCGAATTCTTCGAAAACTCTTATGAATTCTTCACCGATGATTTTACGTTTTTTCTCGGGTTCGGTCACGCCGTCCAGTCTGTCGAGGAAACGTTTTTCCGCGTCGATTTTGATGACGTTCATACCCTGTTCGTCGCGGAAAACGCGCATAACCTGTTCAGCTTCGTATTTTCTGAGCAGACCGTGGTCGACGAACACGCACGTAAGATTGCTTCCCACCGCTCTATATAAAAGGGTCGCCGCAACCGCGCTGTCCACTCCTCCGCTCATTGCGCAAAGCACTTTTTTATCTCCGATTTTCGCTTTGAGCGCGGCAATCTGATTTCTTACGAAACCTTCCATCGTCCAGTCGCCTTTTGCTCCGCAGACAAGATAGAGGAAGTTTTTGAGCATATCCAGTCCGTTTTTCGTATGCACGACTTCGGGGTGGAACTGAACTCCGTAGAGTTTTTTCTCGACGTTTCCGTAAGCGGCAATCGGGCAAGTAGCGGTTTTTGCAAGTACTTTGAATCCGTCTCCGAGCGCGCAGACGTAATCGGTATGGCTCATCCAGCAGACGTTTTTCTTGTCTATTCCGTCAAACAGCGGACATTCTTCGTAAATTATGTCGCATTTCCCGTACTCTTTTGTCGTCGCGCTCGCCACGTTGCCTCCTGTCGAATACGCAAGCAACTGCGCGCCGTAGCATATACCGAGCATAGGTATTCCCAAATTGAAAATCTCTTTGTCGGCAACGAGAGCGTCTTTTGTGAAAACCGAATTCGGTCCGCCGGTAAGAATAATTCCTATCGGGTTGATTTCTTTCAATTTTTCCACGCTCGTCGAATACGGCAAGAGTTCCGTATACACGCCGAGGTCTCTCACTCTTCTGGCAATCAACTGGTTATACTGTCCGCCGAAGTCCAACACAACTACCGTCTGATGTTTATCCATTGTATCTCCTTATATAAAAACTTGATTTTAACAAACCGTATATTTTTATTATATATTTTGCCGACCGCTAAGTCAAACAAAGAAACGCGCAAAGAAATGCGTTATCCGTTTTTATTTTCTTCTTTCTCTTCCGCCTGTTCTGCTTTTTCATCCGTGGGAACGCCTGCGGTAGGTTGCGGTTTGGTTTTTTTCTTGTAATTTACCACGAAGATTCCCGCCGCGACGAGGACGAGCGCAATCGCCGTAAAATAACTTACCGCCGAATACTCTTTAAGTATAACCGCGCTTAAAAGGCTCCCTGCGATAGGGTTTACGAAGCCGAAAATCGCAATTTGAGATACGGGATTGTATTTAAGCAGCATACCCCAAAGCGAATACGCCGCGGCGGAAATGAACGCCATATAAAGCAATAGAAACGCGCCGCCTACCGTGATTTTCGTAATTCTTCCGCCTAATGCTACGCCTATTATTATCATCACCGCGCCGCCCAACAGGAACTGATAGCCGGAAAGCGTTATGGGATTTTCTTTTTTCGAGAATTTTTTTATGAGCGCGCTGCTGAACCCGTAGGAGAGCGCGGAAATAAGTATGAACCCTTCTCCCGTGACGGAAAAGCCTCCGCTTACGCCCTGCGCCAACGAAGCGAGGGTTACGCCGCCGAAGCCGAGAACGCACCCAACGCCCTTTTTTACGGTAAATTTTTCCTGTCCGATTATGCACGCGATTACTATTGCAAAGAGGTTGCTCGCGCCGTTGATTACGCTTGCGGTAACTCCCGTCGTATTCGAAAGTCCTATATAGAAAAAGACGTACTGAATTACCGTTTGGGTTAAAGCGAGCGCGCCGACATACCCGAGGCTGCTTTTCTTCGGATAAAGAAATTTTTTCTCCGTCACGCTTCCGAAACAAATCGCCATTATACCGGCGATAAAAAATCTTATCCCCGCAAAGACTATCTGACTGCGAAAGTCGTTTTCTATACCGAAAATTTCGTAACCTTTCTTTATACACGCGAACGCGCTTCCCCAAAGAATACAACAAAAAACCGCGCAAATCGCGGCGAAAATCTTGTTCCCGAAAATTTTCTCGGCGGTTAATTTCATACATTGCATTATATCACAATTCCGCCGTTTAATCTATTTTCAGCTGTAATAATATTTATGTTTTTTATTTTTTCTCGGAAGAAAGAGAATTATTATCAGTATCAGCACCGCCGCGCACACGCCGCTTATTACAAGCACTTTGACGAGTTCGGGCTGTTCTTCTTTTTTTTCTTCCTCTTCTTCTTTCGGTTTTTCCTCGTCTTTTTCGGGTAAAAACTCGGCAAAACTCATTTCGGGCGTATCGGTATAAATATTCTGAATATAGCCGTAGTTCCCCGCGTAAGAAACGTAGTACCACACGGTTTCGCCCTGTTTATACGTACCCGCATACGTGAGCGCTTCCCCCGTGGGCGCGGTAAGCGTTTCGCTTTCGCCGCTTTCAAGACTTGTTTTCAGTTTTATTTCGGTAAAAACCGAGTATTCGGGCGCGACTCTTATTATCGTCTGCGTGTCTTTTACCGCTTTGTCGTACCCGACCACCGACACGCTTGTCTTCGGCACTTTCCCGCTTACTCCGTTAAACGTGACGTAATAGTAAGTTTCGTCCATTTTATCTATGCGCGCGTAATATGTTTTCGGCAAAAGAAAAAGTTTTTCTCCGCTTTCGGCGAGCATCCAAACGTCGTCGCCTATCACCGCGTAAGGCGTGCTCACCGCTTGCGCCGCGATTTCTACCAACGCGCACGAAGACAACCCGAAAAGCAATACAATCGCAAATAACGCCGCTAACTTTTTCATAGCGTACATTATAAGACCGCTTTTATCGTTTTTTACCGCTTGTTATATCGTAAAATGTCTATTTATGCCGATATATAAAACTCGAATTTTATATTTCGTCAAACCTTTTTTTTCTGACTACCGCAAACATACCCACGCTTTCGACGAGTTCGCTTTTTGCCATAACGCTGTCTTTACTCAGTTCTTCGTCGAGAATATTTTTCAAATTTTGGATATTGTCTTTATTTTTCATACTGATAAAATCTATCATTATGATTCCGCCGATGTTTCTAAGTCTTATTTGTCTCGCGATTTCCTTTATCGCGACGCGATTTGCTTCGAAAACCGCCGTTTCGCCGTCTTTATACTCTCTTGCAAACCTATGAAAATTGACGTCCACCGCAGTAAGCGCTTCGGTTTTGTCGAAAACAATCTCCGCTCCGCCCGCGGTGATTTTTCTCTGTCCGAGTTTTTTGATTTCCTCTTCGATTCCCTTAAAATCTTCGGTTAAAACTCCGTCTTCGCTCAACCTTTCGGCGACTTTTCTCGCGTCGTCCTGCCAAAGTTTCGTTATTTTGGTTATTCCCGCCGCTTTTTTGATTATCTCGCGGTACTCCTCTTCTTTCCTTCCGCACTCCTCGGCTATCTTATCTATATCCGTTTGTTCGCAAAGCGAACGGAACACAAAGCCGATTTTCCCGCTCGGTTTTACCGCGTTTAATATTTCTTCCCGTTTTTTTTCGGAAATTTTTCTTGAAAAACTCATTTTGCCCGAGGCGTTTATCACGGCGAATTTCCCGGGCAAAGAGATATTTTCGCTAAGCGCGCACCCTTTTTCTTCCGTAGGTTCTTTCGTCACCGTAACCGTGACCAAATCCCCGCTTTTGAGTCCGTGTTCTCCCGCGAGCAGTCCGTCCTTTTCCTGCCCTATGTCGACGAACGCGCCGAGATTTTTGGTAACTTTTCTCACTTTCCCCACAAAAACGCTTCCCGTCAAAAATCCGTCTTTAAGTCGGTAAAACCTTTCGAGTTTTTCCCCTTCTATTACCGCAATTTCTCCGAATTCTCCGTTTTTTCGAAAGCACACCTTATTCATTCAGGCTCTCCATATACTCCGCCGCAGAAATTAGTTTGTCCCCGCTTTGGACGAGTTGTCTTTTCCTCGTAACAGCGGAAAGGGGAATTTCCAGCCCGTACTTTTCTTTAAGCGCGTTTATGAACACGTCCGCGCGCAAATTTTTGTTTCCGAATGCGAACCTGCAATATATCACGCCGCCTCTTACTTCTATCCCGTAGACGTAACCGGTAAAGTCTTTTTCCGTCGCCTCGCCGTCGCGGATAACCGTAGCGGTGAAACCGTTTTTCATTTCCTCTATTTCTTTTTTAAGCGGCTCCGCTTCCTTACAAATTATTTCGTAATCGCTCGCCACTATTTTTGCCGCGAGCGACGGGTTCTTTTCGGTTACGTATACCGCCGTCGGCTCCAAATACGGCGGGCAATTTTCTTTTATTTTTTCGAAAAACTCGTTTCTGTCCCACTGTTTTACCACGTCCGCGGTAACCCATTCTTCGTCGCTTTTAATTCCGAGCGGCAGCGGCTGCGAGAGTTTCAAACTCATATGCCGATTGAAACCTTTGCTGTAACTTACGTCCACCTCGGCGCGCCTCATCGTTCTGTTCAGGCTTCTTAAAACGTCTGTATGGGATATGTAAACTCCGTTTCCGAACCTTTTGAAGGATAGCGTAATCACTCTTTTTCCTCCGCAATGTACATACGGCATTCGCCGAATTTATTCGCGCCGCACCCGTTGCATTTATGTTTGCACGGCTTTGTCGTCTCCTCTTTAAGCGCTTTTTCGTATTCCTTTTTAAGGTACGCTTTCGTCGTTCCGAAGTCGATAAAATCCCACGGCAAAGTTTCGCTTAAATCCCGTTTTCTCGTGTATTCGGTCGGGTCTATGCCGTGTTCTTCGAGCGCTTCGAACCATTTTTCGGGCAAGAATTTTTCCGACCAGCCGTCGAACTCGCATCCTTTTTTATAAGCGGTTTCGATAACCGCAGACAGCCGTCTGTCTCCTCTTGCGAACACGCCTTCGAGTACCGACATTTCCGAACCGTGCCAGGAATACCTCACGCCTTTCATCGGATAGAACTCGGCTTTAAGCATATCCTGTTTTCTCTCCATTTCCTTTTGGCTCGCCTGTTCCGCCCACTGAAACGGCGTTACGGGTTTGGGAATGAACATTGCGGTGCTGACGTTGACGTTCAAATCGGTTTTACCTGTCGTCTCTCGGTAAAGCGCGCGTATTTTCTTTACGATTTCGGCAATTCCCATTACGTCTTCGTCGGTTTCCGTCGGAAGTCCGAGCATAAAATACAGTTTTATCGTACGATAACCCGTCTCGAACGCGAGTTTCATACTCTTTTCTATATCCTCTTCCGTTATGTTCTTGTTAATAACGTCTCTGAGTCTTTGCGTTCCCGCTTCGGGCGCGAAGGTAAGCGAACTTTTTTTCGCGTTTTTCGTTAAATTTGCCGTAAAACTGTCCAGTCGTAAACTGGGAAGCTGAAAAACCACGTTCTTTTTTTCCGAAATTTCCTTTACGTCTTCGAGCACGGAATAGATGTCTTCGTAGTCGCCGCTCGACAGGCTTGTGAGCCCGATTTCGTCAAAACCCGTGCAAGATATGATTTTTTCCGCGAGGCTTGCCACTCTTTCCCTGCTTCTGTATCGTATCGGGCGATAGAAAAAGCACGCCTGGCAAAATCTGCACCCTGCGTAACACCCGCGGTACAGTTCGACCACGCCCCTGTCGTGGATTATCTCCATATTCGGCACGAGGGGTTTTTCGGGATACGGCGCGGCGTCGAGGTCTTTTACCACGGCTTTTTTAACATTTGTAACGCAAATTCCGTTCTCGGTTTTGCACAGCGACGGGACGTAAACCCCTTCGATTTTCGCACATTCTTCGAGAATTTTCTTCTTATTCCCTTTATATTTTTCCACCGTTCTCGCTACCGCCAAATCCGCCTCTTCGCCGTCTCCTATGAAAAAGAGGTCGAAAAAATCGATTATGGGTTCGGGGTTAGCCGCGGCGGGACCGCCGCCCGCGATTATCGGGTATTCCTCTCCTCTGTCCTTTGCTCTGAACGGAATTTTAGCTAAGTCAAGCATATACAGAATGTTTGAATAGCTCATTTCGTACGGCACGGAAAAACCCACTATATCGAATTCTTTGAGCGGTTTTCTCGTTTCTATACTGAAAAGCGGTTGATTTTCTTTTCTTAAAACGTCGGCGAAATCCGTCCAGGGCGCGAAACACCTTTCGCATACTATTCCGTCGGCTTTATTTAGTATATCGTACAAAATGGCGACGCCGAGATTGCTCATTCCCACTTCGTACAAATCGGGAAAGCAAAGGCAAAATCTTACCGAACAGGGTTTGTTCATATCGGGCGTATTGTATTCCCCGCCCGTATACCTCGCAGGTTTCTCCACCTGCGTCAAATACTCGAATATATCTTTCATTTTTTAATCCATCACCGGCGCGGCGGCTCCCACAATCCCTGCGTCGTTACCGAGCGTTGCTTTTACTATTTTCGGCATTTTATTTACTTTCCCTCCGAAAACGTGCTTTTTCGTCGTTCTTTCTATCATCTTTATGAACTCTTCGCCCGCGTTACTTACCCCTCCGCCGATTGCTATCAGTTTCGGTCTGAAAATGTTTATCAACGTAACGAGCCCCGCGGAAACGTACTTAACGTAATTTTTCACGACTTTTTCCGCCGCCTTGTCGCCCAATTTGTACGCTTCGAACGGCACGGTTCCGTCCACGCCGCCTTTTTCTTCGGCAAGTTTATTCATCAACGAATCGGGGTATTTTTTCATAGCTTTTTCCGTCTGCCTAAGTAGCGCGGTCGCCGAAGCGTACGCTTCCCAACACCCTCTTTCTCCGCAGGTGCATTTTTCGCCGCCCATTTTTATACAGATATGCCCGCCTTCCGCGCCCTCGCCGCGGTTGCCTTCGAAAATTTTTCCGTCAATTATAAATCCCGTTCCTACTCCCGTTCCGAGAGTGACTACAATCGCGTCTTTTTCGGGTTTTTCCCCGCCGAACCTCGCTTCGCCGAGCGCGGCGCAGTTCGCATCGTTGTTGACCGCGGTCTTGACGTCCCAGTGTTTGCGGAATTCTTTAACAATATTTACGTTGCGAAAATTGAGGTTGCCGGCAAAACCGATTACCCCTCTCGCGCTGTCGACCGTGCCGGGAGAGCCCATTCCCACCGCCTCGATATCTTCTTTTGTTAAGCCCGCTTCTTCGATTACCGCAAGGCACAGTTTATAAATGTCGTCTACGATTACTTCGTACGGTTCGCTCGCTCTTGTTACGCAACTTTTTTTTGCGACTATTTTACCGTTTTCGTCGACAACGCCCGCTTTAATGCTCATTCCTCCGATGTCGACGCCGATATAACGTTTCATTACTCTTGTTCACTCCTTGATTAAATCGTCGTATCTGTCCACCTGTATTCCGCACTCTTCGAACAGTCTTTTCGAAAAATCATCGGGATACCCCTCTTTATACACTATCCTTTTTATTCCGCTGTTTATTATCATTTTAGCGCAAATCGAACACGGCTGGTGCGTAACGTAAATCGTCGCCCCGTCTACCGAAACGCCGAGTTTGGCAGCCTGAACTATTGCGTTTTGTTCCGCGTGCACGGCGTAACAGATTTCCTGCCGCGTTCCCGAAGCTATGCCGAGTTTTTTTCTCAGGCACTCTCCTCTTTCCTTACACGAAGTAATTCCGCTGCTTGCGCCGTTGTAACCCGTGGTGAGGATACGTTTATCTTTGACGATAACCGCGCCTACCTGACGGTTATCCTGATAGCAGCTGCTCCACCCCGCGACGAGGTGCGCCATATTCATAAAGCGTTCGTCCCATTTGTTCATTTTTGCCTTTCTCCGTTTGAAAATATAATATAATTGTACCATACGGCATACTCTTTTGCAATACATTTTTGGTCGGGTGCCGTCATAATTTAGTACTATGAACGAAGTGGACTACTCGCGTTTTATTTATCAACCTAATTGCGGAAAACCGCCGTCGAAAGAGCCTCGAAAGCGTGAAAAAAAACCTAAAAGCGGCAAAAAGAAAGTTTTTACCGTTATTATTGCTGTTGTTTTATGTTTTGCCATTCTTTTTCTTTGCGTGGATTTTTTTGCCAAGGGTTCGCTTAGCGACGCGATTTTTTCCCTTATGAAAAAGACCTCGTATTCTTACTATGCGGTTTGCCGTTCGTACCCGACGCGAGAAACGGCTCACGCGGGCGCGCTTCTTGCCGAAAACGGCGGCGGCGCGGGTTATTTATTTTCGGAAAACGGCGATTATTACGTTATTTTCGGCGTTTACTGCGACAAAACCGACGCGCAGAGCGTCTCTTCGAAAAACGCCGACACGTTTGTTTACTCTCTTTCCTATTCCACGTCGTCTACCGAACTTGCAAATATGATAGATTCGTTCGTCCGCGAAACGTCTTCTTACCTTGCCAACGTGGACGACGGTTCCTTTACGGAAAACTCTCTTTCTTCCCTGCGGGACAGATACGTTGTGCTCTTTTCCTCTTACAAAGGAAAAAACGACAAGGAAGAATCGCTCGTCTCCTTTATCGTTTCCTGTTTACGCGATGTCTCTCCCGGCACAACCAAACGCGCTCAGTTGCTTTTCACCACGCGGCATATGCTTTGTTCCGTGTTGTTTTCCGCACGCGAGGCGTTTTCTTAGGTTAAAAAATGTTGTTTATTTTCAGCATATACATATCGCTTATTCTGACTGCGTACTGATAAATTCTGTCGAACAGCGCGTTTGCCGAGTCGTAGTCTTCTTTTTTAACCGCGCCTTTCAATTCTCCCATAGTGACGGTGATTTCATTAAGTTGCAAAACGGATATAAAAATTTCCAACGTTTCCGCTTTATCTTCCCACCATTCGGACAGTTCGGTCACTTCTTCGAGACTATACGTTTCCGCGTCCATCTGTTCTTCCAGTCTGTCGCAGAATTCCTCGAAGGTATTCTTTATATAAATCGTTTCTCCTATGCTTCCGCCCAACAGAATGACGGAGGCTACGATAAGAACGGTAAGTTTGTACTTCATATTAGCCTGCCTGTTGTTTCATCGTAAAATATTTTGCGTTTCTCGGTTGAACGAAAATCGAGCCGCTGTCCGCCGTCATTAAAACGACGTCTTTTACTTTGATTTTCTTTTCATTAAGCAATGAATTGACTTTTTCTTCGGTAAAATCTATCAACCGCATATTTTCCCGCATATATTTGCCTTCCGCCACGAGCGTCATAGGCACGCTACTCGGCGGAGTGGCGTTTTCGTTCTGCATTACCGACAGTTTGCCGTTGGTTTCGAGTATTCCGAACGAGATTTCCGGTATGGAAAAATATCCCTGCTGTCTTATTAAAGAAATAAGGTCGTTTACGTCCATATTGAGTTTCGTAAGACATTCGCTGTTTATCCCGTCGCCGTCGATTACTATCATCGGTTTGCCGTTTACGAATTTCCTGAACGGCATCGATTTGGAAATTATCGCGGTAATGACGTAATGCGTGATAAATAGCACTATCAGGGGTACAAGTCCGTAAGTTATGGGAACCGAAACATCCTGCATAGGCACGCAGGCAAGGTCGGCGACCGCAAGGGTAATGACGAATTCGTAGGGCTGCAACTCCCCTATCGTCCGTTTGCCCATAAGCCTTACCCCGACCATCAGAAAAAACAAAATTATCAGAGTTCTTATAATAATGACCAACATACCCGTAGTATGCGCAAAAAAAACAAAAATTTTATTAAAGAGTATGCGAGGGAGAAAAACTTTTTAGGCAAAAAGTTTCTTCTCCCTCGCGCTCCCTCTTTACAAAAACTTTCCTTATTTATGTTTCTAATCTTTCTCTTACAAGCGTCAACTTAAACATAGAAATAAAAAGGAATAAATTAAATCCAAAAAGTGGAAAGCACATTTTTCACTTTTTGCCATTATGGGAATAAGTAAGGGGCTTGCCTCTTACGAACTTGCATATTAAGCGGAACGGTACGCGACGCTTCCTTATGAGTCCGACTTACACGGAATTAAATTTTATACGCACAAAGGTTTCAACCGACTGCGGTAAAATTCCGTGTAACGACTGGTCGGAACACTTTGCTTTAAGCAAAATGTGTCATTTTGCTTCCTCGGAAGTCCGACTGTTTTAAGGGTGTATTTGACATAATACCTACATTCGTATATAATTACTCTACGTTCTAAACGTTTTTTATGACTCCGAACGTGGACAAAAATACAAGGAAAGTAATTAGTAATGAGCGATTATAATTTGAAAATCGTCGGGAAAGCGCCGAATTTTGTTAAAGTCTCCGATTTTTTCGATAAAATTTTCCATTCGGTGTACTATCTGATTTTCGTTTCTCTTATTTCCGTTCTCGGATTCACTCTGAAACAGGAAATCGCGGCTATGTTTATTCTTCTCATAGTCGTAGCGGTTAATCTCGCGCTCTGCCGCGACGTTAGCCCGTCTTTTCTTCCCACCGTACTTATCGCTCTTATCCCTATGCAATACGCGAACGCCGACCTCTCCGGTTTCGGAGTTATGGTTTACGCCGCCGTATTTATGGTTCCCGCCATTGTTTTGCGGTTTGTTTTCTTCCCTTTCCGTTTCAACAAGGGTAAAAATCTCATTCCTATTCTCGTCTACTCGGTCGTTCTCGTGCTCGGCGGAGTGGGTTCGGATATTACGGCAAGCGAGTATTTCGCTTTTTATCCCATATACACCGTTCTCGGGCTGGGGTTTCTGCAAGCTCTTATGTATCTGTTCTGGCAAAGCTACACGCCAGTTTCTTCCGACGAAAATATCCTATATTTTTGTAAAATGATGTGCGCCGTCGCGGCTGTAAGCGTGATTATGATTTTCTATACTTACGTCTACTACTATGCGACGCACGAAGTAAATTCTTTCAAATTCGTTTCTTTCCTTTGGAAAAACTACGTTTCGGACATTCTGATGCTTACGATGCCGTTTTCATTCTATCTTGCGGTAAAAACGCGTTACAAGATGTTGTTCGCCGCATACGGTTTACTTCAATATCTCGCTATAATTTTCACTTTAAGCGGGGGCGGAATGATGTTTTCCACGCTTATGATGCCTTTCCTTTTGTTCCTTACGCTCAAAAGCGTGGACAAAAAACACAGGTTGATATTCCTCGTTTCCCTCGGCGCGCTGTGCCTTGCCATTCTCGCTTTCGTCATAGTCAAGCGCGACGTATTTATAGAGCTTTACAAAAAGAAAATCGCTACGGGCGGTACGGAAAGATTTACCCTTTACGAACACGCCATCGAGGTTTTTAAAAAATTTCCCGTTTTCGGAGGGGGATACGGCTATACCGACGCATTTATTCAGGAAAATTTCGTGGAAAAAATGGATTTCATTATGACGTATTTCCATTCGACGTTTTTCCAAGCTCTCGCCGCAACCGGTATCGTAGGCGTTCTCGGATACGCTTTTATGGCGTTCTTCCGTCTTAAAACCTTTATAAAAAAAGACTTGTTCAATTTGTTTTTGCTTGTCGGCTTTCTCGGATACGCGGGGTATTCTATGATTGACGTAGGCACGGCTATGCCCTTCCCCTTCGTCGCAATGTGCACCTTTATGCTCGTTCTTACCGAAAAGTACAATATGCATAAAAAAGAAAATATTGCGTTAAACAAGGAGAACGTTCCGTCCGAACGGGAAAATTTAACTTTCTCCGATACGCAAAGCGACCCGCAATAAGGTTCTTTATTGTTTTTCTTTTACGTTATTTACCGTTTCTTTATAGATGGCGAGGACTTCGTCGGTAATATCGTCCCAGGATTTATACAGGTCTTTTTGGCCCGTTTTTCCGATTTCCTTTAACTTTTCCTTTTCCGAGTAAATTTCTCTTATTCTTTTAGCGAAATCTTCCGCGTTTTCCTCGCTTAAAAATCCGTTTTTTCCGTCCTCTATCCCGTCGGCGGGGGAAGAACCTTTTATCGCGAGCACGGGCAACGCCGTCGCGTACGCGTCTTTAACGGCAAGCGAGCTTGTGTCGAAGGTGGACGTCATCAGAAAGAGGTCTGCCGCCTCGTATATCGCCGCAAGTTTACGTTTTTCCTTTATCTGTTCGGTAAAGATGATTTTCTCTTCCAGACCGTATTCTTTCACGTGTTTTTTAAGTTCTTTTTCGTAGTCTCCGCTTCCGACTATTATCAATTTTACGGGAATTCCTTCGTCTGCGAGAATTTTTACCGCGTCGATAGCCAAAGGGAAATTTTTCACCGCGGTAAGTCTCCCCACCGTGAACGCAACGAAATCTTTGTCGCAAATTCCGTATTCTTTTCTTATTTCCGCAATCTCTTCATCTCTTACGTTGAATTCACCGAGTTCCGCGCCGTTAGGGACGACCGTGCACGGCGTATCCACGCGGTAGACTTCTTTAAGCATTTTTTTAGCGCCCTCGCTCACCGCTAAGCAAACGTCTGCTTTACGCATATTCCTTATAAGATAGCTTATTGCTATTTTCCTAAGCAAGCGGCTTTTGACGTGCGCGTTGATTTCCTCGTGGTATTTCGTATGCACGGTAAAAATCACGGGAATTCCGCGTTTTTTCGCGTATTTTTCGATATATGCGCACAACGTGACGGGCGAGTGGCAATGTATAATATCGAAGTCTCTTTCTTTAAGCGTTTTCCGTAGTTTCCCGTCCAAAAACGGCAACGGAAGTCGTACGCCGTATTTCCCTCCCGAAACCGATTTACACGCGATGAGTTCGTACTCCATCGCAATCGGCGCGTTGGGATACTTCGGCGCAAGCACGGTACATTCCGCTTTCTTGTTAAGTCTTACGGCGTAATTATACACGACGCTCACCACTCCGTCCACGGTGGGGAAGTAGTTGTCGATAACTTCGAGAATTTTCATTTATTTTTCTTTTCCTTTATTCTCATACCCTAATAATATCAGAAACTTTCGCTCCGTGTCAAACGCACGCTTAAACCGCTCTTAACCGCCGTCATCTTCCTCGTCGTCTCTCTTATTAAAAAACCCGAAACGTTATGTCGTCTCGGGTAAAAATTTTATATCGGAACCGTCTATTCCTGTTTTTGCAACATCGATTTGACTTTCATAAGTCTAATAGTTCCCGCTCTTTCGTTTTCGTCGAGTTTCATCGTGATATACTTTATCGTCTCGGTAATCTGCGGTATCATAACGTATTCGAGCGCGTTTACTCTTCTGCGGTTTTTCTCGATTTCGTCCGCGAGCATATTGCACGTCTTTTCCACTTCGGCAAGCCTGATGAGTTTGGGCATAAGTTTGCTTAAATTCGCTATGCTTCCGTCGAGTTCCGCGCTTACCGACGCAAACGAATAAGGGTACAACTCTTTCTTTTCGCTTTCGGTAACCTGCAACGTGGGCACGTCCACGCCCATTACGTTGGTTTTTCCCGTCTCTATTTTTACGCTGTACCCGGGCATCGCAACCGCTTCTTCCATAACCTGTTCGGTCGTAACCGCGCTTGCAAGCATAAAAAGTCTGAGCGCGTCGGAAATTTCGCTCTCTATCTCTTTTCTGAGCGCCTTGTTTTCCCTGACGTATATCATAAAACGACGTATGGTTTCGTCCGATTTGTCTTTGAGCAATTTGTGTCCGCGCGTAGCGGTTTTAAGACGCGTCTTTAACCGTCTTAACTCCATTCTCGTCGGATTTACGTTCATTCTTGCCATAAACTAAACTCTTCCTGTATTCTAAAAACTTTTACTTCCCTACTCGCGCCGTTATGGGCGGGCGGGTGGGACGGCGCGCTATTCCTTGTCGTAGAACTCTTCGAGATACGCGTCTCTTATTCTCTTCAATTCCCCTCTCGGTAAGATACGGAGAAGTTCCCAACCTAAGTCGAGAGTTTCCTCTATGCTTCTGTTTTTGGAGAAACCTTGACTTACGTACCTCTTTTCGAACTCTTCCGCAAACAGCGCGAATTTCTTATCCGCCGCGCTTAGCGCAGCGTCGCCTAAGATTGCCGCGAGTTCTTTCGCTTCCTTACCTCTTGCGTACGCGCTGAACAGCTGGTTCATCGTATCCGCGTGGTCTTTTCTCGTTTTGCCCGCTCCTATACCTTTATCTTTAAGACGGCTGAGCGACGGCAAAACGTCTATCGGCGGCACCACTCCGCGTTTATGCAATTCCCTGCTGAGGATTATCTGACCTTCGGTTATATATCCCGTAAGGTCGGGTATGGGATGCGTTTTGTCTTCTTCGGGCATCGTAAGGATAGGTATCTGCGTTATGCTTCCTTTCTTTCCTCTTATTCTTCCCGCTCTTTCGTAAATGGTGGCAAGGTTGGTGTAAAGGTATCCGGGGTAACCTCTTCTTCCCGGAACTTCCTTTCTCGCCGCGCTTACTTCTCTTAACGCTTCGCAATAGTTGGTTATGTCCGTCATAATGACGAGCACGTGCATATCGCATTCGAACGCGAGGTATTCCGCCGCGGTAAGTGCCATACGCGGAGTGGAAATTCTTTCGATAGCGGGGTCGTTTGCGAGGTTCATAAACAGTACTGCTCTGTCGATAGCTCCCGTCTTACGGAAGTCGGAAATAAAGTAGTCCGCTTCTTCGAACGTTATACCTATCGCCGCGAACACAACCGCGAATTTACTGTCGCTGTTCAAAACTTTCGCCTGTCTTGCAATCTGCGCGGCAAGTTCCGCGTGGGGAAGACCCGATGCGGAAAACACGGGCAATTTCTGCCCTCTTACCAACGTGTTAAGTCCGTCAATCGCGCTTACGCCCGTCTGAATGAATTCGTCGGGGTAGTCTCTTGCAACGGGGTTTATCGGCTGACCGTTGATGTTTATTCTCATTTTGGGGATAATCGGCGCGCCGCCGTCTTTGGGTCTGCCCATACCGTCGAATACTCTTCCGAGCATTTCTTCGCTTACGGCGAGTTCTATTCCTTTACCCAAAAATCTCGCTTTCGCCGTGGAAATTTTCAATCCCGACGAACCTTCGAAAAGCTGAACGAGCGCGTTGTCGCCGTTGACTTCCAGTACTTTACCGCTTCTTATTTCTCCGTTTTCCTGTTCGACTTCGACGAGTTCGTCGTATTTGACTCCCGCCACCCCGTCTACCAGCATAAGCGGTCCGACGACTTCTCTTATCGTTTTATATTCCTTTATCATTCGGCAACCTCCCTTAACCTATAAGCGTTTGTATCGCGCTTTGCAATTCCCCTTCGATTTCGTCGAATTTCGCAAGGTCTTTTTCTTCGATATACTTTGCTCTTCCGATTTTCTCTCTTACGGGTAACTCGATTAAATCTTCGATGTCCACGCCTTCGTCCAATGCTTCGTGCCCTTTTCTGTTATATTCGAGAATAAGGTTCATCATCTTTTTCTGTTTTTCGAGGGAAGAATAAGTGTCCACTTCGTGGAAAGCGTTCTGATGCAAGTAGTCTTCTCTTATCATCTTCGCGGTTTCCATAGTTAATCTGTCGCTACTTCCCAGCGCGTCCAGTCCTACAAGTCTTACGATTTCTTCGAGGTTTGCTTCTTCCTGCAAAATGCTCATACATTTCGCTCTCAGTCTGTTCCACTCCTCTCCCATATTTTCCGCGTACCACTCGCTCAGTCTGTCCGCGTACAGCGAATAACTCTGCAACCAGTCGATTGCGGGGAAATGTCTCTTATACGCAAGCGCGTAACTGAGTCCCCAGAACACTTTTACTATTCTGAGCGTCGCCTGACTTACGGGTTCGCTGAGGTCTCCTCCCGGAGGGCTGACCGCTCCGATTGCCGTTACGCTTCCCACGAGTCCTTCGCTTCCGAGCACTTTGACTATTCCCGCTCTTTCGTAGAACTCGGCAAGTCTGCTCGAAAGGTACGCGGGGTACCCTTCTTCGCCCGGCATTTCTTCGAGTCGTCCGCTCATTTCTCTGAGCGCTTCCGCCCATCTTGACGTGGAGTCCGCCATTATAGCGACGTTATATCCCATATCGCGGAAATACTCGGCTATCGTGATACCCGTATAGATACTCGCTTCACGCGCCGCAACCGGCATATCCGAAGTGTTCGCGATAAGAATGGTTCTCTTCATAAGGGGTTCGCCCGTTTTCGGGTCGATAAGTTCGGGGAACTCGTTCAAAACGTCCGTCATCTCGTTTCCGCGTTCTCCGCACCCTACGTATACGATTATATCCGCGTCCGCCCATTTTGCGAGCTGGTGCTGAACTACGGTTTTACCGCTTCCGAACGGTCCCGGAACCGCCGCCACGCCGCCTTTCGTTATCGGGAAAAGCGTGTCGATAACTCTCTGTCCCGTAACCATAGGGATTTTCGGGGAGAGTTTTTCCGCGTACGGTCTTCCTTTTCTTACGGGGCATTTTTGAAGCATAGTAACGGAAATATCCTTTCCGTCCGCGCCCGTTATCACCGCGATTTCCTCGTCGATTGTGTATTCCCCGTCCTTAATCGTTTTCAGTGTGCCGCCTTTACCTGCGGGCACCATAATTTTATGTCTTACGAAATTGTTTTCCTGAACGAAACCGAGTTCGTCGCCGGGAACTACGGTCGACCCCTCTTTTGCGGTAGGATTGAATTTCCATTTTTTATCGTGGTCGAGCGCGCTTACTTCCACGCCGCGTCCTATTCTGTCGCCGCTTTTTGCTCTGAGTTTCGCAAGCGGGCGTTGTATTCCGTCGAATATCGACTCGATAAGCCCGGGTCCGAGTTCGACCGAAAGCGGCATTCCCGTAGAATAAACGTTTTCTCCCGGTCCTATGCCGTCCGTCTCTTCGTACACCTGTATGGAGGCTTTGTCTCCTCTCAACTCGATTATCTCTCCGATTAGACGCGCGTCCGAAACTCTTACGACGTCGAACATTTTGCTTTCGCTCATTCCGCTCGCTACGATAAGAGGTCCGCTTACTTTGATAACCTTACCACAAACTTCTTTCATCCGGTTTCTCCTTAATTTGGAAAATCGCGTTTCGTTTTCCTTATTTTTTATTTCTTACTTGTTATTTTTTATCGAGAATATCCGTTCCCAACGCTTTTTCCACGTTACGCGATATTCCTTTCATTCCGTAACCCAGACTTCCCGCCGCGCCCGGTATGGGTATAACCGCGGGATACGGACGGGTCTTGTACCTGTCCACGGTTTCGGTAATCTTCTGCGCTATATCTTCCGTCACGAAAATAACGGGATAGTGTCTCGCGAGTTTTTTGAGCGTTTCCGAAGCGTGTTCCTCGTTCGTCACTGGGAATACGTCCGCGCCCACCGCTTTGAACGCGAGCACGCTGTCCTTATCTCCTATTACCGCTATTTTGTCGTTAAGCATACAACGCCCTCACTCTCTTTTTCATCTCTTCCTGTTTTACGCCGTTCTTGATACACACGAGCACGACTCTGAGCACTTTGATTTCGTTGAGTTTGCCGAGATAATACCCGACTACGGGCGCAATCGAGAACATATCCGCTTTGTTTGCCGAGAAAATTTTGAGCAGGCAGTCGTCTTTCGCCGTCTCGAACGCGCTTAAATCTCCGTCGGTCACCCGCGCGAAAATTTCTTTATACCGCGTTCCTCCTACGAGTTTCGTAAGTTTCGCCATATCCGTTCCGCATTCCTTGAAAGAATGAAGTCCGATTTCGCCGCCGGGTATAAAGTTTTCTTCGAAAAATCCTATTCCTTCGCCTATCGCGATTGTCCTGAGCATCGACCCGATATTCGCCGCGTCGATTACCGTAACGAAATATTCTCTTATATACTTGTCTGCGTTTTTATCCGCGAGCGTATCCGTGATTTCCGCGTACATCGCTTTGTCGAGCTCGACGTCTATCGTCCGCGGGGAAATTCCCTCGGTTTCGAACCGTCTTTCGATTTTCTTCACCGCTTCGCCCATATACGCGTCCGCGAACCCGAGTTTGTTATTGTCGTAGCGTTCTTTAATTTCCGCCACGGCGAAATTTCCCTCGGGAAGCAACATTTCTTCGTACTCGCTTCTGTCGGTGTACCTCGCTTTTACGATAACTTTGAGGTTGTGATAATCGTTCCTTAAAAAGAAACATTCTATCCCCATTCCTTTGGGGGCGGCTTCTCGTAAAAACGCCGTAGCCTGTCTTTCCTCTTCGCTTAAAACCTCGTAAAAGTTGTCCGCAGTGACGTTTACCCCGCCGCCGTAGCCGCTTTCCGCAAGGATACGGACGGCGTCGTCGATGTTTTTCGCTTCCATCATACGGTACAGCCGTTCTTCGGTAAACAGATTAAGCTCTTTCGCCCTCGCTCTCGCGGAAGCGAATATAAGTCCCTGTTTCATTTATTCTCCAAACAAAACTTCCGCGATTGCGGGTTCGTGCTCTCTTCTCACGCCGCTCAGTTCTTCCTCGAGCGTAAGGTTTTTGTCCGCGTTTTCCGAACGGAGAATAATTCCTCCGCAGAACGCGCCGTAAGTTTTTGACGCGGTTACTTTTTTTCCGTATTTCGCCCCTTCTTTTACGACGAAATCTTTGCTTACGGTATCTTTATCCGTTTCGGAAATAACGACCTCGTCCCCGTCTTCGGCGAACTTCAACATTCTGCCTATCAACGCGAGATAGCCTTTTTTATCCGCTTTAATAAGCGCGACCGCTTCGTCGAACGCCCTGTCGATGACCTGCTTTTTCGCTTGCAGCATCATTTTCTTCACTTCGAGATTAGCCACCGTGATTTTGCGCCGCACTATTTCGTCCCTTTCCGCATAACTTTCCGCCATATTCTTTTCTTTATAAATTTTGGCGTCGTTATACGCTATGGAAATAGCTTCCTGCGCTCTTTTGGAGCCTTCTTCGAGGGTGGAGTTCGCTTTCTGAATCGCGTCCTGGCGGATTTTATCGATAATTGCTTCTTTACCCGTCATTTTACGCCCTCATTCTTACAGTCCCATCGTCGCCCAGTCGGGGATAAACACGATAAGGAAGGACGCAAGGAATCCGAGCAACGCGTACGTTTCGACCATAGCGGTCATAAGCATACCTTTCGTGCTTTCTTCCGGGCGTTTGGCGACCAAACCTATAGAGCTTGCCGCGACGCTTCCCTGATGCGCTCCGCTGAAAAGTCCCGCTATCGCGATGGGAAGGCATCCTGCGAGTATTCCTATACCGCCCTGCATACTGATAGCCTGCAAACCGCCGAAAACGCCGGTTTTCAGAAGCACGAGGAAGCCGATTATAAAGCCGTAAATTCCCTGCGTAGCCGGCAAAAGCTGTAAGATAAGGCATTTCATAAATTTGTCGGGGTCTTCCGCGGTTACTCCCGCCGCCGCTTGTCCCGCTCTCGCAACTCCTATCGCGGAACCCGTTCCGCTGAGTCCTACCGCAAGTGCCGCGCCCAACAGCGCGAGTACAGTTCCCAAATACGCTTCCATTGTTTTATTTACCTCCTTAAAACCTTTGGTAATTCTCGTATTACGATTTTTATATCTTTTTCGGCTTTATGCCGTTTAATCGTCAGTTATCTAAGTACGTATATTTCATTTCGCCGCCGATAGGCTTGAAAGCGTGTCCGCTCCCCTCGTAGAACCTGCCGAAGAATTCGATATACTGCAAACGCGAATCGTGAACGTACGCGCCGAGCAGGTTAATGGCAAGGTTGAATATGTGTCCGCCCACGAAAATAATCACGGCGAATATCCAGCCCGCGGGTCCTATCATATTGACGATAATCATACCGAGTTCGTTCATAACAAGTCCGATAACGCCCGTCGTAAGTCCCAGTCCGAAAAGTCTGGAATAACTTAATAAGTCGCTTACTATATTGATGGCTCCGTACACGCTTCCCAGCGCGCCTCCGACCATTTTTACGGGGTTCTTCTTTCCCCACGCGCCTCCGACGACCATCATAACCGCGCCGACGATTGCCGTGTACATACCTACCGTGCCCGCGACGCCGTACCAGGCTTTGCCGCCCTCGATTGCGTTAAGATAGACCATAATATTCGGGAAAAGCAACAATAAGCCGATAAATATGACCACCCAGCCGAAGTCGCTGAGTATTCCTTTTATCGCATTGCCCGATTTTATTTTGGCTATGCCGCTCAACGCAAAACCCGTGCCGATTTGCAAAATTCCTATCGCGAGGGAAAGCATAAACATTTTCAACGGCTCGTTCAGAGGATTGAACCATCTCAATTTGCCCAAAAAGCTGTCTGCGGGAATGTCTATTGCAAACCATCCGCCGAACAGCACGCCCCATATAAACGTCGATATGCCGCAAAAAGCGAACATCGTAATCATTCTTCCGCTGTTTTTCACGGGTTTTTTGATTTTCAAAAACAGGAAACACGCTATCGCCATAATAAGTCCGTATCCCGCGTCCCCTATCATTATCCCGAAGATAAGGAAATAGAACAGCGCAACAAACAGATTGGGGTCTCTTTCTTTATAGTTCGGGCTTCCGAACATTTCGGTTATGCCTGCGAACGCACCGACGACTTTATTGTTTTTCGTGGCGGTCGGGGGTATTTCGTCTTCGAGGGGGTCGCGGAACGCAATTTCCACCCTCGTGCATTTTTCCTTTATCTGCTCGGTGAGAAACGCGACCTTGTCTTTCGGCACCCAGCCTTCGAACGCGATTGCTTTTTTCGTTCTTGCCGAATTCTCTGTAATATCGAGTTTGGCTAGTTCGAGCGCGCAATAGTCGTAGACGATTTTAACCGTGGGAATATATTTGACGTAATCGGTCGTGCTTAAAATAAGTTCCTTTATCGTTTCGTCGATTTCGGCGATTCTTTTTTCCGTTTCCGCGATTTTCTGCGCGGGCGTACCTTCAAAATCGAACTGCGCTTTGATAAAGCCGAATTCCGCCAGAATTTTCGCGATTTCTTCTTTATTGTCTTTATGGCACACCGCGCATAAAGCAAGCTGTTTTTCTCCGTCGGCGATTTCCGCGACCGCGCCTTTTTCTTCCAGAATTTTCTTTACTTTATCTGTTTCGCTCTGCGCGGATTTGTTTCTCGCGTAGTCGACGAGAAAATCCATATTCGTGAGAAAAGTCGCGAGTTCTTCGTATTTATGCGCGTCGGGCAGTTCTATCAATCCGCAAAAGACGGCGGCGCAATCGGTATCTTTTGCGTCCTTCATATCGAAATCGAGGTTCTTATACGAAGTAAGTTGTTCGATAAACGCATTCAGCCTGGTTTTTTCGCTTCTTAAATCGGTAATGCGGTTGTTGATACTCTCCATTTCGTCGATTTTATCGAAGAGCTCTTCGGTATTATTGCAGACTTCCTCGTATTCTTCGAGGGAAATAAGTCTGTTTTCCTTTTTCAAATCGATTTTCGGCGCGAGTTTTTTATCTATCCTGAGTATTTCTTTGGACATTTCTTTGAGAAAAGACAGGCAGAACGCGGCGCGGAATTTCCTCGCTTCGGTTTTTTCCCGTCTGTCTCTGTCCGCAGGGGTGACCGTCAGATTTTCCGAACTTCCGATAAGTTCGACGCACCCTGCTTTTATGAAAATTCTGAGGAGTCTCGTCCGTTCGCTCGAATGCGCTACGAGACTCATTTTTTGCATACTAACAATCGACATAAGCGGTCAATACCTTTTCCTTTATAAACTCCGCCGCTTTATCGACGGAAGTTTCTTTAACGAGTTTATCCGCCGCGGTCTTTCCCGAAGCGACGATTTTCGCATACTGAACTCCGCCCTCTTTCGCGGCGGTTTCCGCAACTTTGCGGCGTTCTTCTTTAACCGCTTTTACCGTCGTCAGACGGATTTTGCGGCTCTCCTCGTCCGCGTGCAAAACGGTTTGTTTCGCGTCTTCCGCGGCTTTCTTCGTTATTTCTTCCGCTTCCGCTTCCGCGATACGGATTTCGTCAAGGATTTCGGTAATCATATTCCTCCCCGAAACGCCTTATAGCGCGCATTTTTCGCGCGCTTTATTCGGGCGTAAAGTCGATTTTTGATTTCGTTATTCGAATTTCTTAATTATTTCGTTCCGAACAGTCTGTCTCCCGCGTCTCCGAGTCCGGGCACGATATACGCGTGGTCGTTGAGTTTTTCGTCGAGCGCGGCGGTATAAATCGGCACGTCGGGGTGCGCTTCGTTAAGCGCTTTGACTCCTTCGGGCGCCGCCACCAGGCACATAAATTTGATGTCTTTGACCCCTCTTTGTTTAATGAAGTCGATTGCCATACACGCGCTTCCGCCCGTTGCCAACATCGGGTCTACGACTATTATCGTTCTTTCTTCCGCGTCCACGGGCAGTTTGCAATAATATTCAACAGGGAGATGGGTTTCCGGGTCGCGGTAGCATCCTATATGTCCGATTTTCGCGGTGGGAACGAGTTCCAACACTCCGTCCACCATCCCAAGTCCCGCTCTCAAAATCGGCACGACTCCTATGCTTCTTCCTCCGAGCGTTTTGCTTACGCACTTGCATATCGGCGTTTCTATTTCTACGTTTACGAGAGGCAAATCTCTCGTTACTTCGTACGCCATAAGCAAAGAAATTTCTTTAAGCAGCTGTCTGAAATCTTTCGGAACGGTATTTTTATCTCTCATAAGAGAAACCTTGTGAACGATAAGCGGATGGTTTACTACGTTGACTAACATTTATTTATTCTCCTTTGTCTGAGGTTTGAAATTCCTTTCTTCGATTTCCTCTATCATCTTCACGCGTTTTTCGTGTCTTCCCCCCGCAAACGGTGTGGAAAGGAAAATGCCGAGGTATTCTTTCGCGTCTTCGGGTTCGGTTATTCTTCCCCCCATCGAAATGACGTTGGCGTTATTGTGTTCGGCGGCTTTTTCCGCGCAGAACGCGTCGGTTACGTGCGCGCACCTTATGCCCCTGAACTTGTTTGCGACTATTCCTATGCCTATCCCCGTACCGCAGAGCAGAACGCCTTTTTCGCACTCGCCCGCGAGTATCGCACGACATACCTTTTCCGCATACACGGGATAATCGACGCTTTCCGTCCCGAACGTGCCGAAATCTACGTATTCCGCGCCTAATTCGTTCAGTTTGTCTATGCACGCCTGTTTAAGCGTTATTCCGCCGTGGTCGCAACCTATCGCAATCTTCATAAAGTTTTTCCTTAAATCAAAATCCGCTTAAAGCAATATATTTTGTTTTTGTGTATTTTTACAATTATAATATAAACGTCGTATCTTTGTCAACCTCAAAAACGTTTTTTTATCCGCGCCGCTTTTTTCTTATCTTTCGCGCCGCCGCAAAAACCGTCGTTTTTACACGATTACGCCGCGACTGCTTTTGAGAATTCTGTTCATAACGCTCGCTTCCAGCCCGTTTCCTTTCAATGCTTCTATAAGGATAAATCCGTAAATTTTTTCATATTTTCTCATTGCTTCGAAGATATTATGCGCGTATTCTTCGGTATTTTTTCCGAGAGAAACACATTCCGCTCCGCGTTTTTTCATCTCCTCGCAACATTTTTCCGACGCGAGCACTACGGGTTTTTGCCCTTCGTTTTTTCTCCTCTCGTACTCTTCCATTCCCCCGTTTACCGATGCAAAGAGCACGCACGGCACGGTAGGGCAATAGTGCGCGTATTTCATTCCCGGGGCGGGCGCGACCACGACTTCTCCCGTATGCGTTTTCACCGAAGAAAGATACGGCGCGAGCATTTCCGCGGTTATCGCTCCCGGTCGCAAAATAGTGGGTTCTCCCGCAAGGCTGAGCACGGTGGATTCTATCCCTACACGGCACGCTCCGCCGTCTAAAATCGCGGGTATTCTGCCGTTCATATCTTCATATACTCTCTCCGCCGTCGTCGGGCTCACCCGTTTCGACAGGTTCGCGCTGGGCGCGGCAATCGGCGTTCCGCACGCCGCCAAAAACTTTCTCGCCATCGGGTGTTCGGGAATTCTTATGCCCACGGTATCCAGTCCCGCGGTTACGCAATACGGTATTTTTTCTTTCTTTTTAAGCACTATCGTGATAGGTCCGGGGGAGAAAACCTCGAAAATTTTCCTTGCTTCATCGGTAAGGTACGCCGCTTGTTCCACGCTCTCCAAATCGGGAACGTGCACGATAAACGGGTTGTCCGACGGGCGGTTTTTCGCTTCGTAAATCTTTTTTACCGCTTCTTCGTTGAACGCGTCCCCGCCCAGTCCGTAGACGGTTTCTGTGGGAAACGCCACTATCTCTCCGCGCCTTATAAGTTCGGCGCAGGTATCTATAAATTCTTCCTTACCTACTTTCGTAATCATTTTTTTCTCTATCCGCTTTTTCCTTTGTCTTTACTTAACTTAACGCGTATATTCTCGCCACGTCGTTTTTCGTAACGGCAACGAAGGACTTCATCGCTTTGCCGTCCGCCGTCATAGCTTTGTCCGCTACGGTTATCGCGCCTTCTTCCGCAGGGATAAGCACTTCTCCCTTATAATTTTTCAAACCGACCTTATCTCCGTCGCGATAGCTGTAAGTTCCCTGGTAGACTAAAAGCACGTCGGTTATTTCCTCTCTCGCTCCTTTATCGTCTATCCTGTAATAAGTCTTCTTTTCGTCGGTAGTCACGCTTCCTATCGCGTATCCTCCGGAGAAGACGGAAAGCTCGTCGTAAATAAAATCGGTTATCCTCTCTCCGTTCGGCGTAACCGCTCCGTAAAACCGTCCGCTTTCGCCGCTTTCGGTAACAAGCGTTCCGCGGACGATACACGCCGCGGCGTTGGCGTAATACGGAATATAGGTTGCCTTACCCTGTGAAAAGGTTGCCAGAACCGTCTCGTTCATATATTTATCGTAAGCGTACGCCGTCCCCGGGGCTTCGGTATAGTACGGGTCGGAAGTCTGCACTCCCACGCCGTCGATATACATAGTGGGCATAAGCGCGTTTTCGGGTTGAATTTTGTTTAAGTTCTCGTCTAAAATACAGTACGTGGTTTCGCCCTTATACGCCGCGTACAAAACGTCGTCTTCGGACGCTTCTTCGAGGTATGGTCTGTAATAGTAATACACGATGCTGTAACCTTTTTTTATCATCGCCGCGGGATTGGCGAAAGGAAGGTTAAAGTCATAACTGTCGGTTTCTTCGTCGTAGCTATGCAAACTTCCGAGCATATACGACTGCTGTTCGTAGTACGAATAATTGTATTCGTTCGCAACGCCCGCGACGGAGTACAGAAAATCGAAGGAACTCGACTTACCCGTTCTCACGTTAAAAAAGTCGGTCTTCGGTCTGACGTACCTCGAAAGGAGCTCGCTTTCCCCTTGTATTTTGAACAGAAAACCTTGATACGGCGCGTTCGAATAAATCATAGCCGACCTTACGAACCAGCCGTTGCCGATATAATAAACGTCGAGCTCTCTCTGGAAAGAGGCAAGGGATTCGGACGTGAGGTCGGCAAATGGTACGTACTCTCCCCCTCTCGCGGGTTCGAGGTATCCCGCCGTCGGCGGGTCGGAGAGGTTGTAAAAGAACGCTCTGTCCGTAGAATACGCCGCGAGGTAACCGTCGCAGATTTTATAAGCGTACGCGCATTGCGCCGTTTTGTCGTAAGCCGCTCTTATTCTGAACGCTTCGAGCAGTTCGTTTCCCGAAACGTAATCGTAGAAGACGGCGCAGTCGGGCGCGGAAGAAATGTTTTCCAACTCGCCGCTCACCGCGACGTAATCTCCCACTATGCTCATCTGCGTATATGAATCGCTGTGAACGATGCTCAGCCCGCTCATCAGGCTGTAAGGCTTGCCGCTACCCGTATTGCGGTACTTTATTAAATCTATATAATTCGAAGTCTGATACTCTTCCTCTCCACCCGGGCGAGTCACAAGCGCGTAATCGCCGTAAATCTGCAAAACCGCAGTATAATAAGGAACGCAGTATTCTTCGTATGCCGAAGCGAGACCGTAAATAGTTTTCTGCGAGCCGTCGCTCAAAGTATAATTTCTCGCGGTGATGAACACTTCTTCCGTCGGATTGAAGGAAGAAACGTAGGTTTTCTGCGAGAGGTTGAGCGTGCAGGTCGCTTTCGTCACTTCCGAAGAGGAAAAATCGTTGAAATATTTCGACCAGTCCGTGCCTTTATCTTTGCACGCCGACAGCAAAAATACGGAAAGCGCGAGAGTAAACGCCATCGCCGCGGCGATTAACGTAAACGCCGAGCGTTTTTTTCCGCGGACAGTCGCGTAGTTATCTATGTTTTCGTTCGTCCTTCCGTCTTTTTTCCTTTTCATAAAAATTATTATACCATTAACGAACTTAAAAAACAATTAACTTGCGCGTTTTGCGCGCCGAAAAACGTTTTCTTTCCCGAAGAGTAGTATAATTCTTTACACAAAAATAAAAAAATGCTATAATATTCCGAAAACAGGATTATAATCCGTTTGTCATTCGGCGTGAAGCTCGTTACTTTTGCCGACGGACGCGCGAAGTTTATCGGAGGTACGAAAAAAATGACTGCTCTCGAAAAGAAAATAATACAGCTTCTAAAAGCCGACTCTCGCTATACTCATTCGCAGATAGCCTCTATGCTAGGTTCGACGGAAAAAGAAGTGTCGGACGCGGTTCGTTCTCTCGAAGACAGCGGCGTTATCGTAAAATACACGGCTATTATCAACACGGAAAAGACGGGCGAAGATTATATCGACGCTCTTATCGAGGTCAAAGTCACTCCGCAGGCTCGCAGCGGTTTCGACTCGATTGCGGAAGAAATATACAAATTCCCCGAAGTGAAAGCGGTATATCTTGTCAGCGGAACTTACGACCTTGCCATCACCCTCGAAAGCAAGACCGCCCGCGACGTTTCCCTTTTCGTAAGCGAACGTCTTTCCACTATCGAATCGGTTATCGGCACGACGACGCATTTTATAATGAAACAGTATAAAGAAAGCGGCGTTATTATGAACGGCGACGATTCCGCCAAAAGAATGGCGGTGCACGAATGAACTACGACAAGTACCTGAACTCCACGGTAAAGGATATTCAACCGTCGGGCATACGGAAATTTTTCGATATAGTAGCCGAGGACAAATCGGCAATTTCTCTCGGCGTGGGCGAGCCCGATTTCGACACTCCCTGGCTCGGTCGCAACGCCGCGATAAAGAGCATTCAGAAAGGTTTCACTCAATATTCGAGCAACTGCGGTATGCCCCGTCTTCGCGAGCTTATTTCCGCTTACTACCTCGACAGGTTCGGCGTTAAATACGACCCTGCACACGAAATCATCGTGACGGTGGGCGCGAGCGAAGCAATCGACCTCGCTTTGCGTTCGATAATCACCCCGGGAGACGAAGTTCTCGTTCCCGACCCGTCGTATGTTTCTTATTGCCCGTGCATACGGCTTTCGGGCGGCGTCCCCGTGCCTATCCCCTGCCGCGCTTCCAACGGTTTTATCGTAACGAAAGAAAATCTTCTTCCCTTAATAACCGCAAAAACGAAAGCAATTATCCTCCCCTACCCGAACAATCCTACGGGCGGGATAATGACTAAGGAAGACATAGACGCAATTACCGATATAATCGTCGAAAACGACATCCTCGTCATAAGCGACGAAATATACAGCGAACTTACATATAACAAAGAGAGGCATTATTCGGTTGCTCAATCCCCCGCTCTTCGCGAACGCAGTATCGTAATAAACGGTTTCAGCAAGTCGTTCGCTATGACTGGCTGGCGTCTCGGGTACGTACTCTCTCCCACGCCGATTTCCTACGCTATGTACAAGATACATCAGTACACGATTATGTGCGCGCCTACCTGCGCTCAATACGCGGCTCTTGCGATACTCGAAGAAGAACTCAAAAACGGTTTCTCCACCGTTCACGATATGCGCGACGAGTACGACATTCGCAGAAGGTACGTTTTTAACACCTTGACGGAAATGGGGTTCGAAGTCTTCGCTCCTATGGGCGCGTTCTACGTCTTTCCGAGCGTCCGCCCTTTCGGAATGGACGGAGAGTCGTTTGCCAACGGCTTGCTCGAAAAAAAGCACGTCGCGGTCGTGCCGGGAGACGCGTTCGGCGCTTCGGGAAAAGACCATATCCGCATAAGCTATGCTTACAGTATGTCGAGTCTTAAAAAAGCTCTCGACCGCATAGCGGAATTTATATCCGAACTCTGATTTTCGGTTTCCGGAACCGAAAATTCGGGAATATAAACTAAAAAAGCTAGGGGTGGCGTTACTGCCTGAGATTAAACCCTCCGAACTTGTCCCGAAAGGGATAAGGAAGCAGAAGCCCCCTGCGTTATTTCGTCGCAAGGGGCTCTTCTTTTTCCGTTCGCTAGCGAAGGAGAAAAAAATGTTTACAGATTCGTTTTCCACCTTGTCCACGTTCGACAAGGCTGCGACCGTCGCGTTTTACGTTACGGTTGCGCTCGCGCTCATAGCGTTCGTTTTCGGTATCATCGTAAAACTGAAAAAGTCCGAAGCTCTGAGCTCTTACCTTAAAACCGTTTTCGCGTCCGCGATAGGCTACGCAATCGGTCTTACGGCAATACTGTTGTTCCTCAAACTCGACGATTACATAGTCGCGGGTTACATCGATTACGGCACGTTTATCCCCATAGCCGTTATGATAGTATCCGCTATCGTTCTCGCCGTAGCGTACTATGCGGTATCCGTTTTCAAGAAAGAAAAAGTTTCCCTTCTTGCAAAGATTTCCGCGGCTATTCTCGGCGCGGAACTGCTCGTCCTTCTCATTTTGCAGACGGTTAAATATTATAAAGATAACCCGTCGGTGGAAGCGTCGGGAGAAGCGCAACTCTATATTTACACGGCGATTTTGATTGCGGCAATCGTTCTTATCGCGATATTCTTCGGAAAAAACAAAACCGAGGTAAGTCGCACGAAATCCATTTCGTATGCGGCTATCTGCGCGGCTCTTTCGTTCGCTCTTTCTTACATTCGTTTTATCGAACTTCCGCAAGGCGGCTCGGTTACGCTTGTAAGTTTGTTACCGCTTATGATTTATTCGTATAAATTCGGTATCCGCAGAGGAACCGCTCTCGGCGCGATTTACGGACTTCTTCAATTCATTCAGGGACCGTGGTTCTATCACCCCGTTCAGTTCCTTCTCGACTATCCCATCGCTTTTGCGGCAATCGGGCTTGCGGGACTTTTCCACGACCTTAAAATATTCGAAGACAAGAAACCCTTGCAATTCGCTCTCGGCGCAATCGCGGCGGTTATCCTTCGCTATTTTTCGCACGTGGTCAGCGGAATTTTCGTCTTCGGAAGCGGCGACCCCGAAAACTACTCGGCGGTCGCGTGGAGTTTCCTCTATAACTCGTTCGCGTTTGCCGATATGGCAATCTGTATCGTAGCGGGTTGCGCGCTCTTCGCTTCGAAAAACTTCGTTCGTCTGGTAGACGCAAACAAATAAATTTCATTTCCTTTTTCCGTCGCTCCGGACGGCGGGGAAAGGACAAAATTAAAGGCTGTCCGCATAACGCAGACAGCCTTTTTTATTAAATAGACCGTCGCACCTTTATTTAGCGCGTTTCTTCTTTTCTTCCTCGATAATCTTAGAAACCATTGCGCCCGGAACTTCGTCGTAACGCGCGAATTCCGTGCTGAATTTACCTCTTCCCTGCGTCATACTTCTCAGGTCAATCGCGTAGCGATGGAGTTCCGCCGCGGGGGCTTCGCCGGTAATAACGGTTTTTCCGTTTTCCGTTTCCATTCCGAAGACTTTTCCTCTTCGTTTCGTAAGGTCGCCCATAACGTCGCCCATATAGTCCTGTGGGACGACTATTCTCATATTGAGAATAGGTTCGAGAAGCACGGGGTTCGCTTTGGGAATACCCTCTTTGAACGCGATTTTCGCCGCTTCGATGAACGCCGCTTCTTTACTGTCTACGGGGTGATAACTTCCGAAATACAGTACCGCGCGGAATCCCACCATCGGGCACCCTGCGAGCACGCCCGTCATTTTCGCTTCCCGCAAACCTTTTTCAACCGACGGGAAATACTGTTTGGGCACAGCGCCGCCGACCACTTCTTCGGCGAATTCGAAATCGATTTCGGGCGCGGGTTCGAACCTTATATAAACGTCGCCGAACAATCCGCTTCCGCCGTTCTGTTTCTTGCATCTTCCCTGCTGTTCTACTTTCTTCCTTATCGTTTCGCGGTACGCTACGCGAGGTTCGGTGAGCTGCGCTTCCACTTTATATTTGTTCTTTACTTTCTTGCAAAGCACGTCTATCTGGGTTTCTCCCATACCGCAAATAACGGTTTCCTGCGTTTCCGCGTTTTTCTCCACCCTGAACGTGCAATCTTCTTCCATAAGTTTACGCAACCCTTCGACCACCTTATCCGTGCCGCCTTTTTCGTCGGCTACGAGCGCGAGGGTGAGGACGGGTTTCGGGAAATCAATCGCTTCGAACGTCATCTTGTTGTTTTCCGCGCAAAGGGTGTCGCCCGTGCCCGTATACGAAAGTTTTGCAAACGCGCCTATATCGCCCGCTTTTATACATTCCGCGTTTTCCTGATATTTGCCTTTAAGCACGTACAGCGCGCTGATTTTCTCGTTTTCGCCCTTTCTCATATTGACGAGAACGTCGCCGCTCTTTACGGTGCCCGAACACACCTTAAAGAGATTGAGTTTGCCTACGAACGGGTCGACAATCGTCTTAAACACGCGGCACACGGCGGGTTTGTTTTCGTCGTAGTCGAGTTCTGTTTTTTCGCCGTCTTTTATCGCAGTGGGTTTGGAATGTTCGCCCGCGTACGGAATGAGGTTTATTATGTTGTCGAGAAGGTCGCAAAGCACGGGACTGCCCACGGCTACGCCCGCCACGACGGGGATAAATTCGCAATCGGAAACCATCTTTCTTATTCCCGAAACTTTATCTTCTTTGGAGAGGTCCCCCTCTTCGAAGAATTTTTCGAGTAACGCTTCGCTGCTTGCCGCGGCTATTTCGGCAAGTTCCGCATTGTCCGCGTTTACCGCGTCGGTAAGGTTAGCCGGCACGGGAATTTCGTTTCCGTTTACGTCGTACGCTTTTCCGTCGAGCACGTCCACGTACCCGGTCATATTCGTTCCGTCCATAACGGGAATTTCTATCGCCGCCACTTTGGTGCCGTATTTTGCCTTGATTGCGTCGACGGTAGAAGAAAAACTGCTGTTTTCCTTATTTACGCCGTTTATGAATAAAATCATCGGAATTTTGCGTTCCAAGCAATAATCAATCGCTTTTTCCGCTCCTACGCTGAGGTTGCCCGAAGCCTGAGTAACGACGATTGCGCCGTCGGAGACGGTAAGCGCGCTGACCATTTCTCCTTCGAAATCGAAAAATCCCGGCGTGTCGAGAAAATTGATTTTGTAATCTTTATAATAAGCGTATCCGAGCGTGAGCGAGATACTCATTTTTCTGCTTATTTCCTCGGGGTCGTAGTCGCTGACCGTCGTGCCGTCGTCGACTTTACCAAGTCTCGTCGTGCCTTTCGTGGCGAAAAGTATCGCTTCCAAAAGAGAGGTTTTTCCTTCTCCTCCGTGACCGATGAGGGCTATGTTTCTTACTTTTTCTTTACTAAAAACTGCCATAATAGTCTCCTCGATAATGAAAATCAAAAGGGTTTACCGATAAAAAAATCAAATAAGCCTTTTCCATAATAACATATCCCATTTCGATTTTCAAGGGGGTATTTTTCAGTTTTTTCGCGCGAAAGAACCGCAGTGTGCGATAAATATGAATTTTTTTGAGAAAAAAACAAAAAACCGCCCGAAAAACCTTTTTCGGACAGTTAAAAAGTTTCGCCGAAGTCCTTCGGTGAAACTTTAAGTCTGATTTCTATGTTAAAAAACTTTCAGTCTTTAGCTTAAAAGCCTTTTACGCCTGCTCCTTGATAGCCGCGTCGAGCATTTTGGAATATCTCGCAACTTTTCTCGCCGCCGTATTCGCGTGGTAAATTCCGTCGCTTTGCGCCGCGTCGATATACGACATAACCACGGTCAAAAGCTGTTTCGCGTCGTCGATTCTCTTTTCCGCGATAGCGGTTTCGAATTTCTTTACGACGTTTTTGACTTCGGTCTTTCTGCTGTTGTTGCGCGCGTTTTCGTCTTTGGTAATCAGAACGCGTTTTTTCTGAGATTTGATGTTAGGCATTTAGGTTTTTCTCCTTAAATTTTTTTCCTCGTTTCTTTTTTGCTAAACTATAATATCACAACTTTTATCGAAATGCAAACGCTTTGTAATATATTTTCCCGAAAAAGTCAATAATCTGCGTATGGCAAGAATTTATCGTGAAATGTTTGAAGAAAGCGCGTTTCTTCCGACGGAAGAATACAAGTCCGCGACCGAACGTAAATATTTCGGCAAAATAGTAGTGGAATCGGGCACGAACTCCCGCACGGGAAAGACCTTTTTCACAATAACGAGCAAGCTCGACCTTTTCGACGACGAAGAACAGAAAAAACGCCTTAAAGACGAACTGGTAACTTCTCTCCGATTTCTTTTTTCCAAATACTCGGTTAATCCTTCGTCGAAAATTCTCGTCGTCGGTCTCGGCAACGACAAAATCACCGCCGACTCTCTCGGCTGTCGTGCCGCCGACAAACTTACCGTAACTTCCCATATGTATTACGACGAAGGCGTAAGAAGCCGTTACGGCAACTTATGTTCTTTCAAAAGCAGCGTAAGCGGCGTGACGGGGATAGAGAGTTTCGACCTCATCGTCGCGGCGGCAAAGTCGGCAAAACCCGACTTAATTGTAGCCATAGATACGCTTTCGTGTGGAAAAAGTGAAAGGTTAGGTTGCACGGTTCAACTTACGGACAACGGAATAGAACCCGGCGCGGGGGTAAACAACCCTAAGCGTAAACTTAATTCCGACTCTCTGAAAACTCCCGTCGTCGCAATAGGCGTGCCGTTCGTTATTTACGTGCGCACTCTTTTACGCGAAGCGGGCGCGTCTTCTCTTCCCGACAATCTTTCTTCCCTCGTCGTCACGGCAAAAGAAATCGATTTCCTCATAGAAGACTATTCGGACGTCATAGCTTCGGCGATAAACGCCGTCGTTCACGGTAAATAAAAAAAAGGTCGGATGACCCGACCTTTTTTATTTAATATTTCTATAAAAGTTATATCGTTCTGACTTTTATCGCTCCGTCAACGGTAACCGCTTTGTCTCCGTCGATGATTGCGTAGCCGTAGTCTCCTTTAACGGCGCACGCCTTGTCTCCCTCTATCGCGTCGATTTTATCCTTCATCGCGGCGTCGAACAGTACGCAAGTGCGGACTTTACCCGTTCTTTCCTTTTTCAAAGCGGGATAATTTACCGAATTTGTGATATTGCCGTTTTCGATATAATCGACGAGTTCTTCTCCCGCCATAACCGCGCAATTATCTTCCGCTTCTTCCGTGCTCGCTCCGAGGTGGGGGATAGCTATTATGTTTTCGGAATTTATCGTGCTTTCGTCGGGAAAATCGACAACGTATTTTGCGATTTTACCTTGCGCGATACCCTCTTTGAGGTCGTCCACGTTTACCAGTCCGCCGCGCGCCATATTGATAATTATCGCTCCGTCTTTCATTTCCGCAATGACTTTTGCGTTTATCATATTTTTCGTTCCGTCGGTAAGAGGCACGTGGAGGGTAACGATATCCGCTTTTTTGATTGCGGTATCGAAATCGCATATCTCCGCTTTCCCTTCGAGGGATTTCTTTACGTTTTCCGTAACAAACGGGTCGTACCCTACGACTTTCATTCCCAGCGCCGTCGCGCTTTCCGCTACGAGTCTCCCGATTGCGCCCAGTCCGATTATCGCAAGCGTTTTGCCTTTGATTTCTCCGCCCGCGAACGCACTTTTGCCTTTTTCGGTAGCCTTGGCTACATTTTCTGTCAAAGAATTTACCCATTTGTTTCCGCCGATTATGTCGCGCGAAGCAAGTAACATTGCGAGGATAACGAGTTCTTTGACCGCGTTTGCGTTCGCTCCCGGGGTATTGAACACGACTACTCCTTTTGCCGCCATATCTTTGCAGGGAATGTTGTTTACGCCCGCGCCCGCTCTCGCTACGGCTACGAGGTTGTCTTTAACCTCGTATTCCGCCATATTCGCGCTTCTTACGAGTATTCCCGTCGGGTTTTCGCTAATGTCCGTAAGGTTGTATTTCCCGTCGAACACCGCGTTGATTTTTTCGCTTATTTTATTGAGTTTAAGAACGTCGTACATAATTTTCTCCGTTATTTGTTTTCCATTTCGAATTTCTTCATAAATTCGGCGAGTTTTTGCACGCCTTCAACCGGCATCGCGTTATAGATGCTCGCCCTTATTCCGCCGAGCGCGCGGTGACCTTTAAGGGAAACCATTCCGTTTTCCGTCGCTTCTTTGACGAATTTGGCGTCGAGGTCGGGGTTCGGCGTGGTGAACGAGACGTTCATAAGCGAACGGCTGTCTTTTCTCGCCGCGCCCTTATAGAAGTCGCTTGCGTCGATTACATCGTACAAAAGTCCCGCTTTATAAACGTTTTGTTTTTCGATTTCCTTTACTCCGCCGAATTTTTTGAGCCAACGCATATTGAGCATTGCGACGTAGGTCGAGAAGGTCGTAGGCGTATTGTAGAGGCTGTTTGCGTCCGCCTGAGTTTTGTATTTGAGCATAATCGGGCAGAACGGAAGGGGCGTTCCGTTGTCTACGAGGTCTTTTTTAACAATGACAATGGTAAGTCCCGCGGGCGCAAGGTTTTTCTGCGCTCCCGCGTAAATAAGGTTGAACTTATTCACGTCAACCTCTTCGGAAAGTATCATACTGCTCATATCGGCTACGAGGTTGTTTACGTTAGGAATTTTGGTATATCTCGTTCCGTAAATCGTGTTGTTGTAGGTGATATGAACGTAGTCGGTATCCTTTCTGTACTCTATCTTGTCGACGTCGGGAATATAAGAAAAGTTATCTTCCTTGCTCGAAGCAACCGCTTTTATATCGCCGAAAGGCATTGCCGCTTTGTACGCTTTGTTTGCGAAATTTCCCGTTACGATATAATCCGCTTTCTTGCCGTTTTTCTCGGTGAGCAAATTGAGCGGAACGGCTTCGAACTGGGTCGACGCGCCGCCCTGCAAAAACAGGACGTAATAGTCGTCGCTTATTCCCATAAGTTCTCTTATTAAGCTCATCGCTTCGTTATGTATATCGTCGAACCATTTGCATCTGTGGCTCATTTCCGCCACGCACATTCCGCTTCCTTTGTAGTCGAGCAAATCTCTTTGGATTTCGAGCAACACTTCTTCGGGAAGCATCGACGGTCCCGCCGCGTAATTATATACGTTTCTCATTTATTTCTGTCTCCTTTCTTTTTCGGGTGTAAAAACTCTTATTTATTTTATCAATTCTATCACCATTATCGTTTCAAGTCAAACGATTGGGCAAAATACCGTCCACCGCTTCGAGTAATTCTTTCATATCCTCGGCGGCGAAAATTTTTTCTTTTATCCGCTTCTGCCCCGCCATTCCCTTGACGTAAGCCGCTATCTGTTTTTTCATTCCGCCCACAACCGTTCGTTCCGGAAGGAAATCAATATATTTTATGTGTTTTTTAATCAGTTCTGCCACACAATATTCGGGTTTTTCCCCTCTGATTTCGGCAAAAACGTAGGGTCTTCCTATCGCGCCTCTCGCTACCATAACGTAGTCTACGCCCGTTTGTTTCATTCTTAAATACCCGTTTCTATCGAAAACGTCTCCGTTTCCGCACACGGGAATTTTCAATTTTTCCTTAACCAAAGCTATGACGTCGTAGTCCACCGTGCCCGAGTACATCTGTTCTTTCGTTCTTCCGTGGACGGTAACCATATCCGCGCCGCCCTCCTGCGCGGCAATCGCACATTCGATAACCCTCGTCTGTCCGTCCGTTCCTTTTCTCATTTTTGCGGTGACAAGCCTTCCGTTTGCCGCTTCTTTAAGTTTTTTGATTATCTTATAAATAAGTTCGGGGTCTTTAAGCAACGCGCTGCCCTCGCCGTTTTTATACACTTTGGGCACGGGGCAACCGCAGTTTATATCAATAATGGGAAAATTTTTAATAGCGTCATATCCGACTACTTCCGCGATTATATCGGGGTCGGAACCGAAAAGCTGTATGCCCGTATATTTTTCGTCTTTTCCCACTCTCGTAAGGAACTCGGTATTTTCGTTTTTGTAATAAAGACCTTTCGCGCTGACCATTTCGGTAAAGCACAGTCCCGCGCCGTAATAAAAGCACAGAGACCGCATCCCGCTGTCTCCGAACCCCGCAAGCGGCGCAAGTATAAGGTCGCTTCCGTTATATGTAATCATTTCTTTTCGAGTTTTTTCCCTTGTTGATACAGTTCTTCCATTTCGTCAAGGGTCATTTCTTCCAACTTTTTCCCCTGTTTTTCCGCCGCGAGCGCGACGTAGCGGAATCTGTTTTCGAACCTTTCCGTCGTTCCGAAAAGCGCGACTTCGGGGTCGATTTTATACATTCTTAGCAAGTTTACCACACTGAACAGTATATCTCCGCCCTCCTTTTCCTTTTCTTTTCCGTCCGCTTCGCCGAACTCTTTAATTTCTTCGTATACTTTTTGCAAGGCTTCGTCCGTCGTCGGGAAATCGAAACCCGTTTTCTTTATGATTTTCTGCACCTTGTTCGCTTTTTGCAAAGCGGTAAAAGTTTCGGGCACGGCGTCGAGTTTATCGAGCACGGATTTCTGCCCTTTTTCCTTTGATTTCGCCTTTTCCCAGAAATAAAGCGCGTCTTTTTCGTCGGTAGCCTTGTCTTTTCCGAAAATATGCGTATGTCTTCCTATTATCTTTTTGCAAAGCGCGGTTATTACGTCTACGTGGGATATTCTTCCGCTTTCCTCTGTCATTTCCGCGCAGAACGCGCTCTGCAAAAGCACATCGCCGCATTCTTCCCGTATTTTTGCGTCGTCGTCCGCGTCAATCGCCTCGACGAGTTCGTACGCTTCTTCGAGTATGTTCGTTCTTATCGACGAGGGCGTTTGCGCTCTGTCCCACGGACAGCCGTCTTCGTCTCTCAGTCTTTTGAGTATCTCTATCAAATCTCCGTACCCGAACCGTTCTTTTTCGAAAAGTCCCGTAGGGCGCGCCGCGACGAACCCGTTTCCCACGGTTATTTCCGCGTTTCCGTAATACTCTTTTATTTTTTCCGATACTTCGTTTGTTTTCTCCTTTGTAATTACTATTATGGGAATACCCGTATCGAAATTGTTCGCTTTTCTCGAAAGAAATCTTTCTTCGGTATATTTTGCGTAGCAGTCGCATTCGGCGCAAAAGTTTTCGAGGTCTGTCATTGTTTTTCTCCGTTAATTTTATCGTTGATTTTCAATAAAACTCCCGAAAGCGGCAGGCTTTTGAGTTCCTCTCTCGAAAACACGCCGAGGGTGAGCACCGCGAGGAAGTACACGACGACCGCCGCGGCGGTTATCGCGGCAAACGCCCATACCGACGCCTGCAAATTTCCGCACATAAAAACCAACACACCCATTATAACACCGCAAAGGGTAATGAGACCAGCGTTTTTTGCGTATTCCGAATCGAGATTTACGAAATTCGCAAAGTAAATCGTTATCCACACGCCGCTCCCGACGTATCCTACCGTCGCCGCCACCGCGCAACCCGTTATTCCCATTACGGGAACGAGTATCACCGAAAGCAAGAGTTTTACCGTCATACACATCGCCATTATTTTAACCGGCGCGACCGCTCTCCCCAATCCTTGCAACATTGCCGAATATATCTGAAAAATGCTCAGTCCGAGCACGCTCATCGCGCTTATCTGCAACAACTTTACCGCTTCGGCGGTTTTTTCCGCTCCCAGCGACGGGAACAGCATACCGATTATTCCCTGCGCCATAAAAAAGTAGAAGAACACGAACGGCACGCCGAGCAAAAACGTAAGTTTGTTTGCCGTATTCGCTTTTTCCAGCACGTATTCCGCGTCTCTTTTCTGCTTTCCTTCCACCATCTGCGGAGTAACGGCAATTCCTAACGATATGCACACCATTACCGGCAAATTTATAAGGGGCGTCACCACGCCGCTCCACAGTCCGTACTCCGCTATCGGAGTAGCCGCTTTTCCCCATTTAAGCAAATTGACTATCAGCACGCTGTCGATAAACTGGCTTACGGGCAAAATCATTCCGCACAAAATCAACGGCAATGCGAGTTTTCCTATTCGTTTAAGCGTGTCCTTTTCCTCTTTCAGTTTAACTTTGACGAACTTTTTATCTTTGATAAAGAACGCCGCCGCCATAATAATCAAGGTAACCGCTTCGCTTGCCACCACTCCGAGCAAAGCTCCCGCCACCGCGTACTTTACCCCGTATCTCATAAGGTAAGTCGTAAGGAAAAGTCCCACGCCGAGTTTCACCGTTCCTTCGGTTATCTGGCTTATCGAACTCGGCACGAGGTTGTTATGCCCCATAAACCACCCTCTGAACCCGCTTATAAGGGTGACAATCATTATCGCGGGCGCAATGGCGAGGTATCCGATAAAAGCGTCTTTCGATTGAAGCAAGGATATTGGGTAAGCTATCGCCGTAAGGATAACGGTGCCCAAAAGTCCGACGATTACGCAGACCGTCATAGCGACGGAAAAGGCTCTTTTTGCTCCATCCTCGTCTCCCGCCGCCGCTTTTTCGCTTACGGTTATGCTTATGGCGTTTGGGACGGCTCCGCTCGAAAGCGTCAGTAAAAACGCGAAAACGGGATAAACGAACTGATAAAGCCCCATCCCTTCCGCGCCGATAATTCCCGTAAGCGGAATGCGATAAACCGCGCCGAGCACTTTTGCTATAATAACGCTTACGGCGAGAATGCCCGCGTTTTTTACGAAAGACTTAGCCATAATATATACGTTTATTCAATCTGCATAGCGAAAAAATTCGCGCCGACTTCGAGAAGTTTGACGCATTTATCCGCGCCCGACATAGAGCCGTTTTTTGCCGCGAGAATAATCCCGCCCACGACGTCTCCGCCAGCAATTATCGGCGCGTAGGCTATGTCGGTTTTTTCCCCTCCCGGAGTCACCGAAAACGCTTCCGTCTTCCTTAGGTATCCGCTTTTTCTCATTTTGAGCGCCGATTCGAGCTGTTTTGTGATTTTCGCGCCTACGGGCGTTTCTCTGTCTCCGCACGAAGCCGTAATTTCGTCGTTGTCGCAGATATAACACGCGTACTCCGTGTGTTTATGCAAAATTTCAGCGTACTCCTCGCCGATTTTTTCCAACGTTTTTATCGGGGAATATTTTTTGAGAACGAGCGCGTCGTCCAAAACGCAGACTTCCATTTCTTCCCCTTCTTTTATCCTCATCGTTTTTCGGATTTCTTTCGGAATAACCACTCTGCCGAGTTCGTCTATTCTCCGTACTATGCCCGTAGTTTTCATAATTCACCTCGGAATTAAATTGTGTAATTATCGGGCTTTTATTCGTTATATAACCGCCGAAATAATCATCGCCGCGCCGAGCGCGCCGACAATCGGGTATTTATATTTCTTTTTTATTCCGACAAAGCGGCTTGCCGCGATAAGGGCGGCGACGTAGAACGCGGTAGAGACGCCCATTCCGTTCACCTCGATAACCGAATATTTCCACAAATAAATAGTTTCGGAAATTTTCCTTATAAAGTCCAGCGCGAAGTTCATCACAAAGAAAATCGTTCCCGCTTTGAAAAATGCGAGAGATAAAATCGCCGCGCACGCCGCGACGGGAAACACTACGGAAATTATCGGCAAGATTACGAGGTTTGCTATCGGCGCGTACAGCGATAAACTCCCAAACGTATTGAAGGAAATCGGCAGCATAAACATATTCGCCGAAATCGTAGTGGACAGTATTTTGGCAACGTACCCGAAAACCTTATTCCTCACCCGTCTTGTCATCGCTCTGTAAATAGGTTTATAAAAGCAGATTATTCCGAGCACGGCGGCGAAACTCATAATAAACCCCAAATCGAAGAGTTCGCGCGGGTTGGTTACCGTTATTATCGCCGCGCTTAAAGACAGCGTAGTCAAAGAATCGTTCTTTCTCGCGGTTAATTTCGCTATGCCCGAAACGACAGTCATAATAGTAGCTCTTTTCACGCCCGCGGGAAAACCCGTCACCGCACCGTAAAACAGCAACGCGCAGAAAACGACGGCAAGACTTACGTCCCGTCTTACCCGAAGTTTCCTAAGTATTTTCATAAGAAGCGCGGCGAGGAACCCTATATGTAAACCGCTTACCGCAAAGATATGCGCCATTCCTATGCCGTTTATCGCTTCGCCCGTCTCTTCGGAAAGGTCGGATTTGTCGCCGAACAGCAGGCTTTTCATTATGCCCGCGTTCTCCTCTCCCATATACGCTTTTATCGCGTCGGTCATCTTTTTCTTGGCTTTCTCGAAGACCGTCGTTTCTCCGACGTCGACGTGAATTTCGCCCGTTTCCCTTAAATTGTAATAAATTCCGTCGCAGTAAAGCGCAGCCGAGTACCCGTCGAACACGTCGACTTCATACGTTTCCGCATTGCACCCGAAAGTAACCGTCGCGCCTTGCGCGTAGTCTTTATCGAGCCTAACCACGGCTTTGCCTCTTACCTTTTCGCCGTCGAACGTAAGATTTTCCAGCACGGTTTTCCCGTCGGAACGCGTTCCGCACACTCTGCCGCTCGTTTCGAAATTTCCGTCGATTTCTTTCGCTCCGAAAAATCTCGCGTCGATAACCGACGCCGCCGCGCCTAACGCGAACGCTATGCAAACCGCGAGCAGAAAAATTTTCTTGGTTATAATCTTAAAGAAAATGCCGCTTGCTACGACGGCAAACGGCAAAACATACGCAAAATAATGATAGACCGAAACTATTCTGCCCAAAAACACGCCGAGTAGCAAGCAAACCGATACTACCGTAGCTTTTCGAGGAGTGGACATATCGCATTTCTTTACGCCCGTAAAAACATTGATAAATTTATTAAATAAAAAGTATTTTTTTCTCACTTTTATAATAAGCGGATAAAATCAAAGTTTTTACGGACTTTTACGTAAGCTTCACTTGCAGTACAATCGTACAGCGACGGTTCGCTTATGAAAAAAATAAACGCAATCTTTCCACTCCTATTTCTTCGGCAGTCGAGCGTTTTCATAAACTTACATATAGAACACGAACGCGGCTATGCAGATTTGCGCCGCATAGTAAAGCGCGTGGTTTATTACGCAAAGCGCTTTGTCTTTGGCTTTCCCTCCGAAATACATCTGGGTAAGCACGACGTCGCTCAGAAGGAATAGTATCATTCCTATACTGAAAAGCGGAACGTGGGAATTTTCTCCCATTCCTTTAACCCACGCGGCAATGCCTATCGCGCCCATAAACAGCAATACGAACGCGTAGCAAATCGAATGAACGGTGAATTTACCGAAGTTGAATTTGAGAAGTTTTTCTCCGCCGAACACCATTCCGAACGCACACACCGCCGCAACCGCAACGCATATTCCCACTATCGACCAGTTTATTACGCTCGAAGAAAAATACATAAGCACCGCTACGAAATAGCAGATATGTCCTATTCCGAAACTCACCATTCCCGAGGTAAGATATACGCCTTCTTCGGGGGATTTCAGATAAACGACTTTAAGGTCGAGCACTATATCGCCGATTAGTCCCATCACAAGCCCCGCGACTACGAAAATCGCCGCGCGCACGTTTATTCCGTCGCCTTTGATTCCGCCCATAAACACGGCGGTAACAGCCACTGCGATAAACCCTACGCTCGCAAGCGCTTTCAACATCGTCCCTATCACGCCGCGCGTCGCGTCTTTCCCGGCAAGCGTGACTCTGAACGCTATAAACACCACCGCGAGCACCGCGGCAATCATTACAGAAACAACCATTTCTTTTTCCTCCGATTTATATTATTATATTATAATTTTTATTGTTTGGGTTCCCTTTCTTCGTAATAACGGTAGTCCGTTTTGCCCATACCCGTCATTTTCAATTTATCTTCCGCTTCGATATATTTCGGGGCGGCGTAAGGCATTATTTTCGAAGTTATTACGTCGGATATTTTCTGTTTCAACGAAGAGGTAAGTTTTTCGCCGTCCTTTAATTCGACGAGAAGTCTTACCGCGGGTTTGCCGTTCCAGAGCGTTCTTACCGCGCAGGAATTTACGATTTCTTCGATTTCGTCCGCCGCGTTTTCTATCTCCTGCGGGAATATATTGACCCCGCCGATTTTCACAAGGCGTTTTTCCCTTCCGCGATAATACAGATAACCTTCGTCGTCGACGTGTCCCAAATCGCCTGTTTTCAGCCATTTTACGCCGTTTTCGTCTGTTTCGAAGTCCGCTTCTCCTTTGAGATAGCCGTTCATCATCGAGTTTGACGAGATATAAATTTCTCCGTCCTCGCCGCTTGCCGCTTCCTTTCCGTCGCTTACTATCTTGACTTTGACGCCGCCTATCGGTTTACCCACCGTTCCGCCGTCTTTGCTATCTATATTTATATGCGTTACGCTTGCGGTTTCGCTCAGTCCGTATCCTTCGCAAATGCGGCACGAACTTCCGCTTTTTGCCATTATCCTTTCCGCCTCTTTTTTCAGTCCTTCGTCGAGTTTGTCGCCGCCTACGAAGATTTCCTTTAATCCCGCGAGTTTCTTGCCCGAGAAACTTTTCTGCGCGACGAGTCTACGCAACATATTCGGAACGACCGCCATATAGTTGATTTCCCGCCGTCTCATCGTATTTATCGCTTTTTTTGCGGAAAACGCAGGTAACAATGCGATTTTTCCGAACATCATCATAAGGTGCAGACACACGCCCAGCCCGAACCCGTGGAAAATCGGCAGAGCCATAAGCATCGTGGTCCCGTCTGCGGGTTTTACGCAGTCGTGTATGTTTACCGCAAGTTCGTTCATCGCCAAATTGCTGAGGACTACGGTTTTCGAGTCTCCCGTCGTTCCGCTGCTGTGCAAGTACACCGCGGGGTCTTTTCCGTCTATTTCCAAATCGAAATCTATGGGTTTGACGAGGGTGGAATTATACGAATACGCGTCCTTTCCTTTGGGCGGACGGGGCAGTTTCAAACCCGTGCCCGCGCAGTCGGAAATGCGGCAAACGATTGCTTTTATTCCGTTTTCTTTCAACGCTTTTTTGTGTTTCCGGTAAAATCTGTCGAAAATGAAGAGCCATTTGGTGTTCGATTCTTCGGCAATTCTTATCAGTCCGTCCGTTCCTATTTTCGGGTGCGCGATATTCGCCACCGCGCCGGCCGCGTTTATCGCGTAAACCGCGACGACCGCCTGCACTATGTTGGGTAGGCAGATAATGACGCTGTCCCCTTTGCCCACTCCGTGCGTTCTCAAAAACGTCGCCACCGACGAAACGTCGGCAAACACCTGCGCCGTGGTAAACGAGCGGCTGTTGTATAAAAGTTTAGTAGAATTAAGGTCTTTTGCGGATTCCTTTATGAATCCCGTCATCGATTGGTTCGTATTCATAATCAATATTCAGTATCGGCAAAAAGCCGATTTTCATCGTAATTACTCTTCCGTCCCCTCTTTTTCCGTATTCACCGTTTCTTCGCTCTGTAAAGCCGTCTCTTCGGATTCGTTACTTTCGACAGTTTCTTCGTTGACGTTTTCCGCAACCGTTTCTTCGGTAATTTCCGTTTCCGCTCCGAACGCTCTCGCCGCCGCGGCAAAAAACGCGTTCTTTTTCTCGGCTTTGCGGATAAGTTTTGTTAACGCTATCGCCGCAAACACGCTTAAGGCTCCGATTGCGCCGCCGAACAGCACGTCGCTGAGGTAGTGCGCGCGGTTTACTATTCTCGATATTGCGACGAGCACGGTATAAACGATGGGTGCGACGTAAAACCACACTTTATACTTTTTGAGTTTTTCGAAAATGTCGGGCAACATTATAAGTCCGATGGACAATGCCGCCGCGGAAGTATGTCCGCTCGGGAAAGACTTGTAGGCGTCTTTTTTAAGCATACCGCCCACGCTGTCTTCGACGTAATAGGTCGCCGCTTCCTTGTTTTTGCCTAACCCAGGCTGATACCACGGGGTAAATCCGTCCGAGCTCGTTCCGCCGTTGCCCACTCCGAGGTTACGGAATCTCTGTCTCGTCCATATATTTTTCATAATCGTGGTGACAAGCTGACTGAGCGCGAGCGCGATGAGCATCGCCACGGCGAAGAAAACGAGTTTCTTTATCGTGGTTTCTTTAACTTTGTAAATTCCCCAGACGTGAAGCGCGCTGACAATCAAGGCGAAAACGACCGAATGGAAAGGAAGGTAACCGTAAGGCGAACCGTACATACCTTCTATATAGCTGTCTCCCGTAAATTCTTCCATAAAATAATTTATCGTAAGGAACCAGCCGACGACGAGGACGACCGCCCATACGGCGGCGAGAACTTTGCCCGCTTTCGTCTTTTTATCGCAGGCGCGCAGTAAAATAGCCGCGCAAATCGGTATCACTATCCAGCCGGTAACTTCGCCCCACAGGCGGAAAAACTGTCCGTACAGGCTGTTTGCGTTGCCCAAAGCGATATTTATCTGTAAATCGTAAAAAGTCGCTACGAGTAAAAGCGCGACGAACACGACGCACGCGGAACAAATACCAATCAAAGTTTTCTTTTTCACGTCGAACCTCCTCGGTATGTATTATCCAACCCGATAATGTTTTATTTTACCATAGAACCCGTAAAAAATCAATGCTATCTCTCCACTCCGATGATAATTTTAAGAAAACGGATGAAACCTTCCGATTTTTTATCCTTATTGTCAAAACGCGCGGGGAAAATTTTTCGCCCGCGCGTTTTGTTTCGTTTTTTGATTTTACTTATTTTTAAGGTAATTTTCCAGCGTGCTTGCGGCGCACTCGACGCACCCGACGCACCCTCTCGTACGGTAATATTCCGCGGTTCTTTCCGAAGGGGTGGGCGAACTGTCCGCGCCCGTACCTTTAATGAGTTCTCGACAGATTATCGAGCCTTCCTTTTCCCGAAAAGCGGCGGCGAGGGTCTGTATCGTCTCATAAAGTTTTTTCTTCCCTTCTTTTTCTTTCGGGTCGGAATATCCTTCCAGGCATCCGACGACGAAAGTCATTCCGCTTACCGCGCCGCACACCTCTCTCATTCTTCCCATTCCTCCGCCGAAACCCGATACAAGGCGCGCGGTTTGTTCTTCGCTCAGTCCCGTTTCTTCGCAGAACGCGACGGCTACCGCCTGCGCGCAGTTATATCCTTTTTTGAACAGTTCGGCGGCAAGCTCGGCTTTATCGCTCATTTTTTAATTACCTCGTCGAAGAATTTTTTGAGCGGTTCGACTTCGATTTCGTTGATTTTCCCTTCGTCGCATTTTTTCGCGGCGCCTTCCATTATCGGCATTTCGCAATAATTTTCTATTCCGAACTGTTTCGCCGTCTCTTCGACGTTGCTCTTTCCGTAGATATAATGTTTGTTTCCGCAGTTTTCGCAGACGTAATAGGACATATTCTGGACTATTCCGAGTATCGGCACTTTCATCATTTTTGCCATATTTACCGCTTTTTCCACTATTACGGAGACGAGTTCCTGCGGGCTGGTAACCACGACTATTCCGTCTATCGGAATGGACTGGAACACGGTAAGCGGCACGTCGCCCGTTCCCGGAGGGCAGTCGACGAACATCACGTCCACGTCTCCCCATTTTACGTCCGTCCAGAACTGTTTTACCACTCCCGCGACCACGGGTCCGCGCCATATTACCGGCGAGCTTTCGTCGTCGAGGAAGGAATTTACGCTGATATATTTTATTCCTATCGGCGTAGTTACCGCGTCTATACCGTTTTCGTCTCCCGTAGCCTTATCGCTCACGCCGAAAATTTTCGGTATGGAAGGACCTGTCAAATCCGCGTCCATAACGGCGGTTCTCAGTCCTCTTCTGTTGGCTTCGCAAGCAAGCAAAGCGGTCGTCATAGATTTTCCTACGCCGCCCTTGCCGCTTACTACGGCGATTACCTTTTTAATATCGGAAAACCGAGAGGGTTTTTCCAACATACTTTCCGGCTTTTCGCATTTCGACTCGCAAGTCGAGCAATCGTGTGTACATTCTGACATCTTACTTCACTCCTCCGTCGAAAGCGTCGAATATTTTCAACTGCTTATCGGCTAATTTTTTATTTATATATTTGACAAAAAAGGTCATTCCTATAAACAAAGGTATGCTTAGCGCGCCTATCGGCGCGAGAATAAGCGCGGTTTCTTTGGTGAAATCCGTACTCAGTCCGAAGAACGCGGGCGCGTCGAAAAAACTCGTCCTGAAAAAGAATGCCGCGACGAATATCCCTATTAACGCGCACACCATAGTTATTCTCAACGCGTTGAACGGATAGGAAATTTTCACGACGTGCATAAACCCTATAAATCCTGCGAGTATCGTACAAATCGTGGAAAGTTCTCTCTTGTCTATCTCGTCGAACACTCTGGAAGAAAGCGTCGCCGCCACCACGCAGATAACCACGGTTAGCGCGGCGGGCATAGCGTTTGAAATCACCTTACGGAAAAATTTGCCCGTAACCAGTTCTTTATTCGGTTCGAGCGCGAGCACGTACGACGGTATACCTATCGTCATCGCTCCGATAAACGTCATATGTTTGGGTTCGAACGGCAAATCCGAGCGTATAATAAGGAAAATCAACGCAAAAAGCAAGTTGTAAATCGTCTTGACAAGGAACAGCGAAGCCGAGCGTTCGAGGTTGTTTATCGTTCTCCTTCCCTCCGCCACCACTTTGGGAAGAGACGCAAAGTTGCTGTCCAAAAGCACAATCTGACTTACGTTTTTCGCCGCGTCGCTTCCCGACGCCATAGCGACCGAAAAGTCGGATTCTCTAAGCGCGAGCACGTCGTTCACGCCGTCGCCAGTCATCGCCACCGTATGTTTTTTCTTTCTCAGAAGTTTTATAAGTTCGAGTTTTTTATCGGGCGTTGTTCTGCCGAACACGACGCATTCGTCGAGCGCTCTCTCCATTTGTTCTTCGCTTTCCAGCGTAGTCGCGTCGACGTAGCGTTCAAATCCGATTACTCCCGCCCTTTCCGCGATTTTGCTTACCGTTATCGGGTTGTCCCCGCTTATTATTTTAATATCGACGCCCTGCTCCGCGAAAAATTTCAACGTGTCCGGCGCTTCTTTTCTTATTTTATCGCTTATTACGATTAACGCAAGGAGTTTCCCTCCGCTCGGAATATCCGTTTCCTCAAACGCCGCTTTTTCGCTTAACGCGAGCACTCTCATTCCTTTTTCCGCGTATTCTCTCGTTCTCTCTTCGGCAATCGCCGCTTCCTCTTTAAGGACGAACTCGGGCGCGCCGAGCACGAGCGTTCTCTCCCCGTCGCACTCTATTCCGCTGAATTTGTATTTCGAGGAAAACGGAATTACCCTCGTCACGTTGAATTCGCAAGCCTCCGCGTTTTCGCAATACTCTTTTATCGCGGCGGCGGTCACGTTGTTGTCCCCCGTCTTTTCCGCGATTAGTTTAAGTATGCCTTTCACGTCGTCGCATTCGAACGGAATGACTTCTTCGACGACCATACTCCCTTCGGTGAGCGTTCCCGTCTTATCCAGGCACAGCACGTCCACCCTTGCAAGGGTCTCCACGCAATACAAGTCCTGCGCGAGCGCCTTATGCCTTGCGAGCCTTATTACGCTTACGCAGAAAACCACGCTGGTGAGCATAACCAGTCCGCTGGGTATCATTCCTATTATATTGCCCATTACCGACCGCACGGTCGGGATAAGCTCGTTGTTCTGAACAAGGTATTTTACGCAAAAAAGCGCGACGCCGAGAGGAATAATCAGTATTCCCATAAATCTTATGAATTTAATGAGCGTACGCCGAATTTCCGACGGGCAATCTTTTATATATTTTGCTCCGCTGCTGATTTTCGTCGCGTAATTATCCTTTCCAACGCGAATAACTTTGCTGTCCGCCGTTCCGCTTACTACGAAACTGCCGCTTAAAAGTTCGTCTCCCTCTTTTTTGGGAATTGCGTCGGGTTCTCCCGTAATAAGCGACTCGTTTACTTCGATAAATCCGTTTACCACCACGCTGTCCGCGCAAATCTGTCTTCCGGCGGCAAGTTTGACTACGTCGTCGAGAACGATGTCTTTAAGCGCGATTTCCCGTTCTTTTCCCTCCCTTATTACCGTCACTTTCGGCGCGGAAAGAAGGGAAAGTTTATCTATCGTACGCTTTGCTTTAAGTTCCTGCACGATACCTACGGCGGTATTGAGCAACATAATAACCACGAACCCGAAATCGGCGAAATCTTCTATGGAATACTTTCCGTCCGCTCCTTTATCGGTAAAAACCAGTAAAATAACCGTAATTATGACGAAAATTAAGTTAAACAGCGTAAAAATATTGGTGAAAAGAATTTTCCCGACGCTTTTCGTCTTTATATTCTGTTCCCCGTTTACTTTTCCCTGCGCTATCCGCTCTTTGACTTCGGCTTCGGTTAGTCCCGCCGAAAAAAACTCCTCTTTTTCGTCCATAGGGTTAATTATATAACTTTATTCCGCAAAGGTCAATCATTATTCTTTTCAGGATAGTGTCAAGTTTTTTCCGCATATTTCTCTAAAAATTTTTTATTAAATTTTTTATCGCACGCGCATACCCGGAATATACAGCCCTAAATTCGGCAATTCCGTAACTTTGTGGCTCATAACCTTTACCTTCCGACAAAGGAACGAAGTTTCTTCTTTCTTTCTCTTGTACCGTTTCTCCCTGCATTTCGATAAGCTGCCGAAAATCACCCTTGTTAAACATATAGGCGCGGAGTTTTCCGATTCGATCGGCGCCGGATTTACTCCACCCCATAGGACGTGAACTCATTCTTGCGGACAAAACATGAGAAACGTGACTTTCTGCGCAACAACGGCTTTTTCTGTTGATATAATCAAGATTATCGGCAAGATAAAGTATTCCTTGTTGTGCGTCCTTCGTCTTAATCCCATACTCATTCAAAAGACTGTAAAAAAGTTCTCTTTCGCCTTTATAGACGGCAACGGTCAATTCCCGCAATAACTTTTTATTGCCGCCACACATAGATGTAAGCGCACGTTGAACATGAAACTTATCAAGGTTATATTCTATGTCCGGATAAAGTTCAGCGCCTTGCCTAATCCACGCCGCACCGTCGCCGGACAAATATATTTTTGCTCGATATGGACGATAATATGTGTTCAAATAGTCTTCAACGTCTTCCCAAATTTCTTCGACGCCGTTCTTTGCCGAAACAAAGTAGCGTGGATTTATAAGCTCCGTTCTGCCGCCTTCTTCTATTCTTCCCTCGTGAACATAAACAAGTTTTACTTCCGCAGGCTTCCCGGTATTTAGGTGAATATGGTCTTCATCGGCTTCGATGTAGAGTTGCGGCGCGTTGAAATTCGGTTTTATCACTGGTGCCGTTATTTTTTTCAGATTTTTCACAAGGTTATGTACCGTTTGCCTCGATACCGTATTATCGACAAGCATAGCCGCTTTGCCGTAGCTCGTTAGCGTTGCGTCGGATATTAGCTTAGCTTTCATTCCGCTCTCTATACGCGTGTTTTTCTCTATCCGCAACAACTCGTCCGCAGGGAAAAAATAACGCCCTACTTGTTTATTGCAGTAGAGCGTACGTTTGATTTCCACTTCGCCCATTTCGGTAAGAATCCGCCGTTTCTTATTCTTATTACGGACAATGATTTCGTGCTTGTTTCTTGTCTTTTCGAAGCTATCTTCCACCTGATTCACAATAAGCGAAAGTATCTTAGTCCCCAAAATATTCATCTCTTTCTTTGTGTTTTCCGTTATATCGGAAAATGATATTTGTCCGATACCTTCGGCGGAAAATAACAAAACATTTTTTACGCTTTCCTTTACCATTTCTTCGAGTGTTTCTTGCAAATTCATATAAAAATCTCCTTTTTTTGCAGTTTGAGATTATTATATCGCAATGAAAAATTTAACTGTAAGTATGTAAGTACATAAGTACAAATAGGAGCGCAAATGCGCCTTAAAACACTATGCGAAAACAGATTTTTCTACTTGCCGAACTCACTCTTTAACAAAAAAACGCCCCCGAAAACACAAGAGGGAGCGTTGGTGTAAGTATGTACTTACGCTTTTTACGGTATTAAAGGCTTATACCCTTGCCTTTTGTCTGCTTTTGCGCATTCTGCGCCGTTTGAGTAATCGGCGGGTTTTGCGCTTTATACTGCGTCGTAACGGTATGTTTTGGTGCGGGCTTGCCGCTGCCTTGCGAAATATCCGCGCGCATAGTTTCTTTCTTTTCTCTTTGCGCCTTCTTTTTTTGAGTGTTGGCTGCCTTTCTGACAAAATCTGATACGTCAAACATATTCCCTACTTCTGTTATGTCCATTCGGTTTATGCAAGTGGATAGCCAAGGGTTTTGCTTTGCTATTTTTTTCAAAACGCCTGTAACTTGCACGTCCGATAGCGGTTTCCTCGAAACATAACCCGAACCTTGTCTATGAGAAAATCCAATTTTCTTAAAGGATTTTTTGAGTAAAGAATACCCTTTTGTTTTGCTTCCCAATTCAATTTCCATTTGCTCTGTATCCAAATCGAAATTTATAGCCTTAAAGCAATGCCCGCCGTCCCTAAGCAAAGTTTTCGTCATTTTTTATCCCTTCCAACACATCTTCTTCGGCAAAAGAACCGTCGACTGTTCTCTCATTATTGTACCATATCCATTTATCGCAGACTGCCATAAACTTTTCGTCATCGCTTAACGTGGATACGGCTATCGCAAAGTTACAAAAAAAGTTCGGATACTCCGAATTTCCCGTATACATAATCGAACCGTCTTCGAGTTTTTCCACGAAAAAGTGCCCTTCATCGAAAGCGTCGTGCAATGTAAGGTCTATATAATAATCGGATATTCCGAGCTCTTTCATCTTGTCTTTGTTTACTTTTACAAGCATTTTTTGCATAAAGCATTCACCCCTTAGGTTTTTGATATATGTTACCTTGTCTTATCGCGTTTGTCAAGACCGAAAACGCTCGGGAAAACCGAGCGTCGATAGCTTTATTTTTTCAGCTTCTTCATTGCGGTGATTTTATCGCGGTTTTGTTCTACGATTTCTTCTATATATGAAACCAAAACGTTCGTTTTATCTACCTCATTCAGCGAACAAAGTATCCCGAACTCTTCCCATAGTTTCCTATCGCAACGAAACGAACACATCATCGTTTTGGATTTAGACGGTTTGCCGAGTATGTTCAATACCGTATTTTCTCTTTGTGTTTTCATCTCTTTATTCTCCTTTCAAAAATTCGTTTACAAACGCCGCGTAGTCGTCGCTTGCGGCTGTTCCCGGCGTAAAAATATCTTCTTTCGCTAATCTCGTTGCGGACGCGGTAGCACGAACCATACTTTCATACACTTTCGTCCCGTTTTCTTGGGCTACGTTCTCAATATAATCGACGCTATCCTTTAACGCCTGCTTACGACGTTTGTCCGCCATAACGACAAGAAACCCGGCTATCTTAATTTCACGGTTTAATGCTCTCACGTCGACAATTGTATCCAATAGTAAACTTATACCCTTGACGGAACCTGCTTCCGGCTTGAACGGTACTATAATCTCATCGGCGGTGACAAGCGCGTTTATCGTCAAGATATTAAGGGACGGGCTTGTATCGATGATGACGTAATTGTATCGGCTCTTTATCTTCGATACGGCGTTTAATAAGTAACCGTGTCCGCCCGGCTTCGAATAGAGAAAGCCCGGCGCTTCTTCAAGCGATATATCCGACGGTATGACGTCAAGATTTTCTTTCGCACTCAATACAACGTTGTCGAAAGCTACGGCATGCTTCTTTTGAACGCCTAGCCATTCGAACGCCGTCGGTATCTCCGACGTATCGTATCCGAGGAACGTCGTTAAGCTCCCCTGCGGGTCAAAGTCTATCAAAAGAACTTTCTTTCCCCTTACGGCTAAACCGTGTCCGAGCGCAAGCGCGGTCGTTGTTTTTGCTACGCCGCCTTTTTGATTAACTATTGCTATTACTTTTGCTTTCATTCGTTTTCTCCTTTATAAATAATTTTTCCAACGCCGCTTCAAAATCATCGACGATTTTCTGTTTTTTTTCTATTCTCTCTTCGTATTTGACTTTTAACAATTCTAACGCTTTCTCTGCATTGCTACGCACTTTCTTTATTTCATCGTTAAAAACCTCATCGTCTGTTTTAAGTTCTGTTGCTGTTTTCAATATATATCTTTCAATTTGGTAGATATCGTGTCGAACGTCTTCATATTCAAACCATAGCAAATTTGTCTTTTCGTCTCTATCTTTAATTAACTGTCTAATCGTCTTCGTATCCTTGACTTTTATCTTGCCTAATATCTGAACGCCCTTCGTCCCTATTCGTCTTCTTGTATCGAGTTCGGAAGAATAGAGCCAGCACCCTTTAACTTTACCGACTACATATAATTCAGCAATAACCCGACTAAATCCCGTATCTTTGCCGGGGGCATAAATTAAGACTTTCGCAACTACCGTTTCCGAACCCGTTAAATCGTAATCGCTCATTTTCATCGTATCTATATTCTCCTTTTTGTGTTTTGTACTTATGTAAGTACATACTTACAGTATAATCCATTTGGTTTATATTGTCAACCGTTTATAATATATTTATTTTATCAATTATTCCATTCGGTTGACGAAATCGTGCATAAGGTTTATAATCGATAATATTCTATATCGGAGTACGCACATGACTATATCGCAGAAAATTAGCATGGCTATGGCATACAAAGGTATGTCGCAAGCCGCTCTTGCCCGCGCTGTCAATACAACGCCGCAAAACTTCAATAAGAAAATGAAGCGCGAAACGTTTACGCAGGAAGAACTCGAACGCATAGCCGCCGCTTTGGGCGGAGAATATTTCTTCGGTTTCAAGTTTCCCGACGGAACGAACATCTGACGTTACTCCTTTTGTGTTTTCCTGTACTTATATAAGTACATACTTACAGTTGTTTTTCGTCTTCTCTTATGAACAGGCTTTCTACTGCGGGCGTAGTCACTATCGAAAAGCTCGTACGCTCCGTTGCCGACGATATTAGGAACGCCGTTCCCTGTGGATTGGTGACTATTTCTTGTTGCTCAGCTTCATTGATACCGCCCGACGACTTGTATAGTTCGACAAGGTCGTTTATATCCTGCGGCGGCAATGAGAAAATAAAGGAATACTGACAGCAATTAAATATCGCCGTAGTCTTCGCTTCGATTTCCGGCGTACTTCTACCGTCCCTTAGATTCTGCGTAATGAAAAATAACGACCCCGCATATTTACGGATACGCTTTGCCATTTGATAAAGAAAATCAAGCGCGACGGGAAATTTCGGGTCGGTAAATGCGTGTGCCTCTTCTGCAACGATTGCCGTTCTTATCAGGTTCTTCCCGTCCCTGTTCATATCGCGGGCATTTATTACCTCTTGTTCCAGAAATCGCATGACGAGAAGCATTTGTGCGTTCGCCACTACGGTATTTTTGTTGGATAACAGGCTTTGGAAATTGAATACGGTAAATTGCGCCGATGTCGTCAACGTGGAAGCCCCGTTCCAAAGAGAGGCGTACCGTCCGCCGGAAGCGAACTTTGCAACGTAAGTTTCTGCGCGTTGCAAATTGGCAAGCTCCAAAGGATTGATATTTTCGCGCGGTTGTTCTTGTAAAATTTTCATAAGGTCGTCGAACGTCGGAAACTGCGAAGCTCTGAATTGGCTGCAATCCGTAGTCTTAAATATGTTTCGCCGTTCGTAGCACTTTACCACGAGGTTGTTTATGTATTCGAGAGCGTCCGAGGATATGCCTTCGAGCACGATTTTGAAAAAGGATTCCAAAAACACAAGATGAGCGTCGAACACGTTCTCGGCAGACGCTTTCTGTCCGTCGTCGGTAAGTAACCCGTAAATATGAAACGGGTTTATCCGTCCTTGGGTCGCGCTCCCCACGTCGATTATCGTACCGCCTACGTTCTTAGCAAGCCTGGAAAACTCGTTTTCGACGTCGAGAACGTGAATACGCCAGTTATCCGCGTAGAGCTGAGTTATTATCGATTTAACTGCGTAAGTCTTTCCGCTCCCCGGCTTGCCTAAAATAAGTACGTTGCTGTTCGTATGCGAGCCGTCTCTTTTAGTTATATCCAAAGCGACGGGGTGTGCGTTGCACCCTAATATTATCCCGTTGGGCTCGTCTATAATCGACGTTTCGGTAAAAGGAAACACTGAGGCAAGCGAACCGCTGTTTATTCCTCTTTCGTGCCTTTTAAGGCTCCTTACCTGCGATATATTGGACGCCAAAAATCCGTTTACCTGCATACTCGATAAATTATTCAGCTTAAAGCCCGCCGATATAATGCGGTGCCGTATAGACTTACGGAAGGACAGTTGGTCTTCCTTTGCGTTGTTAAACGCCGTTACGGTAAGACTGCAATCGAATAGAACTTCATTTTCGTTTTGCAACGATACGAGCGTAGCTCCCATAGTTTCGACGTGGCTTTCTTTTTCGATAAGCTCCGAAGCCTTACGAATATTTTCTTCCCTGCTCCCGAGCTCCATAACAACCTTGTCGATACGTTTCACTGCTTTCAGTCTGTCTACCGGGCGAATCTTCAATACTACCTTTGTGTTATCGATATTGAATATGTCCGCGCCCCATGCGTTACCTACCGATAACGGATAGTCGGATACGGTCATAGTAAACGCGTTAATATCATCTACGGAGTAAGAACGCGCCGAAAATTTAAGTTTCTTCGGCATTATATAGTCGATATAATCTTTCGCCTCTACCGCCTCTATTTCTCTCTCGTCAAAATATCTCGTATGGCAATACTTTAAGAAATTGACAACTTCTTTCTGCGACAAAACGTAGCTTTCAAGCCCCATTCCGTTCAACATCGATACGGCGGTTTCGACGTTGTCTTTCAGGGTCTGTTCTTTGTTATCGTAAATTACGACGTAATAATACGGTCGGTACTGCTTGGTCTCGTTGTTCAATCGGTCAATCTGACTTATGCGGTCTTCGAGAACGGCTTTTTTAAGTTCGTCACTCTCCCTTTCCACGCGCGTAAATAGCGAAGCCGAAAACGTATCGAAGTTAATAGGACGGTCGATTTTTACTATATCCATACTCGCCCCGACGTCCGTCAATTTCAAAACGCGCTCGAAATACGCTATCTTTGTGTTTTGCATACCCTCGTCAAGCAAACGAAATTCCGTCTGTCCTACGGAAATCACCTTAGAAAAATATTCGGGATATACGATAACGCCGTCCTCTCTTATTTCTTTATACGGGACAAACCGTTTAACTTCCGCTCCCGAATAGACCTTCTTCATAAAGCGGAACTGTATCATAGAAACTATGTTCTGATAAAACCTTCCACCGTCATCGGTGGGAAAGAACAACGGCGCCATAATAACGGCGGCGGCAAGCATTATCCATACTTTGCCAGGAAAGTTTGAAAATCCTATAAGGACTTCTATCCCGATTACTCCTATCGCGACGAATATGTCCCATATCGTGAAATTTTTGTAAACTGTCGCGCGCAATTTCGTATCTTTCGGTATTACTCTCATTTTTTACCCCCTGTCATTCCTTCTCTCAATTCGTTTGCCTCGCCTATAAGGTCTTTTAAGTCGTTCCGTTGAGCAAAATCACGAAAAGGTTTATTCATCGTGCCGATTAAGCCGTTGTTTTTCATCCAACCGCCTTTGAGCGTCTCTTTAAGACTGTTTATGCCGTTTGACGCCTTGGTTTTTAGTCCTGTATAGGCATTTCCCGCAACAAATTTCGCTCCCGTATCGAGCGCCTTTCCTATGCCTCGAAGCAATCCGCCGCCGCGCTTGCCGTTTCCGCCGAGTCCGCCCCCTTTATGCCCGAATATCGCTCCCGTTATTCCGTGCGCTATCCCGCGCCCCGCTTGCGCCATCATCATTCCCGTATACAGAGTCTGCCCTAAATTCTTGCCCGTATCCGGCGTCGCGCCGATGAGCTGCCCGAACAGTGCCGAACCGCCGCTTGCCGCCAAAGCTCCACCCGTCATAAAAATAAATTTGAACATTATATTTATCCACGACGTCGCTTCCGTCCCGCCGTTCATAACGGTAAGGTTATTCATTAGCGACAGGAATATAAGGTACAAATTGATAGCAATGACTGTTCCGTAAACGGAAAATAATTTGGAAAACGTCGTCTCTCGCCATATCTTAAATTTCGCGCCGTCATCAAAGGGTATCGTCGATATGGAAATCGGCATTGTCAGATACAAAAAAACTATTTCAAACACACGTTTGGCAAGGGTAATTAGGGTGATGAATATCAAGATAAACATAATTAAAGGCACAAAAAACAATAAAAATAGGTTCGTTTGGTATAAGTCTGCCATACCTCCGCCCCGATAGGTATTATTTTTTTTATTATAATCTATTGTTTCTTCCTCTGTATCTGGGTCAACTCTAACTTCGTAATCGGGAGATTGCTCCAACCCAAAATCCTTTTTGTATTGTCCGAAAAAATCATCGGCGGTCGTTGGAAGAGCAAAATCCTCGGCGGAATACTTTTTTCCCTCTTTGTCTTCTCTCCACCCGTCGCTATTTACAGATAGGTCGATTATCTGTTGCGAAATGGTAAGGTTTTTTCCGCCGACCAACGCGGAATCTATCTCTATCAAAACCGTATTTCCGATTAGTACAACTCCGGCAAAAACTATCATAGTAAGAAAAAACGCCAACAACGCTCCGCCGAATTGCGCAACAACCTTCGTCACACTCTTTTTGTTGGTAACTACGTTTTTTACCGTTCCCGCAACGGTAAAGACAAATAAAAGGAAAATAGATATAATCAATATCCAATAAAAGGCTTGCATTACTACGTCGTTCTCGGTAAAATAGGTCACTATATCCATTTGCTCCGCAACGACGCTGTCATCATTCTTTATCCCGATATTTTCCAGCCCCGTATACACTTTGAATAGACTGAAAAAACCGTCAAGGACTCGCATAATCAAAAAAGATATATTTGCGATTAGTTTCTTAAAGAAAATTTCCATATGTTTTGCTCCTTGTATTTTTTATATTTGTGTGCTATACTTTTTCCATAAATTTTAGCGAGGTTTAGTTATGAAAAAGGTAATTAGCGTAGTCTTGATTATTGTCGTAGCAACTCTTCTTGTGTTTTCCCTTTGTGCTTGTAACAGCGAAAACAAAATTTGCGGCGAATGGAAATTTTTTGGAGTTGACGAAAATTATTTTTCTGGAAACGACCGCTACACAGCCACTAATATGACTTATTCCGGAACTCTTATATTTCAAAAAGACGGAACAATAACCGATAAATACGCCGATGTTTATTTGTGGGTTTATGAAAAAGAAACCAAAACTTATTTTATTGCCGAGGAAAAGAATGATTTCTCTTTGGATAATTGTTTTGATAAGGCTCAAATAGATAAAGACGGATTTTTGCACATTGCAAGCTATATTTACAAAAAAGCCTAACTGTAAGTACATAAGTACATTTTCGCATTTACCGGCAGTCCGTGATAACACAAGAAAACTTGCGTTGTCGGGCTGTCTTTTTGTAAGTATGTAAGTACACGGTTTCATTATCTGTTCCTGCCCTTTACTATTTTTTCTTTTTGTGCTATACTTCCCGTATCAAACATTGGGGTTAGTCATATGCAATTTGACCAAAACTTTCTAGATACAAGAAATAAACTCTGTCCTTTCGGTATTAACGATAACGGCGGCTCCTGCACGCCACTATGCGCCTTGTTTATGCATAAACCGCCGTGCTGTTCTATTCGCTTTTTGGCTCATCTGAACGCTGTTCAGAATACGGATAAAAAAACGAACGACGTGTCTTCCACAACTCATTAAGCGTTAGAGTAAGGGCGTACAAATTGCCGACGTCGCGCGGCTCTTCCTGTTGCGTAATTTCTCGAATTTTTTTCCATAATGTGTTTACGACTTCTTTCATAATAAAATCTCCTTTTATATAGTTTTCAGTTTTTCTGTCATGGCGACGTCACAATGTACGTCGTTCCGCAAAACGCGCCATGCGGAGTTCTGCCGACTGTTTTAACGAGAAATCCTTTCTCTATAAGCTCGTCAAGTCCCGTTTTTATAGCCCCGCTTCCGTCCTTCACGTGCGTTTGCAAATATTCTCTCATGCCGTCGTATTTTTTGTTTTCGTCGGCTTCGAGCAAAACGGCGTATGTTCCGATTGCTTTCGCCGAAAGTTCGATACCGCTTTTCAATAAGTTTCCTATACTTGCATTTACTTCTACTTTGATTTTCATTTACAGTCCCCAAAATCCGCCTTTCTTACGCAGATTTTTCTTTGTGTTTTTCATTTCATTTTCTCCGGGATACGTTAGCGGTCCTACCGTCAAAGACGGAAAGAACCGCTTCGCATACAAGTTTGTTTAGTTGCCGACTCCCGTAATTGTGTTCGCCCAGTCGCCGAGCCAACCGATGAGAGCAACGGCAACTACGCCGAGGACGAAGATAATAGCTAAGCCGATAAAGAAATTCTTTAAGTATTCTTTCGCTTCTCTTTGTTTTTCTTGGCTTCCTGCCTGCCAATATTTGAACCCGAGAAAAGCTCCCCATATGACTACCACGGCGGAAAGTACGCCAATGATAATAGGCCACGCTTGCCCTATTAAGCTTTTCAAGTTTTGTTCAAGTTGAGTAAGGTCGTTTGCTGCCGAAATTAAATAGTACATAGTGTTTCAGTCTCCTTTTGAATAATTTTTTTGATGTTGTACTGTTTTTCTTCTTAAAATTATGCTAAGTCATAAAATCCTCCCCCTTACGCCGCCTTAATGCGATGTCCTTTAATAAAAAGGACGATGAGAAGCACGGCGACTGCCGCGCCGATAGCAATCAGCGCGATACTGATTGCGTTCAGCGTAAATTTTATATCGAAATCGTACTTCGTTTCGTTACCGCATTCGTCGGTAATTATCAGTACGTAATTTCCTTTTTCCGTTACGGCACTTTTCGAATTTATCCCCTCTACGATTTTACCGTCTTTGTATAAGGTGAACGTAACCCCCGTTTCCGTTAGTCCCGAAAAAGACACTTTCCCGTTCTTTTTTACGAGTACGAGCTCGGGAGCGGTATTGTCTATTTCCACCGGAAAGTAATAACTTTTATTCGTTTCGGGAGAAAAAAGCGTCACTTCGTATTTTCCGCTTTGTGTAAGCATTATCGAATTTGCCGCGCTTTCCGTTTCCTCTCCGTTCAAAGTGATTTTAGAAACGTAAAAGCCGTTCGTATCTTCGATTATGAGTTTCTGTTGCCGTTCTGATAAAATGGTAAAAGAAATGGTTTCTTTGTTTCCTGCGTCGTCAATGAGCTTAACGACGTATTCTCCTTTATCGGAAAAACGCAAACTCGCCTCGCATTCTTCGCCGTATTTCGTCACGATTTGCGTTACGTTTTCGGAAAACGCAAAGGAGACGTTCGAAGTCGTGAAAAGTCCGTTTTCGCCCGTACATGTATACCGTATCGTCTTATCAATCGTAAAAGTATGCGTTGTGCTGTTTCCCGCTTTATCCGTCGCTCTGACGGTGTAAGTTCCCTCGTCGAAAAACACCGTTCCGTTTTTTATCTCACCGTCGGTTGTTCCTCGCGACGTCACCGTTTCTATCGTTACGCTTGTTTCGTCGCAAGATACGGTAACGTCTTGATTTGAAAGATTATTTTCTTTGACGTTTTCAAGAATTAAAACAGGTGCGGTAAGGTCGATTTCGATTTCAAGGGATAATTTATTGCCGTAAACGTCTTCAATCGTAAGTGTGTAAAACCCTTCGCCGATTTCCTCACCCTCTGCGTATGCGTTCCCGTCGCCGTCTGTCAAACCGAACGCGGTATATTCCTCGTTTACCGTAATCTTTTGCGGATTCTTCGTAAGAACGTAACCTTCTTCTTGTGTTGTCACTCCTGCGGAAAAGCCGAACAAAACTTCGCTGTCGAGATAGACGGTAAAGCGGATTTCGTTCCCGACTTTATCCGTAAGAATAAATTTGTATAAAGTGTTCAAAGTGAGAACCGTCCCGCTCTGATACGTTTGTAAGTTGTAGCCTTCCCGTTGCACTTTTGCCGTAACGTTGTCTTCGAGCCACGATACGAAGAAAGGCTTGTTCGTACTTCCGTTCGCGCCGACGGAAGTACCGTCGTTGGCTTCTATATTGAACAGCGGAGCTTCGCAGTCGATTGTAAACGCATATTCGATATATATCCCTTCGTCGGCGAGCAAGTAAACGAATACAAGATAGTTTATCGTTTGCTCCGGCGTTCTTTCTATCGTAACCGTAAACGTCTTTTTGCTCGCGTCGTAAACAGGCTGTATGCCGTTTACCGGCGTTTTTTGCGCGTTGTCGTAATACAACCTCAATCCGTATGTATCCGCGTACGTTATGCTTACGTTCGAGTTTGTCGTTCCGCCGTTCCGAACGCCGTCAAATGTCGCCGACGGCAAGCCTTTTTCATAGAAAATCGGCTCCGTTTCCACCGTTCTGCCGTACATATCGGTCATAATAGCGGCATATTTTCCGCCGTCTGTAAAAACGTAAACACCGTTCGCCGGCGTAATAGCCGTGCCCTCGCTGTCTTCGATAATGTCGACGTACGTCCCGTCGGAACGAATCTTCACAAGGCGCAAGGTTAAAAGCGCATTGTCCCTGTCGTTTTTATTTATATACACAGAAAGTTTTTTCGTATTGGCTGCAAGGGACGTATACGACCACGACGGCGCGGCTCCCGCAATGATAACGGTAAAGGTAAGATAATTATATGAGCGGTCGTAGACGGTAATCGAATACGTTCCTGCGCCGAAATCGGCGCTTAAAACGGGAAGTTCGTCGCCTGCCGTAAACGTCCCTGCGTATTTGTCTGAAACGATATTTACGCAAACATAGTCTTTATCCGCATTATCGAGAAGCTCAAATATTTTGAAGCTTACGGCGTAGAAAACTCCGCTTCTGTCCCCTACGGCGTCCTTGTTTATCGTTAAATCTTCCGTTCCGTCGCCTCGTTCTACTCGCGCTTTCAATGTCGGCTCCGATAAGTCGATAAATATAATCGCCCTTTGCGAATTTCCGCACAAATCGCTTTCCTCATATAGATAAAAGCCCTCGTAAAGGTTGCTTGCGCGAGACAGCGCGGCGGAGAAGCTCTCGCCGTAAAACAAATCGAACGTATACGGCTCCACTGCTCCCGTAAGGTTGCCGACGTAAGTCAACCTTACGCTCGAAGGGCTAAATGCGGAATTATTTATCGGAACAAAACTCTGCCGTGCAAAATACACGGGTAAACCGTAATCCTTTAAGAAATCGGGAGTATCGAATTCGTTGTCCGTCAAAGCGGTGACGTCGGGAATAAATCCGTCGTTCGTAATCGTATCGTAAACGTTTCTCGCTTCCGTTTTATTGAAAATCTTCCGTTCTGATACGTATTTTACGGCGTAGTGGAAAACCGCTTTTTCAAGCTCCGCTTCCGTAGGATAGGTGACGTACACGTTTTCGTTGTTGACGGAGACGTATCCGTAACCGCCTTCGGTGACGGAATACACTCTGTATTCCTTTTCTTTCGCCACGGCGAATGCAAGCGCGGCTTCGTAATTTCCGAACGAATATTTGCCCGAAATATCGGGCTTCGACGTCGCAGAATAAATACGGGACGGCAACGTCACCGTGTACCAAGTGTTCTGCTTAAAACTATTTCCGATATTTTCTATATTGTGGAAATCAAAGGTAAAATTGAGAGTAACGGAATACGCAGGCGTTCTTTGCCCGAATATGTCCTCTGCGTAAATAAGCCATGTTCCTTCGTTTTCTTTTGTGTTTTCAATCGCCAATGACGTTTCGGGCATTGAAAATGTTTCTGTGCTTCCCGCTTTCTTAAAGTATATCGCAGAAAAATGATAATCGCTTGCAGAGTATCCGAAAGAGGTGTTTGTATAGCCCTTATCCTCTGTTTTCGTTACAAGTCCGTTAAGCGCAAACGTAGGCGCGCCGAGATCGAGAATAACCTTTCTTTCTTCCGAGAATAAACCGTTCTTATCAACGGCATAAAACAAGTAAGTTCCTTCGTATTCGAGCGTTGCTTCTGCGGTAAACGTCGTTTGAGAACACAAAGAGAAATCCTCGTCACGCTCGTGTTTATAATAGAGTTTATCGGGAAAAACATCGTCTATCCTTACGGTAAACGCTGTATTTGTATAGCCTTTCTTTGCTTCGTCTGCGTCGGTATCGAATATTACAACCTTCGGCGCGGTAAAGTCTACGGTAAACGTAACGGTTTCGGAAACATAACCGTTCGTATCGACGGCATACACGCGCCAATTTCCCTCGTTTTCCGTTTTTACGGTTATCGTAAAGTCTGTTCCGTAATCTATGTAATCCGCTTCGTTTCGGCTTATATAAAGTGTATAATCGGCAATATCGAAAGCGCATATCTTGACTTCTCCGTAAGAATTTTTTCCTTGTGTTATCTCGCTTTCTTCTCCGTCTACGGATTTCCCGACGACGGAAATTATCGGCGAGGATAAATCTACCGTAAAGGATTTCTCCGTGACGTTCCCTGCTTTATCGTAAACCGTAAGTATGTAAGTACGCTCTTCGAGTTCATCGGTGACAAAAGAGGAAACAAATATCCGCTCCCCGTCGAGATAAACGCCGTCGGGATTGCTTTCCTCTATGTCGATGAATACCGTTTCTCCCGTCAAATAATATTCTTTAACATCGAACACAGGCGCAGTACGGTCTACGATGAACGATACCGTCGTTTTATTTTGAGCTTTGTCGCTAACGACGATAAAGTGTTCTCTTTCATCGAGCAACAAGCATTCCCAACTTCGTTTATCGGTAACTTCGTTATCGAAAAGGACGTAATCTAAATTCTCGTCGGAAACGGTAATCGAAATTAAGTCCGTAGCTTTTGCATAAACTATGCCGTCCGTCTTTTGGCTGTTCTTGTTTAGTTCTACTGTCGGATTTAACGTATCGACGATAAAAGTCTTTGTCGTGACGTTACCCGCTTTATCGGTTACGGAAAGCGTATGCAGTCCTTCGCCGAGTTCTTCCGCCGTCCATTGCCGTAGGAATGTTTCGGCTTCGTCAAGAAGAACGCAGTCAAGCGTTTCTTCGGATACGTCGAGCGAAACGGTTTCTCCTGCAATATAATATTCCTGCAAGGTAAACTCCGGAGCGCCTTTATGAACGATGAAGGAAACGGTAGTGACGTTGCCGGCTTTGTCGTATGCCGTAACAATGTGTTCTCCGTCCGATAAACTTGAACCCGTCCAACTGTATACTATCGTATCCACGCCGTTAAACAACACTCTTTCGAGGTTTACGTCTTCCACGACAACAGAAACGGTATCAAAAGAAGATATATACGCGCCTTCGGACTCAATATCTGCCATATTGCGTCGAAGCGTTACGGACGGCGCAGTCTTGTCTACGGTAAATTCCGTTGAGACGGTGTTCCCTGCTTTGTCTACCGCTATGACAGTATATTTTCCGTCTTCGAGAGTAGAAACTATGACGGTATAATCCGTAACGATATTCCCGTTTATCGTTACAGTATCGAGATAACTTTCTGTGACATGGATTAGGAAAACGACGTCGGCGGTAAAAAACGACGTATCAAGCGGCTTGCCGTCATTCGTCAAAGAGATAACGGGATATGTTTTATCGATGATGAAAGTTTGAGCCGTTGAATTGCCGGCAAAATCCACCGCTTTTACAACGTGTTCTCCTTCCGAAAGGTTCGCGCATTGCCAGGAAGTAAGTTCCGTCGTCATGCCGTCCAATTCGACGTAACGCAGATTATTTTCCGTGATTTTCAAAGAAACCGTGTCTGCGCTGCGGTAAAACTCGTTTAAATAAAACTCCGGAGCAATTTTATCCACGACGAAAGATACCGTCATGCTGTTCCCTGCGAGGTCAACGATTTTTACGGTATGAATTCCGTCCGAAAGGTTATCCGATAAAATAATTTCTTCTTGCGTTATCGCGCCGTCAAGCTCTATATATTCGACGTTTTCTTCGAGAGGTTGTAAATAAACGTTTTTCCCGACCGAATAGTATTCCGCTAAATAAAGAATCGGCGCAGTTTTATCGACGATAAACGTTTTTTTCGTCGTATTCCCTGCTTTATCATACGCTACGACGGTGTGAACCCCGTCTTCGAGCGTCGCCGCTTGTATGTTCGTACTTTCAACAAAATCTTCGTCAAGCGTTATGTAATCGAAATTCATGTCCGAAACGCGGATACGCACAATTCCCGAGGCATTGTAAAAAGCGTTGAGCGTGAACTCCGGCGCTGTCTTATCGACGGTAAATAACTTCGAGGTGCCGTTTCCTGCTTTATCGTAAGCTATAACGGTATACTTCCCCTCTTGCATTTCGGACGCCGGCATATTCAATCCGTTTACCTCTTCACCGTTTAACGTAATTCGTAATAGGTAGTCTTCTTCAACTTGGAGCTCAACTGTATCGGAAGCGTTGTAAAACTCATTTATAAATAATACCGGTGCAGTACGGTCGACAATAAAGCTACATTCGGTAGCGTTACCTGCTTTATCTGTTACTATGATAACGTGCGTTCCCTCTGATAAATTGTCCGTTCTCCAATTTCGGGTAGCTCCTTGCTCTGTTCTATCAAGCGTTACGGAATCAAGATTAGCTTCGATAACAGAAATGCTTACCGTCTGCCCACCTTTGTAAAACTCGTTTACGGTGAAAACCGGAGCGGTTTTATCTACTATAAATGCTTTCTTTGTGTTATTTCCTGCTTTGTCATAAGCTACAACAGTATGAACTCCTTCTTCAAGTTCCGAAACGGTAAAGGCATGCGAGTTCGTAGCCGTGCCGTCAAATGTGATATAATCGAAATTGATTTCGCTAATCGAGAGAGTTATCGTTTCCGCTGCGTTATAGAAAGCGTTGACGCTGAACTGCGGAGCGGTTTTGTCGACGTAAAAACTTTTCTCGGTGTAATTTCCCGCTTTATCTGTCACTACGATAACATGAGTTCCTTCGGAAAGATTGTCCGTTCTCCAATTCCGCGTCGAGCTTTGTTCCGTTTTATCGAGCGTGACAGCACCCAGGTTAGGTTCGGTGATTGAAATAGTTACCGTCTGCTCGCCTTTGTAAAAATCGTTTACAGTGAAAACAGGAGCGGTTTTGTCTACGATAAATGTTTTTCTGGTGTTGTTTCCTGCCTTATCGAACGCTATAATCGTATGCAACCCTTCTTCAAGTTCGGCACTATCGAATGTATTCACTTCCGTGACGTCGCCGTTAAGCGTAACGTAATCAAGATTGATTTCGTTAACTTCAATCTTTACCGTGTCTTCTGCGCAAAGATATTCCTTCGATATAATGAGCTCGGGCGCGACTTTATCAACGACAAACGAACGCGACGTTCTGTTCCCGGCAAAATCAACGGCGACAACGGAATGTATTCCGTCTTCAAGCGATGACGCGAGATATGAAGTCTGCTCCGTTACTTCGTCATCGAGCGTAAAGTAAGAAAGGTTGCTTTCGTTTATGCGGATACGAACGGTCTGCGTCGCATTGTAAAACTCGTCAAGAGTAAAATCCGGCACCGTTTTATCGACAATAAACGATTTTGACGTACTGTTCCCGGCTTTATCGTATGCAATGAACGTATGCGTCCCGTCTTCGAGCATAGAAGCGACAAAGGAACGTTCCGTCGTAACCGTTCCGTCGAGCGTAACATAATCGAAATTGACTTCGCTAATCGAGAGAGTTATCGTTTCCGTTGCGTTATAGAAAGCGTTGACGCTGAACTGCGGAGCGGTTTTGTCGACGTAAAAACTTTTCTCGTAGTAATTTCCCGCTTTATCTGTCACTACGATAACATGAGTTCCTTCGGAAAGCGCATTCGTATTCCAACTCCGCGCACTTCCCTGCTCTGTGCCGTCGAGCGTAACCGTAGCAAGGTTCACTTCCGTTATTGAGATACTAACCGTTTGTCCGACTTTATAAAACGCTTCTATATCAAACTCCGGCACCGTTTTATCAACTACAAATGTCTTCCTTGTGCTATTCCCGGCTTTATCGTAAACGATAACCGTATAAGTTCCTTCTTCGAAATCGGATATAATAAAAGTTTGCGCTCCCGTAATATCACCGTTAAGCGTAACGTAATCAAGATTGATTTCGTTAACTTCAATCTTTACCGTGTCTTCTGCGCAAAGATATTCCTTCGATATAATGAGCTCGGGCGCGACTTTATCCACGACAAACGAACGAGACGTTCTGTTCCCGGCAAAATCAACGGCAACAACGGTATGTATTCCGTCTTCAAGCGACGACGCGAGATATGAAGTCTGCTCTGTTACTTCGTCATCAAACATAACGTAGTTTAGATTGCTTTCATTTATTCGAATTCTAATGGTCTGCGTCGCATTATAAAAGGCGTCAAGAGTAAAATCCGGCGCAGTTTTGTCAACGACGAATGATACCGTCGTACTGTTCTCTGCGAGGTCATAAATTGTAAGTACATAAGTACGCTCGTCAAGGTCGTCCGTGTTCCACGTCCTCGAATTGCCTTCATAAATGACAGTCGAACCATACCTTAACGTAACATAAGCAAAGTTCGTATCACTATCTTGCGAAATCACTATCGTTTCGCCTATTCCATAATAGGCTTCAAGAAAAACTTGCGGCACCGTTTTATCAACGTTAAAAATCACCGTTGTGCTGTTTCCTGCGAAATCATGCGCCGTAACAATATGCTCTCCCTCATACAATTCGGAAGCAAGCCAACTGTTTTTTTCACTTGCGACACCGTCAAGCTCTATTCGCAATAAATTTGCGTCTTCCACTATTAAGGAAACAGTCGTATTTTCTCGGTAAAACGCACCGGTTTCAACGGAGCTGCCGTTCTTACGCAATATAATATCCGGAGCCGTTTTGTCAACAACGAAAGATACCGTCGTACTATTGCCGGCAAAATCCAATGCAACAACGGTATGCGCCCCGTCTTCGAATAAAGCCGCAGTAAATTTCCTTTGTGTTGTATCCTTTCCGTCAAAGGTAACAGTACCGAGATTTGATTCGGTGATTTCGATTGAAACGACGTCTGCTTCTGCGGCATAAAAAATACCGCTCTGCATAACGTTTCCGTTTTTCTTCGTCACAATACCGGGAACGAAAGTATCTACACAGAAAGTCTGCGTCGTTGCGTTCCCCGCCTTGTCGTACGCTATAACGGTATGCGTTCCGTCCGGCAGTTCGGAACCCAACCACGACGTAGCTGCGGTCGTTGCCCCGTCAAGAGTTATTCTGTCAAGATTATCCTCAACAACACTCAATAGTATAACTTCGTTTGCCTTGTAATAGTCTTTGGTCGTGAATTGCGGAGCAGTGCGGTCCAATACGAATGACCGCGACGTTGCGTTCCCCGCTTTATCGCACACGGTAACGATGTGCGTTCCCTCTTCGACGTCTGAAAGTGACACAGCGTTGCTTAATATCCTTTCGCCGTCGAACGCGATATAATCGAGATTTGCTTCTATAATTGAAAGAGATATATCTCGCTCCCCGTTATAAAAACCTTCAAGAGTAAATGACGGTGCCGTTCTGTCTACATAGAATTTAACCGTTGCACAGTTTCCAGCCTTGTCATATACGACAAAAGTATGTCCGTATTCTGAAAGCGCGGCGGCAGAATATTGCGTAGTTGTCGTAACTTCGCCGTCAAGCTCGGTACGATCAATGTTCATATCGGAAAAAGTAAAAGAAAGATTGTCTTTCTCGCTCACATAAACGTATTCCATTACAACAGAGCCGTTTACCTTAAACGTAAGGGACGGAGGCGTACGGTCTATTGAAAACACAAGAGTAGTTTCGTTGCTTGCCTTGTCATAGACAACAACTGTGTGCGTACCCTCTACAAGGTCGTCCGCTTCCCAAGTCTGTGTCCACTGATAATTTTCAAGCTCCGTCAAGTCCGAAACTTTCACGCCGTCAAGCGTTAAATAGTCAAATTGGGCGTCGGAAATTACGACTTCGATGTCGTCGCCTGCGGCAAGAAATACACCGCTACTCGCACTTGCGCCGTTTTTCCTGAAACTTAATAACGGTTGCGCTGTCTTAAAATAAAAACTTGCGCTTGTTTGATTTTTCGCCTTGTCATATACAACAATGGTATGCGCCCCTTCGGAAAGCGTCGTTGCGTCCCAACTTCGCGCCGCTACCGTTACGTCATCAAGCGTTACAAAATCAAGATATTCTTCTTCAACAACAAGACTAATAGTTTCGTTTGCCGCATAAAATTCTTTTAGATTGAATATCGGCGCCGTCTTGTCAACTATAAAAGTTTTGCTCTTTTCATTCCCTGCAAAATCTGATACAACAACCGTATGTACACCGTCATCAAGAGTAGACGCGGCTACGTTGTAGTTGGTGATAATATCGCCGTCAAGCATAACATAGTTTAGATTTTTTTCGGTAATCGTGAGTTTTATCGTCTCCGAAGCGTTATAAAAAGCGTTAAAACTGAATTCCGGCGCAGTTTTATCGACAATGAAAGATTTTTTCGTGCTGTTTCCGGCAAAGTCCACCGCCGTAACTTCATACTCTCCGTCATTGAAATTATTGATATAAAATTGTGTTATAGTGGTTGTCCCTATCGTCGATACGAAAACGTAGTCTAAATTAGTCTCCGTTATTTTTAAGACAAGCGTCTGTCCGGCTTTGTAGTAAGAATTTATTGTAAAATCGGGTGCCACTTTATCGACGATAAACGATTTTGACGTACTGTTCCCGGCTTTATCGTATGCAATGAACGTATGCGTCCCGTCTTCGAGCATAGAAGCGACAAAGGAACGTTCCGTCGTAACCGTTCCGTCGAGCGTAACATAATCGAAATTGACTTCGCTAATCGAGAGAGTTATCGTTTCCGTTGCGTTATAGAAAGCGTTGACGCTGAACTGCGGAGCGGTTTTGTCGACGTAAAAACTTTTCTCGTAGTAATTTCCCGCTTTATCTGTCACTACGATAACATGAGTTCCTTCGGAAAGCGCATTCGTATTCCAACTCCGCGCACTTCCCTGCTCTGTGCCGTCGAGCGTAACCGTAGCAAGGTTCACTTCCGTTATTGAGATACTAACCGTTTGTCCGGCTTTATAAAACGCGTCCACGGAAAATACCGGCGCAGTTTTATCGACGATAAACGTCTTCTTTGTGTTATTGCCGGCTTTATCGTAAGCAATAACGGTATGCGTTCCGTCGTTTAGTTCGACAACATTAAACGAGTTCCTTTCCGTAGCTTCATCATCAAACGTTATATAATCAAAATTCAGTTCGGTTATCGAAATCGTTACCGTTTCCGACGCATTGTAATAGTCCTTTACTGAAAATATAGGCGCAGTACGGTCGACAGTAAATGACGCACTCTTTTGATTCCCTGCGAGGTCGTAAACCGTAAGTACATAAGTACATTCGGTTAAATCGGCAGACGTGTTCCAAGTCCGTTGCGCCCCGGAATACACCGTATTGCTTCCCGTTGTCAACGTGACATAAGCAAAATTTGTTTCCGTAATTACAGGATTGACTATTTGTCCCCCTTTGTAATAAGCGCTCAACGCTACGGAAGGAGCCGTTTTATCGACATAGAAACTTTTCTCGGTATAATTCCCTGCTTTGTCGCTAGCTCTGATAATGTGGATTCCTTCGGAAAGCGCGTTTGTATTCCAACTTCGCGCCGTTCCCTGCACCGTACCGTCGAGCGTAACTGTGTCAAGGTTCAATTCCGTTATTGAGATATTAACAGTTTGCCCGGCGTTATAAAAGGCATTGACGCTGAATTCCGGCACCACCTTATCAACTATAAACGTCTTTGTCGTACTGTTCCCTGCAAGATCGGTTACAATAATGGTATGTGCTCCATTGGTAAGATTATTGCTATTCCATTTTCTTGTTTCCCCTTGCACCGTACCGTCAAGCGTAACCGTATTGAGGTTTATTTCCGTAACTGAAATACTGACTGTTTGATTTGCTTTATAGAACGCGTCAACGGAAAATATCGGCAACGTCTTGTCTACGATAAACATTTTTGACGTACTGTTCCCGGCGAAATCCGTTACGACAATATTATGCGTCCCTTCGGCAAGTCCCGAAATAGGAATAGTCGCTTTTTTATTGACGACAGCAAGATTATTACCGTCATACATCGCTTTTGAAAAATTCAATTCATTGATAGCAATCGTCACACTCTCCGAAGCATTGTAATATGCTTTTACGGAAAATGCCGGTGCGGTACGGTCGACAGTAAATGAAGTGCTCTTTTGGTTCCCAGCGAGGTCGTAAACCGTAAGTACATAAGTACATTCGTTTAAATCCGTAGAAGTATTCCAGGTCTGTTGCGCACCTGAATAAACCGTATTATTGTTTATAGTCAGCGTAATATGAGAAAAATTTGTCTCCGTAATAACGGGATTAACGGTCTGTCCGCCTTTATAATAAGAGTTAACCGCAACAGAAGGAAGCGTTTTATCTACTATAAATGAACGCGACGTACTGTTTCCTGCTTTATCATAGGCGATAATGGTATGTGTTCCGTCATCAAGGAAAGAAACGGCGAACTCTCTTTCCGTCGTAGGAGAACCGTCAAGCGTAACCGTATCAAGATTTATTTCGGTAATTACAAGCGATACCGTCTCCGAAGCGTTATAGAACGCATTAAGACTGAACTCCGGCGCAATTTTGTCGACCACAAAAGACTTTTGCGTATAATTCCCTGCAAGGTCATTTACAACGAGCGTATGTGTGCCATTGGTAAAATTATCACTTTTCCAACTCCTTTTTGCTCCCTGCTCAATACCGTCAAGATATACGCTATTCAAATTCGTTTCTGTAATTGAAAGACTTATCGTCTGCCCTGCTTTATAATACGGATTGACGGAAAATATAGGCGCCGTTTTATCAACGATAAATGTCTTTCTTGTGTTATTCCTTGCTTTGTCATAAACTACGACAGTATGAGTTCCTTCTTCAAGTTCCGAAACGACGAAGGCACGCGAATGCGTAACTGTTCCGTCGAGCGTTACGGTATCAAGATTGACTTCGGTAATCGAGAGCGTTACCGTCTCCGACGCGTTATAGAACGCATTGAGACCGAACTCCGGCGCAATTTTATCGACAATAAACGTCTTTGCCGTGATATTCTCTGCTTTGTCGCGAACTACAATTTGGTGTTCCCCTTCGGATAAATTATTGCTGTTCCAACTTCTTACTGCTCCCTGCTCCGCGCCGTCAAGCATTACGTTCTTTAAGTTTTTTTCCGCAATCGAGATTGTCACTGTTTCCGAGGCGTTATAGTATTCATTAACGTTAAACTCCGGCGCGGTTTTGTCTACGATAAAGCTTTTTTTCGTACTGTTTCCCGCTTTATCGTAAGCGATAACGGTATGCGTTCCGTCGCTAAGATTGCTTGTAACAATACTTGCTTTTTTATTTACGACGGAAAGAGTCTTACCGTCATATGTTACTGTATCGAGGTGTGTTTCCGTAATTTCGATTAGAACCGTCTCAGAAGCATTGTAATAGTCGTTTACCGTGAACGCAGGTGCAGTACGGTCTATTGTAAAATTTACGCTCCGACTGTTTCCCGCTTTATCGTAAACCGTAAGTACATAAGTACATTCGTTTAAATCCATAGATGTATTCCAAGTCTGTTGCGCACCCGAATAAACCGTATTATTGCTCGTACTTAACGTAATATGAGAAAAGTTTGTCTCCGTAATTACGGGATTAACGGTTTGTCCTGCTTTGTAAAACTCATTCAAAGAGACCGCCGGCGCGGTCGTATCCAATGTGACGGCGGATATAGCCGTCACGTTCCCCGCCTTATCGTATGCACGAAAAGAATATTTACCGTCTCCTGAGGATTTCAGTATCGTTATGCTTGTTTTTGTCACGCTAATCCAATCGGAAGAACCTGGCTTTTGATATTCTATATGTGAAAAGCCGGAAAGACCGTCGCTTGCTTGAAAGCTGAATTCCCCTTTTGCATATCCGTTCGTAACGTTGATGAGCGACGAGGTAGGCTCTGTGAAGTCCACAATAAAAATTTTTTCCGTATAATTCCCCGCTTGGTCGGTAACCCTTATCTTAAAATCTCCCTCTTCGTAAAAATAGTAAATCGAAGACGACAAACAGTAATCCCCTAAATTGCTTTCAATATAACTTCGCGCTCGCTCTTCCGAAAAGAATACATACTTCTCCCCTATGCTCGTCGTATAGAGCCAATAGTCGGCGCCTGTGGATGAATATTTTGTCTCGCTCTCTATAATCGTTCCTTGCGTAGCCGTCGTCCAGTTGTTTTTTTTCGCTATTCTTTTTTCCTCTAAGTTTCGAATATAGGTATGCGCTTCGTAAATTGTATAAAAAATATGCTCGTTTGAATAAAGTTTCATGGAATAATTTAATTCGCGTTTATCAAAATATATCGTTTTCTGTTGATAGTTGTCCCACCGTGCCAATTGTAAATAATCGCTACCGATTTTTTGATAAAAAGTATATGTCACGTTACAGGTATCTTCGGCGGCAAAATAAACCAAATCATTGATTTTGGCACCGTCTACGAAACTTTCGCCGGACTTTTTATAACCTTCAACTATCGGGTTGACTTTATCGATAATGAAACTCGTTTTTTGAATGTGTCCTACAATATCCTCTACCGATATTTCATATATACCGTCTTCCGAAAACGTCGTTCCCGACGAAAAAGGCACCGCATTTTCGCCATTAACCGTATAGACAGCCGATTTTAAGTTGTCATCAGTAAACAAAACCGTAACGTCTTGATTACCGTATATTCCGTTTGTAAGTCCGTTTGCGGAAATTATCGGCACTGTTTTATCTACAAAGAATGTTCTTTCCGTATAATTCCCCGCAATGTCGGTTACTCTTACGGTATAACTCCCGTCATCCGAAAATGTCGTTCCGGAAGCAAACGAAGCAGTCGTCCCGTTAAGCGTATATTCTGCCGACCAAAGATTAAGGTCGGAATAGGTAACGGAGACATTTTGATTGGAATAAATTCCGTTGGTTAAACCGCTTACTTTTATGGAAGGAACTATGGTATCTAAATTCACAAAATAATGAGCGCTTTCATTGTCTAAAACGTCTATCGCATAAAACTCGTAAAGGCCGTTTTGAGACGTAGCGTTAATTGTTATCGAAGAATCATTATGTGACGTAAAGAGCGTATTATCGCCAACTTTGTAGTTAATTTTTTGAACTCCCGACCAATTATCGCTTGCATAAACTGTAAAAGCCTTATTTATGTAACCGTAATTCGCAATTTCGCAAGATAATGTAGGCGCAGAAATATCTCTGTCAATATTTAATATACTTTGACTTGATTTTTTCTGATAACTATTATTAGTAGTAGAATTGTATTGACCATTTACCCACGCGTCGTCGCTTACGTTTTTGTCGTCCCTGAAATAATTAGTGATAACCCTAAGACTAAAACTGCCCGTTTGTCCTTCGAAAGATAAAGAAAATGACCCAGAATCGTATACAACGTTACTATTTATAGGCTTATCATTATAGTAAGCTTGATAAAATTTTTTTGAAGAAACCACGCTGTTATTTGAATTTACAAGCTGAAAAATTACCCATCCGGCCATATCGTGATTATGTGCGGAAAGTCCTGTACCCGTGTTATGTGTACCTCTGTCAAATTGTATGAATAAGTCCGTACCTTTGGTGTAATATTTCCCATTGTGTGAATATACATTGCTGCTGTATGATAAATATACATTTATATGATGCTTATATGTCGAGCCACTGTAACAAGACAAATCTTTTTTTATAGTTGTTTTATCTATGAGCGCATGCGCCGTGTCTTCGGATATTCCGACATAGGACAATAATGCAACCATAAAGAATAAAAAGCTTACTATAAAAAGCAATGCTTTTAATTGTTTCTTTGTGTTCTCCTTTTTCATCTCCAATCTCCTTATAGCATTTCGTTATGCAATTGACTTATAACCGCCTCTTCTTTGTCTTCAAGTTGCGCTTCTTTTAGTACTTTTCGAATCTCCTCTTCCACCTCAACAAGCCGAGCAAACAGCTTTTTGATATATACAAGCTCGTAACGAACGAGCGATAGCGTTTCATCGTTTGATAAACACTTGTCAATCATTTTTCCTTGCTCGCCTTTTTTATTTTTAAGAAGCGCGCTATACAATGCTTCCGGAATAAACTCTCGTATTAGGTCGAGTTTAGCTTTTATCGAGCTTTTCAACCCTTTCCATTTCATATCGAGATTATTGAGTTTTTCTTTCTCCGATTGTTGTTCTGCTTGTATTTCTTCCAGTTCCTCTATATCCTCTTGGGACAACTCGTCCCCTTCGTCTATTCCGAAAACTACGGAATCCCTTTTAATGTCGTAAACGAACCTATCCTTTTCGAAAATTCCAGCTTCTCTTAATTCGTTTGCTTCGTCGCCGATTTTATATAAGTGCTTTGCTTGAAACGACGGCGTAAACACAGTTTTCATCGGATACAAGCCGTACGCCTTAACGATAGCGTTTCCACGCGTATCCTTGTTGTTAAGCGTCATCAGCTCTTCGATAGATACGAGCGGCTGCTCTTTTGCCGAATAAGTTCCGCTCCCGTCTTTCTCCAAACTGACGTTTGCCGAAAGCGTAGTTATCTTTTTCTTTCCGCAAAGCCACGAAAATTCTTCTACCGTAGGCTTATCGTCCGTTCCCAAATAAATTTTTATTTGCAACTGCCCCTTTATCGTCTCCGCCTCTGTTTTCCCGTATATCTTTTCAAGCTGTTGATAAGACTGAACAACACAAATGAAAAACAAGCGTCGGCTTCTTCCGACAGTCGTCATAGCGTCGAATTTCGGTATTTTAGGCAGATTCCCGAATTCGTCCATAAGGAAATAACAATTCCTCTGTAATTCTTCTTTCTCCGTTAACCCCTGCCGCAAGTTAAGCGCGGCTCGATTGACGAGCGATTTATACGCCTGCACCAAAAACGTCGATACCATAACGTGACGGTTGTCTTTTTCATCGGGGAAAACAAGAAATACGGCGTTAGGCTCTTCGTCGAACTTCTCAAAAGAAATTTCGTTATCCGAGGTAATGCATTGAATTCCTCCGTCGGCGAGAAATTGAACGTAATTCATCACTTTTGAGAGGTAAGAAGTCAACGTCCTTTCCGATGTAACAAGTACCGTTTTAGCCAGTCCATACGCTTTGACGTTGTCTTTGTGCCTTTCAAAATATGCTTTCATCACGTCCATTTCTTCATCGCAGTATTTAGCTAAATTTTCATATACATTGATAAGACAAAATTTTTCAATAGGCATTTCCCCTGCAAGAATATCGTCGACAAAAAGTAAACACATACCGAAAATAAGGTTGCGCGCACCCTCTTCCCAACCCGGCTCTTTTTCGTCTTTTATAGGAAACAAAGTGTAAATTATATCTTGCAAATTTTCATAAATTTCGTCGTTCAGTTCTTGCCTACGCTCGGCTAAGGCTTTTTCCGCTTCCGTATACTTCAAATACGTTTTATTATCGAAAACGTATTTTCCTTTTTCGTTTTTTATAGTTAAATTGAGCTGTTTTATGCGGTCGATAACCGACTGAAACGGATTAACCTTCGTCGATTGATACGGGTATCGATAATCGATAACGCTTACTTTATATCCCTTTTCTTTCAAATATGAGGAATGATGACGGTGCAATTCTCCTTTCGGGTCGGTTACGATAATACACGGTTTCGTCTTAAATGTAGCCATAATCTGTATAGTCGGGTCGAGGAATCCGCTTGTTTTACCGCTTCCCGTCGTACCTACTACGATTGCATGAATAGGCTCGTTGCGATAAATAACCTTATTTCTGTTTCTTCTGATTTCGGCTTTTAATGGAAGACCGTCGTTAAGCGTATGTAATTTTCCAAACGATGTCACTGTCAATTCCGACGTTTTTTTGATTTCTTTTTCGGAAAGCCAATGACTGTCCGATAAGTCGCTCTCTTTCATAACGGACTTTTTATCGTTTATTCGCCAATTTACAAGCGTATATATAATAAGCGCGCCCACGATAACGGCAAAAATAACGTAAACTAGTCCGTTTTTTAACGCTTTCAAAAGAGCAACTGCGTTGAGTGTCTTCGAAGTGATAAAAGTAAACGCTATAATTTCTACTACGAATATAATTAGTAGAATAAAAATCAATATAATCGGCTTTCTTTTCTTCGTGTTCTTCTTTTCCTTCATTTTATGCCCCGTATAGCATTGTTTTCCGCTGTCTCTCTTGCTCGATGACCTCTTCGATGTAATGGAGTTTGAGCGAGAAATCGGCGCTGTAATTTGTACCGTTATGCGAACCGTACTTCGACGCACGCATAAGTGAGCGTTCAACGGCTTTTCTGTTATTTTTAGCGGCTATTTTACGCGTTAAATCATTAGCGCGGGCTATACCGATTTTTTTATAGTCGTAATCGACCGCTTGCACTATTTTTAAGATTCTGTTTCCAAGGCGTATCCGTATATCCTTCTTCATTGCTTCCACGCCTGGCTTCGCCGCTTTGCTATAATCAAAACCTTCGTTTTGACAAATCCTTTTAAGGTCGTTTTCCCTTTTGAAAACTTCTCTTATAAGCGCATTGTGCTGTTGCCGTAGTCCCGGAACGGCGTCTATGTATTGCTCCACCACCTTGTCGATTTTTTGACGGAAAGGCGTCATGTCTTTGGAGTTGTACCCCTTGATAGCGCCTTTTCCCGATTTAGGCAACTCTCTTGCCAACGCTATAAGCGAAGAACGCAGTTCTTTATATCTCCAATTAATACTTACATCAGTACGAGAAGCGTCTATTCTGTCTGTCATCGCTTTCCTGGCAAGTTCCAGCTCGTATTTATTTTCTTCAAGATACAGATTAGCGTTTGAAATAAAATTATCATGTCCGTAATCGTGATACCCCGATTCGGCGCCTTCCGTTCCTTTCGGTACGACTTCTTTGTTAAGCAGATAGACTCTGTCGCCAAGCATTCCGCGAGTTCTGAATATCCGACGTTTTGTCTTTTTATCAATCAGTTTCGGCTCTTTTTCAAAGAAAGCAAAATGTATATGCCGATGATCCGTATCGGAGTGCAGCGAGCAAAAAAACTCTAAATTGGCTTTATCCAGTCCGTTACGTTCGAAATAAGAGTTCATCGTCCTGTTCACAAAGTGAACGCACGCTTCTTGTGTGTTGAAAAGCGGCGACGTTTCTTCGTCAAACGAGATAAATCCGTGCCATATAATCGACTTCGTTTCTTTCAGCTTTTTAGAGAGTTCAGCTTTCTCTTTCGCCGTCAAAACACCCTTCGCGTTAAAAACGCCGCTCGTTTTCTCCATATAGTTTCGTGGCTGACTTTCTTCGTCTTTTACGACTTTTCCCTCTTTTTCCGTATAATCGAAATAGCTATACTCCGCTGTGCCGTTGTAAAAAGCGCGCTCGGCGGCGTGTTCGGCCGCGCCCTTATTGCGAGGGCATTCATACGGCGTAAACTTAATTTCCATAAGTACTTTCGGCATTAGTCTTTTTTCCTTCTCAATTTGTCGTATTCTATTTTTGTCATCTCGCGTTTTACTTCCGCGATGTTCTCCGGCAACGTTTCAAGGCAACCGCTTTCGATAAATTCCGTAGTAATTTCTATTCCTTCCGCTTTCGCCGTCTCTACGTTGTAGAGAAAGGACAAAAGACTTTCAATCACATTGATATTTACCGTCTGTTGCACTAAGAGATTCTTCAACCCGGCAAGCTCTCTCGCTATTTCTCCGCTTTCTTCTTGTGTTTTTTTCCCTTTCCCGAAAATAGCGGCTTCCAACATCGGTAAACCGTATGCAAGCGCGCGGTTTAATATTTCGTTCTTGGAACGGAACACCCCTTTTTCATACATCTTTTCAAGCATATTCAGAGTGTCGATATTCTCAATGCGTAATGTAATTACATTTCTCAGTTTTTCCATTGCTCTCCCTGTGTTTTTTTTGGGAAAATCGGTGTCCGATTTCCCCCTAAAATCGCGGTTCATTTTTGAACCACGATTTCTACGAAGTGAACCACTTTTTATTACAAAGTAATAATTTGTCCGAAAACGGGCAAAGTGGTTCACTTCCCTTAACCTGCTTCCATTGTTGTCAGCCTTTTTTTACCGCCGATTTTTTGTCGACGGTGAAAAATCGCTTATTGTTGTCGTTCCGCTTTTATGCCGAGATCAACGATTTCGGCGCGGCTCTCGCACTGTGTTATCAGCGCGATTTTGCTTTCATAAACCGATTAAGGGCGGTTTATTCATTGGCGCGGACTTTCCGAGATTGTCCGGCGTACCGTAAAGAGATCCAAGCGCCTTTTGAATCGTCCGATCTATGTACCCTCTCGATTTTTCCCCTGCTCCGCGATACAGTCCGCTACTCTCGAAGATCCGCTTCATCTGTTCGGCGTCGCCGTTCGTGAAAAATCCGAGTATGTTCATCATCTTCAGATCGGTACGATTCCGATCTCCGCAAATATCCTCTCCGGCAAACATACGGTCGAACTCCGCCGCCTTCTTCGATCTCCGGATACGTACGATGACGTCTTCGTCGGACGCGGTGTTATGATTGACCGTTACGGGCTTTAATTCCTGTTTTACGGGCAGTTGTCCTTTGATTATGGGAATTAACTTGTCGCTATCGGAAAACACGCGTAATTCACTTTTAGACTTCATAAAGACGTCTCCGGTGACAGACATAAACCTCGAACGATCGTAAAACTCAAACGTGCTATCTGCGTTCTTGTTTCCGAGCTCACTGAAGTCGACGCCCGGCGCTTTCTTCCCGAAGAAGTGTAAACCCTCTCCGGAAACGCTACGTTCGCAATACGTCTGTTTTGCGGCGTTATATACGCCCCAAGCCGTATCCGTGTATTTCCCATTGATTTTGCAATCGTCAAGGTCTACGCAAAAGATACCGCTTTCTGGTGTAAGAGCAAAAGAAAGCCCGTCACAACCGTTTTTACGGGCGTATTCGAGCGCAGCGGAGAAACACGCCCACGTAGAAGGATCGTTGGATTTAGCCCACGTTTTCGCGCCTACGGCGTTACAGTTCCAAATCTTCTTTTTGAAGCCGCCGTTCTCGTCTTTGGCGGTGCTGAACGCGCACCACTGTGGGAGATCTTTCATCTCCTGCGGTACGTTCTTTTCGATCGCCGACAAACGTTTTTCGCGTTTAGCGGCGATCCACGCCGAAACGGTCTTCGTACCTTTCGGAGTTTCCACGGCGCCGACCGCTTCCGCAGTGATCGGCGCGACCGCCGCGCTTCCGACCGCGACGGTAACTTCCGCTTCGGTGCCTTCCGTTGTGCCGGAATTTTCCGATTTTTCTTCCTCCTTCGTTTCCGACTTTTTCGGGATCTCCCGTTTGGTCTTGTCCCCTTCGAGGACGACGACGTCGGATACTTGAGATAGCTTTTCAAAGTATTGATCCGCGACGTGATACGGAAAACCGCACATCGGAACTCTTTCCGGAAGTCCCACCATACGGGACGTTAAGGTCAGATCAAGCGCTTTCGCCGCAAACTCCGCTTTATCACCGATTATTTCATAAAAATCGCCCATTCGGATAGCAACAATAGCGTTTTGGGCACCCAATTGTGCGTCAAGTACACTTTGATATTCGTACGATACTTGCGGTTTTGCCATCTGCCTGGCGTCTGCGCCGGAAGCGGCGCCGCGCCGCGATTGGTATTCCCGTTTTATGGCTTCATTGTCATTTTTTTCGGCGTGAGGATCGTCCGACATCGCCGACGTCATACGATCGTAAAAAGCACGTTGTACGCTTTCATCGCTCTGATAGCCGTTCTCAAACTCTTCGTCCGGCGTGGGATCGCCGAAGGTCGTGTTCAAAAACTCGTTCAAAGGAAGACCGTTCAGATCTTCGTCGGTTATGGTCAGACGTTCCAATTTAGCCATTCTTTGCCCCCTTCGCGTTTTCCACAGTGGATAACTCTTCGGGTTTCCCTGCGGGAGATAAAAACTGTATTTCATCGGCGATCAGTTCCGCCATATAGCGATGTGTCCCGTCCGCCGCGTCGTAGTTTCTCATCTGCATACTGCCGCTAACAAGAACCTTGCTCCCCTTCTTGAGATACTTCGCGCACGTGTCCGCAAGCCCGCGCCACGCGACCACCGGGAAGTAGTCGGTTTCTTGCTTTTTATCCCCGACCTTCGGACGGTTTACCGCCACGATGAAGTTCACGACGGAACAGTCGTCTTTGTTTTCCAGTACCTTTTTTACCGGATCCTTCGTTAAGTTTCCCAAGATGATTATTCTGTTCATTTCTCTATCTCCTTTTAGGGTTAAAATCGCGCTTGAAAACACAAGGGAGAATGTCGCGCTTCGCTTTGCACGTCGCTACTTTAATAAGTAGTTAGTGCTTCTAAATCAACTCTTTCTTTGTGTTTTCTTTTAATAATTTCGTACTTGATTATTTAGTATTTTCTTTTTAAGTTTTTTCTTGTTGCGGTTCAACCGTCAACGGTTCAGCCGTCAACGGGTTACCCGTCAACGGTTTATCCATAAACGGTTTATCCGTCAACGGTTAATCCGTCAACGGTGGTATATTGACTTGATAATCGTACCCGGAGAAATGCCCCTTTTCGTCTTGTGTTCTTACCCTCGAAAGGTAGCCGAGTTTTTCCAAAAACTGTACGCTTGTTTTCACCGCGTCGCGCCCTTCGCCACGCTCTGATTCAGCCACGATTCTTGATAAACCTTCGATACTGAAGTCCCACCCGGACGGCAGACTGACAATGGTCGCCAAAACTCCGCGGCTTCTAAAATCCAAACGCGGATCTATAAATACCTCTTGCGGAATCACAGTAAACTTCTCTTGGTAAATGTTGATTAGTTTGGACATCTGATTATCTCCTTTTTCACTTTGTCCTGTTAGGGTGTTCCCCCTCGCGGACGGCTCACCCCCTTCTTTTCGTATAAACGAAAAAAGACCTATGCCATACACATAGATCTTTGATTTTTTTTGATTCGGTGAACTATACGTATGACACTCTGCAGAATGTCAGAGTTCACCGACTTACTAACTTGTTTTATCTACGATAGTAGAAATTGGTAAAAACCGGTGAACCCGTTCATTCACCTAAATTTTACACTAACTCTTTTCAGTCCGGAACGCCGCGCGTTAACAATTAAAAACGCCGTCCCTGCGGACGGCGTTTTCCTTTTAACGAAACGGCTTTTTATTTTTTGCCTTTCTTTCTGTCTTTACGCGACTTGTTCTTGTTGACTCTCTGATTGTACGTAACGGGTTTGATTTCGTCCACGTATTCGTCCGCTTCGAGCGCGTCTTCTTTTACCTGCGGCGCGGGCGGCACGAGTTTGATGTCTTTTTCCGTCTTAGTCACGTTTTCCACAACGACCTCTTTCGGGTGTTTCTTCTTCCATCTTCTGACAAGCAGAACCACTACCGTAATGATAATCACGAGCGCGATAACGAAGCTGGAAATGTACAACCAGAAATACTCGTTATTGAACAGTTTGTCCCAGAAAGATTCTTCCTCTTCGGGTTCTTCGGGGTCGGGTTCTTCTTCTCCGTCGCTCGTCGTTTTTTCCGAGTATTCGTAAACGTAGCTCGTCGAATTCTCTCCGCCTGCCGCGTTCTTGCCCGCGTTAAACTCCGCTTCGGTTATGCTCTCCGCGGAAACGAGGTCGACTGCCATAAGTCCTACGATATAGTGGTCGAGCCACGTTTCGGTCTCGTCTTCGTCATCTTCGTCGCCGAGGTAGAACGCCCAGTTCACCGTGTTGTCCGAACTCGTCGGGTTATAGAGGTATACGGTGTAGGTCACGTCCTGATAGAAACTTCCGTCTCCGCTACCCTGTCCGTAAACGTCGGAATTGATTTTAACGTTTACTTCGTCTTTCTTCGAGGTACTCGGCGTTACTCTGAATTCGCCGAACGCGTTTTCGAACTCGTAGCTGTAACTCTTCGTCGTGCTTCCGTTGCTGTCCGTGGTTTCGGTTTCCACAACGCGCGCTATAAGCGTTCTCGCGCTGAACGTTATCTTCGTGTACGTTCCCGCTTTCGCCTTGTAGTTATAGGTGCTGTCGAGCGAATAATGTTGCGCATAACCGCTTTCCGCTTTGTTGCTCATAACCAGCACGTTGCTTCCGCCTCTATAAATTACGTTGCCGCTTGCGTCTTTGCGGTCTACCGACAGGAACGTTTCCATAAACTCGTTCCATTCGTCTTTGCCCCATTCTCCGCTATCGAGTTTGTCTTGGAAAATCTCGTTGAACACAAACACGTCGTCGTCTTCTTTCGTATCGGTGTACTTATAAAGCTGTTCGATGGCGGTCTTCATTCTTTCGTTCGTGTTGGCCTCTTCATAGTTGTACACGCCGTAAGAAGCGAGCGTTCCGTCCTTGGTAAGGTCGGTATCGTAATCTCTGTTATAGTTGCTCGGCGTGTTGCCTACGGTGTCGTTTTCCGTAGTCGTGCTCGAAGGCTCCGTGCTTGCGTCGAAAGAGTCGAGCACGTATTCCATACAATAAATGTAGTAAGGAACGCCCGTATACACGATTTCGTGAGTCGCCGAAGCGTAGCCCGGTCCCGTATAATCGTCGTCTTTCTCTTTCGCCGCGGCATATTCGTCTTCGGTTATCGAAGTTACTTTAACCGCGTCGAAATACGCCGTGCCCTTGCTTAAATCCGAGGTGAGATAATATTTTTCTTTATCTCCCGAACCTAACGAACCGGTCTTCGCTTTCGCATACGGATTGCCGAGACTGTATTTAACGTTCATTTTCGCGTTGAAATTGCCCGTTTTGACATAAACGCAGTATTCTCTCCATTCTCCGTCCGTGGTAATCTGAACGAAGCCCAGTCTGCTGTCGTCCGTCGCCGCCTGCAACGCGCCGCTCGTCGCTCCGACCGTTATGCTCGCGTAAGTTCCGATGTCGGTTCTTGCCCACACGCTTATCTTGTAATAACCGTCGGCGGAAAGTCCAGAACTGAGGGTCTGCGAGTTTACGCTTATTATGCTACTGTAATTACTCGTAAGTTTCATTACCGTCTTGTACGGCGAAACGTAATTGTTTCCGTCCACGCTTCCGGTAAACAGTCCGTTAGAAGAAACCGTTCCCGCGCGCGCTTCCGTTGGGTCGGCGCTTGTAGCCGGCGTGGGAATTTCCGTTCCCGTCGCGCTTCCCATTGAAGCGGAAGTGTAAGAAGTAAGAGAGGAAACGCCGTCTTTTCCTATCGCTTTAACCGCAAAATAGGTAAGTTTAGTATTGTCCCAGTTGCCTGTAAACGAATAGGTATAGTCTGTGTTTTCACTCGTCGCGTCCACAACGGCAAAGAGTTTTTCTTTCTGTTTTCCGTCTTCGTCCGCGTATTTCATCCAGATTTCGTACTTGACGGGCGTAGCGGTCATTATACCGTCATCCGAGTCGCTCGTTACTCCGTCCGCACCTTTCCAGGTAAGGGTTACGGGATTCTCGTTCTTATTAAGAGAAACAGATGTCGGCGCGTCGTAATCGTTGTCGATAACCGAAGAAACCGTCCAGTTGCTCGTCTTGCCGATACCCGAGAGTTTGCCGTTTTCGTCGAACTCTTCTTTATCCGTAGCCGAATAATCGAGTTTGGAATAGTAGCTGTTGGTAAAGGTCGTGGAATTGCTGTCGATTTCCGCGCTTATATTATATAAGGATACCGATTTGACGATTTTGTCGCCGGTAGCCGCCGCGTTATATTCGTCGTAGTCGATTTCCAGCGCGTTGAACGCGGCGAGGTAAACCTTACCCGAAACGTAGCTGTCGGTGACGAATCTCGTGCCGCTTCCCATTGCTACGGAAACGCCGACGTAATATTCGTCGATAAGGTCGCCGCAGATATAATATACTACTTCCGCCCAGGTTTCCGTATTGTTGGTATATTTCGTTACCGAAGTATCTTTTTCGGTATCGAGGTTGTTTTTGTCCGTACCCGTAAGCAGTTTTACGGAAATTCCGAGGTCTTCGTCTATTCCTTCGGTTTTGATAAGGAACGCGAAACGGTAAAATTTATTCGGAAGAATTTTTATTGCGTTTTCACCGATATAAGTAAGCGTGCTTGCCGTAGCTTTCGCGTTGCTGTATTCGAGAGCGTACAGGTATTTTGCGTGCCCGTCCACCGTTATCTGTTCCATATCGCTTTCGGTCACTTTGACGGAAACCTGTTCCTTGTCTCCCGCTGCGGTTCCGTCCGCGGCGGTCGCTTTCCAGTTTTCGTTAGCGATAGTTTCCGCTTTGCTTTCGGTCAATTCCTCGTCTCCGACGAGTCCGCCGAAAGAAACCGTTCCTTCCGATTCGATTTCCGAAAGACGTTTCCAGCTCGCGCCGGGCGCGGCTTCGTTTGCCTTTTCCTCGGTTGCGTACGCCTTTACTTCGATATTGTCGAAGAACGCGCCGCCTATCATAAACGTGGTATCGTCGCTTCCCGTACCGAAGGACATTTCAACCGTGAGCTGACGCTGAGAAAGCTGATTGCCCAAAACGTAGAACGTGAGTTTCTGCCATTCGCCGAGCGCGGTCGTCGTTTCTTCTATTCCGTCTCCCGCTCCGGTAAGTTTAACCGTAGCTTTGGGGAAACTATTCTGCGATTCCCAGTTTGCGTATTTAGCCTCGTAATCCGCTTTGTCGATTTCCCATTCTTCGTGCTCGGCGTTATAGTCGTCGATGAGTTTCTGGCATTTGTCGTATTCTTTTTTATTAGTACGGCGTTCGTTCAAATACAGAATTTCTATATAATCTTTCAAATCCTGTACCGCCTGCACCTGCGAAGAAAGATTTTTCCAAAGATAGGTATAGTAAAACGCTTGCGCGGTGGTTGCCACGTCGGTGCTGCTTTCAAGATTGAGTAATTCGCGAATCCAGGCTGCCGCCGCCGTTCTGAGAGTTTCGGAAGCGGTTCCGTTATATGAATACGTTCCCATAGACGTAAGCGCGCTTTCGTGCCCGTTCGCTTTCGTGTTCTCCTCCTCGGTCAATGCGTCCGCATAACCCGCCATAGCCTCTATACCGTCGGTCGTATACAGGTCGTACAGTTGTCTCTGCAAAGTGGTGAAGGTTTTCGTTCTGGGGCTTTCGGGTTCTTTCGTCTCGAACTCGGGATAGTAGTGAGTTTTATCTCCGAACTTGTAACTCTTTGCCCATACGTACGCCCAAACGCTTATTTCGTAATACGTGTTGGGCTCTATTCTGAGGCTATCCGTGGTTTTGATGGTGTTCGCCTGCAAATCCCTGTTATACATCATCATAACGTAGGTTTCGTCGAGGGCGTTAAGGTTATGGTTCGGGTCGTTCATAACTTTGCCGAGCCATTCGTCGTATCCCATAGCGTAGAACTTCGCAGTGGTGCCGATACCGCCTTCGGAAGTGGATTTCGAATAATTATCGGAAATTTTCGACGTATCCGCGCCTTCCGCCGCTATATCGTACAGTTTGGAAACGTCCACCGAGCCGTAGTATTTGGCGTCGTAAGTGGCGTTGGAAGTCATTGAATATTTTGTAAGGTTGCTCGTTCCGTAATTTTCACGGAAAGAATAAAAATACTTGCGGTAACTTGTGGTGTTGTAAGAAGTGGGCTTCTTGCGAAGTTCCATATTCGGGTTGGCGAGGTAATAAGCGCTTCTCGCCGCGACGTAGTCGTTTCCTCTTCCGTCGGTCTTCGAGCTTATCGCCGACTTGAATTCCGCGAAGTTATCGACCATCGCGTCGTTTTCGTTGTATTCGTACGCTCCGTAAGTCGCTATTTTTTCGCCTGCGATTTCGTCGGTTATAGCGCTCGTAAGTTTGTCTCCGTCGACTTTTTCGCAGATTATATTATCGAAAAACGCAACGCCGCGCGTAGAATATCTGCCTTTATCGTCGGGGTTTGTCGTGGAAGTGGAAATTCCGGGACCGTAGCCGAGCCACAAATCGGTTTTTACGCTCATCGAGCTGTATTTGTTGGTTTCGATAAAGAGATAATACGTTTTCCACTGTCCGTCCGTATCTATACGTCCGAGGGTGTATTCCATATCTCCGCCGAGAACGAACCAGGCTCCTTTATTTTCGTCCGCGTTATGAATTTTCGTAAACACGGAGAACTGCAACAGATATATGCTGTCTTTTTCCAGAGTAAACGACGAACTCGTAACGTAAATGGAACCTTCGGACTGGGTATTCGCAAGGACGAACACGTTCGTGTCTTCTCTTTGTTTTTTGGGGTTGCCGTTTTCGTCGTTGACGATTTTGCCGTCGTCGTCAAGCACGTTTACCCACGGAGTTTTCGGGTCGATACCGGGATACGGCATTGTAAACGGATTTTCGAGTTCCGCGCCGTTCTTGTCTTCGTACACTCTGAGGTATTTATCCGCGATTGCCTGATAGGTATCTTCGTCGGAAACGTCGATAGCCGCGCTGAGCACGCCCGCCGAGCCCGTTTTCGAAGTCGTGGTGCTTCCGCTCATCTGCGTCCAGTCCGTCACCTTGTCGAGGATAGCCCTGTCTCCGCTTGATTCCGTAGACGTCGTGGTTGCGTTATAGAACGTACCGTTTTTCGCCGTGTGGGTGAAAGTACGGGTAGTCTCCGTTCCGTCTCCGTCGTCGGGGTTTACATAATCTTCGCAAGCTACGAGGGCTACCGCCAAAACGATTGCCGCGAGGATTGTGAAAAGTGATAAAAATTTCTTCTTCATCTTTTACCGCCTGTTAAGTAGTTTCTTTTTTCTCCGCTTTCATACGCGTATGCGCGCTTATACGCGTGCGTATGTCCGCAAGTATATTCTATAATATCATAACCCGCGAGGAAAAACAACTGTTCTTAAAGACATTTCAGTCAAATTTATGACATACGGGAGAACTCCGACCAAACGTTATGCGGAATAACTCCGACCAATCGTTACACGGAATTTTACCGCAGTCGGTAAAAACCTTTGTGCGGATAAAGAAGAAAAAGCAATTCGGGCGGGTGGGTGGGTCGACACGATATTTTTATGGTACAAATATTCGAAAGCGGGACGGCGACGGTTCGTTTTCGAAAAAAAATCAACGCAATCTCTCCGCTCCGTTTTTCACTTTATATCGGGCGCGGGCATTTTTTCTTTTCTCTCTTTCAGTATCTCGGATATTTTTTTCGCCACGCCTTCCGCGGAAAAATTCTCCTTTGCGTACCTCTTTATTTTCTCTCCGTCGTAAGGAGAATTCATTGAACACGCCTCTTTCATCGCTTCTCCGAGCGCGCAAGCGTCGTCTACCGCCACGATTTTTCCCGCGTATTCCGGTATTATCCCTTCGGGAGAAAAACATTTCGTCGTTACTACCGGTATTCCAACCGAAAGGGCGGCGAGATACACCGAACCGAAAATTTCCTTCCTCGAAGCGAGCGCGAAACAGTCTCCCGTTTCCAGAAATTCGGTTAGTTTTCCCTTTACGGGAGAGAGAAACTCGACGCTGTCTTTTACTCCCAACGCTTCCGCCTGTTCTCCGAGCGCGCGCCGTTCGTCCCCTTTCCCGACGATTACGAGTTTCGCGTCCGCCCGTTCTTTTTTCGCTTTTGCAAACGCCCTTATAAGAACGTCCATTCCCTTTTCCACGCAAAGCGCGCCTATGCTGACGAAAACGAACCCGTCGTGTTTTTTTCTTTCTTCCGCAGTCGTCACCGTTTGCGGCAAAAAAACGAACTCCGCGCCGAAGATTTCTTCCATACGCAGTCGAAAAGCCTCGTTAGGCGCGGTCGAAACCACCGCTTTTTTATAAATACGCGCCGTTTTTAAGATTTCCGCGCCGCTTAATTTTTCGGTAAGCAATCTGCCCTCGAACTCGCTTACGGCAAACGGCACGCCGAACACGTTTTCAAGATTTTCCGCCACGCTTCCGTACGTCCGACAAAAAAAAGCCCAAGTAAGGTCGGGAAGTCTGCCTTCTTTCGCCATAGCCGAGTACGCTCTTTTCGCCACGGCGAGCCTCAACGCGGAGGCGGCTTTTTTTCCCACCCGTCCGACGGGCAAGCCGTAATCCCATACTTCCACGTTCTCTTTTATATACCTTTCCAGCCCGCGCTTTTTTCGTTTCTTCCCCGTTCTCAAATCCACCGCGAGAACGGCTACTTCGTAACCGCTTTTTGCAAGAGTCGTCGCAAAACCCCATTCGTATATTCCGTTAAGCGGGCTCTTCCCGTCGGGAACGCCGCGCGCAAGCACACATATTCGCATAAATAATTATATGTACGATTATTCCCAACTAATGCCCAAAAAACCATACAAACAATATTCGGGCGACTTTATCGTTGACAAATCCGAAACCCGTGGTATAATTAGTATAACTTGTATAACTTTTACCACAAGGAGATTGTATATGAAACAGGATTTTCCCGAAGGGAAGTTTCTTTCCGCGGTTAAAATCGGCGCGAAAGGACAAATAGTAATACCGAAAGAAGTTCGGGATATGTTCGGATTCAAGCCGGGCGACTCCGTTCTTCTTATGGCGGACAAAACGCAGGGCGTCGCTTTGCAACCGTTTTCTTTCGCCGAGGTTTTCTGGCAAGCCGCGCGAAACGTTATGAAGGAGGATGATAAAAAGTAAATGGAGGCTTTAAGGGTCTGTAATCTCACAAAAAAGTATCCCGAATTTACGTTAAACGACGTATCTTTGACGGTTGAAAAGGGACGCGTCGTCGGACTTGTCGGGCGAAACGGCGCGGGCAAAAGCACGCTGATTAAATCCGTTCTCGGGCTTATTCCGTCGGAGGGCACGGTGGAATTTTTCGGTGAAAGAGACGGCGCTAAACATAAAATCGGCTACGTTCACGGCGGGTTCGATTTTTATCTTCAAAAGACGCTCCGTTCGGTAGCGAAATGCGTTTCCTCGTTCTATCCTACGTGGGACTCATCTTTATACGGCGAACTTCTGCGCCGTTTCAATCTGTCGGAAAGCAAAAAGGTATCCGAGCTGAGCGAAGGAATGAAAGTCAAATTCGCTTTATCTCTCGCCCTGTCCCACGGCGCGGAACTTCTCATTATGGACGAACCTACGAGCGGTCTCGACCCGGTTTCCCGCGACGAATTCTGCGACATAATTCTCAATCTTGTCCGAGAAAAGGAAATAGGCGTTCTTTTCTCCACTCACATAATTTCCGACCTTACGAAAATCGCCGACGACATAGCCTTTATCGACGACGGAAATCTGATTGTTTTCGAAGAAACGGAAACTCTTCTTTCCCGTTACGAAACGGCGTTTTTCCGCACCGAGGCGGAGGCACTCGTCTGCGGCGTTCCTCTTATAGGGTTAAAACGCGTTAAAAGCGGGTTCGAGGCTTTAATTCCTTTCGGTTCGGGCAAGGACTTAACCGTGGAAAGAGCCGACCTTGAAACGATAATTTTACATCTTCAATGCGAAAGGAGAAAAAACGATGACTAAACTTTTACGCAAGGAATTTGCCCTGGCTCTTCACCCTACGGCGTACTTTTTTCTATGTTTTTGCCTGTTCGTTTTCATTCCGAACTATCCGTACGAAGTTATGTACTTCTTTTCCTGTCTTTCGGTGTTTTTCACCTGTCTTACGGGGCGGGAAAACAAAGACCTGCTCTTTTCCTGTATACTTCCCGTAAGCAAGAAAGAGGTTGCGACCGCTCGCATACTTTCGTCTGTAATTATGCAACTGAGTCTTATCGTTCTTTCGGCGTGCACGGTAGCGGTTAAAAATCTTATTCCAACGCTAAACGCCGCAAATCTTGCCGGACTTGACGCAAACGCCGCTCTTATCGGCGAAGGTTTTCTTATTCTCGGGCTGTTCAACGCGGTGTTTTTCCCGTTATATTTTTCCGACCCGAACAAGGTGGGAATTCCCTTTATCGTTTCTTCGGCGTGCGTATTTCTTCTGATAATTATTTCCGTCGCGCTGTGTTCTGCGATACCCTCTTTGAAAAACACGTTCGACTCGCCCGACCCGATTTTCATCGGCGGAAAACTGATTTTCACCGCAATCTCCGCTCTTATTTACGCCGCGCTTACCTACGTTTCCGTTCGCGTTTCATCGGCAAAATTCGAAAAAGTAAACCTATGACTTCGCTTTTATCAGGAGAGACGACGATTCGCTTACGAAAAAAATCAACGCAATCTCTCCACTCCGACTTTTATTATATTTACAAACACGCGCGTTTGTAGTATAATAAACGGGAAAAAACTGTAAATGAGGTGTATTGCCGTGCGTAAAATCGACTTAACCGAACGTTTATCGAAAAAGAACACGATTATCGCCGTCGTCTGCATAGTCGTATTTCTGATTATCGGCTTTGTTGCGGCGGTTGTCGGACATCGCGCTTATCTCGATTCCCGCGAAGCGGAAATAACAAATATTTCCTATTCTTCGAGCGCGAAACTCTTTATGCGCGCCGACGGGGTGACTCTGGTCTGTAAATATTCGTCTTCGGACGTTTCGGTCGCTCTTGACAAAGTTCTTTCTTTGTCCAAAGGCGCGAGTTTGTCCGTTGTCTCCGTGGTTGACGAAAACGGTTCGCCCGTTTCTCACAGCGGCGTTTCTTTCGACGTATCGGACGGACAGCGGTATTTCGTCATTCTCAACGTAAAATCTTTCGGCGGCGTTCACACCAACGGATACGTTCTCGAAATCGTCTCCGAAGAAGACTTCGACGTCAACGGCACTACTCCGTTTTCTTTCGGACCAATTTTATAAAAATCGCTCAAACACTATAAGCAAGGAGAAATATTATGGCAAAATTCAACGGTTACGGCGGCGGAAATATGCAACAGATAATGCGCCAGGCGCAGAAAATGCAAGCCGACCTTAAAGCGGCGCAGGAAGAACTTGCCGACACCGAGGTGGTGGCTACCGCGGGCGGCGGAATGGTGGAAGTGGTTATGTCCTGCGACAGAAAAATAAGTTCCATCAAAATTGCGCCCGAAGCGGTCGACCCTGACGACGTGGAGATGCTCGAAGATATGATTATGGCGGGCATTAACGAAGCGATGTCTCTGGTAGAACAGGAAAACGAGCGCATAATGGGACCCCTTACCGGCGGACTCGGCGGTCTCGGAGGTCTTATATGATACAGTCGGAAAGCGTCAACAAACTGATTGCCGCTTTTCGCACCCTTCCCGGCGTCGGCACAAAAACCGCCGCGCGTTACGCCTACAAAATCATCGAAAGTTCGATAGAAGACGCGGAAGCGTTTGCCGAAGCGGTGTTAAACGCTAAGAAAAACGTTAAATTCTGTTCTGTTTGCGGCAATTTTACCGAAAACGAAGTTTGCGAATACTGCTCTACCCGTTCTCCGCGGGTTATCTGCGTTGTCGCTCAACCGAAGGACATCGACCCTATCGAAAAGACGGGGGCGTTCGACGGTTCGTACCACGTTCTTCACGGCGTTATCGACATACAGAAAGGGATAGACGCGGACAAAATCCGCATACGCGAGCTTATTTCCCGTATTTCCGAGGGCAAAACCGAAGAAGTCATCGTCGCGACCAACCCCGACCTCGGCGGGGAACTTACGGGCGCGTACATTGCCGCGGCTCTCAAACCCCTCGGGGTAAAGGTCACCCGCCTTGCTTACGGCATAAGCGTGGGCAGCGAAATAGAATACGCCGATTCCAACACGCTCCAACACGCTTTGAGCGACAGAAAACCCATTTAATTTCAGCTATTCATTACCAAAAGGATAATATTCAATCCCGACATAAAACAATACCAAACGAGATTTACAAGCGCGCCCGTCCAACCGAAACGGGTGCGTTTTGTCGTTATCGCCAGAATTACGCCCTGCGCCGCCGTCGCGAGCGCGATAAAAACCGTGGAAACAACGATTGATTTCAGGCGAAACATCGCAAAAAACCACAACGCGGTAAAAATCATAAACAAAATCGGCGCAAAAAGCGTTTTTCTCATTCGTTTTTCGACGGCGAACTCTCCCACCGTAACCGCGGTAAGAATGTAGGAAAAGAGCCACCCCGCGGAAAACACTCCCCTGCTTAAATAGGGTTTCTCCATTCCGTTTATCCATTCGCTTTCCGCGATGCTCCAACCGTTTATCGCGCTCAGAATTATGACTGCCGTCAGACCGATACACAGTCCGACGGCGCGCATATACTTATTCATCTATATTTACTCCGCTTCCGCAAAAGTGGTCGCTATTATCTTTTCTCCCGTCCATCCGTCCATAAGACCTTTTATGTCTCCCATAGTTTTTTCCGCAGCCGCAAGAAACGCGTTTCTTCCGCCTATGCCGAACTTATTGTCTTCATAGTACTTTTTTAGGCAAGCGACGAATTTTTCTTCCCCGAAAAGTTCGTAGAAATTATCGAACATCATACACGCCTTGAAATACTCCACCATCGTATACTGATACTCGGTATATTCGTAAATAGGCTTATCCATTGCGAGGCTCGCGCCGGTTTTTCTGCGTTTTTGAAGTTTTTCATAGCACGCGTACGCCCTCTTCATAGCGTTGATTTCGCCTTTGAACTTTTCATCGTCCCCTTTCAGTCTGTAATAGTACGCCGCGGAAAACGTGGCGAGCCCTTCGTCCATATAACTTTCGTTTATACAGTCGTTGCCCACAACTCCGTACCACCACTGGTGCGCCGTTTCGTGCAACACCGCGTCCGTAAGGTCGCTGCAAACTTCGGCTACGAGGGATATTCCGCTGTATTCCATTCCGTCGCACATAAAGGGGACTCTCGCCACCGTGTACGTGTCGTACGGGTACGCTCCGAACGCTTCGGAATAGGCGTTTATCGCGTTTACCGCCGTATCCAGGGTTTCTTGCGCGTTTTCGTCCTGTTTATAGAAGTAATATACGTTGACTTCCCCCGCTTTCGCGCTGAGCACGTTGTAATTCGCATTGCATACTATGGCAAAATCTCTTACGTTCTGCCCTTCCATTTTTATCGTCTGCCTTTCCCCGTTTTCGGTCGTCTCTCCGTTTTTAACCGAAGAACACACAACGAGGGATTTATCGCATTCGAAAGTTACGTTATAATCCGCGACGGAAGAAAACATCGGGTCGCCTATCGCGCAGAATTTGTCGGTTCTAAAACACTCGCCGTCATAAACGGATAGCTGAGGGTAAAAACCCGAAAGCGTGTAGGCGCCGTCGCACCCCGACAACCGAAGCAAGCCTTGCGGGACGGTGGTTACGAAAGAAAACGTAAACGCAATCTCCTCTCCTTTTTTCAAAGCGGCGTGAGAAACCGTAAGATACTCCTTGTCTTCGCTTAGCGTAAATTCGGCTTTTTCCCCGTTTACGGTTACCGAACTCACTTCTATGCCGCCGTAAGACGCAAGTTCCGAAGTATAAGCGGGATTGACCGCGTCCTGCGCGTAAGCGTTGGGATACAGGTGAAAAACCGATTGTCCGAGACCGTCTACGTAAATATTTTTATAACGCACCGTCTCTTCGCCCGTAAGCGTGTTTTCGCTAAGCGAGAGTTTCATTTCATAGGACAGACAGTCGTCGTCCGTCGTTTTATCCGTGCACGCGGCGAGAAGAATTCCCGTCGAAACAAGCACCGCAACAGCAAAAATAATCAAATACTTCTTCATACACTAACCTCAGTTAATAATCCATATGCCGCGTTTGGAAAATTTATGCCGTTTACTAAAATTTTACAGCTTTCGGTTTTCTTAAAACTTTTTTCGCTTGACTTTCTTTTCCTCTTATTCTATAATGAAAACATAAATTAAATAGCTCATAATTTTCCCCCTTATCATAAAGGAAAGGGCTTCGGCGTTTTGTCGAAGTCCTTTTCTTATTATAATATATCGCGTAAAGCGCGCGGTAATCGGGGCGCTTTTTTTAACGTTTGAACTTTATCTGTCCGCTGAACATATCGTTCAGCTTTGCTCTGCTCTCCTGAGAAACGCCTTTTGCTTCCTGTTTTCTGCACACAAATCTGAGTTTCCCGTCCGATTCCCGACTTATAATGTCGTTCATCGTTTTATTCGCTTCGGGTTTGTTGAGTCTTTCAAACGTCGCGTTGTCCGTGACCGTAAGCACGAATTCGCTCCCCGAAACGACGTATCCGCCTTTTATTCCTTCGCAGGCAATCTGTAAAAGGAGTTCGTTCGACGCCGCCAGCCGTTCCTGCACTCTCGCCCAGATTTCCCGTCCCTTTTCGTCGGTCGTCTCAGTCTCGTCGAACAGAGGCGTTTCCGTCTCTTTCTCCACCGCCACCGTAGCCAAAAGTTCGGTTATGTCCGTTTTCTTTTTCTTTTCTTGTCTTCCCGCTGAACTTTCGACTTTTTCCGCGTTGTTGTTTGCCGTTACGGTCACTCCGTTTCTTTTAAGGTATTCGAGTTGTTCTTCGAGGTCTCTGATTCTGCCTTCGACTCCCTCCACGGTTGTTTCGGTTACGAGCGAGCACGCTTTTACTATGCTTGCTTCCATAAGTATACGCGGTTGAGACGCAAAGCGTAGTTGATTTTCCACTCCCGCCATTATCTCCATAGCCCGTCCTATGCGGTAATCGGAATATCTCTCCGCTCTATCTGCAAGCGTCGCGTATTCTTCTTTCGTCATAGTTTTGGGGCGGTACCCCTGCACGTTTTTTATCGTAATCAGTTCGTTGAAATAGTTTGCCAAATCCCGCCCGAGAGTGGTTCTTCCCATTCTGAGCAATCTGTCCGCCCCCGAAAGCGCGTTGCCCGTATTTCCGTCGAGAATTGCCCCGGCAAGTTCGTCAAGCTCGTTAAAATCGGTGGCGCACAGTACTTCGAGCGCGTCTTCGTAGGTTATTTTTCCGCCGCAATAGGACATACACATATCCGCCGCGCTCAGGGTGTCTCTTACGCTTCCCTCGCCGCTTACCGCGATTTTGAGCAAGGCGCGTTCGTCGTATTCCACGCCTAATTTGTCAAAAATCTTTTTGAGAAGTCCGACGAGTTCTTCCGTCTCCACGAGTCGGAAATCGAACCTTATACATCTTGAAAGAATGGTCTGCGGGATTTTCTGAACTTCTGTGGTCGCAAGGATGAAAATTATATGCTCGGGCGGTTCTTCGAGTGTTTTCAAAAACGCGTTGAACGCGGACGCGCTGAGCATATGGACTTCGTCTATAATATAGACCTTATAGCGCCCCACCGTCGGGCGGTACATTACGTTTTCTTTAATCGTTCTTATTTCGTCCACGCCGTTGTTGCTTGCCGCGTCGATTTCGATAACGTCTACTCCCGTATTTTCCGCAAGGGTTCTGCAAACCTCGCATTCGTTGCACGGAGAGCCGTTTTTCGGCGAGAGGCAATTCACCGCTTTCGCAAAAATTTTCGCGCAGGAAGTCTTGCCCGTTCCTCTCGTGCCCGTGAAAAGGTACGCGTGCCTTACCGCGTCGGACTTAATCTGATTTGTAAGCGTTCTTACTATATGGTTTTGTCCGATAACTTCGTCGAACGTTTTCGGTCTGAATCTTCTGTAAATCGAGGTGTATTCCATAGATATTAGTATAACCCAAATTCCCTGCGAATGCAACGCATAATTTCCCCGCATATGGCAAAAATTCCAAATAACGAATAAGGAATGGACATATCGCGTTTTCCGCCTGCGCTTGTCGTTTCAAAAAACGCAATATCCCCGCTTCGACTACTGTAAAAACTTTTTTAGGAGGTAATTATGGATACGAACAAAGAAAAAGTCAAACCCGACAAAGAAAAAGCGACCCGCCCGTCGGTTTACCGCTGCGCTTCGTGCGGCGTAACGATGCAATGTAACGGCACGCCGAAAGTTTGTCCGAAGTGCGACAACGAAAAATTTTATTTAGTGAAGTAAAAGGAACCGATATATCGCATTTATTTACGCCTGTAAAACGAAAAGAAACATATTTCATAAATATGTTTCTTTTCTTAATAAATCGGTAATATTGAAAATAACATCAGTTCGCTTCCTTAAAAACCGCGATAAACTCGGTATAGCTTCCTTCCTTGCTGTCCACGCCTATCGTTCCGTTATTTGCGTCGGTAATCGCTTTTGCTATGGAAAGTCCGAGTCCGAAACTGCCGCTTCCGGTGTGCGACTCGTCGCATCTGTAAAATCTGTCGAAGAGTTTGGGCATTCTTTCTCGCGGTATGCCTTCGCCCGTATTGCGCACTTTAAGCACTGCTTTATGTTTCTCGGAAGCGAGGGTTACGGTTATTTTTCCGTTGGGTTCGGTATATTTAAGCGCGTTGTCTATGAAAATATAGACGAGTTTTTCCATATCGTCTCTTCTTGCCGTAATGCTTATTCCCGGCGCGACGGAAGAATCGGTTTCTATATTCCTTTCGAACGCGAGCACCTCGGTTTCCAGCACGACGCTTTCTACAATCGTCGACAAATCGACTTTGGTAAAATCTTTTTCTCTGACCGCTTCGAACCGCGCGAGCAACAACATTTCGTTTATCATCGCGCTCATTCTGTTTACCTGCGTTCCTATTCCCGAAAGCCATTTTTTCTGTTCTTCACCCAGTCCTTCGGAAGCGGTGAGAATGGAAAGGTTTGTATTTATTATCGTAAGGGGGGTTTTGAGTTCGTGAGAGGCGTTTGCGACGAGTTCTTTCTGTTTCTCGAAGGTTTCCTCTATCGGCGCGAGATTTCTCGTCGTAAACCTCATTACGAAAAACGCGACCACCGCCATAACCGCTACGCAGGTGATGAGCATAGTGAGAAGGGACACGATAAACGAGTCGTACTCTCCCGTATAGTCGTAGACGTAAACGGTATAATACGCGTCCCCGCCGTTTTCTATGACGGAATACGCGATATAACTCCCGTTTATAACGGTTTTTTCGCTTCCCTCTGTCGCCACGGCGAGCAGTCTTACCACGGTTTCCTCGTCGTAAAAGGACGGGTCGGAAAGTTTACGCTTTCCGTCGGAATAAACCCTTATTATGAGCGTATTTCGCGCTTCCACGCGTTCGAGTTCGGAATTAAACGGTTCGGAAAAATAGTCTCCCGCTTTTTCAAGCGCGGAAAGTCGTTTATCCACGGTATTTATCATTCGTTCGTAGTTGTAAACGCAACTGAACGCGAAAACCGCAAGCAGAACCAAAGCTATTACGGCAATCTGATACAGCGCCGTCCGCCTGCGTAATTTCCGAAACATTAACCCTCCAATTTATAACCCACTCCGCGCACCGTGCTGATAGTCACTTTTGAAGACAAAAACGCAAGTTTTTTGCGCAAAAACGATATATAAACCTCTATATTGTTATATTCCACGTCGGAATCGTATCCCCACAGTTTAATTATAAGCTCGTCTTTCGTCACCACGAAATTCGGGCGGGATAAAAAGTACTGCATTATTTCGCTTTCTTTAAGGGATACTTTTATCTTTTTTTCGCCGCAGTACATTTCGAAATTAGACACGTTCAACGTCAAATCTCCGAAACTCTTCTCGTTTGTGATTATCGTTTCGGTTTTTCTTCTCAAAAGCGCTCTTATTCTCGCGAGCAATTCGCCCGTGGAAAACGGTTTCGCAAGATAGTCGTCCGCTCCCATATCCAGTCCCTTGACTTTGTCGCTCGTCTGGTTGCGCGCGGTGAGAAGGAGTACGGGCGTAGCGATTTTTTCTTCTCTCAGTTTCGCAAGCACGTCGTAGCCGTTCATTTTCGGCAACATTATATCGAGCAGAATTACGTCGTATCTTCCGCTCATTCCGTGTTCCAATCCGCTTGCTCCGTCGTAAACCGCGTCCACGCTGTATTTTTCTTTTTTCAGTATGTGCGTAAGCGCGTCGGATAAATTCTTTTCGTCTTCAACAAGCAAAATGTTCATCTTCGTACCTCTTTCATTATCAGTATGTCTTTCGAAACGTCGAAAAAATAAAATTTCTCGTCTCTTCCCTATTAGGCTACCCTAAAATTCTTAACTTATCTTTAATTTTTCGGTTAAGACCATTTTAAGCGGGTAATTTTATACTGTTTTCATCCTGATAAATAAGTTTTCGAAAAATCTCCCTCGCATACACTTTGCGAGCGGAGATTTTTCCTTTTCCCTTACAAAATTTTTCCGTTCCGCGCCGAACTTTCGGCGCGGAACGTTTTACCCGAAATCTATTCGAATATCAATCCGCAGAAGTTTTCGGTAAGCGGTTCGCCCTCTTCGTCGTACTTGGGTATTTCCGTTCCGTTTACCGTTATCGAATAGGTATAGTCTATCGACGCGGCTTCCCCGAGCACCCACTGGCAATTTCCGTGCGACATACCTACAAGCAAACCTGCGTACGTCTTTCTCGTTCCGCTTACGGTAATCGTACCCGTCGCTATGCCGTAGCTGAACTTAGGCTCGCCTATCGTAACTATCGCCGCGTATCCGCCGATATACGCCGTTCCGCCGCCGCTGACCGTGATATTGAGCGCGCTTATCGAGTTCTGCAATTTGCTCATATCCGCGTCCACCACGCCGCCGCGGCTTTCCGCTACGAAGCCCGAAGCGTAAATCTCGTTGTCCTGCGTCGCGCTGACTATCGAGACGTTACCCGCAACGGTTACGTTCTTGATTTCGCCGTCGCTTATTATCGCTATCGCGCCGTATCTGAACGTTTCTCCCGCTCCTACCGTCGCGCTGTACTCGACGTTGACGCTGAGGTCGTTTATCTTACCCGAGTTGTGGTACACGAGGGGCGCGGTTACGTTCATAAGTCCGATTATTCTGCCGCCTTCCGCGCTTATGTCGTCGCCGGTGCTTCCCTTAATCACGCCGCTGAACACAAGCCCTTGTCCTATCGTCCGGAAGTCGGTGAACGTTATGTCCTTATCTATTCTGTATTCCGCGTAAAGCGCGAGGTTGATATATCCGAAGTCTTTTTCGCTTTCGATAACGAACGGAGTTATGCTGCTTCCGTCGCCCGCTATCGGATAGAACGAGCCGAACACGAGGTTGAACACGCTGCCCGTAGAAGAAGCGAAGCTCGCCGTTCTCATCGGGTCGTAGGAGAACGCCACCGTCTGTATTCCGTAAGTTACGTTGGACGAACCCACGGGTTTTTCCGAAAGCAGGTTTTCTCCCGCATAGACGTTATCTTTTATCGCAAAGACCTTTGCCCCGCCGTTTACGACCGAACCATCGGCAACCGCGCCTATCGCCGCGCCTACCGTTACGCTCGCTCCGTACGCTTCCGTTCTGCCGAGCATAAATATCGTTCCCGCGCTGTCCGGCAACGTAATTCCGTCGGTTTCCGCCGCAATTCCGCCGAGCGTAACCTTGCTTGCCGTGACCGCAATGTTGTTGATGCTGAACACGTCGTTTATCGTCGTTCCGCGCGCCGAACCCACAACGCCGCCGACTGACGCTTTGCCTTCCGTCCTTATGGTTTCGGTACCGATAAGCAGAACGTTTCTTATTACGGCGTTTTCGTACGCTTTCGCCGCGATTATACCCGCCGTAAGCGTTTCTTCTCCGACGTAATCGAAGTCGATTGCAATATCTGTGAACGCAATGTTCGCTACCGTTCCGTTAAGTTGTCCGAACAGACCGAAACTGCTCTTATTATACACGGCGGTATCTCCCGCGAAGTTTGCAAGTTTCACGTATCTCGTTCCGCTCGAAGGCTGTTTTGCCGCAAGCGTTCCGTTGAACACTTTCGTTACCGCTATCGTACATTCGTACCCGCTCATATCGATTTCGTCCGTTCCGAGCGCGAACACGAAGTCGAGGTTCATATATCCGTTTATCGCAAGTATCTGGCTGTATTCGGATATTTCAAGCGGTCTGTCGGGCGTGCCTATGCCGTACGTTTCGTTCTCGTCGTATTCGTATCCGAAGTCGGAATACAGTCTGGACAGTATCGCGTAGTCTATCGCTATTCCGCCTACGACGGGTGACGTACCGAACACCACGAAGGACTGATAGTCGTCGCCTGAGTACGTTCCCGAAAGTACTATTTCGTCGGTTACGTTGCTTACTCCGCTTACCGTATCGGAATTGACGAACACGTTGTTTTCGAAGTAACTTACCGCCGAAACGGAGTACGTTCCTTTTCCCGCGCCGCCGTACAGCATACCCGCGGCGACCGCCGTCGAATTGTAAATTTCGATTTCGCCGAACGCGTAGACTCCGTTGAATCTCGTGCCGTTTCTCATATACCCAACGACCGCTCCGACGTACGCTCCGTCCATCGCTCTGCCGTTGTTGGTTACTCTTACGTCGGTAAACAGCGCGCTTTCGCCGCCGAAGTTACCGCCTTCGCTGTAAGCCGCCACTCCGCCGAACTTGCTTCCCTTCGGGAAGTTGTGGAGTTCTACGTCCGCGATTACCGCGACGTTTTCCACCGTGCCGCCGGCGAGCACTCTTCTTGCGAGCAGACCGATTTCAACTTCTTCCGTCGCGCTCACTATGAGCGTTCTGTCCGTCGTCACTCTGACGTTTCTTACCGTTCCGCTTATTCCTTCGAACAAGCCGTAGTCTCCGCTTACCGTTCCGCCGAGCTCGGTTATGCAACGTCCGTCGCCGTCGAACGCGCCTCTGTAAGTTCCCGTAAGTCCTTTCGCTACGGTTATATCCGCGTTTAGCTTATAGTCGCTGTCAAGGTAGCTTCTCTTCGTCTCGTCCACGGTTCCGTCTGCGTTGAGGTTGTAGTAATCGGCGTCGATATATCCGAAGTCTCTCGCGTCGAACACGTCGAAGAGGTTGTCTTCTTCGTCGTCCATAGCGAAGTATTTCAGTATAAAGTCTTTTCTTTCGGTATCGGTCGTGACTCTGAAACTTCCCGTTCCCGCATTTACGCTCGTCATAACGTAGTACGCGCCCAGTTCTTCGGGTTCGGTCTCCGTTCTGTCGAAGTAACCGTAGTATGCGTAACCGAGTTCGATTTCTCTCGTCCTTTCGTTCGCGCCGTCCGCATAACGGTAAGTCGCGTTACCCGTGGTCTTATATTCGCCGTTTTCGGTTTGCAGATAGAACTTGTCTTTTCCGTAAGTCACGTCTACTTCCGCGATAAAGTACGACACGATGACGATATTGCTGCCCTCGAACTGTACCTGTACGTAACCCGTCTTTTCCAACGTCTCTCCGTCCGCTTGCGGAGGTATGCCGTAGGCCGCGTTGTAGTCAATCAGGTCGCTTTCTCTGATTTGTCCGAGTATATCTCCCGTGACGTTATAGAAGTATCCTCTCTCTCCCGCGGTGGAAACGGTCACGTTCTGGAAGTAGTTATGGTTTGCTCCCGCGCTTCTTCCGTCGTATTTCGCGAAATACGTGAGTCTCATCACGTCGCCGCGTTTGAAGCTCGTCGAGGAAGTAACCGCATAGTTGCCGTCCTTGTCGTAAACGCCCGTGACGTAATCGGCGAATTCTCCCGTACGCGTGTCGTATCCGCGCGAACCTGCGACCGTAATTCCCAGGTCTACCCGTCCGAAGTAATCGTAGTAGTAATCGTTGCTGTCGACGCTGAACCTGAACTCGTAACTGCCGTTATCGTAGTCGCCCGTTCCGTTTCCGACGACGTGCGCGGTTATCGGAGTAATGCCGTCCGCTTCGCTTATTTCGGAATTGAGGTTTTCTGCGTTATAAGACAGTCTGTCCTGATTGTCTCTTATCTCTCCGCCGAGGCGGTAACTCATACCCGCGCCCGAAGTAATGCGGAAGCTGTAAGAATTGCCGTTTACAACGTTAATTCCGTCGATAACGAACCTGTTCTCATTAAGCGGTATCCACACGCCGTTTCCGTTTACGCTGTATTCGAGCGTATAACCGCTGTAAGAACTCTGTCCGTCGTACGCGTTGTCTTCGATAACGCCCACTCCGAAGGAAACCGCGACTTCGCTCGTGTACCAGTACTCCGCGTCCGAAGTATACAGGTTGCGGTCCGTCCAGCCCCAGTTGGTCGCTTTCGTTCCGTTTATCTCGCTGACGTAAACTATCGGCGTGGTGTTGTCTATTCTTACGTATACCGGCAGTTCGTCGCTGAGTTTACCCGCAATCGATTCGAGTTGCAATTTCTGTACGGTTTCGCCGTTGCCCGTAACGCGATAGTATCTGTAAACGACGCTGCCGCCCTCGCTGATAAACCGGTCGTAAGTAATCGTATCGAGCACGGTCACCGTTCCGTTCTGCGTGAGGTTTATCCTAAGTCCGCTGTAACCTACTTTCTGTATCTGCAACCTTACTATTACCGTGTTGCGTTTCGTGTAGCTCGCAAGCTCTCCCGTAACGTAACCGTTGGAAGCGAACTGTCTGTTGTATTCCGCGGCAAGAGTTTCCTGCGACGCGTCGTCGTCGAACATAGCGAACGTAGCCGCCGCCGCGGACTGCACTTCGCCCTTGTTCATATCGATTTTAATTCCGTGAACAGCCGCGCCGTCTACCGTACCGAACCTGCAAACTTCGCTCTTCTTTCCTGCGCCGCTTTCCGCGTAGAACTCGTAGAGCACGTTGTTTCTGCTGTCGGATATAGTGTAATCGAGCATCGACGCAAAGTAGGACATTATCGTCGTTTCGTCGTTGTCGTGTCTTCTCGACGAACCGCCCGAGCCGTTGTTGAGAGAAATACCCGTAGCCGTTCCGCTTACTCTCCATACTCCGTCGCTTCCCAATGTGTACAGACTGCCGCCGTTGGGGTTGACGAGCGTCCAACCCGACCAGGTCTTGCCGTCTATCGACGAACGGTAGAATATAACGTTTCCGCTTGCAAATCTCGAATCCGAATCGAGCGCGAGCGTCATAACGACTTCTTCTTTGCTCCATTCTCCGTCCGCTATGCCGTAAGCAAAGCCGTCTTCCGTCTTAGTCCCGTAAGGAACGAAGTTCTTCGTGCCGCTTGACGTGTACCCGTCCGCTTTGACGAGACTTATTCCCACGTCGGGCGTTCCTTTATCTATCGCAACAAGTCCGGTCTTTACCGTCGCTCCGAGATTAGCCGTCGCTCTTCCGCTCTGTCCCGCGTATTTTACGTCCGCCGCCTCGTAGGTTTCGAGCTCGATACTCATATAACTGCTGTCCGCGCTTTCCGTTCCTCTGTTTCTCGCAGAGTTCGTATAGCTCTTATAGTAGTTGAGTTCGGTATCCTGCGCGTTGCTGATAGCGCGGAAACGGAAGTAAGAATAGGTGTAATCGCTCGATTTTCCTATTTCGTATCTCACCGTGGCGCGCATTACGCTTTCCGAAACCTCCTGCGGTTCGCCTTCGAAGGTGTAAGCCGAAGAGGAAATCGTATTCCAACGACCCGCTCCGTCGAGCGCGGAATCTTTCGTCGCTTCGCGGTATTGAAGAATAAATCCGCTTCTTCCGTATTTTACGGTAATCAACGCGTAGACGAAATCGTCCGCCCAGTTGACTTTATTGCTCGCTATGTCGTTTACCCAACCCACGCTTATCGCAGACTGTTGATAAGAGTAACTCGTTCCGTCCGCCTTAAAGAGGGTTACGCTCTCTATCGTCGTTTCGTCGGCGTCGATTTGCGGCGTGAACGAATAAGTCGCCACGTTGCCCGCTTCGTCCGTCGCTATAATCGTATATTCCGCGTAGTTTTCGATATAGAACAGTCCCGCGCGCTCGAAATACATTTCTTTCTTGACTACGTTGTAAGCGCGGTAAAGTCCGTCTTCGTCGAGAACGAGGTTTCCTTCTATCACGTTGCCGCTCGCAAGAACGCACTCGACTTTTACGTTTTCGATAAAGTCGTTTTCGCTAATCTGTTGCGAGGTCTTTTCCAGTCCCGAAAGGTCGTCTTCTATGCTTACGCGCAAGGATTTTGCAAGATAATGCCACCTGTCCGTAGCCGAAAGTTCGGGAATATTGCCGCTTGAATCGTCTATCACGGGCGCGACTATGTCAATCTTGACGTCGAAAGACGCAGTTTTCGAAGGTCTCACCCCGCCCGTCGCGTAGTCGTCGGTAACCGTATTGAACGAAGTGACGGTATATTTGTCGTAGCGGTTTCCGTTGTTTCTCAATACGTTTATATAAGCATAGGTATAACTGCTGCGAACTTCCCAGATAACCGAAACAAGATTGTTTATATCTCCGTCCGCGTAATAATCGGCGTTCACCCTTATTCCCGTATTCGTTCCGCCGACAACCCAGTTGTATACGCCGACAAAATACTGCGCTCTGACGGTAAATCCTTCCGTCCAGCCCCTGGAAAGCGATATGGTTTTCCTTTCGCCCGTAGCGTATTCGACGTATGTCATCGCGATATTTCCGCCGACGTTATTGAACTGCGGAGTAGCGATATGATAATGCGTCGTACTGTTTCCGTTAAGCATATCGGTAACGGTATAATCGAACCCGCCGAAACCGCTCGCGCCGTAGTCGCCCTGCCAACGGAGTTGTACGTCTTTATTCGTGTATTTTTCTCCCGTATATCCCTGATAGAGTACGTCGCTTTCGTCCGTTCTCGCCGTCAAGGTTACTCGTACGTCGGTGGTATCTATACTTATATTGTAAGGCGTGCTGTTCGTAGGTCCGTTGCCCGCGACGTCGGACGCGGTGACTGTAACTTCCGTTCTCGATGTTATTCTCAGTCTGTAACATTCTATATCCGCAACGCCCGCTCCTACTTTGCCCGACGCGTTATAGGAAATTCTTGCGTTTTTCCCGTCGAGCGCGTACGCTTCGAAACCGTTTATAAGAAGCATTCCTTTTCCGTCCACGCCCAGACTGTCCGCAGAAGGCGTTTCCCCTTCGAGAAGTCTTACGGTAGTGAGTTTGCCGTCGTACGTCCAGACGGGTACGTTTTTAAGGGTTACTTTTTCAAGCAACTCGGTATTTCCTCTGAGAACTTTATTGTCGTCTATTCCGCTCGCGGGGTCGGTGATGAAATAGTAGATATAAACCGAACCGTTGGTGTACTGTTGAAGCGCGACGTTAGTCCAGATTTTCTGTAAGGCGTTGTAATCAACCTCGCCGTTGTCAAGCGTATCCGCTTCGGATTCTACGCTGAACACCGTCATTCCCGAATGAATTACCGGCGCTTGCGAGTCGATAAACAGCGGACCGAGCTCGATAACGTAATACTTGCCCGTGCCCGAAATCGCGATTACTTCTATCCTCTCTTTAACCGAAGTGAGGTGGAAGTTGAGCGTGATTTCTCCCGACTGAACGGCGGAAGTATTCGCGCTTTCTCCGTATACTCTCACATACGGGGACCCCGCGCCGTACTCTATCCATTGCTCGCCGTCGTAATAACCCCAACCGTCGTTTAAGAAATCGTCTGCGCCGTACGCGTTAAGGAAATTGCCCGCTCTGAAATACGTCAACGCTTCCAGACGTTCGGACGCGTCGTAAGAAGTTCTTCTCATATAAACGGTAAGTCCGGATATTCCCACGCGGAAAGAGAGCGTCGCGTTAAACAAATTGTTCTTTATCGACGTGCCCTTAAAGCGGTAAACCTGGTTTACTTCGCCGCCGTCGTAAGAATCGGTTTCGCCCGAGAATTCGAGGTAACCCGTTTCGTTGGTCGTTTTAAGACTTATATAAGGATTAAAGGCGTCGAGAACAGGCAACACGCGATAACCGTTTACGTCGTTGGGTCCGTAGGTAGCGGCGGAATCGTTCGCCTGTTTGTCTATTACCACTATGGAGAAATCGTAAGGTTTCTCATTGTCATTTTTATCGTGTTTTACATCGATACTGTCATAACTGTAAGTATTCAGCGTCTTGTAAATGTCTGAAGTCCCCACCTTGGTTACGTACGAGCAACTTTTTCCGTCGAAACTAACGCTTTCTATGCCCGAACCCATAAGAGAACCTATTTTGTCCGTCACCTGTATATAGACGTAGACTTTTTCCGCGGTGAAGATATAATCCCTTGAAGCAACGTATGCGGGGCTTAACTCTTTGTTAAGCGCAAAAGTATAATTTTCTTTTTCAAAGTTTGCGTCGAAAGTAAGCAGCCTCTCGGTATTTGCGGTGGAATATTCGTTGGAAAGGGAGAGGAAAACGCTCTCTATCAGCGGGCGCGTATTATCCTGTTTTATGTAAAATCTTCCATCATCAGGAGCAGGACGCAATTCACCGCTTTGAGCTTCAAAAATCCACTTGTTTTTATCATAGTCCCACGCAATACTTATTGCTCTGATTGCCACCTGTATGTTTTTCGTGGAGTTGGAGAACACAACCCACGCGGTTTTATCGTCGTAAATAACGTAACCGCCCGCGCTCGCGTCTCCATCTTTAAGTCCGTCATACGATTGTCCGTTTGTCGCTATACCGTCTTTATTATAATTATTCGTCATATCCTGGTAACGATAGTCGACAGTAAACGGACTGAGCCCAGAAGTGACTTTTACTTCGGCAAAAACGTAATTATTCGCCCAACCCGTATACAGGCTGTTCGTCATAGAGTAAGGTTTTCCGATTGAGGTAGGTGATTCTGTATATATAAACCCATCATCCCAGTTTGAATTCTTTGCCTGGTAAAAATTGACCGAACTGATACTTGTTTCAAACGGGTCTACGTAGTAACGCAACACTCTTTCGCCCCATTCCGCGACGTTGCTTCCCACAGGCAAGCCGAGATTATTGTTCGGGCGTTTTGTTTCGGTAAGGGTCGCGTATCCGATATTCCCAATAAAGTCGCTTACGCCCACCTTATACCTTAAATAAGTGTTCGCGGATACGTTCCAAGTGTTATCATCATTATGAATTTTATTATATTGGTCTTCCGGCAAATACTTTTTCATCTCATCGGTGCTAAACATCTGTACCTGCACGACGTTGCCGATTTCCGAAACCTCATAAGCGTAGCCTGTCTTTTCGTAAGAATATGTGTTGCCCGCGTTGTCGGTATATTTGAACTCCATTCGGAAACCGTAATTTGAGTATGCGGCTCCCGAAACAAGAGTATTATCTATGTTTTCGTATGCTTTCGCATATGACGAAGTGTTCTGCGTGAGAGAAGTTCCGTTCACGCCGTATTTTATCGAACCGTTCTGCAAAACGCCGTCCTGCGCCCAAAGGACGCCCGACTGCGTATCAGTCACTTTGAATACCGCGTAAAGTCCTCTTCCTGGGTCGCTTGAATTCGGATATATCCACTTTGTCGAATCGAGAAGAAGGTCCTGCGAAATGAGATGGCTTTTCATCGAAGCACTGCTAAATGGCGAACTGCTGAAACCGAGCAGTTCCACGGTAGGCGCGGTTTTGTCCATACGCGTGGTAATGCTAATCGTTGAAGACGCGCTTTTCGCGTTGCTGTCAAACCTGAACGTGTAGTCGGTTTGTCCCATATCGGTAAGGTCAATCGTCGTAGTGAACTTTGCTCCTCTCGAATACGACGTTTTTCCCGTAGTGCTTACGCTGACGGCTTCTCCCGAACCCGCCGCGGCAGAACCGCTGAAATTATAGTCGCTTCCCGTCGAGGAAGTATAAGCCGTCTGGGAATACGGAGACTTGCCGACGTTCGCGTTTCCTTTCTGAACGTACAGTTTTCCGCCGCTGCATCCGTAGTATACGTCTACGGTAACCGTCTGTTTCGTCGTGTTCTCCCACGGGAACGTATATGCAAGGGAAGTTCCGCTAAGGCTTCTCGTAGAAGCGATTACCTTTCCCGCGGAATTCTTTATGACAATCTGCGGAGTAAACGTGTCGCGTTTAACGCCCGCGGCAGTGGTTATGCCGGGATAAATATAAACGCCGCTTTGCGTAAAGCCCGTTCCTTTAACCGCGTTTCCCCAGTCATTGCCGTAAGACGCTCCGCTTCCCGGAGTGGCGTAACCGTCCGAACGGTTGCCGACGTAGTCTTCCGCCACTATGTACAGAGTGCCGCCGAACAACGAGGACGCAGTGTCGTATGTAATCGTCACGGACGCAGAAAGCACCGACGTGTTTCCCGGGTCGGAAGTAACGGTCTTTACGTTGGAATTCGTTCCGTCGATGTTTATAGGTTTGGTTCTCGTCGAGTCTGCGTAGAAATACAGACGTTTGATGCCCGAGCCGTTATTGAACCTTTTACCCGAATTACCGAAATATCCGTTCTCGCTGTACTGGAAATCTTTCGCCCCTACCGTGACGGTCAAATCTTGAGAAATAAAAGACGACATCTGCGAATTGTTCGCGCCCTCGCCGAACCTGAACCAAGCTATCTGCGGCGCAACGGTATCCAGTCGTCCCGACACCGTAGGCTTTCTCGACATACAATCCATCGTCGTGGAGTTTCCCGCCTTGTCGGTAACCGTGATGCTCATCGCGGTCATAGCGTTATAATCGTATTTGAGTTTATTGAAAGTACAGGTTTTGGTATATGCTGCGTTTCCCGACTTCGTTATATCATTCGTGGATACGCTCTTCGCTATGCCGTTCACCGTATAATTTATGGTGCACGTATTGATTGCCGCGTTGTCTCTGTACGACGTGCCGACCGCATAGTCGTCCGCCGTGAACGTGACTACGAGGTTGTCGTTCGTCCAGGCTACGCCGCCTATCGTCGCGTCGGTAGTGGACGCGGTTATTTTTACGTTGCTTACGGTAGGCGCGGTTCTGTCCCACCAGTAAAAACTATAACTTTTTTCACCGCTATACACGGAAGTTTTATTTGCGTGGTCGGTAAGCGTTATACTCCAGGTGCCGTTGGCTTTCGAGCCATCAATCGAGTACCATTTTTCCTTAGCTCCTCCGCCCAGTCCGTTACCGGTGGCGCACGCAAGGTTTCCATCCCCTAACGTAGCGTTATTTCTGCTGTTTTTAGCGGAAATACTTTTCAAACCCGAAGGGTAGCCGTTGCCGCCGCCGTCCTGGAATTTGACGTAAAGATACAGCGTCGCCGCATTTGTAAGGGAAGTTAACTTAGTCCTGCTACTACTACTCGAAACGAAATACATATCGAGCAACGTCGGCACGCCGTTGTCGATTTTTAATTCTTGCGCGGAAATCGTGCCCGTATTCGACGTGTTCGCCCAGGTATACGCCGAGACCGAGACCGAACTGTAAGAATTACTTGCTGTCGTAATAGTGGTGGATTGCGTTGCCGAATTCCAGCTCGCCGGGTTCGACACGTTGCTTGTTGCCGTAGCCGAATCTCTATACGCCACCGTCGCATATCTCGGATGCGCCTCAGTGGAAGCAATCCTTACGCTGACTTTTCTATATTCGTTCCAACCCGGTATGGTAGTGCTGTTCGATATCGACGGCTTAGCCGTAATGGTATGTTTCAGTTTTACACTGCAATTATATATCGACGACTGACTGGTAAACGTGTCGTTTTTCCCGCCGCCGGCGTTTCCGTCGCGCTTTACATAAAAAACGGCGTACTTTCGATTGCCGCTCGATATAGCGGTGTTGTAGTTATGCGATTTACTCTGAGAAAAGCCTCTGTAGTGAGCTCTGACGGTGCCGTTTCCGCCTACGTCGCTATACAGCGACATCTGAATAGACCCCGCGGTCGTCCCCGCAAGGTTATACCAGGTTCCCGTCCCGATACTGAAAGCCCACGTCGCTTCGCTGGAAGAATATCCGCCGCTTCCCGCCTTGCCGCCGCTTCCCGACGCCGAACCGCCCGTTACCAGCGTGTACCACTGATTAGCGGACAATATGTCTTCTCCAGTATACGCCGCATACGCCGCGTTTTTCGACTTTTCGTACGCTTTGTTCATAAGGTCGTCCGCCGATGCTGGCGCCGTGCCGAAGACGTCGTCGAGTTCGATTTCTTCCATCGAAAAACCGATTTCGTTTCCGTCGATAACGGAGACCGTGCCGTCGTCTTTGGTGACGGTAAGCATATTGCTTGCGTCCTGTTTAATGTCTATCGCGCCGTAAAGCGGGCAATCTTCGCCGAGGGCGTATTCTTCGCCAGAAAGATACTCGGTATTTCCGTTTTCGTCAAACGTACAGACAGTCGGAGTTCCTTCGTTTTCCGCCGTTTTCACTCCGCCTGCGGAGAGGTCGCCGACCTGCTCTTTCCCGACCGTAAACCCTATGATTGCGAATACCGCCAGAAAGACGATTAGCGCGAGGATATATACGTCTTTGCGTATTCTTCCGGTTGCTGCCTTTTCGGTTTTTACAACGCCGTTCTCATTTTCGTTACGGTTCAACATAAGTCGCGTCTCCTTTCGGGAAAGATTTATTTCGTTCGGGTGTTATACACGCGTAATCGCACACGCGTAGGAGCATATAAAAACCCCTACCCATATTATTCTATGATAATAATACCTTATATCGCCCTTATTTGTCAATACCGAACTTTTCGAATTTTAGGGAAAATTAAGAAAACTTAAAAATAAAATTTCCTTATATCGGAAAAAACCGTCGGGGTCTCTTCCGACGGTTTCATTTTTATAATCATACAAACGCAGGCTTATTTTATTTCCTTAAAAACTTCGTTATCCCGTCCGAAAGCCGAACGAAGTCGTCCACGGAGAGAACCTCTCCTCTTACGTTTACTCCGAAGCCCGCTTTTTCTATGATTTCCTGCGCTTCGGGTTTAGTCACGGGAAATGCGGAAACGAGGTTGTTTGCCAGCGTTTTTCTTCTCATCGCAAACGCGGCTTTTACCGTTTTTTTGAAAATTTTATAATCATCGAATTTATACTTATTTCTGTCGAAATCTATCTTTACAAGCGCGCTGTCGACGTTGGGCACGGGATAAAAAATCCGTCTGTCTATCGTCCTCGTTATTTTTACCGCCGCTATCGCGTTAATCGCTACGGTAATCGCTCCGTACTCCGCCGTTCCCTCTTTTGCGGTAAGTCTCTCGGCTACTTCCTTTTGCATCATAAGGGTCATATCGCTTATTTTTAGGCCGCTTTCGGCAAACCTCATTATCATAGGCGTAGTGACGTAATACGGCAAATTGGCTACCACCTTAAACGGTTCGGGAACCTTTTTTCTCATTTCTTCGTCGGAAAGTTTCAATACGTCCGCGAAGTGAACCGATACGTTCGGGTATTCTTTCGTCACCTTGTCGAGGGCGCTTTTCAAGTCCTCGTCCACTTCGAAAGACTCTACTTCTTTTGCTTTTTTCGCGAGCGCTCTCGTGAGCGTGCCCGCGCCCGCTCCTATTTCCAGGACGGTATCTTCTTCCGTTACCGCCGCGTCGGAGACGACGGCGTTAAGTAAATTCACGTCCGTAATAAAGTTCTGCCCGAGGCTTTTTTTGAAGCGGAAGTCGCCCACAAGTTCTTTAATATCCATTATTTTCCTCTGATATTTACCGATAAACTGCGTTATACTTTTTATGTACGAAAGATAAAAACCTTACAATACAAAAGATAAAACGGCTTTTATTTTTCGCAGTCCGCTTAAAATATGCGGGCTGTTTTTATTTTATCAATTCTCTCACTCTGAGCGGAATTCCTTGTTCACTCGCGACTTTTTTTGCCGCTTCCACGTCGAAGCCGGGGGTATTTACCACGGAAAATTTTACCTTTATTCCGCTTTCCTTACATTCTTTTGCGAACCGCAACATACTGTAATACCCTTCTTCGCCGTACTTGCACCTGCAAATTCTGTTATACTCTTTCGCGTTTGCCGCGTTCAACGAGACGCTCACTTCGTCGACTTTTCCTTTCAGTCGTTCGCTCACGCCTTTTCCGACGATTAAATCCGCCTGTCCGTTGGTGTTCAATCTTACGGTTTTTCCCTGTCCTTTAAGGTAATCCGCCACCTCGATAAGGGTATCCAACGCGCAGAGGGGTTCTCCGTAACCGCAGAAGACGTATTCCCTCCCGTTGTCGTGGTTTTCGAGTTCTTCTATTACTTCCTTTGCGGTGGGTTCTTTTTTCAGCCACAAATCGAATTCTTCGTATCTGTCGCTGGTCGTTCTTACGCAGAACTCGCAGTTATTACTGCATTTGTTGGTTAAATTTATATAAACCGCTCCGTCTATTTCGTAAACAATCATATTTTGATTTTCTTAAACAGTCTAAGGGTGTTAGCCTGAATAATATCCTCCGTTTCTTTTTCCGTTTTCCCTATAATTTCCCCTATTTTTCTTGCGGTAAACCTTATAAACGACGGTTCGTTTCTCTTTCCTCTCATCGGTTCGGGCGACATATACGGGCAATCGGTTTCCAGAATTATTCTGTCAATCGGCGTAGCCCTCACTATATCGGGTTTGTCCTTTGCGTTTGCGAACGTCACCGCTCCTCCGTAGGAAAAGTACGCGCCGAGTTTTGCGTATTCCTTAACAAGCTCTTTGCTTCCGCTGTAACAATGCACGAGCAAACCGTTTTTAATCAGTTCTTTATTCTCGTTAAGTAATTTTACCGCGTCGCCGTGGGCGTCTCTTATATGCAACACCACGGGCGCGCCGATTTCATAAGCAAGTCGCATTTGCCTAATCATCGCCCTTTTCTGCGTTTCCCTATCCGGGTTGTTTTCGTAGTGATAGTCAAGTCCGATTTCCCCGATTGCCGCGCATTTAACGTCTTCCCACATTTCCTTAAATCGGTCTACGTCTTCGTCGGTCAATTTGTCGGCGTATTCGGGGTGCACGCCCACCGCGCAATAAATACCCTTATATTTTTGCGCTCGCAGAAAGCAGTCTTCGCTCGTCGGTCTGTCCGCGCCCGTGTCGACGATGATTTTCGGTTCGGAATTTTCCGTCTTCGACGCTATTTCTTCCGCGCATTCCTTAAACCGTTCGTCGGACAAATGCGCGTGCGCGTCAATCAGCATACGGTCGCTCCGCCGCCCGCGGGTTTAGTCGGCGCGACGCTTATTACTTCGCCGTTTTCGTTTTCCGCAAACAGTATCATTCCTTCGCTGAGCACGCCGCCCAGCGTTACGGGTTTCAGATTTGCCACTACGACCACTTCTTTACCCACCATTTCTTCGGGCGTATAGAATTTCGCCACGCCGCTTACGATGCTTCTCGTTCTTTCTCCGGTATCCACGGTAAAGTGAAGGAGTTTTTTGCTTCCCTCCACTTTTTCCGCGGTGAGGATTTTACCGACTTTCAATTCGATTTTCGAAAAGTCGTCTATGGTAATTTCTTCGTAAGACGCCGCGCCGTGTTTTTTGGCCGGTTGTTTCGCCTTATCCTGCTTTTCGTCGGTTTTCTTTTCGTTTTTCTCCGCGGGTTTTGTTTCTCCGCCCGCGAGTTTTTCCAGTTCGGCGCATTCCTTGTTTACGTCGATTCTCTTATACAACGCGGCGCCTTTGACGATTTTCGTCCCTTCTTCGAGAATTCCGTACGCGAGGTTTTCTCCGAACTCTTCGGGTTTTTCCACGGACAAATCTCCGAGCACTCTCGCCGCGGTTTCGGGCAGGAACGGCATAAGCGCGATACCCGCCACCCTGAGCGTTTCCGCGAGGTGGTACATTACCGATTTAAGTTCCTCGCGTTTTTCCTCGTTTTTAGCGAGCAACCACGGGGTGGTTTCGTCGATATATTTATTCGCTCTTCCTATGAGTTCGAAAATATCTTCGAGGGCTTCGGGAATGAGCAACGCGTCGATATGCGCGGTCATTTTGTCTTTAAGTCCGTTCATCAAATCTTCGAGTTCTTTGTCATACGGCGTTTTTACGTCGGTTTTCGGCAAAGCCCCTCCGAAATACTGATTTACCATTGCTGTCGAGCGGCTCAATAAATTTCCCAGCGAATTACATAAATCCGCGTTTATTCTGCTTAAAAACGCGAGGTTTCCGAACATTCCGTCCGAGCCGAACGGCACTTCGCGAAGCAAGTAATACCTTACCGCATCCACGCCGTATCTGTCGCTTAAAACGACAGGGTCGACGACGTTTCCTTTCGATTTGCTTATTTTGTCGCTTCCGAGAAGCAACCAGCCGTGCCCGTATACTTTTTTGGGAAGGGGCAAATCGAGCGCCATTAAAATCGCGGGCCATATTATCGAATGGAACCTTACGATTTCCTTACCCATCATATGAATATCGGCGGGCCAGTATTTTTCGAACAGGCTTTCGTCGTCCGAGCCGTAGCCGAGCGCGGTTATATAGTTTGTGAGCGCGTCCAGCCACACGTATACGACGTGTTCGTTATCGAACGGCACGGGGATACCCCACTTAAAGGAAGTTCTCGACACCGCGAGGTCTTGAAGTCCCGCGCGAAGGAAGTTATTGAGCATTTCGTTTCTTCTCGATTTCGGTTGGAGAAACTCGGGGTCGTTTTCGATTAAGTCGATGAGTCTGTCTTTATATTTACTCATTCTGAAAAAGTAACTGCTTTCTTTCGTCAGTTCGACTTCTCTTCCGCAATCGGGGCATTTTCCGTCTTTGAGCTGAGTTTTCGTCCAGAAACTTTCGCACGGGGTGCAATACCAACCCTCGTACTCGCTCTTATAAATATCGCCTTTTTCGTATAATTTCGTGAAAATTTTCTGCACGGCTTTTTCGTGATAATCGTCGGTCGTGCGGATAAATTTATCGTAGCTTATATCGAGTTTTTTCCATAAACTTTTAAGGGTGTCCACTTGTCTGTCGACGAACTCTTTCGTCGGCACGCCGTGTTCCGCCGCTACTTTTTCGATTTTCTGTCCGTGTTCGTCCGTCCCCGTAAGGTAAAAAACGTCGAACCCCGACATTCTCTTAAACCGCGCTATCGCGTCGCATACGACCGTCGTATAGCACGTGCCTATATGCCATTTTCCGCTCGGGTAATAAATGGGAGTGGTTATATAAAATTTTTCCTTCATCTCGGTCATCTCCTCTTTTATATCTAAATACAAATTATAACTTGTTTAAGTCTTTTTGTAAAACGATTTTCGCAAAGTAAAGCCGCGTTTCGTATAAAACCTCTGTCATTCGGGAAAAACAAATATGAACGAAATCGCGCGGAAAAGGAATACCTATGTATTAGGAAGAAAACCGCCGCGGCGGTCGGAGGAGTTTCGGAGGAGTTATGGTAAAACGGGGAGAAATTTATTATGCGGATTTAAGCCCGGTAGTAGGCAGCGAGCAAGGCGGAGTTCGCCCTGTTCTCGTCATTCAGAACGACGTCGGCAACCGCTATTCGCCTACGGTAATCGCCGCCGCAATCACTTCTCAACTCAACAAAGCCCGTCTTCCCACGCACATAGAACTCGACACCACCACGGGTCTTCCCCGCGACAGCGTGGTTCTCACCGAACAGCTCCGCACCCTCGACAAGCAGCGTCTCAAAGACAAAATAGGCGCGCTTTCTCCCGAAGCTATGCACAAAGTAAACAACGCTTTAATGGTTAGTTTGGGATTCTTTAATTAGATTTACGGTTGCCGTAAATTAGAATATTTTACAAATATCTTTCCAACTGTGCGCGACGTAATCAATCTTTAAGTCGGGCATAGGTTGGTTTTTGAAATTACACCAGACGGTTTTCAAGCCCGCGTTTATTCCGCCTTTTATATCGCTTGTAAGGGAATCTCCTATGCACGCGGTGCTCTCTTTATCCGCGCCGCTTTGTTTAAGGCAGTACTCGAAATATTCTTTCTGCGGTTTGGCGTAGCCGATGAGTTCGGAGATAAAGACGCCTTTGACGAATTTATCAAGTCCGCTTAATTTAATTCTGTTTCTCTGCGTATCGCCGTGTCCGTTGGTAGTAATAAAGACGTCGTATTTTTTCGAGAGGTACTCTACTCCCTCTTTCGCCCCGTCCCACCAGAACGCCTGATTCCCGAGCCTAATTTGGTATTCGTCTTCCGTTTTATAGACGTCCCCGCATATCCCCGAGCGGTCGAAAAATTCATAAAAACGGTCGTAAATCAGTTTTTCTTTAACCGTTTCGCCCCGTTCGAGCATTTTCCAGTATTTTATGTTTATCTTGTCGTAGAGGTCGTAAAGTTCGTCGTCGAACGGATAGCCCAGCGTTTCGAACGCGCCTTTAAGGGCGGCTTTCTGCGCCGCGTCGAAGTCGAAAACCGTATCGTCCGCGTCAAGAAACAGTGTTTTTATCATCAATATTCCCTCTCGTAGTAGTACTTTTCCGTATCTTCCCCTGTCTTTCTCATCAGTTCGCCGTGCATTTTGACGCTCGGCGTATTTTCTTTATAACACGAAGACAGCACTTTTTTTATTCCCAGTCCGTACAGCGCGAAATCCACGGTTCTCGCAAACGCTTCTTTTCCGTATCCTTTTCCCGCGTATTCTTTGAAAATTCTCACTCCTACTTTACATTCACCGCGGTAATCGAAGTCGTAAATCACGGTTTCTCCGATAAAAATTCCGTCCTTTCTGACCGCGAAGTTTACCGCCGTTTTATTTTTGAAATCATTCTTCGCCACGTCGTAGAAATACTCTTTATACAGTTCGCCTTCGAGGTCGTTTTTGTAGTCGTAACCCCAGTACTTATTGAGTTCTTCGTCTACGCACAGTCTGTAATATTCGTCGGTTTCCTCTTTTTTTATCCTGCCGAACGTAAGCCTTTCGCTCTTCAATTCGGGAATTCTTTTCAGTCGCGCCGCTTCGGTTTGCACCGTCATCAGGAATTCGGGTTCGAGCTTTAACGGATGATACTGCATTTTGGATATTCTCAGTCCCTCGCTCGCGGCGTCGTCTTCCCTGTTTATGTATTTCGTTCCGCACGCGGCGGCGTATTCTTTTACCATAAACACATTTACGCCTTCGTACCTGTGCAAGGCTTTTTCTATATGAATAATCGTCGTATCGAACGCTTTTTCTCCTAAACAGAACGCTATAATCTTTCCGTCAACCTCGACGCAAGCTGTATTATAATAGTCAAAATCGGCTGTTTTTAATAATTTAACCGCTTTTTTATACTCGTCTTCCGCGTCTTTGGATTTGTCGGGCAATACGGTTTCTTCCCATTCTTTCAAAAAAGCGAACAGTTTTTCTCTGTCGTCGTTTGTGATTTTTCGATAAAAAGCATTCGGATAAGCGGAAACGAATTTATTTATATGGTTTCTCTGCCCCGCGAACTTCTTTCCTCTGAAAGTCGCGGTTTCTTCCGCGAGATAGATATAGTCGCGGTAATTTCTGTCGTTTACGCAGGAAAAGAGCGAATACCTTGCCGCAAGCAAGGCTGTTTGTTCTGTGTTAAGGCAACAGAATTTGAGCGGTATTCCGTTTTTTACGCAATAATCTTCGATTTTTTCCAAAGCGGCGTATTCGTCGCCGTTCTCGCCTTTCAGCGGAAAATCGAACGCGGTTCCCCAAAATTCCGATTCGTTTTTGATTATCAGACAACCGCACGCTATCGCGTATGACGCGCCGAAGCCTTCCCACATTCTTTTGCAAGTAACCGTTTTATCGCATATGCACACGCCTTCGCCCCGATAAAACCGTTCGAAAAACTCCGTTGGTTTTGCGTCGATTGAAACAAATTCCAGCATATTTTTTTGCTCCGTAGTTTTTTCTCTTGTTTATTTTTTATGTTTTATTTATTCTTTCGTATTTTATTAAATCATTTTTTCGGGCATTACGATGCGGTCGAATTCTTCTCCCGTAAGGAACCCGAGTTCTACGCACGCTTCGCGCAACGAGCACCCGTTGTCGAACGCGGTATTCGCCACTTTTGCCGCTCTTTCATACCCGATATAGTCGTTGAGCGCGGTGACGAGCATAAGACTACTGCCCACGTTTTGTTTCATTTTTTCTTCGTTTGCTTCTATTCCGTCCACGCATTTGGTCGCGAAACTGTTCATCACGTCGGTAAGCAGTCGCACCGATTGCAGGAAATTATAGATAATGACGGGCATAAACACGTTGAGTTCGAAGTTGCCCTGGCTTGCCGCGAAACTTATCGCCGCGTCGTTCGCCATTACCTGTACCGCCACCATAGTGACGGCTTCGCACTGCGTCGGGTTGACTTTTCCGGGCATAATCGAACTTCCGGGTTCGTTTGCGGGCAATCTGATTTCTCCCAGTCCGCAACGCGGTCCGCTTGCAAGCAATCTTATGTCGTTTGCGACTTTCATAAGGTTTGCGGCGAGCGCTTTCAACGCTCCGTGCGTAACAACGAGTTCGTCTTTCGCCGAAAGGGAATGGAATTTATTCTCCGCGCTGTAAAAAGCGTTGTTTGTAAAGCTGTTTATTATATTGACCGCGGTAACCGCGAAATTTTTCGGCGCGTTCAATCCCGTGCCTACCGCCGTGCCGCCGAGGGCGAGTCCTCTCAACGCGCCCATACTGAGTTTCAGCGCGGCAATCGGGCTTTCCACCGCCGCTTTCCATCCGTCGATTTCCTGTGAAAACGCTATAGGCGTGGCGTCCTGCAAATGCGTTCTGCCTATCTTTATCACGCCTTCGTATTTCTTTGCGAGCCTCTCGAAACTCTTTACCAGTTTTTCCGCCGCAGGCATAAGTTTGTTGTCGATTGCAAGTACCGCGGCTATGTGCATCGCCGTGGGAAAAATATCGTTCGAGCTCTGACTCATATTGACGTCGTCGTTGGGATGAAGCAATCTCTTCCCTACGCGTTGATTCGCTCTGTTTGCGATAACTTCGTTTACGTTCATATTCGTCTGCGTTCCGCTCCCCGTCTGCCACACTTTGAGCGGGAAATGCGAATCCAGCCTGTTTTCTATTATTTCGTCGCAAACGTGAGAAATCTCTCCCGCCTTTTCCGAAGTCATCTTCTCGGGTCTCAGGGTTCTGTTTACAAACGCGCACGCCTTTTTAATATAGGCAAGCGCCTTGATAACGTCCATAGGCATACTCTCTTCGCCTATGTTGAAATTTATCAGACTTCTCTGCGTTTGTGCTCCCCACATCGCTTCTTTGGGAACCATAATTTCCCCCATAGAGTCTCTTTCATAACGATATTCCATTTCTTTTCTCCTATATAAAAGCCGTGCTTATTATCCTTTATATTATCTGTTTTTCAAATACCCGTCGATTGCTTCCGCGGCGGTTTTTCCCGCGCCCATCGCGCTTATCACCGTTGCCGCGCCGGTTACCGCGTCTCCGCCGGCGTAAACGCCCTCTATGCTCGTCAAGTTGTTTTCGTCCACTACGATACAACCTTTCGCATTGAAATCGAGTTTTTCCGAAGTGTTTTTTATAAGCGGATTCGGGGTCGTCCCTATCGCGACGATAAAGCAGTCCGCCTCTATCGTAACGAATTCGCCCGAAGGCACGGGTTTCGCTCTGCCGCTTGCGTCCGCTTCGCCGAGGTTCATTTTTTCGCATTTAACAGCCTTTACCCAGCCGTTTTCGTCCCCTATCGCTTCGACAGGACTTGCAAGCATAAGGAATTTTACGCCCTCTTCTTTCGCGTTTTCCACTTCCTCTTTTCTCGCGGGCAGTTCGTTTTCCGTTCTACGGTATACGATTGTCACTTCCGCGCCGAGTCTTCTTGCCGAACGCGCCGAGTCCATAGCGACGTTCCCGCCGCCGACTACGACTACTTTTTTCGGGATATAAAGCGGCGTTTTCGCGCCGTTTTCATACGCTTTCATCAAATTTATTCTCGTAAGAAACTCGTTGCTCGAATACACTCCGCATAGGTTTTCCCCTTTTATTTTCATAAAAAGCGGAAGTCCCGCTCCCGTTCCGATAAAAACGGCTTCGTATTCGTCGCAGATTTCCGCAAGGGTGAGCGTTTTGCCGATAACGGTATCCGTCATCATTTTTACGCCCATTTCTTTAAGTCCGTCCACTTCGGTTTTCAATATTTTTTTCGGCAGTCTGAACTCGGGAATTCCGTAAGCGAGCACGCCGCCCGCCGTGTGCAACGCCTCGAACACCGTCACATCGTACCCTTTTTTCGCAAGCGCGCCCGCACAGGTAAGTCCCGACGGACCGCTTCCGACTACCGCGACTTTTTTGCCGTTTTTTATCGCTTTTTCTTCGTTTTCGACGTCGTTCTGCGCACTGCTTTCTTTACTAAGTACTTTATGCGCGTTATGGAAATCGGCGACGAACCGTTCAAGTCTGCCAATGCCTACCGGTTCGCCTTTAATCCCTCTCACGCATTTCCCTTCGCATTGCGTTTCCTGCGGGCACACTCTTCCGCAGACTGCGGGAAGCGCGTTGGTTTGCGTTATGATTTCATACGCTTCTTCAAATTTTCCCTCGGCTACTTTTGCGAGAAAATCCGGAATTTTAACCCCTACGGGGCAACCCGCGGTGCACGGGCGGTGTTTACAGTGAAGACATCTTTTCGCTTCGTCGATTGCCTGTTCTTCGGTATAGCCGAGCGCGACCTCGTCGAAGTTTTTCGTCCTTTCAAGCGGGCTTTGGCACGGCATTTCGTTCTTTTTCGGCGACATATTAGGCATTTTTACCTGACCTCCTTAAAAAGGTTGCACGCCTTTTCGTATTCTCTTTTTTCCTGTTGTTTGTAACTTTTCGAACGCGTTATACATTCGTCGAAATCGACGAGATGCCCGTCGAACTCGGGTCCGTCCACGCAGGCGAATTTCGTCTCGCCCCCTACGGTAAGCCGACAGCCGCCGCACATACCCGTTCCGTCAATCATAATCGGGTTCATACTGACAAGCGTCTTTATTCCGTAGCGTTTGGTTAGTTGCGAAACGAATTTCATCATAATAATCGGACCGAAAACGTAAACGCAATCGTAGCGGTTTCCGCTTTCGATAAGAGAAGCGAGCGCGTCGGTAACAAGCCCTTTTTCCCCGTCGCTTCCGTCATCCGTCATCAGTTTGAAAACTGCGCACGTTTTATCGAATTTTTCTTTCAATATAACGAGCGATTTGTTTCTGAACCCCGCTATTCCGTGGACTTCCGCGCCGCTTAAAGCGAGTTTTTTCGCGACGGGATACGCTATTGCGCACCCTACGCCGCCGCCTATAACCGCGACTTTCTTAAACCCTTCCGTCTCCGTCGCTTTGCCGAGCGGTCCGACTATGTCGGGAACAAATTCCCCTACGCCAAGCGAAGACAACTTCAAAGTCGTCGCCCCTACCGTCTGAAAAATCAACGTCACCGTTCCGCCAACCCTGTCGAAATCGGCTATCGTAAGAGGAATTCTTTCCCCGTCCTCTTCCGCCCGAAGAATAACGAAATTCCCCGGTTCCGCTTTCGCCGCAATCAGCGGCGCGTCGATAACTATTTCCGTAACCGTCGGGTTCAATACGGTTTTTTTAACAATACGATTCATTCCGAACTTCCTTTTTTAATCGCGCTTTCTTGCGCGCGAGATTATATTTAATAAAATAATTTATTTATTATATCTTTTTTATACCGCGTCTGTCAAACAAAAACGCTTTCCGATACGGACATATTGCGCCTTTTTGCAAGTATAAAAACGGAAACCGTTAAAACGTTCCTATGCGGTATTGCTTGCATAAAAACAAAAAAGGTAACCTTTATTTTCTGTAAGGTTACCTTTTATCGGTTTTCGACTTTATAAAATATTATTTGTTTTCCGTAATGGTAAGGTAAGCGTCGGGATTTATTATTTCGCCGTTTTCCAGTACCGAGAAGTGCACGTGCGCTCCGAGGGTATATTCCGCGGTAGCGGTCGTACCCATCGTTCCGATAACTCCGCCCTGTTTTACGGTCTGTCCTACCGTTACTACGGGCTCGTTGAGGGAAGAATAAACCGTGGAAAGCGTATCGCTGTGTTTAATGGTAACGGTGTTGCCGTTGAGCACGTCGTAGCTTACGTCTACCACTACTCCGTCGTATGCCGCGCAGACGTTGTCTCCGTCCGCTCCGCCGAAGTCTATTCCGTTATGCACCGCGTAGTGTTTGAGCGTGGAATTCCACACGAGGCTGTCCATACTGTAACCCTGAATAACGTTGACGCTGTTTACTGGCGCGGCAAACACGATTGCTATGGGCGCGGGGTTGTCGTCGTCGCCGGGGTTTACCGTCGGATTATCGTCGTCGCCGGGGTTTACCGTGGGATTGTCGTTGTCGCCGTTGTTTCCGTCGTCCGGGTTGTCGGGTTTTATTACGGGATTGTCGGGAGTGAGGTCGTCGGGCTGTTTACCGATTACGCCGTTATTGATAAGAACGGTAACGGTAACCATTGCGGCGATTGCAAGCAGGCAGACCGCCATTATAATGTAATATACGTTCTTTTTGAAGAAATTTTTAGTTTTCTGAGATGATTGCTTCTTTTCCATAAATTTACCTCCGTTTAGTCATCATCGTTTTCGGTAAGATTATGGACGGATTTTTTTTCCTTATACCTTTTTGTGAAAAATTTATTTCTCTCCCCATTTCCCTCGTGCGCGTGCGCGTTTTGGCGTCATAAAACACGCTTTTAAGCGTATTCATAATATAATGAAACGCAAGCTATTCACCGCGCGCAACCTGACCGTCGCTTTCGTCTGCATTTTGCTTATTATTCTCATCGCAAAAACCGACGTTTATCTTCAATCGGTGAAAAACGGACTTAATCTCTACGTTACCGCCGTTCTTCCCTCTATGCTTCCGTTCTTTTTCTTTTCGAAACTCCTCACCGAACTCGATTTCGCTTCCGACGCGGGAAAACTCCTTCGCTCGCCTTTACGCAAACTCTATGCCGCGCCGCCCGTCGGGGGTTACGTTCTTATTATGAGTATGCTCTGCGGCTACCCCGTCGGGGCAAAACTCATCGGCGAACTTTACAGCGGCGGCATAATAAACGAAAAAGAAGGTAGAAAAATTGCCGCGTTCACTTCGACAAGCGGACCACTTTTCATCGTCGGCACGGTCGGCGTAAGTATGTTCGGAAACAAAACCTACGGGTTCGCCCTTCTTATCTCCCATTACCTCGGCGCGCTTCTAAACGGTTTATTATACCGCGGAAAAACCCCTTCTTCCGTCAATCCTGCTCCCGTTCCGTCAACCGAAAAAGCCGAGGATATACTTAACAAATCAATGCTCAACACTTTTCTTAGCGTTGGCATTGTCGGCGGCTATATCACGATTTTTAACCTGCTGCTCGACGTATGTACGAATACCGGACTCATTCCTCTCATTTCTCGCGCAATGGAAAATCTCGGAGTAAACGGCAGGATAACTTCGGGAGTGGCGGGCGGGTTTATCGAAATGACCAAAGGCTGTCTCCTGCTGTCCTGCTCGGGTTTTCCTATCCTTGTCACCCTTCCCCTCTGTTCGTTCCTCATCGCCTTCGGCGGACTCAGCGTGACTTTCCAAAGCCTTACGTTCCTTTCGGGCATAAAAATTTCCCCCGCTTACTACTTGCTCACCAAGTTTACCCAAGGCTTACTCTCCGCCGCCGTTTGCTTGCCGCTATGCTTTTTATTGTAATATAAAATAGCGTGCGAGGGAGAAAACCTTTTTAAGCAAAAAGTTTCCTCTCCCTCGCGCTCCCTTTTTACAAAAACTTTGTTAAATGTAGATACGAGAGGGGAAACCTTTTTAGGCAAAAAGTTTCTCCCCTCTCGTGCTCTCCCTTTACAAAAACTTTTATTGTATATTCTACTCTTTATCTCGTGAGTATTGTTTTATCACAAAAACAAGACATAACGGATATGAATTTTCGGCGCGAACGGGCAGGTACCGAGAGCGCCGCCCATATGGGGTTCGAGCAAGGGGTAATCCCCTTGCGAACTTAAATGAAAAGAAAGTCGGTACGACTTTCTTCCTTATGAGTCCGACTTACACGGACTTAAATTTTATCGCACAAAGGCGATAGCCGACTGCGGTAAAATTCCGTGTAACGACTGGTCGGAATTGTTGTGTCATTTTGCTTCCTTGTAAGTCCGACTTGCGTGGATATAGATTTTATCGACACAAAGCTACGCGACTGTCGTAAAATCCCACGCAACGTTTGGTCGGAAACGTTGCTTACTCTACTCGCCTATTAACTCTCGCAATCGCGCTGTCTATGCTTTTTTTCGCTTCGTCGATTACCGAATTAAAGCGCGCGTCCGCGTCGTCCACGGTTTTTTTGATGTCAGACAGCATTACCGAAAGATTTTCCGCAAGGTCGCGTTCCATTTTACTGCGTTTCACCAACGCCTGTTGAATTATGCGGTCGGCTTTTGCTCTCGCTTCTCTCGTTGCGATGTCTTCGTCGATTAGTTTTGCTTTGCTCTGTTCGGCAAATTCGATGATTTCCTGCGCTTTCTGCGTTGCCTGAGCGATTTTATCCTCTCCCGTCGCGATTGCAAGCGCGGCTCTTATCCTGTCTATCAATTTAAGAATTGCCGTTCCGTTGACGATAACTCCGCCGCCGATAAGCGGTTTTTTCCCGTCGTTAATTTCCGTTTCTATATAACTTAATAATAAACTGACGTCTTCTTCCATATTAAATCCTCCCTAACGTTTTCTCATCAGTCCAACAACGTCCTGCGCCACGTATTCCGCAACGCTTTCACCTTTGTCGAACGCTTCTTTTGCTTTGGAAGAACTGATTTCGTTCTCCGCTTTTACAATAATCGTTTCCGCTCCGCATTTATTCAGGTTATACTCCGCCATTTCTTTTTCGTACGCTTCGTCCGTTTCGTTGCGGTAACCTCTATATATGCGTTTTATCCCGTTTTCTATGCAATAATCCGCCGCCGTGCCGCCGTAAAACTCTATTCTTACTCTTTTCTTGTATTCGGCAAGGCTTACCGCCGCCATTCTCAGACGGTTTTCCACCGAATACCGCGCGGTTTTATTCTCGTTTACCATCATTACGACGTAGCAAAAGTCGTTTTCTTCGAGCGCCTTTTCCACCACATACTTATGCCCGAGCGTGAACGGGTCGAAAGTGCCTGTTACCGCGCATTTTTTCACGTTTTTGTAAATATCTACGCTTGTTTCTCCGTACGTTTTCGCGGAAACGTATGCAAAACATTCTCTTTGCGGCGGGTCGACGGACTTTCTCTCGACGACGACGGTTCCGCCCTCGTTAAGAAGTCCGGCTTCTTCTATCGCTTTCAACGCCTTGTCGGGAATTCCTTTCCCGTACGGCGGGTCGCACAGCACAATATCCGCTTTCACGCCGCGCGAGACCATTCGTCTTATACAGTCGTTAAAATCGCCTTTCAGTATTTCGAACGTGCCGTTTTCCACAAAACTCACGTTCTTTTTTATAAGGTCAATCGAAGCCGCCGCGCCGTCGCAAAAATAAACTTTTTTCGCGCCGCGACTTAACGCTTCTATTCCGAGCCCGCCCGTCCCGGCGAACAAATCTACAACGACCGCGCCGCTTATCACGGTTTGAAGGGCGGCAAAAACTGCTTCCTTAACTTTATCCGTCGTCGGTCGCACGTTGTCGTTTATCGGGGGAAGAATTCTTCTTCCTTTATATTTACCGCTGATGACCCTCATTTATTTTCCGTTCTATTCCTGTTAATCAGGCACCCCGCTTCGATAATTTTTCTCTCTTCCGCGGTTACGTCGTCCATTTTCAGAACGATTTTCTTCGCGGCCCCGTTTCTCACTACGGTTGCCTCGACTTTTTTCTCGTCGAAAATTCTGTCCACGTCCTTAACCGCCACCAAATCTCCGTTTTCGAACTTGTAATCTCCGTCGTAAATAAACGGCAACATTCCCCAGTTTATAAGGTTGCTGCGGTAACGTTTCGTCGCGTATTCTTTTGCGATATTCGCCACGCCGCCGAGAACTCTCTGGCAACTTGCCGCCTGTTCTCTCGCGCTTCCGTCTCCGGGTTTAACCGCGTAAACGACGCTTCCTATCTCGATTTCTCCTTCCAGTCCCGCTAAGCGAGCCGCCTCTTCGTATTCCGAGGTGGGATTTACGCTTTCTTTCTGTATTTGCTTTGCCTGCCCGACGTAATCGGGGCGTTTCCTGCTGAGCGTGAATTCGGCAAGGCGCAACGGATTGCTTCGATAACTGCTGGTTTCTCCCGACGGAATGAGTTCGTCGGTAGTGGTAACGGGGTCTTCGATAACCGCCGCCACTTTCATAATGAGATTACGTCCGAGCGCGGGCATTTCCGGCCAGTCCGCGATATTCGGTCCGTAGCAAAGCGGGTAGTTTTCGTCTCCCTTACCAAAGCAATCGGTTACCCGTTTTTCGTAAACGCTCCCATCGTAAACGTACGGTTTGATTTTTCTTTCGTAGTCTATTTCCGTCGCGGCGGTAAGGAACCCGCCGTTCGCCGCGGTAGCCGCTATGCTTCTCGCGTCCATAAGCGCAACGCAGGCAAGCTGTCCTTCGCCGGGTTTACTTCCCTCTCTCGATTCGAAGTTTCTCGTCGTATGTCTTATGGACAGACCGTTGTTTGCAGGAACGTCGCCCGCGCCGAAGCACGGACCGCAGAATGCGGTTTTGACGTTTACGCCCGCCTGAATGAACTCCGTTATCACGCCTTTTTTCGCAAGGAAGGAGTACAGCGGCTGACTTCCCGGGTAAATGCTCATAGAAATACGACCGTCCACGCCGCCGTTTTGGGTGAGAATTTCCGCGGCCTCAACGAGGTTGTCGTAAGTTCCGCCCGCGCAACCCGCGATTATCGCCTGGTCTACGCGAATTTTTCCGTCGATGATTTTATCGGTGAGTTTAAGCTCGCCTTTTTTGAGAAGTTTGTTTCCCGCCGCTTCCACTTTGGAAAGTATTTCGTAAGGACGTTCTTTCAGTTCTCTTATCGTATAGGCATTGGACGGATGGAAAGGCAACGCAATCATAGGTTCAACCTCGGACAGGTTTACCGTAACGAGTCCGTCGTAACAACACTCTTTCTTCCTTTCCAGCTTGCGATAGTCGCCCTCTCTTTTATGTACGCGAAGATACTCTTCGGTTTTTTCGTCTGTTTCCCATACCGAACTGAGGCAGGTCGTCTCTGTCGTCATAACGTCTATTCCGTTGCGGAATTCCACGGACAGATTTTTTATTCCCGAACCGAAAAATTCCATAACCTTGTTTTTCACGAACCCGCAAGCGAAAGTTTCTTTGATAATGGCAAGCGCGACGTCCTGCGGTCCGACGCCTTTTTTCGGTTTGCCTTTAAGTTCCACCCCGATTACGTCGGGATAGTTTATGTCGTAAGTTTTACAGAGAAGTTGTTTAACGAGTTCTCCTCCGCCCTCGCCGATTGCCATAGTTCCGAGCGCGCCGTAACGCGTATGAGAATCGCTGCCCAGAATCATCTTGCCGCAACCCGCCATACGTTCCCTCATATAGCTGTGGATTACGCCCTGGTGCGCGGGCACGTATATTCCGCCGTATTTTTTCGCCGCGGAGTATCCGAAGTTGTGGTCGTCTTCGTTAATCGTGCCGCCCACCGCGCAAAGGCTGTTGTGGCAGTTTGTAAGAACGTACGGTATGGGGAATTTTTTCAGTCCGCTCGCTTTCGCAGTCTGTATGATGCCGACGTAGGTTATGTCGTGGCTTGCCATACAGTCGAAACTTATCATAAGTTTGCCGCCCTTTACCGTGGGTTTATTCTTATTGTGCGCGTCGAGAATTCCGTACGCTATCGTACCTTTGTACCATTCCGCGCCCCCTCTCGAAAGAGCTTCTTTTTCCGCAATGCGTTTTCCGTCCGCATAATAAACTTTTTTTGCGATTTTTTTGATTACCATAATATCTTTCTCCGCTTTAATTTATAATTATTATTTTATTTTACCATACGCGCGTTATATTTTGCAAGCATTTTCCATTTTTACGAATTTTACAAAACAAATTGCAAGGTGTGTCATAAACGAAACCGTAAAACGTTTACAAAACGTGGATTCCATCTTATACTTCAAGCGTAAACAAAAAAACGGAGGACGAAAAATGACAACTGTCGCAATCGGAATAAACAAGGAAAACGTAAGGACTCTCGCGCCGTTTATAAGCGGCGGAGTAAAAAACATAACGGGCTTTTTCGAAAACTCGAAATTCTGGAAAGTCACTTCGGTTTCGGAAAACGTACAAAACGAGTTCTTTTTCGACAAAAGAGATTTCCTGACTTCTGCGGATATTCTCGGAACCCTTATAAATATCGTAAGATAATTTCAGTCTTTATCGGAAACGCCGAGGTCGTTTTTTATCTGCGTGGTGGAAATATCCGGCGTTCTCGGCAAATACACGACGTCGCAAAAATCTTTGAGAAAATCGAATTTCCCTTTCCAGTCGTCGCCCATAACGAACGTATCGATATGGTAGAGCCTGACGTCCTCGATTTTCTGTTCCCAGCACGTTTCGGGAATAACCAGGTCGACGTATCTGAGCGCTTCGAGCATCTGTTTTCTTTCTTCATAGGAAAAATAGCAAATCTTGTTCTTCTGCGCGTTGAATTCGTCGGTGGAAAGTCCAACTACGAGGTAATCCCCGTATTCTTTCGCGCGTTTAAGCAAGTTTATATGCCCGTAATGCAATAAATCGAACGTCCCGTAGGTAATCACTCTTTTCATTTATTTTCTCCTTTTTCATCGCCGAAACGGATACTCGCTATTAAAGAAGCTGTCTTTTCGGCGGCTTTGCCGTCCTCGTACGACCCCGCTTCTTCAAGGTGTTTTTTCATTTGTCCGACGAATTCTTTTTCGTCGAAAGAAAGAATATTTTTTACCGCTTCTTCGTTGTTTTTCGCAATCGGATAACGCCATTTTTTCACGGGATAAGCGAAACTTCTCTCGTTTTCGTCATAATCGGACATATCGGGTGCGTAAACGAAAATCGGTTTTCCCGTAAATATCATATCCCACATTGCCGAGGAATAATCGCTTATCATCGCGTCGGAAGCGGCGATTATTTCCTGCATATCGGGATATTCGGTAACGTCGGTTACCTCCGCGCCTATATCCGCTTTTCCTTCGACGAACCCGTGTCCGCGGTAGAATATCGTCCATTCCCCGCCGAACCGTTTTCCCAGCGCGCCTTTAACCGCGGCAAAATCCAACCCGTGCGCGTCGGAAACGAACCCGTTGCGGAATGTCGGCGCGTAAACGAGTATCTTTTTCCCGTTTATCCCGTAAAAACTCCTTACTTTTTCCGCCGCGGCTTTTTTCTTTTTTTCGTCGAACAGCAGAGAATTTCGCGGAAGTCCCCATTTCAGGAACACACCCTGCGAAAATCTGAACGAAGACGCGGTATCTCTCGTAAAAAACTCGCAACCCGAAATAAAGTAGTCGGGCTGTCTGTTTCTGAGCGCAAACTTTTTCATCGCGGGTTTTGATTTATTCTGCAAATAATCGTACCCTATGTGTTTATAATTTATCGCACCGTGCCAGGTGTTTATATAGACCTGCTTTTTCCTTTTGGGAAGATAAGAAGGTATGCTGTCGTTGTAAACCACGGTTTTCGCGCCGAGCTGGGAAAACACGTACCCGAGCGTGTTCATTTTCACGACTTTTATTCCCCGTTCCCTTATTTCGTCGCAAGTTTCGGGATAATCGCTCACCCAGGTCATACGGAAATCGTCGCCGAATTTTTCTCTGAGTTCGAGCGCGACGTATTTCGTGTTGCACGCGAAGCCTTTTCTCTTTGTCGTAACGAAAATAACTTTGTCTTCTCTAAGCGGAATAAACGCGGAAAGCAAACGGAACACCCCTCTTGCAACTTTGTGAACAAAGAGTTTTATTTCCGCAATCGCAACTTGCGCCGCCGATATTTTTTCTCCCGCTCTTTCGATTTTCTTTTCCGCGACGTATTCGGCGTCAGGTATCTCCAAATATCTTTCCCAGAATCCTAAACTCGTCAATTCGGTAAAGTTCTTACGGTAATCGTTTTTCGCTCTTTCGAAGTTTTTATTTATGTTCTTCACCGTCGCAAGGCATTGCTTTACACAAGCGAAAGCTCTTTTAAGATTTCTTTCCGTAACGAACCCGTCTTTTCCCGACGGATTTACGTTAAGCGCACTTTTCGCGCCGAAAAACGCTTTCCAGTTGGGTCTCGCGGCGGGGACGGTAACCTGTCTCCCCCACGGAAAACATCCGTTGAACGTAAATAAGGCGACGGCTTTTTTCACCTTGCCCATACGGCAGGATTTTGTGTATTTCCCGATATAATTTTTGCCGACTTCTATTTTTTCAATCTTCGGATTATATTTCATAATTTCCGAATTGAGCGCGGTCGGGTCGGCGGTTTTCAGAAACTCCGTTCCTTTCAGAAAGTCGTTTATCCCTCTCGTCGCGCTTTCCGCCTCGTTGTATCTGAACGTAAGAATTCCCCGCACCGTCTCTTTTATTGCGCGCTTTTTTAGCGTTTTCGCGTTAAAATCGGCTTTATGCACCGCTTCCATTATACATTGATTACGGTTATAGTAATATTCGAGAAACGCGGGTCTCTTCCCTTCGAAGGGTTCGTGCCACACGAAAATTCCGTTAAGCGTAATAAAGTTTTTACCGCACCTTAACCCGTATTCGATATCGTCGCGTTTGATAAAAATCGGAAGAGGCAGGTTGCTTTCCGAGGGCACGGATGCGGGGAGAGCACAAAACCACCAGGAGAGGTAGTTTATTTTCTCTTCATTTTCGTTCCTCGCGAGGTTATCCGAATCCGACAAATCGAGCTTTGCGCCTATGGGCACGACTTTTCCGCGTTCGTAGTCCCACCTGTCCGCGCGTTCGTTCTGAATATATTTTTCGTCCGTTCTCAGCATCGCGCCGCCGATAAACGCGTCCTTGTACTCGTCCTTAATGTAGGAAAGCAACGTAAACGTCCGATAAAAACTTTCGCTTTCAAACCTTACGTCGTCGTCGGTAAGCACGATATGCGTTATTCTCTCTTCTTCCCTGACTTTCACCGTCTCGATAATTCCGCGGGTAAATCCGCCCGCGCCGCCCGCGTTTTTATTGTGAATTACCGTAACGTCCCCTTTTCTTTCGGGGATAGTTGCGCCGTTATCTACTACGAGGACTTTGAGTTTTCCGCGTAAAATCGATTTTTCGTTGTCGAAAATATCCCTTTGAAGAGTTTTCATATTTTCTTCGACGAATTTTTCCCTTTTGTAAGTGCACACGACCACGCGCATATTTACGTCGCGTTTCGGTTTTTCGTCCGTAGAAAAATCCGCGCTTAAAAACGCGCCTTGCGAGTTTGCTCTAATCGTAAAATAATAAATTCCCTCGCCGAGGGCGGGCAGGGAAATTTCCGTTTTTTCAACGAAATTCACTTCGGTAAACAACTTTTCGTAAACCGTGCCGTTTTCCTCTCTCGAATGAAAAACTCTTACGGTGAATTCGCCTTCCGCACGCAAAGTGAGCTTAACGCCGTCTATCCCGGCGTATTTTGTCCATTTCCCTATGGAAAAAGAAGAAGCGTAGGTATCGAAGCGGCACTCCGCGCCTACCTTAAATTCGATTTTTCCGTCGCTGAATTTTGCCCCGTCTCCGCAACGGAAATAGAGTTCGGTCGCGTCGGAAGCGAACTCGCACGGAAAAATTACATTTTGTAAAATCATTTACCCTCCGTAATTTATTTATTATACATTATTCACTTTATTATGTCAACGCGCGAAAGCAGCGGGAAGTTCGGTATTGATTTTTCCCGCGGGTTATGTTAGACTAAAAGACGAAGATATAAAACTTCATATCCGACAATATAATTCCTTTAATAGGGGCGATAATGCTTAACACTTACAATCCCGTTTTTAACCGCGCTTACGACGATATTATCCGTAAACTCGACCTTTGCGGCGTAATTCCGCTTATCAAAATCGAAGACGTAAAGAACGCTCTGCCTCTTGCGGGCGCGCTTCTCGGCGCGGATTTAACCGTCGCGGAAATCACTTTCCGTTCCGCTTGCGCTCCCGAAGTTATCCGCGTTCTCACCTCGCGTTTTCCCGACCTCATAGTGGGCGCGGGCACGGTGATTAACCTTAAACAGGTTCAGGAAGCCTACAACGCGGGCGCGAAATACATCGTGACCCCTGCGTTTAACCCCGCGGTCGTCGACAGGTGTATAGAACTCGGCGTTCCCGTCTTCCCCGGTTGCAGTACGGCTACCGACATAGACCAGGCGTATTCACGCGGACTCCGCGTGGTAAAATTTTTTCCCGCCGAACTTCTCGGCGGCATAGAAATGATGAAGGCTCTGAGCGGTCCTTACCCGTTTATGAAATTCATTCCTACCGGCGGCATAAATCTTTCAAATCTGACAAATTATCTCTCGTTCGGCAAAGTTCTTTGCTGCGCGGGGACGTTTATTGCCGAAGAACAAAATCTTGCCGCAGGTCGTTTTGCCGAGATTACCCGTACCGCGCACGCCGCGGTGGACGAAGTTCTCGGTCTTAAACTCGACCACGTCGCTCTCAATCTCGAAGAAGGCGCAGCGCAGGACGCGCTCAAAGGTTTTTCGCGTTTCGCAGGCAAAAACTACAATCCCGCCGAAACTACCGTTTTCGGGGTGGAAGCTATAAAATCGGGCGGGAATTCCGCAGGCTATATAGTATACTCCTCCCCTAACCTCGAACGTTGCGTTTATTATCTCCGCAACCGCGGTTTCTGCGTGGACGAAACCCGTTCGGTAAAGGAAAAAGGACGACTTTCGGAAATCTGCCTCATCGCCAAATTCGGAAACTTCGAAATTAAAATCATAAAGAGATAGTCTATGTTCCTTGTGAAAAAAAACGCCGTTTTGTCTTTAACAAAGCGGCGTTATTATTCGGTTTTTATCTATCGTCTTCTTTTATATATTCTCTCGGCTCGCGCACGCTCTTGTATGCGGGTCTTATTATCTTACAGGAATTGAGCAATTCTTCTATTCTGTGCGCGCTCCACCCCACGCTTCTCGCCACGGCGAAAATCGGCGTATACAGTTCTCTCGGAAGTCCGAGCATCTTATACGCAAGTCCGCTGTAAAAGTCGACGTTTACGCACACTCCCTTATAGATTTTCCTCTTTTCGCTTATCTTCCTTATGGCAATTTCTTCCACTTTGGCGTACAAGTCGTACTCGTCTTCCATTCCTTTCTGTTTTGCGAGCTCTTTGACGAAAAACTTGAAAGTCTCCGCTCTCGGGTCGCTCAAAGAATACACCGCGTGCCCGAGTCCGTAGACGAGACCGCTGTTGTCAAACGCTTCTTTATTGAGAAGTTTATCGACGTATTCTTCAAGTTGACTTTCGTCTTTGGTATCCTTAACGGTTGATTTCAGGTTGTCAAACATCTCGATAACCTTTATATTCGCTCCGCCGTGTTTATGCCCTTTGAGCGAGCACAAAGCGGCTGTTAAAGCGGAATACGTATCCGTGCCCGCGCTGGTTACCACGTGGGTTGTAAACGTCGAGTTATTTCCGCCGCCGTGCTCCGCGTGCAAGATGAGCGCGACGTCGAGGACGTTCGCTTCCAAATCTGTATATTTACTGTCCGCTCTGAGCATACGCAGTATATTTTCCGCGGTGGAAAGTTTCGGGTTGGGAATATGTATGATAAGACTGCCGTGCTTATTTTTATGTTTATGCGCCTGGTACGCGTAGACCGCGAGCAGCGGCATATTGGCGATAAGCTGTATGCACTGACCGAGCACGTTGTCGAGGTCGAGTTTGTCCGCGTTTTTATCGTAACTATATAGCGTGAGTATGCTCTTTGCCATATTGTTGATTATGTCTTTATTCGGCGCTTTCAGAATTACGTCTCTGACGAAATTAGACGGCAGACTGCGGCAAAGGGACAGAAGCTGACAAAAGTCTTCGAGTTCTTTTTCCGTCGGAAGTTTATCGAACAGCAAGAGGTAGGTGGCTTCTTCGAAACCGAAATTACCTTTCTTGTTTTTGATGAGGTCGATTACGTTATAGCCGCGATAATAGAGTTCTCCGTCGATGGGTACGAGTTTGCCGTCGACGTTTTTCTTCGCCCTTATATCGGAAATACGCGTAAGTCCGACGACCACGCCGTTGCCGTTTGCGTCCCTGAGTCCGCGTTTTACGTCGTATTTATCGTACAAATCCGCGTCGATTTTGTTGTTTTCGCGGCATATATCCGCCAAAGCCACTATTTCGTCCATACTGTTTACATAGCGGTGCATAAAAAACCTCCTTCTTTAAGCGCAATCACGCCGATTTTCAAAATAATTTTGTCTTAATTTTTCGCTTGTTCCGAATTTATCCGTCTAATTGACGCGTATTTATCGCGTTTTATAGCAAAAATCTTTTATTTCGGAAATGAATTTTTCCGTCGCCGTTTCATCGAGCGGTTGCGAACTCATAATGAGTAAAGGAATCCCTTCTCCGCCGTGATAGGAAGGCTGAACATAATCGGCTTTTTCGTTCAGAACAAAACCGTTTCTTTGGTAAAAAGCAATTCTCCTGTCCGCATACCCGCCGTCGGGCGGTTCCACTTCGAGAATTATCGGTTTATTTTCGTAGGTTTTTACCATTAAACGCAGAGTTTCCGAGCCGTAGCCTTTGCCGCGTTCTTCGGGTTTTATCGTAATATGTTCAAGAAAAACGAAGTTTTTTAATTCCCATAACACCGCGCATCCGACCGTTTCATTCCCGAAAACAACCTTGTAAAAACGGCAGTTTTTTTCTTCCAGTAATTTTTTTTCGTCGGCATAAGTTCTGCGCTCTTCGAACGGAAAAGCTCTTTCCAAATCCGCATATACCGAATCGAATTCGGCGTAAGAAACGGGTGAAAACCTCAAAAACTCTTTTTTCATTATAGTATTCTATCACAAATTTTCTATTTCGTCAACGTCGTTGACATTCATTTGTATTTTTGCTAAAATAAACGTAATTTTATTATGAATAAGTTCGTCGGGCACCTGAAAATCGTTCTTCACCACAAAAAACTCGTCTTCCTTAACTGCGTAAAGGCGGGTATCCCGTTTCGCGGTTTTTTTCACGATATTTCCAAATTTTCTCCGACGGAATTTATCAACGGAGTAAAATATTTTTCCGACGGCAAACGCAGTCCGACCGTAGCCGAGCGTAAGGATAAAGGCTATTCCGCCGCCTGGCTTCACCATAAGGGAAGAAACCGCCATCATTTCGAATACTGGACGGAACTCAACTGGAACGGACAAGAAATCTACGTATCCCCTATGCCCCTCGTCTTCGTCAAAGAAATGTTCTGCGACAGGCTTGCCGCGACCGAGACCTATCTCAAAGACCGCTACACAGACCTCGCGCCCCTCGAATACTATTTTGCCAAAAACGAACGCCGTTTCCTCCACGACAAAACCGCGGAAATTCTCGAACGCGCCCTTCTCACTCTCGCAACCGACGGAAAAGACGCCGCTCTTTCCTATCTCAAATCTCTGAAATAACCGTCTTGATTCTTTCGGTTTTCTTTTTTGATTTCTGCTTTTGCTTATTGATTTTTTTTGCCAAATCAGCCTTGTTTTCTTTATAAAAATATCGATTTTTTTATTAAAGATTATTCATTTTTGCTTTTAATCTTGCGTTATCCGGAACGAATTTATCCATAAAAGCGTGGAATTCTTTTCCGTGGTCGTGGTATGGAATATGCGCAAGTTCGTGCACTATCACCATATCTATACATTCGTACGGTTGCGTTGCGAGGTTGACGGAAAAGGTAAGTTCTTCCGTAGTATATTTACATTTGCCCCACGCCGAAATTATTTCGCTGATTTTCCATTTTTTACAGGTTATGCCTACCAAATTTTCCATTACGGGCACCCGTTCTTTAAGATATTCGAACAGCCTTCTTTTATAAAATTCCGTAACCGCTCTTCTTGCGTGGTATCCTATCCTTCCGTTTACAAGTCCCAGATAAATTTTACCGTTGCAAAGCGCAATCGAATATTCGTCCGCGTCGTATACGCAAAGCGGAATTTTTTCGCCGAAAAGCAGGATAAACCCGCCGTCTTTTAAGTCGTTAAGTTTATCGCTTTTTATACTTTCGGCTATAATCTCTTCCACGCGTTTTTTTGCATACGCGAGCGGATATGAAGACGGAATATTAAACGTAATCGCGTGTTCCGTACGCAAAACTCTGAACGTAATCGCTCTTCCGTTTGTGCGTTTTATCCTTATATCCGCTCCGTTTGCGGCAAGGTGTTCCATTGATTTAAGGAAAAACTATTCGTACAGACCGTCGAGTTTTTCCTGCCAGTTCCCGACGGCTTTTTCGTCGTAAACAGCCGGTATGCTTTTTGCAAGGTCCGCTACTTTTCGTGAATTTGACGCTACCGACGCGGCTTTCATCAGAACGGAAATACGCTTTCTTCCTTTCCAGCCCATTTGTAACATTTGCGGGAAAGTGAATTTAAGCAAACCGCCGCTCGACCCGTTGCCCAAAAGTTTTTCGTCCATTACGCCCGATTCGAACATAAAATTCAAATCGTCGTTATCCATTCCGAGCATCCAGCGTTTTAATATATCCACGCCGCAGAACGACGCGTACATCGAGAAAAATTTAACTTGATATTTCCAAAGGTTTTCCACCGTACAATCGTCGTTTTCCGTCAAAACGTCTTTCAACATTTTTCCGCAATCCAGACTGCAAACGATGCCCGAACCCATCATAGGTATGGTCATAAACGCCGAATCTCCGCAGAGAACGTATCCGTCCGTCACCATTTTCGAAATCGGATACCTGACGGGAATCACCGATGTATAGCCCGCTTTAACGAGTTCGTCGGAGAGCACGGGGTTGTCTTTTTTCAAATCGTTCATAGCGGCGTTGAAATCTTCGTCGGTAAGTTTTCCGATACTTCCTATCAGAATATCGACTATTCCGTCATCGTAAATGCACCAGCTTATACCCTTTCTTCCGATATGTTTCAAGTACGCCTTATTTGTATGCTCCACATTTTCGCCTTCTTTCGCTTTGAAGAAACCGCGGTAAGCAACGAAAACTTCGTCCTCTTTCGGTTGCGCCATTATTTTCGCTTTACTATCTAACGACGCTCTGAACTTAGAATAAACTCCCGAACAATCGACCACAAGGTCGCAATATTCTTCTTTTCCTTCTACCACTACGCCTTTAACTTTGGTTCCGTCCGAAATAAGTTTCTCGACTTCGGTTTCGTATTCCACGACGGATTTATCTTTAAGTAAAGAATATAAATAATCGTTAAGCGGACGGCGGTAAATGGAAATATCGCTTTGCTGCGCGGAATATACCGAAATTTTCACCGTTTCCGACGGGTTTACGAAAGTCCACGGTTTTTTCGGGTAATACGCGTCCTTAGGGGGCATAGGAATACCTATACGCTCGAAAACCGCAGGGGCGATATCGTCCGTCCAGTCGAACGCAACGTCTTCTCTTCTTTTCTTTTCATAAAGTTTAACTTCGAATCCCGCTTCCGCAAGACAGCGCGCCATATTAAGCCCGCCCTGATTGCCACCGATGATAATAGCTTTTTTCACAATATGTTTCCTCGCTTTATTTTTTATTATTTTAATATTTTACCATAAATTACCATACCCGTCAATGCCGTAATTTCATCAAATAACGGATAACAACTTCCTTCGTCGATTTTTTACTTTTCGGTTTTCTTTTATATTTTTTATAAATATGAAAATAATCATATAAAAACGCGGAACTTATTTTATGCAACTTACTGATTTCTTCGGGCTCGTCGGCGGGCTTGCTCTCTTTCTTTTCGGTATGCACCTGATGAGCGAAGGACTCGAATCCGTCGCGGGTTCGGGAATGAAAAAAATTCTCGAAAAACTTACTTCCAACCGCTTCGTAGGCATTCTTGCCGGCGCGGGGATAACGGCTGTCATTCAATCTTCCTCCGCGACCACCGTTATGGTAATAGGCTTTGTAAATTCCCGCCTTATGTCCCTGACTCAGGCGGTATGGGTGATAATGGGCGCGAATATAGGCACGACGATTACCGGACAGCTTATAGCTCTCGACGTAGGGCTCATCGCGCCTGTTTTCGCACTTATTGGCGTTATTATGTGCGTATTTATCAAAAAACCGATAATAAATAATTACGGCAACATTATTGCGGGACTCGGAATACTATTTATCGGAATGAACATTATGAGTTCTTCTATGCTGCCGCTTAGCTCCTCACAAAAATTCGTATCGATTTTGACGTCTTTCGACAATCCTTTTATCGGGATACTCGCAGGCGCGGCGTTCACCGCGATTATACAGTCTTCTTCCGCTTCGATAGGCATACTTCAAGCTCTCGCAAGCGCAAATCTTATTCCTTTGCAAAGCGCGGCGTTCGTGCTTTTCGGTCAGAATATAGGGACTTGCGTCACCGCTCTTATCGCTTCCGTAGGGACTTCCCGCGCGGCGAAACGCGCGACCTTAATTCATCTTGCGTTCAATTTAAGCGGCGCTCTTATATTCGGGCTGATATGTTTTTTCACGCCGTTTACAAACCTCATCGCTTCTCTTACGCCAGACAACCCCGCTATGCAAATTGCTAATTTGCACACGGTTTTCAACGTCGCCACGACTTTGCTTCTTCTTCCTTTCGGCTCGTTTCTCGCCCGTTTTGCGACGCTCATTCTTCCCGAAAAGCCCTTTGAACAGAGCGAAGGAAAACGCCTTATGTTCATAAATTCGGACGCGGCGGTTCGCCCCGACGCCGTCGGGCGTTTTCTGATTGCGGAAAACGCGGTGTTTGAAGAGCTCGGACGTTTGGCGCAGATGGTGAAAGTCAACCTAACTTGCGCGTTCGATTCCTTTCTTTTTCCCGAAAAAAGCAAGGAAAAAGCGCCCGAAAAGACCGAAGAATATATCGACTATCTCAACGCCGAAATCACAAAGTACGTCACGTCCCGTCTCGTGGGCGGCGCTCACGGCGTTAAACACGCCGAAGTCGAGGCGTTTTTCCGCATTTCGGGCAACCTCGAACGCATTGCCGACCATTCTCTCAACATCTGTCAATACGGCGAAACTTTCATAAAAAACAAACTGAAAATTTCCGAAGTCGCGCTTAGCGAAATCGAAAATATGAAATCCCTTGCCCTATCCTTTTTCGAAAGTATTTCTTCTCTTTCTCCGTTTGACGAAAACGGATTGAAAAACGCCGAAAAGACCGAACAAACTTTCGACGACGTAACCGAAGAATACCGCAAAAAGCAGTTGGAACGGCTGCAAACGGGCGTTTGCTCGGGAGAATCCTGCGTGCTTTTTTCCGAGCTTCTTACCGATTTCGAGCGCATAGGCGACCATATTCTCAACATCGCCGAGGCTCTCTCTTTGACGGCTTGATTATCCTTTTTCTCCATATAAAAAGCGGAACCCGTGGTTTGGGTTCCGCTTAAATTTTTTATCCTTGTATTTGCCGTCAGTTCTTTTCCGGTTTTGCCAGAAAGTTATACGCAAACGCCGCAAGCGCCGCTCCGCAAAGAGGTCCGACAATGGAAATCCAGATTTGAGAAATTGCAGTGAAGTCTCCGCCTATCATCTGCAACAGCGCGGGTCCTATCGAACGCGCGGGGTTTACCGACGTTCCCGTAAGTCTTATTCCGAGCAGGTGCACCAGGGTAAGAGTGAGACCGATGACTATTCCCGTAACCGCTTTGTTGTCCGTTTTGGACGTTACTCCGAGAATTGCTATTACGAATATGAACGTAAGCACTATTTCCACAACCAACGCCACGCCGAGCGCGCCGCCGTCGCCGTAAGCGTCAACCAACGCCGTTTGCGCCGCGTTTCCTCCGAGATTGGTAAACCTTCCGAAAAACAGTCCCACAAGCGCCGCGCCGACGATAGCGCCTACTATCTGACTTCCCACGTACGCGAAAAATTCTTTCACCGTCATTTTTTTGCTTATAAGCATTGCAAATGACACTGCGGGGTTGATATGGCAACCGGAAATATTCCCGATTGAATATGCCATCGCGACAATAGCCAGTCCGAACGCGAGAGCGGTCGCCGCAAGTCCGTCGTTTCCGACGCAACCCGTCGCTACCGCGACTCCGCATCCTACTATGACGAGTACAGCCGTGCCGATAAATTCGGCAAGCTGATTGTTGTCTTGCACGTAGTAATTTCCCAAATTATCTTCGTCATATTCCGAATAACGGATAGGTTTGTTTATATTGAGGATTGCTCCGCCTTCACGCGCGTAACATTTGGTTATCGTACTGCCGTCCTTTACGTTAAGGGTACCCGAAGCCTCGTTTCTTACGCCGCCACCGTAATACTGCGACCCGAAGCCCGTGCCTGCCTGTCCGAAGAAGTTATCGTTGTTTTGCAAAGTCGAACCGCTTTCAAGGTTCAATATTCCGTCGTTTACGATGATAGGCGAAGCCGCTTTCACGCCCGTGTTGTTGCTCGTAACCGTTCCCGCAACGCCGTCTCTGTCGGTAATTTCGATTTTGCCGTCGTTGCCCCATACCGAGCCGCCGTTGTTCGCTTTATTGCCGGTAAAAGTCGCGCTTTCTCCGCTGAACGTTAAGGTAGCGCCGCTTTTTACGTAAATCGCTCCGCCGTTTCCCGTCACGCTGTTGTTTTCAAACGTTACGTTACTTTCTATGGTTACTTCTGCGCTCTCGTCGGCGTAAATCGCTCCGCCGTGACTTCCCGAACCGCCCTTAAACGTCGTGTTTTCGGCGTTAAGCGTTCCGTCAACCTTCATAAGTCCTTTATTTATTGCGCTTTCGCCGTTATTTGCTTCGGTTGCGTCAATCGTTATATTCGAAAGGTTGAGCGAAGAGCCGCTTCCTACGATGAACACAGTGGAATTTCCGTTCGGGTCGTCGTTATAACTTTTGTCCACTTCAATCGTAGCCGAACCTTCCGCTTTGAGCGTAATGTTTTGTTGGTAAATCGATACATATCTTTTAATCTTCGGATTTCCCACCGCGCAAATCGTCGATTCCGAATTATCCATCGGACAAGCTTGAACCGCGTCGGCAAGCTCCGCGTATACGGTCGTTTTGTCTGTGAGCCCTGCGTTGTCTTTATCTATATAGAAACCGTTTTTAGGCTCGCTGTTTACGGTAAACGAAACCGTGCCGTTTTTATGATTTTCGTCTCCTTCGTCTTTAACGGTGACTGTAACAGAAGCGTATGTAGACTTATTGCCGTCCGTCGTAATAATGCCCGTCGTTTTGTCGTAATTCCAACCTTTGGGAGGGTCCGACGGTTCTATCGTTATAGCAGTCGCTCCTATCGCGCCCGTGAAATATTCGTTTAAGTTTATCAAACCGCCGAGCGCGTCGATAGTCGCCTCGCTTTGCGTTGCGGCAAGCGTCGAATCCGCTTTGTTTATCGTAAACGTTTTATCTACGGTTCCCGTGTAATTTCCGCTGAACGTGATTGTTGCTTTCGCCTCGCCCGCGTTCGTATTATAGGCATATTCTACGGTATAGTCCGTGCCCTCGACAAGCGTTTTATTTCCGTCTTTTACGGTAATCGCAGGCGTGAGTTCTTCTCCCGTGTACGTAACGTCGGAGATAGCGATTGAACTTTCGCCCAAAGCCTTCGGGTTTATCGTAAACGTTTTTTGCGTCGAGCCCGAGTAGTTGCCCTTAAACATAACCGTGACGGTCGCCGTGCCCGCGTTTACATTGTCTTTATATATTAAATCGAAGTCCGTACCGCTTGTAAGTAATTTGCCCGAACCGTTAACCTGAGCAACAACAGCCGCGGTTTGCGTAATCGGATTTCCCGTATACGTTGCGGGGTCGTTGGTGAAAATAACGTTCGCCGAACTTGCGTCCACCGCCGAAATCGACCAATAATAGTACTTTGTAGAAGTCGTTTTGTCCGCCCAGGCATAGCCGGAAGCGGGAGTCGCCATTGCAAAATAATTCCCGGCGTTAACAGCCGAAGTGGTACCGGTCCAAATTACTCCCTCCTGGTGTAAAGTATTGTAAGAAAAAGGAGTCTTCGAACCGCCGGTATAGTCGCCCTGACTCGGCATAGTGTAAAGGTTTCCGCTCCCCGACGCTCCGGGAACGCTGAAACCGCTCAGAAGTTTTACCATATCGAGTTTCAAACTTCCGCCTGTAGCCGTTTGGGAAAAACCGCTACTTGTTAAGTAGTAATTTATCTGTCTCCCCTTAGTACTTCCTATACGAACGTAAAAAGGATAATACACGTAACCGTCGGAAGTAACTTTAAGGTCCTTTGTACTCTGCGGACAGTCTACCTGCAAATGACTATGGTCCCATCCGCCAACAGTAAGCTTATTATAATTAGGGTTAGAATATTGCCCGGGCATCGCGTTCGCACCGGGGGTCATTTCTCCGCTGTTGCCGATAACCGACATAAATATAAATCTTTTTCCGCCGTAGTACAAAACGTTAATCGTACCGGAACTAGTCCAAACCGACCCGTTGACCAAACAAGAAGAACCAGAACTGATAGTTATTGGATATCCGCTATGGAACCGCCAACCCGACTGAGCGAACAAAGTGGCGCCGTTGGAATAATCCTAAAGTTTTTTATCTGACCCGGACGTCGCTCCTGCCGCGTACGCCGTAGGGTTTCGCTCTTATCTGTTATCGCTTTACTTGCGCCGAAGACCGCCGCAAAAACGAGCAATACAAGCAAGACGAGTAATATAGGTTTATTGATTGAAACGGTTCTTTTCATATTACAAGCTCCTTTCCTTTTCCTTATATAATTCTATTGTTTTTCTTATGTCTTTTTAGTTATTTATATTGTCTCGGGTTTTGCATTGTTTTATGCGTTCCGCATTGCGTGAGTAAGTCCTTACTTCTCATTTCCTCAAAAAATAAACGCAAGGTTATGCGTTTTCGTTCGTTTATTCTTACTCTGCCGTAAGCAAACCGAACATACCTCGGGAAATCAGCATCCAGATATTTTCCGTGCTTTCCCTTGTGGCGGGGAGTTCTCCTCGAATAACGCATTTTGCGAATATCCCGCTCGTATCGAGAATATAGGTCCACAGGTGGTCGGCGGAAGTTTTTTCATAGATATGAAAAACGGAATCAATCGCATTGAAGAAACCTACGAAATCCTTAAAGAAAGAAGTTTTCGCCTCGTCGTCGTGTTCGCGGATTTTCTTTACGTACGAAGAATCGCGGTAAATGAAATAAAAGAGCGTTGCGTTTCCGTTTTTGACGAGGAAGTCGAAGTAGAGCATCCAGCACGATTTTACGATAGTGTAAATATCCTCTTTAGTATTGCATTGCGGATAATCGAAATTTGCGAACAGATTTCCTATTCTTCTGTGTATCGACTCAAAACAGGTATAAAGCAAATTTTCTTTCGTTCCGAAATGCTTATAGATAAGCGCTTCGCTTACTCCGAGACGGTCGGTGACTTTCTTCATCGAGAAGCCGTGCAGACCGTTTTCGGCAACGGTATCAATTGCCGCAAGCATCAACGCCGTTTTATTCGTTTCCATAAAAGCCGCACAACCTCCTTTTCTTAATTCGTGTTTTCCGTTAAGCGCCGCAACAATTCCAACCTTGTGTAACTTTGTTTGAAGTTCCTTATGTCAGAACACCATATGCGGCAAGCAAACGTTTTGTCCCACTGTACCAATATGAATTTATAGTACTATATCAAAACAAAGTCAAGCGATTAGAGGAGTGAATATATCGCGTTGCTTTACGCCCGTAAAAACATATGCAAGATAATTAAAGAAAAAATTTTTCTTGTTATTGTTGTAGAAAGCGGATAAAATCAGAGTTTTTATGGGCTTTTCCGTAAGTTTCACCTACTGTACGATAGTACAGCGACGGTTCACTTACGAAAAAAATCAACGCAATCTCTCCACTCCAAGCGATTAACAGCTTTCCCCTCGGAAGAATTTACCATTGTTTTCCCAACCCGAACACACGAAAAAAACTTGCGGTCAAATATATGTTTCTTTTAACGCACATATTTCAACCACAAGTTTACGACTAACCGATAAACCGACAATAAAAACGTTCGGAATACGAATTATAGGCTTGTTAAGTAGGCTAATGCCTGTTTATACAACTCGTCTTTATAGAACCCTTTCCCGTCCAGTCTGGACGCGTCCAAGTTGTGCTTCAAATCGGCGATTTTAACTTTTCTTGCCAATCGATTTTTTCCGATTTCCGTTACGTAATCCATATACGGAACGGACGGATTATGCGTCAACAATTTCAAAGCGGATATAATTTCCTCATTAAATCCTTCTTCTATCAAATCTTCAAATGAACACTTGTCTCCGTGGTCTTCGACAACGTCGTGCAACAGAGCTACGCAAACGGCGTTCTCGTCGTCCATCGAGAAAGCCAAGAAGAAAGGGTGCATAACGTACGGATACCCGCCCTTATCGTAATCGTCTTTATGTGCCGCAAACGCAATCAAACTCGCTTTCTTGATTAGTGTCGAATAAAACATTTTTATCTCCTCTATAATTGTTCGTCTCTCAACTCTTTACGCAATTTCATCCATAGTTTACCGAGTTGGTTTTGTCCTTTCCTGTCCTTGCCGATTCCCCAAAAATCATCTTTGGGGCTGTCTTCGCATATCGTATAATCAGCCGTTTCCGATAATTTCTTTTTCACATATGGATGTTGCGCAAGTTTTGCCCGCAATAATTGTTCCATTATCGCCACTTTTTCTTTATCCCAACTTGCCGACTGACGGTCCGAATATTCGTGCGCTATACGCTGTGCCTCATACGCCGAATAACACTCGACTATCGTCTTTTCAATCTCAGGCGCAACGTTTTTGAACTTCAAACTCTGATATGCGTGCTCGACTGTCTGATAATATGTTCCTTTATACGTAAAACCGAAAGAGGAAAAATTATCCAGACAGAAAAACTCCCTGTTATAAAACCCGATAAAGTCATCCATCTTTTCGGCGAGCCATTTATCTCTGTATTGTTCTATTGTTATCATAAAATGTTTCTCCTGTTCTCTCTTTGTGCTTATAAGTAATTTATAAACTTTTACTATTCAATCGGTTTTGTAAAATAAAACCACAATGCGTAATTATCGCCGTCGTCCCACTCCACAAACATTTCCTCATCGCCGAATATACCGTTTCTATTCAATTGCGATTTATAAGGAAACGTCTTATGAAAAGAATAATCTTCGGGATATTTTTCGTTCGAAAATCTATTTCGAAGTAACTTTTCCAAATTTCCGTCCTGAACTTCTCCCATTAATACTTCGTTTACATTTTCCAACCGACAACATTCTATATCGTTTTCCCTAAAGAACGTTACGCTTGCCCTAAACAAACGTTTCCGATTATTCATTTTTCTTTCATCCCCGCCATATGTCCATAACTCTATTTCCGTTATATCCTCTTCCGGCATATAAATTTCAAGTGTCCCGTAGCGTGTATCGTATCTTCCGCACAAATCGCAATTCAATCCAAAGAAAACTCTGTTTTCGAAGTTCAAATCCCGCTCGTATTTGCTTACTTTACATCCATAATCGAAATTACGGAATTGCGTTAAGCAAGCGTTTACCGTCGTTTCAAAATCTTTGTCGTTTTTAATCAATTCAAATGCGTTCTCGTCTAAGTATATATCCCCGAAAGTGAAACCGAAACATCCGCCGTATCCTTGAATTTTCTCCAGGTTTTCTATTCCGTATCCATTTTGCGCTATTTTATATTGTTTCTCTAAATCAATATCGTCTTTTTTCCAAAGAACCATATAAAACCTCTTCTTATTATCGATTTTTCCCAATATCGTAGTTGTCAAAATTGCAAAGCATTTTTTTCTTTCTCTGTCAAATATCCTCCGAAATCACCGATTAAGGCAAGGTAAACGTTTCGATTCCGACAACGAAGAAAAAAGTCATACAGTCGTTGCGCGTTTTCTTTGCCGACGTTCAAGTTATTTACCACAAAACAAATGACGCGGTCAAATCTATCGCTGTTTGAAGAACCACCCTCGAATTCATCCAGAAAAAACAGGATTTCGTCAAGATTTTTATCGGTTTCTTCTATTATAATCGACAAATTTTCGGCAAGCTAGTTTATTCGTTTTTCCGTCGTAATATCTTTATATTCTTTCGACAACATCTCTTTCAATTCCAAATATCGTTGCTTTTTTGTCATTTCTCGTCTCCTTTTTTATTTTCCGGTATTAAAATTTATGTATCCATTGCCTATCTTTCCGCTGTCTATCTTTCCGCCGATTTCTCTTATCGCGCAATTTGACGGGTTATACTTCGTCCGATACCATTCCGGCGAGTAGTGAAACCATCTCAACAGAAACGCCCGAATTGCCGTCCCGTGTGAAAATACGAATAGCGTATCCATATCGTGTTTTTCGTAATCCCTGTAAATAGTTTCCATAAATTGATGTATACGTATAGCTACGTCATACGGGCTTTTCCCCATAGGTAACCGCGCATAAAACTTACCCATATTTCCCGTTTGTCGTTTATATTCTTCATATTCCCCCGAATACAACTCTTTTTGCTTTCCATCCGAAACGCAATCGAACGAACCGAATGCTGTTCCACAAGGGTTATATCTCCTCTTATATCGGCTATTTTCAAACTCTTGTTGAACTCTTCTGACGTATGTATTCTCCTAAGGTACGGACTCTGCCATATCTTTGCTCTGCTTAAATCAATTCCCTTTTCAAGACAGTAGTTTTTTAATCGATGCCTGTTTGAAATGCTTGTTTCTTTCCTTTTGCGGTAAGCGACACCCAATGGACCGGCAAGTGTTTTATATCGTTTTCGCCGATATTTGCAATCGATTCTCCGTATCTTATCAAAAAAATATGCATTTCTATCTCCTTTCTACTGTATTATAAAATAAATCCGAATCCACAGCAATATTTTTTTAATTGCAACTGTTTTTTTTGAAACTCTCGAAGTATTCGTCGCTTATCATTACAAGATTTACAATCGCTTTTTCGAGATGCTCTTTGTAAGGACCATTCGGCTGAGTTGCCATTTTATTTGTTAAGGTTTCTTTTATATCTTCTATAATTTCCGTACGCGAATGATTTCTATTCGCCGAAATATGCTCGCGTATTTCTTGTATCACATCTACATTTTCATTGTGCCAACGTATCTCTTTTTTTTCATTCGAACCATCGGTCTCTTTTTTGTTTTTCGAATTCTTTGCGTCATTGCTTTCTTTTGCGCTTTCATCGTCGTCTTTATATAAATTCGGTAGTAAGTGATGCAAGTTGGTAACAGACGTTTTTTTAACCGTTTCTTTCTTTTTTTGGGAGTTATAATTTTCAATCATTTCCCACCAACGCAAATACTCGAACTCGTTAAGCGTCAGTCTATATTCCCCTTCCCTTATTTCAAACAGTTTAATATCAAGAAAGCGACCCACAAAAGGCAAGAATTTTTTCTTTCTTTCGTTACAATATTTCTCAAACTCGGAAATGGTTTTCCCGTCGGTCGCTTCTTTGAGAAAGTCGATTTCTTTTGGGGTGAGCGAATCCATAATAAATTTTATTTTTTGCTCCGCTTGCTCACGGCTTGATACCACCTTATCCTTCTGCACCGCTACATATCTGTCGCCTTCCTTATGCAACGTTTCTTCGTCGACGCACAGTTTAAGCACTTTTATGACATCCGTATAAGAGTATCCTTTTTTTGCCATGATTTCAAAAACAGTCGCTTCTTTGGCTTCTTCGATATATTCTTTTATGTCCTCTTTTATCTGTTTAAGTTCCATATCCGTTACCTCGTCTATTAAAAAAAGTCTTCCCACAGTCTCTTCCTGCTTCCCGGATTTAACTCTTCCTTTGCGAATTTATAAAGATATTTACCGTCCAGCACGTCAACGGACGCCTTGTAATCTTTAAGCGATGACCTCGGGCAAACAAATTCCGGACAAAGATAACTTCTTTCCATATGGGAATGCAACACCGATTCCGCATTGGACATTGTAATATAACAATCTCCCGCTTCCAGGCAATTGAGTTTACTTACGGGCACGACCGAAACTTCTTCAAGCTCGACTTTTCCTATAGTTTCCTCCTCTCCCGCAAATACGCTTCTCGGACTGACAATCGTTTTTCTTCCGCATTCATTGGAAAATTGCCTTTTTGTTTCTGCGTTATTTGTTCCGAAGAACATATGCAAATTGAGATTTTCCTTAATAATCTCCGCCGTTTCTTGCCCGTAAACGTTTTGAAGCTGCGCATAGCTCTGCAAGACAATTTCGAACCATATATTTCGACCGCCGCAAGCGCTGATAGTCGTATCGAAATCATTTATTGCGGGGAAATTTCCGAACTCGTCAAGCATAAAAAAGAACGGACGTTTCAATCGCAAATCGGGCTGTTCGTTTGCAATCTCTATCAATCTTTTATAGACGGAAGAGATAAAAGTTTTAATCACGCAGTAAGACGTACGCGATTCGTCTCGATACGCCACAAAAACCGCCACGGGTTTTTTGTCGTCGACCAACGAATCGAGGTCGATGCTGTTGCATCCTGTAATAAGATTGGTAGAAATATCCTTATACGGCGCCATTTTCGTATTAAACGAACTCAACACACACAAACGAGTAGTCGGCGCGTTCCCGATAAGGGGCGCAGTAGCGCACATTCTGGCTTTGCTGTCTTTTTTGCGTTTACTGAAAAAACCGTTATCGGCCGAGTCGTCCGAAGATTTGTTATAATTAAACGTGGCGAAAATTTCCATAATCGTTCGAAAAGAGAAAGTTTCTTCGGTTATCAGCGTTCGCTTGTCCGCCGTTTCCGGAATACTGTCTTCCAGCAACGCGTAAATAAACGCAATCAGAAGCTGACGCGCCGTATCCTCCCAATACGGGTCCTTGGCGTATTCCGTAGTAATCAGTGACAGCGCAAGCGTATTTATGTCGTTGTCGACGTCGTACAGAATTATCTTTTTTTCTTGTTCGATTACTTTATCGAGCTCATCTGCGCTCCAATATATTTTCCCGCAATATTCCGCACAATATTTGCCGTCGACTTCCTTCGCTTTTACGCTTTTCTGTAAATCTAAAGCTTTATGATATTTTCGAAAAATCGGCGTCAGCGGATTCCAGGTTTCGCTATGCCTATAATCACGGAAATTCAACAAGATGACATTGTATCCTTGTTCCTTTAACCTTTCTGCCGAAAGCATATACAGCTCTCCTTTAGGGTCGGTTATGAGCATAGAGTCTTTTTGTTTTTGCATTGCCTTTAACATAATCAAAGGAATTACAAAACCCGTCGTTTTCCCTGCTCGCGTAGAACCTATGATAAGTCCGTGCGTTTCGGGCGCAAAAACCGTTTTCAGTCTTTTATCTTCATCGCGAAAACACGCTATAGGCACTCCGCCCGATGATTTTTCCGACAATTCATCGTAATAAACGGCGTTTTGTTTGCGTTTCGCATATTCGCGACCTGTTTCGATACAAGTATTTTCATATGGCGAAAGTATATCCGCCTTTTCAAGTATAGTACCCATAATTCGTCTCCTAAATTCCTATATTAAACGCCATCGGCCTTGACGCTTGCGCTGTCATCTTATTCACATCTTCCTTCCCTACAAAACTATCTTTCGCTTCGAAGCTATGCTGCCTGCAAATCGCGCCGACAAGCGTATTTATATGCGTCACGTCATATTTTGCCAAACAAGAAATTGCTTCATGTCGGAACATAAGGTTCGGGCAATCATATAAAGTTTTGTTCTCTAAGATAACCGCTTCGACATAGCCTTCCGCTTCTTCTTTCGTCGCCGGACTTATTATAATTTTTTGACACACTCTTTCCAAAGCTGTCGGAATTTCTTCGCTGTCGGCAAGAAGAATAAACGCGCAACCCGATAAGTCCAGCATTATGTTGGCGTCCTGCAATGAATATGCGCCCCTGTTAATCGGACTCAGTAATATCGATAATTCTTCCACGTCACTTTCTCCAATCTCGGATACTCCGCCGAAAATGAACGCTGCGTTGCAAGTGTTATGCGAAATAAGATTTTTAATAATGAGATTTCCTTTCGTTGGCGCAAAACAACCGCCGGTACAAGTCGAACTATCTATATAAACGGTATTTTCCCCATAGAATTTACGCAAAGCCGTTGCATAAAACCGAAGGGCTATATTATCACGGCAAACGAGCATAGGCACTTTGATTTGCTCTGCCCCTTGTTTTCTCAAGCATATTTCGATTTGATTAGCCTCATTTTCCCTTTCAGATGAAACATATTCTCGTAAATGCGCAACTTCTTTCATAATCATAGCCTCTTTTGAAAGCGCAATGTCTGAGACTTGTCCCAACGCGAATCTGTCACCGGATTCCAAAAGGCGCGTTCTGTCCCCTAAGGAAATAAACGTCGCCATAGCGATTTTCGAAACCACGGAGTCAAACGTATCCGCCGCTTCCATATTGCAGTCAAGGTAATTTGCAATAAGAAGAGCGTCCTGACAACAAGAAATTTTTCTCTGCTTGTAATGAGAAAAGATACCGCTGAATTCTTCTTGCGCATCCATATGGCGCACAATTGTATACAATACGGAAAGATAATCGCTGCTGTCGGTTTGTTTCTCGTAATAAAGAAGAAGTAGTAATCCGTCAATATTATTCCAACGCATACATTTCTCTGCATATTTCTTCGCTTTATCTTTATCTTTTGAAAAGATGATGCCTTCATAATAAAGAAACGCGACAAAGAAAGCTACATTTATGTTGTTAAAATGCTTTTGACTCAACACACAAGTCTTTATTTTCGGCGCAGTCGGAGATTTCCCGCAATCCTTTATGAATTCGTGCGTAGCGCGAAGCCCTTGTCCTTTACATTTCAACGCAAAGATTATATCTTCTGTCAAAATAACTGGTAAGCCGAATCTTTCCCGGTAGTCCAATGCCCGTACTGTAACCGAATAATCTTCATATCGCGTTATTGAAGAAATTTCTTCTCTCTCCGTTAGTTGAAATAAGTTGTCGCTTTTTGCTTTCGTAATATGATAGATAGCCGATAACTTATCGAAAAGCGCACGCCTATGTATATATTCTTCCCCCACAAGACTTCTAAGACCGAAGTACTTTGTAAGCATCAGACTTTCCAAATATGTATATTTCATCACCTTCTCCTTTTGTCTTTTTTATAAAATCTTAAACAACGGCTTTTATTCTTTATTTCTCTACTTGTTCTAAAGCCACTTTGCATACTGCGCACAACAAACTTTGCGCTTTTGCAAAACCTTTGACTTTTTGTCCGCATTGCGGACATACGTAAGCATATTTTGCAACAGGCGGTCTTTCTTTCTTGGCTTTCTTTTCCGCCTCACTTACAAAATCTTCCTTGGACGCTCGGGGGCGCACGTCATACAAGAAAGTCCTGTCTCCTTTGTATTCGGAAAGCATAGCTTTGCTGCTCTCCGTTAATTCGGTTATGCTATATCCGCGAGATTTTGACTTCTTAACTATCAAGCCGTGCTCTTCCGCAATCTTTTTGAATTCAAGATTATGATATCTTCCATTCGCCGAAGTATCGGCTATCTCTTGTAAAAACGCATACAAATGACACATTTCGTGTAACATTGTTTGAGCAATTTCAACGAATGAGCGATTCAGATATTGAGAACACATATTGATTTCCGGATGTCCTTCATCATCGTCACTTCGCTTCCAAATTCTCGCGGGAACGAACCATCCGTATGCTCTTCCTCTACAATCTTTACAGACTGTAATCACCGGTTTCTCCAAGTTGCCGTTAAAATATCTTTTGTTCCAGAAATCGAAAACAGAACCCATCTTTACAACCGTTGCTATGTATACGTTTCCCCAATTTAACATTATTCTCGGTTCCATATGATAACCTCCTATAATACGTTGATAGATTTTTCGCGCGGACAGGAATCGGCAAACTTGTTACGTCCAGGCTTTCGGCGTTGTTTCTATAATATGGTCGATTAGTCCATACTCTAACGCTTGCTTCGCCGACATCACGTTGTCGCGGTCCGTATCTCTAGCTATTTCTTCGTCTGTGCGACAGGTGTTCTTTGCCATAATATGATTTAAGCGAGAACGAATCTGTTCGATATGCTTCGCTGCAAGAAGAATATCGGTTGCCTGTCCTTGTGCCCCGCCCAAAGGTTGATGAATCAGGATTTCCGCGCTTGGCAGAGCGCAACGTTTTCCTCTGGTTCCGGACGACAGTAAAAACGCCGCCATCGAAGCAGCCATACCGATAGCAATGGTGTGCACTTCGGACTTTACGTAATTAAGGCAATCATAGATTGCCATTCCGCTACTGACTTCACCGCCCGGACTGTTAATCCATAATTGAATCGGTCTTCCCGGATACTTGTTATCAAGGTATTGCAATTCCGCAACGATAAGTTGCGCCATTGATATATTGATTTCCCCTACCATAAGAACAATCCCTTGTTCAAGTAAATAATCGTTTGAAAAACTTTTGTCACTCATCTTACGCCTCCGTATCTCAATATTTGTATCCCTTTATGTTTCAGCCTGCTCATTATTTCTCTTTATATGAAAAGTCACAAACTGTCAACATACGCACATAATAGACACTCATTTTTAAGCAAAAAGAAGCCTATCTATTAAAAACAAGTTTTTACTTTTCCCCCACATCCGCAGAACAAAAACTTACAGTAATTATCTTAAAAATACAGCGTAAATAATTAAGACATAACGCTCTTCGTCTGCGAATTTTCCACCTGCTTTTATAAGTGCGTCCCAATCACCATAACCGTAGAAATAAAAAGTATTTCATATGAACCTCCTTGTCCGCGTTTGTTTATCTATCAACGTTCTTGTATCATATCATCATATAACAACGACAACGACAAATGAAAAGCGACATTTTTCCGAATACAATGTCGTGTTCTTGTACCGTTAAATTATTTGAATATTACTATTCTTTTTTAATAAAACATAATGTTAACTAAGTCTTTTCACTAAAGAAAAATGAAGCGAAGCGCCACCATAATTAGCGCGGTTACGCGCGTCTTCGTTAAGCAAAGCCGTCTTCATTTTTCACGCCGCATTGCGGCGCTTCATTTACAAAAAACTTCTTCACTCTTCCCTCTTACTTTTTACCTAAAATCCTGAATGCATATTAAGTGAAGAGTGAAAAGTGAAAAAGTAATAGTTAAAACGTAAAAATTCTGAACACTTGCGCATTCAGGATTTTTTGGCTCCCCCAGTTGGACTCGAACCAACGGTCCCGACTGCGAGCACAGCTCTTGTCCGCTTTGGCTACGGACAATTCACCGGATTGTCCGTTATACGCGTCGCGCCCTGCTTGCGCTTCTCGGCTTCGCCTGCGATGCTAATAGGTTAATCCTCGGCTCGTTGGTTCGCCTTTCAAATATAGTAATAATTACAAAAAAGACACCTCTTCACTATTCACTCTTACTTTTTACCTAAAATCCTGAATGTGTATTTAGTGAAGAGTGAAAAGGTAATAGTGAATAAGTAAAAATCCCGAATACTTTCGCATTCAGGATTTTAATGGCTCCCCCAGTTGGACTCGAACCAACGACCCTGCCTTTTTCTCCCCAAAATACTTACGAATTTTGGGGACCCCGTATTGTGTTAATCCTCGGCTCATTGATTCGCATTTCAAACATAGTAATAATTACAAAAAAAGACACTGCTTATCGCAATGTCTTTTTTGTAATGGCTCCCCCAGTTGGACTCGAACCAACGACCCTGCGGTTAACAGCCGCATGCTC
>CAYQKV010000005.1:0-141701 GCA_964418255.1 uncultured Christensenella sp.
GTCGGCGTTATGGTCGGAACGGGGATTGCTTCGGCAACCGAGTACATAAAAGAGGTGACTAAGTTCTCTGACATTGTCTTTCCCGTTCTTCTAACTCTGGTAACGGCAATCGGGGCGACTACTTCCGCCGCTATTTATCAACCCCTTATCGTAATTTTCGCGTCGCTAATGCTTAAAATAATAAATTTTGTCGTTATTCCCGCATTTTTTATATCTCTGGTCTTTAATATTATAGGAAACCTTAGCGACGATTTGAAACTCGGCAAAATCGCAGGGTTTGCAAAATCCGCGGGAGAATGGGTGATAGGCGTAAGTTTCGGTCTGTTTATTACATACGCAACTGCGAGGGGAATAACCGGCGCAGGTGTGGATACTCTTGCAGCCAAAGGCGCAAAATATGCTTTGGGTAGTTACGTCCCGGTAATAGGAAATTATCTGAAAGACGGATTCGACATAATTACGGCAAGTTGCATTGTCATAAAAAACTCGCTCGGACTGGTCTCAATCGTTATATTGCTGTTATTTTCCGTAGCGCCGCTTACTAAAATTTTATCGACTATGCTGATGCTGAGACTAACCGCGGCTATAAGCGAACCGTTTGGAGAGAAAAAAATTTCCGATATGTTGCACGGCGTAAGCAAAAGCCTTGTTTTGCCATTGATTGCTTGTATAAGCGTGGTTTTTTCTTTGCTAGTGATTATTATGCTCATTATTCTTACTTGCAACAGAGGTGTTATCTGATATGAAAACGTGGCTTATAAGCGTATCGGCGGTATGTCTGTTGCTTATTTTAATGGAATTGCTTTTAAGCGAAGGCAAAACCAAAAAATTCATTCAGGGGATACTTCGCCTTGCGATAGTAATCGTGCTTTTATCGCCGATTATCACGCTCGTAAATAAAAATGTAACGGATATTGAAATTATCGACAAAAACGCTGAAAACGTAAATTATGACGGATTATCCGACTATTTTTTAGAAAGGACGGAACGGGAAATCGAAAAAAAACTAAACGGTCTTGGCGGAAAATGCGAAGCGGCAATCAAATACGAAAACGGAAAAATACGAATGATTGAAATTACCGTAAAGGAAAACGGCATAAACGAGAAAGGAGAGAATATATATACTATTGAAAAAATCATCGAGTGCGTAACCGCTACGGTCGACGTGGACAAGGAAAAGGTTCTCATATATGGAACAGAATAAGAAAAACGACAAAATGAGCGAAATACTTACGAAAATCAAAGGGATAAAACACATAAAGATTATTATCTGCGTACTTGTAATTGCAATTATACTGCTTATTTACGGCAGTATTACAACAAGCGACGCAAGAACGGGAAAATCCGACGGAAACGCAACGGAAACCGCGACGGAAAGCAAAGTGACATACAGCGAAAGCGAAGAAAAACTCGCCGATATACTCAGTAGAATAGACGGAATAGGGCAAACGAAAGTTATGATTTCTTATTCGGAAGAAAAAGCCGTATGCGGCGTAATAGTAGTCGCGGAAGGCGCAGACAATCCGCTTGCGGAATGGAAAATAAGACACGCTGTCCAAACGGCGTTGAAAATCGATTATCACAGCGTCGAAGTATATTCGATGAAATGATATAAACAAAACAAAACGGAGGCATTTTTTATGAAAGCGAACAAAAAGAAAATCATCGTCCTGGTATCTCTCGTAGTACTGCTTGCAGGCGTGGCGTGCCTGAACTACTTCCTGACCGTTAAAGGCATCGGCAAGGATAATACTCAAACGCCCGCTACTACCGACGAACCCACGTTCTTCTCAACGTACAGAACCGACAGGGAAAGTACAAGAACGCAGGAAAAACTTTATCTTGAAAGCATAATGGCGAGCACTACCGCGGACGAAGCAACAATGGCGGAAGCAAACAAATCCTATCTCGCTCTTGCCGCGGCTATGGAAACGGAAACCACCCTCGAAGGTCTTATTAAAGCCTACGGGTTCAGCGATTGCATAGTGACCATCAGCAACGGAAACGTAAACGTCGTAGTACAGGATACCGAGCTTACCGTAGAAGAAGCGGCGCAAATTTTAAGCACGATAGTATCCGAAACGGAATATACCGCAAAAGACGTAGTAATTATTCCTTACGTATAAAAAGAAAAGGTAAAGAGAAATTGTGCTTGATTATTCGGGGCGATTATGCTATACTTTAAGCATATGAAAGCCCCGATGTCACAAGACTATTACGTCAACATAATTACCTCGCTCGTAAATGCCGCCGTTATGCACACGGAAGGAGTTTCTGCGGACGAGGTTTTTCTCACTAAACCGAAGAGATTCTCTTCGCCGAGTAATATAAGTCTGTTTTTCGACGGGGACAAAATCACACTCGACGTATATATCGACGTTGTTTTCGGCTATAATGTGGCTCAGGTTGCGTGCGCTTTGCAGGAAAAGATAATCAACGACGTAACCGAGAATACCGATTTGACCGTAAAAAACGTCAATATAATAGTAAACAGCGTCATTTTTAATTGAATATGAGCAGAAAAGTTGCACGCGAATACGCGTATAAATTGATATTTGAATTTATATTTTCAAAAACGCCTAACCCACGCACGTATCAGATATTTGCTTGCGCGGATATTGACGAAAGCGACGTCGAATACCTCGAAAAAGTATATCAGGGCGTAACGGCAAGATATGACGAACTCATCGGCGAAGTAGAACGCTATTCTCAAAGTTTTGCAATAGACCGTATCTATAAAACAGACCTTAGCGCGCTTTTGCTTGCTATTTACGAAATGAAATATATGGACGACATTCCTTTGTCTGTATCCATAAGCGAAGCGGTGCTACTTGTTAAAAAATATTCCACGGAAAAAAGTAACGCTTTCGTAAACGGTATACTTTCTTCCGTATATAAGGAGATTACCGAAAAAAAATGACGCTTATAGACGGTAAAAAAGTTTCCCGGGAAGTCAGAGCTAAGATAAAAAGCGAAGTTTCCGAACTTAAAAAACAAGGCAAGCAAATCGGGCTTGCCGTTATTATAATAGGAGATAATCCCGCTTCCGAAGTCTACGTAAGAAACAAAATCGCGGCGTGCGAAGAAACGGGGATAACTTCGCATCTTTATTCGTTCTCAAAAACCGTAACGCAAGAGGAGATAATTTCTTTAATAGAAAGACTCAATAATTCTGCCGAAATAAGCGGAATTCTTGTGCAACTTCCCCTTCCGGAACACCTCGACAAGGATAAAATATTATCGAGCATAATTCCTTCAAAGGACGTAGACGGTTTCAGCGCAGAGCAAAGCGGAAAAACTTTTCTCGGCGAGCCCGCTCTTTCGGGGTGCACGCCTTCGGGAATAATCACCCTTCTTAAAGCATACAATGTATGCTTAGACGGACTTAACGCCGTAGTCATCGGCAGAAGCAACATTGTCGGGAAACCCGCGGCTTTACTGCTTATGCAAGAAAATGCAACGGTAACCGTTTGCCACTCGCATACAAAAAATATTAAAGAGCATACTCTTAATGCGGATTTGATTGTTATTGCCGTAGGAAAACCCAAATTTCTCACAGCGGATATGGTTAAAGACGGCGCGATTGTCATAGACGCGGGAATAAACCGCGTAGACGGAAAACTCTGTGGAGACGTCGATTTCGATAACGTTTCGAAAAAGTGCTCTCTGATTACCCCTGTACCGGGTGGAGTTGGACCTATGACCGTAACAATGCTTATGAGCAACACGTTAAAAGCGTATAAGAATGCCAGATAGAGATTATATCACCGTTTCCGAACTTAACTATTATATAAACCGCATTTTCGAAGCGGAAGACCTTTTGCATAATTTTCCCGTAGTCGGGGAAGTCTCCGGGCGAAAAGTGGTAAACGGAAATTGTTATTTCACGTTGAAAGACCAACGCGCGCAAATAAAAGTCGTTTATTTCGGAGTAAACGACAGATACGTTCCGTCCGACGGAGAGCAAGTTCTTGTCAGAGGAAGCGTGGACTATTACGAACCAAACGGACAACTCAGCGTCAAAGCATATGAAATCACGCGCTTCGGGGTTGGGTTAATGCACGCTCAATTACAGGCTTTTAAAGAAAAACTCGAAAAAGAGGGACTTTTCGACGAAGCACATAAAAAGCCTATGCCAAAATTCCCGGTAAACATAGGAATAATCACAAGCGTAAAAGGAGCGGCGCTTCAAGACATTCTTTCCACAATGATTGTGAAGCACAAGTCAAGACAAAACCTCTCGATAATCGACGTTCGCGTACAAGGAGAAAACTGCGTAAACGACGTGGTTACGGCATTGACTTATGCCGACGCATACGGCTTCGACGTAATTTTACTTGCGCGAGGAGGAGGCTCGTTCGAAGATTTATATCCGTTCAACGACGAACGAATGGTAAGAACTCTTTACGAAATGAAAACTCCGGTCGTAAGCGCAATAGGGCACGAAACCGATTATACGCTTTGCGATTTCGTATCCGATTTTCGCGCGATTACTCCTACCGCAGGCGCGGAAAAAATCGCCGTGGAATACGAAAAAGAAAAATCGAAAATTTTCGAACTTACAAGAAAAGCAGGAGACTTCACATCAAAAAAATACAACACGGAAAAAGAAAACCTTTTGTCAGTCATAGACGATATATCAGACGAAGCGAACTCCATTTTGTCGGAAAATGATTCTAAAATAATGCGATTTTTGGAATTATCAAGGTATCAAACCGAGAGAAAATATGATTTTTGTAAAGCAAACGTCTCTAAGTACGTCGCTTTACTTGATAATCTCAATCCGGCAAAATTACTTGATAAAGGATATTTCCGAGTGGTTTACAACGGCAAATCTATCCACGGTTTTTCCAAAATTAAAGTAGGTTCGCAAATAGAAATAATAGGAAATAAAGAAAAAGTCACCGCGGAAATCCGCAAAAAGGAGAAGCTATGAATTACGACAAATCCATAGAAGAACTGGAAAAAATAGTAGAAAAACTTTCCGACGAAAAACTCGGACTGGAAGAAAGCATAGGTTTGTACACACAAGGCATCGCGTATGCAAAAGAGGCTATGGCCGCGCTTTCGGTTTTCAAAGGAAAAATCGAAACGCTCAATAAAGATTTAAGCGCGCTCGAAGCGGAAACCGAGACCGAAGACGATGACGACTAATAAAGACAACTTAACCGTTTTCGAAAGCAAGTTAAAAACCTTCTTCGACGAAAAGTTTTCTTCCAGCCCGCAAAAACTGAAAGACGCGTGCGAATACGCTCTGTTCAGCGGAGGAAAACGAGTTCGTCCGCAACTTTGCTTTCTATCCTGCGATTTTTCGGGTGAAGACAAACAATCGGCTACCGTATTCGCAATCGCGATAGAACTCATTCATACTTACAGTCTTATCCACGACGATTTGCCGTGTATGGACAACGACGAATATCGACGCGGCAAACCCACCGTTCATAAAAAGTACGGCGAAACAATCGCGCTTTTGGCGGGAGACGCGCTTCTTAACGCCGCTTACGAACTTCTATTAAGCGAAGCAACACACAATTCGTCGCTTATAGCGGGAGCAAAACTCATTGCGGACTGCGCTGGAGTAAACGGGATGATTGGCGGACAAACCGGCGAATTCGTCACCGAAGAACTCGATATGAACGTTTATTCCGATATATGCGCAAAAAAAACCGGCGCTTTGATTTATGCTTCGATTATGGCGCCTTGTATGAATTCCGGTGATAACCGCAAAAAGTCCGCGCTTTCGACGTTTGCCCGCGCCGTAGGTCTCGGCTTTCAAGCCTCGGACGACCTTCTCGACAAAGAAAAACACGAGGCAGCTTCGTTCGTTACTATTATGGGAGAAACGGAAACGAAAAAATTACTCGACAGAACCGTTTCCGTTGCGCGACGCGCGTTGGAAAATTTTCCCGAAGGAAAAGATTTGCTTGAATTCTGCTTAAAACTTGCTCGAAGAAATTATTAAAAACTGTAATTAGTTGCATTTTTTTCGCATATATGTTAATATTGTAAACGTGGTGGCGCAGTATTCTAGTCAAGTGCAAAATAGCGAAGACGGGGATAAACTACCGTTATAGAGCACATCGTTGAAGTTTCTGGTGTTGGCTTTGGTTGCCCAAACCGGGGCTGATGCTGGGAGTTAAGATTTTTGGGCGATTCGTAACGGCATACGAATGCCGACCCAATTATCGCGGAGACCCATCGCGGCAAGAACTTTTCATTAAGAGCTTGCTGAATGGGTGCAAACCTGCATTGCGGTAATAAATATCTGTGTGCAGCGTAGCTTGCCGTGAGTGACCGGCGGGAATGAAGATTCACGCAATAATCTATCGGCCAATAGGTTATCGCTATCGACTTCTGAAACGACGGTTGCAAAAGCGGATAAACTATTTTAATCTTGCCAAGGAAATCTTCTAGACTGTCATTAAATTAAGGATTATAGTGTGTTCTGAGTGGCGATTCGGTTCAACATCGAGTAATCTTGTTGCTCGTCTCTTAAAAGGAAACTGCTTTTACGGCGACGGAAAGTGAGACGAGGGGAAAACCTACCGAACCAATGACGCAAGGTTTACTTAATTTATGCCACCAATTTTTTGTAAAATGAAAGAAAACGATATATCACCCAAGCCCGAACCAAAGAAAGAACGAAAAAAAATATCGAAAAGCACCGTATGGACGATAAAAATCACTATCGTAACCCTTGTGCTTTCCATCGTAGTCAGTTTTATAACGGAAATCACTTCGAGTAAATCAAACGTAGTGGTTTCTATTTTAATGCTCTTTCTTCTTATAGTCGTAAGCATTATTTTCGACACGATAGGCGTAGCCGCGACTTCCTGCGACATTGCGCCGTTGCTTTCTATGGCATCCAGAAAGGTAAAAGGCGCGACGCAAGCCGTTAAACTTGTTAAAAATGCGGAAAAAGTATCGAATATCTGCGCAGACGTAATAGGAGATATGTGCGGAATCATAAGCGGTTCGTGTTCAGCGGCAATCGTAATAATGTTCGCGGCAAACAATCCCAACGAATATCTTTTCAACATACTTACAAGCAGCGTAGTAGCCGCCCTTACCGTCGGAGGTAAAGCATTTTTCAAGACTATTGCCATTAAAAAATCAAAAGAATTGATGTTATTGGCCGGAAAAATGCTCAGCATTTTTTCTAAAAACAAATGAGACTGGACGTATATCTTTTTGAGAATAAACTTGCCGAAACAAGGTCGCGAGCAAAAAACCTTATCGAACTCGGCAGGGTAATCGTAAATGGAAAAAAATGCGAAAAACCCGCTTTTTCCGTAGAAAAAACCGATGAAATAACGATAACGGAAGATTACACGGCAAGTCTCGGAGGGATAAAACTCGAAAAAGCATTTTCCGAATTCGAAATAGACGTCTTAGACAAAATCTGCCTCGACCTCGGAGCGGCAAACGGCGGATTTACCGAAACGTTACTTTCCCACGGCGCAAAAAAAGTTTACGCATTGGATATCGGCGTTTGCGCATTACCGGAAAGACTAACCCGTTCGGAAAAAGTAATCGTAATGGATAAAACAAACGCAAGATACATAAAAAAAGAAGATTTTGCGGAAAATATCGAGTTTATAACAGGCGACCTAAGTTTTATCAGCCTGAAACTCATTCTTCCCGCGGCATTCGAAACACTGAAAAAAGGTCAAGCCGTATTCCTCATCAAACCGCAATTCGAACTCGATAAAAAATCTATTCCAAAAAGCGGCATCATTAAAAACGAAAAAATAAGACTCGGCGTAGTCGGTGAAATTTCGGATTTTGCAAAAGAAATAGGATTTAACGTAATAGCGATAACCGAAGCGCCGCACCCGTTCACAAATAAAAATCAAGAATATCTTATTCTGCTCGAAAAATAAATTTCAAAATTTTATTCATCAAACATACGGATAATATTGCATAAAAAACATTATTATTGTATAATTTAACTAAATAAACAAAATAAAGGTTATGATTATACAATGAAAAGAGGAACAAGACAGGAAGCAATCAAGAAAATCATCGCCGAACAGGAAATCGCAACGCAGGGAGAATTGACGGAAGCCTTGAAGGAAAGAGGATACAAAACCACGCAGGCAACCGTTTCTCGAGATATTAACGAACTAAGACTTGTAAAAATAGCCGGAACAACTAAAAAATTCAAATATGCGTTTGAAGCGGAAAAACCCGCAATAGGAAACAAAATCGCAACTATTTTCAAAGAAAGCGTGCTTTCCATAGATTCTTCTCTCAATATTATAGTAATAAAAACAAGCGGCGGCAGCGCGAACAGCGCGGCTTTTTTCCTTGATAAGCTCCATATGTCGGAAATTCTTGGCACAGTCGCAGGAGACGACACGCTTTTAATTGTAGCAAAAAGCATAGAAGACGCGCCGATAATTATGGCAACATTAAAGGAGTATCTTAAATGATTTCATATTTATCGGTAAAAAATATTGCTCTGATACAGGAATTAAACCTTGAATTCAAAAAAGGTCTAAACATAATGAGCGGCGAAACCGGCGCGGGAAAATCAATAATTATAGACTCAATAAACTTCGTGCTCGGCGACAGAGCGGACCGTTCTTTAATTCGTTACGGAGAAACCACAGCAAAAGTAGAAGTCGTTTTCACCGATTTGAAAAACTACGACAAGGTCTCCGGCATACTTTCCGAAGCGGATATAGAAAACGGAGAGGACAGTGTTATCGTTTCGAGAACAATGACAAGCGAACGAAGCGAATGTCGCATAAACCACAGGGTAGTAACATTATCTCTGCTGCGAAAGGTAGTGGGATTACTCGTCGACACTCACACGCAAAACGAACATCAGTCGCTTCTGCGCGTTCCGGAACATATAAGGATATTGGACGCGTATAATCCAGATATTGCAAAGATTATTGCAATTTATCGCCAAAATCTTACCGATTATTATAAAATTATTGATAAATTAAATCAATTTCCATCATCGGAAGAAAGAGAAAGACAAATGGATATGCTCTCTTTCCAAATCGGCGAGCTGGAAAAAGCGGATTGGCAACCGGGCGAAGAAGAAGAATTGAAAAGCAAAAGGCTTTTGTTCTACAATTCACAAAAAATATATTCGTCGCTTTCGTCTGCGTATGACGCGCTTGACGGAGACAGCGGGTTCGGTTGCACTACGGCAATCGGACGCGCCGTATCTTCTTTGAAGGCCGCCGCGGAATACGACCAATCATTGCTTGACCTTATAGACAGGCTGGAATCCGCGTCGATTGAAGTATCCGACGTAGCTGAAACCCTTCGCGATAAGAGTTCGGGCACGGATATTTCCGATATAAATATCGATTCGCTCGAAAGACGGCTTGAAGAAATAAGACTCATAAAGAAAAAATACGGAAAAACTTATGAAGATGTTTCGGCTTTTCTGTCTTCGGCAAGGCAAAAACTCGACTTTTTGACTAATTCGGAAGAGGAAATAAATAAATTATCCGCCGAAAAATCCTCAAAGGAAAACGAATTAAAGGAACTTGTTGCACAATTACATAATAAAAGAACGGCTACAGCGGAAATTTTCTGTAAAGCGGTAACTTCTAATTTAACTCAACTCGGAATGAAAAATGCCGTTTTCGAAATTAAATTCGACTACAACGAAAAAGAAATTATCGACAGGCTTAACCCTAACGGCGCAGAGAGCCTTGAATTTATGCTGTCTCCGAACCTCGGAGAGCCCGTTAAACCGCTTGCAAAAATCGCGAGCGGAGGAGAAATGAGCAGGTTTATGCTCGCAATCAAGAATGTAATTGCGGAAACAGACGACGTAGATACGCTTATTTTCGACGAAATCGACACCGGAATAAGCGGAGTTATCGCAAAAGTCGTAGCGCAAAAGCTTTACGACATTTCCAAAACAAGACAAGTTATTGCAATCACACATCTGCCGCAACTTGCCTCTATGGGCGACGTCAATTACCTTATAGAGAAAAACGTTGTAGGCAATAAAACGCTTACTTCGCTTAAAGAACTCGACGAAAAAGGCGTTTATAACGAGATAATGAGACTATCCGGCGCGGTAGAAAACAGCGAAATAGGACTTTCGAACGCCATAGAATTAAAAAAACAAGCAGACGCTTATAAAAAATCTAAAAAATAATACCATTTTTTAACAACGTTTTTCGATAATATTAACTCCTGTTTTCCTCAAACTAACCGTTGAAACAGGAGTTTTACAATGAAGAGAAAAATCGAAAAAACACTAATTATTATTTTTGCGGCGCTTTTTTTCAGCGTAATTGCCGCAGGGATGACCGGACTTAATCACGTTTCTTACGCATATGCTACGGACGAAGTATATCTCGGAGGCACGCCGATAGGTATTATTGCAGATTCAGACGGTCTTGTCGTCACCGAAATCGTAAACGTAACTTCATCGGAAGGCAGTTTTTCTCCGTCGCTAAAAGCGGGAATTCAAAAAGGAGACTTGATTATCGCGGTAAACGGCGAGCAAATAAGCGACATCGCGCAATTTAACGATATAATCCAAAAAACGGAAGAATCGTTGATTATTACCCTGCAAAGAGGTAACAATCGACTTACAGTCAGCGTTTTACCTATGTTCGACCTTGCTCAAAACGCGAAAAAAATCGGCATTTCCGTAAAAAACAACATTGCGGGAATAGGTACGCTTACATTCGTCAAAAATAACGGCGATTACGGCGCGCTCGGTCATCAGATAACCGACGCGTTCGGCAACGGCGACGCATACGACAACGGCAAAGTCTTTTTTTGCGATATAACAGGCTATAAGCGCCCGACAACCGACGCGCCCGGAGAACTGCTCGGGAAAATCAACCTCGACAAAAATTCAGTTGGAACAATAGAAAAAAACAAGTTTTGCGGGATATTCGGCTCGATAGAAGAAACAAGTTTCTACTCCTCACAAGAAAAAATCGCCGTAGGCAGTAAAAACAACGTCCGCCCGGGAAAAGCCTATATAGTCACAACGATTAACGACGGTTTACCTCAGAAATACGAAATCGAAATCGTAAAAGCCTCTAATCAGAATAAACCGAGCGAAAAAAGTATGGTTATACGAATAACCGACGAAAAACTTCTTTCGTCTACGCACGGAATACTTCAAGGAATGAGCGGTTCGCCGATTATTCAGAACGACAAACTTATAGGCGCGGTAACACACGTTTTTACAAACGATTCGACGATGGGGTACGGCATTTATATAGACTGGATGATAAACGAAGCATAAATTTCTATACGGAAAAGAAGAACAATTTGACGGCAAAATGCCCATATTAAACGCAATTTTGAGTCGTTTAATACGGGCGTTTCGCTTTTTGCAGTAAAAAACAAACCTATTTATAAAAAATCAAGGAATTAACAAAGAACGAAGCATAAGCGAATTTTTTTTCGAGTATTATAAAGTATGCGGAAAAATAACGTTAAGCACGCGTTAAAAGCGCAAGTGGATACAATAAAATTTACCGTTAAGAAAAATCGGAAACTGATTTTAATCGGTCTCGGATTCGTAGCTCTCGGATTGATTTTCGCTTTATTCGGAATTTCCGATTATGTCGAAGAACACCCTAAAGCAAGCATATTAACCTTGATTTGCTCGGGAAATTTTTCTGTATTTTCCTTCGAATTCAAGCTCATTATCCTTGTAGCGGTTCCCGTTATTATCTGTTTTCTTTTATCGATAAATTACTTTTTGTTTTTGTGTAATTTTATCGTCATATGCGCCTTTTCTTTTGGGTTTTTCCGATATGTTATAGCGTGTTTTTGCTGTGGTTTCTTGCACGGACTTATTACGTTTCTGTTTGTTCTGCTTCCCATAGCGTGTCTTGTTTTTATCGGTACGATTTTTTTTATCGCGAGTGTATGCGACCTTATACGTTACACGCCGTGTAAAAAAATATTTTCTATTACGCCGTATTCGGTATTCATTCACACAACGAAAAACCTTCTGCTTAAATACTTATTTTGCGTCGTACTGCCATCGTTCGTTTACGCAAATATAGTAGTAATAATAATGTATTTGTGTTGCCGCGCATAAAAAGAATTTTTTTTCAGACACTAAAACCAAAGGAGTATAGTTATGAAAAAAGTTTTTTTAATATTAACGGTAGCAATTTCCGTCGCTTGCTTCGCTATACCTATAGGAACGGCGGCTTTTGCCGAAGAAAAACCTTATCGCGCGATTTTCCTTACGGATTACGATACAGGTACGGTCATATACGAAGAGAATGCCGACGAACGGTATCCGATAGCGAGTATGGTTAAAATTATGACCCTTGCGATAACTTTTGACGAAATCGATAAAGGAAAACTTGCTTTCGACGAAAAAATAAAGATTTCCGATTACGCCGCTGGAATGGGCGGCTCGCAACTTTTCCTCGACGCCGGAGAAGAATACGCTGTTAGCGATTTAATTAAAGGCGTTATCGTTTGCAGCGCTAACGACGCCGCGACTGCGCTCGGAGAAAGAATAAGCGGCGATATAGGCAGTTTTGTAAACAAAATGAACTCTTATGCAAAAGAACTCGGAATGAACAACACGCTTTTCTGTAACGCGACCGGTCTTCCAAACAGCGGAGAACAGTATTCGACCGCGCGCGACGTGTCGATAATGATGAAAAAAGTTCTCACGCATCCCGAATATTATCGATATTCGAAAATATGGATGGAAGATTATAAACATCCCGACGGAAGGGTAACGGAAATCGTAAACACAAATAAACTCATACGAATAATGAACGAATGCGACGGCGGGAAAACAGGATTTACAAACGAAGCGGGTTTCTGTCTCTCCGCAACGGCAAAACAAGGCGAAACGAGAGTAATAGCAACGCTGCTCGGAGGCTCGGACAGTAAAACGAGATTCCGCAAAGTTTCAGAAATGATAAAATACGCGTTTGCCAACTACGAAACCAAAGTTTACGCGAGAAAAGGAGAAACGTTGCAATGTAACATCGAAGACATCAAACAGGCCAAAAATCCCTGTATGGAAGTTTATTGCGACAAAGACGTGAAGATTTTCGGTAAAAAAGGAGACGTTGCGCTTACTCCGGAAGTCGTGATTTACGAAAATCTGAAAGCGCCCATCGAAGCGAATACGCAGATAGGGGAAATCATTCTTAAAGACGCGGAAGGAAACGTAATATCCGCCGCCGCGCTCAGAACGAAAGAGAAAATCGAAAAACTCGGATTTAAGGATTATCTCGAAAAGATTATCAAAAACAGACTTTTCAAGAAATAAATTTTAATTTCCGCTCCGCAATAAGAACGCGGAGCGGAAAAAGTTTTTAACGGATAAAAATACTTACTATTATGCGGCGTTTTGTCGTTTGACTTTAAGAACAAACAATGATATTATTAGAAAATAAATTTTATAAGAGGCGAAAATGATTCTGTCCCTGATTACGTCGGGCTATTCCATAGACGTTATAATAATTCTTGTTGTTGCCGTCGCCATAAGCGCGACTTTGGCAATCGTAGGACACGAAGTTTCGCACGGATACGTCGCTTTGCTTTGCGGAGACGACACCGCCAAAAAAGCGGGAAGACTCGCGTTCAACCCTTTGGCTCATTTCGACTGGGTAGGACTTGTATGTATGCTTTTAATCGGCTTCGGCTGGGCAAAACCCGTTCCCGTCAATCCAAATAACTTCAAAAACCAAAAAGCAGGCATAATTCTCGTTTCGCTTGCGGGTATTACGGCTAACATTTTAATGGCGGGCATAGGACTGTTGCTTATTTATCTTCTATACCCGACTCTCGTCGTTCTTATGTCGTCGACTTCCGCGCTTCGGCTTTTAGGGTTTTTATTCTATTACATTCTTGCATATTTCGTTATTATGAATATAATGCTCGCGTTTTTCAACATACTGCCCATCGCGCCTCTCGACGGATTCAACTTCGTGAATTCATTCCTGCCGCGAGGAAACGCGTTTTCAACTTTTATGTTCAAATACGGTTGGTGCGTTCTCGTCGGACTTATACTCGTCTGCAACGTATTGAACTACGTAGGACTAAGCGAATACAACGTATTTTATCAGGTGCGTAAACTCGCTTTATTGCTAATAGATATGGTAACGGGAGGATAAATGGCAAATTACATAAACAGTTCGCTCGAAGACGTTAAATTCCATATAGACGCGCAGGACTTCGACGGTCCGATAGATTTACTAGTAAAGTTCGTAAAAGAATCAAAAATCGACGTAATGGAAATTTTCGTAAGCGATATTACTACTCAATACGTAAACTACGTCAAATCACTTAAAGAATTAAATTACGAATTCGTTTCTCAATACATAATATTTGCCGCGCTTTTAATCGAAATAAAATCTTCGAAAATGATGCCGCCCGTTACTTATTACGACGACGATAATTCGTATGCGGATTATGAAGACGATTACTCATACGCGGAAAATGCAATCATAGAGGAAGTAAGAAAAAAACTACTCAACGATTATCCCGAAAAACTTAAACCGAGGGAAGTAGTGAACGTATTTTATCCCGAACCCAAATACGACGAAAGCGATTATAAGCTCGTAGCAAAGAACCTAACTCTCGAAAAACTGCTCGACGCCTATAAACTCGTTCTCGAAAAAGCGGAAATAACGGATAATACGCCGCCGATACAGACGATTGTCAAAGACAGGTTTACCGTTACCGAAAAAGTAGTAGATATTACCAAACGAATAAGAACCGCTAAAAAAGTGAGTTTTTTCGGACTATTCGAAAAAGATTTTTCGAAAACAGAACTTCTTACGATTTTTTTAGCTATTCTCGAAATAATAAGAAAACAAATCGCCGTAGCTACGCAAAACGAATTCGAATCCGATATTTATCTTGTGCATAACGACGAAACCGATAAAGAAAACAACGAAGAGGAATTATTGAAAGATGTTGACGAATATAATTGAAGCTCTGATTTTTGCCGCGGCAAGCGGAGTAACTTACAAAAATATCAAAGACGCTTTCGGTAACGATTATACCGAAAAAGAAATTAAAACCGCAATAAACGATATAAAAGAGAAATATTCGGGCGATAACGGAATTATCCTTATCGAATTTAACAATACGTATCAATTTCAGACTAATCCCGAATACAGCGACCTGCTTGCGGATATTCTTCGCCCGATAAAAGAACGCCAGCTAAGCGCAACCGTTCTGCAAACCCTTTCGATTATCGCATATCGCCAACCCGTCACAAGGGGAGAAATCGAAGAAATAAGAGGCGGGGTAAGCAGCGACTACGCTATCGGAGTACTGACGAAAGCCGAACTGATACAACCTGTCGGAAGAAAGAATACGCTCGGACGACCCGTTCTTTACGGCACTACGGACAACTTTCTGAAACGCTTTCAGCTTAAATCGCTCGACTCTTTACCCGATTACGACGAACTCCTCGAAAGCATTAAACTTTCGGGTAAATACAATGAAACGAGCAGCAACATTTACGAAATCAGAAATAAAGACCTTTACAGCACTGAAAACGTCGATACATACTTTGACGAACTCGACAACGACGAAAAACCCGATTTCCTGCAAGGAGAGGATATCGTTACCGTTGAATCGTCCGACGGAGAAAACGATTAAAACAGGTTAACAAAAAATCTTAATATTTTATAAATTTTCAAGAATACTATATTTGTATGGTATTCTTTTTTATCGCATATTTAAGCATAATTTTTCTATTTTGTTTTCCTTTTGATATTAGAATTGTCGTATTTATGAGCAAATCGCCCGAAAGCTCATTTTTTAGCGCCAATATAGGAATTTTTCGGGTTTCACCCAAAAAGTTAAAAAGAAAAAAAGAGGAAAAGAAAAGAAAAATAAAATTAAAAATAGGTATAAAAAAGATTGCAATAAAGAAACCGATAGATTTTCGACTGTCTGTTTACCTTGCGCGTCCGAGAGCGTTACGCTATGCCGAAAAGCAACTTCTCGGAATTCCGCTCGATACGTTGGGTCGGTTTTTGAGTTCGAATTTTCCTTCTTACGACATCGTCGTAGCCGACGCAACGCCGCAAAACGCGACGGCGAGTATTACGCTCAAAATCAGGTTCAATCTTTTTTTGATAATTTCTTCCGTTATGCAAACAATAAAAATCGGGAGAAAATAAAAAATGGAAATCACAGAATTGCTTAAAGACGTGTTCGACGGAATGAAAACTTCTCTCGACGCGGACGCCGTAATCGGAAAACCGATTGTAAGCGACTTTATAACCGTTGTTCCCGTAAGCAAAATGACAGTAGGATTTGCGAGCGGCGGCGGAGAAGTCAACGGCAAAAATTCCGTCAGAAAAAACGATTTTCCCATTGGCGGCGTAGGAGGCGGCGCGACCGTCTGCCCGCTCGGATTTCTCGTTATGGACGGCGACAACGTAAAATTCATAAAAACCGAAGGAGGAGATAAATGGAACGACTGCATAGAAAGCGTTATGGAATTGTTTTCGCGTTAATTGTATTTATGTTCGGATACGCTTTTTTTTCTTGTCTTTTCGGCAGCAAATCGAATAGCGACGCGGCTTTCGCTTCCGGAAACAGCGCATACGCCGTAGTCAGAACGGACACTTTCGAAGTATTGTTATCCGATAACGGTAAAGCGCGCCTTCCTATGGCGAGCACAACCAAAATAATGACCGCGCTTATAGTTATCGAAAACTGCAAACCCGACGAAATCGTAGTTATCGACAAGCGTTCGGTCGGAGTTGAAGGCAGCAGCGTATATCTTAGAGAAGGAGAGAAACTTACCGTCAAAGATTTATTATACTGTCTAATGTTGCGGAGCGGAAACGACGCGGCGACCGCGCTCGCCTTGCACGTCGCCGGAAGCACGGAGAATTTCGCCGAAATGATGAATATAAGGGCGGAAAGTCTTAATCTTACCGACACGCATTTCGTTAATCCGCACGGACTTCACGACGACAGTCACTTCACAAGCGCGCACGACCTTGCGATAATCGCGGCAACCGCTATGAACAATCCCTCGTTTGCCGAAATCGTCAAAACGAAAGTTAAAACTGTAGGAGAAGGAGAGAGCAAGCGAACTATCGCGAACAAGAACAAAATGTTGTCCCTTTATCCCGACGCAAACGGCGTAAAAACGGGTTATACGAAGAAATCGGGAAGATGTCTCGTTTCATCCGCAACGAGAGACGGAGTAACACTTGTATGCGCGGTTCTGAACTTCGGAGACACTTATGGTCTCAGCAGTTCTCTTCTCGATAAAGGATTTGAAAAGATTTTCGATTAAACGCTTGTTAAAAGGCAACTTTTATAGTAAAATATTCGTCGAAAATAAAAAAGAGAGACGAATAAAATGAGAATAAACAAATATATCGCTTCTTCGGGCGTGTGTTCGAGAAGAGCGGCGGAAGAACTGATAACCGCGGGCAAAGTAAAAGTAAACGGCAAAGTAGTTACCTTACTTTCCACGGATATAGACGAGACGAACGACACCGTTATGCTGGACGGTAGAAAAATCTCCCCGGTAACGAGGCAAATATATATAATGTTCTATAAACCGAAGGGCTGTATTTGTTCGTTAAAAGACGAAAAAGGCAGAAAAACGGTATTCGACTATCTGGAAGATTTCAAGACCGCTCGAATATTTCCCGTAGGAAGACTCGACTACGATACCGAAGGACTGTTGCTTCTTACAAACGACGGAGAACTGAGCAATAAACTCACTCAACCCGTAAACGAAATATCCAAAACGTACGTCGCAAGGATAGAAGGGGAAATTCAGGAAAGCGACCTTGCGCGGTTACGCAACGGCGTAACCGTAGACGGCGTGAAACTCAAACGCTGTAAAATAAAAGTCCTTGAAAAGGACGAAAAATATACGAGGCTGGAAATAACGATTTTCGAAGGAAAGAACCGTGAAATTCATAAAATGTTCGAAACCGTCGGAAAAAACGTAATTTTCCTTAAACGAATAAAGATAGGGGAAATCAAACTCGGCGGACTCGGCAGAGGCGCTTACCGTTATCTTACAGATAAGGAAATATCCTACCTGAACGGCATTTGATTTTACCTACTGATTATTACTTTGAGATACGTTTGCGGACGGGAAAAACACTGAGCGTTTTCCCGTCCGTTTTTCATATAGATATATAAAGACAATTTTCGGTAAAAAATCAAAGACAATTTTAAAAAATAGTTTTTTATCGTTTGCAAAAACCGGCAAAGAGAAGTATACTGTTATAGAATTTAATTCTGTCAGGAGGCGCAAAGTGCACTTACTATCGTTGCTCGGCACGACTGCGGCGGAAAAGTGGACGACAAGCGGACTAACGACGCTTATCGGTTTGGGTATGACTTTCGTTATGCTTACCCTTCTTATCTGTTCGATACATTTGCTGAGACTCATTCTTAAAGGATTGGAAAAGGTTGTTCCCGATTTCAAGCAGAAGCTTTCCGAAGTATTCCGCAAAAAGGACAAAACCAAGCCTGTCGTGGAAATCGCCGAGGAAACGCCTGCGGATAAAGACAATACCGTAGACGAGGAGACTATGGCTGTTATCGAAGATTCGGTTAAACGTTACGTCGCAAATTCCGCAACCGACGGCAAGCCTCACGACCGTATTAAAATTTTGTCGGTAAAGGAGGTTTCCGATGACTGAGTTGCTCGCTTCCAAAATAGGAGATTGGTTCCTTAATCTCTGGAACTCAACGGGATTTCAGACTGCGGTTCCCGATTACTACGTAATGAACGGATATACGTTGGGTATCTGGGGACAATTTATTATGTTAATCATCGCCGCGGTTTTCGTTTTTCTCGCCATTGCGAAGAAATTCGAACCCAACCTGTTGCTTGCGATAGCCTTCGGTATGTTTATAATAAATATTCCGGGAGCATATTCCGTCCTTTACGGACAAGGCGGCTATACTTTTACCGACGAACTCGGCAAAGTAATAGCTTCGGGCACGCTCGAACAACTCTGCGACACGTTCGGACTCGCGTACAGCAACGCGAGCGCGGAAAGCCTGCAAGCGTCTTTCGACGGTTTGCTCAGATTTATAGAAGAAAACTGGAACGGAACATTAGGCGCGTACGGCGCGTTCACGGAAACGTCCTATACATACGAAATAATCGCGGAAAAAGGACTTTTCTACTATCTGTATAAAGGGGTAGACTGGGTTATTTTCCCGCCGCTAATCTTCCTCGGCATCGGCGCAATGACAGACTTCGGACCGTTGATTGCCAACCCGAAGAGCCTGCTTCTGGGCGCGGCGGCGCAGCTCGGCATATTTATGACGTTTATCGGCGCGCTTTTCCTCGGTTTCGGAGAACAAGCGGCGTCGGCGATAGCAATCATCGGAGGCGCGGACGGTCCGACCGCTATTTATCTTACGCAGAAAATGGGACAGAGCGATTTGCTGCCAGCAATAGCCGTCGCAGCATACTCGTATATGGCACTCGTTCCCGTAATTCAACCGCCTATAATGAAACTTCTGACGACAAAAAAAGAACGTCTTATAAGAATGGAACAGCTTCGTCCCGTCAGCAAAAAAGAGAAAATCATATTCCCGATTATCGTCACGGGCGTCGTAGGAATAATTCTTCCGTCCGCGCTTCCTTTGCTCGGAATGCTTATGTTGGGTAACCTTATAAAAGAATCGGGCGTAGTACCTCGTCTGAGTTCGACGGCGCAAAACGAGCTTATCAATATTATCACGATTTTCCTCGGCATAACGGTAGGAACGAAAGCGTTTGCTCCCGTGTTCCTGCAAGTACAGACTCTCGAAATTATTCTGCTTGGCATAATCGCATTCAGCTTCGGCACCGCGGGCGGACTGCTCCTCGGGAAACTGCTTTGTAAACTTTCGGGAGGAAAAATCAACCCGCTTATCGGCGCAGCCGGTGTAAGCGCGGTTCCTATGGCGGCGAGAGTCGCTCAGGACGTGGGCAGGAAAGAAGACCCCAACAACTATTTGCTTATGCACGCAATGGGACCTAACGTTGCCGGAGTTATCGGCAGCGCGGTCGCGGCAGGCGTTTTAATCGCGATGTTCGCATAATTCTCGGAGGTTTATGATGTATAATAAAGAAACTGTAAAAAATAATAAATTATTGATAACGGAAACCATCTTGCGCGACGCGCATCAATCGCAAGCGGCGACCCGTATGAGAACGGAAGATATGCTTCCCGTCCTCGATAAAATAGACAAAGTAGGGTATTATTCCGTAGAGTGTTGGGGCGGAGCGACTTACGACTCGTGTCTGCGTTTCCTTAACGAAGACCCCTGGGAGAGATTAAGAGCGCTTAAAAAAGGTATGCCAAACACAAAACTCCAAATGCTTCTCAGAGGACAAAATCTGCTCGGTTACAAGCATTACGCGGACGACGTCGTAGACAGGTTCGTAAAAATGTCCATAGAAAACGGTATCGATATTTTAAGAATTTTCGACGCGCTTAACGACGTCAGAAATCTCAGACAGGCAATAGACTCTGCGAAACAATACGGAGGAATAGTCGAAGCCGCTTTAAGTTATACGACAAGCCCCGTACACGATTTCAATTACTTTGTAAATCTTTCCAAAACGCTTGTAGATATGGGCGCGGACGTAATCTGTATCAAAGATATGGCAAACCTTCTTTTGCCGTACGACGCTTACGACCTTGTCAAAGCTATAAAAGCGGAAGTCAAAGTCCCCGTTCATCTCCATACGCATAATACAACCGGCACGGGCTCGATGACGTATCTCAAAGCCGCCGAAGCGGGAGTAGACATTGTCGACACGGCGCTGTCGCCGCTCGCCAACGGAACCAGCCAGCCGGGAACCGAATCTCTTGTCGCAACGCTTAAAGGAACGGACAGAGACACCGGACTCGACCTCAAACTTCTCAACGAGATTTCCGCGCATTTCCGCAAAGTCGCAGACAGATTAAAACAAGAAGGTTTTCTCAATCCGAAAGTTCTCAACGTTGACGTAAACACTCTTATTTATCAGATTCCCGGCGGAATGATGAGTAACCTTCTCAATCAGCTTAAAGAACAAGGTGCAAGTGATAAATACCAGGAAGTTCTCGAAGAAGTTCCGCGAGTTAGGAAAGATATGGGATATCCTCCGCTCGTAACACCCACGAGCCAAATCGTCGGAACGCAAGCGGTTCTTAACGTCGTTCTCGGGGAAAGATATAAAATGGTCACAAAAGAGACCAAAGGTCTTCTCCGCGGAGAATACGGCAAACTTCCCGCAGAACCAAATCCCGAAATCGTTAAAAAATGTATCGGAGACGAAGAACGTATTACCGTTCGTCCCGCAGATAAAATTGCGCCCGAATACGAAAAATACAAAAAAGAAATGCAGAAATACTACACCAAAGAAGAGGACGTGCTCAGCTACTGTATGTTCCCGCAGGTTAGTGAAAAGTATTTCAAGAAAAGAGAAGAAGAGCACAAGCGCAACCTTACGGTAAAAATTAACGGAAAAGAGTATCGAGTAGAAATAGAAGACTACGACTACGTCGAGCCAGAAAAGCCTGTTGCGCCTGCTGCCGCGCCCGCCGTTCAGGCTGCGTCGACTCCCGCGCCTATCTCAACTCAACCCGCGCCTGTCGCAGCAGGAAACGGACAGCCCGTGTATGCGCCTATGCCGGGCACCGTGCTAAAAATCAAAGCGCCTACCGGTACGAAAGTCAAAAAAGGCGACCCGATTCTGGTTCTCGAAGCTATGAAAATGGAAAACGACATAGCGGCACCGTGCGACGGAACGGTAACTATCGCAGTCAATCAAGGGTCGACGGTAGATACCAAAGCGTTGCTTGCAACGATAGCTTAATGAATATTTGCATTATCGGCGGCGGCGCCGCCGGAATGATTTGCGCTATAACCGCCGCCCGACTGGGCGGCGACGTTACTGTAATCGAAAAAAACGAAAAACTCGGAAAAAAAATATATATAACCGGGAAAGGAAGATGTAATCTCACAAACAGCACCGATTTCGACGGTTATATGAACAATATCGTAACGAATAAAAAATTTCTGTACAGTTCGTTGAAAGAATTCGACAGCAAAAAATGTATGGATTTTTTCGAAAACATCGGATTGAAATTGAAAATCGAACGCGGAAACAGGGTCTTCCCCGAAAGCGATAAATCGAGCGACGTAATAAAAGTTCTCGAAAGAGAAATGAAAAGGTTGGGCGTTAAAGTTCGTCTTAACGAAAAAGTTATCAAACTATCCGCGGAAAACGAAAAGATAAGCGAAGTTATTACGGACAAAAATACGTATCGTCCCGATAAAACCGTTATCTGCACGGGCGGAATAAGCTATCCTCTTACGGGAAGCACGGGCGACGGTTTCCGTTTTGCTTCCTCGCTCGGTCATACGATAATATCGCCCGTTCCCGCGCTGTGCGGGCTTACGGTGAATTCGGTTTTAAGCGGAAAGGGACAGAAAATTCCGATAAACGCTTTGCCGTATCCGAAGGGATTATCGTTAAAAAACGTTTCGGCAGGCGTAGTCGAAATCGCGTCTGGCAAGCGTCTTTTCTCCGAATTCGGAGAAATGCTGTTTACCGAAAACGGTATAAGCGGTCCGATAATTTTGACCTTATCAAGCAAAATCAACCGTAAATCCGTACAAAGCGTTCTGCTTGAAATCGACTTGAAACCCGCTCTGAACGAAACAAAACTCGACGAACGTATTTTACGGGATTTCGACAATGCGAAAAACAAACAGTTAAAAAACGCTTTATACGAACTTCTGCCGTCGAGTATGGTTCCGTTTATCGTGGCAATCAGCGGTATCGACGCGGAAAAAACGGTAAACTCGATTTCTCGGGAAGAACGCAGAACTCTCGTACGTTTATTAAAACGCCTTACTTTTGTTTTGAGCGGCTCGGAAAAAATCGAAACAGCCGTCGTGACTTCGGGAGGAGTAAGCGTTAAAGAAATCGACCCGAAAACGATGCGAAGCAAACTGATTGAAAACTTATATTTTGCGGGAGAAACAATCGACGTAGACGCGCTTACGGGAGGATTCAATCTGCAAATCGCGTTTGCAACCGGCTATGCCGCAGGCAAACATATGTGTGAGAATAATTCTGAAAAGGAGAAAAATTTATGAAAATAGCAATCGACGGACCGAGCGGAAGCGGAAAAAGCACGATAGCGAAAGCGCTCTCGGCAAAACTCAACATTGCATATCTCGATACGGGAGCGATGTACAGAGCAATAGGGTATTACGTCCTTAAAAACGGCGTATCTCCAAGCGACGAAACCGCCGTAATACCTTTGGTCGACGGCTTAAGAATGGACGTATGGGAAGAAAACGGGATACAGCAGGTTTCGGTAAACGGCGAGAACGTAACGCCGTTTATAAGGGAAAACCGCATTTCTATGGCTGCAAGCACCGTGTCGAAAATTCCCGCTGTACGTATCAAACTCGTGGAATTACAGCGCGAAATCGCGGCTAAAACCGATTGCGTTCTCGACGGACGGGACATAGGAAGTTACGTTCTTCCCGACGCGGATTTCAAATTTTATATGACGGCGAACAGTCTTGTGCGAGCCCAGCGCAGACAAGCCGAACTCGCGGCAAAAGGAGAAACGCACACGGTAGAAGAGATACGCGAAGACATAGAAAGGCGCGACGAACAGGATAAAAACAGGTCGTTCGCTCCGCTCGTAATATGCGACGACGCGGTAGTAATAGACACTTCTTGTATGACGATAGAAGAAGTCGCCGACGCGGTTATGAAAAAAATATGCGAATAATTCTTGCGAAAAACACCGGGGTTTGCAACGGCGTAAAAAACGCGGTGTCCATTGCTTTATCCGCTTGCGAAAAGTACGGAATTCTTTATGCAAATCATCCGATTATACATAATTCTTTCGTAACGGAAAAACTCTCGCAAGCTGGTCTTATCATAAGAAATACCGACGAACTAAAAAGCGGCGACGTTACCCTTATCAGCGCGCACGGCGCGTCGGAAAAAACGATAAAACAACTTGAAAACAAGGGAATAACCGTCGTAGACGCGACTTGTCCGTTTGTCAAAAAAGTTCGCACACGCGTAGCGGAAAGCATAAAAAAAGGTGAAAACGTCATTATTTTCGGAGATAAAAATCACGCGGAAATAAAAGGAATAACCGAAGATTTTCCGCAGTGCAAAGTGGTAACGGACATTAACGAAAGCGATTTTTCCGAAGAAGGCGACTATCTCGTCATTACTCAGACTACTTATAACGTTTCCGAATTCGAAGATATACGAAAAAAAATTAAAAAAATAGCAAACAGTTTACAAAAAACAGTTGTTTTTTTCGATAGCATTTGTTATACTACATTATGGCGGCAAAGAGAAGCGGAAGAGCTGTCGAAAAAGTGCGATATAATGCTTGTTATCGGAGATAAAACAAGTTCAAACACGAAAAAGCTCCTTGATATTTGCCGAAAAAAGGTTGCGGAAACGTACCTAATAGAAAAAGTATCCGATTTGAAATCGGTGCGAATAGAAAATAATAACAAAGTCCTCGGAATAGTATCCGCGGCGTCAACTCCCGAAGAGTTGATAATGGAGGTTTTTTACATAATGAGCGAATTTAACACTACCGACGAAATCAAAGTAGCGGACGTCACAGTCAATGCCGAAGCGGTTGCGGAGCCGAAAGAAGCGACCGAACCCAAAGAAGCGGCGCACGAAGAAGTAAGTTCCATGGCGGAAGCTATGAAAAAATACAGCGGAAAAACTTACCGCGAAGGTATGCGCATTACCGCAAAAGTAGTTAGCGTGGACCCGACCGGCATATCCGTAGCCATCGAGGGCGGCGGAAAAAACGACAGCGGTTTTATCTCCAAAGAAGAAGCCGAAATCGACGGAACGTTCGACGTTGCGAACTACAAAGTCGGAGATGAAATCAAATGTATCATAATTCCGAAAGAACCCGGAACGAAAAGCAATTCCATAAATCTCAGCAAAAAGGCTTTTGATATAGCGAAACTCGACGACGAACACGTTCAGCGTATTCTCGCGGGAGAAGAGTTCACTCTCAGTTCCACGCAGGAAGTAAAAGGCGGTCTGCTCGGAAAAATCGGTTCCTACACCGTATTCATTCCAGCTTCGCAAATCCGTATCGGTTTCGTGAAAAATCTCGCGGACTATACGACGAAAACTCTGCGCCTCGTCGCTCTTCCTCCGAAGGAAGAATTCGACGAAGAGGGCAATCCCAAAAAACCGCGCAACAGCAAACGTATCGTAGCAAGCCAGCGCGTAATTCTCGAAAAAGAAAAAGCGGCAAAAGAGAACGATTTCTGGTCGGGAATTTACGAAGGCGCAATCGTTTCCGGAAAAGTAAAGAGATTTGCAAGTTTCGGCGCTTTTGTAAATCTGAAATATATGGACGCGCTCGTTCATTGCACTGATTTATCTTGGAGCAAAAAGAGAGTTTCCGACCCGTCAGAAGTTCTCGAACTCAATAAAACTTACGACTTTATCGTTCTTTCCGCAGACAGAGAAACAGGCAAAATCAGCCTCGGTTACAAACAACTGCAAAAGAAACCTTATGAAATCGCTCAGGAGAAATATCCCGTCGGCAGTATTGTGAACGGAAAAGTTGCAAGAATAGTCAAATTCGGAGCGTTCGTGGAACTCGAACCCGGCATCGACGGACTCGTTCACGTAAGCCAGATTAAAAACGGCTGGATAGAAAACGCCGCGGAAGTTCTGAAAGAAGGCGATGAAGTCCAGGTTAAGGTTATGGGTTATGAGGGTGAAAAAATTACCCTCAGCATCAAAGAACTGCTTCCCGACGAACCCGTTGTAGCTTACCAGGACGAAGAAGGTAATCCGAAAGCGAAAGGCGAGAAAGGCGGCAAATTCAAGAAAAACAGAGAAATCAAAGAGGATGACGGCGAACCGCGCGAGTACGTTTCCGGAAATCACGGCGTAACCCTCGGCGACATATTCAAGAATCTTACCGTTTCCGACGATAAAAGCGAAAACTGATTACTTGTAAAATAAAACGCAAAGCCACCTGGGTTAATCGGGTGGCTTTTGAATTTACGCGACGCATTTAATTGTTCAAACAAAACCCGTTTGGCGTAGATATACCTATGTTTGGAGGAAATCTTATAGATGAATACGGAAACATATGAAAATCCGTTAATTACGCGTTATGCGTCTAAAAAGATGTCCGCGTTGTTTTCCGAGAGAAAACGTATCGGTCTTTTTCGCCGTCTGTGGCTTGCTCTTGCCGAAAGCGAAAAAGAGCTCGGCTTGCCGATTACCGATAAGCAACTCGAAGAAATGCGCTCTCATCTCGACGACATAAATTTCGAAGACGCCGCAGCCAGGGAAAAAATAGTGCGACACGACGTTATGGCGCATATATACGCCTACGGTTTACAATGTCCGACCGCCGCGCCTATAATTCATCTCGGCGCAACAAGTTGCTACGTAACCGATAATGCGGATATAGTTATCTACAAAGAAGCGCTCGAACTTCTACAAGACAAACTTGCCGACGTTATGCGCAAACTTGCCGATTTCGCTGTAAAATACAAAAAAATGCCTACGCTCGGGTTCACACATCTGCAACCCGCTCAGCTCGTCACGGTAGGTAAACGCGCGTGCCTATGGCTACAAGACCTCTATCTCGATTATGAGGAATTAACTCATATAATCAAAAATCTTAAACTCAGAGGAGTTAAGGGAACTACCGGTACGCAGGCAAGTTTTATGGAACTGTTCGACGGTGACGAAGAAAAAGTAAAACTACTCGAAAAAAAGGTCATCGATAAAATGGGTTTCAAATCCGCTTTCGACGTTTCGGGACAGACATATACCCGCAAAGCAGATTACGCCATTCTTTCGACTCTCGGTATGCTTGCGCAAAGCGCATACAAATTCAGCAACGACGTACGTATACTTCAACATCTCAAAGAAATCGAAGAACCGTTTGAAAAAAATCAGATAGGCAGTTCGGCAATGGCATATAAGCGCAACCCGATGAGAAGCGAAAGAATAAGTTCTTTGGCGAGATACTTAATCACTCTTCCGACGAACACGGCGATAACCGCGTCTACGCAGTGGTTTGAAAGAACACTCGACGACTCGGCAAACAGACGAATAGTAATGGCGCAGGCATTCCTTACCGCGGACGCAATTCTCGAATTATACTACAACGTGGTAAACGGGTTGGTTGTTTATCCGAAAGTGATTAAAAAACACGTTATGGAAGAACTGCCGTTTATGGCGACGGAGAATATTCTTATGGAATGTGTAAAATGCGGCGGTAACCGTCAGGAATTACACGAAAGAATAAGAATTCATTCGATGGAAGCAGCTAAACGCGTAAAAATGCTCGGTAAATCGAACGATTTGATAAGCAGAATAAAACAAGACCCTGCTTTTGATAAAATATCGGACAAAATCGACGATATTATCAATCCGGTTAATTTTATCGGCAGAGCGCCGTCGCAAGTTACCGAATTTGTAAAGAAACTTCGCCCGATACTTAAATCGGACAAAGATAAACAAGATAAAATCGAAAATAACATTACCGTCTGAAAACCTGACAAAGAAAAACCCGTCGCAAGCATAACTTACAACGGGTTTTGGCAGGGGAGACGCGATTCGAACACGCAACCAGCGGTTTTGGAGACCGCTGCTCTACCATTGAGCCACTCCCCTAAGAGAAACGGTAATATTATAACCTAAAATATAAGTTTAGTCAAGAAAAAATATGAGAATTGAACCAACGGAGGGAATAAAAGTGAAATTCAAACTCGGAATAATAGGCGCAGGGGTTATGGGACAAGCTATATTGAAAAGTATAGCGGAGAAAAAACTGCTTGCACCGTCAAATATATCGGTTTTCGACCTTTCGAAAGAGAAAACCGAAACATTAAAAGAAAACGGATTTTCCGTTTGTTCATCGGAGAAAGAACTCGTTGCCGAATCGGAATACATATTGATTGCCGTTAAACCGCAACACTTCGACTCGCTTGCGGAAGAAATAAAGTTGAGCGAGAAAAACACGGTTATCAGTATAATGGCAGGTATTAAAACGAGCACTTTAAGCGCAAAATTAGGAAAAACCATAGGAATTGCCAGAGTAATGCCTAATACGCCTTGTCAGATAGGAAAAGGGGTTTGCGCGGTTGTTTATAAAAATCTCAACGAAGAAAAACAGTCTTTCGTAAAACAACTTCTGAGTTGTTGCGGAGAAGTCGTAGAGGTAGAAGAACAATACTTTGACGCGGTTACTAGCGTAAGCGGCAGCGGACCCGCTTACGTATATATGTTTATAGACGGAATGATTAAAGGCGGAATCGACGGCGGACTAAGCTATGAACAGAGCAAAAAACTTGCCGTAAACACCGTTATCGGCGCAGCTTTACTGTCTTTATCAAGCGATGAACTTCCGGAAATCCTTACGGAAAAAGTATGCAGTAAGGGCGGCACCACCATCGAAGCGGTAAAAGTTTATCGGGAAAAAGGACTGGAAACGCTTATACGCGAAGGAATTTCCGCGTGCAGAAAAAGAAGCGAGGAAATGAGTAAAAGCATATGAAACACGTTGATATTTATACCGACGGAGCTTGCAGCGGGAATCCGGGTCCCGGAGGTTGGGCGGCTATCTTGATTTACAAGGGAGTAGAGAAAACCGTTTCGGGCGGCTATCCGTCAACCACAAACAACCGTATGGAATTGTTTGCGATTATAAACGCATTACTACAATTAAAAGAACCTTGCGACGTAACCGTATACAGCGACAGCGCGTATTCGCTTGAACCGTTTTTCAAAGGCTGGATAACAAAATGGAAAGATTCCAACTGGAAAACGCTTTCGGGAGACCCTGTAAAAAACGTAGATTTATGGAAAGCTCTTCTCATAGAATTAAATAAGCATAAAGTAAACTTTGTCAAAGTCAAAGGGCATAGCGACAACGAATACAATAATCGTTGCGACGAAATGGCAAGAGCGGAAATTCAATCGGTAAAAAAAGATGACGGCGGAGACTAAAAATAATTTTCCGATTAAAAAAATTTCGGGCGCGGTTATCGGTATAGCTGCTTATGCGCTCACCGCCGCTCTTTGTCGCAAATTTTTCCCGTTGTACGTCGAAATACCTGTTTGGTGCGTTCTCGCCGCATTATGCGTTTGTTTTTCGATAGGAATTGCAAAAAACAAGAGCGGTTTGTATAAAATCAGTATACTTATAGTGTATTTTGCCGTAATTATTATGGCGATTTTTGCGATAATCACCGCTACGGGAGTACTTCAAAATATTCTCGAAGCGAAAGACGGCAAAGAATTATACGAGACGCTGAACGAACAATACGGAAAAAATCTTTATATTATTCTGATAGTATTCCAGTTTTTGCAAGTAACGTTTATACCCATTGCTTCTTCCATCGTAACCGCGGCAGGCTACTATTTATGCGGACAAAATATTCCGCTTACGATTTTATTTTGCTGTATAGGTTTATGGGCAGGTTCGCTGTTCGCGTTTTTTCTCGGAAGAACATTCGGCGTCAGACTGGTACGTTGGGTAGCGGGGGAGAAAGTTCTGCTTAAATATCACCAGTTCGTCAAAGGCAAGGACAAAGTTATGCTCGGATATATGTTCGTTTTTCCAGTATATCCCGACGACGTGCTGTGTCTTATCGCAGGACTTACAGCTATGAGCTGGCGAGAATTCATTTTCTTACAACTGATTTCACGCCCGATAAACGTTGCCGCAACTGTTCTTATGTTATATCTCGGAACAAGTCTTACTAAAATTTTTCCGCTTAACTCGTTCGTCGGGATAGTCTTTTGGGTAGTCATAGCCGCTTTATTCGTACTTTCTTTCATTCTCGTATGGAAAAAAGCCGACAAATTAGAGCGCTTTATGACAAAACTTATTTCAAAAATCACGGGCAGACCGATTTTAAGCGACATCAACACCATATATAAAATAAACGTTACTTCAAAACAAATCGCCGAAGAACAAGCGGTTGCGGCGAGCATAACAGAGGAGCCGCAGAGCGAAACAGTATATGAAACAATCGAGGTTTTCAACGATAAAAGCGCCGAAATTACGGACTCGACAGGGGAAAACGCAATCCTTGCGTCCGATGCGGAACAAACGGAAGAACCTCATATCGACGTAGAAGCGCTTAAAAAAGCCGAAGAAGAACGCGAAAAACGAAAACTTGAAGAGACGAAAGATATTATAAATTCGGCATTAAAACAGGATATCACTATTAAATTCTGAAAGAAATCCCGTTGCAATGATTTGCAACGGGATTTCAATATCCATATATGAAATTTCTTTACAAAGGTTTATTTCTGAAAATAATTTTCCGATTTATATAATACTGTAAAAATCAATCCCATAAAAACCGACGTAGAAGCGATGATTACAGGCGAATAAATTTCCGGCGACTGCAATCCTTTTCCGCCCGGCACAAGAAGTGCAACAATCAAATCAAGCATAAAGAACAGTGTAAAAAATCCTATCGTCGCGGCGTTTATCGCTTTAAGATTTACCTTGTCTTTTCGTCTTTTGTCCGGATTTCTGAACCATACCAAAGCAACGCACAGGGCCAACGCCAACGCGATACTTCCGCATACAATCAAAGCCGTAAGAGAAAAACCGAATGTATTCCTCAAAAAATAGAGTAAAAGGAGAGTAATTATCATATAAAGCGCGCTGAGAGCAACTACGTCTCTGAATAAACGATTTACATAAACATACTTTACCGTTTGCACGGATTCTTTTTCCGCTTTATATGTATTAAGCGCAAATCCTTCGCTGCGCAGGCTGTTGCGGAATTTCTCGATATTACTTTCTTCCGCCGCTTTAATATTCATTTTAACGGGTTTAGCCTCGGCAATCTGCTCGCTAAAAGAGTCAACAGACGAAGTTTTTACGGTATTTTTCGAAGCAGCGGATTTTGTCGGCTGCGTAGATTTACTTTTAGCCGGGGCCGTTTGTCTGTTTTTAGACGATTTTGAGCTATTACCGTTTATAACAGGAGCAGTGATTTTTTCAAAAACGGCTTTGTAATCCGTACTTGTTTTTTTACTGCGAGTCTGGGTAGAACCGTTAGAGGCAGGTTTAGCGGGAACAGGGTTGAAAACAGGAGAGGAGATTTCGACGTTTTTCGCAGAAACAGTCATAGTTTCACTCTGCGAATAATCGTTCGCGGCAGTCGGCTCGATTGCGGTTTCGGTATCTTCAGCGACATAACCCGCGGCGGCAACTTCGTCGACGGGGTCATCAGCTGACGCGCCGTCGTCGTGCGCGTCCTGCCTTGTACGCTTTGTAAGAGGCTTCAAATCGCCCGCATAATAAGGCGCCTCCTCGTTATCAAGGTCAAAATCTTCGTCCGTAAGGAGATTATCAAGCAAAGTCCTCAGATACTTATATTCTTCCTTGTTGTCGTCAAGATATTTTTTTCCTTCGGGCGTGAGTGTATAATATACTCTTGCCGCGCCGTTGGTCTCTCCGTCGCCTGCGGACGAATAAACGAGATTCTGCTCTTCGAGACGTTTGAGAGTGTTATAAACCGTTGAATACGTCTTTATTTTATAATGACCCTTCGTCCTGTTCTGAATATAGTTAATGACGTCATAGCCATAACTCGCTCCATCCTTGTCCTCAAGCGCGTTTAACACAAAAATATCGAAACGCGAGCGGAACATTTTTTTATTTTCCGATTCGGCAATTTTTTTTCTGCTTTCGATTTCTTCCATTTCAAAAGATTCTCCGAAAAAATATTTATAGGGAAATTATAACCGTATAAATATAATTTGTCAACAAAAGATTTATGAATAATAATGATTTTTAATACTCTTTAATGTAGAAATTAGAATACTTATGTCGTAAAATAGGGGATAATGCGATTATTATGCGAAATTTCGCATTTATTCTTCGGTTGAAGAATTTTTACGAAAATTCACTTTATCCGCCGCAGATTTTTTTATATCTTCGCTGATTGCCGCATAGTGTTTTTTAGTAGTATTTATATCTTTATGTCCGAGAACTTCGGCGACAACGTAAATATCGTTTGTTTGCCTATACAACGCGGTACCGTAAGTGCTTCTCAATTTATGCGGAGAAATTTTTTTGAGCGGCGTTACTATCTGCGCATACTTTTTTACCATTATTTCAACGGCGCGCACTGTAATTCTTTTATTTTGAAGCGAGAGAAACAACGCGTCGACTTCTTCCGCCGAAATTTTCTTTTTTTCAAGCTGCGCTTTTCTTACAGGTAAATACGCGTTTATCGCGTCGATTATTTCATCGTTAAGATAGAGGATTGACTCTTTTTCACCTTTTCTCGTCACTATAAAACTTTTATTTGCAAAGTTTATATCGTCCAGATTCAGTCCGACGCATTCGCTTACACGAATTCCCGTACCGAGGAGCAGGGTAATTATCGCATTATCGCGTACTTTAGTATTATTATTGTTATATGCGTTTTGTTGCTCGCTGATAAACGTAGATTCCGTATCCAAAAGTTCGAAAACTTCCTGAACTTCATCGTTTTCCAATCTGATTATTTCTTTTTCCCTAAGTTTGGGCATAGCGACTTTTGTAGTTACGTTTTCGCCGATAAGTTCGTGCGTATAAAGATATTTGAAAAGACTGCGAACCGCGCTAAGTTTTCTGGCTTTAGCTTTATCCGAATTCTTCACAAAGTCGCCGTTTACGGTATAATAACCGCCTATATAATCAACAAAACGCTCAATATCTTTGCCTTTAACCGTATTCAAGTCCGATAGGGTAATATCTCTAACATTCATTCCGTCAAAAATAGCACCGTCTGAAACAAGATAATTAAAAAAAACAATTAAATCAGTACCGTAATTAAATCTCGTTAGGACAGTTGTAACCGAGGAAATCCCGATAAAAAAATCTTCGCAAAACGCAGGCAAAGAGGGAATTATCTCCGTGCGCAATTTATTTAGATATTTTTTATCTCGTTCATATACGTATTTTTCCATAGATTTAATTCTAACACAAACCCAAAATAAAGTCCACACGATGCGATTGAAAAAGCAAATTGTGTAAATAAGGCGACCGACAGTAGACTTTATAAGTCGCGTATGAAAAAAAGTTTTATCCACAAATCATATAATAGGGAAGAAAGACAGAAGCCACAAGGGAATCAACCAACAAAAATCACGCAAAATAGAAAGCAAAAAGTCGACAAGACAGGAAGAGAATAAGAAAAATTTTAACTTCTATATCTTTTCGCAAAATACAGCTTTTGCGAAAAGAAATGGTTAAGGGGAGAGGGTATTATTGTAAATTAACGTTTGAATTATAATTTCATTGTTAAATCTTTGCTTATTTGTTACTTAATTCTGCGCGTTAAAATACTTTACGATTTCCATTATCGCCAACTTGCAATGTTCGTAAGTCAGCCCGCCTTGCATATAGGCAACAAACGGTTCGCGAACCGCGCCGTCTGCGGATAATTCCAACGACGCGCCTTGTACGAACGCGCCGGCAGCCATAACAACCTGATGGTCGTATCCCGGCATATCCCACGGCAACGGCGTGACATAACTGTCGACCGGAGAGGCTTTCTGTATTTCTCCGCAGAACGCAACGAGCTGTTCCGCGCTGTCAAACTTTATGCTTTCGATAATATCATACGGCATATTCCCGGGTTTCGGCATAGTCTCAAAACCGAATCCCTGCAAAGCGTAACCGGCAAGCACGCTTCCTTTCAACGCGTTCCTTACCGCAGACGGCGCAAGAAACAGTCCTTGGTAATACGGTAAATAACCCGATAAGCAAGACCCGACTTCCATTCCGAGCAAAGGCGCGGTAAGCCTGTATGCTATTGAACGAATATATTCTTTCTTTCCGCAGACGTACCCCCCGGTAGGCGCAATACCGCCGCCGGGATTTTTTATAAGCGACCCGACGATAACGTCCGCGCCGACTTCGGTAGGTTCTTTCTTCTGGACGAATTCGCCATAGCAGTTATCTACTACAAAAATAGCCGTAGGGCACATCGCCTTTATTTTCGCTATCGCGTCCCCTATTTTTTCCACGCTGAGCGCGTCTCTCCACGCATAACCTTTACTTCTTTGCAGGAAAACTACTTTCGGCTTATGTTTATCGATAGCGTTTTTTACCGCTTCAAAATCGATTTCACCGTCTTCCGTCAACTCCGTTTTAGCAAAACTTACTCCGAAATCGCGCAACGACCCGTTGCCTTTTCCGCTTATAACCTCGTCAAGCGTATCATAGGGCTTTCCAGTTACGCTCAAAATGCCGTCGTCGGGACGAAGCAACCCGAAAAGCGCAATAGTAAGCGCGTGCGTTCCGTTTGCAATCAGCGGAGAAACCACCGCGTCTTCCGCGCCCATAACAGATGCAAATAATTTGCAAAGAGTTTCTCTCCCGACGTCGTCGTATCCGTACCCGGTCGACGGGTTGAAATGCACTGCGGCAACGCGGTTTTCTCTGAACGCGTCAAGCACTTTTTTCTGATTAAATAGCGCTATATCATCAAGCGCGGCAAACTCTTTCTCCGCGGCTTTTTCGCATTTAAGTATATATTCGTCAATATTATTTATAAACATTTTTATTCCTCCGATTCCGATTTACCTATCTATCGTCACAAACGGCAGAAAAATCTGTAATAATCCCCTGCTATTCTGTCCGCCTTTTCCTCGATTGTTTCATCTTTAAGCCATATCGCTGTCTCTATGCTTTTGAACCACGTTATCTGCCGTTTGGCGTAATTTCTCGTATGCTGCATTATCTTTTCCGTTACGTCCATTATTGTCGCTTCTCCGTCGAAATACGGCTTGAATTCCTTATACCCTATGGCTTGCATACTCTGACAATCGAAAGTTACATTTTTATCGCGCAACAATGCGGAAACTTCCTCTTCCAGCCCGCTTTCGAACATCTTTTTTACCCGCAAATTTATCTTTTCGTAAAGCAATTCCCTTTCTTCTCCGCCGAGCGCGTAAACGAGCGCGGGAATCGTAAATTCGCGGTCGCACTTCTCCACAAGCGACTCGCCTGTCAAAATTTTGACTTCGAGCGCGCGTAAAACGCGCTTTACGTTGTTTTTATGAATGATTTCCCCTGCTTTCGGGTCAATATCGCAAAGCCTTTCGTGCATATGCTCCGCGCTTGTGCGCTTATACTCTTCTATAAGCTCCATCCGCAAATTATTGTCGTTTTTGAACGGAGAATAACCGTATAAAAGAGAATTTATATACAAGCCAGTGCCCCCTACAACTATGGGCACTTTGCCCCTGCTTTTTACGTCTTCGATTATTTCTGTAGCTTTCTTCTTATACTCGGCCACGCTGTAATTCGCGTCGGGGTCGACGATATCTATCATATGATGGACTATTCCGCCCATTTCTTCTTCCGACGGTTTTGCCGTTCCTATGTTCATATAACGGTATATCTGCATCGAATCCGCGCCGATTATTTCTCCGTTTATTTTTTTCGCAACTTCCACTCCGAGCGCGCTTTTACCAGTTGCCGTCGCGCCGCCGATAACAATCATTGCCGCAACACCTCTCAAACTATACGCTTAAACCATTTTTCCACGTCGTTTTGGGCGAACATAATGATAGTCGGTCTTCCGTGCGGGCACTGCAACGGCATATTTTCCTTGAAGAAATACTGCATAACATAGTCGATTTCTTCCTGCGACAGCCTCATTCCTCCCTTAATCGCGCTACGGCACGCTATTCTTGCAAATCTTGCCTTTACCTTTGACAAATCTTTGAGATGACGTATTTCTCCGCCCTGTTCGAGTACCGAGTAAACAAAGTCGTCGAGGTCGATATCCGCAAGTATGCACGGCGCGGATACTATTTCGAGACTGCCGTTTTGAACTATTATATCAAAACCCAACGTCCACAAATTTTCTTCGTTACTTTTGAAAATCTCGAGTTCTTCATCCGAAAGTTGTTTATAATAAGGCACGACGAAACTTTGCGCGCGCATATGTTTGTCGCAATCTTCCAGAAGTTTATCATAGAGAATTCTTTCGTGTGCGGCGTGTTGGTCGATAAAAAACAGTTTTTTTTCGCTTTCTACGATGATATACGTATCGAAAACCTGTCCCACAACGCGATATTGCGCCCTTATATTCTCCTCTTCGTCGGAAATAAGCGTATCCTGATATTCGCGCTGTATTCCGCGCAAAGTTTCCTCTTCCTGCACCGCCTCTTCTTCGTCTACGTACGCGGGCGCAAATTTTTTACCCGACGAAACGTCTTTAGAATAAGGATTACGGGCAAGCTGTCCGATAATTTCGGGAGGAAGCCCTTCGAGAAGCATTTCTTTTGGCAACGGAGGCGGCGCGTGATAGGGTTCCGACGGTTCTCCGTTTTCAAAAAGTTTGTCGTCGTTTTCGTAATATTCTGGCGGGAAAATCTGATAATTCCGTTCTTTTTTCTTCTTTATCGGTCCGAGGTCGCTTTCGCTCACCGAATATTTTTTCATCAGCTCTTTGATTTTCGTCTTTGATACGTCCGCAACCATTACGTCGTTTCCGTCGTCTACCACGTCCATAACGCGTTGAAGCGTAAAGCAAATGTCCTCTTTCGTTTCCGGCGAAAGCAACATTCCGAGCCGCATTTCTTCTTCCCGTTCCTCTTCGTCCTTTTCGAGAGCTTTTTTGATTGCTCCGTAAATCATTCCGTTAAGTATTTTCTTCTCGGCAAAGCGAACTTCTTTTTTTCCCGGATGAACGTTGACGTCGACTTCGTCGAACGGCATAACGATGTCGATGACGGCAACCGGAAAAGTCCGTTTCATAAGCCTTTCTCCGTATGCGTTTTGTATAACCGAAGGAATATTCTGGTCGATAAACACCCTGCCGTTTACGATATAAACCTGCTTGTTACGGTTTCCCTGTATCGCGTCCGTGGCGGGACGCCCTACATAACCCTTAATAGTGTAATTCTTCTCAGCGGTCTGAAAAAAGATAAGATTATTGCAAATATCGTCGCCGAACACCGCATATAGCGCGTTATCCATTCCCGAACCGTTGGTATAGCAAACTTGTTTTCCGTCAACTACATACTTAAAGGAAACGTCGGGGTTTGCAATCATAAGTTCGTGTATAAGTTTCGTAACCGCGCTTTCTTCTCCTTTGGGCGGTTTGAGAAACTTGAATCTTGCAGGAGTGTTGTAAAAAAGGGATTCGACGCGAATCGACGTACCTAAGTTCAACGCACAATCTCCTTCTCCAACGATTTCTCCGCCGTTTACGCGTATAAAACCCGCTACTTCTTCGTCGAGAAAACGACTTTTTATCTCTAATTTACTTACGCTTGCAATCGAAGCAAGCGCTTCCCCTCTGAAACCGAGCGTGGCAATCGTTTCCAAATCTTCCGCGCAGGAAATCTTGCTCGTCGCGTGCGGCATAACCGCAAGACGAAGGTCGTCTTTTTCTATTCCGCAACCGTCGTCAGTTATGTTTATAGACTTTATCCCGCCGCTCTCAATGGAAACGACTATATGTTTCGCTCCCGCGTCTATGCTGTTTTCGGCAAGTTCTTTGACGATTGACGCGGGATTTTCCACTACTTCGCCCGCCGACAACCTGTTATATACCGATTTATCGAGTTGATTTATTTTACCCAATGCAATACCCTCATTTCAGTAGTTTTTTCATATCGGAAAGTATGGTAAGCGCCTCTATAGGCGTGCACCTGTTAAGGTCTGTGCCTTTAAGCATACGCTTGATTTCGGTAAACGTTTCGTCTTCGGGGAACATAGAAATCTGGTCGCATATAACCGCCGTTTCGCGAGCGCAGGAACTCATTTTCTCTTTCAAATCTCCGCTCAATTCGTGCGTTTCCGAAAGCGTTGCGAGAATATCTTTCGCGCGCTTTATTACTTCGTCTTTGACCCCCGCAAGCAGCGCGACTTCTATACCGAAACTTCGGTTGGCGCCCCCTCTTGCGATTTTATAGAGAAATACTATCCCGTTTCCGTTTTCCTGAATAAGCACGCGATAGTTCTTTATGCCTTTCAGTAACTTTTCAAGTTCGCTCAATTCGTGATAATGCGTCGCGAACAAAGTTTTCGCTTTGATTTTCAAGAGTATGTGTTCAACGATAGCCCACGCAATGCTCAGTCCGTCGAGCGTGGACGTTCCTCTTCCGATTTCGTCGAGAATAAGTAAACTTCTGCTCGTAGCGTTATTCAGAATATTAGCCATTTCGAGCATTTCTACCATAAACGTACTCTGTCCTCTTACAAGGTTGTCGCTTGCCCCTACTCTCGTAAATATCCTGTCGACAATCCCTATCTCCGCTTTTGCCGCAGGCACAAAACTTCCTATATGCGCAAGAAGCGTTATTACGGCAACTTGTCTTATGTAAGTGCTTTTACCCGCCATATTGGGACCGGTTATTATCGCAACGGGATTATTCTTTTCGAGCAAAGTGTCATTAGCGACGTATTCGTTTGCTTTCAAGAGACATTCCACTACGGGATGTCTTCCGTCGACTATGTTTATAGCTCCGTTATCGGAAATTTTCGGTTTAACGTAATTGTTTACTTCCGCAACTTCGGCTAACGAATATACGGCGTCGAGGGAAGCAACTATATCCGCGTCGGTTTTGATTTCTTTGATTTTCGAAAACAGATAGTTTTTAAGTTCGGCAAAAATCGCTTCCTCTAAACTCAAAGATTTTTCGCTCGCTCCGAGAATTTCTTTTTCAAGCTCCATAAGCTCGTTATTCGTGTAACGCTCCGCGTTAGTAATCGTCTGTTTTCGAATATAATCGGAAGGCAAATTTTCCGTAATTTTCGATTTGGTAATTTCGATATAATACCCGAAGACGCGGTTAAAACCGACTCTGAGCGACGGTATCCCCGTCAACTGTTTTTGCTTTTCGGCAAATTCGGAAATAATTGCACCCGAATTGATATTTATCATTCGCAGATTATCGAGTTCTTCGTTAAAACCGCCGCGGATATAATTTCCGTCTTTCGTCGTAGGCGGCGCGGAAGGATTTATCGTTTTTTCAAGACGGGTCGCAACTTCGCCTAAATCGATGAATTTATCGCTGAGTTCGGTAAAAAACCGAGCTTTTGTTTTTGACATAATCTTTTCAAGCGCAGGAAGTTCTTTCAGCGATTCGCATAACGCGTTACAACCTCTCGGCGTAATCGTACCGTAAGAAATCTTAGTAACAAGCCTCTCTATATCTTTGATTTTCGACAACAAAACGGCAAGGCTGTTTCTGAGCGTATGGTTTCGTACGAGTTCTCCCACCGCGTTCTGTCTCAATTCTATATCCTCGATTTTCTGCAACGGGTGAAGCAGCCAGTTGCGGAGTTTTCTTGCTCCCATACCGGTTTTCGTCTTGTCGATAACCCATAAAAGACTGCCGTTGCGTTTGCCGTCGGCAAGGGTTTCGGTGAGTTCGAGATTTTTCCTCGTATTGAAATCGATATACATTTCGTCCGCTTCTTCTTCGAACGCGGGAACGGATATATGAGTAAGGCTTCTTTTCTGAGTATTGACCACATATTCGAGCAAACCGCCAAGCGCACAGACGGCAAGCTCCTCTCCGTCGAGTCCGAGCGCTTCGAGTCCGAACGCGTTAAATTGTTTCAACAACCGCTCCTTAGCGTTTGCAAAATCGAAACTGTAATCGTAAAAAGGAGTAAACTTAGCAAGCCTTTCGCAAACCACGCTGTTTAACCTTTTCCCTTCTCGACATATCGTTTCGTTTGCGATTATTTCGCTCGGCATAATGTTAAGAAGAAAATCTTCAACGTCAGTAAGCGTAGCTTCGGCAAATTTTTTAACCTTGAATTCTCCGGTAACTATATCAAGCATCGCCACCGCGTAAGAAGTTTCTTCTTTACTCCTTGCAATCGAAACGAGATAATGATTCATCGTTCCGTCAAGCATTTCTTCTATCGTATTCGTTCCGGGCGTTATAACGCGAATAATATCCCTTTTAAGCATTCCTTTCTGGTCGCCGGGATTAGTTAACTGCTCGCAAATAGCAACTTTTTCTCCCGCGGCAAGCAGTCTTGCGATGTAATTATCCACGGCGTGGTAAGGAACGCCGCACATAGGCGCTCTCTCCGCTTTGCCGCAATCTCTGCCCGTAAGCGTAAGGTCGAGAATTTTACTGGCTTTTATCGCGTCGTCGAAAAACATTTCATAAAAATCGCCGAGCCGATAAAGAATTATCGCGTCGGGATTTTTAGCCTTGATTTCCTGATAATGCTCCATCATAGGAGAAAACTTTTTCTCTTTTTCCGCCGTCATTTTTCTATTACTCCCCACAACGCCGACGAACGCGCCGACGTGATTTTTACGTTAGTGAATTTGCCTATAAGGTCTTTTTCTCCGTCGAAAGTGACCAGCCTACCGCTTTCGGTACGTCCGCAGACCGTTCCCGCTTTCTTCGGATTGATGTCTTCGACGAGAATTTCTTCCGTTTTTCCCACGTAATCGAGACTTTTTTTTGCGCTGATTGAATTCTGCAACGCAACAAGCGCTTTAATTCGTTCCCGCTTGACTTCGTAAGGAAGTTGCTCCATCTTTGCAGCGACAGTCCCGTTTCGAGGAGAATAAACAAACATAAACGCGTTCGAAAAGCCGACCTTTTCCACAAGGGACAACGTGTCCGCGAAATCTTCGTCGGTCTCTGTGGGAAAACCAACCATAATATCGCTCGTAATGCCTACGGAAGGTATTTTTTCGTAAATTTCGTCAATGATTTCAAGATAACGTTCTCGCGTATACTTGCGGTTCATAAGCCCTAAAATTCTGTCGCTTCCCGACTGAACGGGAAGATGAATGTTGTTGCATATATTCGGGTAGTTTTTTATTATGTCGATAACTCTTCCGTTAAAATCTTTCGGATGAGAAGTCATAAACCGTATTCGAAACTTTTTATCGATTTTAGCAACTTTTTCGAGAATATCGGCAAAATTATAACCGTCGTAGGAATAGGAATCTACATTCTGCCCGAGAAGAGTTATTTCTTTATATCCTTCCCCAACAAGATTTTCGACTTCGTTTACAATATCTTCGAATTTACGGCTTCTCTCTCTGCCTCTTACGTACGGAACGATGCAATATGTGCAAAAATTGTTACAACCGTACATAATGTTTACCCACGCGTTGGTACCGCTCGTCCTGTATACGGGTAAATCCTCGCATATCTCGGGTTTCTCGGAAGCGGGAACGGATATTCTGCTTTTGACCTCGCGCGCCTCAATCATCGTAACGCATTTCGGCAATTCGTTCAGATTATTTGCCCCCAAAACGATATTGACGAAGGGGAATTTCTTTCTGAGATTTTCCGCCGCGCCGCTTTGCTGCGTCATACACCCTACGACCGCGACTATAAGAGACGGTTTTTCTTTTTTTAAGTGTTTAATGTCTCCGATGTTTCCTAAAATTTTTTTCTCAGCGGTGTCGCGTATACAACAGGTGTTAAACACAATAATATCCGCGCTCGCCGCTTCGGTCGCTTCAGTATACCCGACCGAACGAAGCATCCCGGCAATTTTTTCCGACTCGTGAACGTTCATCTGGCAACCGTAAGTAAATATATAATAAAACTTATTCATAGCTCATATTATAAAATAAAAACCGAGAATAATCAAGCGATATTTGATAATCCCGCAGTCGTTGAAACATACTAACGGCAAATGAAAAAAAGCGGAAAAAATTATTCTAAATTAGCAAAATTATTCTTAATTATATCGATTTTTATAATTATCATTGTTTCAATTATGTTCTTTTCCGTATATTTCTCAGCAAAACTCGACAAAAATGCAATCATTTCCCCAAAAGCGGAAATTACCCTTGTCGACAGCAACGGAAAAGCAATAGAAAACAAACGATTATATAAATACGTCCGATATGAAGATATCTCCCCCAATATAGTAAACGCTTTTGTCGCGCTCGAAGACAAAAGATTTTACTCGCATAGGGGCGTAGATTATTATCGAACAGCAGGCGCGCTAATTCAGGATATTAAAACCGCGTCGTTTAAGGAAGGCGGTTCGACGATTACTCAACAACTCGCAAAAAACACCCAGCTCAGCGGAGAAAAAACTCTCAAACGTAAAATCAAAGAACTTCGACTTGCGCGTATAATCGAAAAAAATTACACCAAAGAACAGATTATGGAAATGTATCTGAACGCAATCTATTTCGGAAGCGGCGTTTACGGAATAGACAGCGCTTGCAAGAATTATTTCGGCAAATCGCCTGCCGAGCTAACCCCTTCCGAAGGCGCGATATTAGCGGGAATTGTAAAAAATCCTTCCAACTACTCCCCTAAAAATAATCCTTCCGCCTCCGTCGAACGCAGAAACCTTGTTCTTAGACTTATGAAAGAACAAAACTATATCGACGAATACACTTACGAACGTTCGATAAAAGAAAATTACGAAACGCCGAAGGATATTTCCGACGGGCAGATTTGCACGCCGTATTTTAATAACGCAATCAGCGAAGCGGCAAAATTGCTCGGCGTAACCGAAAAACAATTAATTTCTTCAAAATACGTTATCCACACCTACTACTCTCCCGAGTTACAACAAACGATATGTTCGTCAATGACGGCAAACGGATATAGAGCCGTAAATTCATCGGGCAATGAAGCGTCGCGTTACGCTCTGCTTGCCGACAACGAAAGCGGCGGCGTCTCCGCATATTATTCCGACGACGAAATAAACGTTTTTCTTTTTCGCAGACAACCGGGGTCGGCCATCAAACCGATAATAGCCTATGCTCCGGCATTAGAATATGGTTTAATAACAACAAAAACACCTGTTTTAGATGAAAAAATCGACATAAATGGTTATTCCCCCAAAAATTACGGCGGAAATTATTCCGGTTGGATTACCGCGGAAAGCGCAATGGCAAAATCGGTAAACACCGTAGCCGTTAAACTTTTCGACGAGCTCGGAAGCAAAAACTGTTTCGATTTTGCCACAAAATGCGGTTTAAGATTTTCGGATAACGACGGAACGGCGGCGGCTCTCGGCGGTTTAACAGACGGTTCGACCGCTATAGAACTAAGCGAAGCGTATATGACCCTCGCAAGCGGCGGACAGCATAAAATAAATACTTTTATAAAAAAAATCGAAGATTCGAACGGAAAATTACTGTACGAACATAAAAAAAATATAACAAAAGCAATGTCGCAAGACACGGCGTTTCTTACCACCACTATGCTTGAAAACACAGTGAAAAACGGTACCGCAAGCAAATTAAACGGCTTTTCCTACGCTATCGCGTCGAAGACCGGCACCACACAGAGCGTCAAATGCGATAAGAACCTCGACGCCTGGAACGTAAGCTACACGACCGAGCACACGTTAACCGTATGGTACGGCGACGGAAAAAACACTGCGGAAACCGCAATCGAGACGACGGGAAGCGGTTACCCCACGCTTATGGCGCGAAAAATCTATTCGCTTCTTCCCGCTCCCGCAAAAAAAGATTTTGGAATTCCCTCTTCGGTTTACAAAATGGAAATCGACGGCTTCGCCCTCGAAAAAGACCACGAACTTTACCTTAGTAACGGTTTTACTCCCGAAATATATAAGGTTAATTCCTATTTTTCTCTCAAAAACTGCCCGTTAACTTGTTCCCCGTATTTCGATATAAACAACATAACTTTCAATGTGTTTAATAGCGGAGAAAGCCGCACGGCGGAAATCGTGGCAGACGAACCATACAGTTATATTCTCGAAGAATACGATATGCTCGGCGGCATAAAAAACGAATACACATTTACCGAAAGCGGTTCATATACGCTTTTGCCGCCATCTGAAAACGCCATATACTCTTATCGTTTAGGCGTTTATTTCAACGGAAAAATTCTGGGCTATACCTCGAATTCACAAAAACAGGATTTTAATTTTTACAATGCACCACTTCGACGCCGTCTATCGCGTCTTGTATAAGTTTTTCGCAATCGAGTTTTTCTTCATACTTTTTCGCCGCCTCTACGTCGGGACGAATTACGGGATTTTTCGGCAGAAATACGGTACAACAGTCTTCATAAGGTAGAATACTGGTTTCAAAAGTGCCTATTTTTCTCGCAATATCGATAATATCGGTTTTATCAAATCCGATAAGCGGTCTGAAAACGGGAGTCGTTACAACACTGTTCGTTACCGTTATACTCTCCATCGTCTGACTCGCCACCTGTCCGAGGCTCTCGCCCGTAATTATCGCGCCGCACCCTTGTTCTCTCGCAATCCGTTCGGCAATACGCATCATAAACCGACGCATTAAAGTAATCATATATTCAATCGGGCAGTTTTCTTTAATCGCGTATTGTATATCGGTAAAAGGCACGACAAAAAGAACAATCTCGCCGCAATAACCCGATATTTGCTTTGCAAGCTCGATAACTTTTTCTTTCGCCTGCTCGCTCGTAAACGGAAAACTGTGGTAATGCACCGCGTATATTTTCACTCCGCGTTTTGCCATAAGAAAACCTGCGACAGGGCTGTCAATCCCTCCGCTCAGTAAGAGCATCCCTTTCCCTCCGCATCCTACCGGGAGTCCGCCTTGACAAATGATTTTATCGTAATAAATATAAGTCACGCCGTTTTCTCTTATATCTACGTTCACCTCAAAATCAAACTTATACAAGTCGACGGTAAGTTCGGGCGACGCGTCAAGCATTTTCTCCCCGATATTTCCCGCAATTTGCATAGAAGTAAGCGGTAACCTCTTGTCCGCGCGATTAACCGACACCCTGAATTTACCTTTTTTCGGGAAAAGCTCCGAGCATACAGCCGCTATTCTATCGAAGTCTGTCGGTATTTTAACGGCTACGCTTATGCTGTATATACCGAAAACCTTTTTCAATCTGTCGATAATTTCCGTTTCATCCTCTTCGGCATAGCGTTCTACGTACATTCTGTTTTGCGCTTGCAAAAGAACGCATTTAATACCTTTAAGAGCATTAGAAATATTACGTTTAAGCGTAGAAATAAAAAATCCTTTATTGTTGCCTTTCAAAAAAATCTCGCCAATTCTTATCAGAATGGTTTTTTCCATTTTTCACCTCAAATATTATTCTAATTTATGTATTTCTTTAATCTATAATATTCTAAATTAAAGTATTTTTTGAAATATTCGATGTCGTTTTCAGAAGTAAAACGCGAGAAACTTATCCTAATTATGCCATTTTCGTATTCGGTAGATAATCCGAGTATTGTAGGCAATCTTTTATGACTTTTTTTACTTGAACACGCGCTTCCCGTTCCGATAAATATATCATATTTTTCAATAGAATGTAATATTACTTCTCCTCTTACGCGCGGCATAACAGCGCATAAAATATACGGAGATTGATTTTCAGATGTAACCGTAAGTATTCCGTTTTCTTTGAAATAATCCAAAAGATTGTCTCTTAACGCCGAAACTTTTTCAAAAGAATCCGCGCATTTTTCTACGGCTTGCTCAACGGCTGCGCCGAACGCCATTATGCCGCCGACGTTTTCCGTAGACGAACGCAATCCGAATTCCTGTCCGCCTCCGTAAATTAAAGGTTTTATGCTAATACCCTCTCTGATGTACAACCCCGCTACTCCCTTTATTCCGTGAATTTTATGTCCGCTTACGGTATATAAATCCACGCCCAAATCGTTTAGCGATACTTTTATCTTTCCGACAGCCTGCACGCCGTCAGAGTGAAAAATTACGTCGGGGTTTTTCTCTTTTGCGATTTTGCACAGTTTTTTTATATCGTTTACGCATCCTGTTTCATTATTGACGTGCATAATAGAAACAAGCGAGGTATTCTCAGTTACCAACTCGGAAAATTTTTCTTCTTTGACTCTTCCTGTTTCGTCCACGTCGCAGAAAACCACGTCGTACCCTCTTTGTTTCAATTCCATTGCCGCATTATAAACGGCAGGATGCTCGCTCGCCGATACGATTATTCGCGAATTTTTCGCTTTCTTTGCGCCGAACAATGCTAAATTATCGCTTTCCGAACCGCTCGAAGTGAAAATAAAACGTCCTTTCCCCTTCAATATTCCGAGTATTTTTTCGCGAACGCTTTTTATTTCATTCGCTACGCATAAAGACGGATGATAAGGCGCGGACGGATTGAAGAAATTTTCCGTCTGGTATCTGTCGAATATTTTCACAAATTCGGGCAAAACGTTCGTAGTACCCGCATTATCGAGATAAACCATTTGCACTCCCTTCGGCAATCAATGCGTACATATATTTATCCGGCGTAACAAAAATGTTTTTCCTGTCACACTCGTTTTTTATCAGTACTTTTATACTATCTCTGCCGCTTTTTATCGAATAATCTATTGTATTTTCAGGTAAAAAATCTACTTTTTCAACCGCAATACTTCTGCAATCCACACTTTCAAGGCATTTCTCTTCTCCGTCCAAAGAAATAAACGTAACCTTGAAAATTCCGTTATGCCACGAATATTCCAGCGTATAAACGCTTTTTTTCGCCAGATTATCAAAGACGATGGACAACGCAATACATACGGGAATGCCTGTGGCAAAATACGGACTTAATAAAAACGCAAGAAACACCAATACAACCGTCAATACTCTGCAAACGGGTGAAGCGAATATGCCGAAACGATACAATGCTCGATTTTCCTCCATTCTAAATTCCAGTCTGTAATCACTTAAAATACGCAACGGTAACTCCTCTTCCGCCTTCACCGTACTCACCGGGTCTGAACGATTCAATTTCTTTCCGTGTTTTAAGATAATTCTGGACGGTTTTTCGCAAAATACCCTCTCCGTATCCGTGAATAATACGGATTTCGTGCAATCCGACTCTGCTCGCTTTATCTATATATTCTTCCAATGCTTTTTCCGCTTCGAGCGCTGTTTTTCCTATCAGATTTATTTCGGGAGAAACCTGCTCGTTGAAAAGCGCGCGCCTGCCTTCTTTTTTCTCCGATTCCTTCTTTTCTGCGGGTTTTAAGCGGGTAAGTTCTGTTATCTTAGCGTTGCAACTCATTTTACCGAGTTTGACTTTTGCGTCGCCTTTTATGGGATTTATCGACAAAACTTCGCCCTCTGCGTTTAAGTTCTTGACCAAAACCCTGTCTCCGACGGAAATTTCACCGCTAATTTCTTCGCCCATTCCCTGAAATTCGTTGTCTTCGGCTATTACAAATTTTTTCAACGATTTCCTCAGTTTTTGCGCAAGAAAAACATCGGATTCCGACGGGTCGTCCAGTAATGCCCGCATTTTATCGATAATTTCGTTCGCTTCCGCCATAGCTTCCTCTACGAGTCTTTTCGTCTCGCGCCTCACGCTTACATTTAGTCTTTCTCGCTGAGCGAACAGTTTTTCCCTCTCTTTTTCCGCCTCTTTTTTTATTTCCGATGCTTCTTCCCGCATTTTTTCGCTCTCTTCGCGGTTTATTTCCGCTTCGCGACGCGCTACTTCCAAAGATTTCAATACGTTTTCGAAATCGAATTTGCGGTTTCCTATGCCGTTTCTCGCGATTTGAAGTATTTCATCGTTCAATCCGAGTTTTTCCGCTATAAGTAAAGCGTTCGACGCGCCCGGAGTACCTATTATTAGTTTATAAGTGGGCGAATAAGTGGACGGGTTGAAATCCATAGACGCGTTCTGCACGCGCTCCGTAACCACGGCGTACTCTTTGAATTCGTTGTAATGCGTCGTAATAACGGCTTTCGCGCCTTTTTTCAGTATATATTGCGCTATCCCGAGAGCAAGCGCGGCGCCCTCTGTCGGGTCTGTTCCCGCACCCAATTCGTCAAGCAAAATCAGGCTGTTTTCCGTCATTTCACCGATAATTCGCACTACGTTTGTCATATGCGACGAAAAAGTACTAAGGCTCTGTTCTATACTTTGCTCATCGCCTATATCGCAGAAAACGCTGTCTGCGCAAGCAAGTTCCGCATAAAGCGCAGGCACGAAAACTCCGCTCATTCCGATAAGTTCGATTATACCTATCAGTTTAAGGCAAACCGTTTTCCCTCCCGTGTTCGGACCCGTAATGAGAAGCATATCGAAGTCCTGCCCGACTCGTATATCGTTGGGGATAACTCTGTCCGCCGCAATAAGCGGATGTCTTCCTTTTCTTATATCTATATTGTTGTTTGCTCCGAATATCGGTTTAACGCCTTTAATCGAATTTCCGTAATATGCCTTTGCAAAAATGACGTCAAGCTCTACGATAACGCCCAAAGTATATCTCAACACTCCGGTTTCTTCGCTTACTCTGAATGTAAATTCGCGTAAAATTCGTTCTATTTCTCTTTCTTCTTCGATAAGCAATTCTTTTAGGTCGTTATTCATTTCCACGATTGCAAACGGTTCGACGTACAAAGTAGCTCCCGAAGAACTTTGGTCGTGTATAAGCCCCGGTATCATACCCTTGTATTCGGCTTTAAGCGGAATTACGTACCTGTCCGAACGAACTGTTACTATGTTATCCTGCAAATATTTTGTGTATGCCGAACTTGTGACGTAGCTATTTAACTTAGCCTTGATATTTTCCCCTTTTTTACGGATTTTGTCGCGGATATTTTTCAATTCGTGCGAAGCTTCGTCGCTCATCTCCGTATCCGACAGAATGGATTTATCTATATCGCCCGAAAGTTTTTTATCTGTAAAAAGAGTTTTCGCCATAGTTTTAAGCAAAGTAACGCCTTCGTCGGGAACGCCGAGAATCTGCGATTGCAATGCAGAAGAAACTCTGAGGACGCGGCTTATTTTAAGTAAGTCCTGCATTGTGAGCATACTTAAAACGTCCGCGCTCGACAATGCGGCTGTTATATCGTCAAAATTAAGAGACGGATTTATCGCATATTCAAACAATAATTTATCCGCTTCTTCCGTTTTATTAAGTTCTCTTATAATCTCTTCTCTCGTTGTATACGGGCGCATTGCAAGCACTTTTTCTTTTGCCGGCGCGCTCGCCGCGAACAAGGCTATTTTTTGCAAGATTTTATCATATTCGAGAGTTTTTATCGTTCTTTCGCTAATCACTTTATACCTCTCGTCAAATGTAGTTTGTTTGTCCCTTGCGGTTTATACTCTTGTTTTGCGTAATATAACGATAAGATTTTCTTTATTGTCTGTTCGTTGCTCATAGTAAAATCGAAATACTTTTTCGTTTCGTAAGTATTCCCTATATCTGTCAGAATTCCGTTGTGCAAAATATGCTCGCAATATCCGTCGAATTTTTGCGTAGTTATCGGATATTCTCCCTTTTCGTCTGTATATTTCAAATCGCCGCCGCATTCTTCGCAAATCTGTCCCGCAACTTTTCTCGGACAAAAATTAAGATGCATAAGCGGCAGGTATCCGTACGCGTAAACTATCGGATTATTAAATTTCTTTACGTCGGCATACCGAAGTTCTGTAGATACAATATATCCGCAACTGTTTTTTATAAGCCAATTCTTTGTGTTTGTTATATTGAGATTAACGCCGCAAAGGAGAAGTTTTTTCAGTTTTTGAGCGATATAAACTCCGCCGATATTGTCCGCGGCTACTCCGTCGAAAATCGAAATAAGTTTTTCGAAAAACTCTTCTTTCGACGTGGGAACGTAAATAGGCAATTTAATAAAAATCAGATTATCGTCTCTTTTTACTTCATCATAGAACTTTTTGCACTCGTCTTCGGTAAATGCATACGGACTGTAAACGATATTCTTCACCTTAGAAGCAGCTTGCGCTTTGCTTATCGAGTCGACCTCGCAGAAGTCTCCTTCCACGTATCGCGACGTTTCTTCTCCGTATTTTGGGATAGGTTTTTCTTTGAAAATCTTTTCGGTTCTTTCGTAATAACCCAACAAAAATCTCCATACGTTGTCGAGTGCGTCGCGGCGTAGCTGATTAAGTTGCGCTTTGGTCAAAAAAGCGTTGTAAAGTTGTATATCCGTGATTATAAACCTTACTTCTCTTACCCTGCTTCCCTCAAAAAGATTTCTTATTTCTTCTTCGGTTATAGGTTGGTTCATTGCAAACTGCGCATAATCGCGCCCGCAGAACTCAAACCTGTTACCGCATATATTCATTACGATATGCGGTCTTTCTCCGCACGCAATTCTAACGGTAATAAAAATGTTCTTTCGTTTCTTTCTTTCGCATACGAATTTAGCAAGCTCCGCGTCGTTCGTAAGTCTGACAACGTCTCCCACTTTAAGATGCATATTCGATTTAATCACGGAAAAACCGTTCTTATATTCTCCCGTCGCCACTGCGCCGCCTACTTCCATCCGGTTTCGAAGAATTTTGTATCCGTTTTCCACCTGTAAAGGCTCTTCGGAAACGACGTAAGCTTTGTTGTCTCCTATTAAATGCACGACTTTTCCCGCATACACTCCTATATGGTTCGGCTGTCCGGTATATATTACGTTTTTGTCCTCGAAATAACCCGCGGTGTAATCGCCTCTGTTAAAAAGCACTTTTACGTCTTCCGCGGTGTAAATAGGGTCGACATTTCTTTTTACGTCGGAATACAGCATAGTTATGCCGCCGACGTATTCGGGTCTTTTAAGCCTACCTTCGATTTTCAGAGACGCTACGCCTATATCAACAAGGTCGTCTATGTGTTTATCTAGACAAATATCTTTCGCGCTTAAAAGATACCCTTTCGAAGTTTGTTTTCCATCGATATAGGATTTATAATACTGCCGACATAACTGATTACATTTTCCGCGGTTCGCGCTGTTTCCCGTAAGCATAGAAGAAAGCAGGCATCCGCCTGAAAAACAGGAACAAAGCGCGCCGTGTACGAACACTTCGGTATCTATCGCCAAAGTATCGGTAACGTGCCTTATGTCTTGAAAATTCATTTCCCGACTGAGCACGGCGCGGTTAAATCCCATTTCTTTGAGAAAACTCATTCCCCAGGAGTTATGCGCGCCAAGCTGCGTACTTGCGTGTAACGCCGCTTTCGAATGACGGCGTATTATGGGAACAAGCGCAAGGTCACAGATAATAAACGCGTCGATATTTGCTTCTTCAGCCTCTTCTATTACTTCAGGAATTCTGAAAATTTCCGAGTTAGTGAAACAAATATTCAACGCAAGATACGCCTTTACGTTATAAAAATGACAAAAGTCGACTACTTCTTTTAACGAATCGAAATTGTCGCCGCCCGCTCGCGCGTTAAACTCCTTATAGCCGAAGTATATCGCGTTTGCGCCGCCGTAAATCGCCTGTTTATAGGTGTTGCGGTTCGCGGGCGCAAGAATTTCCGTAGTATCTTCGTTTTTTACGCTGAAATTTTTATAGTCGCCGAAATCGAAGAGACTTTTCGATACGGACTCTCCTTCATAAGTGTCGAACGATTCTTCAACGTAAGGAAACGCTGTTTTTCTTGCGTCAACGTAAGATAATACTTCTTCCACTCAAATTTTCCAATACAGTTTTTATTTCTTCGTTTACTTCTTCGTCTTTGAGCGTTCTGTTAAGGTCTCTGAACGTCAGATTAACCGCAACGCTCTTCTTTCCCGCGGGTATTTGTCCGCCGGAATACACGTCGAACACTTCCGCTTTTTCCAGTATTTCGGAACAGGATTTTCTTATCACCGAAATAATTTCCGCAGCGGGCACGCTTTCGGGCGCAAGCAACGCGATATCCCTTTCCATTCCCTGATAACGGCTGAAAGGTTTGAAAGGCTTTATATCCCTTCCGACGGCGGAAATAAATTCTTCGTCGAGTTCCGCAACGTACACCCTGCCGTCGTAATCGAAATTTTCGTTTACGTCGGGATGAACTTCGCCTAAAAACCCTACTTTTCTGTCTCCCGCATAAATATAAGCGCTTCTTCCGGGATGAAGAAAAACTTCATCCGCCCTTTTATATTCGATTTCTATACCGAATATATCGAAAATATCGTCAATAACGCCTTTAATCGTATAATAATTCTCGTTTGTTCCGTAAAAACCTATCGCAAGTTTCGCTTTCTCTTCGGGCAGTTCGGTTAAGGGCATTTGCAAAGGCAAATAAGTGTTTCCTATTTCAAAAAATCTTGCCGCTTTATTCCCTCTCTTAAAGTTGTATTCGATGGTTTTCAACATACTGTAAACGAGGTTCGTTCTCATTACGCTCATATCCGCGCCTATCGGATTACGTATTTCTATCGTTTTACGCAACGGCGAATTTTCGGGTAAATTAAGCGCGTTGAGCGATTTCGGCGACACAAACGCATAAGAAACCGTCTCGAACGCCCCTTTGCCTACAAGTATTTCACGGATTTTTTCCGTTCTGAGTTGTTTATCGCTCATTCCTCCTCGACAAACGCTGACCAATCTCGGCTCGACGACGTCGTAACCGTAAATTCTGATAACTTCTTCGGTAAGGTCGTTTACTCCGTAAATATCTTCTCTGTACGGAGGGACAACGCTTGTAAGAGTATCTCCGTCTGCCGTCGTCGAAATATCCAGCCTGTTAAGGATACCGATTATCGCGTCTTTTTCGAGCTTAACTCCGATAATATCGTTGATTTCGTTGTAATTATATTTTAATACGGTTTTATCGTTCTTTGTTTCGCGTAAATCGAATACTCCTCCGACGATTTTTCCCCATTTATACTTATAAAACAGCGATAAAGCGCGTTTTAGTCCCAGTTCCTGAGAATAAAAATCAATTCCTTTTTCGTATCTTGCGGAAGAATCGGAATGAAGCCCCAAGTCTCTTGCCGTATGTCTTATGCTGTCTCTTGCAAAACGCGCGCTTTCGAGTATAACCGTGCTCGTCGTATCGCATATCGAAGAGTATTCGCCGCCCATTACCCCTGCAATGGCAACGGGTTTTTCCGCGTCGCAAATCGCAAGCTGCTCTTTTTTCAAAGAATATTCTTTCCCGTCGAGCGCAACGATTTTTTCCCCTTCGTTTGCATTCCTTATTATAATCTTCCTACCGGCGAGATTATTGAGGTCGAATGCGTGCATAGGTTGCCCTATTTCCGTAAGAACGTAGTTGGTAACGTCTACAAGGTTGTTTATCGGTCTTATTCCCACCGCTTTCAATCTGTCGCGAATAATTTTCGGCGATTGCGTTTCCACCACATCAATTACCGCTTTTGCCATATACCTCGGGCAAAGCGCGTAATTCTTGTTTTCGACGTCGATATAATCGGTAATCGAACCTTCCGTTTCTTCGTAACTTAAATCGGGCATTCTTAGCGGTTTGTTCATTACAGCCGCCACTTCGCGGGCTACGCCGAGAATACTGTTGCAATCGGGTCTGTTAGCGGTTACCGCGACGTCGAGGACGATTTCGTTGTTTCCTATCACGTCGTTTATATCTTCTCCTACGCGTTCCTCTTCTTTAAGTATCAGAATTCCGTATACGCCTGCACCGGGATAATCGTCTTCCACGAGTCCGAGTTCCTCGCCCGAACAAAGCATACCGCAACTCATTACGCCTCGGAGTTCTCCGCTTTTAATATGTTTTCCGTCGGGAAGAACTGCGCCATCAAGCGCAACCGGCACTTTATCGCCTTTTTTAACGTTCTGCGCTCCCGTAACGATTTGCAGGACTTCCTTCCCCGTGTTTACGAGACATATATTGAGGTGGTCGCTGTCTTTATGTTTTTCTATACTTTCAACCTTGCCGACGACTACGTTTTTAATATTGTCGCGTAAGTTTATATATTCTTCGATTTCAAACCCTGCGGAAACAAGCCTGTCCCCGAGTTCCTGTGCCGAAATATCTATATCGACAAATTCTTTTATCCAACCGAAAGGTACTTTCATCTTATGCCTCCTACTTATACTGTTTGAGAAAACGCGCGTCGTTTTCAAACAGAATTCTTATATCGGGTATGCCGAATTTAAGCATAGCGCATCTTTCTATTCCTATACCGAACGCATATCCGCTGTATTCTTTGGAATCTATGCCGCAATTATCCAAAACCACGGGATTGACAATTCCCGCGCCGAGAACCTCTATCCACCCCGTGCCTTTACACAATCTGCAACCTTTTCCTTTACACATAAAGCAACTTACGTCCATTTCGACGCTCGGCTCGGTAAACGGGAAATATGAAGGTCTCAATCTTGTTTTCGTGTCGCTCCCGAAGAATTTACGCGCAAATTCATCGAGGCAGCCTTTCAAATCTCCGAGCGAAACGTTTTCTTTTTTATCGATAACCAATCCTTCCATCTGATGAAACATCGGAGAATGGGTCGCGTCGTCGTCCGCTCTGAAAACTTTACCCGGGCAGATAATTCTGATAGGCGGTTTTGTGGTCAACATCGTTCTTGCCTGAACGGCGGAAGTCTGCGTTCTCAGAAGAAAATTATCAGTGATATAAAACGTATCCTGCATATCCCGCGACGGATGGTCGGCGGGAATGTTGAGAAGTTGAAAATTATAGTAGTCGGATTCGATTTCCGGACCCTCTTCCACTGAAAAGCCCATTCCGACGAAAGCGTTTACGAGCATATTTTTCGCAATGGTAAGCGGATGAAGCGCGCCCACTCTTTCATCGTGCGCAAGAGAAAGAGTAACGTCTATCTCCTCTTCTTTTAATTTTTTTGCCTTTATTTTTTCATTAAACGCCTTTTCCGCACTCGACAAAGCCGTTTCTATTTTTTGTCTCAGTTCGTTGATTTTCTTTCCCAAACCGGGCTTTTCCTCTGCGGAACAGTTTTTCAGTCTTTTAAGCAGTTCGGTCACTTCGCCGTTTTTCCCGAGATACTTTACTCTGAGCCCGTTCAAATCGCTCAAAGTATCCGCGGCGGCGATTTTTTCTCCGAACGCGTCGAAAATCTGTTTAATTCTCTGTAACATTTGTTCGCTCCTCTTATGAATTCGTATTATTATATCATTTTGAATTATTAAAGTCTATGAATTAAGCGCATTCTCCTCTTTAATTCGCGCTTCCGATAACGGTGGAAAACATAAGCTGCCCGTTGTTTCCGCCATATCCCGCGCCGAATTTATGCGACGAGAAAATAAAGTAATCGTTGCTTGTCTCCGTCGCTCTGTAATATGTCGCCGTCGAAGAGAATTCTTCGGACGCAGACGTAATTTTGTTACCTTGATAAACGTAATAATCGGCATATTCAGTTTCCCATCTTCCGTTGGAATTTGCATTTGCGGCGGAAGAAGTCGCTTCTTCGTAATAAACGTAACTTTCCGCATAAATTACCGCGTTCAGTCTGCAACTTCCTTTTACCGTTCCTTTTTCAAACGCTCCCGTCGTTTCGTCGGTAAACCCGTTCGAGCCTATTACGCTTCCTATGGTGTTAATCTCTCCGCCGAACGGCTTGCCTTCCAACATCACCGAGAAATTATGAATTTCCAAAGAAAATTCCGCAGTACCGTAATTTACGCCCGCTCCGCAACCGACGTATAACTCTCCGATTACGGAAGATACGTTAATCGACAAAGCGTTTACCGAGCATACCGCACCGTTTACCGTTCCTCCGCCGAACCCGAAAATTCCGCCTACATACGCGCTTCCGCTTATCGCTCCGAAAGAAATCTGTGCCGTGACGTTGACTTTCACGTTTTCGATTATTCCGTTATTTCTTCCACATACGCTTCCGATATATGCTTTTCCCGCAAAGTCTCCCGTAAAACCGAGTTCGATAACTGCGTTTACAACGGTATTTTTGATTGTTCCGCCGTTTACTTCGAAAATTCCCGAATAAACTTCCTGCGCGTACGGTACGTTCTGCCTAACGGTAACGGTATGATTATTTCCGTTAAATACGCCTTTATATTCGCCTTTAATGGGTTCGATTAATTCGACGTCGGCTAAAAGAACGACAGAAACTCCGCTGTTTTCGTTTATTGCGTCGACAAGTTGTTCCTTTGTTTCGATAAATTCCGGCCACACGGCGTACAGAACCGCGTTTTCGTATTTATCCCATTGCGTAAGTGCATTTCCATCAGCGTCCGCATAGTTCTTTCCTTCAAAATCAGCCCAACCTGCAAAGAATTGAATTTTTTCGTCATATTTGTCGCGTAATTCTACGGGAACTTCGCTTATATTCAACGGGAACTTGTAATCTCCGCTTCCGTACACGGCGTTCATTTGAGCATATAAGTCTCCGTCTCCGAGCATAAGCGAAACCTGTATGGTTTTCGGTTTCCATACGGGATAGAACGTAACCGTATCGGCAAAAGAAATTTTCCATTCCGTGCAGCTTGCTCCGCTGGCGTAAGTCATTTTCACAGACGTACCGTCCGCGGCTTGCATTCGCCACTCTACGAATTCATAACCGTTTTTTCTCGGTACGGAAAGCGTATAATTTTCTCCGTAAAAGACGGTTTTTCCCGTTCCGTCTACGATAACCGAACTGTCCGAAGAGTCATAAACGATGTGATATTCCTTTTTATTTCTTTCGGGCGTAAGCACGGCTTGTCCGTTATTAAGCACCGCGCTCCACGTTCCTTTAATAGCTATCTTAGTCTCATTGTCGATAACCCAACCCGAAAAAACGTACGCCGCGGCGTCCTCGTCGATAACGGAAAAATCGTAGTCCGACCCAAATTCCACGCTTGCGCCGTAATAAGAGTAATCATCGTCTTTATAAAGATACTCCGCGTTGAAATCCAAAGTTACTTTTTCGGGCACGGCAAACACAAGTTCGTACTCGTCCGCTATCCACTCGCATTCGAAAACGGCATTGTATGTAATGACGTATCCGTCGATAAGATTTACGTAACTGCCGTCTCCCGAATAGTTTGTCCACATCCCTACCGAATAACCGTCTTTCTTGCCGTTTACCGCAATCAATGCGTCTCCGTCCACCGTTCCGTACTGCACCGAAGCCGTTCTTCTTACGTTATCGTTATCAATATAAGAAAGTACGATAAACGGCTCGCCGAAAATGAGGTCTGCCGAAGCAATCGACTGATTGCCGTTTTCGTCGATATAATCGAAAGTATCTATTATTCCCTGCCACTTATCGAAATACGAACCGTCGCTCGTCGGGTCGCACTCGACGGTGATTTTCAAACCGTTATTGAAATTATCTCCGAGACTGCCTTCATAAATTGTCGGAACGTCGTCGATTTCCTCTCCGTTAATAACGAGCTCCGCCAAAGAGAACGCTCCTCCGAGCGCGTTCCGTTCGAATTCCGAAACCCCGTTTACCGTAAGTTTTTTAAGGTTGTACCCGTAAAACGCGTACTTCTCCACAATTTTGTCCGTATACGTTATTCCGTCGATAACCACGACTTCAGGAATGACGTGTTCGGTATAAGAAGAAGTCCTTTCCGCCCCGTTTATACTCAGAATTCCATTAGCCACAGAATACAGTATTCCGTTGAGCATATAAAATTCGCACGGCGCGTCGTTGGTTTTCATCTCGGAATACAGTTCGTTATCCCGTCCGAAAAACGTAAGTATGGTTTCTTCGCTCAGTTCTCTTTCGAAAACGAACTTAGTCGCGCCGGTTTTTGAAAACACGCTTCTGTACGACGAATCGTGCAAACTCGTCTTCGCGAGAAATTTTACGTATACCAAAGACGGAAGATTTAATGCGTTGACGTTAGTCGCTTCCACGCATTCTTCCAGTTCGAGCGCGCCTATATCGGCATAACAAAGAGAATATTCGCCGAGGGAAACGACCGTTATTTCCGTATTCCCATCGGGTTTGGAAGGGTTGAATACTCCCGCGGTTTTTCCCGAGGGATAAAGGAACAACGAATGTTTTCCCTCTCCCTCTTTTCTATACAGAATACCTGCGTAAGAAACGTATTCTTCGTTCTCCGCCACGTTGATTTCCTGCAACGCGTAACAGTTGAAAAAAGCGCGTGTGCTTATTTCGGTTAGCGTCGTCATTCCGAAATTAACGCGTTCGAGGTAAACGTTTCCCGCAAACGCATAATCGTCGACAACCGACAAACTTCCGCCCTGTCCCTGCGCGGCATTTTGCGTTTCAATTCCTTTAATTGCGGTGTTTCTGAACGCGTAAGCCGCTATTTTTTTCAGCGCGGGTTTAATCAGCAAAGCGTTTCCGGTAGCACCCGCGGCAAAAGATTTGAAATTTATGCAACCGTCAAACGCATAAGCGTCCACTCTTTCGAGAGCGACGTTGTCGGTTATATCCACCGCTTCTATATTCGTATTTCCCGCAAACGCACCTTCGGCAATTCTTTTTATACTACCGTCAATAACGAAAACGTAATCCGTTCCGAGATATTTATACAGAGTATTATTGAATATCACCGCGTGGTTTTCGAGGTTTTCCGCCCACGGAGTATCGTCAAAAGCGTGGTCGCATACCCTTTCCAACCCGGACGGTAAAACGACGGTTTTCAGAGAAAAACAGTTACGGAACGCATATGCCCCTATGGAAGAAACAATAAATTCGTTGTTTCGTCCTTCGAGCATATATGGTACGGTAATTTCCGTAGCCGTCCTCGATATTCCTATAATTTCGGCTGTTCTCGACTTGACGTCGAAAAATTCTCCCACGATAAGCCTGAACAATACGGTAACGCCGTTTTCCGTCTCCGCAGTGTAAACGCTGTCGAGCATAGTGGCGTCGGTAATGATTTTACTCCTTTCGGAAGTAAATAAGGAAGCATATGCGTTTTCTTCGGACTCGTCGACAAGTATCGCGGTCAGATAATCGTTAAATACTTCTTCTCCTATGCCGATTATTTTCTCGCGTTTAAGAGCGGAAAAATCCACATAATCGATATGAACGCTGTCGAATGCGTAATTTCCTATTTTCGATACGTCGGACGGCATCGCCACTCCGCCGAGCACCGCGTTATAAAAAGCGTAATCGCATATGGACGTGACCGTCGATTCTATACTGTACTCTGCTTCGACTCTTCCCGCGGGGTATGCGACAAGCACCGATTTGTCGTTCATATACAACGCGCCCTTTTCCGCCGAAAAGTTTCTCGACGACGCGTCGACGTAGAACGACTGCAAAGACGAACAGTTTCTGAACGAACCCTCTTCTATCTCTATAACGGTAGACGGAATGGTTATTCTCGTCAGTTTCGCCGCGTTTTCGTCGATAAACGCGTCTTTCGAAATGGCAATAACGTCCTGTCCGTCGCTTGTGGACGGAATTTCGAGCTCGGTAAGATTTCCCGTGTAAGAAACTATCTGTTTACCGTCCACGCGTTTGCCGGCATATTGCAATGAAACCGTTGTGTAAGTAAATCCGGTCGGCGTCCATACAGCATAAAACGTAACGTCTTTTTCTATCGTATAAGGAAATTCGACAAAGCCTTCTTCCACATTACCCGATAACGCCTCTTCGCGCGTAATTTCTTCGGTCGTCCAGCCCATAAAGACGTATCCGTCCATAGACATTTCGGAAGCGATTTCCGACGCGCTGTATATGGTTTTTGCCTGTATCTGCGCGATACTTACGTTTGGATTATACGTTACGAACGTGGCGGAATACAGAAAATCTTCGGCAAAGGCGACGTATTCGTAATTCGCGTTCATAACTACGGAAGTTCTGCGTTGATTGTCTATGACTTTCCCTTCGGATTTCCAGTGACCGAATACTTTTCCTTCTTCTTCCGTCCAATCGATTACGACGACCGTTCCCCTGTCGTACTTTGCCTCGAAAACGTCTTCCGTCACGGGAAAACTCACTTCAACTCCGTCCACGCTTACGGGCGCACCTCCGTGTACAGTCAACGTGTACTGCACGTCCGACGGGTCAAGCAACACTATTGAGAAACTGCATTTGCAATTTTCATATACGACGTCGATAATATGCGTTCCGGGCTCTCCGAGTACGCTCATACTGCGCACGCTTATGTATTCGCTTGCGAGAGCTACGTTTTCCGTATCCCCGTTGTCGTACGTTACGTTAAGCATAATAACGGACAAACGCACTTCTCCCGCATATACGTTGCGAGGTACGGTGTTTTTGTCTACGGAAACCGCTATCGCTTTTCTCTCGGGTTCATCCGCGTCGTCTCCGCCGTCGTCGGAAGACGGAAGGCACGCAGAAAACGCCAGACAAAGCAATAATATTATCGTAAAAAGAGCCGTTAAACCGAATTTTCTTTTCATAATCGTTACTCCCATTTAGCATACGCCGTATACTCGTTTTTCGCGGTCTCCGACCACGCCGAAAGTCCTTTCCCCGTTTCGTCGGTAACAAGCGCGCCGTCTTCCGACAACGCCCAACCGAGGAATGTTTTACCGCCTGCGGATACGGGCGCGCCGAAATCAAACTCCGCGCCGTTGAAAACGTATTCCGTATCAGGTTCGAAATCTCCTACGTCTTCGCCGTCGAAATCAAAATTTATTTTATATCCGAAATCCGCCCAGAGCTCGATTTCTCCGTCGCATACGGAAGTCCATATCCCGCTCGGCAAAATTCTTTCCCCGCTCTCCGTTCTCCAAAAAACGTTTTTCCCGTCGGAATTAACCGTAGGCGCAAACGAATACTCCGCGTCGAAAATTACTTCCGCGCGGTATTTTTTAAGTCCCGACGCGTCTTGAGAAATTTCTTCGAAATCGAATCCCAAAGACGGCGAAGCATAGAGATAAACCGTGTAAGTTTGCGGCTCGAATTTGCAAGTCAAAACCTGATTGTAAGGAATTACGTAATCCGCATCCGCCGAAATCGCGCGTCCGTTTTCGTCTTCCCACGCCGCTATGTCATATCCTTTTTTCGTTATGGATTCCTGCAACTCGGATACTTCGTCCGTACTGATAGTCCCGTACAGCACGTCTATTGTTTGCGTTCCGTCTTCGTTTTCGTAGACGATAACGGCGAACGCTCCTCTTTCGTCTTTTATAAGATATTTGGACGCAAAATACTCCGCGCCGTCCGATGAAACATAAGTGAAGAATTCAAGTTCCCACCCTTCCGCGGCTTTATACAAGTCGGTTCCGTTTATGTAATCGCGTATAAACAGCCCGTTCCCGAACAGATTGCCGAAAGCGTTTTCTCCGACGACGGAAATAAAATCGCTATTGAGGTCAAGCGTCGTCAAACCGTAAGCCATACAAAAAGCGTCTGCTTCGATTTCCTCGATTTTTTTCAGATATACGGTTTTTATTTTCGCTCCGAAAAACGCGTAAGAATTTATAATCTTTTTCTCGGTAATTATCGTTCCGTCTTTTCTCGCTACACTCTCCGGTACGGAAATTTCCGAAACGGACCTCGACGTTCTCGCTATCGCCGTTTTCACCGTGCCCGTCGCGGCTCCGTTATAAGAATACAATACGGTTTTATCGTACGCATCCGTCGTTTCGTCGTACGCATAGAAAAACTCTACGGGGACTTCGTTTTTGTCTTTTGCGCCCATCAGAGCGTCGTTATTTCCGTAAAATTTCTTTTTGTTTCCGAGGGAAACCGCCGCGTCCGACATTACTACGTATTTGGGTTCGTATTCTTGGAAAATACGACTGTAATCGGAAACCGGAGTCGTTTCGAACGCTATGTAAACAAGCCCCGGAATATTTATCGCTCGTTCTTCGATTTCTCTGACGTTGGCGGATACTTTAAGCGCGGCGATATTGCTGTAACAGAGCGAATATTCCCCGAACGCGGTCACAGAGAGGTTTACGTCGTAATAATAATTATCGTTTTCTTTATCGTAAAAAAGAACGGTTCTCGCTCCGCTTTCGTCAAAAACGTAATAATATTTCTGTCCGTTGGGAACGAACGTTCCTTCGACGAATTCTCCTTCGGTAGTTTCCGTCAGTCTGTTTCCGTCTCTGTCTGTAATAAATCCGTCCGAACCGCGGTTCAAACGACTCTTGTCAAGCCCGTTCACGCTCATATAAAGCGTACGCGAAACTCCGTTAAACGCCACCGTACCGATTTCTTCCGACGTAAAATAGTTGTTTTCGTCGCGTTTAATCGCCGTCACGTAGTTTCTTACCGAAGTCGGGTCGAATTCCGCGTCCAAACGTCCTGCGGGATATATTCTCAAAACATAATCGGCGCCGTCGGCTTCGTATAATATACCGTCGTAAACTTTATATTTTGTATTCGCAGTCGCAAGAACGAATTTTTCCAGTGCATAGCACCCTACGAACGCGCTTGGCGCGATATTTCTCATCGCCGAAGAAAGCTGCGCGCTCGAAAGTTTGTCGCAAGAACCGAAAGCGTATTCTCCTATCGACTCCCACGCGCTCGCTGTTACGGCGCTTTCGGTCTGCAAGACAATTTTCTTTATTTCCGTGTTATAAAACGCGTAGGCTCCTATGTCTTTTACTGCGCTTTTCAGATAAAGAGTATCATTTTCCGCTTCCGACGAATAAATAAATCCTTTGAAAGAATCGCAGTTATAAAAGGCGTATGCCGCTATCGTCGTCAAAGAGGCGTTTTCGGTAATGTCTATGTATTTCAAATCGGAATTCCCGCTAAATGCGCCTTCTGCGATTTTTTCGACGCCTCGTTCGATTTTAACGCGTTCCGCATTTCCGAGATACTTATAAAAAACATAATTCGCTACGATTGCGTCGTTTGCAAGCGTCTTTTTCCACGGCGTTCCGTCAAAAGCTCCGTCGCATATCCTTTCCAGTCTGCTACCTAATGGTATTCGGAAAGTCGTCAGATTATCGCAATCGGAAAAGGCGCCTTTCGCTATGGACGAAACGTAATAGTCTCCTATACGTATTTGAAGCGTATAGTTTTTTACGGCGCGGTCAACCGCGAGTATTTCCACGGTTTCGCCGCTGTTTTCGAAATTCTCGTTTTTAATAACGCGATAAACCGTTTTCGAAATATTTCCGTCGGATTCGATAGTCTCAAATATCCCGACTTCCGTCGGTTCGTCTTCGTCCGTTATGATTTTATCCGATACTTTACCAAACTCGCTTTTCGTACAAAACGCTTCTTTCCTGACCGAATTCACCCGCACTGCGGACAGATTTTCGTGAAACAGTTCTTCTCCCGTAGTAAGATTAGCGGGATTGACGAAATAAAAATCGACATAGGATACATACTTGCCGTAAAAAGCGCGGTTCCCTATTTTTTTAATTCCCGAACCGAGGGTAATTCCTCCGACAGCCGCGCCGTAAAAAGCGTACGCGGAGACGGTTTCGGTCTCTTCCTCTACCGCATAAATTCCTTCCGTTCGACCCGACGGATAGCAAACCAACGTTCTTTTATCCGACGAATAAAGCACGCCGTCTACCGAGACAAAATAATCGGAACCTCCCGCTACTTCGACACGTTCAAGGTGTTTACAGTCCGAAAAAGCTCCGTCCGCGATTATTTCGACAGAAGAAGGTATTATTAGCGAAACAAGTTTTTTTCCGTTATCGGTAGCAAACGCGCCTTTCCGAATTTCGATAATCGGCTTGCCTTCGTATGTCTCGGGAATAACCAGGTCTGTTACGTTGCCGTTAAATCCGACGATTGCGTATCCGTCGTTCTTTTCGGTATAAGTAATACCTATCGAAGTCCATACTCCATACAAAACGGTGTCTCTCGTAACGGTATACGGAAACTTGATTAAATTTTTATCATATGCGCTATGCGCCTGTTCGCGACTTATTTCGTCAGTCGTCCAACCGATAAAAACATATCCGTCCATCGCTATTTCGTCGATGTCCGCTTCGTTCAGAACGTCCGTTATTTTCGACTTTACGTTCAATCCGTCAAACCCCGGCACAAAAGACACGGTATTGCTTACCGCGCTGGTATATGCGTGATAACGCGCTTCTTCGGTAACCGTCACGTCGATTATGCTGTTTTCGGAAATTTTTATGTCGTTAAGCGTCCAGTAATCGAAAAATCTACCCGCAACGTCAACCCAATGCACGGTAAGGACGGTTCCTTCAAGGTATGAAGCGACAAAACTTTCCCCGTCGTCGGGTATCGACGGCGAGACGATTTCTTTTCCGTTTACCGCGGAAACGTATCCTCCGGTAATCGTGACTTTATAGTGGTTTTCCGAAGCCGTAACGAGATTGAGAGAAATTTTTGTCGTGTAACCGTTATAAACAACTCTGATTTGCCTCATTCCCTCTTTGGAAAGCAACGCCTTATCCGCTTCGAAAATCATATCTTCGGTAAGAGCGACGGATTCTGTGGTATTGTTCGAATAAAAAATATTCAAAGTGATATCAGCATAGTTTATCTGACCGATAACAAAGTCTTTATCCGGCACGGAAGCGCTCAGCGATACGATTTTTTTCTCGCCGTTCCCGGTCGGTTCATCCTTGACGCACGCCCCGAGCACAACTGCCGTCACGACAAGCAACGCTATGATGCAAGCGAAAATCAGTCTATGTCTTTTCATACGGTCTCCAAATACGCGATAATTAAAATATAATATAATATAACATAGGTTAAAATAAAAATCAAGGTCAAATCGGCATTTTTAAGGGATTATAAATACAAAGACGACGTTACGGCACAAAAAAACAACCGCCGCCGAAAAATATCAGGCGTTAAAACCGAAAAAACGGCTCTTCTTTATGCAAACTTCTTCGTTTCTCTCGCAATATTCGCGGAAACCTTTCGGGTCGGACAGTCTTTCTATTCTGCCGTCTTTTACGAGTTTCGTCATCGCTCCCGCGCCTACGCCGATAATAGTAGCCGCCTCTTCCATCATATCGATATTGTAAACGCATTGTTTTTGCGGCAACGTATATCCCGTGTTTTCGAGATTATCCGCCATATTTTTCTGACGGTACATATAATACGGCGCATAGCCCGCAGCGGAAAGCGCGTTGTGCGCGTAATCAATCATATTTCCCGCGACGCCGTACTCGCTTTTCGACATTCCCGACAAAGTGAAATCCGAACCGCGTTTAAGACTTAACGTATGAACCGTTATGTTCGCGGGATTAAGCGCGATACAACTGTTCACGCTGTTTTCGAAAATTTCCTGCGTTTCTCCCGGCAAACCCGCAATAAGGTCCGCGTTTATATCGAAACCTCTTTTCTTCATCAATTCGTAAGCGCGATAAAAATCGTCTACGGTATGATTTCTTCCTATCCTCGCGAGAGTGTCGTCGGAAAAAGTCTGCGGGTTTACGCTGACGCGCGTAACCCCAAGCTCTTTGAGAACTTCCGCGACCTCTTCCGTTATCGAATCGGGTCTTCCCGCCTCCACGGTAAATTCGTCAGCCACTCCGACGACGGGAGAAAGTATACTCTTTAACCTCGACGTACCTATCGAGGTCGGCGTTCCTCCGCCGACGTAAACAGACCTGATTTTATAACCGCATTTATCTATAATTTCAAAAGCCGTCTCTATTTCATTTTTGACGCAGTCCACATAAAAATCGAGTTTATCTTTAACGCGAAAAACCTCTGTACTGATAAAAGAACAATACTTACATTTTGTCGGACAAAACGGAATATTTATAAAAAATCCTATATTTTTTTCTTCTCGATTTATGTAATCTTTTTGATTTTTTACACAATTTGCAATTAAATCGGCTTTTTCGGGTGAAACACCGTAATTTTTGACAAGTTCAGAAATCGGATATTCGATTTTTTCGCTTAATTCATAATAAAGTTTGGTCGGTCGAACGCCTGTAAGACTTCCATATGGGAGTTTAATTTGCAATACTTCGGATAAAAAATCGTAAAGACAAGTTTTTATGAAACGACGGGTTTCACGCTTATATTCCGAAAAGTCCTTATCACTTACATTAAAAGAATAATTTCGTTTTTCAAAAATATCTCCGAAAATATCTAATTCGAAAATTCCGTTTATATAACTATATTCCCATTGCAGAAAATGCTCGGCATTATCGTCTACAATAAGGTACGGACTGAACGCGCGCGGTATATCCTGCACGTCGTTAAGGTAATCTTCTCTTCTGTAAACCAGCCTTACTCTTATCATATATTCCGTAATATCGGATTAAAATTCCGCTCCTCTATCGCCGTCGTACTCTCTCCGTGCCCCGGCAAAAACAAAGCGTCCGCTTCGCGCATAACGATTTTCTCCACGGAAGAAATCAATTCGTCGAAATTGCCGCAGTAAAAATCCGTCCTGCCGTATGAATGATAAAAAACGGTGTCGCCCGTAAATACCGTTTCCCTTTCCTGCCCTTTCAAGACAAAACAAACGCTGCCCTTGGAATGTCCCGGCGTATGAACCGTTTCAAATACCATTCCGGCAATTTTCAAAACGTCGCCGTCTTCGATAACGACGTCGGGTTCGGTCGGCTCAACGGCAAAACTTCGCCCGGGAATAATCTGTTTTTCGTTGCGAAGGAGTTCGACGTCCGCGCTGTGAATATATATTTTTGCTCCGTATTTCTGCCATTTATGCGCGTCGTAAACGTGGTCGAAATGCCCGTGCGTACATAATACGGCAACCGCTTTCTTCCCAAGCCCGTCGAGATAACTCTTGATTTTATCAAAGCCGCCGCCCGCGTCGACTATTACGGCGCCCTCTCCGTCTGTCGTAACGACATAACAGTTCGTAGCAAGAAAGCCGACTGTAAACAGTTTTATTTCCGCCATTTTCAGATTCTTTTTCTGATTTCTTCGATAAAATCGTCCGTATTTACGGCTTTGGCTTCGCCGTCGTATACGATTGCGAGGTCTTTCGTCATAATTCCGTTTTCTATCGTGTTTATGCTTGCTTTTTCCAGTCTGTCGGCAAATTCAATGAGCTCTTCTATTCCGTCAAGCTGTCCTCTTTTTCTCAACGCTCCCGTCCACGCAAACAGAGTAGCCATAGGATTTGTGGAAGTTTCTTCTCCGTTGAGATATTTGTAATAATGGCGCGTAACCGTGCCGTGCGCCGCTTCGTATTCGTATTTCCCGTCGGGACTGACAAGAACCGAAGTCATCATCGCAAGAGAACCGAAAGCGGTCGCGAGCATATCGCTCATTACGTCTCCGTCGTAGTTCTTGCACGCCCATACCATTCCGCCCGAACTCTTTACAATTCTGCTTACGGCGTCGTCGATTAAGGTATAAAAGTAAGTAATTCCCGCTTTTTCGAACTTTTCTTTGTATTCAGTCTCGAAAATTTCACGGAAAATATCCTTAAATCTGTGGTCGTAAATTTTACTTATCGTATCTTTACTGCTGAACCACAAATCTTTCTTTACATCCAAAGCATAATTCATACAGCTTCTCGCGAAACTTCTTATACTCTTGTCTGTATTGTGCATTGTCTGAACTATGCCGGCGTCTTTGAAATCGAAAATAAGTTTTTCGGTTCCGTCGGGAAGGATAAATTTCACCTTTCCGCCCTGCGGGACATATGCTTCCACCCCGCCGTATACGTCGCCGTAAGCGTGACGGGCTATAACGATAGGCTCTTTCCAGGTCGGAATAAGAAGTTTTATTCCTTTACAGAGTATCGGCGCGCGGAAAACCGTTCCGTCGAGAGACGCGCGCAAAGTTCCGTTTGGCGATTTCCACATTTCCGTGAGATTATATTCTTCCACCCTCTGCGCATTAGGCGTTATCGTAGCGCATTTTACGCCCACGCCGTATTTTTTTATCGCTTCGGCGGCTTCTTTGGTAACTCTGTCTTTCGTCTTCTCTCGATTGACAAGTCCGAGGTCGTAATATTCCGTTTTCAAGTCAACGTAGGGCAAAATCAATTTTTCTTTGATTTTCTGCCATATAATTCTCGTCATTTCGTCGCCGTCGATTTCAACAAGCGGTGTTTTCATCGTTATTTTAGCCATATATCGCTCCATTAAAATAATTTTTTGGGATTTGTGTTTTTGTATTCGGTAAACTTAATATCGTATTCGCCGTCCGAAACGGGTTCGCTCTCCTTTTCCAGCCGCCACCCTTCAAGTTCGTCGAGATTTTCGAAAAATACTTCCGCGTCTCCGTCCGCGTCGACTTTCGTCACGAGAGCGGCGTCGCAATAAGGAAGCATCGTTCGATAAAACATCGCGCCTCCTATAATAAAAATATCGTCGCCGTCATATTTGACAAGCTCGCTTTTAAGTTCGTCGAAACTCCCGCAAACCGTGCAATCGTCTCGTTTTTCTCCGTCGGGCCAGAACACAATATTCGTTCTGTTTTTAAGAGGTTTTCCGCCGGGAAAACTTTTAAGCGTATTGCTGCCCATAACCACCGTTTTATCGATTGTATTTTTACGGAAATACGCCATATCTTCGGGCAATCTGAAAAGAAGCCCGTTTTTCTTACCTATTCCCCATTTCCTGTCGACCGCTACTATACATTTCATAACGCGCTCTCCTATATCGCCACGGGAAGTTTTTTGCCGAGCAGATGATATTTATAATCGCATAGAACAAAATCTTCAACGCGAAAATCGTAAAAATTCGTTATTTTATCGTTGATTATAAGTTTCGGCGCAGGATATTGCTCTTTCGCTATTACTTCTTTTGCTGTTTCTATATGTCTGTCATATATATGCGCGTCGGAAATAACGTGAACGAGTTCTCCCGCAACAAGTCCGTTTACCTGCGCCAACATCATAAGCAACACGGAATATTGCAGAACGTTCCAGTTGTTCGCCACAAGCATATCGTTGCTTCTCTGATTGAGTATACCGTTGAGTTTATTTCCCGAAACATTAAACGTCATCGAATACGCGCACGGATAGAGATTCATTTCGTGCAAATCGTCGAAGTTATAAATATTCGTCATTATTCTTCTGCTGTTCGGGTTATGTTTCAAATCATATAGGACTCTGTCGACCTGGTCGAACTCGCCCTCTTTATAAATGCTTTTTTTTGCCAACTGATACCCGTACGCCTTGCCTATCGACCCGCTTTCATCCGCCCACGAATCCCATATATGACTGTTCAGGTCGTGCACGTTATTGCTTTTTTTCTGCCAAATCCACAATATTTCGTCGATTGCGGCGGTAAAATTGGTTTTTCTTATGGTAAGAATGGGCAATTCTTTGGTAAGGTCGTAGCGATTGACTATACCGAACTTTTTAATCGTATGCGCCTTAGCGCCGTCTTCCCATCTCGGGCGGACGTCATAGGCGGTATCCCATACTCCGTTTTCGAGAATGTCGTTGATGTTTTTTACAAATATTTCGTCGGCGTAACTCACAGGCTGTTCCCTCGCTTAATTATATTATAGATATAATTACATTTTTTTGCCAAAAAGTCAAGCGATAGCCGAGTCAATCGCCTTTTCGTTGACAAAAAAAGCGTTTTCCGACGGATTCTTTGCTTTGCATTATATCTTAAATATGCTATAATGGTAATAATTAACTGTACGCACCCGGAGATTTAATGCAACGTATATATAAAAAATACAAAGACAGGTTCATCGAAATAAGCGGAAAAAGCCGCGCTCTGTTCACGCGAAGCATAATCAAGAAATATTCGTTTGACCTCGGCGCGCTTATGCCCTTCCTCGATTTGGACGCGTTCTATTCTTTTTTGTGGATGCAAAAAGACTCGTTTGACCTTATAAACGAAAAAATTGCGAAAAAAATTGCTAAAACCGCGGAAAAATCGGACGAACTCTCCCCTTCCGCCGCGCCCGCCGACAGACAGCTTTCCGACCTGAGATACTTACGCCGCGAAGTTGAAGAAATTCAAAAAGAAACGGGAAAATACGACCTTTACGTAGGGTTTCCTTACGTTTTCGGGAAAATCGGCGCGGATATAACCGTTAAAGCCCCTCTGCTTCTTTTCCCGGTTGCGTTGGAAATAGACAAAGACGCGGCGGTTCTTACCCATATCGAGAACCAGCCCATAATCATCAACCGCAGTCTCGTACTTGCTTACTGCAATGAAAACAGGATAAAATCCGACGGTATCATAGGTGAATTCGACCCGCTGTCCGAAAGCACGTTTTCCTGCGTTCAGGACGTCATTGCCTATCTCGAAAAAAACGGAATAAAACTCGTTCATCAAAAGCGGAAAACCATCGTTCCTTTCGACCCGATAAAGGATATAAATCAGAATTTTATAGAAGTCAAATATATGGCGGTTCTCGGAAGATTTCCCCTTGCCAACCCCATATACAACGACTACGAAATACTCGAAAAGGAAAACCTCAGCACTCCGAGTATCGATTTGCTTCTTCAAGGCAAAATCAAAAAGGAAAAACGGCAAAAAAGCGTCCCCGTAACCTACACGATTAACGACCTCGATTACTCGCAGGAAAACGCGATTGACCAGATTAACCAGAAAAGCAACATAGTTATTTACGGTCCCCCGGGAACGGGAAAGAGCCAGACTATCGTAAATATAATAAGCGACGCGCTTTGCCGAAACAAACGCGTCCTTGTCGTAAGTCAGAAACGCGCCGCGCTCGACGTCGTTTTCTCCCGCCTCGGAAAACTCAATTCGAAAGCAATGTTTATTCCCGACCCCGAGAAATACAAATTTGACTTTTTCGAACGCATACGGCAGACTCACACGCAGGTAATGCGCGAAGATTACAGCGCGGCTCAGAAAAAATTTCAGCATAACGAAATAAACATCAACCGTGAAATAGGCACGCTTGAAAATATAAGCAAAGTTCTCTTCTCGCCTACCGAATTCGGTCTTTCGTTGCAGGAAATGTACGCTCAAAGTTACAATATCGGCAAAGATTCGAAAGACTATAAACTCTACGAAGAACTTCTGAAAACTTCGGCGGCGAAGCGTAACTATCCCGAACTTTACGAAACGGTGCGCTATCTTAAAGATAAAGACGTTCCCAAACTCTTCATCGACAGAGAAAAAGCCGTAGCAAGCAATCCTATGATTACGCATCTCAAAACGGATATAGACGTTCATAAACTTCGCGAAGCGTATTCGTTTGTATCCAAACTTTCGTCTTCCGACCTGCCGCCGTTCGACTTTTCAATATACCCACACAGCCGCTACCTTGCGACTTTTTATCTCGAAAAAACGGCGAACAATCGTCCCGAGATGACGGAAATCGCAAATATCATAATGCAAGTGGAAAATAAAAGTCTGTGTTCGTGGCTTAAAGCAAGTTATTTTCCCGCTCTCTGGTGGCTTTTCCCCTTCCTTAAAGCGCGCCACTGTAAACTGAGAGAAAATATCGTAATCGACCTCAATATCGCGTTGAAAGCGTTCAAAATGTTCGAAGAACCGTTCGCGCTTTTACAGGATATACTCGACGACGAAGGTTACGCGCTCGTTATGGGCGGCATTATAAACGGTAACTCCGTTTTCCTCAAAGGATTGAAACAGGCTTTGGAAAACTACGTTTCCGTCAGGGATATGAACAAAGCCCTCAACGAACTTACCGATGAAATGCGCGATATGCTCGAATTTTCTTACCGAAACTCGGACAAGACTTACTCGGGCGTAAAGGAAGTTCTTAACAAGGTTATTCCTCTCCGTATATACCACGAAATCGTCAAAAACGACTATTATATCGACAATACGCTTTCGAAAACCGTGAGCTTCGACAGTATGCGGGAAAGAATTCTTCATCTTAAATCCGACCAGAGAGAACTCACTCGTCACCTCGCGCTTGACAGATTCAGTCAGGAATATCTCGAATATTTCGAATCGAGCGCGAATTCGAAAGACTATCTTTATCAGATACAAAAACAGCGCGCTCTATGGCCTATTCGCAGAATGATAGAGTTTTTCTCGGATTACCTGTTCCGCCTTTTCCCTTGCTGGCTTATGTCTCCGCAGACGGTAAGCACTATTTTCCCGCTCGAAAAGAATATGTTTGACCTCGTAGTCTTTGACGAAGCGAGTCAGATGTTTGTCGAAAACGCTTTGCCCACCATTTACCGAGGCAACCATATCGTCGTCGCGGGCGACGGAAAGCAACTCCGTCCTTCGAGCGGTTTCGTTCGCAGATACCAGGCGGACGACAGTTTCGATTATAATATGGACCTGTCCACGCAAGCCGCGCTCGAAGTGGAATCCTTACTCGACCTTGCAACTGCGAAGTTCACGCCCGTGCACCTCGTATATCACTACCGCAGTATGTTCTCCGAGCTCATCGATTTCAGCAATATGGCTTTTTACGACAACAAACTGCAAATCGCGCCCAACATCACCCTCTCGTCCGACAACAAACCTATCGAACGCATTAAAGTACGCGGGATATGGCAGTCGAGACACAATCACGAAGAAGCCGTCGCTGTCGTAAGACTCGTACGCACGATTATGCGCGAAAGAAAATTCAACGAAAGCATCGGCATTGTGACCTTCAACAACGAACAAAAGGAATATATCGAGGATATGCTCGACGCCGAAGCGGATAAAGTAGCCGTTTTCAGAAAACAACTTTACGCAGAGCAAAACCGCATAGAAAACGGCGAAAACTATTCCATTTTCGTTAAAAACCTTGAAAACGTACAAGGCGACGAGCGCGATATTATCATTTTCAGCATAGGCTACGCAAGAAACGATTACGACAAAGTCGTAGCGCAATTCGGCTCTTTGTCCACAGACGGCGGCGAAAATCGTCTTAACGTAGCCATTACCCGCGCAAAAAAGAAAATCTATGTCGTAACGAGTATCGAACCAGAAGAACTCGACAACGTGGAAACCACTAAAAACAACGGTCCCAAACTTCTGAAAAAGTACCTTCTTTACGCTCGCGCCGTAAGCAACGGCAGACCCGACGAAGTAAAAGCCGTCCTTGCCACGTTTAACGCGGGCAAAAAGACGACCGACCCCATAGGCGCGTATGAAGAACGTATTAAACAGGGATTGGAAGCTATGGGGTATACCGTGTATACAAACCTCGGAAACACAAGTTATAAACTTTCCTTAGGCGTGTTCGACAAAACTCTAAACCGTTTCGTATTAGGTATAGAATGCGATTACCGCGCATACGAAAGCAGCGAAAGCGTGCTCGAAAGAGACGTATACAGAATTAAATTCCTGGAAAACCGCGGTTGGAAAATCGTGCGCGTATGGTCGAGGGACTGGTGGCAATCGCCAAAACAGGTTTTACAGAACCTCTCCGCTCTCATCGAAGAGGAAAAAGCCCGCCTTATTGCGGAACGCGAGGCAATGTAGGTAGCTCGCGTTCCTTAACGGTTAAGCAACGTCTACTTTTCCGCATCGATAATTTTCTAATAAAAATTCCGACGATTATTTTTTCACGCCGAATTCGAGCTTGGAAGCGTTGAATTCCGACAAAATATTATTATCGAAAGAAGTAACGATTTTCTTCTTCTTTTCGAACCTCGCTATCCCTTCCTCCGCCAAATCGCAAAGCAAACGGGAAAGGTTTATCCCTTGACCTTTGAACAGATAGAAAGCAAGCGACCCGGGAACGGTATTTATTTCATTGACATAAAGTTTCCCCTTATCCGACAGCAGAAAATCTATCCTGACCACACCGCATAATTCGGAAAATCTGTAAATATCCGCGGTTATTTTCTTTATTCTTTCCGCTAATTTTTCTTCGATAACAGCGGGAATTTCCCTTGTCGCGCCCTCTTTCCCGTATTTGGAATCAAAGTCGTAAAACTCCCCTTTCGTTTCGATTTTTTCTATATCTCCGACAATTATCTCGCCGTTATGCCTATACGCCGCACAATTAAGCTCGGTAAAATTTTCAAGAGCCTTTTCCGCAAGCACTTTTTCATCGAACTTTTTAGCAAGCTCATATGCGTTTTTAAGTTCTTCCGCGTTTGTAGCAACGCTTATTCCTATACTGCTTCCCTGCCTTGCGGGCTTTAAGATGACGGGATAATCTAATTCTTCCGCCACAGACAAATCGTTTTCACCTCTGATAATTTTGTACGGAACAACGGGGAATTTTTTCTTTTCAAGAAAATATTTAGTGAAAACTTTATCCATATAGAGCGCGCTCGGAAACACGCCCGCCGAGGTATACGGAATATCGGCAAGCTCGAAGACCCCGGCTAAAGCGCCGCTTTCTCCCCCTCCTCCGTGATTACAGTTTATCGCGCAATCTATACGCACGCCTTTTTTTCTTTTCCCGACAAATCGCATCTCACCGTCGGAAAAAAACACTTCCTCAAAATTTTTCTTTGAAAAATTTACGATTTTTTCAATTTTTAGCGATTTTTTACACAGAAAAAAACTTGCGTTTTTTAAGTAAACAGACAAAATATTGAACTGTCGGTTTATAGCGTTATACGCCGATAATGCAGTTATAACCGATACGTCGTGTTCGCAACTTTCTCCACCAAAAGTGATAACATAATTTTTCATAAAATCTCCTAATATACGTCGGGAATATCGTTCTGCAACAGAAGTATATCGCCGTATTTGACGTTTTCTTTTATTATTTTTTGCACTTCCTTAAAGTTTCTCGCGCGAATTATACGTCCCGAAAAATTGCGCATTTTAAGTCCGTTAAGAATATATTTCGAGTTTACGCCGCACAACACCACGACATCCGCGCTTGACGACAGTTCCGCCCCTATATTCTCGTTAACCCGCTTTGCGTCCGCGCCGAGCTCGACTATCCCTTGCGACACGACGATACGCCTCCCCCGAAAACACGACAGAACTTCGAGCGCGCTTTTTACTCCGAAAATGTTTCCGTTATAAGCGTCGTCGAGAATATGTACGCCGTTGGCATAGATATACTCTAATCTATGCTTTATTTGCGGCAATTTTTCTATTTTTTTTACGATTTTTTCAGCTTTACACCCAAGTTCTATTGCCATAGCCGCACACATAACGATATTCTGAACATTGTGCCGTCCAAGCAAAGCCGTTTTGCAGCTATATCTATTTTCCCCGACGTTAAGCGTAAATTCGCTTCCTTTTTCGCTCAGGCTTATATCGGAAGCAAAGACGTCGGCTTTCTTATAACTCCCTGCGGATACTTTCCTTCCCTTATGTTCTTTCCACATTTTAAGAACGTTCTTATCGTTGATATTGAACACGCACGTTCCGCCGTTTCCCGCAACGGCTTGCGCCAGCTTAAATTTTTCCTCATAAATATTGTCAATACAGCCGAAATATTCGAGATGCTGCCTGCATACTCCGGTTATTATCCCGTAATCGGGCGGAAACAGCGAACAAAGTTCTTCTATGTCGCCCACTTTTCTCGCTCCGAATTCGGCGATAAAAACCTGCTCGTCGCCTTTGAGCTTATCTATACTTAACGCTACTCCCATCGGCGTGTTGTAGTTCTTATCCGTAACCGCAACAGAAAAATCGTCCGAAAGAAAAAATTCAAGCGTTTTTTTACAACTCGTTTTTCCATAACTTCCTGTAATTCCTATCACTATCGGTTTTATTGCCGATAACTTCTCTTTTTGCGCGTTTACAAATTTTCTATTTTTGCACTCATACACCGAATTTAACGGTAGTTCTATAAGTTTAATAATTATGGGCAAGCCCAGATTTATACAACATATTCCAAGCGATAAAATATATATATTTTTCGCAAATATTGCCAAAAGCGCACATATCAAAAAATACGAAAAATAGCAGAGAATCGCAAATTTTGTTCCACGGACGGTAAATTTGAATTTTGTTCTGTAAGTCAAAATTTTCAGAACGGTGAAAATTGCCGACAAAACCGCCGCCGAGATAGCGGCAAAGATGATTTTGCCGTCGACGAACATAGAAAGCGCCGTAAGGATAAAAATCAAGCACGTCGCCACCGCCGTTGGAAGATAAAAATTAAGAGTTACCCTGTTAAAAGGCAAAGAATACGCGTTATTTTGACTTAGGCATAGGTATCTTAATAGTCCTGCCGCGCCCGCGATTACCAAAGCTCCCGTTACAATCCACCCCATCGCTATCCTCCGCCAAAAAGCATTTCACGATTTTGCAAAACAGACCGTGTCTTTCCACATAGGCAAAATGCCCGCATCCTTCAAAGACAATTAGTTCGCTGTTTGTCAATCTCTTTTTCAGCTTTCTTGCCATATATATGGGAGTGTCTTCATCTTTGTTACCCCAAATTATCAAAGCGGGCACGGTTATTCGCGCCAATAGTCCGCTCAAATCTTCATTGACCACGTTCTTGAATGTTTCACGCATTGTTCCGCTCATTTTTTTGTAATCGTCGCTACCCGCTTCGTGAGGGATTTTTAATTTCGTCAAAATTTTATGTCGAAAAATTTTCGCATAATAAATCGCCCCTCTTCGAGGTTTTATCCCCGCGCTGTCGACAAGAATCAATTTATTGAGTAAATAACCGTACTTTGCGGCGATTTTAATTCCCACCCTGCCGCCGAAAGAATGGCACACGAGGGTCACGTTTTCCATTTTATAATATCTGATTAAATTTACCACGCTTAAAGCATAGTCGTCTACCGTAAGCGGCGTATCGGGATGCGGAGTTAATCCGAAGCCGTAAAAATCGACCAACGTCACGCGATATTCATTCCATAAATTTTTTGCCAAGCCCAAAAAACTGTCGCAGTTCCCGCCCCAGCCGTGCAGACAGATAACGTCGTCTCCCCGTCCGTATTGAATATGATGAATTAAAATGGAATCCTCCCTTACATATACAACCAGTATATGCAGGCGTCCTCCTTATCGGGATAATATTTCGGTCTCACCCCGACGCACAGAAAACCCGCTCTTTCGTACAATCTGCGAGCGGCGGAGTTGCTTACTCGCACTTCCAATGTAAAAGCGATTATTCCTTTTTCTTTTCCCGAAGCGATGAGTCGGCTCAATATTTCCGAGCCTATACCTACTTTTCTATACTTCGGGTCAACCGCTATATTCATTATATGCCCTTCGTCGAAAATTTGCGCAAAACCGCCGAAGCCCGCTACTTCTCCGTCGACCGTGCACACGACGTAATGTTTGCTTGCGTCGTAAATTTCGCTGCGCAAAAGTTCCTTGCTCCAACGCTCTGCGCCGAAACACCTGTTTTCGAGTTCGGAAACGGCATTTACGTTAGTTTCGTTAAGCGTGGTAAACTTTTTCATAATAAATTTTATTCCGGGAATGAGTAGTTATATTCTTTTATTAAAACGTTATTTTCTTTCTGCGGATGATTTTTTCAGGTAAAAAGGTTTCGCTTGTTCCACGAATTGTTCCTCGGAAAATTTTTGTAGGGTTTTATTTAATAGCTTTCTCGGCGAAATTTCTTCCAAACAAATTTTCTCGCCTTCGATTTTTTCCGCCTCTTCGCCGTCAAGCGAAAAATAACTCTTTTCTTTACCGAACCTCGCGGCGTAGTAGTTTCCGTGTCCGCACGGCAAAAGGACGGTTTTATCGCTTCCGTCGTCTTCCGTTTCGAGAGAAGTGATTTCCACCGTTTTTTTTTTCAAAGCAAGACTTAACGCGTTTACCGTCGCTACGCCTATTCTTATCCCCGTAAACGAACCGGGACCGACGCACACCCCGAAACAATCTATTTCGTTTATCGATATGCCGTTTTCGGAAAGCATATTGTCAATCGCATTGAGAAGTTCCGAGTTATGTCTTTTGCAACCGACTTCGCCCCGATAAAAGAAATCTTTTTCTCCTATTTTGAGCGCGATAATTATTCTGTCCGAAGTCGTATCCAAACTAAGTACGTTCATAACCCCTCCGTCACGATTTTTCTTGCCGAATCGCCGCAGTAATCAAAATTTATTTTAATAGGCTTTCTCGGAAAATCGGTAAATTTATTCCATTCTATAATGCAAACGCCGCCCGCTTCGAAATAATCGCGAAAACCGAGTTCTTCCACGTCGTCTTCGCTTTCCGCTCTATAAAGGTCGAAATGATACAACGTAAGCCTGCCTTCCGAATACGTTTTCATCAACGTAAACGTTGGACTGGTTACGTTTTGCTCTATTCCTAGCGCTTTGGCAAAACCTTTCGTAAACGTCGTCTTTCCCGCTCCGAGTTCGCCGTCAAGCAAAATTATTTCATTCCCTTTACACGCCTCGGCTATTCTTGCGGCAAACGTCATCGTTTCGTCGGGCGATTTCGATATGAATTCCATAAAACTATTATAAATCTTTCGCCCGCCATTTGCAATCTCTTACGGGGCATAATCGTTTTTTACTCCGTTTTATTGCCGACTGCCTTTTTATCGGTTCTCTTTTTCTTCCGAGCCGTCTACGTTTCCGTCGTTAAAACTTTCCTCGACACTCGTGTTTTCTTTTGTTTCTTCAGTCTTCGCCGCACTGTCTTCCGTTACTACTTGACTCTTCTTTTTCTTTGACGGAATTTCCCAGTGCAACAGTTTTGACAAACGTTTGTATACGAGGAACGTAACGAGGCTTACGAGACCGAGCCTTAATAGGTTAAACGGAAGAACGCCGAGGAAGATATAAAAATTGTAAAAATTGTCGCGCGTAAGCCCGTGATAAAGTCCGGAAAGCATATTTACTATGTTGTCGAAGTTGTTGTTGAAATACAGCGTAACGTAGAAAGGAATAGCAATTACTCTGTTAAAAAGCATAGACAACAGCGTCGCGGCAAGCGTGCCTATAACAAGCCCTATCACCGCGCTTTTTCTCGTTTTTTTTCTGTAATAAATTATGCTCGCAGGTAAAACGTAAGTAAGACCGAGGATTATATCCATCAGTTCCCCTACCATTGCGGTAGATGAAAACGGCAATTTTATCAGGCATTTGATAAGTATTACCAGCGCGCCCGCGAACGGTCCCATCGAAAATCCCGCAAGCAGCGCGGGCAATTCGGAAAACTGTATGTCTAAAAACGCGGGAAACATAAACGGCAGGCTGAATTTTGCGTACATATACAACACGAAAGATATGGCTGACAAAACCGCTATTTTCGCAATATAAGCCGTGGTAATTTTACCTCTGATTTTCTGTGCAAACTCTTTTGCTTTCATTTTTACTCCTTTTCGCTGACAAAAAAAGCCCTGAATTTCAGGGCTTTTTCTCAATCCAAAAGAAAATGTCGCATCTTTCTTCATCCGGACTATAACCGTCGGTGCAGGAACTTCCCCTGCTCGGCCCGAAAACTTCGGGTTCGTGGACTGTACCACCGGTGGGGATTTTCACCCCGCCCTAAAATGCTTTTTATTTAGTTTTCTTAATTATACTATAGTCTTCGCTATGTGTCAACCGTTATTTACGGTTGACACCGAGAGAATTTGAAACTTTATATATTATCATACTGCTCGAATGCGATACAGTCGTAGACTCTGAGCGCGGTATTTCCCAACGCTTCGAATCCCATATAATATACTCCTTTCATAAATAGCAGGTCTTTGTTCCTTTCGTCGTCGATGACAACCGAATAGCTGTTATCTTCCACTGTGCCCATATCGTTTCCTACGGGGATATAGGCGTAGGCTTCCGCGTAATTATCGACAAATAATATTGCCCTGTAGTTTTCGTCCGGCACGCCGCTTTCTCCTTCTCTCGCGTAGATTTCGCTGTCATCGATATATACGGAAATCATATGCTCTTCTCCGTCGCAAAGATTCAAATCCCCGAGAACCGTCTGCCTTCTGAACAATCTTCCGTATTTATAGAAGTAGAAATATAGCGTTCCGTTTGCGTATTCGAGCATAAGTCCGCGCTGTCCCTGCAATTCGAAAGACGAAGTTATATTTCTGAAATAGTACGGCGTATTCATTCCGAAATAGTATCTGAACCCGTCGCTTCCGTCGGCTTTGAATCTGATATTGAGCGCGTTGCCCGTATATGCTATCGGCACGTCGTAAATATCCGTAGCCATATAGATATTTCCCGCGGTAATCTGTCGGTCGTTTTCAAAATAACTTCCATCTATCGACGCTCCCGACGCGGGTGCGGCAGAAGAATATTCGGCATAATCCGCTTTGGTCGTTATCGGCATACCCGTATACATATCGACAAGCCTTATCTGCGCTCCGACAAGTCCTATACCCGCGTAATGCGCCGAACCCGATTTGAACAGAGTATTTTCTATTTCCGCCCTGGAAACGGGATTTCCCGTCGTATCCTGTCCGAAACCTTCTTTCAGGCTATCTTCGAACACGAGGGAAGTTTTAGTATCGCTATGCTGATACAGTCTGAACGAAACTACGGTATCGTTCCAGATACGAACGCCGTTTTCTTCTCCTATCACACTGCCGGTATCTGTATCCGAACCAACTCTGGAAATGGTTATTCTGAGAATATTCATCACCGAGGAATCCTCTGCAAACGTAATCTCTTTTTCTTCTCCCATCCACCTTATATTGGAATACGGATTATTCGGGTTATCCGTCGGCAGTTGTCTTGCCGCGATAATTCTCGCCGTAGTAACAACTCTTCCGTCCACGGTTTTACGCTCTATTCTCAACGCGACGCCGGACACGTCGGGAAGTTCGTCGTACCTGTTCGTAAGGTTTCTGAAATCGGTATCGGTAAGTTTGAAATACATCCATATACTACCGCTTGCCGACGTGAAATTAACGCTGTCGAACACATAAGTAAGCCCGCTCGAACCGAACATTTCGCTCTGTAAATCCGCCGTAAAGTAATAACCGTCCGTATAAACCTGCGGCGAGTACGGGTCGACGCGATAAACTTCGTTTTCTTCATTTTCGTTGTCGTTTTCCGCTTCGAGAATAACTTTCTTCGAGGAATTCTTCGTAACAAGCACTCTGATTTTTCTTTCGCTGATTATAAACTCCTGGTCGTTTCCGTAATTATACTTATTGGTATAAGTAATCGTATATAATCCCGGATTCATATCCACGGACGCGGGTCTGTTCGCTATATCCGTAGTTACGTCGGTCGTACTTATGACGGATTTTTCTTCGTCGTATTTGGCGTTATACGCGTCCATAGCCTCTTCGCCGCCGCTTATTGTTACGTTTCCTATCTGTCCCATAACGATGCCTATGTTTTGCGCCGTTCCCTCGTTAGTGATATACGGAATATCTTCGTCGCTTTCACCCGCCGGCCAGAACACGACGTTTGCTATATATCTTTCGTTTGTCGCCGTCGCTATCAGTCTGTTCTGAACGGTAAACTTGGAAATCATAACTTTGAGACTGTCATAGTTTATTCCCGTTTTTCCTTCTTCCGCGAAGAACGTCGCAGTATATGCCGAACGCGTTAAAATATGCTCGTCTTCGGTATCGTCCGCATAATCTATCGTCGATTCGGTTATTCTGTAATCGTAAGGCTCGCCTATAAAGCTGTAAAGATACGTAGTTCCGTCGACGTTTACTCTGACTGTATATACTCTGTCTGCGATAATCGTAGTGGTGTCCGTCGTCGAAGTATATAAGAGTTTTCCGTCGTCGTCCCGCACAATATTATTAAACGTATTTTTCGTATAGACCACGTTCGTAAACGCGCCTACTTTATCGAGGTAAATACCGAAAGAATGATTTCCTCCGTTAAAGAGGTTGTTTACGCTTCCCGAAATCACACATTCGCTGTAATTTACGTATATTTCGCTTGCTATCGCGGAAATATCTTCGGGAAGGTCGTTTCTCACGGTCTTTTTATAATAGTCTTTGTCCACATCGAAAATTTCGTCCGAAGTAAGGACATAGCCGTTACCCACCATTTCGTAATACGTATTCGTAGGAACGGCTGCGCCTTCGATAATTTCCGAACGCGCGGCAAGTTCGAACACGCAATATTCGGCAAGCGCGTCTTTCTTCATTTCGCCGCCTTCGCTTACGTTCGTGTAATTGTTGCTCGCAAGTATGTAATACTTATAATAGTTCATACGAACATAACTCTTACCCGAAGCGTAACCGAGCACGAGTTTTCCGAAGCTGTTTTCATATAAAACGATTTCGAATTTACGCGCGCTTGCTCCCGCGCTTACGGGAACCATTCTCGCGCGGAGGTTGATGATATCGAACTTGCCTTCGTAACCCGTTCCGTCGCTTTGCGCAAGGTAATATCCCGCCGCCTGTTGCGTAAGATACGTTCCGAATCCTTCCGCACCCGCGACATTTTCCCTTATAAGAGAAGCGGACGATTTATCGAGTACGGTATTCGAATATCCCGTGGACGGGCTCCCTTCTTCCTTCATAGTCACCGAGAAGTAATTGCTCTCGGTAACGGTGACGTATTTTCCGCCGTAGAATGATTCTTCCAGTCTTAACATTACGGTTATTACGTCGCCTATAGACGGACGACCGCTGCCGTCGAGATTGACTACCGACAATTCGGGAACGTATACCACGGTGAGTCTTCTGTCATATTCCATTCCGTAATACGCGTTTATATCATAACTACCGCTTCGTTTCGTGTCGACGTACTGCAACGCCTCGTCGCCTTTATAGCCCGAGAAATTGTATCTGATAAGCATACTCAGTCCGTTGACGACGTTTTCGCTTACCGCGATAGAAACGCCCTCTTTTGTCGCCTCGGCGTCGGGAATGAGGTTGACATACGTTCCGTCTACGGTATATCTTCCTATGCCTTCGATTTCCGGATAAAGCATTATTCCCGTACGTTTGAAATTCAATTCGAAGTTGACGCTTTCCATTCCCGTCAACGCGATATATCTTACCGCGCCGCCGCTTTCGGCAAGCGTTTCGTCCGCGCCGTTGTAAGCGTAAATATTATAGTTGCAAATTGCCGTCATAAACTCGAACGTGTTTTCATACGTTACGCCGCCGTAAATAAAATTATCCGTATTTTCGTCGTAATTGGCGCCGAGTATCATAGCTATCTGCTTAGCGAGAGTATTGTATTCCGTTCCGTTTACCGTAAACGCCCCTACGCTTACGGTATAGGCAAGCCGTCTGTCTCTCGTATCCGAAACGGGTATTCCGCCCGCATAGTACAAGTCGTTTCTTTCCGACCATAACGCGCTGAAATAATCGTTATAGATATTGTCGCCCGTAGAATATGCTCTCTCTACGACGTTCATCGTAAGTTCCACTGTTTTCTTTACTATGGTAAACGTAAACTCGCCCCATACGATTTCGAAGTTATCGAATTCGGGAGTTTCGCTGACGTACTCCGAAAGGTTCAAAGAATACGCGCCGCTTCTTACGTCGGAACACGCCGCAATTTCGCGCATAGCGTCGAGAAGCAATACTAAATTCGCTCCCGTTCTGAACGCGCTTTGTTCCGCCGTCAACGTGGTCCCGTTCTGGTCCCCGTTTACGTTGTAAACGCCGTTTTCGGTTATCGTTTCTCCCGTAGCGTGATTGACGTAGGAATACGACCCGAAAGCGTTAAGCGTGGGCAATCCCGCATATTCTACCGAGCCGTTTGCGAACAAATCGCCGTAGGATATTTCGTTGCCGCCCGAATAATTTATCGTAATTTTCGCTTTGTTGACGGCAAGCGGCAACAGTACGCTCGTTCCGCTGTTTACCGATATTCCGTCCCATTCGCTTTCTATGAGCTGTTCGTTGACTACCGTCGTTTTTACGATATAGTTCGCGTCGTTGGACTTAAAGAATCCGGAAGGAATTCTGACGAAATAATTTGCGTTGTCCGCCCAGCCGCCTACCGCGGAAGCAATGGAAGTGTTATCGGTAATATAGTCTTTTAACTGATTTCCGTTATCGTTTTCGGTAGAAAGAACCGCGTTCGCCTCGTCCTGCGTCATTCCTTCCGCGTTTACGACAAATCTGTAATTGTCGGTATCTTTATCGAAATACGCCCTTTCCGCGCCGACGATTTCTATTTCTTTTCTCGTAATAAAGAACGGAGTTTGTACGACGTTGATATTATACTTACTGATATCGAGGCTTAAACCCGTTCCGTAAGTGAAGTATCTTTCGATGATTTCGTTATTCTGGTCGTACCTGTTTGCCGACAGATTTTTCATAAATCCGCCGCTTACTTTATAGTATCTTACCCCGTCGATTTCATAGTAAGAATCGGCAATCGACGACATATAAATCGGGAAACCTACGCAATTTCTTCCGTCGTCCTGTAAACTGAGCTGACCGCCGCTCGATTGATTGATGATATTCGTAACGATAGCGTCAATCGAAGCAAGGCTGTCGTCATATCCGTCGATTCCGCTGACAAAAGAATATTCGCCGTCGGCATATTCGAATCTGAAATAAAGTCCCTCGCCGTTTCCGAATACCGTTCCGTACACCATTTCCGATTCACCGCTTTCGATGTTTACAAGCGAAAGGTTTACGTCAATAGTTCTTGCGCGCACGCGGAATCCGATAACGTCGTATACGAAATTGAAATTCGTATAAGCCGATTTAAGATTGCCTACGCTCGCGTTGACATAACCGCTTGCCGCGTCGTAAATCGAAGTCGCGCCGAATGAAAATCCGTTATCTATGCCTTCTCCGTAATAACCGCTGAGATTTTCGTCGCGGTTAAGATTGGTAAACCTTGTAGTATTATTGTCGTAGACGTACAAGGCGTATCTGAACGTTCCGTCTTGCTCGTTGGCGTTTATCCTCTTCTGAATATCTATATAATATCTGCCGTCGGTTTCCGAAACTCCTTCCTCCGCGCCCGCGAGGTAGGTAAACCCATTGTAGGTAATATAGAAAGTATAACTTCCCGCTCCCGCCGAAGGAACGTTCTGTTCGTCAACGGTCATATTAAGGGTTCCGTCCGCGTTATCGGTCGGGTTTACTACGACGTAAACGTCTCTCTGCGCGATATAGTAAATACCGTCGCATTCGTAGTAATTCACGTCGCTTCCTACGGGCGACCGAACGGCAAACCGATAGTTCCAGCTGAGCCAGTCCGACGCCGCCTCGTCTTTTTCTTCGAACGTAACGTATTCGGTTTCTCCTTCGGGTAAGAATACTCCGCGGAAATCGTACCAGTAATACCCTACGTCATAATCTTTATCTCCGAACTTGGTCGTGGTAATATCCGTACCGTCGGGAACGGCAACGGAAGAATTTACGTTCGTTCCGTATCTTTTCAATACGAGTTTGTAAATCATATCTACCGCACTGTCGACAGGACCGTTGCCCATAATAATGCCCAAATCGACAAGTTCGTCGACTGTTCCCGTAAACGCCGTGTCGTTACGATTAGTCAAACCGTATCCGTCGTACTGTCGTTGTAACCACGGATTGACGACGTTTTTGAAATCGAAAGTAACCGTACCCGGCAAAATATTGTAAATCGCGGTTTCTCTGTGCTTTTCTCCGTTTTCGTCTTCGTACATTACCTCTTCGTTTGCAAAGAGAATTTCGTAATTGCTGTAACCGTTTGCATCGGTATATGTTACCGTAACGAGCAACGTGCCTACGTCGGTTATGTTTGACGAAGCCGCTTTTCCGTCTTTATCTTTTATGTACCGATAATCGCCTATCATCATAGAAGATTCGGGTCTGACGAATATAAATTCCAGTCCGCTTCTTGCGATTTTATCCGCCTGATAATCTCCCGTAATGGTAATAGCCGAGTCTGTGCTTCTAACCGAAGCCGGGCTTCCGTCGTACGTTTTGGTATTCAGAGAACCGAACCCGTACAAAAGCGCGGTTTTGGGCTTGATAATGAGCTGATAACCTTCTTCGCCGCTGAATTTTACGAATTTATCGCCGTCTTTATAGACAAACGCCACCGCGTAATTGATATAATCGGAATTTTCTATACGGTAAGAAATCGGATAACCTTCTATTGCTCCCGTTTCTTCGTTGCGTTTTACGTTTTTGGGATAATTCCCTTCCGCATCCGCGGTTGACACGATAAGATTGCTCGGAATAAATCCTAAGTTTCCGTAAAGCGGTTCTGTTGCTTCCACGCTCTCGTAATACTCTTTTACGATATAGCAAGTAGTCGTTCCGTAGCTGTAAAAAGCGTCTTTATTACTTGCTTTTTTCCACACCGTGTCAATCGGGTTCACGCCGTTTGTCCCCGCCTGGTAATCTCTCGTTATCGTAAGCGGATTTCCGTCCCCGTCGTCTATCTGATATTCAATATAAATAGGAATGTCTATAGGTCTTACGTCTATGGTTCCCGCTACCGACTCCGTCTCTCCCTCCGCGGTTGTATTGAACCGATAGTTATCGTCGCCTAATCCCGTTACCTTTATAACGTACGTTCCCGCATTGAGCACCGTAAACGCGCCCGAAGCGGTTTCTTCTCCGCCGTTTAACGTATACGCCGCAAGCCCTATTTCTGTATACGTTTCCGCAGTTTTTTCGTTATAAGTAACGACCGCCTCGAAAGTAAGACTTAGCAAATCTCCCGAGCATACCTCTCCTTTTGTGATTTCCACTTCTACTGTATTATTTGCGTCGTCATACAGCGTGTTATTGTCTTTTACCGTAAATGAAAGTCCGACTTTATCGACCGTATAATCGAAGTTTTCCGTATAAACAAGGGGTTTTGTAGTAAGTCCTACCGCATAAGTTTCGTCAAACAGGTAATTTACGATGTGCATAGCAGCCGAAGATTCGAGTATCATCGTGCTTCCGAGATACAGATAGTTCTTTGTCGCGGTATCGAAGAACGAATATGTCATCGTGCCGCCGTATTCGCCCGCTACCATAGTTCCGCTACCTGCGTATTGCGCGTCTTTATTCGTAATCGAATAAGATATTCCCTCTGTTGCATCGTACGGATTGAAATTCGCTCCGTCGAGACTGTAATAAGAATTCAAATTGAAATCCGTACGAAGTTTTCTTTGATATTCTTCTCTGAGGAGGAACGTCGCTTTCCCGTTGTCGTCGTAATCCAATTCGTTTCCGTATCCTATCTTGATAAATTCGGGAAGGACTACGACATACGCGTTTTCCGAATAATCGCCGTTAGGTTCAAGCACGGAATACCTGCTGTTCCACACTTCGTAGAAATGTCTGACGTAAGGCATCGTTTCCGTTCCGTAATATTCGCTGTAAAGAGCGACCGCAAAATCGTTTCCGTTGTTTAACGCGGTAACGGTATGAATTCCCGAATTCAAATCTCCGTTGTCGCGAACAAAGGCAAACTGAGAATAAAGCGCGCTCAGTCCGAGCCTGTAATTCACCGCAATACCGTTATCGCCCGAATATTCGACCGACAAAATATTGTTTTTGAAAATATCGTCCAAATCGCGGTCGAAAGCAGCTTTATCGACGATTTCCACGGTCAAATCCTCTCCCGTGAAATACGACGACAAGAGTCTGCCGTTGGCTCCGTTATTCTGGTCTTTAATTCCGCTATTTCCGCTTATAACCACCGATTTTACGTTGATGTTCACGGAAATAGGCGCAACCGTAAGTGCGAAAGCATACGCTCCCTCGCTTTCTTTCGCTCCCACGTCGTAGTTTTCGAGCACAGCTCTCGAAACGTCGATTGCCACGTAATACGTACCCGCCGAGGCTTCAAACGGGAACGCAGTATAATATCCCTGATAGTTCCTTCCCGCCGCGGAGAAATCTCTGTACGCCCAAACTCCCGCTTCCTGCGTGCAATCGGAATTTTTATAAATTCTCACGTTTTTATATAGTACGTACCAACCGTCGCAGTCTCCCGCGATTTCCGTGGCGTACTCGCCCGAATCGGGGTTATAATAAAGCGTTCTGTCGTCGCGGAAATAATCTCCGAACAGCGCGTCGAAATCGTCTCCTCTCACTATCGGCGTTTCGTTTGCCGCAAAGAAAATCATATCTTTTCCGCTTCCCGCCGTCGTCTCGTAAGTAAACGTTTCCGTTCCGAAATATCTGAACAGATTTTCTCCCGTCACAAGCAAATCCGCTTTCGTTATGACGAGATTTTCTCCGCAATATGTAATTTCGTAATCAGGCATCGTCACCGCCGCGCCAGAATAAATCGGATGCGCGTTTCCTGCGTTTTCGCTGTCGTCCGTCGCTCTCGTGAGGTGATATTCGACCGACGAAGTATCGGTATACATAATGCCGTCGCTTATATCGAACCTGCCGTCGCCGAGATATTTCAATTCGTCGTAAGCAAAATATATTCCGTTTTGGGTTCCTATCGGTTTAAGCCCGTCCCTTTCTTTTGCAATAATTTCCGCGCCCGTAAGCGAAGAAACGTCCGCGCCGCCGAACGCAGCGGATACGTCGTCGTAGTCGTACACTCTGAACGCATATTCGGGGTCGGCTTCGCCGTAAACCTTTTCCGCTTTTTCCGCCGCAACGACTACTCTTCTTTGCTCTACCGTCATCTCCGCCTGCGCGGAAGCGACAAGCTCGGAAAGTTCGTAATTAGAACCTTCTTTAAGCGTTATTTCCGGTCTGAGAACATATGTTCCCGCCGCGAGATTGACAAGTACTCTCACTCCGTAATTTCCGTTCGCTTCGGGTAAAATTATTCTTTCGCCCGTCTCCGCGGAATAAGCATAGATTTTTATCTCTTCGATTACCGTTTCGTCGCTGTCTCCGTAGCAGTACGCGTCTCCGTCGGCGATGCCGTTGCTCACAGCGGTCATTCTCCAATTTCCGATGGAAGCGAACGCTCCGTCGTTGTCTCCCTCAACCGTTTCTCCGTAAACGAACTCCAAATCTCCGACGACGACCGCTATCGCTTTTTTCTTTATTTCGAGCGTAACCGATTCGTCGTAGAACTCATTGTTCGACGCGTCCCCTCCGTTTTCGAAATAGGAGTATCTTACCGTATAAATTCCCACTTCGGTGGGCCATACGTCCGACAGAATTCCCTGTGCGTTTCTGTACTGAACGTAATATTTCCCGAGCGTGTTTTCCGCGCCGCGTTCGAGTACCGAAGGCACGCTGTCGCCGTACCGCGCGTAATATTTAATCGTAGGCAACGGCAAAACCGCCTCGCCCGAGCCGTATTCGCACGTCAGTTTTCTCTCGTACCCGAGCGCGTCGTCGTATTCCACCGAAACGTATTTCCTGTCGACTACGATGACGTTGTACGAAGTCTGTTTCGTCACGCCGTAATAAGTGTACGAAACGTAAATAGTCTGTTGTTCCTGCGCGCCGCCCGTCAATTCTTTGTTCGGGTTGAACGCGTTGGTATTTTTGCTTAAATTTCCGTCGGAAAGATTGAGCACCTGCGAAGTTCCGTTGTCAAACCTCAGACTTACTTTGCCGCCCGTATAGTCTATCGTCGTCGGATTATTCGCGTCGACGTTTTCGACGTATTCGAGTTTGGGCATACTCGTAATTATTATGCCGGTAAGGGTTTTTCTCTTTACGGTAAGCGGCACTTCGCATTTCTGCGCAAAACCGCCGTAACTTATTTTCAATATGACTTCCGCCGTTCCGTCGGGTCCGAACACCCAGTTCATCTCCTTACCGTAGCCTTCGCACACGGTCTGTCTTAAATCTACCGTTTTCACGCCGTCTATCGGGTTTCCGTCCGCGTCGACGTATCCGACCTCTACGCATACGTCGTCGGGGTTTATATCCATACGTTCGATAACGCTCAACTTGCCGTCTTCGGTAACTACCGTTACGGTAAGAGAGGAAATCACGTTGGGTCTCAATTCAAGCCCTATGGTGCAACGTTTTCTGAGAAAACCGACTTCGACTTCCTGTTGAAGCGCTCCGTCAACGTAATCGCCAAGCACAAAGCTCGAAGAAATTTCATCAGCCCGCGCCAGAGTGTAATAATTAACCTCTCCGCTTTCGCCTCGCACATACAGATACGCGTTGTCCTTAAATGCTTTATGCAAACCGTCGTCTCCGATAACGAAACCGTCCGAGAACAGGTCTTTATCTTCGTTTACGTATACCGTCTGATTTGCATACGGAATAAGTTCCGCGCCGTTATATTCTCCGGCGATGATTTTTATCTCGGAAATAAGTTCCTGGAAGCAATAGACGTCGAAGCCGTCAGTATAAACTTCCTTTCCGTCCACCGCGTCCGTTATCTTCACCGTAAGGGTTTTCGAATGAAAATTGTCCTCTCCCGAATTGATTTTTTCCTGCAATTCGGCGACAAAGTCCGCAAAAACGAACTTGCGGAACTCTCCGTTTTCCATAATTCCTATTTCTACGCGATAAACCATACCGTTTACCGTAAAATACAGGTTTTCACCGTCATATCCGATTTGCGCGCGGTTTCCGCTTGCCGTTCCCGCGGCGTACAGTCTCGTGCCGTTATCGAAAGAAATACCTATTTCCGTCTGCGAAACGTCCCAGTCGTAGTCGGTAACTACGTACTCGGATTTATAACTCCGCATATTGAGTCCGACAATTCTCTTAGCCGCGACCGTCACGTACGCGCCGACGCTCTTCCCGCCGTAAGAAACGGTTATTTCCGAAGTGTTCGACAGATAGTATTCTTTGCCTTCTTCGTATCCGCCGACAACGGGAGTACCGTTTTCGTCCTCATAAAAATTAAAACTTACTTCTTCCCAGCCGTAAGCATAGGTATCCGCGACGTTTACGTAATAATCGCTCGTTACGTTGTAATTATCCGCGCTCGCTTTGACAAATCCGTCTGCGGTCCCGATATAATAACAATCCGCTCGTTCGCTCCACAACCCGTTTTTATAATCCGCCGCCGCGAGTTCGTTCGCGCTTAAAAACGAAGAAACGTAAGTTCTTCCGTTAAAAACGTATGTCGGCGCGGAATACCCCGACAACATTTCCTCCGTTACCTGCACTAATTCTTCGTCTCCGTTTTCGTATGTGACGACCAGGAACAGTCCGCCTAAATCGGGTTTTGTGCCCTCGGTGACGAACCCTATGTGTCTTGCGTTTATTCCCACAGACACGATTTCGTTGGTCACTTTTATTGCGTACGAGAGATAAACGCTTCTTCCGCCGTAATACAGTCTTACTTCGTATTCTCCTATGCCGTCCAAATCGTCTCCCGCGACTTCGTTTTCCGAACCTGCGTTCTTGATGAGGACAAACTCCCATTCTTTACCCGACAAGCCGCCGTTTGCGCCGCTTACCGTAGACGTCGTTCCGCCGGAATATACGATTTTTATCTGCCAGTCGGACGAATCGAAGTCTTCTCCGAGCACGTATCTGTTATTCGGCGCGCCGATAAGTTCTATCGAACTTGCCTTTCTGACAAGAACAACGGAAAAATGCGCGGTAAACGAAGCGTTGAAAGTCGCGTCTTCATAATATACGTATACGGTTTTTTCGGTCTTGCCCGTTTCGCCCGCGTCGCTCAGTAACGCTATCGTATCGAGACGCTCGCCGTTTTCGTCGCGCAGCATACTTTCGATAACGGCAACGTCTTCTCCGACGTCTCCGTTGTTATAAATCGCTTTTAAGGTTACCCCCGCGAGATTCAACGCGTCGCCCTCGCTGTAAACGTCCTTGCCTCCGTTGGTTATTTCCATAGAGACAATTTCTTTGGCGAGAACTTCGATAACTACGTCGCAGTTCAGCACCGCGGCGTTTGTCGCAGTTATTCTGAAACGCAGAGTCTGTTTGCCTACTTGAAAATTATCTATATCGGAAACGTTTCCGACGAACATTTCCTCGGTAACCGCGGATTCGGTTTCTCCTCCGAGCAACTGTTTTTTGCCGTTATCGAGCAGAATACTGTATTTCCATTCGGTAATATCGATATTTTCGCCTTGATACAAAACTTCTTTTGTCGGCGTTACGACGAGAGTTTTCGGGCTCGGCGAAATTACGTTGATATAATAATCGAACGTCACGCCGCCGACGGTAATCCCCATTCTGTATCTGCCGACCGAGGATATGTCGCAAGCGGAAAGGTCGAGCGTTATTCTGTCGTCGTAAAAAGGTATTTCCGCAACCTCTTTGTTGTTGTAAGTAACGGTAACTATTCCGTCGGAAAAGTCGAACTCATCCGAACCCATAATCTGATTTTTTACGTCTTTGGTAACCGCGACGCTCGTAGCTCTTATGTCGTCGACGGTTATCGCATAGGGAAAAGCCTGTCCGTCGTAAAAAACCGTAACCGTGGGTCTACCGCTTTTGGTAAGCGTAGTCGAAGTTTCGTCCGTTACGAGAACGCTGATTAAGCCTGCCTCCCAAAGCGCATTGAGGTCGAGCCTTTCGACCGAATTGTCGTTATACGAAACGAAAATTTCGCCGCCGGCAAAATCAATATCGTCGCCCACTATGTAAGCAAGTTTTTGCGGGGCGATTAACTGCCTTTGCATAACGCGTTTCGGCACGACGGTAACCGTCATATTACAAGTTTTGTTTCCGTAAGAAATAACGAGTTGTTTTTCGCCCGACGCGCTCGAATCGAAGCCCGAGACCATAGTCGTTTCGACGGGTATCACCGCCGTTCTTCCGTTGGAGTAAGTGACGAGAATTTCAAGATTTTCCGCGCTGAAAGTTTCTCCGACAACATATTCTGTCTTATGATTGACGGATTCTACCTGCAAGGAATAAACGGGAGGCGTAACTACGTTGACGGTAAGATACACCGAATTGTTTTCATAAGTAACCGTAAGGGTCTGTTCTCCGAGCTTGTTCGAATCGAAACCCGAAATCATCGACGCGTCGAGCGGCACGATTTTCGTATTGCCAGTCTCCAACGTCAAAGTAAGCTTGGCGTCTCCGAGTTCGAAAGCGTCTCCGAGATAATACTCGGTTTTCGGCAACGTGCTGATTACGATTTTTATAACGGGAATTTCTCCATCGGTAGTTTCGCACGCAACGAACGCCGTGAAAAGCACGGCAATAAGCAGAATAAGAAAGATGACAGAAAATCTTTTCTTTAACTTCACGACAGACCTCCGAAAGGGCATACTTCGCCCTTATTGTCTTTGATTATAAATATAATAACATATTAAAATTATTTAATCAAGGCTTATTTTGCACTTTAAGCATAGCTTAAAAACGAAATGAAACTCATTTTCAATCGTATTTTCAAAAAATAAAAGAAAAACAGACAAAATTTTATTATACATTTTTGCCTGTTTTTGATGAATTTTTAAGCAAGAAAAAATCAATATTTTCTTCTGAAAAGCGCGAAAAGCGTAATAACTATTAAAACTATCGCCACACCCGCGACTATCGCTACGATATACGCCGTGACGTTTATCCCTTCAACGGGCGAAAGAACGATAAAATCCCCCATATCCGCGGCGTCAAACACGAGATAATCGCCCGAAACGCTTGCTTCGAGAACGTCGGTATTTCCGTTATTATACAACGCGATTACGCTGTAACTTTTTCTTCCTTTTATGCTACCGTCCATATACGCGCGCACAGTGGCAGGCGTATTGTAAACCGTTTCGCCGTCTGCGTCAAGTATAGTTACGTTATAACACGCTACAGGTTCGTTATCGGTAAGCAATGTTCCGTAGGAAGCATATTTTCTCTCCGCATCCGACTTGATTTCCGCATATTCCTTGCTGGTAGCGCTCGTCCCTATATCCGTAAAATCTACCGAATATACGGTACTGAAAATGCCTGAAACGGATACCGTAACCCGTCCGTCGTCGACTGCGGTAAGTTCTGGAACGGTATCTCTCGTAACGGTAATATATGACTTTTCGTAAATGAAATCATAGTACGGGCTACGCGCGTTCTGTGCGGTAACCGTAGCGTTTTCCACGGGCGTTTTCGGCAAAACCGCAACGTACGCTTTGTTCGTCAACGCCTCGTCCGAAATCGTTCTTACCTGCGTTCCGTTCACCGTTTCCACTCTCGTATCCGAAGGCAAGGCCCCGTCGTAGTCGTAATTTATCTTGACGTTTCCAGCCTCGTTTTCATTTACCGTAATGTTTCTTTGTCCGTTAAGATAAACGATAACTCTTACCTTTCTTTTCGATATTTCGAAAGTAACGTTTTCCGCGAGATAAACCGTTTCTCCGTCCTCGTATCTCATATCGCAAACGTAATTTGCACTCGGATTTATCGCCTGCACGCTTGAAATAACGGTTATTTTTTCGAAATCCGGAGAAATAACCTTCCCGTTCACAGTAAAGGAAAACACGCTTAAAAATGCGTTTTTCGCGCTCTCGTTTTTTACGTAATTTTCTCCGCAATAAGGCAATTCCGAAACTTGTTTTACTTCGAGTATCTGTTCTCCCGCCGCCAGAGCTACGTCGCTTGTCGCCGTACAAAGCAACGGAAGAAGAGCGGCGCATAGTAGCACCGCGAAAATAATCGAAATTTTCAGTATCTTCCCGTTATAAGTCTTCATCTACGCTTTTTTAACCACGATTATTATTGCCGCCGCTATGACAAGTACGGCAATCGCTATTCCGACGTACAGCAACCAATCGTAGTTATTCTCCTTTTCGCTCTCTTCCGTAATCACGCTTACGGCTTTAATCACCTGTTCTTCCGTTCTTATCACGAGATAATCTCCGTCTTTCGTACCGTTTACTACGCTTACGCTTCCGTCCGAAGCGAGTACCGCGACGCTGTAAGAAAGCGCTTCGGTTTCGTTTGCTCCCGCAAACAGTTTAGGCACATACAGTCTTACCGTCGCTCCTCCTCCCGATTGAGTCGAAACATAGTTTTCGTAAGTAAATACGAAAATCTCGCTAAGCGTCTTACCCTCGTAATCTTCGCCGAGTTTTTTCAGCGATTCGAACGCTTCCGTCATATCCGCATATTCGGTATTCTGTTTTTTAGTTATCGTTATCGTAGTATCCGACGAGAACGAACCTTCGAATATCGCGCTTACGCCGTCGGACAAAGCGTTGTCTTCCGCTTTTACCTCCGCTTTGTTTATGGTAAGTATGCCGAATTTGTACGTTATATTATAGTTCTGCGATGTCGCGCCGTATCCCACTACCCTGTACGTTCCCGAAGCGGTCGGTTTCTCGGTAAGTTCGGTTCCGTTCATCGCGTAGTACGCAAACTGCAATCCCTGTACCACGGAGGAGAAAGAGGCCCCCGAAGTAAGACACCCTTGCATCGTCGCGCTCGGCGTATAATCGGTCTTTTCGTTTACCGTTAAATCGTTAATCTGCACGGTAAGTTCGGCTTTTTCTATCGAGAACACGCACCACACGGGAGTGGTCACGAAGTAGTTCTCCAAATATTCGTATGCCTTAACTCTGTATACGCCTACGTCCGACGGATTGTCTCCTATATCGCCGATTACGCCGTTTTCACTGACGGTATAATTATACGGCACCCATTCTCCGTTTACCGATTTATCGAATATCAGCAACGGATAGAAGGTTTCTCCGTTATCCATAAAGTACATTTTTATGCTTACCGCGCCGCCGTTATATTTGTATTTCGGCGCAACGTCGTAATTTATCGCCGTGTTTCTTCTCGCTATCGTGAATATCTCTTCCGCGCTCTTATCTGCGAAATTATCGGTAGCGACGTGTATCGCTTCCGCGATATACGTTCCCGCAGGCGCGACGGAAATATCGGGCACCAAATCACCTCTCAATCCGTCTTCCGTAATATAGTAATAATTGACGGCAAGCTGCGCGCTGTAACCGTGAACGCCGTTTGCAACCGCGGTAAGCCCTTCTGTTACGTTGCCGTAAGTCTGCACGCCTTCTCCGCCGAAGTCAATATTTACCTGCGCGCGCATAATTTCAAGATACCCGGTCTGCGGAGATTCGGAATAGTTCTTATTTCTTATAGTAACCGTAACTTCGTAATAGTCGCAGTTTGTCGGCGCGATTTCGCTGTTGTAGTTGGTCTTTTCCGAATAATACAGCACCGTGTAATCTCCGTTTTCTTCGGTAAGCACTTCGCCGTTCACGCCGTCTACTTTAAGGATAACAGGTTGCGGTTCTCCGTTGTAGACCACTCTGAGAACGTTTACGTTCTGTCCGTCCTTATCAAGGAATTTGACGTTTGCTCTTGCGGGAGTAATCGTTCCGTTAAGTCGGACGTAGGTTATCTCGCCGTCTACGTACGTATCGGACATTGCCATAGAAAACTCGTAGTTTTCCGCATCATCCCCCATAAGGGCGGCGTCTACAAGCAAATAAACGTCGATGTCGCTCATTACGTCGAATTCGTCGTACACGTTCTTACGCGCATATCTGCTCGAAGAATAATTGATTTTCAGACTTATATAGTCGCCCGAAACCAGACCTATGTCGCCGCTCTGCGGCGTAAATGAATAATTGCCCGCGTATTCCGCAGTTTTGGGAGAAACGCTGTTTTCTATAACCGCGTCCGTTCCGTCGTATTCTTTGGATATTCGCCTATTGCTGTCCGCATCGAAACTTACTCCGACTCGGCGTTTATTTATCGACATAACGGGATAGAGAATTTCTCCGTCGTTTTCGAGATACTTAACCACTATTTTATAGTTGTCCGCATAACCGTACTCGCCCTCGGAAATCACTATCTTTATATAATACTCTCCCGCGTTTACAGGTAAATACGGCGTTCCGTCTTCGTTTATGAGTTCCTCTCCCGTTTCCGCGTCTATAAAGACGTAAAGCGGATTTACAAGATTAAGCATCGCTATTCCGTTATAATAACCGTCGTTCGGAATAGTCGCGGGTCTGAACTTAATCTCCTGCACGCTTCTGTTGCTCGTACTGTCGTCGTATCCCATAAAACCGCTGTATTTAACGTTGAATACGGGATATGCTCCGCCCGTTCCGATATAAGTCATCGACGCGTAGCCTCTGTCAGCGTTGCCGTTTTCTCCGACGAATTCGAGTATCAATTCGGTTTTTTCCACCTCGAACACCCAGTAGAAGGGTTCTTCTATACCTATATAGTTTCTGCTCGAACCGATAGAAATACGGAACAGATAGTATCCTACGTTTACCGCGCTTCTTATTGTACCGATTACGTCCGCGTCGGTATAGTCGTCTCTTTCCGGGTCGTAATTCGGGATATATCCGATATACGCGACTTCTTTTGCAAACGCCGCGTCTTCGCCGTTATCCAGGTTTTCTCCGTCCCAGCCGTAACGTCTGATGTCGGGGACAAGCGCGACGCCCGCGTAAGGTTTCGATTTATCTATTTCCACGCAAGGATAGTCGCCGCCAATAGTCAGTTGCAATCTCTTGATTTCGAATTTGAGCGAATCCGAGTAATCGAACGCATAATCGTAATACGTCACTCTGTCCGACCCTATGGTAATTACCGTAGCGGGTTCGTTACCGCCCATAGCTTTAACGTAATAGTCTGTTCCCGCGCTCATTCTCGTACCCTGAACGTCGCCGTCGGTACTCAGTCCGCCCGACACCCAGTCAATTCCGGGCATAGACGTGATAGCGTTCAACAGATTATTTTCGTCGTCGCCCGCCCAGTTTCCGAAAGTGAAGAAGAATTTATTCTCTACGGATTCGTTTGTCGTTCCGTAATTCTTGTAACTGAGCTCTTTCGGGTCTGTCGGTATTTCTCCCGTCTCGGGATTTTTCGTTTTGATAAACACGGACAGCTGTCTCGCTTCTATTCTCACCTTATACACGCTCGTGTAAGTGATGAAGTTGTTGTCGTACGTAGCCGTTCTTCCTTCCATCGCCGCTTCTATCGCGTCGTTATAATTGACGATAAACGTAATATAAAACTCGTTTACGTGCGTAAGGCTGATAAATTTGTTTTCATTCCATTTATAGACGATTGCACCGTCTTCGCTGCGGAAATATGCGAAAGAACTGTCCCCGAGGTAATCCGCGGTCACGGACATATAGGCTCTTACGTTCAGAATTTCACCGTTGCTCGAATCTTTGCTTAGAACCTGCAAATTTTCACCGAACGAAAGTGCTTCGGCGTCGTAAGTTTTCGCAAAAGCTCCTTCGTATCCCGCGCCCGTTTCTCCCGTTGCTCGGACGTTATCGCTCGCGTTTACCGACAAAATTATGTCGTCCGACCTGTCAATCGCGAGATAAAGCACGAAATACGCTTCGTATTCTTCCGTAGGCGTATGCGTCGTTCCGTCGAATTTCGCCTGCGACGTGCGGTTTGCAAATCGCAAATTATTCCTCATATTGACGGGTTCCTCGCCTGCCGCCGCTACCGAATTTCTTAACGTAACTTTAATAAGGACGACGTACAATCCCGCGTCTTTAATTATGTCTTCGCTCGTTTCCGCGTTGATAAAGTCGTTTCTGTCGCCTTTTTCGTATTCCGCAAAAGACTGAATTTTATTCGTTGTGAAATCTTCTTCGGTAGAATACATATACGCCCACATAGGCAAGCCGTTCGAATTGTATTCCACCTCGACGTTCGCCCACGCGCCGCCTAAATTTACCGTTTCGTTCTTTAAGGTGGTTCCCTCATAATACTCGTTAAATTCCCTTAAAATATACTCGGAATCGGTGAATTCACCATCCCATACGGGATTGATTAAAGTACCGTCGAATTCGCCGCTTTCGTGCTCGGCAAGGTCGATTTCCAAAACCTCTACGGTGAAAATTACCACCTGGGTTTTTGTTCTCGCGTAGTTGGTCGAGCTTCCGCCCGCGGCTTCAGAGGGAGACGCGTACACTTTGAGAAGATACCCGCCTTTGTTTCCGTCGTTGTCGTAGAAAACGTTTTTAACGTTTCTGTTAAGCGTCGACGCGTCGTCGTGCTCGTTTATTGCTATATAAATATTTTTCCCGTCCACGGTATCGACGTAAGAAACCTTTGCGTCTCCGTCCGTATTTTCAAAGTTCGGTTCGATATTTTCGGTAAGGACTACCTTTGTCGAATTTTCGTCGTTGTCTACGTAATAGTAAAAGTTGGAATTTATTTCGTCGTAATAAATGATTGTTTCCGTAGACGTAATGACGTTCTTCGCCTTTTCTCTGTCGTTATCCGTATAATAATAGTACGCCGCCATTCCGTTTGCGTATAATTTATACGAAATTCCGCCTATAATCGCGTAGAGGTTTCCTCTGTCTTCTTTTACCGTCGCAGGCGCGCCGCTTTCGTCAAAATATTCGACGAAATAGTAATAGTAGTCGTTTATATCGGCGGGACCCGTCGAAATTTTTGCTTCTTCGATTTCCACTCCGCTCGCGCTGTAATCGCGGACGTAAATACGATATTTTCCGTCCGTACCCAAAGCGAAATACGCGGCGATAAACTGCGTAAGTTCCGCAGGCGCGTCGCTTCCGTCTTCGGTCACGACGTCGCAATCCGGCAACAGATTCGCGCCCGTATAAGAAGTGTTCTGATTTCCTTCCATTTCAAGCAAAAGCGTTTGTTTCTTGACAAATAAATCGCTTGCCACATAGTTAAAGGAATAGTTTTGTTTATATGCCCCGCCGAGCTGCACCGCGCCGATTTTTCTTCCCGCCTGGTCTACGTATTCTCCCCCTACCACAAAGCAAGAGGTATCTACCGTAACGACGGCTTCTCTGTCAACGCCTCTTACGAAACCGTCGCCCGCGGCAAAACCGACGTAATAAAGTCTGATTAAACTGGTATCGTACAGTTTAACGCTCGGGTCGTCGTTTTTATAATATATATACGTTTTCGTAAGGTTGCCTTCGTCGGTAGCGTACAATTCGTAGGTATTGACGTCCATATACGCAACGTACTGTTCGAGTTCCGTCGCGGTAAGCAATTTTTTCCCTGCGTCGGAAACGTCGCCTTTAACTTCCTTCTCCGAATCGTATTCCGCCATATACGTACGGATAGCCGCTGTGGAGTAAACGGTTACCTGCGCGCAATAAATTCGTATTTCGGTAACCGCAGTTACCTCTTTATAGTTTTGGGTTTCGGGCGTGCGGACTTCGAGAATATAATCGCCCGCGAGTCTCATATTGAGAATATCGCTCGTAAATTCGCTCACGTCGTATATTCTGTCGTCGTCGGTGGTCTCGGTTTCTCCTCCGATTGAAAAGCCTATTACGGTTATCAGGCTCATAAAATTCGAACTTCCGTCCGCCTGCAAAAACGCGGAATCCGTTCTTATTTTTTCGTATTCGTCGTGTCTGTAAATCAAAACGAAGGATTTATCCAAATCCGAATAATATACCAGTCCTATTTTATTCGTCTTATCGTAAACGAGCACTCTGCCTTTGTCTGCGTCCTCGCCCTGGAAGTCGAAAACGTCTTCGGGTTGCAAAACGATTTTGGTAATTTCCATACCGATTTCTTCGCCGTTTACCGTTTCGTTTGTTACGCCTTTTCTCAGAACGAGGTTATAGTTCATAATAACTATACCGTCCGTAACCGCAAGTTTATACAGTCCCGCAAAGGATTCCCTGCTGAAAACCGTGCTTCCGTATACGCCGGTGAACGGGTCCGCCATAAGAGCGTTTTCCCAATCGATGAAAGAATATGTATTTACGGGAACGTACGCGCCTGTTTCTCTGTTCGAGTTAAACATTAATGTCGTTCCGTCGGTCGTATCCCAGGCGAAGTATTCCTTGATTTCATCGGTATTCAAGAAGCCATAGTTCGCTCCCGTAGAATCGTCCGCTATTTCCAATAAAATATAGCACCTGTTCTCGAAAATTCCGGGAAGGTCCGCATAGAATCTGTACTCTTCCGTATTGTTATCCTGATTATAGAAGAGATAATAGTCGGCGTAATATTCTTTCCCCGCGGTTATCTCTGTCAAAGAAGTATTCCCATACAGACTTCTGAGCGTTACTCCCTCCGCATTTTTGTCGTAGTATCTCGCGACGCGAATTGCGACGTAAGTATCGCTGTTATAACTTCTGCTGTAATCCAATCTGCTGTAATTCGGGTCGGATTCGTCGGTTATTCTGTCGGGGTCTTTCAGAACGCGCAGTTCGAGGGTTCTTCTGTTTATATATCCGAGCAGAGTTTCTTCGAGGTCGTTTCTTCTCAACCCCTGCTCTATTTCGTAACTCGCGAGAATGCTGTTATATTCGTCCGTCGTCAGACCGCCCTTAGCCGCTATGCTGACTTCTCCGCCTATATCGAGTTGGTTCTCGTCGCTTGCCATCGCCGAGCTGTAAAAAATCGAATATATGTATCTGATATTTACCGCAAGGTCGTATTCGAGTACTGATTTATATCCGAGCGCAATAAGCGTAGGAGAAACAGTCCCGCCAGTTACCTGTCTTAATTCCGCGGTAGCGGCGAGGTCAGAGCCTGCCGATTTTTTAACTTCGTTCGTCCCGTCGTAATATTTGTTGGGAGTGTATTCGTCGAGATTAAGGTAAATTCTGACGCTTTCGATTCTGAAATCGGCGGGTTTATTCATCGATAATGTAGCAACGCCGACGTCTCCTATTCTCACCGTGCTATTTCCCTTAACGCAAGTTCCCGCGTCTATAATCGCGGCGCTTCCCTGCTGCATATAAGAAAGCGAATAAGTGACGAAATAGTCTCCCGCGTAAAGCGTCTGCGAATACGGAGTATATACCACTCCGTCTTCATCTTCGTAGTCTTCCGCGGTTTTCCCCGTCGTCTGGCTTACCCTTGCCAGTCTCATCAATACGAATATGTAGTTATAATCTCCGACAAGCTGTCTTTCCGCCGCGCTTCCTATTATGCGGACTCTCCATTTTTCGAGCGCCGTGCTTAAATCGTAAGTCGCGTCGTCCGCGTATCCGTTTCCGTCAAGGTCTGCGGGGGTAAGTCCGGGTCCGGTAAGTTTAACGGAACTGAAATCTATTTCCGAGCTGTTCCACACTTCGCCGTACGCCGCGCCGGTAACCGTAGTTCTGAAATCGGAAATATCCACGGTCACCACGGGCGGAGTCAGAGAAAAAGAGTCGTAGTAATAATAACTCTTCATTGCGCTGTCGCCTGTTTTCGCCTTTCCTTCTTCTATCAATCCCGTTTTTCCCGTTTCTACGTCAACCGAATAGGATTTCCAGGTCCCGCCCGAATATTCACCGAAATCGAACGTGTAGTTCCTGGCTATTTCCCCTATGCCGATAGAAAGATAAACGACGGCGTAATCGTAGTCGCATATGTCGCTACCCGGGAAATACGAGCCTTTGAACGAGAACAGAGGACTCGGACTTCCAATGACATAATTTTTGTCGTTATCGTATCCGCCTATGTCCGCCCACGCCGTTTCCGCCAAACTATACGACTCTGTCAAATTTGAGAAAACGCCGTCCGCCGAGGCTTTCTTTACATAATAATCTTTTGCCGAATTAAATCTGGTGTCGACGGTATAAGTATATGAGTTTGTAGCCTGGTCATACTCGTAATACTCTCCGCCCGGAATGCTTTGGTTTATTTGCGAAGCAAACAACGACGCCATAGTATACTGCGAACCGAACGGCAATGAAATTCTTCCGTCCTCTCCGCGCTCAGCGCTCAACCCGAGCTCGTCTTTAACGCTGATTTTGAGTTCGGAACGGTTTACCGTCAAAGACTGAACGTAGTCCGCTCCGCCGTAAAGGAAATTCAACGCATTTTCTTTTTTTCCGCTTGACGACTCGTATTCGTCGCAATAAAATCCATCGTCGGACTCGGAACCTTCTATGTGCATATAGTAAGTTCCCGCGCCGACGGTTTCCGACGCGTCGCACATCAAATCCATATTTGCGTCGAAATACCAGACTAATTTCAAATAATAAGCAATGGGGTCTCCGCCCGATTTCAGAGAAGTTTCCACGCCGAACGTCTTATTGTTGACGCCGGACGATACTCCGTATTGCGCTATAAAAGGTTTTCTCGCTCCGTTTGCAAAAGAATAGTAAAAATAGTCGGGAAGGTTCAGATTAGCCGCCGAACCTTCCACGCTCGGGTCGAACAGCATTACTCTGTCAAACCACTGCGTAGTGCTGTCGTATACGGGCGTCATATTGAGATTTGTATCCGCTTGCGTAAGGTTTACGTTAATATCCGAGGTAAGAAAAAGTTTAATGTTAAGCTCGGAAACATCGCTTACTATATTCGATACAGTGTAAGTAGTCGTAGCGTAAGACCGAACTTCGGGCAACGCCGTACCGGCACCCGAACCCGTAACGTTGATAACATCCGTCACTCCTTGCTTAATATACTCGTATTCAAACGTATAAGAAAGAGTAATGGAATTTACCGTATATTTCCCCGCAACTACGTTTCGTCCGTTATTTTCGAGGATATTCAGATTAGAAACATTTTCTCCGTACCAGGTAGTTCCGCTCACGGTAATCGCGGAAACCGTGATTTCTCCATCCGCCATCATCGATGCGTAACGCGTGGTTCCCGGCACGGGTTCCGAACCATTTTGCGTATTTACACCTGTCGCAGGCGTTTTCCCGTCATCCGACCAGAACCGCCTTATCGTACGATATTCGTAGTCGCTTATCGTATACAAGAGACCGAACTTTCCGAAGAAAGAATCGTTTATATCCGACGGCAACGTGGAATGCCATTTACTTCCGTCGGTAAGATTCATCGTGATGCATCTACCGTTAAGGTCATAAACTTCGCCATTCTTGTACGGAACAACTTCCACTTTTGAAATCAACGGCGGGTCTCCCGCCGCGGCATAAGCCGTTTCGTGCGCTTCAGGGCTTTTGGGGCTCATTAACGCGAACGCAATCACCGCGAGCATAAAGAAACTCACGCAAAGCGCAACGACCGCTGCCTTTCCGAAAATACTGTTTACGACGGACTTTCTCATCGGATGCCTCCAACTAATGGAATTTTGCATTATTATTATATAATAATATAATAAATTTTGTCAATAGCGAAAACGCGCGAATAAGGGTTTGCTACGTTCGTAAATGCCACATAAGAAAAAAGCTCTTCGTCCTTGACCGAAAAATTGATTTATTCACAGAACAAAAGAGCTTTATTTTTAATAAAAACGGATAAATTTTATTTTTTCTTTTTGTTGATTTTTTTCGCATTACCCGTGCGTTTTCCATATCTCGAATTATACACGGGAGTAATAATTTTTTCCGAAAGATATTGCTCGAAATTACATAAAGTAAGGCTGTACCATTTGCTTCCGTAGCACAACATTACCGCTATTATTATTACCGCGATAAACATATCGAGAGTCGCTATAAGTACGAAAGGTAGGCATAAAACCGCGACAAGCGCGAGATTTTGCGGAAACATTTGCAACGCGAATATCGCGGAGTTTTTCATTTTGCTTTTCAGCGGCATATCGTAAAGCGCGATTGTCGGAATGAGATGCACGACAAACATAAGCGCGAAAATTACGCATAGCGACGCTAAAATTATCATTATCCAGTACCCTGCGTTTGCCTGATTTTGCCAGAATTTTCCGATAAATAAAACAAACAGATTTGCGATGCCTGCGAACAAAACGAGGAATATCGCGCCGACGATAGTCATCTCTTTTCCCGTTCTTTTTATTCCCTTAAAATATTCTTTAACTCCTCTCGGAACGTCGTTTCCGTAGTTGTCTTTTTTGGATATGAACGTATCACCTATTATAAACTTCATCGACAGGTGCGTCATTCCTCCGAAACCTATGCTGACTACAAACGCCGCTACGCCGACAATCGCAAAGATTATATAATACACGTCGAGGATTTTCATCTGAACGTCGAGCGCGGTCATTGTTACGGACGCCGCGCCGAAACCGACTCCGCCCAAAAGGTACGGCGATTCCTCTACCCCCGCAAGTTTATACGCGATAGCTTCCGTTCCTCCGAAAACTTCGAGCAATATAAACAGCGCAAGAAGGGGTATCAACGTAATGAGAAACATAAGATTTGCCGTAAGCAAAGGCGCGTTTCTCCGCTTTGCCACTTCGCGGAAATATTTGAACCTTCCTGTTTCGACCTCGGGCGTTTTGCCGCAGTCTTCTCTGTACTCGGGATAAAAATCCAGTTTAGAGAGCAGTTTCAAGCCTTTTTCGTTCGCCATTTTGTTCTCCTTGTTGTCTATATTGATTTGCGTTCTTTTCACGCGATAATTTTCTCATACGCTCCGAGTGGTCGAGAATGGTTTTCCTTATTCTCAGACTCTTCGGGGTGACCTCCAGCATTTCGTCGGTGGAAAGGAACTCTATACATTCTTCCAGACTGAACCTTCTCGGCGTTTCGAGAGTCAACGCTTCGTCGCTTCCCGCCGCGCGCATATTCGTCACGTGTTTTTTCTTACATACGTTTACCGGTATGTCGTCTTGTTTCGGAGAATATCCGACCACCATCCCGGCGTACACGGGTGTTCCCGGTCCGATAAACAGTTGTCCTCTTCCCTGCGCGTTGAACAGTCCGTAAGTAACTGCTTCGCCAGTTTCCCACGCGACGAGCGCGCCGTACGGGCGTTTGGGGACGCTTCCTTTAAGCGGCTCGTACCCGATGAAAATATTATTCATTATTCCTTCGCCTCTTGTTTCCGTCATAAAATCATTTCGGTATCCCAAAAGTCCTCTTGCGGGTATTCTGAATTCGAGTTTAGTCCTCGTTCCCATAGGGTTCATCGTTATGAGTTCGCCTTGCCGTCTGCCCATATCTTCCATCACGGGACCTATACAGGTATCGGGCACGTCAATGACGAGTTTTTCCATAGGTTCACACAGAACGCCGTCCACAACCTTATTTATCACCTGAGGCGTGCTCACCTGGAATTCGTATCCTTCGCGCCTCATATTTTCCATAAGAATGGAAAGGTGAATTTCTCCTCTGCCGCTGACTATAAATTCGTCGCTGGACTTTTCAGTTACTTTCAACGAGACGTCTTTAAGCAGTTCTTTCATAAGCCTTGCTCTGAGATGTCTGGAAGTAACGAACTTGCCCTCTTTTCCCGCGAACGGACTGTCGTTTACCGAAAACGACATCTGAAGCGTCGGTTCGCTGATTTTCACAAACGGCAACGGTTCCACGCAAGTCGGAGCGCATACGGTTTCACCTATCGTAATGTTTTCCATTCCGCTGAAACTTACTATGTCCCCTACTTTTGCGCTTTCCACGGTATTTTTATTAAGTCCCGCAAACTGATAAATATTCGTCACTTTACCGCGGTATTTCTCGTCGGTATGATAATTGCACACGACGACTTCCTGATTTTGTTTCATAACGCCGCGTTCTATTCTTCCGATTGCTATTCTCCCGACGTAGTCGTTGTAATCGATTGCCGACACGAGCACCTGCAAGGGTCCGTTTTCGTCGCCCTCGGGCGGGTCGATATGAGAAATTATCGTTTCAAAAAGCGGTTTGAGGTCCACCCCTTCTTCGTCGAGAGAAAGCGTAGCCGTTCCCGCCCTTCCGCTGCAATAAACAACGGGGCTGTAAATCTGTTCTTCCGTGGCGTTAAGTTCGAACAAGAGGTCGTAAACTTCGTTAAGAACCTCTTCGCATCTTGCGCCGGGTTTGTCTATCTTATTTATACAAATAATGATTTTATGGTTCATTTCCAACGCTTTCTGCAAAACGAACCTTGTCTGCGGCATCGGACCTTCGTAGGCGTCCACAAGCAAAACTACGCCGTTTATCATTTTAAGTACGCGTTCTACTTCTCCGCCGAAATCCGCGTGTCCCGGGGTATCAACTATATTTATTTTTATGTCTTTATAATACGCCGAAGTGTTTTTTGCGAGAATGGTTATTCCCCTTTCTCTTTCCAGCGCGTTACTGTCCATTACGCAAGTGGGCACGGACTGGTTGTCGCGGAAAATTCCGCCTTGTTTAAGCATCGCGTCCACGAGCGTGGTTTTACCGTGGTCTACGTGCGCTATTATCGCTATATTACGCAAATCGTTTCTTTTCATTTGCCGTATTTACTCCATTTTATAATCTGTTAAATAACTCTTCGGTTACCGTTATCGACGCGGTAGCGTAGTCGCTGTCCTCATAAACGTCCATCAGAACGTCGTAAGGCGCGGACGGTTCGGTCAGTATCACGCCGCCGAATTTCTCGTAAGCGACAGCTTTTACTTTTACTTCCACCGTTATATCCTGCCATTCCTCCCCCAAGTGATAACCGCTCACTTTATCCGTTGCTTTAAGCCATTCGACGACAAAGTTTTTTACGTCCGCCGAAGTTGCCGTCACAAAAATGTTTTCCGAAATACATTCTTCACCGTCGATTATCAGGTTATATTCGTAACCTCTGACGTTATATGTTTTATCGTCGGCTTTGAAAGTGGAAGAAACCCACGAAATCTGAAAATCCTCGTCCATAGTGACTATGGGATTTTGCAATTTCCAAGCGGAAATATCGAGGTAAATCCAATCGGAATACTGCGTTTTTTCTCCGACTATATCTGCTTTTACCTTGAAAGCGACCTTTCCTTTATGTCTCGGGAATGAAGTCACCGTATTCTGCGTTTTACAAACCGTAAATTTACTTTCGTCGACTTCGGTCGGGTCTCCGTACCAATAAACGTAGCTATACCCGTCCGCTTTTCGGATTTTATCCCATTTTACTCTGACGTAATAATCGTTTTCGTCGTCAAAATCGGAAAAAACGGGCGTGGGAACAACCGCTCCGTTCCCGAAAACAAGCACGAGGCTGACGACGACCGTCGCCACTACGAGAACGGCGCAAACGCCTGCGATAATCGCAAGCGTCTTTTTCTTATTTATTACACGTTCGTTTTTTTCCTTTTTTTCTTTCACTTACGCATTCACCTTTTTAAGTTTTGCGAATCTCGGAAGTCCGTCTTCGAGAGGCGCTTTGCTGTCGCCCTGAATAAGGGGCAACGCGTACTCGATGAACTCTTTACTCATTCCTTTATTGTCGGGCAGTATCCAGCTGTCGGGAATTTTCTTTTCCGTGTTCGCCGCAAGCTCGATATTCATAAGTTTGTATTCGATTTTATACTCGTTTCCTTCCTGTCTTTCGAACACCACCATTTTATCGGTATTTCCTTCGCACGCGCTTCTTACCGCGACTCTTCCCGCTTCGAACGCTTCTTCAACGTCCACTTTGCTCGCGAGGTGCGCTCCGCATCTCTGCATAAGGCTGAACTCAATCGCTCTTACTTTGCCGCCGATTTTCTCTTTTACGAGGTTGGCGAGAGTTGCTGCGACTCCGCCGAGCTGCGTATGTCCGAAACTGTCTTTTGCCGCCGAAGCCGCCGCTATCGCTTCCACGACGTACCGACCGTCGGCTGTCTTTATTCCTTCGCTGAGCGCGACTATGCACTTCCCGTGATTTTTATCCGCCACTTCTTTCACTTGCACGAGGAATTTATCCACGTCAAAGGGCTGTTCGGGCAGATAAATGAGGTCGGGTCCCAGACCTTTATACGAAGCGAGCGCGCTCGCCGCAGTGAGCCATCCCGCGTTTCTTCCCATTATTTCCACTATGGTAATCTGTCCTTTATCGTAAACGGTTGCGTCGAGGAAGAGTTCCATCATCGTGGTTGCGACGTATTTTGCCGCGCTGCCGTATCCCGGACAATGGTCGGTACCGTAAAGGTCGTTGTCGATTGTCTTCGGCACGCCGATTATGTTACATTCGTAACCGCTTTTAAGCAGATATTTGCTTATTTTGTTACAAGTGTCCATACTGTCGTTACCGCCGTTATAGAAGAAGTATCTGACGTTATATTTTTTGAAAACTTCGAGTATTCTCTTATAATCGGTATCGTCGACTTCCGCGCTTTTGAGTTTATATCTTACCGAACCGAGAGCGGACGAGGGAGTGTTTTTCAAGAGGTACAACTCTTTTTCGTCCTCTTTCCCTATATCGTAAAAATTCTCCGTTAAAATACCCTGAATGCCGTTTGCCGCGCCGTAAACTTTGGTTATGTTTTTCTGCGCGAGAGCTTCGATGAATACGCCTGCCGCGCTCGAATTGATTACCGAGGTCGGTCCGCCCGACTGTCCGAACATACACGCGCCTACCAAATTTTTCATTTTGTTGCCTCCTGTTTATTTACCTAATATTTTTGCAATATCGTAAAGTTCTTTATCGAATTTCGATTTCGCGTTAAGCGCGTCCTCGATGTCCATATCTATAATCTTATTGTCTCTTATGCCTACGGCTTTGCCGCCCGCTTTGCCGTTTTTGAACAGTTCCACCGCTTTTGCCCCGCATCTTGCGGCAAGCACTCTGTCGCTCATCGACGGCATTCCTCCTCTCTGGATATACCCGAGTTTAACCGTTCTTATGGAAATTCCCTCAACCTCGGCAAGGAGTTTTTCTTTTAATTCCGCGCAACTGCACACGCCTTCGGCAAGAATGATGATTACGGACTTTTTACCCTTTATTCTGTCGAGTTTAATGGTTTTCGCCGCTTCTTTTATATCGAAAGGAATTTCCGGCACTATAATTATTTCCGCGCCGCCCGAAATACCCGCGTAAAGCGCAATATCTCCGCATTTACGTCCCATAACTTCGATAATGCACGCTCTGTTATGCGCAGTCATCGTGTCTCTGACGTTGTTTATCGCGTTGAGCACGGTGTTTACGGCTGTGTCGAACCCGAGCGTATAATCGGTATACGCAAGGTCGTTGTCTATCGTTCCCGGCAAACCTACGCAAGGAACGCCGAAATCTTTATAAAACTGATTCATTCCCGCAAGCGACCCGCCGCCTCCGATGACCACGAGACCGTCTATCCCGTACGCCTGCAATACTTCGTACGCTTTCTGTCTGTACTCGTATTCCGTAAACTCGGGACACCTCGACGTGCGTAAAATCGTGCCGCCTTTCTGTACGGTATCGGAAACGAACCTCGAATCGATTTTATGTACTTCGCCCTCGATAAGCCCCGTATATCCGTCGTCTATTCCGTAACACTCTATTCCCGACGCCGAAGCGCAACGCACCACGGCTCGGATTGCGGCGTTCATACCCGGCGCGTCTCCGCCGCTTGTAAGAATACCTATTCTCTCTATTTTAGACATATAAGTCACTGCTCCGTCGCTAAAAAAATTTCTTAGATTATAACACTTTTTAATCTCGTTATCAAATTATTCGGGCAACAAATCGGTTTTGCTGTCGATTTTACCGAAGTTTATCTGATTTGTCCTTCGCCCCGAACGACGTACTTGACCGAGGTAAGCTCTTTAAGCCCTATCGGTCCTCTTACGTGCAATTTCTGCGTGGAAATTCCCATTTCCGCGCCTAATCCCAGTTCGAATCCGTCGGTAAATCTCGTAGAAGCGTTGACGTACACGCAACCCGCGTCCACTGCGGCGGTGAAAACTCGCGCTTTCTCTTCGTCGGCGGTGACTATCGCCTCGCTGTGGTTTGTACCGTATCTGTTTATATGTTCAATCGCTTCTTTCTCACCCGAAACGATTTTCACTTTGATAATCATATCGTTATATTCGGTATAAAATTCGTCCTCTCCGACGATTTTCGTGTTCGGATAAATCTTTTCAACCTCTTCCGTTCCTCTTATTTCCACTCCTTTTTCTTCGAGCATACCGAGGCACAAGGGTAAAAATTTATCGGCTATTTCTCTGTCGACAAGCAACGTTTCCGCGGCGTTGCACACCGACGGACGGCTTATTTTCGCATTTTCCACGATTTTTAACGCCATATCTAAAGACGCGGTTTTTTCTACGTAAACGTGGCAATTTCCGCCGCTCGAAGCGATAACCGGCATTGCTGCTTCTTTAAGCACGAATTTTTTCAGTTTCTCTCCGCCGCGCGGTATCATTACGTCGATAAAATCGCCGGAATGAAGCATTTCCAGCGTTTTTTCTCTGTCCGTACTGTCGATAAAACCGATAAGTTCGGGATTAACGCCGCACTCGATAAACGCGTTACGCATAAGTTCGGCGAGTCTTCGGTTGGTATTTATCGCTTCTTTTCCGCCTTTAAGCACCACGCCGTTGCCCGATTTTATACACAAAACCGCGGCGTCGACGGTGACGTTCGGTCTCGCTTCGTAGATAATTCCGACTACGCCGAGCGGCGCGTGTACTTTATCCACGCGAAGTCCGTTTCCGAGCGTATAACTCTCCTCAATCTTGCCTACGTAGTCGGGAAGTTTGATTACGTCGTCTATGCCGTCGCACATTGTTTTAATCCGCGCGTCGGTTAGCGTAAGCCTATCGAGAAAAGCAGCGTTCATTCCGCTTTTCTTACCCCCCTCCACGTCGGAGGCATTGATTTTTTTTAGGTTTTCGGCGTCGCTTGTCACGGCTTTCTTTATCGCCGCGAGCAGTTCGTTTTTAACGGTCGAATCCGCCGTCATAAACTCGTTCGCTGCGCGCTTCGTATTTTCGCAAACGCTACGCACGTCCATAAAACTTTCAGTCCTCCTCTTCTTCTTCGGGAAGTTCGGCGTTGTGATACACGTTCTGCACGTCGTCGTTTTCTTCGAGCATTCCTATAAGTTTTTCAATCATAGGCACGGCTTCGGGTTGCGGCGTGACGTAATCGTCGGGATAAAAACCTACTTCATAGCTGAGCACGCTCAGTCCGCCTTTTTCAAGCTCTTCTTTCACCGAGTTGACGTCCTGCGGCAACGTATAAATTTCATATACGTCTTCTCCGTCTCCGACAACGTCGTCCGCGCCCGCTTCGAGCGCAAGCATCATTACGTCGTCTTCCGTCACTCCTTTCCCAGCTTCCACGACTACAAGCCCTTTCTTTTTGAAAAGATAGGATACGCACCCCGTGCTACCCATAGAACCGTTGCATTTGTCGAAAGCGTGTCTTACGTCTCCCGCCGTTCTGTTCTTGTTGTCGGTAAGCGCTTCGACTATAACCGCGACTCCGCCCGCAGCGTAACCTTCGTACTGCATATCTTCGTAGTTTACGGTATTGAGTTCTCCGCTCGCTTTCTTTATAGAACGCATAATGTTATCGTTGGGCATATTGTTCTGTTTAGCCTTTGCGATAACGTCGCGCAACTTCGAATTGCTGTTCGGGTCGGGTCCGCCGGATTTAACGGCAACCGCGATTTCCCTTCCTATTTTGGTGAAAATGCTTCCGCGCGCGGCGTCCGCTTTTCCCTTTTTATTTTTAATGTTTGCCCATTTGCTGTGTCCGCTCATTTTACTCTCCTGAAAAAATTATCTTATCAGATACATCGCTATGCTCGCGCTCACCGCGGCGTTAAGAGACTCCACTCCGTTTTGCATAGGAATGGATAAAAAAGTTTTGACTTCTTTTCTCACTTCATCGCTCAGTCCGTGCGCTTCGCTTCCTATCGCAATCGCAATTTTGCCCTCTTTTTTGTATCCGTAGATACAATTACCATCCATATCCAAACCTAAAATATTATATTCTTGCAACAAGTTCAAAGCGTTCGAAACGTCGGTTTCTATGATGTCGGTTCGGAATGTACCCGCCATTGCCGCTCTGACGGCTTTGGGGGAATAGGCGTCCGTACAGGACGCGCACACAACGGTTTTTATTCCTCTCGCCGCAGCGGTTCTGATTATCGTGCCGAGATTGCCCGCGTCGGATATTCCGTCGAGAAGCAATACTTCCTCTCCGCAAACTTTAAGTTCGGAAAACTTCGTAAACGGTTTTTTTACTACCGCAATCACGCCCGAAGGCGTGATTGTATCACTTACCGCGTCAAAAAGTTCGTCTTTTACGATATAAGGGTCTATTTCGAATTTTTCCGCGATGAAAGAAAGTTCTTCCTCTTTACTTTGCTTAATAAACAGTTCTTCCGCGCCGAAACGGTCCGGTATATCTTTTACAAGGTTTACTCCTTCCGCGATAAAGACTCCGCATTCTCTGCGAAGTTTTTTATCTTTATATAACGCGCGCAATTTTTTCAGCGCGGAATTTTGCGAAGAAGTAATCAGCATAGCGTAATTGAAAAGTGGTTACTTATAACGGGTAACCACTTCGTTTTTTATTTTATAGCAGCTTTCGCCTTTTCGCACAAATCCGAAAACGCTTTGGGGTCGGATATAGCTAAGTCCGCCAAAATCTTACGGTTGAGGTCGATGCCTGCCGTTTTAAGTCCATACATAAGTTTGGAGTACGAAATGTCGTTCATTCTCGCCGCGGCGTTGATACGCGCTATCCACATCTGACGGAAATCTCTCTTTTTGAGTCTTCTGCCGACGTAAGCGTACTGCATAGACTTCATTACAGCCTGTCTTGCTATTCTGTAAGAACGCGATTTGGAACCGAAGTATCCTTTCGCTCTTCTCATTATCTTTCTTCTTTTCTTAACGGCGTTTACCGCTCTTTTAATTCTCATACGACACCTCCATTATTTCTGACCGCTCATAAGAGTAGACATTGTCTTCTGTTGCGTAGCGTCTACATAGCCGCCTTTGCGAAGATTTCTCGTTCTTTTGGTCGTTTTTTTGTTAAGAATGTGATTTTTGTTCTGCTTCGCTCTTTTGATTTTTCCCGAGGCAGTCAATCTGAAACGCTTTTTCGCACCGCTGTGCGTTTTCATTTTAGGCATAATCCCAAATTCTCCTTTATGTGTTTATTGTTATTTCTTGCTAATCGGAGCGAGCATCATAAAAACGCTTCTATTCTCCGTAGTAGGCTTTTTCTCCATCGCCGCCACGTCTTTAACTTTCTCGTAAAAGTTTTCAAGCACGGCTACGCTTATTTCGGGGTGTTCCTGCTGTCTTCCCTTCATTCTCAAAGATACTTTGACTTTGTTTCCGTCTTCGATAAACTCTCTCGTTTGTTTCGCTCTTACGTTTATATCTCCGACGTCAATCGTTTGCGAAAGTTTTATTTCTTTGACTTCAATGACTTTTTGTGCTTTTTTCGCTTCTTTTTCTTTCTTTATCATATCGAAGCGATACTTCCCATAGTCCATTATCTTGCATACGGGCGGTTTCGCCGCGGGCGAGATATTGACTAAATCCAAATTACGGAACTCCGCTATTCTAAGCGCCTCGCTCCTTGCCATTACTCCGAGCTGTTGCCCTTTTTCGTCAATCAGTCGGACTTCTTTGTCAACGATACTCTCGTTAATCAACAATTCCTTAAAAATGGTTCATTCCCTCCAAATAAAAAAGATGTGCAGTAGAAATACACATCTTTTACCGTAAAAATCTTATTAAAGAATTACAGAAACCGTTACGCTACTCGCTTCCGGTGAGACGCATAATCTACTTTGTGCTACTATAATATCAATTATTTGCCCGTTTGTCAAGCATTAAAGCGTTTTTTCTTCTACCTCTTTGATAACTAACGCTTCGAACTCTTCCACAGTCATCGTTCCCATATCGCCCGTTTTGCGGTTTCTCACGCTTACTACGCCGTTTTCCTTTTCCTTGTCTCCGATTATCAGCATATACGGTACTTTTTCAAGTTGCGCTTCGCGGATTTTGTATCCGATTTTCTCGTTTCTTACGTCCGCTTCCGCTCTTATCCCTTTCATTTTCAGTTCGTTTACGCATTCAATCGCGGCTTTTTCCGTTCTTTCGGTAAGGCTGAGAACTTTTACCTGCGTGGGGCTCAACCACGTCGGCAACGCGCCCGCGTACTTTTCGAGGATAAGCGCGATAGTTCTTTCATAGCATCCCATCGAAGTTCTGTGAATAATATACGGTCTTACTTTGTTCCCGTTTTCGTCGATATAATTCATATCGAAGTTTTCCGCAAGGAACATATCAATCTGTATGGTGACGAGCGTATCTTCTTTTCCGTGCACGTTTTTAATCTGAATATCGAGTTTCGGTCCGTAAAACGCCGCTTCGTCTCTCGCTTCGGTATACGGCACGTTGAGGTCTTTGAGTATCCTCTCCATTTCCGCTTCCGCTTTTTCCCATTTCGCGGGGTCGTTGATGTATTTCTCGGTGTTGTTCGGGTCCCAACGGGAGAAACGGTAAGAAACGTCCTCTTCCAGACCTACGCTTCTTAAACAGAATTTCGTAAGTTCGAGACACCCCTTGAATTCTTCCTCTATCTGGTCGGGTCTGCAAATAAGGTGCCCTTCGCTTATTGTGAATTGTCTTACCCTTATAAGCCCGTGCATTTCGCCGCTTGCTTCGTTACGGAAAAGCGTGCTTGTTTCGCCGTAACGCAACGGTAAATCCCTGTACGATTTCAGTCCGTTGTTGTAAATCGTATACTGGAACGGGCAGGTCATCGGACGCAATGCGAAAACTTCTCCTTCTGCGTCGGGGTCGCCCATTACAAACATTCCGTCGAGATAGTGGTCCCAGTGTCCGCTGATTTTGTAAAGTTCCCTCTTCGCCATATACGGCGTTTTCGTCCTTACGTATCCTCTTCTTTCCTCTTCGTCTTCCACAAAACGCGATAATATCTGGAAAAGTTTGGCTCCCTTAGGCATAAGCAAAGGCAATCCCTGTCCTATGGTTTCGTCGGTCATAAAATATCCGAGCTCTCTTCCGATTTTGTTATGGTCGCGCTTTTTCGCCTCTTCGATTGCCGTAAGATAGGCTTCGAGGTCGGCTTTTTTATCAAACGCCGTTCCGTAAATACGCGTAAGCATCTTATTGTGTTCGTCTCCGCGCCAATACGCCCCAGTAACCGAAGTAATTTTATACGCCTTTACGTAACCGGTAGATGGAATATGCGGTCCCGCGCACAAATCGGTGAAATCGCCTTGCGTATAAGTGCTTATTACCGCGTCGGCAGGCAGGTTTTCTATAAGCTCGGTTTTATAAGGCTCGTCTTTGAACATAGCGAGCGCTTCTTCTTTGGTTACCTCTTTCCTAATTATCGGATAATTAGCCTTTATTATCTTTTTCATTTCGCTTTCCACTGCGGATACGTCGTCCTGCGTAAAAGGCGTGGAAAAATCGAAATCGTAATAAAAACCGTTCTCTATCGCCGGTCCGATTGCTACTTTTACGTCGGGTTTTACCGTTCTGACAGCCTGAGCGAGTATATGCGCCGCGCTGTGGCGATACGCTTTCTTACCGTCTTCGTCCGCGAAAGTTAAAAACTCCACTTCCGCGCCGTCTTCAACCGTACTGCGCATATCGCGCACCGTTCCGTTTACTTTTGCGCAAAGAGCGACGCGCGCAAGCCCGTCGCTTATTGATTTTGCTACGTCGAACAGCGTAACGCCGTCGTCGAATTCTCTTATTTCATCTCTCAGTTTAATTTGCATAAATTGCCTCTATAATATATTTTAATTATAATTACTATTTATTTTACATTATATAATTTATCGAACTTTCGTCCACTTCGGGGCGTCCGGAAACCAACTTATACGACGCAAAATTTCTGTTCGTTACTTTTCCGTCGAAATACTTAATTGTATAGTTGTTTACATCCGCCAAAAATCCCGTTCCGTTTGCGAAGTACTTGTCAAGATAAATTTCAGCGTCCGACAAAGAGTAAGTCGTGCTTCCGCAAACAACGCTTTTTGTAGCCGTACTCACTTCCTCTTTCGTAAGCGCGTATCTTGCTTTCGCGAGCAGGTCATCATCATCGTTGTTCTTGTCTTTTTCATCGGTAACGATTACGTTTCCGCTCTCGGAATAAACGGTTATATCGAGGTAATACGCCGTCACATAGTCCCCGTCTGACGGGTCGAGATAGTACGTTTTTCCTTCTTTTGCCGTTGCATCTAAAGTCGGGGTAAGCGTAGCGTTTCTTTCCGAATACTCGTAATACTGTCCGCCGGAAAGCGACGCGTTTTTCGTCGCGAATTCGACGCGGTACACGGTTTTCTTTTCGGCATACAGTGCGTTCGGATTATATTTCACATAATTCGAAGCGGTGTCCTTGCCTATAAAAATGAACGTCTCTCTCGTTTCGTTATAAACGTAATATTTTTCCAGTTCGATGTTGGCTCCCTCGGCATAACCGTCAAGGGTAACTTTACTGTAAACGTCTTCCGCTATCAACAGATTGTTCGCTCCGTCTCGCGGGATGAGCCCCGCATAAACCGTAACGTACACTCCGCCGTAATTTCCGTTGGGCGCATAATAAAGTCTAACGCTGGTATATCCGTCCTCGTTGACGTAATTATTTTTCGCCTGAACGGGGTCGATTTTTGCATAATCGCTGTTGAGGAATTCCGTTCTGTTGCTGTGAATTCTCATATCTTCCGCGGTGGAATCGGAGAAAACGGAATTTCCGTAAACCTGCGCCGCTATGCCTCTAACAAAAGTATACGAACTCTCCATTCCTCCGCTTATTTCGAAGTCGACGCCTTTTGCCGTAGCGTTTTTCAACGAAGAGTCGCGTAAAACTCCGACCGCGCCGCCCATAATCGAGCCTAATTCGTTGCTTCCGCCGAACGTACTGTACATATACGCCGAATTGACCGTAACGCCGTTAATCGCCGAATATCCGTTGACATACCCTGCAAAGCCGCCTATACACACGTTTTCAAGTTCGGTACCGCCCGCTTCCGCATAGAAATTTTCTACGTTTCCGCCGTTTATCGAAGATTTTTCCACTATTCCGTACGCGCCGCCTATCGTCGCTTTATCGGAAACAAGTCCGAGAGAACTTTCGATGTCCCAGTTCCTCCAATAAATGCCGTTTATGAATACATTCTGCGCCGTAGTCGTATCGGAAACCGAAGAATAAAGTCCACCCGCCAGTCCGCCGGCATAAAGAGAACGCGTGATTATTTCGGTAGGCGCGGTAAGTTTGTTGGTTTCGTTCGCTTTTGTCGAAGCGTTAAAACCGTTTATCGTAACCGATTCGATTTTTGCGCCGTCCGCATATCCCGCTACGCCGCCTACATACGCCTGTTCGGGATAGAATTCGGAATTGACAGCGGCAGAAGGATTAACCCTCGAAACGCTGTATCCGCCGTTCGCGTCACCTATGACAAGTTTTGCCTCTGCGTCTTTTCCGTATATTTCCATACCCGCGTCGTAATAAGCGCAGTAATTCATATTGTCGAAGACAAAGCCGTTTACCGCCACTCTTTTAAGCTCGGTTGCTTTTCCGTTTTCGCTTTGCGTGGCGTTTCCTTTGGCATATCCGACTATTCCGCCCGCATACTGTTTATTGTTGTTCGTATGTTTGAACTGCGCAGGCGTTCCGAAATTGTCGTAATAAGAAATCGAACTGTCGTAAATCGTGGAAACCGCGATTTTACCTCCGTTTACCGTTATATCGGAAAATTCGCTTGCAACGTCGCATCCGCTGATTATCCCTGCGTAAGCGTATTCTCCCGACGTATAGAACGACAGGTCGGCGTTCTCGACGGTAAGATTTTTTATCGTCGCTCCGAACGTATACCCGAATAATCCTACGCTTCCGAATGCGGTGCCCGTCTCGAAAGCCCCGTCTCCGTCGTCGACTTTAAGATAGTTGGGGTCTTCGCCGTCGCCCTCTTTTACGTAGCTTTCGACTTTGTACTTGCCGTCGGACACTTCCTCGCCTTTATTCAGCTTTATTACTTCGGAACTCTTATAAATCGGAGTGCCGTCGCCGAGCCAGCCTATTATCTGTTTCGCGATATATTTAGGCGTGCCGTCGCTCTCCCAACCCGTTATTTTCAAGCCTTTTATCATTTTGCCGTTTCCGTCGAAAGTTCCGCAAAACGCTTTTCCCGACGTGCGCCCTATGGGTTTCCATTCAATATTCGACAAGTCGATATCCGCAGTGAGTTTTATGGTGTATTGAGAATATTCCTTGCCGACGTACTGCGCGGCAGCCGCGAGTTCTTCGGCGTTGCTTACTTCGATTGTTTTTGCGGGTTTTACTTCATCGGTGGTTTCGTCGTTTTTATCGTTGCAACCGACAAAAATCATACAGCCGAGCGCCGCGCACAAAACTATTCCGAGTAAGGCTTTCAATCTGAATTTCATTATATTTCTCTCCTATGCTATTGTTCCGTCGATAAACGCCAGAAAATCGTTATAAACTTCCGAACTGTTGGTTTCATTGAGAATTTCGTGTCTTGCGCCTTCGTAAACTTTCAAAACGGGGTTAAGTCCGAGCCCTTTATAAAAATCTCTCAGTTTTACGGCGAGTTTCGAATTGTTGGAAACGGGGTCGTCGCTTCCGCAGGCAACCATAATTTTGAAATCTTTTCCGATTGTTTCCGCGTCTTTTCCGTACATATGCATCACGCCGTTAAAGAAAGAATAGTAGTAATCGATGCAAAGAACGTACCCGCAATCCTTATCCGCTTCGTATTTCGCCACCTGTTCTTTATCTCTCGAAAGCCAGGCGAATTCCTGTCCCTGTTCTTCGAAAGGTTTATTGTACGCGCCGAAACTGAGTTTGTTTATAAGATTGCCTTTTTTCTCGCCTCCGCAAAGAACTTTCTGCAATCCCGCGATAAGTCTGCCCATAGCGATGAGCGCGTTTTTCATATGCGCCGTTCCGCTGAGTATGCACCCTGCGAGTTTGTCGGAATGTAATTCGACAAAACGTTGCGAAAGAAAACTTCCGTAGCTGTGTCCGACGAGAACGACGGGCAGTCCGTAAGTGGTTTTCAGATAGTCGCACAACGTGTTCATATCTTCGAGAGTCTGATTCCAGCTGTCTCCGTATACAAGTCCGTTTTCTCCGTTGAGCGCGCCTCTTCTGTGTCCTCTGTGGTCGTCAGCCGCCACGATATAACCGTGGGCGTTGAGAAAACGCGCGAAATCGTCGTATCTGTCGGGATGTTCCGCCATACCGTGCGCTATCTGCACGCACGCTTTCGCGTTTTCGACTTCGTCCCACAAATCGATACCTATATCCGCACCGTCAAAGGCTTTCAAAAATAATTGTTTCATACAAACCGTTCCTCGCTTTATATTAAATATTCTATACTATTATAGCATCTCGCAAATAAAATATCAATACATAAATTCAATATATTTTCCTTATATTCTTCGTATTTCGTTTTTTTGTCGCAAAGAGAGCCCGAAAGCCGTTTTCAAGCGGGTATCAAAACATTTTTTTTCGACAATACATATAAATGTAAAAACGGAGCGCGATGAAAACAATTATTCTTACCGGAGGCGGAACGGCGGGTCATATAATGCCCAACCTCGCTCTTGTCCCCGAACTACGCAAATATTTCGATTCCATTCATTATTTCGGCGGGAACGGAATGGAAGAAAATCTCGTAAAAAACGCAGGTATACCCTTTCATAAAACGACAGTCGTAAAATTCGACAGAAGCAAAATTTTTTCAAATCTGAAAATTCCGTTTTTACTGCAAAAAGGAATAAACGAAGCTAAAGAAATTATAACTTTTATCAAGCCCGACGTCGTATTTTCGAAAGGCGGCTATGCCGCTCTTCCCGTCTGTTTTGCGGCGAAAAAACTCGGAATTCCCGTAGTTTGTCACGAATCCGACTACACTCTGGGACTTGCAAATAAAATCGTTTCGTCGTTCGCGGCAAAAACTCTTACTTCCTTTCCCGAAACCAAAGGCGGGATATACGTCGGAAGTCCGGTAAGAGAAGAATTTTATTCGAAAAAATCTTCTTACTGCGAAGTCCCGAATATGGACGCGCGCAAAAAGACTTTGCTAGTATGCGGCGGAAGTCTCGGTTCGTCGGCAATAAACAACGTAATATATTCCGTCCTGCCCGTTCTTCTGAAAAACTATAACGTAATTCATATCTCGGGAAAAACCGGAGATTTCAACGTAAAACGGAATAATTATTATCAATGTTCATACGCGCCCGACTTTCCCGCGCTTATGCGGCGGGCGGACCTCGTTATTTGCCGCGCCGGGTCGAATACTTTGTTCGAAGCCGCGGCGACCGGAATACGTTGCATCGCCATTCCTCTTCCTAAGGGCGCGTCGCGCGGAGACCAGATTCTGAACGCGAAAAGTTTCGAAAAACACGGTTATTGCGAAGTATTGCCGCAAGAAAAGCTCTGCCCGGAAACTCTTCTTTCGAAAATCGAAGCAATTTGGCATAAAACGCCACAAGTATTAGACGTATTGCAAATTAACGAAAAAATTGTAAAACATATTCTGTCGGTAATTTGATATTTTGTCGTCATATACGAAATTATTTGTTTTTTTGACGTATTGATTTTTTACGCTTTCTTCTATTATATACTGTAATCGGGAGGTAAGAAAAAATGAAAAAACTCAAAAAACAAATACCTGCGATTCTTTACGCGTTTATGCTTCTCGCAATCGCCGCTCTGAGCATAGCAATCGTCGATTCCCGCCCGTTCGAAGCGGGAGCAGACGACAAATCCCCTACCGTCGTTGACAAAAACGATACGGAAAACACTTCGAAAGAAACCGAAGACAATAATAATCCGCCGACCACGCCCGTAGACCCCGACGCGCCGACGGAAAAAGTCACTTACGACGGGGTGGTTCCCCGCCGCGCCGAGACAAGCGACGTTTATCTGTATACTCAGAAAATCTACGGGAACGGCAAAACCGAACTTTGCGACGTATTTCAGACCTCGGTCGGCGTTTACATAGTCGTCGAAACCGACTCGACCGACGGAGACGTTTGCGGAAAATCTCCTTGCGTCGGTATTGTGAAGACCGATTCATACGGGAATATTTCGAAAACCCTCAGTCTTGATTTTACATACGCGGGAAAATACGTTACCGCCTGTCCCACGGCGCTCGGGCTGGTTATAGTCACTTCTCCGTCTGATAATTCTTATTATTACGTTTCCGTTATTCCATATGAACTCGAATCTTCCCCTGCGTACAGAATAAGCGCGGCGCAAGGCGGCAAAATCATTCCCACTTCGAATTCTTTTTTGTTTTTTGCCGAGTATGACGATGAATCTTTGCTTTATTCTTACAAAAACGAAAGTTTCTCTTTCCAAAGCGTTGGAAAAGGAACAATCACCGACGTTTTCGAATACGGTTCGTATTACGTCGTAATTTCATCCGATATACGCGACAATTCATATTCGATAACAAAAGTTTCCAAAAACGGACTGAACATCTTATCGGAAAATCACTATTCGGGCGGCACTGCGTTCAAAGTTTTTCCCGTCCCCGCAAACGACGGGCAGGCTTTTATCGTTCTTGAAAACAGAAACGGCGCAGTCTGGGCTAAAAAGTTCTCCGATTCTTCTTTCTCAACCGTGTTAAGCGTTAAAAAAATAGGAAATTTCGAGCTTCGCGGGGCATATTTTGACGGAGAAAATATTCTGATAGTCTGCAAAGGTAACCTTAACGGAATAATCGTTCTTTCCTCGGAACTCGAAACAAAGTTCACGGAAAGCAACGCGAATTTTATTACTTCCGTAATTATGGACGGGTTATTCTCTTCGGGAACGCTATATTATCTCGCCGCCGACGAAAGCGGACGTCTCGCTCTGCTCTACGCAAAAGACGAACAGACAAGCGCAAAATACTTTGACGTAACCGCCACTAAGGCAAATCTGATTATGAACCTCGACGGCACATTTACATTATTTTGTCAGACCGAAAACTTCGTTTCCATAATCGGAATAGGAGAATAGAATAAAACGTTATGCGTTTATTAAAAGACGCCGTTTGCTCAAATCAAACGGCGTCTCATCTTTACAATTCAAAATTTCAACCGCGTTCTACACGCATTTCGTAACGCTTTAACTTTGTTCCGTTCCTTTCGACTTCCTCTTCGCAAACGACCTTATACCCTCTCTTTTCGAAAAACTTTTTTGCCGTTATCGAAGAATGAGTTCTTACAACGTCGAACGAACGTTCGAGTTCTTCACATATTATCGTCGCAACGCCTTGTCTCTGCCAATCTCTGTGGACAAATAAATAATCAAGGTATCCGTCTCCCCTTATGCTACCGAAACCCACTATAATGCCGTCGTTTTCCGCAATCAAAGTTTTTTGCTTTTCTAAATCGCCACATTTACCGAATAAAAATTCGGGACTGCTTGCCCAAGCCGTAAGCTGATGTTCTGTATAATCGCTTTTATTTACCGAGTGAACCGTGTCGTAGAATAATTTTGAAACAATCGGACAATCGTAAACGGAAAATTCTCTTATTATCATATTTCTCTATTGTTTAAGTATATTACAATCCGATTACTTATGCGAATTAGCATCGGATAAGATGACAACATCGGTCTGCAAAACTAATTGATTCTTACAAAGATAATTATATCGATTTTTAAGATAATAATCAACTTTTATGCCCTAAGATTTTGCGACGCGACATAACCGCTATTTAATTTCGCAACCGAAACGAAAAATGCACAAATAATGATTAAGAGATAATAAAAATTGACATTTTAGCTTTAATATTGTATGCTTTTTTGTATCCTATAAATGATTAAAGGACGGTATACGTTTTATGGACTGGCAGAAAATATGGAATACAATACAGAATTGGATTACTAACGTAGGAATCAAGGTTCTTATATCGATTTTTATACTAATCATCTCTTTTGCACTGATTAACTGGATAAGCAAAAAAATAGCGAAAAGAGGTAAAAAACTCGAAGAAACGAAAAAGGTAGACAAAACTATTTACAAAACACTCAGTTATGTATTCAAAATTGGCTTAAAAATATTGATAGTAATCGCTCTAATCGGGTATCTCGGAATAGATACGAGCGGAATAACCGCTCTTATCGCTTCGCTCGGCGTAGGCATAGGACTTGCGGTAAACGGTACACTTTCCAACCTTGCCGGCGGCGCTCTGCTTCTTATTACCCGTCCTTTCCGCGTTGACGATTACATATCCGCCTGCGGATACGAAGGCACGGTGGAAGACATACTTATATGTAACACGAAAGTCCGTACGTCCGACAATAAAGTCGTATACCTGCCCAACGGCAAATTATCAACGACAGAAATAGTTAATTTCACCGAAAAAGGCATACGCCGAGTGGACTTAACCTTTTCCGTTGCCTACTCCGACGATTTTCAAAAAGCAATAGCCGTTGTAACCGAAATCGCAAATAATAATCCTCTCATACTGAAAGACCCTGCTCCTACCATCAGAATGTCGGCTCAATCGGCTCACAGTATCGACATCACAACAAAAGTTTGGTGCAAGACACCAGATTACTGGACGGTAAAATACGATATGCTTGAAAATATCAAGCTCGCTTTCGACGCAAACAATATAACTATCCCTTTCAACCAACTCGACGTTCACGTAAAGCAGGATTAACGACAAACTATCGCAAAAAGAAGACTTTCGCCTATCCGTTTTATACGCATAGTATCATCTCCTTGCAAATTATAAACGGCGATTATTTCTCTCCCTTTAGACATAACACACCGTTGCCCTCGACGGAAAACCCTTTATAATTTGCCTGTAACTATATTTTTATCGATTGAGGCGGTAGATACCCGCAATAGCAATAAAATTTTTTAAGCCGTAAACCGAAATATGCAACAAAAAGAACCAGCTAAATAACAACTCTGTTTATTCGAATTACTGTATGTGTATGGCGACCACATTATAACTTGCTGAGTTTAGGCAGTGACTAACCCATCAAAGAAACGAGCCTTGCCGATAACGACAAGGCTAAGACCGATTTAACGCAGAGGATTCGCCCTCTATCGTTATTGGTGCGGTTAAAGGGACTTGAACCCTTACGATTATCTCAATAGATTCTAAGTCTATCGCGTCTGCCATTCCGCCATAACCGCTTTTTTATAAAAAAATGGTGATCCATCGGAGATTCGAACTCCGGACACCTTGATTAAAAGTCAAGTGCTCTACCGACTGAGCTAATGGATCACGTTTATTATTAAGTTTTTCGTTTTCTGTGGCAGGGGTGGCAGGATTTGAACCTACGAATGCGGGAGTCAAAGTCCCGTGCCTTAACCACTTGGCGACACCCCTACGGGTTTGTGGGGTGAATGGTGGGAGTCGAACCCACGACCTCCAGAGCCACAATCTGGCGTTCTAACCAACTGAACTACATCCACCACGTTTTTATGGCAGTGGCGAACCAGGAGGGATTCGAACCCCCGACCTACGGCTTAGAAGGCCGTTGCTCTATCCAGCTGAGCTACTGGTCCGCATGGGTCCCGATACAGGTAAGTCCGTTAGGTCAGGTTGTTTCAAAGGGAAATAACCGCATTTACTGCAATTACCTCCCCTCACCTAAAACCAACCTTTATCTTTTGTAAGCCTTGCGGCTTGGAGCGGGTGATGGGAATCGGACCCACGCAACCAGCTTGGAAGGCTGGGGCTCTACCATTGAGCTACACCCGCATATACTCCTTTTTCTTCGGAAAATGCTTTCCTCTTTTCAAAGTGCCTTATTAGTATAATTGATTGAGTCGGATTTGTCAAATAATTTTAAGGCTTTTTCTTCTTAAAATTTCTTCCTTTCGAAAAAATTTTTCCGCGTCGCCCAGTCTTTCTCTTTGCGGCGCGGTAAATTTCTCCTTATAAAATGGCGTTTACGAAATCTTCCGCGTTAAACGGCAGCAAGTCGTCTATCTTCTCGCCCACTCCGATGTACGTTACCGGCATTTCGTATTCCGCGCTTATCGCCATAACCACGCCGCCTTTTGCCGTTCCGTCGAGTTTGGTAAGAATTATTCCGTCTATATCTATCGCCTCGTCAAACACTTCAACCTGGCTTACCGCGTTCTGTCCCGTAGTTGCGTCAAGCACGATAAAACTTCTCTTATCTGCATTCGGAAGTTCTCTGTCTATTACCCTGTTGATTTTTTCAAGCTCGTTCATCAGGTTCTTTTTATTGTGCAACCTACCCGCTGTATCCACTATAAGCACGTCGGTTTTCTTTGCTTTCATAGACGCTATCGCGTCGAAAACCACCGCCGCCGGGTCGCTGCCTTCGTTATGTTTAACTATTCTCACGCCCGCTCTTTCCGCCCATATTTCAAGTTGTTCGCTTGCCGCCGCGCGGAACGTATCCGCCGCCGCGACGATTACGCTTTTGCCCCGTTCTTTGAAAAGGTTGGCGAGTTTACCGACCGCCGTCGTCTTGCCTACGCCGTTTACGCCCGCTATAAGAAGTACGAGCGGATATTCGTATTCGGGAATTTCGTAATCGATTGACTCAATAAGAATTCTTCTGAGTTCTTCTTTCGCTCTTTCAGGCTCGGTGATTTTCTTTCTGAAAAGAGCGTCCCTGAGTTCTTCGATTATGCTTTCCGTCGCTGTTACGCCCATATCTGCGGCAATCAACGCGTTTTCAAGTTCCTCGTAAAACTCGTCGTCGAGATTTTTTGCCTTAAACGCCTCGAATATCTTTTTCGAAATATTCTCTTTCGTTTTCAGTAAGCCCTGTTTGATTTTATTGAAGAATCCCATTTTCGACCTCCGTATAATTTCGATTAACCGCCGTTATTTGCTTTTTCCGCAATTTGCAACGCTTCGCTCAGTTTAACAGAGAACACCTTGCTCACGCCCTTTTCCTGCATCGTTATTCCGTAAAGTTCGTTGGCGAGTTCCATAGTGGGTTTACGGTGACTAACGATAATAAACTGCGTATTTCTGCTGAATTTGCGCAGATATTTTGCGTAAACCGACGAGTTGCTGTCGTCAAGCGGCGCGTCGACTTCGTCGAGTATACAGAACGGCACGGGATTGAGTTTTATTATCGCGAAAATTATAGCAATCGCGGTAAGCGCCCTTTCTCCGCCGCTCAACAAGTCGATATTCTGCAATTTCTTGCCCGGCGGTTCTGCCTCTATGATTATGCCTGCGTCGAGCACGCTTTCTCCGTACGCCGTATCCAAATCCAGTCTGCCTTTTCCACCGTCGAACATTTCGCTGAAAACCGAAGCGAAATTCTCTTTGATTTTTGCAAAGCTCTCGGAGAAATTCGTTTCCATTTTCTTCGTCAAATCTTGAATCGTATCGTTGTGCATATTTATTGCCTTCAACACGTCGTCGTAATGTACTTTTATTCCGGCATATTCTTCTTTGAGCGCGGCAAGGTCGCTCACAGCCATTTCGTTGACTTCTCCGAGTTTTACGAGCTCTTTTTTGAGGTTCTTCGTCTCCTGAACTCCCGCAGAATCCGAATATCCCTCTATCTTCATCGCGCACGCGGTCTCATAATCGAGCCCGTATTCTTCCTTCACCTTTTCACGAGCGCCGTCTATTTCCTTTTTAAGATTTTCCATCATAGTTTCCGCTCTCGCCTTTCTTTCGTTGGCGGCGGTAACTTTATCGGCGCAAGTCTGCATTGCGTTATATAAAAGGCTCTGCTTTACCGTAAGATTTGCTTTTTCCGCGGTAATTGCGTCTCTCTTTGCTTTTTCCTTTTGCAACAGCTCGTTATCGCTGTTTTCAAGCACCATTTTTTCAAGCAACGCACGGTTTCTTTCGAGTTCCGCCGAACGGATTTTCACTAAGGAAACCGCGCTGAGAACTTCGCTGCCCAAACGCGCTATTTCTTTTTCGAGAGTGTTTATTCCGTTAGTAAGTTCCTTGCTTCTGTTTTCGAGATTTTTTACTTTGGTAATAATATCGGTGCGCCTTGCGTTTGCTTTCTGCCGCTCGCGTTCGAGTTCTATTACCTCTTCGTTCATCTTCGCAAGCATATCGTTTGCGTTCGTTCTTTTGTCGGTCTGGGTTCCCATTCTTTCTTGTTCGGTTTCCAGTCTGACGGTTTTTGCGGTAATCTCCCGTTCGCACTCGTTTATTCTTGCCGTTATTTTGTCTATTTCGGAGTTTATTTTCGCCTGTTCCAGAATGGTGTATTGCTTGCTCTGCTCCGCGGCGGAGACGTTCTTGTCGAGTTTGAAGATAAGGTTGTCGATAACGGAAGACGTTTTCTCCATTTCTTTGAGTTCACCGTCGATGACGTTAAGTTCGTCAACAAGGATTTTCCGCGATTTTTCGAGTTCGTCGACCTTCTTTTTATACTCCGCTATTTCCGCTTCGAGGCTGAGCATACGGTTTCCCGTCGTCTGTGTTCTGCCGCCGGTAACCGCGCCGCTTACCGCATAGTTTTCTCCCGTAAGCGTTACTATTCTGAATGCGTTTCTGTATTTTTCCGACATTCTTATAGCCGTCGGTTTATCCTCGACAACTACGACTCGTCCCAAAAGCACTTCTATTGCCGGACGATATTCCCTGTCGCATTTGACTAAATCCGCCGCTACCCCGTAGCATCCGTCTTCTTCCAACGCGTCATCGAAAACAGATTCGAGAGGTCTGGGACGCATTGCGGTGAGAGGCAAAAACGTTCCTCTTCCGCCGCGGAAACGGTTAAGGTACTCGATTAAAAAGCTCGTATCCTGCTGGTTTCTCGTAACCATATTGTTTATATTGTTACCCAACCCTATTTCCACCGCGAGCGCATATTTCGGCGAAACAGTTATTAAATCTCCGAGTACGCCGCAGATTTTGCTTGTAACCGAGCTATCTCCGCAGGTCATAAGAAATTTAACCGCCTGGTCGTAGTTTGAGAAATTGGCTTTACTGTTCTCCTGATAAGTTATCCAGGTTTTTTTCTGCGTTATCGTGTCGCGTATTTCGGCAAGTTTGTCTTCCGCGTTGCGTTTTGCGATAAATTTCTTGTTGTATTCGGCTTCTATCTCCGCTTTCGCCGCTTTTTTCTCATCTCTGTCTTTTTCCAGCGCGGCAATGTTTTCGTCTTCCGCCTTAATTTTACGGTTGATTTCCGCAAGTTCTTTTTTCTTGTCGGAAAGCTCTTCTTTCCCTTCCGCGACCGCCTTTTCCAAACTGATTTTTTCCGCTTTCAATTGCGCGACGTCGCCGGTCATCGAAATAGACTCGTCCATTGCTTCGAAGATAATAGAATTCGTTATATCTATCGTCTTTCTCTTTTCCTTGACTTTTTCATCCGCCTCTTCGTACTCTTTTATCAGTCTTTCCTCTTCGGATTTCGCTTGCAGGTAGTCATATGTCACCTGTTCGAGTTCGCGGGAATAATTCTTTTTCGTAAGCGTGTTTGCTTCGGATATTTGCTGTTTATCGTCCGCTTCTTTCTGCTTTTCTTCTATGAATTTTTCGGTTTGTTCTATATTTTCTTTAAGCCGTTTCTGCTCGCTGTTTTTCGTTGCCGAACTGTCGGTAAGTCGCACCATTCTTTCGTACACCACTTTGAACTCTTCGTCGAGTTTAGACAGCTTCTCCGACACCGTTTCGTATTCGGCGTTGGTTGTTTCCTGCTCTTTTTTCGCCGCAGAAAACGCCGCGTCCGCCTCTTCGAGTTTTGCCGTGAGTTTTTTGTTTTCGCTCTCGCTGTTTTCGGTGACGTAAAGAAAATGATTGACTTCGAGGTCTTTGATTCTCGCTTTGATTTCTCCCGCGCGTATTGCCGTTATCGCCTGTCGTTCAAGAGGCTCCATCCTGTTCTCGAGTCCGCGCAACGTCTCCGCCTTAAGCGAAAGGTTTGCGCGTGCTTTTTCCAGGCTTTTCATCGCTTCCGCCCTGCTTGCTTTGTATTTGGAAATACCCGCCGCTTCTTCGAAAATCTGCCTTCTGTCTTCGGGTTTCGCCGTAAGAAAAGAATCAATTTTGCCTTGTCCGATAACAGAATATCCGTCCTTACCTATACCGGTATCGCGGAATAGGTTGATAAGGTTTTTCAGTTTGTCCCTCTGTCCGTTTATGTAATACTCGCTTTCTCCCGTTTTCCACATTTTACGGGTAATAACCACTTCGTCCGCGTCGAGTTGCAAAGTCCTGTCGAGATTTTCAAAAGCAAGAGAAACTTCACAATACCCCATAGGCTTGCGATTGCTCGTACCCTTAAAGATGACCTGGTCCATTTTGTTGCCTTTGCCCGTACGCAAATCCGACGCGCGCTGTTCGCCGAGAACCCACCTTATCGCGTCGCTTACGTTGCTCTTTCCGCATCCGTTAGGTCCGACGATACAGGTTACGCCGTCGTTAAAATTAAGACAAAGTTTATCGGCAAACGACTTAAACCCGTATACCTCTATTCTTTTGAGGTGCATATTCCCCCTCCTAAAAAAAACTTCTTTCATTATAAGTTAAAAAAAAATTTTTGTAAAGCAAAACCGCGCCTTGCTCGCGCACCGTTTATTCCTTAAAAAATATTTGCTCAATATAAATTAAGCGTCATTCGTAACTAATAATTTTTCATAGCGAAAACGGCGCATTCCGCGCCGTTTTGACCTTATTGAAAATTATGTATTAAAGTTTATATCCGCATTTATCGCAAAACTTGCTGTCTGCGTTCAATTCTTCACCGCACGAAGGACATATTATTTTCAATTTCGCTCCGCATTCCGAGCAAAAATTACTGTCGGGTTCGTTTTCCGCTCCGCATTCGCGGCACGTGCATCCATCTAACTTTGCGCTTTTTACCGCGCTCGCAAAGGTTTTCACCGCCGGCTTTATATCTTCCGCCGTTTCGTTTATTATCGGCGCGCTTTCATTCTTCATATAGCGCGAAACTTCTCTTTGATAGGCTATTAAAGTTATCATCAAACCGACTCCGATTAACGGAATTCCTAAGAAAAGGCACCAGAACTTTGTGGGTTGTCCCCAAGAATTCATACTCCCGAAAAAGTCTACAAAACCTATAATCGCGAAAATTACTCCGATTCCCACAATAATCGGTCCGATGACTTTCAGCCGCTTTTTTATTTTCTCGTGTTTAATTTTGTTCTCTTCTTTTTCCCGTTCGGGCATAATCATTCCTCGATTTTTGTCACGTTGTCGCCGTTTTCCCAGAGTTGTTCAAGCGCAAAGTACCCTCGCATCTCTTTATTGAAAATATGCACGATAACGCTCGCATAGTCCATTACAACCCATCTTCCTTCTCTTACGCCCTCTTTGCGTATCGCGTAAACGCCTTTCTTTTCTGCCTTTTCCTCGATAAAATCGCAAAGATTACGAACGTGAGTATTATTTCTTCCCGTCATAATAATCATATAATCGGCTATTTCCGTCTGTTTCGCAACGTCTATTACCGTCAAATCTTCTACTTTTTTTTCTTTCACAATTTCCAATAACGTGTTTTTAAGTTCCTGCGGACTCATATACTCTCCTTTTTCCGATAATTCCTATCGTTTATAATATATTATAATACTTTGCGCACTCCTTAGTCAAGGGGTGAACGGGTTTACCGTCCTCTTCGAGTTTTCTTAAAGAAGATTCCACGCATTTTCTAAACCCCGTTTCGAAGTCGTTTTCTATCTCGCTCCTCAATTCTTCTACTCCCGGATAACTTCTTCCGTATTCGAGCATATCTGCGCAAAAAATGAGTTTTTCCAGCGTGTTCATCGCAGGTTTACCTGTCGTATGACATTCTATCGCGGATAAAATTTGTTCGTCTCGTATTCCATACGTCTTTTCCGCTTCTTCTTTCCCCAAAAACTGATGCTCAACCGCGGGCGGCACTCCATCCATAGCGCGGTGCAATGGCTTTGCGCAGTCGTGTAAAAGAGCGGAAAGAAAAACTTTTTCGTATCCGAGCCCGAGTTTGACGTTCAACCAAAGCGCGTAATAGACAGTTCTTTTGACGTGTTCGAAAGTTCTTTCGGGCAAAGACTTTTTCAGTTTTTCCACGATTTCTTTTTTATCGGAATAAAGTCCTCTTTTTACGATTTCCGCATAAACTTCCGACGAGACGCCGTCGGGTTTGTCGCCGAGTTCGAGTTCCGCCCTCACAAGCGAACCGCTTACCTTTTTCCCGACGTACCCGAGTACGGTAACCTTAGCTCCGTAAGTTTTTTCGGCAAAAACCGCCGCTTTTTTCACGTCGTCGATATTTTCCCTCGCCACCACGGCAAATTTTATCATAGAAGCGATTTTTTGCGGGTTTATCCACTTCGGGAAACTGACGATACTGTCCCCTCCCATTATAAAAACGTGCTCGTCTGCGGGGTATTTAGCCATCAATAGCGGTAAAATTTCAACAGTGGGATTTCTCTCCCCGCCTCTTTCTTTTTCCACGTCGTCGATAATCGCGTAATCGCAGTCTTTCAACGCGATTTTCGCAAGCGCTCTTCTGTCTTCGTAGGTTGCGCTGCAATTCTTGTGCGGCGGCGCATAGCTCGGATATACGACGACTTTATCGAGTCCAAGTTCGTTTTTTGCGCTCTCTATTATGCTTTTATGTTCGTTATGAAACGGGTCGAACGCCCCTCCGAAAAATCCTATTTTCATATTTGTTATTATACCATAGAAACGCAAAAATCAAAAGATTTTTTTCACCGCTGTTGCCACGCGGTTTTTCGGATAAATAAAATATATGGGGCAATAATTTAATTGTGAAAAAGACGGACGCGATTTTAATCTATCTCCTCGGAACGGTTCTCCTTACCGTAATCGTAAATTCCGTTATGAAAAATCTTGCCGCGTCGATTTTCATCTCCCTGCTTCTTATAATTCTCTTTCGCGCCGTTTTTATCCATATTTTCAACAGAAAACGCAACAAAAGCGTCATATCGGTAACGGAAATGGAAAACGAATTATCGCTGATGGCAAGCGAACAAATCGATTTTTTTATCGGTCGCGCTCCGAAAGCGTTCAATCCCGAAAAATGCGAATGCGGTTTTACCTATACGGAAAAGGAAAAAAAAATACTCGTCGCCGCAAACTATAAATTTTCCGCAACAAGCGCGGACGACGTAGCGCGGTTCTACCGTTCGGCTAAGAAAAATAAAACCGATTCGGTCACCGTACTCGGGCGCGCGCCGTCAAGAGGCGTACTCGTGTTTGCGGGCGAGCTCGATATAAAATTTACTTTTCTTTCTTCAAAGCGACTTCACAAATTTTTACTCTCGCAAAACGCTCTGATGCCGAAACGCAGAAAAACCAAAAATCCTAAGAAACCGAACTTGAAAACGATTTTTGCCGACGTTCTCTCGCCTAAAAAAGGAAAATACTTTCTTTTATGTGGACTTAGCCTATCGGTTTTCGCATTCTTCGGCGCGCTCAAAATATACTATTTCATCGCCTGCGCCGTTTGTTTCGTTCTCGCCGTATGCTGTTTTCTTAAAAAAACTTAAAACTCGATATGCTTAATATCCCGTCTGTCGCTTTTCCGATAAATAACCATTTTATTTCCGATACAGCTTACAGGGTCCGCTCCGAGGGACGCGCATAGTTCGTTTATAATTTCCTTAGCCGTCTCATCGCACCCTCTCAACACCGTTATCTTTATCAATTCGCGCGCGTCGAGAACGTCGCTCAGTTCTTTCAGAAGTTCGTCCGTAACGCCGTTTTTCCCTATCTGAAATACGGGATTTAACGTCTGCCCTATCGAACTCAATGCTTTTCTTTCTTTGGAAGTCAACATATATTATCTCCGTTTTACATAAAAAGGTCGGGATATACCCGACCACCGAATATGCCGTAGCAACGAGATTGTTAAAACCCGCGATTGCAGGTGGGCAATCTGCCTTGTCAATCAATCTTCCCCTGACCATTACGGGGGGCGTGACATCTGACAACGGACTCGAAATCCCTTTTATTAACGTTGCGGTTCCAAATGAGCCTCGCCGCCACGAACACCTCAGTTCATTTATATTATGACATCAACAAACGAAATTGTCAATATCATTTAAGAATTTTTTCTTTATCACAACGCGCTTTTCCGAATTTACCGATGTTTGGTCTCCTTTTAGTCATATTTCGGTTCGCTTAACTTGAATTATTCGTTGATAATTTTTCTTAAAAATATAATTAAAAACGCGCCCTACGGGAACGTAGGACGCGTTTATCTCAATAAAAATAGGATTATCTTTCCTCTCTGAAATACGGTAAACCGAGTGAGGTCGGCGGCTGGGTTTCCTTTTTGTTAAAGAAGGAAATAAATATAAGAACAAAAGCCGTAACTGCATAAGGAATAATTCTAAGCAATTCTTTCGCAGCCAAGCTTACATCGCTTATATAATTCGGCATAATATATAGCAACCCGAAAACGAACGAACCGAGTATGCATATTTCCGGTCTCCACAACGAGAATATAACGAGCGCGACCGCAAGCCATCCCATAGCGTCGATAACGTATTCGAGCGAACCTCTCGTGCAGTCGAGCAAATAGAATGCTCCACCTATCCCGGCAATCGCCGCGCCCAAAACACAAGCGATATATTTATATTTAGTTACGTTAATACCTGCCGCATCTGCTGCACCCGGATTCTCCCCTACTGCAGTAAGAGAAAGTCCTGTCCTCGTTTTTTTCATAACCACAGCAACAACAATTGCAATTATTATTGCGACATAGACAAGCGTTCCATGTGAAAGAAAAATTGTAGAAAACCAATCTTTACTGACGTTTCCGAACATAGGTGCGGTGAAATATTTACTTGCCCTGTAAAAGGTTATATCGTCACGTCCCATTTTTGACCCCCAAAAGCCTAAAACGCCTGTTCCGAAAGTCGTTATTATGAGCCCTGTTACATTTTGATTACATCTTAACGTAATCGTAAACAACCCATAAATAGTGCCCATCAAGCCACCGAACAACATAGAGAACAATATCGCCATAATTATTATAAGGAATGAATTTCCTGAACCCGTCACCATATATGCTCCGAGACATCCGCCGACTGCTCCCATACACATAATACCAGGTATTCCCAAGTTGAGGTGCCCTGCTTTTTCCGTGATTATCTCGCCCGTAGAGCCGTAAAGAAATACAGCTCCGAATCTTATGGCCTGTGAAACTATTGTAGCAAACATTCTTTACTCTCCTTTTCATTCTTAACGACTAAATTCGTCGCTATATTGTCAATCCCTTCCATATCGCACACTACTTTTTCGTTAGGCTCTTTTTTTATTTCTTCCGACGTATCTCCATCTGTTTTTTTATCGTCTATTACCGCTTTTTTCTTATGCTTAAAAACAATTTGATAGTTAATGAAGAATTCGGTTGCAACAATAAAGAAAAAGAAAATTCCTGTCATAACGGATGGATAAGACACACCAAGCCGTGCATTATCGCTCACCTGCGTCGCCCCCCTGCTGACAAAGACATAAAGAAGAGAGGTAAGTGCCATCCCAAACGGATTAAAATGTCCAAGCCATGAAATAAGCACGCCCGTAAATCCTCTGCCTCCGACAGTAGAACTACTATTAAAAGAATGGTTAGTCGCAGATACAAGAAGAAATCCCGTAATGCCACACAAAACACCGCACAGAATAAGCGTACGTATGATTACTTTTTTCGTATTTATACCTATATATCTCGCCGTATTCGGGCTTTCGCCGACTACCGTTAGCTCATATCCGTGTTTACTAAATTTTAGATATACCGCCATAATTGCAGTCACAACTATAACAACTATTATTTTCAAAATAAACTCGTTGCCGCCGATTGCCCCTATCACACCGTCTTTATCAAAAATCAGTACGCCCGTACCAGCCAATGCAACTTTTCTAATAAAATATTCAGCCAAGCAAACAGCTATATAGTTCATCATCAAAGTGAGCAAAGTTTCGTTGGTATTCCATTGCGCTTTGAATATTGCCGGCAAAACAGCCCATATTATGCCAAAAAGCACGGCGACAATTAAAGAAACAAACACCGTAAGCGCGTCAGGCGACACACCGCCCATAAAGTTGATTATTACCGCGCAACCGAGCGCGCCCATCAAGATTTGTCCCTCTCCGCCTATGTTCCAGAAACGCATTTTGAAACACGGAGTAACCGCCAAAGCAATGATAAGGATTATTGCGGTTTCGTGGAATAAGTTCCAAACTTTACGAGAAGACCCGAAACTCCCATCAAAAAAATACTTAAAAAAGAACCCTATTCCCTCATCTGTTATAGTGGCAGAAACGATTGCACATACTAAAATCGACCCGATAAACGCTATAATTCTTATCAGCCACGCTTTTTTCCAACTGATATCTGCCCTTTTTATTATGTGAAAAAGAGGCTCGTGTTTTTCGCTATGCATTTTCCAGCTCCTTTCCTTCCGTAGTTTTAGTCATAAGTATACCTATTTGTTCCTTTGTGGTCGTTCTTGCGTCAACTATTCCACTAACCTTTCCTCCGCACAGAACAAGTATCCTGTCGCATAAAGCTATTAGAACGTCCAAATCCTCGCCGACGTACACAACGGCAACATTCTTTTCTTTTTGCTCGTTCAAAAGATTATAAATGGTATAAGATGAATTTATATCCAAACCTCTCACGGGATATGCTGCCATTAACACTTTCGGAGAAGAAGCGATTTCTCTACCAACCAAAACTTTTTGCACGTTTCCGCCCGAAAGTTTTCTGACGGGAGTTTGGTCGCTCGGCGTAACAACTTCGAGTTCTTCTATTATATCGTCCGCAAGTTTTTTCGGTCTCTTCCTGTTCAAGAACACGGATTTACCTTTGCGATAACTTCTCAAAAGCATATTGTCGACTATGCTCATATTCCCGACAAGTCCCATATTGAGTCGGTCTTCGGGCACGAAAGACAATTTTATTCCTAGTTCCTGTATTTCCCTCGGAGTTCTGCTTCTGAGGTCTATAATTTCATCTCTGTAGAACAAAATTTGTTCGTCATTTACGAGTTTAACTATTTCTTTATCGTGTTTTCCCGTTAAATCGACTTTCGTTCCGTCCGGATAATGGAAAAATCCTTCTTTTGCCATTTCTTTAATTTTTTTCAAATCTTTATGGAAGAATGTAACAGGTTTGTTTTCTTTCGGATTGAAGAAAGTAACTTCTCCTCTTTCGACATTCTGTAATCCAGCTATACCCTCGAGCAATTCTTTTTGTCCGTTGCCGGAAATCCCCGCTATTCCGAGTATCTCTCCGCCATTTATCGCAAAAGACACGTCGTCTATCGCTTTCCCGCCCTCTTTATTCTTTATCGTCATATTTTTGATAATAAGTCTGGGCTTTGGGTTTATCGGAAGTTTTCGGTCTATATTAAGGTCAATTTTTCTACCTACCATCATTTCCGCTAATTTTATTTCATTGGTTTCCGAAGTATTTACAGTCGCTATATGCTCACCTTTTCTCAAAACTGCCACTCTATCAGAAATTGCCATAACTTCATTGAGTTTATGCGTAATTATAATAATCGATTTACCCGACTCCCTCATATTCCTGAGCACGGTAAACAATTTTTCGATTTCCTGCGGAGTGAGAACCGCGGTAGGTTCATCCAAAATAAGTATATCTGCGCCCTTATACAGTACCTTGATAATTTCCACCGTCTGCTTTTCACTGACGGACATATCGTATATTTTCTTTTTTAGATCTATTTCAAAGCCGAATTCGTCGGCTATTTTTTGCAAATTTACAATACGCTTTTTCGTCAAAATATTAAATTTTGCCGATTTACCTAATTTGACGAATGGAAGCAAACACAATTTTAAGCCAAATCGTATTCTGGCTCTTGTTTGTGTTCTTTTGTTGGGATTCTCTGCCGCACATTGTTCTTTGTAATCGGAAATAAGTTTTTTTCCGTTTTCTTTTACGCTATACGGCGGCATTTTTTCGCCTAGTATAATATTATCCGCAGCGGTAAAAAGGTCAACCAGCTTAAAATGCTGGTGTATCATTCCTATTTTATGGTTAAATGCGTCCTGCGGAGAACGTATAACCACTTCTTTTCTGTCTATCTCTATCGTCCCTTCGTCCGGGAAATATATGCCGGAAATCATATTCATAAGCGTTGTTTTTCCGCTTCCGTTCTCTCCCAAAATCGAAAGAATCTCTCCTCGGTAAATTGTCAAATCGATATTTTTATTCGCTAAGACTTCGCCGAAATGCTTTGATATATTTTTTAATTCTATGGCAACCGCTTTATTCACCGAGCTCCTCCGCAAAAATTTATTTATTGCTTAAAAAATTATAGAAGGGAAACCGCTTTATGCGGCCGCCCTTCCTAATATAATTCCGATAGAATATCTTTACATATTAGCCGTCTATTTCGGTAATTCCGTCAATTCTTACATCAAAGTAAGGAGCGGAACGTTTAGCGGATTCGTTGAACGCACCGTTTTCGATTACTTGGGTTTCTCCGACAAAATCACCGAAATCGTCTACGTCTGCCAAATAGGTGTCAAGTTTAGCGCCTTTAACGGTAAACGTGTTAGTATCAAATACTTTGATTTCGCCTTTAACGAGCTTTTCACGAACTTCTACGATTTTTTCAACCGTTCCTTCCGCCGCAGCATTTCCGCCTACGTTGGTAAGCTCTACGGAACCGGTTTTAATCGTTCCAACCCAGTCTTTATCAACCGCTTCGCCTTTTACAGTTTTAGCGATGATATATTCAAAGTAAGGAGCCCAGTTAATTCTCGAGGAAACAATGAAAGTATCGGGGCAAGCGGCAAGAGTAGAACCGTTGTAGCTTACATTGGGAACACCCGCTTCTTCACAAGCGTTAGGAGCACCCATCGAGTCAGCGTGCTGGCTTATAAGTTTGCATCCCCTATTGATAAGGCTCTTCGCTGCATTGTTTTCTTTGGTTTCATTATACCAACTGCTGGTATACGTTACCTCCATGGTAACAGAAGGGCAAACAGATTTTGCTCCGAGGTAGAATGAAGTGTATCCTGAAACAACTTCTGCATAAGGAAATGCGCCTACATAACCCATTTTTGCATCTTCAGCTTTGAATTCACCGGCTTTAATCATTTCATTGAGTTTCATTCCTGCCGCAACACCTGCAAGATAACGTCCCTCATAGATAGAAGCAAAAGCGTTCACATAGTTGTCGAGATTTTCAGTATGAGCTTTAACGCCGGTAGCGTGAGCGAACAATACGTTTTTATATTGCGCAGCAGCTCTCAGCATATAGGGTTCGTGACCGAAACTGTCGGCAAAAATAATGTTGCAACCATCTTCGGCAAGTTCGCAAGCTTTTTGATAGCAAGCTTCGGTTTCATCTATACCTGTAACAATTTTAACCTGGTCGTTGGTTAAATTGAATTTAGCTTGCGTAGCTTTCATAGCATCGATAAAGTTCTTGTCGTACGTCGAATTTTCGTCGTGCAGACAAATCATACCGATTTTGAACGTCGAAGGGATTTCCAGCGAGGAATAATCCGGATTGTCAATTTCTTCGTAAGCCGGTAATATCAGCTCATTAACGTCACCTTTGTCGTTACAACCGACAAAAACCGCGCAAAGCGCTGCCACTACGGCTACAACGAGCAATACTGCCAATACTTTTTTCATTTTCATTTTGCTTAACCTCCGTTTAGTTTTTTATTTTGAAATGAAAATAACTTAATTAATCGGCAAACGTCAAAGAGTCGTCCGTCATTGACGCTATTTTTGCCAGCGATTCTATCCTTATTCCTTGTTTCCTGAGCTCATCTCCGCCGCCCTGAAACGCTTTTTCTATCGCTATTCCGCATCCCACTACGGTCGCGCCCGCCTGTTTGCAAATATCCATCAGTCCGAGCAACGCTTTTCCGTTTGCGAGGAAGTCGTCTATTATCAGCACGCGGTCGCCTTTTTTCAAATACTCCTTAGAAACAATAATGTCATATACTCTTCCGTGCGTATATGACATTACTTTGCTGGTATAGACCTGTGCAGAAATATTCTTAGTCTGAGATTTTTTCGCGAAGACCATCGGTACTTGCATTTCGCTCGCGGCAAACGCGGCAATCGCTATGCCCGACGACTCTATCGTAAGAATTCTGGTGATTTTCTCACCCAGAAAGAGTCTTCCGAACTCTTTTCCCATTTCCTTCAAAAGAGCGGTATCCACCTGATGGTTCAGAAAACTGTCAACTTTCAGAATGTCCCCCGGGAATATCTTTCCGTATTGGGTTATCTTCTCTTTAAGTAAATCCATCGCTCTCCCTCGTGAAGTATACTTTCATTGTATAAACTAAAAAAAAACAAGTCAAGCAAAAAAACTCAATAAAAAAAATTATTCGGTTAAAAAACAGTAAAACTTTTTTGGGTGTATTAGGTTGCGTTATTCGACACAAAAATCAATATTTCGCCTTTCGCGACCTCGAAACCGATTTTATTTTCCGTCGCTACGTTGCTTATCCCTAATCCCGCGCGCGTGCGCGTAAGCGTATGCGTTTTATAAGGATAAAACAGTCCGTAAGAATTGCTTATCGTCGCCTCGCTTCCGAACGCCATAACGGAGACGGTCGTTCCTTTTTTCACCGTCAGTTCGACCTTCGGTTTCTTTTCATCGGCAAAGATAACAAAACCGTCTTTATTTTTTATTATCGCCTTTATTCCTATCTCTTCGGCATATGCGAGCAGAGATAAGTTAGCGTAAACGTGGTCTCCCCTTCCTCCTTCCGCTCCGTAAATCACCACTTCGTCGTAACCGTTGTCTTTGGCATATTTGACCGCCCGTTCTCCGTCCGTATAGTCTTTCACTGTCGGACACACTACGGTTTCGTACTTGCATTTATCTACATTTGCGCTGTCGAAATCGCCCACAACGATTTTGGGTATAAAAACGCCGGCGGCGTGTTTTACCCCGCCGTCGGCACAAATTATGTCTTTTTCGAGCACTTTGACATCAAGCTCGGGCGAATTCAGAACTATTGCCGCCCGTCTTATTTTATCCATTTTTTCTTGCCACTCTCTTTCTCGAATTTCCTATACAAAGACAAATTATCGCGATTATAACCGCAACCGCTATCATACATACAAGCGCGACTATGACGTACTGATAGAAATCTACGCTGTTTACCGTAACTTCGATTTCGTTCGCAACGGTAGGTATCGGCGTATTGGTCACGTTTATCTGCCCCGCGCTTTCGATTTCGGTTTTGCCTGCGAAAATCTTCAATTCATACTGTCCTTCCGCAACGTTAAAGATATGATAATATCCCGCGGCGTTAATCTCCGCGTCTGCTACGACATTGCTTTCCGAGTCAATCAGTTTTACGTTAAGATTCTTTCCATTGCCGTTTATGTTTACTTTACCGAAAATTACACCCTGAGCCTCATCGCTTTCATAAGGTTTCATCGTGTCAAAATTAACGATACTGTAACTTGACATATCGTAATACAACGGATTAACTCCCGACGGGGTACTCTGTCTGAAAGTCAACCCTATAAGCGACTGCAATTTTTCCGTTTCCAACTGCGCGCTTGGAACTTCGAGTCCTTCGTCGGACTTGACAACTTTCATATTGTTCGTAGAAAAATACCAGTCTACCGACATAACGTGAGTCGGGTCGAACCCACCGTATAAACCGAGTCCCGCGGCGTATACCCATACGCAGTTATTTTGCAGTTTCTTTGTAATGCTGTCCATTTTTTCACAATACTCGGGAGAAGTGCCCATTAGTTTGTAATTCTGAACGACCATACTTGTGTTCGCCGCATATCCTTCTATCGGTATACCGTGTTTTCCTATGGTTTCCGCGGCGTCCGCGGCAAATTCCACCGTAAACACGTCCACCCCGTTTTCATACTTATACACTTTTTCGCTATGGTCGACTGTAATATCCTTTTTCCATCTCGTAAGAGCATTCAAATAAGGGTCAAGCAACGTTACTCGGTCGGGAAGCAGATTTTCGCCTATATTACCTTTATCTTTCTGCAAGCACAAATACTCGCTTGCCGCAAGCGTAAGCTGCCCCCCCATAGAATGTCCGGCTATTTGGAGCGTTCCCGAAAAATCTTTTCCGAGCGCTTCCACTATGGCTTCTCCGAAAATAACGGCGACAGATTTTTTAGGATTAGTCGGGTCATCAGAAGAGGTTTTCGTTCCTTTCTCGGCGGTCGGCGAATCGTACGTTATATAAGTCATATTTTTCCCGCCGTTGGATGTCCAGATTTTCTCGTCTACGCTGAAACTCGGTACCGTGGTTTTCTTTCCTTCCGCGTCCGCAAGCTGATTCCAATAAAATACGCCGACATTATATCCTTTTTCTATATAATAGCGGTAAAATTCCGAATCGTACTTGTACTCGTCGAATCCTTTTTCCTTAAGCGCGCCTTCGGTCTTTGTTTTAAGGGAAAGCCCTTCTCTCACGCGGCTTTCTCCCGACGGTTTCCATCCGTGAGTAAAGATTATCGTGGGTTTATCTTTTTGCACGGTATAATCGGACGTAGGAACGTCGTCGTCGGGGTTCGCATACCAGTAAATTCCCGTATCCAGTTTATTGAAATATTCGATTCCCCAGTCTGAAATCGTCAAATCGTAAGCAAAAGCGCTCGCCGTAGTTCCGCATACGCCGACCATAGCCGCCGTAGCCACGCACAAAATGATACCGATGATTTTCTTTTTCATATTATGACTTACACTCCGTTTGAATTGTTAATTTATTTCTCCGTCTATTCCGTTTCCGTCTTCGCCTATTCTGTCGGTGTCTTTTTTTGCCGCGGCGTTCCTGCATTTATATTTTTTCACGGTTTCCCTTATCTGATAATAAATGGGGATTATGAAAAAAACAGCCCAACCCGGATGCCACCATCCGCCGCCGAAACCTAATCCGAGATAAAATCCGACGACCGCAAGCGGCAAAAGCACATCGACGATTTTCGCTATGCTTCGCGTTTTTATCATAGCAATCGCGGCATAATACAGCGGAATGGCTGCAAAAATAATCCAACCGGGGTGCCACCAGTTTTTCAGGAAACCCAACAAAAGATATACGCCGACCACAATTACCGGCAAAGGAAACATATTTGCCGATTTATGCTTTATGCTCTCCCCCGTCGCATAATATATGGGAATAAGAAAGAAAATCAACCACCCCGGATGCCAGAGATTTCCGAGCAATCCCATAAGCAAATACGCAACGATTACGAGAAGGGGCAGTCCGTCGTTAAGCAACATAAGCCAAAGCGGCGCGTTTTTCTTCGCCTGTTCGTTCTCGTTTTTGAATTTGTGAGCTTTACCTATTCCGTCTTTGATTTTACCGAAAAAATCGTCCACTTTCCCTCCGTACAGCGAGGTTATACCCGTTATAAATAACATTATATCATA
>CAYQKV010000006.1:0-133198 GCA_964418255.1 uncultured Christensenella sp.
CGTTCTGCAATTGTACCAGTTTAACGAGCGTAACAATAGGCAACAGCGTGACGAGCATAGGAAGACATGCGTTCGATTATTGCAGAAGATTAAAGAACATAATTTACGGTGGCACGGTAAGCGAGTGGCAAAATATATCTAAGGGTACTGATTGGAATAGCTATACGGGTACTTATACCGTTTATTGCACAGACGGTATTGTGTCAAAAGACGGCACGGTGACATATAATTAAAATGCCGTTACGACCAAACGGCGGCAGGCTTCCGACCACACGTTGCGCGGAGCTTTACCGCAGTCGGCGAAAGCCTTTTAAGTAGAATTTGCGAGAGGGGAAAACTTTTCAGGCAAAAAGTTTCTCCCCTCTCGCGCTCTCCCCTTACAAAAACTTTCGGCGATTTTTATAGTGTTGTTTCTCTTCGGTTAAGTATCGACTTAAATAAACAAATAAAAAGGAATAATTTATATTCAAAAAGTGAAAATCACACTTTTCACTTTTTGCCCGAATGGGGTTTGAGCAAGGGGCGTGAACCCCTTGCGAACTTATATTGTAAGCAAAATGTGTCATTTTGCTTCCTTGGTAGTCCGACTTATGCGGATAAAAAAATCGTCCGCGTGTCGAGTTTATCTCGACCGCGAGCGATTTTCCGCATAACGTGTGGTCGGATATTTTTTAATCGGTCATTCTTCCCGTTTCGAAATAGTAGCTCATTTTGCTCGGTTTGCGAGGCATCAGAGCGGCGGTAAGGCTGTAAACGACTACGCTCAGTCCTCCCGCTACCACTGCGGGCGTATAAGCGGGGTTTAGGGAAATGTTTCCGCCGATTTGGGTAATCAAAGTGGCAGTCATCACCGAAAGAACGCTTGCGATAAAGCCGTATTTTGCGTTCCTCGTCACGAGGAATGAAATAAAGCCTATCATAAGGGCGTAATAGATATTTACCGACGACCACAGAGTCGAGCCGAAATACGCGGCGAGACGGGTTGCGCCGTAAAGAACGCCGGAAAGCACTATCGTAAGAAGAAGGCAAACTATGCGGTTTTTCATCGAACCGCGGAACAGCCACAGCGCGAACGTCACAATAAAGAGCAAAGCTACGCCGAGCGAGAAAGAGAAGTTACCCCAGGTTACGACGGGAAGAAAATTCAACCCGACGATTGCGGCAAAAACGAGGACGAGAGCGATTACGGGCACGCCGAAATCCTTCACCGCGTTACTGCCTATGCCGATGAGAGCCATAACTCCCAGAATTACAAGTATAACAGAACCAATCATTTTCAATTCTCCTTACGGTTAGGATGAAAAGAAATTACGAAATTATTCTAAAAAAAGTGTAAACGGCAAAGATGGGTAATTCGGCAATAGGGATTAGGGCGAAGAAAAGAGGAGTGGAGAGATTGCGTTGATTTTTTTCGAAACCGAGCCGTCGCTGTACCGACGTACAGTAGGCGAAGGCTTCGGAAAAGCCCATAAAAACTCTGATTTTATCCGCATTTTACGATAATGACAAGAAAAAACTTTTTTTTTGATTATTTCGTATATGTTTTTACGGGCGTAAAGCAACGCGATATATCAACTCCCAAGAAAAGAATTTGCTTTACAAATAGAAAAACAATATGTATAATAGAAAAATATATAATAAAATACTTTCACTTAGGAGATTTTATGGCTAAAATTACTATAAAGACAGAAAGCTGTAAAGGCTGCGGTTTATGCGTTCTTTCCTGCCCGAAAAAACTGTTGAGTATTACGGGAACGAGCAATAAGAACGGATATTTCGTAGTGGGAATCAACGATATGGGCGCGTGCATAGGTTGCGCTTCCTGCGCGATGATGTGCCCCGATTGCGTTATCACGGTAGAGAGATAACGGACGGTTTTCCGAGGAGGTTTAATAATGAAAGAATTGATGAAAGGTAACGAAGCGATTGCCGAAGCCGCTATCCGCGGCGGGTGCAGAGCGTTTTTCGGTTATCCGATTACGCCGCAGAACGAAATTCCCGAATATATGAGTTGGAGACTGTTCGAAGTCGGCGGGACGTTCGTGCAGGCGGAAAGCGAAGTGGCTTCGATAAATATGCTTTACGGCGCGTGCGGAGCGGGCGCGAGAGCGATGACCAGTTCGTCCAGCCCCGGCATCAGCCTTATGCAGGAAGGTATAAGCTACATATGTTGCGCGCAGATTCCCTGCGTTATAGTCAATATGGTCAGAGGCGGTCCCGGACTCGGCGGTATTCAACCCGCGCAGGGCGACTATTTCCAGGCGACCAAAGGCGGCGGACACGGCGACTATCATATGATAGTGTACGGACCGAACAGCGTTCAGGAATGCGTCAACATTATGTATAACGCGTTTGACGTCGCGGATAAATACAGAGTTCCCGTTATGATACTCGGAGACGGTATGCTCGGACAGATTATGGAACCGGTAGAACTTCCGCCGATGAAAGATTTGAGCGCGCTTCCCAAAAAAGAATGGGCGACCGACGGCACGGGTACGGGTAAAAACAGAAGAATAATAAACTCTCTGCTCATAAATCCCGACGACCTCGAAGCGCATAACAATTATATGTGTACCGTTTACGACGAAATCGCGAAAAACGAAACGAAGTTCGAAGAATATATGACGGAAGACGCGGAAATCGTGCTTACCGCTTACGGTACGGTGGCGAGAATCGCGAAAAGCGCGGTCAATATTCTGAGAGAAAAAGGCGTAAAAGTCGGACTTATCCGTCCGATAACGCTCTATCCGTTCCCGTCAGAGGCGTATAAGAACCTTGCGGAAAAGGACAGCGTGAAAAAATTCGTTTGCGTTGAACTGAGCGTAGGACAGATGATAGAAGACGTAAAACTCGCGGTCGAAGGGAAAAAGCCCGTGGAGTTCTACGGAAGAAACGGCGGAAACGTGATGTCTCCCGAAGACATCGTCGCGTTCGTAACTAAGGAGGCGTAATATGGCGGTTGTATTTGAAAAAACGAAAATGCTCACCGACGCTACCTTGCATTATTGCCCCGGGTGCACCCACGGCATAGCGCATAGACTGGTGGCGGAAGTGCTGGAAGAAATCGGCGCGGAAGGACACGTAGTCGGAGTCGCGCCCGTAGGTTGCGCGGTGTTTGCGTATAACTATTTTAACTGCGATATGCAGGAAGCGGCACACGGAAGAGCGCCCGCGGTGGCGACGGGAATAAAGAGAGTAAATCCGAACAATATCGTCTTCGCGTATCAGGGAGACGGAGACCTCGCAAGCATAGGTATGGCGGAAATCGTCCACGCCGCGGCGAGAGGAGAGAAGATAACGGTTATCTTTATAAATAACACGATTTACGGAATGACGGGCGGACAGATGGCGCCGACGACGTTGATAGGAGAAAAAGCGACGACCTGTATTTACGGACGTGACGCGGAAAAGAACGGTAACCCGATAAAAATGTGCGAGCTTCTCGCAACGCTCACGGGACCGAGCTATATCGAAAGAGTAGCGCTGTTTGACGCGGCGCACGTAAGAATGGCGAAAAAGGCGATAAAGAAAGCGTTTATGCACCAGGTCGAGAACAAAGGGTTCAGCTTTATCGAAGTTTTGTCTTCCTGCCCGACAAACTGGGGAATGACCCCCGAACAGGCGATTGCGTTCGTTAAGAACGATATGCAGGCATTCTATCCCCTCGGAGTATTCAAGGAGGTAACGGAATAATGGAAAATAAAATTATCATAGCAGGTTTCGGCGGACAGGGCGTGCAGAGCCTCGGTATGTTCATCGCGTATGCGTCCATTCACGACGGGAAAGAAGTTACTTTCCTTCCTTCGTACGGACCGGAAATGCGTGGCGGCACGAGTAATTGCAGCGTGGTGGTAAGCGATAAACCCGTTGCAAGCCCGATTATCGCGGTTCCCGATATGCTTATAGCGATGAACAAACCCAGCCTTGCGAAATTCGAAAGCAAAGTAAAGAAAGGCGGCACGATAATAGTAAACAGCTCGCTTATCGATACGAAAGTGACGAGAGACGACGTAAAAGCGGTGTATATCAACGCGAACGACCTCGCGGTCGAAGCGGGTAACGTCCGTACGGCGAACATTGTCGTGCTCGGCGCGTACACCAAAATGAGCGGAGACTTTACGCCCGACGTAATGAAAGCGGTTATCGAAAAGAAATTTGCTAAAAAACCTAAGGTAATTCCGGCAAATATTAAGGCGTTTGAGTTGGGATATAATCTAAAATAAGCCGACCAGGCGTTGCGTGGAGATTTTCCGACAGTCGCTAACGCTTTGTGCCGATAAAATCTTATGTCCGCGCAAGTCGGACTCATAGGGAAGAAAGTCGTACCGACTTTCTTTTCATTTAAGTTCGCAAGGGGTTCACGCCCCTTGCTTATCCCCATACGGGCAAAAAGTGAAAAATGTGCTTTCCACTTTTTGAATTTAATTTATTCCTTTTCGTATTTCTATATTTAAGTTTATAGTTTCTATATTTAAGTTTATAGTTAAGCCAATACAATTAATTACCACTATATAAATGTTAAAATTTTTATAAAGAAGAGTGCTTGTAGAGCAAGATTCACAAGCTTTTATATAGGATATGGTAGTGCAGTTTGGGGGCTTATTTGGGGTTAGGAGTGACGTTTAATTATTTTTTATAATGAATTATCATTTAATATAAAAGATTTATTTTGTTAAACAATTTTTTTGAAGTTATAGACTTTGTATGGGTTTACTCTAATTTTTATTATTAGTTCTTCCGAGTAGGTAATCAATAGAAACAGAAAAGTAGTCAGCAAATGCAATCAGAGTGTTATAATCCGCTTCTCGTTCTAGATTTTCATATCTACTGATATTGTTTTGGTTCATATGAAGGTCTATGGCAAGTTTCAGTTGAGATACGCCTTTTTGCTTCCGCAACTCCTTCAGTCTGAAATTCATATTTCTCCGAATAATTTTTTCCTTGACAAGATTATACCATTTCGGTATAATAATAATATCCCGATTTGGGATATTGGTAAAAAGAGCAGGAACATATTTAATGTGGAAGGATATTTTATGTTTACAAACGAAGAGAAGATAAAAAATTTTGATAGAATTTCTGAGCGTTTTTATAATAGGAATTTCGGACAAATCAGCAAATCAGATATGGAATTGCTTATGTTTGATATTTATATGCAAAAGTTGCTCAATGACAATAAGCAGGATGATGATATGATTGACTATCGCAAGTGTTCGGATTATATTATCAGTCGCAACTTGGGCATTACCCAGACACGAGTAAGAAATCTTAAAATTAGAAATCAACTTGTTTATCCTATCGAATTTGATTGGAGAAGAACTTTTGTCGAATTGACGAAAAATGCTAAATATGATACTAAAGGACATAGAATAACTATTCCAATTTCCGACCCAAATCTTTATTATGAAATTCAGAATTTTATAGAAGAGCAAGGTGGCTATATTGAATATACCCTAAATAAGCGTATTTTTCAAATCCGTGCAGAATATTACATTGAGTTGATATTGCAATTGGAGCAGGAGCCGAGCAGGAAAAAAGCCTTGCAAGCTATTAAAGAGATGGTTGAAAAAGAAAAGAAAATAGAGAAAGAATTTGATGGTAAACATATAGGAAAGAGCCTGATTGATTGCGGTATTAACTTACAAAAAGTTGTTGAGACAATTACAGGACTGATTTCTATGGGGGTGAATTTGATAAATTTAATAACTTAAAATGTTTATATTAAATGTTTTTATTTGCTAATTCTAATAAGAATCGGTGTTTTGGGTATTGTTGATGCAAAAAAACTTACTTTTGGAGGAAATAAAATGAAAAACAAAAAAATCTTATCTACAATTATACTACTATCGTTTATGCTTATTTTGTGTGTGGCATGCAGTACAGGGATAAAAGAAATACGGGTTACTAATAAAAATATTGTCCTTTATATTGGACAAACCGAGAATGTGCATATTGAGATTGTTGGAAAGTATGATGGTACAGCAGATTTAGTATGGACTTCATCGGATAGTAATGTTGCTACGGTTGACAGTCAAGGTGTAATTACCGCAAAAAATGTTGGGAATACACTAATAAGGGTAGAAGCGCATAATGGTATTTTTGGGGTATGTTATGTGGAAGTCAAAACGGATAAAGGCATAATATATGGAACTATTGGATATGAAAAGAAAGATGGATATATAACTAATTATTATGCGGACAACGGGGCTCAAGTGCTATTGATTAATCCTACAATTTTTAAGGCAAATTATAATTATTTAACAAACACAAGTGTTGCTGCTGGTAATTTAAGTGCGGCAAAAGATTTAAGTGGTTGTTATTATACAGGGGTAGATAGTTCCGGAAAGTATCAAATAGAGGTTCCAGAGGGAAAATACTATATGGTTGTTATTTCAAAAAAATTTCTTCCACCCCCCCTATGCGAAGCCTAATGGGAAGAGATATTGGGGACCGGTTTATGATTTGTTTAGTGGGGATTATAAACTTATTGCACAGGACATTACCAGGCTTTACGGGATAGAGTGGGCTATGCCAATAGTTAAAGCCGAACAAGAAATCGAATATTCTCATGTGTTTCTTTCGAGTAATTATGAATTGTACGGAACGAATTGACTCTGCAATGACTAAAAAATCAAAAAGTGAAAATCACACTTTTCGCTTTTTGCCCATATGGGGATAAGCAAGGGGCGAGACCCCTTGCGAACTTACATTGTAAGCAAAATGTGTCATTTTGCTTCATTGGAAGTCCGACTTATGCGGGCAAAGCATTTATGCGCACAAAATGTAATGACTGCGCTAAATGCCCGCATAACGTGTGGTCGGAGATTAGTTGACAAATAAACATCGGGTGCGTATAATATAGGAGGTTAAAAAAGGGAGTAGGAAGCGTTTATACGAACGCGCGTTGCCCGTCAATACACGGTATCTTGATACTCGGGCGCGCTTAATTTTCGAGACTTTTGCCGAAATTAGGGTTCGGTGAAAGTCTTTTTACTTTAACGGAGGGTTAGGAATGTTCCTGAATATAGTTTTGCTTATCGTCGGTATGGCGTTGCTTGTCAAGGGCGCCGACTGGTTCGTAAGCGGTTCGAGCGCGATTGCCAAAGCGTTAAAGGTTTCGCCGCTCATAATCGGACTTACGCTTGTGTCGATGGGGACGAGCGCGCCCGAAGCGTCGGTGAGCGTAAACAGCGCGATAAACGGTATGAACGATATGAGCATAGGCAACGTCGTAGGCTCGAATATCTTCAATACTTTGCTTATTCTCGGCGTAAGTTCGTTGCTTGTACCGCTCTCAATCGGGAAAGATATGAAAAAATTCGATATTCCCATAATGGTTGGAATTTACGTCGTTCTGATTCTGTTTTCTTTTGTTATAACGCCCTATAAACTGGATATTTTCGAATCGGTAACCTTCCTCGTACTTTTCGTGGGATATACGGCGTTTCTGATTGTCCGCGGCAAAAAAGAGAGCAAAAAAGAAATAGAACAAATAGAGAAAAACAAACAAGAGGAAAGTAAACCGAGCGATGAAAGCGCCGAAATTGAGGGCAAAAACGAAAAAGTAAAGAAAAAAAGACCGTTATGGCTGAGTATTATTTTAGCAGTAGTCGGGCTTGCGTGCGTTATTTTCGGAGGCGATTTGGTCGTCGACAAGGCGTCGGCGATAGCAAAAGCGCTCGGAATGAGCGAAGTGCTCGTCGGGCTTACGATAGTCGCCGTGGGAACCTCCCTTCCCGAACTCGTCACAAGCGTAGTCGCGGCGATAAAAAAAGAAAACGATATAGCAATCGGCAACGCAATAGGTTCGAATATAATGAACGTCATTCTTATCCTCGGACTGTCGTCCACAATTCGGAATTTAACTGTATCGAGCGAAACCCTTATCGATATGCTCGTAATGCTCGGTTCGGGCTTGCTTATTTTGCTTATAGCGTTGTTCTCGAAGAAAACGACGAGATGGCAGGGCGCAATTATGGTGCTCGCGTATGTAGGATACCTTACCTATATAATTATCAGAAACTAAATTGCGAAATTTGTAAGAAAGTTGTGAAAAAAGTGTTTTTCGACCGCAAATATAATTAAAATATAAGCGAGTCTTCTACAATTTGATTTTATTTACGGTTTATGCTACAATTATCTAAAAGTTACGTAAAGGAGAACATTATGACAGACAATAAATACGTACTCGACTTTGTGGAGAAATACCGCAAACTGTTTTCGCCCGACGAAGTCGTTTGGGTGGACGGAAGCAAGGAACAGCACAAACTTCTTACCTGTGAAGCAATCGCTACGGGTGAAGTTATAAAACTAAGCAATTCTCTTATGCCGGGGTGTCTGTATCACCGTACCGACCCCGACGACGTGGCAAGGGTGGAAGACCGAACTTTTATATGTACGGAAAGACAGGAAGACGCGGGAGTAACGAACAACTGGATGGCGCCGTCCGAAGCGTATAAAAAACTCGACGCGATAGCCGAAGGGGCGATGAAAGGAAGAACGATGTACGTTATTCCGTTTTCTATGAGCAAAATCGGGTCCCCGTTCGCAAGATACGGAATAGAACTCACCGACAGCCTTTACGTCGTGCTCAATATGATGATAATGACGAGGGTGTCGGATAAAGTTTACGAAAAACTGAACGGCGGCGACGATTTCGTCAAAGGAATACATAGTAAAGTAACTCTCGACGCGAAAAACAGATATATCTGCCAGTTCCCCGAAGATAACGTTATTTATTCGCTCAACAGCGGATACGGCGGCAACGTATTGCTCGGCAAAAAGTGTTTTGCGTTGAGAATAGCGAGTTATCAGGGCTGGAAACAAGGCTGGATGGCGGAACATATGCTGATTTTAGGCGTGGAAAAACCCGACGGAGATACGAAATATATCTGCGCGGCGTTTCCTTCCGCTTGCGGAAAAACCAACCTCGCAATGCTTATTCCCCCCAAAACTTACGCGGATAAAGGGTATAAAGTATGGACGGTCGGCGACGATATAGCCTGGTTAAGAAAGAGAAACGGCGCGTTTTATGCTGTAAACCCCGAAAACGGATTTTTCGGAGTCGCGCCGGGAACGAACGAAAAGTCCAACCCCAACGCGCTTGCGACAATGCGGAGAAATACGATTTTTACCAACGTGTGCTTTAACGCGAAAAACAACACAGTGTGGTGGGAAGGAAGTAAAATCGACCCGCCGCAAAAAGCGTACGACTGGAAGGGCAGACCGTGGAGAGAAGGAATGCGCGACGAAAACGGCAACCCCGTAAAAGGAGCGCACCCCAACAGCAGATTTACCGCGCCGGCAAAGAACTGCCCGTGTTTAAGTAAGGAATTCGACAATTCCAGAGGCGTGCCGATAAGCGCGATAATTTTCGGCGGAAGAAGAGCGCGCGTCGCGCCCCTCGTTTATCAGGCGAGAGACTGGGAACACGGCGTGTTTATCGGAGCGACTATGGCGAGCGAAACTACCGCCGCGGCGGCGGGAAAAGTGGGCGTCGTAAGGCGCGACCCGATGGCTATGCTGCCGTTTTGCGGATACAATATGTGCGACTACTTCGAGCACTGGCTCAAAATGGGCGTAAGAATGGCAAACCAACCGAAAATTTTCCACGTAAACTGGTTCAGAACCGACGATAACGGGAACTTTATCTGGCCGGGGTTCGGAGACAACCTGAGAGTGCTCGACTGGATAATCAAACGGTGCGAAGGACAGGCGGAAGCGGTGGAAACGCCCATAGGGCTTATGCCGAAAGCAGAGGATATAAACCTCGCAGGAATGGAAAATTTCGGAGAAAAAGACTTGGAAAAAGTGCTTTCCGTAGACCTTGCCGCGTGGAAGAAAGAGGCTGAGGATATAGGCGAATTTTTCAAAAAGTTCGAAGATAAACTTCCCGAAAAACTTGCAAAACAGTTGCGTATACTAAAAAGAAATATCAGAGAAGGGGCGAATATATCCGAGAAATGAAAATCGTAGTCATCGGGTGCGACAAAATAGGGTCTTCGGTAGTGGAAAGACTGCTCGAAGACGAACATAGCGTGTGCGTCGTCGATATTGACGCGTCGCGCGTAAAGAGAGCGTTTGACAAATATGAGATAACGGGCGTCGTGGGGAACGGCGCGTCTTACGACGTGCAGAAAAAAGCGGGCGTGGATAAAGCCGACCTCGTAATAGCGAGCACAAATATAGACGAAGTAAATATCCTTTGCTGTATGGTGGCGAAAGACCTCGGCGCACAGCATACCGTTATCATCAACAACAACGAACGATACCACGACCAGATAGAAAATCTGAGAGACAGGTTCAATATAAATCTGTCGGTAAGCCCGGAAAAAGAAGCGGCGTCGGAAGTAGCGAGAATGTTGCGCTTTCCGTCCGCGTTGCAGGTAGAACTTTTCGCCGACGGCAAAATGGAACTCATCGACGTAATTCTGCCCGAAAACAGCCCGTTTGTCGGAGATTCAATCGCGGCAAAACACGGTAAACTTTATCCCGACGTGCAAATATGCGCGGTGGAAAGGGACGGAGAAATAATCATTCCTACGGGGAATTTCGTACTTAAAGGCGGCGACAGACTGAGCATAGCGTCCACCGTCACGGGAATAGTCAAGTACCTTAAAGGCACGGGAATGTATCAGACGAGAATAAAGAACGTGCTAATCCTCGGCGGAGGCAACAGTTCTTACTACCTCGCAAAGCAGATTTCCGCGGCAGGAATGAGAGTTATGATTATCGAAAACAACGTCGAAAGGTGTCGGTATTTGAGCGAACAGTTACCCAAAGCGATAATTATACAGGGAAAGGACAACGATTACGAACTTATGCGAAACGAGGGGCTTGCGGACGCGGACGCGTTCGTCGCGTTCACCGCGAACAACGAAAAGAATATAATCGCTTCTCTGTACGCGCTCAATAAAAAAGTGCCGAAGGTAATAACCGCGGTGGACGAATACAATCTTTTCAGCGTGGTCGGAGAGCTGGAAATAGGGAGCGTGGTTTCTCCCAACGTTCTGACCGCGACGAGAATACTTCACTTTGTAAAGGGGTTGCAGTCGGCAAAGGATTTGGGAAGCAAGCTCAACGCGATATTCACGCTCGGCGGGAGCGACGCTTTCGTGCTGGAATTTTCCGTAAACGAAATGTTCGCAAAAAGGAATATCCCGATAAAAGACCTGAAACTTGCGCCGGATACGCTTATAGCGATGATAATAAGGGACGGGAAGACGATAATTCCCAGAGGAAACGACTGGATTACGGACGGAGACAGAGTTATCGTCGTCACGAAACAGAAAGGCGTGGACGGAATAAACGAGGTAATGGAGTAATTTGGGTATGAACGTAAAGTATACCGTTTATTTTACGGGAAGAATAATGAAAACCGTCGCGTTTTTGTTCCTTTTCCCCTCGATTATCGCGTTGATTTACGGCGAGTACAATAACCTTGCCGCGTTTCTTCCGCTTGGAGCCGCGTTTTTTCTCATAGGTTTTCTGTGCTCGGTAAAAGAACCGAAGAATAAACGACTTACCGCGACCGAAGGTTTTATTATCGTCGCGCTGAGTTGGTTGCTAATTTCTCTCGCCGTCGCGGTCGCGTACGTTATCACGGGCGAGATAAAGGGCGGGTTTATAAACTGCTTTTTCGAGTCGGTTTCCGGCTTTTCCACTACGGGCGCGTCGGTAATAGCGGACGTAGAGTCGCTGTCTAAGAGCGTCAACGCGCTGAGACTTTTTACCCACTGGGTCGGCGGAATGGGCATTCTCGTGCTCGTGCTCGCCATTATCCCGAAAAACCTCGACGCGACGACTATGAACATTTTCAAAGCGGAAGTCCCGGGACACCAGGTGGAAAAATTCACCGACAGACTGACGATGACCGCGAAAATTCTCTATCTTATTTACACCGCTATGACGATTATTCTCGCCGTGGCGTTTATTATTGCGAAAATGCCGGTTTACGACAGTATCGTGCACGCTATGAGCATAGCGGGAACGGGTGGTTTCAGCGTGAAAAACGCAAGTATGGGGGCGTACGGAAGCCTCTCGATAGAAATAATCGCCACGGTGTTTATGTTTCTATTCGGAATAAATATGAACGTATTTTACCTTATACTTATAGGTAAATTCACCACGGCGATAAAGAGCGAAGAACTCAGAACTTATTTTATAGTTTATACGGTTGCCGTGCTCGCGATGGCGACGGGATTGACGATTAACGGAAACTACGGCGATTTCGGAACTTCTCTCAGGTATACCGCGTTTCAGACCGCTTCGTTTATGTCCACTACGGGATTGAGCGTGGTCGATTTTTCCGCGTGGACGGGACTGTGTCAGGCGATTTTGCTCGGTTTGATGATTATGGGAGCGTGCAGCGGTTCGACGGCGGGCGGTATGAAAATTTCCAGGATAATAATCGCGGGGAAATACGTGCGTATTCAATACTATAAAGCGGCGAGACCGAACAGGGTGAAGACGATAAGACTGGAAGGAGAACGACTGGAAAACAGCACCGTTTCTTCGACTATGGCGTACTTCGGACTGTATTTTGCGCTTGCGTTTTGTTCTTTCGTATTGATTTCTCTGTTCGAGGATGTTTTTCACGGCGGAACGAATTTGGGAATGATTGAAAAACTTACTTCGGTAATATCGTGTATGAGCAACGTAGGTCCCGGGCTCGGAAACCTTTCCACGGGAACGTATAACGGATTTTCCACGGTGTCGAAATTGATTTTGTGCTTCGATATGCTCGCGGGAAGACTGGAAATTCTGCCGATGCTGTTCTTGTTTAATCCTCTGTCGTGGAGAAGAAAAAACTGAAAAGACAGGCAAAAAACAAATTTCGAAATAATTAAAAAAAGAGCGATTTTTGCTTGCTAATCGTTGCAATTTATGATAAATTATTATATAACCGCATAAAAAGGGTAGATAAGCGCATTTTGCCACCCCGACAGCGAGTCTTCAAAAGGAGGTTATGTTTTTATGTACGCAATTATTGTTTCGGGCGGAAAACAGTATAAGGTGGAGCAGGGTTCCGTAATCAAAGTGGAATTATTGCAGAACGCACCCGAAGAAACCGTCGAGTTCAAAGTTCTTATGCTCAACAAGGACGGAAACGTTTTAGCGGGAAGCGAAGTGGAAAACGCTTGCGCGAAAGCGAAAGTTCTCAAAAGTGGAAAAGGTCGCAAAATCGACATTTTCAAGTATAAAGCTAAGAAAAACGAACGCAAACGTCAAGGTCATCGTCAACCGTACACGGAAGTGGAAATCACGGAAATCGTCGGTTAATACGGTCGGATGATTAAGGTAAAAATCCATTGTCGGAATGAAGATATATGCGCCGTGGAAGTCAAAGGACACGCAGGGTATGCAAAACACGGCAGAGACATTGTTTGCAGCGCGGTGAGCGCGGTAGTGCAGACGGCTCTTTTGGCTATTATCGATATTTCCGACGGAAAAGTCAGGTACACGGTTAACGAAGAAGAAGGCTATGTTTATTTCGAAACGCCCGAACCGAAAGACAGGGAGGAAGGAATAAAGCAACAAGCCGTTTTGAGAGCTATGAAGTTAGGCGTGGAAGACATCGAAAAGGGCTATTCGCCCTATGTAAAAACGGAGGTAGATAAGGAATGTTTATGAATATTCAGCTGTTCGCCCATAAGAAAGGTATGGGTAGCACGAGAAACGGCCGTGACAGCGAATCGAAAAGACTCGGACCGAAGAAGAGCGACGGACAGGTGTGCCTCGCGGGAAATATCCTCGTAAGACAGAGAGGAACGAAATTCCACGCGGGTCAGAACGTAGGAATCGGCAGCGACGATACGTTGTACGCGCTCATCGACGGAGTGGTAAGATTCGAAGAAGCCGGCACGAGAATGAAGAGGTATAAACAGGTAAGCGTATACGCGAAAGCGTAATAAGGCGCGAAGATGAGATACGAACGGACAAACAATCGGGAAGTCAGAATATATTCGGAAAACGATTTCGTCGTAGAACATATTCTCGACTGCGGGCAGGTGTTCAGATACCGAAACGAGGGCGATTGTCATACGATTTTAAGCAAAGATAAAATTTGCCTATTGCAAAAGTCCGAATCGTGTGTTATAATGAAAACCGACGACGTAGATTACTTTATCGATTATTTCGATTTGGATAACGACTACACGGCGGTGAGAGAAGGACTCAGGGCGTACGACGGACTAAACGACGCTATCGAGTACGGCAAAGGAATACGCATATTGAAGCAGGACGCGTTCGAGACGATTATTTCGTTTATCGTGTCGGCGAACAACAATATTCCGAGGATAAAAGGAATACTGGAAAAGATGTGCGTACGGCTCGGAGAAAAAAAAGACGGGTATTACGCTTTCCCGACGGCGGAAAAAATGGCGGAAGCCGACGTGGAACTGTTTAGGGAAATCGGCGCGGGGTACAGAGCGGAATATTTATCCGACACCGCGAAGAGACTCGTCGGGTACGACTTCGACGAAATAAGAAAAGCGGACACTGCGACGGCGAGGAAAACGCTTATGAGTTTCAAAGGCGTGGGAGGCAAAGTCGCGGACTGTATTTTGCTTTTCGCGTTCGGGAAAACGGACCTGTTTCCGATGGATACTTGGAGCAAGAAGATTTATTCGGCTTTGGGCTTTCCGGAGGAGAAGAACCCGGGCAGAATGGAACAAAGACTTGTCGAGAGGTTCGGCAAAGACGCGGGAATCGCTCAGCAATACTTGTTTTATTATTACAGAAACAAATAATACAATATAATAACTATGTATAGGAGGACAAAATGAATAAGCCGAAAATCGCTTTACTTATCGACCTTGGAAGCCTGAAAGTATCTTGCGAAGGTTTTAAGAAACTGCTTGCCGAGATTGAAACGGCGTATGAAGTGGCGTTTGTCAAATTTTACAGCTACGTTGCAAAGCGTAACCGTGACTTTAACGAATTTATCGCGGCAAAAGGTTATGACGCAGTTACGCCGGTAGCCAGTCGCAGAAGAAACAAGCTCGATTCCAGACAGATTATCGACGGAACGAAAATCAGTCTTAACTCCACGGTTGACGCGGTAGGTTTCGCGGTAGGCGAAGGAGATATTCTTCCGATACTTACCGAACTCAAACAGACCGGTAAAGACGTTGTGGAAATCGCAGTTGAAGAAGGCGCGTATTCCGACGCTTACAACGCGTTCGTTCCCGTAAGCATAAGCTATCTCAGAGAAGGTTATGCGGCTCCTACCAAGAAGAGAGAAAAGAAAGCGCCTAAGGTCGTCGCGCCGAAGGAAAACGCTTATGCCGCCGAAGTCAACAGAATTTTCGAAGGCAGAAATATTCTCAACAGGTACAGAAAACAATAATCATCGGTTAATGTAGTTATAAAAACGGTATTCGGGTAAAATCGGGATACCGTTTTTGTCCTTGAAAATTTACTGACATAACGTAAAAAACCTCGCTTTACACCGAAGCGAGGTTTTCGCATATTACGGATTTTGCGAAAAAAATGCGCGTAAGGTCGCTCCTTATTTTTATTCATTAAAAGACAAAAAGAGACAAATAGAAGCAAAGGGTTCGCGTTATACTTTACGATATGACAAGAGTAATAGTTATAACGTCGGGAAAGGGCGGTGTGGGTAAAACTACGGTTACGGCAAACCTTGCCAACGCGCTAAGCGCGAAAGGTAAGAAGGTAGTGGCGGTTGAGGGAGACATAGGGTTGAACAACCTCGACGTCGTGTTCGGAGTGGAGGATAAAATCGTATACGACGCGGGAGAAGTCGCTATGGGCAAAGCTACGGTTATGCAGGCTCTCGTGCCGATAAACGAACGGTTGAGCCTGTTCCCTGCGACTACGGGCGCGTTAAACGTGGTTACGGCGGATATTTTCGTCGATATTATAAACGAACTGAAAGCCTGTTTCGATTACGTGCTTATAGACAGTCCCGCAGGAATAGAAGACAATTTTCATAGAGCGGCGATGGGCGCGAAAGAAGCGATAATAGTGACTACGCCGCATATTCCCGCCGTAAGAGACGGATATAAAACGGTTAAAGTGCTCGCGTCGTACGGGATAACGCAAGTGGGGCTTGTGGTAAATCGCGTAAGAGGAGAGTATGTCGCGGATAAAATGATGCTTTCGCCCGACGAAGTCGCAAAGGTAATGCAACTACCGCTTTACGGGATTTTACCCGAAGACGATTTTGTAAATTTGTATGGTATAGCCGACGCGGATACGAGGCGTTCGGGAGTGGGATACGCATACGGATTGCTTGCGTCATACGTAGACGGAACGGACAAAAAGATATACGATTGCGTATCGCAATACGGCGGAGTGATGGGAAAATTAAGGAGGTGGCTCAATATATGAAAACCACTTCGGACGAACTCGTCCGCCTTCGGCGGGTAATTCTCGGCGACTCGCTTAAAATCCCGAACGGCGTGTTAGAGGTGCTTAAAAACGACGTTAAGGGCGTACTGAAAAGCTATTTTGACTTAAAAGAAGACACTTTGCAATCGGAAATAACCGTAGATGAAAACGGAGTGTATCATATTGCGATAAGCGCGGATTGTACGAATGTGAAGAAAGTAAAAGCGCTTTGATAACCGATGAAAATTTTTATAAATGTTGATGCGAGAGGGAAAAACTTTTTAGGCAAAAAGTTTCTTCCCTCTCGCGCTCTCCCTTTACAAAAACTTTCAGCATTTACCATTATGCTTTGTTTCGCAAGTATTGTTTTATCGTAATAAACGGGAAAAACGGATATTCCACCATACTTTATCGGGTGGGTGGGCGGGTTGAAGCGATATGTTCCGTGGTTAAATTCTTCGACACGAACGGACAAGTGCCGAGAGTGTCGCCATTATGGGGATAAGCAAGGGGCGTGCCCCCCTTGCGAACTATGCTGTCAAGCAAAATGTGTCATTTTGCTTCCTTGGTAGTCCGACTTATGCGGATAAAAAAAATCGTCCGCGTGTCGGCTGAAAGCCTACCGCGAGCGATTTTCCGCATAACGTGTGGTCGGAATTTATTTTATTACTCCGCCGCCGAGGCAGATGCGACCGGAATAGAGCACGCAGTATTGTCCCGGGGAAACGGCGCGTTGTTTTTCATCGAAATCGACGCGAACGCCGCCGTCGGGGAGAAGGGAGAAACGGGCTTTTTGCAAGGGTTGACGGTGACGGATACGGACGAGGACTTCGCCGCTTGTCACGGGTTCGGTTATAAAATTGAACTTTTCAGTGACGAGAGACGGGGAATAGAGTTCGTCGGTCTCGCCCTGATTGACGTAGAGAACGTTGTTTTTAACGTCTTTTCTGATAATGTACCAGGGTTGGGCGTTGTCTTGACCCGCTACGCCCCCGACGCCGAAACCTTTGTGCTGACCGAGCGTGTAAAAGAATACGCCTTTGTGAGTGCCGACGACTTTACCGTCGAGAGTGCGTATTTCTCCTTCTTTCATCGGAATATATTGAGACAGAAACTTGCGGAAATTTCGCTCGCCTATAAAACAAACCCCCGTGGAATCTTTCTTTTCCGCGGTTATCAATCCGTAACTTTGAGCAAGTTTCCGAACCGCGTGCTTATCGATAATGTCGGAGAGCGGGAAAAGTACGTTTTCCAGTTGCTTTTCCGTCACTTGATTGAGAAAATACGTCTGGTCTTTGTTCTCGTCCGCCGCGCGGGAAAGATACGTCCTGCCGTTCTGTTTCGTTATACCGCAGTAATGACCGGTGGCAATGTAATCGGCGCCGATTTTCGCGGCATAATCGCGGAAGACACCGAATTTTATCTCACGATTGCAGAGAACGTCGGGGTTCGGCGTTCTGCCGAGAGAATATTCTTTCACGAAATGAGAAAAGACGTTGTCGTAATATTCTTTGGAAAAATCTACGGTGTAGTAGGGTATCCCTATCGAGGAACAAACGCGCCGAACGTCGGTATAGTCCTGTTCGGCAGTGCAACAACCGTTTTCGTCGGTCTCGCGCCAGTTATTCATAAAAAGTCCGATAACGTCGTAACCTTGCTGTTTGAGAAGAAGAGCCGCTACGCTGCTGTCCACCCCTCCGCTCATACCTACGACTACGGTTTTTGCCATATTACGCTCCGTTTTTTGTTGTTTTACTTAGATTTTATCACGACTGCGGCTTTTTGGCAACGAAATAACAGTCTAATAAAACGAGGGAGTAGAAATGAAGGTTCAAACTTTTGAACGGGCGGCGCGGAAACGACCGAGTACGACTCCGCGAACGTCGAGCACGTTGGTTACTGCGCAAAGAAGACAGTAGGAGATTACGCCAACCAGCGCGGAGGGGATGAAAGAAAAAGATTTAAGCGACGAAGATAAAAGGGAGTTCAGCCATTCGGAAAGCAACGAACAGGGAACGGTGAATATAAGGACGAGGAGAGAATATTTTAAGAAATCGACGCCCAGCCCCGTCGTCTTGTGCAGGCGGACGACGTTGAGAACGCTTATTACCGAAGTGCATATAAAGGAAGCCGCGGCTACGCTGTAAATGCCGAGAAGGGACGGCAGGAAATAGATTATCGAAAGCATAACGATGTTTCCGCAAAGATAGTTTACGAAAGCGTTATATTCTTTTCCTATGGAATTGAGCGCGCTTTGAGTTATCTGACTGAGACAAACGGGCAACATCGCGTAGGTCGCCACTTGCAGGTACATTCCGCTTACCGAGTCGGCGTATAAAAGCGAGGTGATTTCCTTGCCGAGAGCGGAATAGACGACGATGAAAAGCCCGCTTATAAGGAAAGAAAAGTTTATGCCGAGGGAAATTTGTTTGTTGAGTTTGTCGAAGTCGTTCTTTACCATACTCGCGCTGAGTTCGGGAATGAGAACGATGCAAAGACTGCCGATAACCGCGTTGGGCGCGTTGAGAAGAGGGGTAGCCATACCCGCGATACGACCGTAAGAAGCCGTCGCTTCCGCCGCAGTCATTCCCGCGGAAATCAGTCGAAGAGGGAGAAGAAAGGCAATAAGCGTGCCGATAAGTCCCGAGCAAACGCGCATTGCCGTTATGGGAAGGGAGGGCACGAGAATTTCTTTTATCTGCGACGGACGGGAAAGCCTGCCGCCTTTTGCGAAAAAGATTATAAAAAGGATGATGGCGACCAGTATGTCGCTTACGGTAAACGCCCAGGCAATCGCGTATACGCCGCCGAGAGACCCGATTATTCCGCTGAGAAAGAATACGCCGAAGAGAATTCGAAGGCTTTCTTCAACCGTTTCGGTCGCGGAAAACGACGTGAAATATTTCTCTCCCCAAAGCCAGCCTCGAACCACGCAGTATACCGAAGTGGATACGAGGGCGGGCAACATAATCAGAAAAATAGGATGCGCCGCGACGTCGGAAAAGAGAAACGTCATATGCTTTTGCGCGAGCATAAGGACGAGCGCGAGGGTAAGGGATGAGACGAGACAAATTACCAGAGCGGAAGTGAACAGAGAAAAGGAACGGTTTTCGTTAAGCGCGTTGTTTTCCGCCGTCTTTCTGCTTAAAAGCAAAGGAACGCCCGAAGAGGACAAAGCGGAGAACAGAAAGAAAACCGAAAGGGCTATCTGATATAAACCGAGAGCTTCCGCGCCGAGAGAGCGGGAAAGGTAAATCTTGAACAGAAACCCGATGAGACGGGTGAAAACTCCGAAAACCGTCACCGTGGCGACCGCCCCGGCGACTTTGCGCGCTTTTTTCATAATGAAATAATATGAACGTTAAGCCGAGGTTATTCGGAAAGAGTTTTCGTAAAAATCGCCGAAATCCGCATAACCCGAAAGAACGCTTGACGGGAACGAAAGAGAGGAGTACAATAAAAACAGCAGAGTAAGTAAGACGCGTTAAGTGTTGCGAAATGGGATGTTGTTCGCAAACGAAAACCGCGCGCCGCTTAGGCGAAAGGTTGCGGTGTCTTGCTGCGTCCGTTGCGAGATTAAATATTTTTATATTCTTTTTCGTTAATGGCCGCCTGAAAGGAGGTTATTTTTTATGGAATCGAAAACAAAAGCTCAAAGAAAAGGATTGAGCGTAAAGACGATTTGCTATTGCGCCGTGTTCGTCGCGCTGAGCGTCGTTACCAACGTCTATACGGTCTATCTGAGCGTGGGAAACGCAAATGCGTTGAGTTTCAACTACACCGTGTGCTTTCTTGCCGGCGCATTCTTCGGTCCCGTCGCAGGGTTTATCGTGGGCGCGTGCGGAGACGTGCTCGGTTGGCTCATCAATTCGACGGGCGGCGCGTTCAACCCCGTGGTTACCGTCGTATCGGGCTTGATAGGGTTAATCCCCGGGCTTGTCTTTATGATAGCAAAAAAAATCGGAAAGGACAAAAACGTCTACGCCCTTACAGTTTTAAGTTTCGTGTTCGTGTTTCTTATATGCACCAACCTCAATACCGTGGCGATGTACTTCTACTATATGTCGGCGAAATATTCTTTCTGGGCGTATTACGTTATAAGAACGCCGAAACAAGCGATATTCTGGGCAATAAACCTCGCGTGCTCGCTCGTGCTCGTGAAACCGTTTAAGAAATTGATAAAAGCATAGCTATTCGTATCCTTGGCTACAAATAAAGCGCATTTTCGTTGAAGCAAGGTTTGCATCGAATGTAAAACGAATGGAGAGAAACCAACGCTTTTTTATGAGAAATCAGGGAAAAGCGTTGTTTTTTTGCGTTAAAAATGAAAAAACGTATTGCACAAACAAATATATTTTGTTATAATATAAATATTATTATGCCGTCGGGCAGGTCTTTTGCCCGAAAACAAGGCGGATAAAATTACGAATTCAACAAGGGGAGAACCTGATGATACCTTCTATAACATACAATTTCATTCGTTTCAACGCAAACAACGGCGGCAAATGGTCGGAAGGAACGCTTCCTCCGCACGCGAATTTTCTGTCCTGCTCGGAGATAGCGGTTTGCCTGGAAACGGTCTATTCGAAAAAAGTCAGCGACAGGGCTTTTTCCCTTTCGGGAGAATGGGAAATCGCGCTTGCGGACGAAAGAAGCGAGATTTTCGATTCGCTTAAAGCGACGTTCGTTCCCGCGCAAGTGCCGGATAAAAACCCCGCGTTTTCTCTGTTCGGAGAGGGGAAAACGGACGGCAAATGTTTCCTTTACAGAAAGGAATTCGACGTGTTCAATCCGAGTTACGACAATACGCTCGTTTTCGAACGCGTGGGCGGAGCTTTCGAGGTTTATCTTAACGGTAAATTCATAGGAGCGTCCCGCTTGGGAAGCGGCGAGTTCGACATAAAAGGCGCGCAGGAAAAAGGAACGAACGTCCTTCTCGTAAGGGTGTCTTCCGACGACGCGGCGTTGAAAACGGACGTATCCCGCGAGGAAAACGAGGGTATTTTCGGCGACGTTATACTTAAAGTCAGAAAGGACGCGTACCTAAACGACTATACTTTCGTTTCCAAACGAAACGGGATAGATATGGAAGGAAAACTTACCCTCTATGCGAAAGCCAACGACGGCGTGAAAGCGTGCGCCGTGCTTGCCGACGGGGAAGAAATAGTCTCCGAACAGGAAGTAGTTTTCGAAAACGGCGTAGCCGAAATGGCTTTTTCGGGCGATTTTGCCGTGTATTCCGCGGAAAATCCCTATTTGTACGACTTATATATCAGAATAGTCGACGGCGAAGAAGAAAAAGAATGTTCGATGGCGAAAATCGGTTTCGCGCCTGCGGGAACCGACGGCGACGCGTTTACGTTGGACGGAACGCCGATAACGCTTAAAGGCGCGGTTTATTACCCCGACGCTTTCGGAGATTACCGCGACGAACTCGGAATTATGAAGAGTTTCAATATGAACGCGGTGTGGCTTAAAGGCGTCTCAATTCCCGATTTTTACGAGGCGTGTGCGGAAATCGGTCTGTACGTTATAAACGAAATACCTTTCGTTAGGGAAAAAGTGCATAAGGAAAAAGTATCCAAGCACGGCGCGGTAAACAACGCGGACGAATATATGAAACAGGCTTCGGAAACCCTCGCGAAACTTACCGCGGCGTATCCCAACGTAATAGCGTACGCGTTCGGAAATATGACGGACGAAGAACAGGGCAAAGAAACGGCGAACTTAATCTCGGAAAAATACGGAAAACCCGTGGCGAACGTCGGGTTCGGCGCGGTGCCGTTTTATGAGGGAATGCGCCCGTTCGTTGCGTTTATCCCCGCGGACAAGATTACCGCGGACGGAGCGGAAGCCTTGCTCGGAGACGAAGAATGCAGCGGCGTTTTCGCGGACGCTTACAGAGGAAAATACGGTGAAAAAGGACTTTTCGACGAAAACAACGTCGAGACGGAAAACGCGGTTATCGCAAAATACGTTTTCCGCCCTTATATTTCTTTCCTTGCCGACAGCCGCACGCTGACGATTACAAACACCAAAGCTTTTGCGGGTTCGGACGGACTCACCGTGACGGTTTCTTCGGTTAAAGACGGAAAAGAAGAAATAATACAGAAAATAACCCCGGTTATCGCCGCAGGACATACCCGCGATTACGGAATTTATCTCGGTGAATACGATGAAAGCACGAAAATCCGCGTCAGATACGACGAAAAAGGCGCGCACCTTGCTACGGAAACGCTTTCGCCGAAGATTGAAGAAGAACTCCCCGAGTACAAAGAACTGCTCAAAGGAGAAAGTTACGAATATACCGTGGCAAACGTGAATTTCGGACTCGGCAAGACGGAAGAAAACGTGCTTCCCGCAAGGAGCGCGTTCGTGCCGTGTTCTTCGGAAACCGTGTGCAACGCGGGAGATAACGAAACGGGAAGCGGAGCGAGCGACAGACTGTTTACTTTAAGCGGCGAATGGGATTTTGCTTACTTTGCGGACAACGCGCCTTCGAAATTCGGCGGAAACGGAATGAAATGGGATAAAATCAAATTACCGTCGAGCTGGGAGAGCGCGGGCTTTGAAAAATTCGCGTATTCTTACGGTTATCCGTTCGAAGTCAATATCAAAAAATGCGAGATAAAAGAGGATAAAAAGAACAAAAACGGAACGAATTCTACGGGAATTTACCGTAAGTTCATCAACGTGGCGGACGCGGAATGTCGGCATATACTTTCTTTCGGAAAGGTAAACGGAAGTCTGGAACTTCAGATTAACGGAAAATACGTCGGCTTTTCTATGACGGGAAGCGCGGAGTTCGACGTTTCGGAATTTTTGAAACTCGGCGAAAACGAAATCGTAGTTATAGTGAAAAAGAGTACGCCCTCGGCGATGCTGTACGGGGCGGACGGGTTCCGCGCGACGGGAATAACCGGGGACGTAAACCTCATAAAAGTGAAAAAAAGCAGCCTTTTCGATTACGATTTCAAAGTTATAAAGGAAGGGAACGTCTATACCGCCGGGCTTGCGCTCAGATTCTTTACCGACGACCCGGGCAAATGCAAAGTAGAACTGAAAAAAGACGGAGAAACAGTTTACGAAACGGTCTGCGAAAAAGACGGAGACAAAGTTTATATCGAAATCAAAGGTGAATTCGCTTCCTATAACGAGGAAACGAAGGAAACCTACGATTTGTTCATAAAAACCATAGAGAAGAATTTCGTCGCGGAATGTACGAAAGTAAGCGTAGGGTTCAACGAAGTAAGCATAATCGGAGACACGATGTATTATAACGGCGAACCTTTGAAAATTCGCGGAATTGCCTATAACCCCGTCTATAACGCGGCGGGAGAACCGATGGGAATTGCGGATATAAAACGCGACCTCGCGCTCATCAAGGCGTACGGGTTCAACGCCGTTATGCCTTCGGGGTACGTGCTTCCCGAATTCGTCGCGATAGCGAAAAAAGCGGGACTTTACGTAATAGGAAATTCGGGGATAGACACGTCCGCCGCGGCGGCAAACGGCGCGAAGTACCGCGACGCCGTGATGAACGAAAAAGCGTTCGAAAGCCTTGCGGTGAAAACCGTATTTAACGCATATTCTCGCGACAAGAACGAGTGCAACGTCATTGCGTATTTCCTTGCGGAAAACGGAACTGCGGCGAACGCGGCTAAATGCGTGACCGAACTGAAAAAGAACACAGCAAAACCCGTCTTCTGCTTTGGAAACGGCGACGTAATGACCGCAGATTTTCCCGCGGTAAACGACGTCGTGGATATGATAAACGAAGCCGCGGGAAGAAAACCGCTTTTCCTCGCGAGATACGCGCTGTCTACGGGAATAGGATGCGCTACGATGAACGCATACGAAGATTTGATTTCTTCCACTCCCTGTTGCGCAGGCGGATGCGTAGCGTATTTTGCCGACGACGTGATTAAGGGCGAAGGAAGAAAAGCGTGCGGAATTTTCACCGCGGAAAGACAGCCTTACGCGGGCGCGGAGTTCATAAAATATCTGTACAGACCCGTGCGTTCGGAAATAACCGACGGCGCGACGGCGATTGAACTTACAAACACGAGAAAGTATCTCTCTACCGACGATTTGACCGTGAGACTCAACGTGGTAGTGGACGGAAAAACGGTTTCGGGAACGGTGCTCGACGTAAGAGTTCAGCCGGGAGAAACAAAGAAATACGATATTTTCGTAGGGCATATCGAAGGGGATATGTTCCTCGACGTGGAGTATTATTCCAAAGAAACGGAAAAATTGCTGTACGTAGAACAGCACGAACTCAGCAACACGATGAAAGTGATTGCGCCCGAAAAAGGAGTAAATCCGCTTATTTGTACCGAACTTTTCGATTACCTCGATATAGAGTTCGACTGCGGAAGCGTAAGGTTCAATAAGCGCCTGGGAAGCATAGCGAGATACGTGCTGAGAGGAAAAGAACTCTTGAAATACGACAGCGTGCGCAAAGGCGGAAACAGTTTTGTAAACAATATAAGAAGACCGTTTATCCGCAATATGAACGGAAAAACGCCCGTAGTTACGTCCAAAGTAAGAGATTTCGAGTGCGATTATAAGAAAGAGGGAACTTTCGGGTGCGTGCACGTAAATATAGAAAACGTCCTGTTCCTCGACGGAAAAGAAAGTTATATCGTGCAGGATAAATATATCGTGAACGCAAGCGGCGCGATTGAAGTTTTCAGCGTGCTCACGCCTTTAAGACGCGGACTTCCCGTTATGGATTGCTTCGGCAAACAGATAAGGTTCGGAAACGCGTTCGGAAACGTGCTCTATTACGGCAACGGCGAGGGCGATAACTATATCGATATGTGCGAGCATACGAGAGTGGGAATTTTCGGACTTAACGTCGATAAAACCTTTGAAAATATGCCCGTTTTGCAGGAATGCGGAAACAGAACCAACGTAAGGTTTGCGGTGATAAAGGACAACGACGGAGACGGCGTGGTGATTTCCGCAAAGAAAGTGCCTTTGCAGTTGAGGGTAAGCCCGTATAGCGATAAACAAATCGCGGAAGCGTTCGTAACTAACGAAAAACCCGCGCAAAGCGGCGTGTACGTCGACGTCAACGCGTTCGTCAGCGGCATAGGAACGAGCGAAAACGGCTATCCGCTTCCGCATTACGTAATTTGCTCGGGAGAACACGTTTTGCATTTCGATTTTATACCTTTGTCGGCGAAGTAAGAGATAAAAGAATTAAGATAAAGGCGCGGAAATTCCCGCGCCTTTTCCATAAGGATTATAAGTATAAAAATTTTCCCGAAAGAGAATAATTTCAGTAATTTCAAAAAAAGGAGATTTTTATATGAGTTTTAACCCGTTTAACGAAAAACCGGAAAAATTAGACAGTCTTTATATGGATTGGCAGAGAATGTACCCCAACGCGTACGACAAAAACGAAGTCAGCCCGTATACGAAAGTTCGCTGTATCCTTATGAACGGCACCGAGTACGAAGCCAACTGGTTCAGTCATCAGTTTTCGAGACATTGCAACAACAACGACGTAAGACGCGCGCTGTCCGACGTAAGAAGAGGAGAGCAACAGCAGCAGAAGAGAATTTCCAACCTCAAACCGATTAACGAGACCGTGCTCGAAACAACTATCGGCTACGAACAGCTTGCCGTGGATTTAACTGCAATTCTCGCGCAGAGGGAGAGAAATCCGTATGTAAAACACGCGCTCGATTTCGCTCTTCTGGAAGACTTCGACCATTTGTACAGATACGCGGATTTACTCGATATGGAACAGGGCATACACGCCGAACGGTTGGTCGGGAATTATACCGAAATAATGCCCGGCAGACCGACGATTTCCGAACACAGACACCCGTCGGACGATATAAGAAGATACACCGACTTCAAGACGGCGGACCCGCTCACAAAACTCAACGTAAGTATAATCACCGCGGCGGAACAGCAGACGATGAACTACTATATGAATCAGACGGGATTCTATACTTCCGACCTCGGAAGACAGCTTTATGCGGAAATCGGAATGATAGAGGAACAGCACGTTTCGCAGTACGAATCGCTTATCGACGTAAACGAAACTTGGTTCGAATGTTGGTTGAATCACGAATATACGGAATGTTATCTCTATTATTCGTGCTATAAGAACGAAACGGATTCGTATGTCAAAAAAGTATGGGAGCAGCATCTGATGGCGGAAATAGCACACTTGCATATCGCCGCGGAATGGCTGAAAAAAATAGAAAACAAAGAATGGCAACAGGTTATTCCTTGCGGAGATTTTCCCGAACTTCTCGCGTTCTCGTCTCAGAAAGACTATATAAGGGGAATATTAAAAAATACCGTCAGACAGACCGCAACTATGGAAGACTACGTCGAGATAGACAAACTGAGCGACAAAAGCAGATTTTTCGCCTATCAGAACAAAGTCAATTCCGACGTCGAATGCGTTGCAAGCCATAAGGTTATCGATAAATATATAAAGGATAACGGAAAAGATTACCGATACGAGGATAAACCCAACCCCTGCGTGGAATTGCAGGACAGAACGAAAGACAACGTTTGCCTCGGCAGATGCCGAGCAGGCGAAAAAGTGTGTTGCTGAAAGTCGTTTATTCCCTGTGGGAATAGCGATAACTAAATAAATCCTTACGGATTTGTGATATTCGCCTAATGCCGAGTGATATTGCCCCAACGGGCAGTGATATTTGCCCTGCGGCAAGTTAAGGATTTGTTTAATATAACATTTTACTTCGATTTTTGTGGAGAAGAAAAGCACACGATATTTCACTTTTTGTGAAGAGTAGTGTGCTTTTTTTTATTGTCTTTTTAATATAGAATTTCCGCTATCGGCAAAAATATCGCAAATAAGTTAAAATATTATTTACTTTTTGCCGATAGGCGAGTATAATAATATTATGAAATATTTATCGGTTGCGGAAATAGCAAAAAAATGGAAAATTTCGGAAAGAAGCGTGAGAAATTACTGTGCGCACGGTCAAATCGAGGGCGCGTTTATTACTGGAAAGACGTGGAATATTCCCGAAGACGCGGTTAAACCCGACAGAATAAACAAGAAATCAGATGAAGACAGGACTTTGCTTAGCGTTCTCCGAGAAGAAAAGGACAACGGAATTTCGGGCGGAATTTATCATAAAGTGCAGATTGAACTTACCTATAATTCCAACCATATCGAAGGAAGCAGGCTTACGCACGAACAGACGAGGTACATTTTCGAAACGAACACTGTCGGAATTGATAAGGGATTGAAAGTAGACGACATCGTGGAAACGGCGAACCACTTTAAGTGCGTGGACAAAATTATCGACGGCGCAAACAGAAAATTGACCGAGAATTTTATTAAAGATTTGCATTTTACGCTTAAAAACGGCACAAGCGACAGCCGACGCAGTTGGTTTAACGTAGGAGAATATAAAAAATTGCCGAATGAAGTCGGCGGAAAAGAAACGGCAAGTCCGCAAGAGGTTTCCGAAAAAATAGCGGCGCTTCTTAGCGAATATAACGCTCTCGAAAAACCTACGTTCGACGATATTCTTGATTTTCATTACCGCTTTGAAAAAATACATCCGTTTCAGGACGGAAACGGCAGAGTCGGGCGACTGATACTGTTTAAGGAATGTATGCGATGTGGTTTCGTCCCGTTCATAATAGACGAAGAAACGAAAATGTTTTATTATCGCGGACTTCGGGAATGGGAAAACGAACGAGGGTATCTCAGAGACACCTGTCTCGCGGCGCAGGACAAGTTCAAAAGCTATCTTTGCTATTTCGAAATTAAATATCGGGAGTTTTTATAAAACGCTTATTCCGCGTTTGATTCTATCCAGTCGGGTTCGTTTTCGGAAATGGAATATAGGGCGGCAAGCAAGGTCGACGCGTCGTCCTCGATATATCCCGACAAGCCGAGTTTATTATAAACGTATTCTTCAAAACCGCAGATTCGAACCCCGCTTCCCATAAAAAGGAAACCCGATTTGACGCTTGCTATCGCAAAGTCGGGGTCAAGGTCGAGCAGGGCGGCGTTCATTAAGGCGATTACTTTCGAGTATACGCTGTCGGTAAGAGGGTATACGTCGCGAGCGGTGAAATATACGGACTTAGAGGAAGAGGTTATCGCGTCTTTTCCGTTGGCGATGATTTTCGTCGAGTCCGTTTCGAAGAGGGAACAGGATTTACTTGCTATTTCCACCGAAGTTTCGAAAGGGAGTTTGAGTTTGCTGTCCGAAAGAAATCTGTCCCGCAAAAGTTCCGCAAGAGCGGAGGTCGATACGTCTATCGTGTGAGAACAGAGGGTTTTGCCGTCGTTTGCTACGACGAGTTCGGTTAAGTCCGAGTCCATATACAGACCGCAAATTAGGTCGTTGAATCCGAGAATACGCGCGATGACTTTCGGGCGGGGAATGAGATAAACGTTGCTGTAACCGCAGGCGTTAATGGTCTTTTCTATTGTGCGCTTATCTTCGTAACTTAAACCGCCAGCTATAAGAACGTAAACGGTGACGAAAGGGTTTCCTCCGAAAACTTCGCGCAAAACCGAACGGAAAATGATACGAGCCGCGGCTTCGTCGGCAATTTTTCCGCATTTGAACGGGGTGCAGTAAATTTCGTATTCGCCGAGGGAATGTTTTCTTTTTTCCGCCGCTTCGCCGTAAGAAATAACCACCGGCGTTTCGCTTGCTTTGCGGATTACGGCGGACGGACAAAGTTTAACGAGAACGCCGTCGCACATTACCGCGACGCGTTCGCTGTCAAAATCAATTATCGCTTTCTTCCTTAACATAAACGTATTTCCTCAGTATTTCCCGTAATTTTTCCGTGGGTAGACCTATGATATTGTCGCGGCTGCCCGAGTATTTTTCAACGACTACGCCGTCCTGTAAACCGTATGCGCCCGCTTTGTCGAGCGGACGAAAATTTTTAATATAAGAAACGATTTCTTCGTCGGTAAGGTTTTTGAACGTAACGAAAGATTTATCGCAAAAAACGGTTTCTTCCTTATCGAACCTGACGTAAACGCCGCTTATTACCGTGTGCGTTTTTCCGCTTAATTCTTTAATCATACCGACGGCGTCGATTTCGCCAGAGGGTTTCCCGTAAATTTTTCCGTCGCAAGCAACCAGCGTGTCGCACGCAACGACGAAATCTCCGTCCGCCGCGCGACCTTTGCGCACGGCGTTCGTTTCCGCAACGAATTGCGGTTCGCCGTCGGTTATTTCCTCGCAAACGGGTTGTTTCGTGATAAAATCATCGGTTATCTTGCGTATGAGTTCTTTTCTGCGCGGCGAAGAAGAGGCGAGAATAAGAACGCGCTTATTTTCGGGCATAACGGCGATTACAGAATATCGAGGTTTTTCTTGAACGCGCGTTTGAAATCGGCAACCGCGCCCATAGCGTCCTGAATTTCCAGCGTGCAGTCGCTCGTCGAACAGGGTTTGAGAATAACGCTTTCCCCGAGAATGTCGCAGGTGAGAGAGGTTATTACTCCGCTCATACTGCGGTCGAAACATTCCGCGATACGGACGATTACGCCGAGTTTTTTCACCGCGTCGATGTCTTCTTCGCTGAGCATATTGACGTATTGCTGAATTTCCACGCCTTCGAGAGTCTGACTGCCGTGCATACCGGCAACCAGCGCCGCCATAACGAGGTCTTTTTGCTGTATTCCGTAAAGATTACTGTTGAGAATATAGTAGAAAGAGTGCTTCGGGTGGTCGTAGAATTTATAACTGCTGCCTACGTCGTGAAGTTGCGCCGCAACGCGAAGTACGCGCACATAGTAGCGCGGAAGTTTATGTAAAACTTTAAGCTGGCGGTAGAGTTGCAGAGCAATATCGAAAACGTGTTCGGAATGTTCGATATTCATATTGAACAGACTTAGCATAGTGTAAATGCTGTGCCCGAGAACGTCCCCGAGAGGTTTTTCCATCGTGCTGGGTACGGCGTAACGGAAAAGCGCGCCTTCGCGAAGACCCGCGCTGGAAATGGTGATTTCGTTGAACGGGGTCGCGCTTTCGATTGCTTTTATACAGCTTAACGCGGCGGGAAGAATTTCCGCTCTCGCGCTCGAAAGTCCTTTTATGCGTACGGGCTTAGTGATGTCCACGCCTTTCATAGAATTGTAAATATTGTTGAAATCGTCCATAGTGATATGGTAGTTGTGAGCCATATCGAGGGGATAACGCTTGAATCTGCGGCTTATTCTGCCCAAGTTGCGAACCGCGCCGCCTACCGCTACGAGATGCATTTCCGAATCGAGGGTTTTAAGCCATTCGATTTTCGCAAGTTCTTCTCCGACGTATTCTTCTATGAGCTTCGCGCGTTCGAACCCGTCGGCTACGTCGGCAAATTTTTCGGTAAGACTTACCGCGCCGAAAGGCAGGGTCTCGTGATTTAACAAAACTCTGCGGTTGTAATTTATGATTTTAATGCTCGCGCCGCCGACGTCGATGATTACGCCGCGGGGAATGTCGAGAGAATTGACTACACCCGTGTAAACAAGCATCGCTTCTTCGTCCTGCGTAAGAACGGTGAGTTTAATTCCGCATTGAGAAAGAACTTCGTCGACAAAGGTCTTTTTGTTCTTTGCGCGGCGCACCGCCGCCGTAGCGTAGGCGAAAACTTTGTTTACTTTGTGACTTTCGTAAAGATTTTTGAAAGTTTTAAGAGTCTTTATCATCTGCTGTATGCGCAAAGGACGAAGGTATCCGTCCGCTTCCATACCTTTGGCAAGGCGCACAGGCTCCTTCAATTCGTCGACTACGTTGAAATAACCGCCTTCGAGTATGTTGGCGATGACTATTCTTGCTGTGTTCGACCCTATATCGATTATCGCTATCTTTTCCAAATTAAAACCCCTTTTGTATATAATTTATACATTTTTCCTATTATTTTCAATTATACAGTACGGAAAAAAAACTTGCAATATCATTTACCTTTATTTTACTCTCGGGTGATAAAAAATATTTTGGGCGGATTATGGGTTTTGCCTTCTCGCAAAACCCATAAAAACTTAGATTTTGTCCGCTTTTTTTTCGTATAAAAATATGCAATGTATTTTTTTAGTATGTTTTTCGGGCGTAAATAGACGTGAGAAGAAAAGCGTGAATTACGTCGGAGCGGACAGATTGCGTTTATTTTTTCGGAAGGGCAAGCGTAGGCGTACCGACGTACATTAGAGCAGCCTTTCCGAAAAGCCCGAAAAACTTAAATTTCATCCGCATTTTTTTTCGTATAAAAATATGCAATGTATTTTTTTAGTATGTTTTTCGGGCGTAAATAGACGTGAGAAGAAAAGCGTGAATTACGTCGGAGCGGACAGATTGCGTTTATTTTTTCGGAAGGGCAAGCGTAGGCGTACCGACGTACATTAGAGCAGCCTTTCCGAAAAGCCCGAAAAACTTAAATTTCATCCGCATTTTTTTTCGTATAAAAATATGCAATGTATTTTTTTAGTATGTTTTTCGGGCGTAAATAGACGTGATATGTACGTTCCTTTTTATTCGGTGCGGAGAGCGGCGACAGGGTCCTTCTTCGCCGCAAATATCGCCGGGAACAGCCCCGACAGGCAAGTCAAAAACACCGAAGCCGCGATTATTATGAGCGAATGCCACCACACGGGCTGAACGAGAGCGGATATGCCGAGATAGTTATTCAGGAGAATATTTACGAGGGGAGTGACGGCATAACCTATTGCCACGCCGATTACCCCGCTGAGAAATCCGAGAATGACGGTTTCCGCGTTGAAAATGTTCATTATGTCGATTTTACGCGCGCCCATACTGCGAAGAACGCCTATTTCTTTCGTTCTGTCCTGCACGGAAATGTACATTATTATTCCCACCATAAACAGGGAAACGACGACAGCGAGACAGGTTACGGCAATCAGAATGTACGTTATCGTGTCAATCATTCCGTTCATATTCGCCATAATCGATTCGAGTTCGTTCGTGTATTCCACGGTGAGATTGATTTTCGATTCGCCGCTTTCGTAAGAAGCGAGCATTTCTTCGTTGTACTCTCCGATAAACCGTTCTATGTCGGAAACGGCTTCCACGCTCGAAGGATAAAACAGTATGGCTTCGGGAGAATCCTTGTCCTTTACGCCGAGGTCGAGCATAAGACTTTCATACGCGCTTTCGTCGGCTATGGTAACGCCGCTTACCGCGCTTTTAATGGAAATAACCGATTGCGTGGCGAAAAGGAACGTTTCTTCGGGCGTTAAAGTTTCCGCGCTCTTTTCTCCCGCGGCTATCGCTTTAACGAGCGCGATATACGCCGCGTATTCTTCGGTCGACGTCGCGGCTTTGTAAGCGTTGTACGCCGCTTCCTGTTCGGTGATGACGGGAGAAGAATTCGTAGTGTTGATAATGTAGTCTACAAGGCTTTGCGTATACCCGATATCGCCGTTTATGCAACCCGAATCCACGCCTTCGCGTAAACGTATAACGCCGGAAATTTTCAAAGTCGGAGCGGTCGCGAGTTTACTTTTTATATAAGAAGTGTCCTGAGATTTATTTTCGAAAAGACCGTCGGCGTTTTTTGCGTAGTAGTCGGATTCGGTGAGGAGTTTGAATTCGTGCCCGATAAAATCGTCGAATTCGTATTCGGATTGAATATCTTTACCGATAAGCAGGTTGAAGTCGCCGCCCGTAATTTTATTGAGAGTTTCGCTCGAAGTGCGCAAGAATGCCGCGAGAAGTTCGCCGAACGATATGTATCCGAGAGCGTATAACGACGCGTCGGTAAGGCGGTTGTATTTGTCGACGACGAGGACGACTTCGTATTCTCCGTCCGTCGATTCCTCTTTTGGCCAACTGCCCGAAAGGAGTTCGTATTGAGCTTCGAGAACCACCCGGTCGTCGACGAGAGAGTCCCAGAAAGAAATGCTGCTGAGCGCGCTTCTGACGTTTTCCAAATCTCGGGACGAAATGGGCTGACCGATAATAGTTTTGAGAAGCGCGTTGAGAGATTGCAAGTCGCCGACCGTTTTGTCGCTGAACGGCGTGATGCGAGAACAGGTTTTTATACTGCCGTCGTCGTTTGCCGTGAAGGAGTAAACGTTGGGCGACAGGTCGTAGTCGAACTTAACGGTCGCGTCCGATTCGTCGAAGTTTTCGTCGACGTACTTTTTGAATTCCGTCGTGTCGTTTTCTTTGAGAAGGTCGTCGAGGTTCGCGCCGATACCCGTTATCATTTTTTCTACGAAAATTTTCTCTTCTTCGGTGTATTTTTCCATATCCGTGCCCTTATCGCGGAGCATACCTATTATCGCGTTCGAATCGAACTTTGTAAAATCGCCGCCGATACCGTCCACGTAGCGGAACATATCTTCGAGGTCGGATAGAGAAGAGTGCGTTTTCGCAACCGTTATCGGATATTTGGATAAAGAATCCCTACGATAATTCTCCGCATAAACGGAAAAACCCGAGTTGAGACCGAGAATGACGGAAATACTGATTACGCCGAGACACCCCGCTATCGCAGTGATGATGGTCCTGCCTTTTTTATGGTATAAGTTTTTAAGGCTCGCCGTAAACGCCGCGCCGAGACTCATCGTCGGGCGTTTTTTGCGTTTTTTCGAAACGACCGCTTTTTCGGGAGCGGGAGCGGAAACGGGGGCGGGAACGGAGGATTCGACGGGTTGAGAAAGAAGCACGTCTTCTTCTACGAGTCCGTCTTTCATTTTTATTATGCGGTCGCTGTATTCGTAAGCAAGTTCCGAGTTGTGCGTGACGATTATGACGAGGGTGTCCGCGGAAAGTTCTTTGAGAAGTTCGAGTACCTGAACGGAATTCTCGCTGTCGAGCGCGCCCGTGGGTTCGTCCGCGAGTATGATTTTCGGCTTGTTGGCGATGGCTCGCGCTATCGCGGCGCGCTGAGCCTGTCCTCCCGAAAGTTGACGGGGCTTTTTGTGAAGTTGGTCGCTTAGTCCTACGCGGCGTAGGGCGACGACCGCTTTTTCTTTCTGCTCTTTCGAACTTAACCCCGATATGTTCATCGCGATTTTTACGTTTTCGAGAACGTTGAGGTGAGGAATAAGATAGTAGTTCTGGAAGACGAACCCGACGCGTTCGTTCCTGTACGAGTTCCAGTCGGACGAGCCGTAAGAAGAAGAGGGCACGCCGTCGATAAACATTTCTCCGTCGGTCTGACGGTCGAGACCGCCGATTATATTAAGAAGAGTGGTTTTGCCGCAACCGCTTGCGCCGAGAATGGAAACTACGCCCGTTTCGGGAAAATCAAGGGTAACGCCTTTAAGCGCGCGAACAACGGTCTCTCCGCTGCCGTAAGTTTTGGTAAGGTTCTGTAATTTTAACATTCGTTTCTCCGATAGATAAACATAGTCTCGGCATAGCAACGCCGCTCAGACGGATTATCTTTAACAGTATAACGGAAAACGAGTTATATTGCAATGCCGAATTCGAAAAAACGAACGGAAGAAGAACGGGACATTTCCGAATATAAATTCCCGCCGAGAGGATTGAACGACATTTTTTTACAGGGTTAAAACAAATACGGACGGAAAAACGTTGGTTTTATGTTTTTTTCGGAATAATAATTGCAATCCGTTTACGTTTATAAGAGAGGCAACCTTGACAAAGATATAAATAAAGTTTTATAATTTAACGTATGAGTTATTATATTTTCTTTTTGATTTTTTTCGTTTTCTGGATTGCGCTTGCGTTCCTTTTTAAGAAAAGTTTGGTAAAAGTGTCCGCGCCCGCGTGCTTTTTTCTGACGTTCGTATTGTATTTCTTCGGATTATTCGGAAGGCTGGACGTCGGAATGTACGTGTTTTTCGGAATAGTTGCCGCCGCGACCGTTGCCGCGGTCGTTATCGGAGCAAAGAAGAAAGAGCTGAAACGTTTTGCCGAAATAGTTTTACAGCCGACGTCCATATTGTTTTTTATTGCGGGAATATGTCTCGGGTTGGTCTTTACGAATATGATGTCTTACCACTGGGACGAAATGACCCACTGGGCGTTGGTGGTAAAGAATATGGTCGCTTACGACAACTTCGGAAACCTCGGCGACACGACGACGATGTTCAATCAGTACGTTCCCGCAACCGGCGTGTTTATGTATGCGTTTCAATTCTTCGGGCACACATTCCACAACGGACATCTTTATGCGGCTTTCGACGTGCTCGTAATTTCGATGATGATGCCGATTACCGAACTGTTTTCCGATAAATTATCCAAACAGGCGATTTTGTCCACGCTTGTTTTCTTCCTGCTGCCTTGCTTGTTCAAGTTCACTATGTATTGCGAATTGCTTGTGGACGGATTGCTCGGACTGAGCTTTGCCTATATGTACCTCGTGTACGTCGTCGACAGGAATAAAGTCGACTGGTTTACCGTTTTAACGCTCGCTTTGGGCGCTTTCTTTATAACGCTGATAAAATCGACGGGGCTCGTTATGGTCGTGTTCGGTCTGCTGTTTATAATTCTGGACGCGCTTTTACGCGACCCGAAAAAAGTGTTGGCTTTTATAAAGAAAAAATCGAATATCATAATGACGGTATTACTTGTCGCGATGATTGTTTTCGCCAAGGTATCCTGGTCGAGATATATCGTTGTAAACAACGTGCGCTCGGGCTGGAACGCTTCCGAAATGAATATGGAAAATATATGGAAGTATATCACGCAGCCCAACGAGTTCCAGATAGCGGTTACAAACAGATTTTTAAGAGACTTCTTCGTGGGAAAATTCTATTGGGAATTCAACGCCTATCTGCAAGTGCCCCAACTCCTTATGTTTGCCATAGTGATTGCGACGTATATCGTAACCGCAAAAAGAATGAAAAATATCAAGTACGGCGTGGTAAATATCGTCTATACGATTTCGATTATTCTCGGCTTCGGGTTGGTGACGCTCTTACTTTACGTTTTCAGTTTCAGTTATAAGGAAGCGCTTACCGTCGCCTCGTATCCGCGATATATGAGCGCAATGAATATAGGCGTTATTCTGGTGCTTGCGATTAACGTAATAGAAACGTTCGTTAAACCCAAAGAAACGGCGCAAGTTGCGTGCGAAACGAAAGGAAAAGGAATTTGCGGAATAAAGAAACTTGCGATTGCCGCCGCGTCTTTCTGCGTAATAGGAGCGACGCTCACCGCTTTATTAAACGCGCATATAGTAAACGACGTTTTGCCAAATAAGGTCGCGTACGCAACTTACGAAGACTGGATAAAAGTCTGCGAAAAACTCGACGACGAGGACTCGGTTTATTATGTAATGCACGATTATAAGGAAAACAATACTTACGTAAGACGGTATCTCAAAGTCAGATTTTTCTGCACGCCGACAAGGTGCTCGGGCTTTTCCGAGGGCGGTTCGTACGCCGACGGACGGGACGCGGAAATTTTCGTTACGGGCAATCCGTTCAGTTTGACTTTCTCGCGCGAAAAGTTCGAAGAGGAGACGGCGGGGTATAAATATTTGTTTATAGATAAGGTAAGCGACGAGTTCACGGAAAAGTATGGCGAACTGTTTAAGGAAAAACCGCAAGCGAAGACGCTGTATATGAGAACGGAAGAACAGGGAAAAACCGTGTTCGTAAAAGCGGAAATATAAAATTTTGCTTGCAATTATAATTATATATGATAAAATAAAACCGGAATCTCGGGGAAAGCGCGGTGAAAATCCGCCGCAACAACCATTGCCGTTACAGTCGGAATGCCCGTTTTCCACAGGGGAGTGGCATAAACGGAGTGATTTTTCTCAAAAGACAAGCGTCGGCGTACCGTCGTACGGTAGAGACGGCTTTTGAGAAAGTCCGCAAACTATATCAAGAAATCCGTTTTTCTTGATTTGGTAGACAGCAAGAATAGAAGTATAAACTTTTCTAAACTTTATGTCTTGTCTGTTGCGGACGTAAAGCGCTTCGTTTAGGATTCTCCAAAGCGGTCAAGTTCTTGGGCAAATGAAGAGCGTACCCGAAAAGGTATTTGCTTTTGCGTAAAAAGCAAAAGCGCGATTTTGCCTCGGAAAAAATATTTTTCGGAGGATTTTTTTTATGAAAAACAAAAGAGTCGTGTTAACCGCAGTAGTTTTGATTGCGGTAATGCTCGTCGCTATGTTCGCGTTTACCGCGTGCACCGACGATAAAGGTAAAGGCGACGTTACGGTAGTCATCGCGCGCGACGGAGACTATAAAGAATATTACGTCGACGCAAGCAAGGTAGAAGGAGACGGCGCGCTCGCCGCGCTCGAATATCTGAAAGACAATAAAGGACTTAATCTTGTGACAGAAAACGGTTCTTACGGTGCTTATATAACGGAAATAGGAGACCTTAAACCCGATTCGAGTAAAAATGAATTTATTTCGATATATACTTCGGTGGAAAAAGATTTCGACGTAAGCGAGTATGCGACTACGGTAAAATACGACGGACGGACGTTGACGAGCTCGGGGTTAGGCATCACTTCTATGTCGGTGGAAGAAGACGCGATAATTTATTTCGAAATTCAGTCGTGGTAAAAGAATGAAAGAGAAGGCTTGTTTAAGCGCGAAAAAAATCGCTCTCGTCGCGGTTATGACCGCTACCGTCGAGGGGGCGAAACTTGCGCTTGCCGCTATCCCAAACGTGGAAGCGGTTACTTTGCTTTGCGCCGCGTACGGATACGTTTTCGGCGGGTTGGGATTGCTTGCGACGAGCCTTTTCGTCGTTATGGAAGCGCTGATTTGGGGCGTGAATACCTGGGTGCTTTCTTACGTCATACACTGGAACGGCGTTTGTCTTATTTTTTGGTTGCTCGGGAAAAGGAAAGTAAGAAACAGATTATTGCTGACGACGACGGCGGTAGTTTTGACCGTTTGGTTCGGCGTGCTTACGAGTTTAGTCGATATAGGACTTTTCGGCGGGACGTATTCCGATTTTTGGAGCAGATTTGCAATTTACTATACGCGTGGGATAGTTTTTTATGCGGCGCAGACCGTTTGTAATCTGATTTTATTTCCGATTGCGTTTTTGCCGTTTGTAAAAATTCTCGAAAAAGCGAAAAATCGGTTTATTACCGTAACAAGCGAGGCGAGAGAGTTTGACAAAAGCGGGGAAGAGGGATAAAATTTACTTATGCAAGTAAGAAAATACGAAAAAAAAGACCTTGAAGGAATGAGAAAAATCTGGAACGAAGTCGTTGCCGAAGGCGCGGCTTTTCCCCAGGAAAACGAACTTAACGCGGAGGAAGCCGAAGTTTTTTTCGGAGAACAAACCTATTGCGGAGTGGCGGAAGAAGAGGGAATTGTTTACGGAATGTATATTTTGCACCCGAACAACGTGGGAAGGTGCGGGCATATCTGTAACGCAAGTTACGCAGTAGCTTCGGAAGCGAGAGGAAAAGGAATAGGTAAAAAACTCGTAAGCGATTGCATAATACAGGCGAAAAAACACGGATTCGGTATTTTACAGTTCAACGCCGTGGTAAAAAGCAACGTAGCCGCGCTCGAACTTTATAAAAAACTCGGGTTTACAAAACTCGGAGTTATTCCGAACGGTTTTCGCAACAAAAACGGAATCTATGAAGATATAATACCGCACTATATAGTGCTGTGAGACTCCGACCGGTCGTTACACGGAATTTTACCGCAGTCGGCAAAGCCTTTATGCGGATAAAATTTAATTCCGTGTAAGTCGGACTCATAAGGAAGAAAGTCGTACCGACTTTCTTTTTAATGTAAGTTCGCAAGGGGTTTCCCCTTGCTCGAACCCCATACGGACAAAAAGTGAAAAGTGTCATTTTCACTTTTTGGATTTAATTTATTCCTCTTTCTATTTCTTTATTTAAGTTTGCACTTAATCAAAGAGAAAAACTACTATAAAAACGCGAAAGATTTTTGTAAAGGGAGAGCGCGAGAGGGGAGAAACTTATATATTCGACACGAACGGGCGTGCACCGAGAGTGTCGCCCTTATGGGGATAAGCAAGGGGTGTGAACCCCTTGCGAACTTAAATAACAAGCAAAATGTGTCATTTTGCTTCCTTGGAAGTCCGACTTGCGCGGATATAAGATTTTATCGGCACAAAGCGTTAGCGGCTGACGAAAAATCTCCGCGCAACGTGTGGTCGGGCGTAGTCTAAAAAGGTTTCCCCTCTCGCACACTAATACGTTATTACACTTTCAAGCGGAAACCTTTGATATTTAGTTTTTTCATAAGGAAAGAAAAGAGCAGGAAATAGCCGATAAGTCCGACAAAGGAAACAATCGTTTGGAAGGTTGTATTAAGGGGAATCAGCATAATAAGGGAATAAATCACCGTTCCGCAAGGGACGAAACATATAAGGTGAATTATATACATCAAAAGCGAATTTTTGCCGGCGTCGGAAAGAGGCGCGTATTTTGTACGGCAACCGTTGAAGAGTTCGAAAAACGAAAAGATAAGACAGGCGACGGCGGAAGTGACGAGAACGTAAGTAAGATTAACCGCGCTCTTCGAGGGAAGATTTTTTTCAAAGAAAATAAACCCGAGCACGCATAAAATCGCGCCGAAACAAGGCGTTAAAAGCAAGTTTTTCTGCCGCAAATCGGCTACGGTTACGGCGTAAACGCACATAAGTCCCCAACCGAACGAACCGAGCAGTCCGCCGTGAGTGAAATAACTGAAATTTTCTTGCGGAATAAATTTTACCGCAAAATAATACAAGACGGTGTATAGTACGCAAAAAATAAGTTTTACAGCCGTTCGACTGCGGGCGGCAGGATAGGAAATAAGCATAGCTATGCCGATTGAGGCGAGCACGCTCCAATGCGAAGACGGAACGGTTCCGCTTCCGCAAAGTAGAATTATGTTTTCGCAAACGGCAACGATAAACGCAAATACGCCGACAAACGGAATAAAGATATGTAAGAGGCGCGAGATAAAAAGTTTGTTTATGCGTTTAATTTTATTTCCGAGAATCCATACGAGTACGAGCGTAAGAGCGATAATACTGAACGCGAGGAAAACGAAAGAAAGCGCGTCGCTTGACGGAAGATTAACCGCCGCGCCGAGACCGATAAGAGAAATGACGCGGTATAAAAATTCCGACGAATCAGAACGACGAAACGGGTCGGAGGAGGAAGACGAAAATCCCAAACCGAGACCGCACGCAAAGACAAACAACGGCGCGATTAAATCGTAAAAAGCAAGAGACGGCATTACGAGTATCGCTTGCGTTAAATCGTGCGTGGATAAACCTTGCAAAACGGGAAGAGAGGAGAAAGATTGCGCCGCTCCGAAGATTATCATAAGGCAAAGAGCAAAACCGCGGAAACGGTCGAGCGACAAAATTCGAGTTTTGTTAGGAAGAATAAACTTCGTTTGCAAAATGATTTTCCCCTTTAATTTTTGCGTAAAAACGAACGAAGCCGCCGCAAAAGCGACAGCTTCGTTTTAATGTAAAAATAATTTTCAGTCAAACGCTTTTCCGTTGCAACCGAGAACGTTTACTATCTTGTGACGAACGATTTCGGTGATTGCCGCTCTTGCGGGTTTGAGATACTGACGGGGGTCGAAGTGCGACGGATTTTCCTTGAAATATTTTCTGATGGTCGCGGTCATCGCCATACGAAGGTCGGAGTCGATGTTGATTTTGCAAACAGCCATCGTAGCCGCCTGACGAAGCATTTCTTCGGGTACACCCTTAGCGCCGGGCATATTTCCGCCGTATTCGTTAATCTGGTCTACGAGATATTGCGGAACGCTGCTCGCGCCGTGAAGAACGATAGGGAATTCGGGAAGACGTTTGCCTACTTCTTCGAGAATGTCGAAACGAAGTTTGGGTTCGCCCTTAAATTTGAACGCGCCGTGGCTGGTTCCGATTGCGATTGCGAGGGAGTCGACGTTGGTTCTCGAAACGAATTCCTGAACCTGGTCGGGGTCGGTATAAGCGGAATCTTTTTCGCTTACGTTGACCGCGTCTTCGATACCCGCGAGTCTTCCGAGTTCGGCTTCTACGACTACGCCGTGGTCGTGTGCGTATTCTACTACGTTTTTGGTGATTTTGATGTTCTCTTCAAACGTATGATGAGAAGCGTCAATCATAACGGAAGTGAATCCCATATCAACGCAGTCTTTGCACAGTTCGAACGTGTCTCCGTGGTCGAGGTGCATACAGATGGGAAGATTGCTGTCTTCCACAGCGGCTTCTATGAGCTTTCTCAGATAAATAGGATTAGCGTATTTTCTCGCTCCGCTGGAAACTTGCAGAATAAGCGGCGCTTGCTCGATTTTCGCGGCTTCAACAACGCCCTGGATAATTTCCATATTGTTGACGTTGAACGCGCCGATGGCATAACCGCCCGCATACGCTTTTTTGAACATTTCGGTACTTGTTACTAATGGCATATCTATACCTCCAAGATAATTGTCGGATACATTATACAACTTTTTCTTCGCGCGGTCTACTAAATAAACCGCTTTTTAACGCGAAGAAATTTTTTTCTTATACGCGGTTTCCTTATATTATCGGGAAAAAGGAAAAGGACGGACTTTAATTGCTATTTTTCGCGCTTTGTTGTAAAATAACCGTATGCTTAAAGGAAACGAACGGATAGACGACCTTGCCTGCCGAGGCTACCGCATAATCCAGAACCCCGACGGATACTGTTTCACTTCGGACAGCGTTCTTCTCGCGAACATAGCGAAAGTCGGGAAAAAAGACAGGGTGGCGGATTTGTGTACGGGAAGCGGAGTAGTCGCGCTTTTAGTCGCGGCAAAATACACCCCAGCAAGCGTAGTAGGGGTGGAACTTCAACCGCGCCTTGCGGATATGGCGGAAAGAAGCGTTCTCTTAAACGGCGCGGAAAACGTCGTGAAAATCGTAAACGCCCCGGTGCAGGGGATAAGCAAAATCATCGGCAACGGCTTCGACGTGGTGACGGTAAACCCGCCTTACGGAGAGATGACGGAAAAGGAAAACCCGTTGGAAGAGGAAATCTGTAAAGCGGAATATCGACTTACGATGGAAGAAGTTATTGCCGAAAGCGCGAACATTTTACGATACGGCGGCGCGTTTTATATGATACATAAGACGAGAAGACTTTCCGACGCGATTTTTTATATGAGAAAATACGGGATAGAACCGAAAAAAATATACTTCGTATATCCGAAAAAAAATAAGAATTCGGATACGTTCATAGTCGAAGGAAAGCGCGGCGGGAAATCGGGATTAACCGTCCCCGAACCCCTTATCGTATATGACGACGAGGGAAACTACACGCCGGAAGTAAGGAGTTTATACAATAAATGAGAGGAAAACTGTATCTTGTGGGAACGCCGATAGGAAACTTGTCGGACATAACGTTGCGCGCGCTGGAAACCTTGAAAACCGTCGACATAATAGCTTGCGAAGATACAAGGCATACGCTTGCGCTGCTCAATAGATACGAAATCAAAAAACCTCTCGTAAGTTACTATAAACATAAGGAAAAAGAGGGAACGGAAAAAATCGTCGGTTTGCTCGAAGAGGGGAAAACCGTCGCGCTGGTAACCGACGCGGGAATGCCTTGCGTAAGCGACCCGGGGGCGATACTCGTTAAACGACTGTACGAACTCGGATACGACTATACCGTAGTGCCCGGACCGAGCGCCGTCGTCTGCGCCGCCGCGCTCAGCGGGACGGAAAAAGGGTTTACTTTCCTCGGGTTTTTGCCCGAGAAGAAGTCGTTGAGGGACGAAGCGGTGGAAAAAATCGCCGACTTGCCGCATACGACGTTTATCTACGCCGCGCCCCACGACGTCAACGACATACTCGAATACCTGTATGAAAAACTCGGAGACAGGGAAATCTGTATAGTTAAAGAAATAACTAAAATTTACGAAAGCGTTGTCAAAGGAACGCTAAGTAAAATCCGCGTGGAAAACCCGAAAGGGGAGTTCGTCATAGGAATAGAACCGAAAAACGAAACAAAAGAAATTCCGACCGACGAAAAAATAATCGAAGAAATCAAAAAAGAAATTTTAAGCGGAACGGCGAAAAAAGAAGCGGTAAAAATAGTCGCGGAAAAATTAAAAGTATCCAAAAACACCGTATATAAATTATCTCTGGATATTTAGAGAAAACGGCAGAAAAAACACGCCGCTACGACTCCGATAAAAGACGCGGCGAGGGCAATCGGAATTGCGAGCGGAGCTCGCTTGTCTTCGGAACCCGATAGATATACCGCGACTATGTAAAATACCGTGTCGCTTGCCCCGCTTACCGCCGAGGCGCACCGCCCGACGTAACTGTCCGCGCCGTATTTTGCGAAAATATCTTCGAGGACGCACAGGCTTCCGCTGCCGGAAAGCGGACGGATTATTACAAGTTCGGATAGCTCTTCGGGTATCCCGAACACGCCGCAAACATATCCCAAATATTTACTTATGTAAACGTTGAGTCCGCTTGCTTCGAACACTTCGATAAGCAGGAAAATACTTGTTAGAAAAGGAAGCAGACTTATGATGAGTTTTGCGGCTTCTTTCCCTCCTTCCACGAAACTGTCGAAGACGGAGATTTTTTTTATCACCGCCGCGCCGACGGTCAGCAGGATGATGACGGGGACGACGTAATTCATTTTTTAACGAAAATTTTGACCATAATCGCACCGATAAAAGTGCTTAAAAACGTGGAAATAAGCGTGGGAAGAATTATGTCGGTTTTCGCGCCGAGCGAACTTCTCATTGCGATTATCGTAGTGGGAATAAGTTGTATGGAAGTGGAATTTATCACGAGAAGCATAGTTCGGTTTTTGGGCGAAGTCATCTTTTTCGATGCGTTTATTCCCGCGGGGGTTCCCGCGCTTCCCATACCGAGGAAGTTGGCGGAAAGATTGACCGACAAATCGGCGTAGCACGAGTCGCTTTCGTCGGGGAAAATTTTTTTGAGAAGAGGCGCGCTTTTTCTTGCGCAGAAAGCATCGAAACGGAGTTTTTCCCACAGTTTCATCACCGACAGCCACACGGCGTAGATTGCGAAGAGTTTCAACGCGAAGTTAAGCCCTTCCCCCGCGCCGCTTATAAGCGAGGACAGCGCGCTTTCGGGGGAGAAAACCGTAAAGACGAGCACGGAAGAAAACAAAATCAGCGTGAATACGAAATTCATATTAAATTTATACGCCGAGTTTGCTTTTTTATGTTTTGCCGCGTTTTCGTCGGCTCGGAGAAAAAATGTAAAGGCGTTCTCTTTTTTTGAGAACGCCTTCACAAGGAGGGAACAAAATGAATCGTAAAGCCTTATCGGTCTTTACGCTTAAAGTGTAAACCCGCCTGATTAAAATAATATTAAATTAAAATTCGCAAGACGCCACGACAGAAAAATCGGGAAAAGTATTGCCAAACTTACGACTATATTGTATAATAAATTATCTTATTTATTTTATTATATAAAACGGTGACGGAATGAGAAATAAGAAAATAAAGATTATAGTTGCGACTCTTCTTGCGCTCGCGGTTTTAGCGGGGGTATTTGTCGCGTGTTCTTCGGACGACGTGGTTACGGTTAAGTTCTACGTGGACGGGGAGCTTTACAAGACCTGCCGCGTGGACAAAGGGCAAAGCCTCGACGACGTGCCCGAAGTCCCGATGAAGGACGGATACAAAGGGCGGTGGGATACGACGGACTTCGACGAGATAAACGAATCGATTGCCGTAAACGCCATTTACGAAAAAGACACTTATACCGTTACGTTTTACGCGGACGGCGTTCTTGTCGCCGCGATTACCGAGAAAAAAGGCAAGACGATTACTTCCGTTCCCGCCGTTCCCGAAAAAGAGGGATACGACGGAGTATGGAACGTGACTATATTCAACGGCGTGTCCTCGGATACCGTAGTCACCGCGGTTTATACGAAGAGAGCCGAGTACGCGACTTTTTATCGCGCGGGTAAAACTTTCGAACCCGCCGACGTGACGGTCGGGGACAAACCCGCAGAGGGAACGTATTACGAAAAAATCGGAGAAACTTTCGTTCTTACGGGAGACGCGACCTTTGCGAGGGGTAAAACATATTACGTCGCAAAACGCGAAGTCTACGCGCGGGTTGAAATAGGCGACGGCGTGCTTTCGTACATTCCCGAACTTCCTTCTTCAAGCGGCAGAAGCGTAAGATGGAAAAAATTAGTCAGAACGGCAAACGGCGAGACTTTCGTCGATTTTGACGTAAATAATGTTGAAAACGGCGCGGAAATCGTCGCTTACGAGTTTGTTACCGTCACCCTTGTGGACGAATTCGGCGGAGAAAGCGTTTCTTCCTCGGTCGAGTTCGACGTGGGTGAGAACGTAAACAATATCGATTCCGTCGTGGACGACAGAACGGATTACGGCTTTTACGGCTGGTATTTCGACGAAACGCTTAGAAGCGAAGCGACTTTTCCTCGTGTTTTCGAAAACAATATAACCTTATATGCGAAATGGCTCGCTATGAAACATACGGCGGGGCTTAACTACGAAGACGGCGAAGTCGTAAGTTACGACGGGGAAGAGACCGAAGTTTATATTCCTTACAAATACGTTTCTCAAGGCGGCTCGTCCGTAGTCGTGACGGGAATTAAAGAGGGTGCGTTTTCCGCGAATTCGCGTATCACGGCGGTCCATCTGCCGAGCACGCTGAAAACCATCGGAAGACACGCGTTTATAAATTGCGTTTCCTTATCGACGGTAACTTACGACGACGGTTGCTTTGTTGAGACGATAGAAGAAAGCGCGTTCGAAGGCTGCGTTTCTCTCGCCCGCGCGGAAGTTTGCGACAATACGTCGGAGATAGGAGAAAGAGCGTTTTACGGCTGCGTTTTGCTTGGCGCGGTCGACGGTATAGGGATGAGCGCGATTACGGAAGTTCCCGATTACGCGTTCTACCGTTGCGAAACGCTGGGAACGACCGCTCTGCCCGCGAGCGTGGAAAGAATAGGAAACAGCGCGTTCGAAAACGCGACGAGAGCGAGAGTTACGTTTAACGACGCGGATAATTTGCTGTCGATAGGGGCGCGCGCGTTCGCTTATTGCTACGAATTCGGCGGCGTAAGCGCGAAAAACGCGGCGTTTATCGGAGAAAACGCGTTTTTAAGCGACGAAAATCTTTCCGAAGTTACGTTTATAGCGGGAGAGGGCACGCACGAACTGTTCGGAAAAGAAGAGGAAGTAAACGGCGAAGGATATTATTTCGTGGAAAAAGGCGGAAACAGATACGCGATACCCGAATTTTTGTATTCCGTCACGTTCGCGAAAGGAAACGGCAGCGTAGTTTCCTTTGCGCTCGACGGACTGTATACCGTAAAGAGAATTCGACTTGCGGAAGGAATAACCGAGATTGAAGACAACGCGTTTTCGACTGACGAGGCTGATGTTTCGGGCGGAGAACTGACGGCGGAATTGCCGTCTACCTTGGTTTCGATAGGCGCGGAAGCGTTTTCGGGAAGAGGAGATTTGAGAAGCGTCGTTTTCCCGTCGTCTTTGAAGACGATAGGCGACAGGGCGTTTTACGGAATACGAGAGCTTGCGGAAGTGGTTTTGCCGACGAGAAATTCCCTTGCCGACATAGGAAGAGAAGCGTTTGTAGGAACCGACTGGTTCGAAGACTACGACGGACTGATAATACTGGGAAAAACCGTTATCGGAATATCCGAAACTTATTGCAGAAACCGCAACTATACCGTGATAACCGCGGAAGAAATGGGGTCGAGCGAAAAAATCGCGCCGTACGCGTTTTACGGAAACGAAACGCTTACCGAAATCAGACTCGGCGCGACGATACTTTCGGTTGGAGAATACGCGTTTGCGGGTTGTTCCTCTCTCGAAACGTTCGTTTTCAACCTCGGCACGGGTTCGGTGGCGCAGAGAGAAATAGGGCAAAACGTTTTCGAAGGCGCGGAGAAATTGCGGGATATTACCGTGTACGAAGACGTATCCGCAGATACGCTTTTCGGAGAAACCGCGCCCGCTTCTCTGGAAATATTGAGAATAGAATTCGCGGGGAAAAACAACGAACTCGGTTCCGAACTTTTCACCGCGTACGGCGGAGTTAAAGAGATTTACATAGGAGACGGATTTATTGCCGTCGGCGAAAATGCGTTCGCTTCGTGCGCCGCGCTGGTAAAAGCGGTGGTCGGAAAAGACGTGACGACGATAGAAAGCGGCGCGTTCGGTTATCTTTCCGAGCTGGAAACGGTCGACCTTTCGGCGAACGATTCGCTTGAAACAATCGAAGAAAACGCGTTTAAGGATACGAAAGCGACGGGAATAGTCTTCCCGGCTACACTGCGCGTCATAGACGCCGGTGCGTTCGGCGGGGCGCGTCTCACGTCGGCGGTATTGCCCGATTCTCTCGAAACAATCGGAGCGGGCGCGTTCGAAGGCAATACGCTTTTGAAAACGGTAACGCTCGGAGATAACGTCGCCGAAATCGGAGAAAACGCGTTCGCAAACTGCGATTTGGCGGCGTTTAACATTCCGTCTACGGTTTCTTCGGAAAATATCGGTAAAGGCGCGTTGTACGGAAACGACGGGTTTATGTCTCTTACGACGGCGCAAAGCCTTTCCGTGCCGGACTTGTTTACTTACGGCGACGGAACGGCGGAAATCCCGATAAACTTTACTACCGCGCGCATAACGGCGGGAGAAATAGGCGAAAAACAGTATTACGGAATAACCACCCTTCAAACCGTTTATATAAACGGCGGCGTGACCGCGATAGGAGAAAGCGCGTTCGAGGGTTGCTCGGGAATAACGAGTATAATCATTCCGTCGAGCGTGGAAAAAATAGAGGCGCGGGCGTTCGCGAATTGCGTTATGCTCGCTTCCTGTCAGATTGACGTCGCGACTTCCAAACTCGCTTTCGCGGGGAGAGAGATTTTCGCCGGGGATACGAACCTCGGGTACGCGGTGTTCCCGAACGCGTTGGAAGACGGGGACTGGACGGGAATGTTCGACGGGTGCGAGTCGCTTACCACTACGAACCTGCCCGAAGCGATAACGATAATAGGAGATTACGCGTACAGAAACTGCTCTTCGCTGGTAACGCTTGGGATGCACGACGGCGTGACGGAAATCGGAGAAGGGGCGTTTGAAAACTGCGCGGTTATCGACTTCGACGACGTGCGTTTCGACGAACTCGTTTCGATAGGAACAAGAGCGTTCGCTTTTTGCGGAGCGTTGCACGGAATAAAAGCGGAAAACGCGGTATTTATCGGCGAAAACGCATATAAAGGAAGCGGCGCAATAGAAGAAATCACCGTCAACGGAGAAAAGGCGGGCTATTATACGGATAAAACGGAGAACCTCGTTACCGTAAACGTGGTGGGGTCGCCTGCGGCGAACGCGTTCGACGGGTGCGACGGGTTGGAAACGGTAGTGTTTTACGGCGGAAATACGGATACGGTAAAAGCGGCGATAAACGCCCTTGATTTGGACAGAATAACTGTTTTCGTAAACGGAGAAATCTATGAAACGCTGTCCGACGAGTACGCCGTACACGTCAACCCGACGGACGAAAAAAACTTTACTTTCGTTTACGATACCGAGAACAAGACGGCGGTCATTACGGGAATTGCCGACGGCGCGGATTTCGACGGCGCGGTGTATTTCCCCGGAGAGAGCGTCTCGGGCGGCGTAACGTACGTCGTACGCGGAATAGGAAACGGCGCGTTTAGCGGAAATTCGGCGTTGAGTTCGGTCGTAATTCCTTCGTCGGTCACCGAAATCGGAATTATGGCGTTCGCGTCCTGCGTAAACCTCGAAGAGGTGCGTTTCGAAAGCGGAAGCAGACTTACGGCGATAAAGAGAGCGGCGTTCGACGGGTGCTCGAACTTGCGAAAAACGTCCTTCCCGAGCAGTCTCGTAAGCATAGGCGACAACGCGTTTCAAAGTTGCGTCGCATTGTATGAAATAAGATTTTTCGCAAACAGCAAGTTGGAAGAAATAGGTTCGTACGCGTTTAACGGCGCGTCCGCGCTGGAAACGGTAGGGCTTACCGGTCCGATTGCGAAAATAGGCAGCAACGCGTTCAACGGCTGCGCAAAACTTACCGCGTTTTCTTTCGGAAAGAAAGCGACGCTTTCGGAAATACCCAACTCGGCGTTTTCGGGTTGCTCGCAACTCGAAGAAATAACCGTTCCCGCATCGGTAAAAATTATCGGAACCAACGCGTTCAGGAACTGTTCTTCTCTGTCGACGGTGGCTTTACCCGACGGCGTGACGACTATCGGAACGGGCGCGTTTTCTTCGTCGGGGCTTATCTCGGTTACCCTCGGGGCAAACATAACGGAAATCGGCGCGAGCGCGTTTGAAAACTGCGAAAAACTGTTAAAAGCGGTTATCCCCGACAAAGTCGTTACAATAGGAGAGGGCGCGCTGAGAGGCTGTTTCAGAATGACCGAACTTACGGTAGGGAAAGCGGTGAAAACAATCGGAAGACAGGCGTTTTACGGAACGAGCGCGTTGCAGACGATAAATTACAACGCGGTTTCCGCGTCCGATTTGACGGCGGAAGGGAAGGTTTTCGGAAACGCGGGACAGAACGCGGGGGCGAACGTCGTTATCGGTAAAGACGCGCAAAAAATACCCGCTTATCTGTTCTCTTCGGAGGGTTCGGACGCGCCTTACGTGGTTTCGGTGACGTTTGAAGAAACCTCTTCTTGTGCGGAGATAGGCGAAAGAGCGTTCGCGTTCCTTACGCGCGTAACCGATATAACCTTGCCCGTGAGCGTGCTCGCCGTCGGAAACGGAGCGTTCTACGGAGATACTTCGCTGAGACTTACGCTTGAAGCGGCGCAAACGCCGGCAGGCTACGTCGCAAGCTGGAAAGACGGTCTGAGTTTTGCACCTGCTTTCGGGAGAAACAACGTCGTAAGCGGCGACTACGCCTACGTCGTGCACGAAAACAAAGCGTACCTCACCCGCTACACGGGGAATGAAACCGCGCCGATAATCCCGTCTTCGGTGGGTGGATATGAGGTCGCGGCGCTCGGGTCGGCGTTTGAAAACAACGTAAATATAAGAGAAATCGCGGTGCCCGATACCGTAAGCGGACTGGGAAGTTTTTACGGGTGCGAGGCGCTGGAAACGGTAACGCTCGGAAATATGATAAGAAATATTCCCGACAGAGCGTTTTACGGGTGCGTTGCTCTCGACAACCTCTTACTGCCCGCATCGGTAAACGAAATAGGAAAACAAGCGTTTTACGGATGCGAAGGACTGAAAACCGTATATATTGACGGAAAGAACGCGGCTGCGCTATTGGCAAACGCGGAAGAAAGCGGGTATATAACCGAATATGCGGTTAGCCTGTACGTCGCGGAAACCGCGACGGAAAACGCGGTGGACGAGACGGTTTACACACTCTTGCCCGAGAAGAGAAACGGTTATGCGATTTATACGAAACTATACTGGGAAGTCGGAGAAACCGCGTTTGCGTACCTATTGAAAGAGGAAAACGACGAATACTCGGTTACCGTAGGCGGAACGGGTAATATGAGAGACTACGCCGCGCTCGCATTGGTTCCGTGGAACGCTTATGCATCGTCTATTGTAAAACTCGTCGTTTCAAACGGAGTGGGAACGCTCGGAATAAACGCGTTCGTTTCTTTAACGGCTTTAAGAGAAGTGTTTTACAATGCCGCGGAAGCGCGGTATATCGAAGATAAAAACCTGTTCTACGGAAGCGGAGCAGAAAGCGGAATAACCCTGAATATCGGCGCGGACGTAAAACAAATACCCGCGTACCTGTTCAGAGAAAATCCGCGGCTTAAAGAAATAGTTTACGAAGACGGCGCGCTCGTTTCGATAGGAGAATACGCGTTCTACGGCTGCTCTCTGCTGGAAACCGTGACCGTTCCCGATACCGTTACTGCGATAGGCGCACACGCGTTCGAAAACGCGGTAAATTTAAGAGAAATCACAGTGGGCGCGGGCGTTACTTCTTTCGGAAACAGAGCGTTCTACGGAGCGGATAAACTGGAAACCGTCAACTACAACGCCGTCAACGCCGCCGACGCCGCAGGCAACGCTTCGGTGTTCGACAGCGCGTACAACGCCGCGGCAAACGGAGAAGGTTTCGCGCTCAATATCGGCGCGCAAGTTACGAGAATTCCCGCTTACGCGTTCTACGATTGCGGAAACCTTATAAGCATTTCCGTCCCCAACAGAGGCGCGCTTACCGAAATCGGAAGAGAAGCGTTTTATAAATGCGAAGGGCTTTCTTCGGTAATCTTACCTTCGACTTTGGCAACCCTTTCCGAAAGAGCGTTTGCGGAAGCCTCCGCGCTTTCTTCGATAAATTTCGGCACGGGAACGCGCGCGCTTTCAAAAATAGGAAAAGAAGCGTTCGTAAACACGGCGTATTATATGAACGACGAAAACTGGTCGACGCAGAGCGACGGAACCATCCGCGCCGCGCTGTATCTTGCGGGAACTTACCTTATTAAAGCGGTAAGCGGTCTGAGCGGAGAATATATCGTTTCGGGAACGACCGCGCTTATAGCGGACGGAGCGTTCGAAGATTGCAACGCGCTCGAATTCATCCGTATTCCCACGGCGGTGGAAAATATAGGCGAGGACGCGTTCGCGGGATGCGTGAGATTGAGAACGGTTTACGTGTCGAGCTACGCCGCCGCGGCGGGCTTTGCGGAAGAAAGTTCTTTCGGCGGCATACTGAAAAACGCCGTGCACGTCTATATCGCGAGAACGCTGGTAAACGACAGAAACGTGAGGGTGGGACAGTACCTCAGCGGCGGTTATACGAGGATAGAAGGAGAAATAAACTTCTCGGCGGGCGCATACTACGCCTATACGAAAGCGGCGTGGAACACGGGAGACGTTCAGGCGTATCTGATTAACGACGAATATAACCCCGGTTTTTACGAAATCAACGTAAAAGGCGTCGGACAAATGGGAGATTATTCCAAAGAAAGCCTTGCGCCGTGGAGAAATTACCTTGCCGAGATAAGCGAAATAAAGATTGCGGAAGGAGTGACGAAAGTCGGAAACGCGGCGTTCTACGGGTGTTCGGAAGCGACGGAAATCGCAATGGCGGGCACGGTGGAAACAATCGGACGGGGAGCGTTCGAAGGATGCGCGTCGCTCACCGCGTTGGAAATTCCGCAGAACGTTACGGAAATAGGCAACGAGGCGTTCGCGGACTGCACGGGGCTTAAAAATATCAGATACCTCGCTAAACGCGTAGCGGATTTAGCCGAAAACAACGGAGCGTTCGCAAACGTCGGGATAGAAGCGAGCGGCGGAACGGAAGTTAAAATCGACAGAGAAACCGAATATATCCCGTCGCGTTTGTTCTATCCGTACGAAAACGGAGAGGGAACGCCCGCGGTCGTAAACGTGGAATTCCTTTCCGCTAACAATATAAATAACTGCGAAGAAATAGGAAGTTACGCGTTCGCGTACCTAACGGGACTGCTCGGAGTGAAGTTTGCCAAAGGCGCAACGTTGAAACGAATTAACGAAGGAGCGTTTTACGGGTGCGAGGCAATCGGAACGGCGGAAATAACCGCGGGAATACAATATATAGGAAAGAACGCTTTCGCCGAATGCGCGTTGCTTAGCGAAATCGTCTTCTCCGCGGAAGAGTTTACCGAAGGAGAAGAGGGCAACGCCGCGTTTAACGGCGCGGGCAGAGAAACAGGGCTTACGGTAACCGTTTCCAACAAGACCAAAACGTTGCCGTCGTACCTGTTCGAAAACGCCGATTACCTTACTACGCTCGCGTTCGAAGAGGGCGGAGTATGCGAAACGATAGGAAGGAAAGCGTTTTCGGGGTGCGTTGCGTTGACGGCGATTACCGTACCCGATTACGTTACGGAAATAGGACAGGGCGCGTTCGAAGGATGCACCTCGGCGACGAGATATACCGCGCCGTTCGCAGGGGGTAAAGCCGCGGCGGTGAGCGCAGGAACAACTTCGCTGTTCGGTTACGTGTTCGGAACGGAAGAAAAGAAAGGAACGACCGCGGCGGAGCAGACTTTCGGAGCGGGAACGGCTACGTATTATATCCCCGACAGCATTGCGAGCGTGGAAATAACCGTCTATACGAATATGTATTTCGGAACGTTCGAAAACTGCGCGAATATAAGAAGCATAAGACTTAACGGAGATTCGGAAGTGGACACCGTTTACGAGTACGGAACCAACGAATCGGGACAACAGGTGATAACGCAATCCATTCTCAACGGGTCGATAGTGGGCAGCGAAGCGTTCTTCGGATGTTCGTCGCTTATGACGGTAGGGCTTACGTCGAGAACGCAGACGATAGGAAACGCGGCGTTCAAAGGCTGCGCGTCCCTCGGAGAAATAACGATAACGGAAAACGTGACGTCAATCGGAGAAAACGCGTTCGAAGACTGCACGGGACTTACGAGAATTAACTTTAACGCTGCGACCTGCGAAGGAATGAGCGTAGTTGCCGACAATCAGCTAAGAAGCAAGAACGTTTTCGCAAACGCGGGAACGGACAAGAGCGGAGTGGAAGTCGTTTTCGGAAGTAAAGTTACCGAAGTACCCGCGTATTTGTTCGCGGTGACGGGCAAAACGGCGCCGAAACTCGGCAAAGTATCTTTCGAGGACGGAGCGGCGTGCGAAAAAATCGGAGATAAAGCGTTCAGCGGAGCGGGAGAAAGAACACTTACGTCCATAACGCTTGCAAGCGGTTTGAAATCCGTGGGAGAGGGCGCGTTCGAAGGGACGGCGTACTATAACGATACTACGAACTGGCAGGGCGGCGTGCTGTATATAGACGGGTGTCTAATTAAAGCCAACCTGACGAACAATACGAGCATAACGACCTATAACGTAATGGCGGGAACGACGGTGATTGCGGATAATGCGTTCCGCGACTGCAAGTACCTCGTCGAAGTGAGTCTGCCCATTTCCTTACGGTATATCGGAAAACACGCGTTTAACGGTTGTTCTACGCTCGAAGCGGTGACGATGGAAAGAACCGCGTCGCTTATGGGAATAGGAAGCTACGCGTTCGCGAATTGCATAAACCTCGGGACGAAACAGACAGAGGCGGGCGAAGATACGGGATTTTATATCAGAGCCAACGTTTCGGAAATCGGAGATTACGCGTTCTTCGGATGTTCGTTACTTACAAAAGTGTATATAGAGAGCGCGTTCGTGGCGGGCGGAATGGGCAGCAACGCGTACGATACGTTCGGCGGAGTTATTACGAACGCGGAGACGATATTCGTCGCGGAAGGAATAACGGGAACGGGTTCGTACATTATCAACAACTACGAAACCACGGGAACGGCAAGCGGCGGATACAGAAAGTATACAAAAAAATAAAAGAAATAAAGAAAATCTATTGACTGACAGGAGAGGCAATGAAAACATACAAAACAAACGGCGAAAGCAAATTCGAAATCGACGTAGCGGAGCAACCCGAAAGCGAAAAAATTAAAATCAGGATAACCCACGTTATGCCGGGATTTACCGACGTGAACATTTTTTGCGGAGATTCGTCGACAAATTACCCGTTCATAATCGGACACAGCGCAATCGGCGTGGTCAGCGACGACAGACCCGAGTACGGACTGAAACGCGGAACCAAAGTTATTCTTAATCCGTATACAAGCGGACAGCTCGACAGATTGAACTGGGACGCGGTGGTGTCGACGAAGGGCGTGGACGAAGACGGGTTTATGCGCGAGTTCGTATTTATGGATAAGGAAAAAATCGTGCCTTTTCCCGAAGACGTCGACGACGAAGAAGCGATATTTACCGAAAAAATAGCGCTCGCGCTCAAAGCGTTGAACAGTTTTTCGGTGGAAAAAGGCGATTATATCGTCATACTCGGCGGAGATACCGTGTGCAATATAATCGGACAACTCGCGATTTACTTTCAGCTTATACCGATTATGATTGACAGCAACGCGGTAAACTTAGCGAGAGCGTCGCGGTGCGGAGTGTATTATACGATAGACGAAACCAAAGAATCCGCTCTGGAAAAGGTTTCGGAAATAACCTGCGGAAGAATGGCGGAAAACACCGTGATTTCGATGAACCCCGAACTCACTCCTGCGTTCGTCTTCCCGATGACGAAAATCGGCGGGAAATGCGTCATTATGTGCGAAAATAAGATGATGAAATCTTTCGAAGCGGACGTAAGCGCGATAAGCCGCAGACAACTTAAAGTGAGAGGGGTCAACAACGGAGCGAGCGAGTTCGATTCCGCAGTCAATATCCTTGCGCAGAAAATTCTCAAATTCGACGGTTTTATCGATAAAACCGTGGAAATAAAGGACGCCGAAGTCTTGCTAAGAGAAATGAAAGGCAACCCCGAAAGATACTTCAACGCCGTTATCAAACTGTAAAAGTCGGTATAAGAATTTTAACGAGATTGATTACGTCTCCCGCGCCTACGACTAAAATCACGTCGTCGGGCGCGGTCTTTTTATAGAGAAGAGCCGCCGCGTCGATAAGATTGTCCGCGTAGTATTTCTCCGCGTTCGGCAAATCGCGGAACAGTGCAAGCGCGGAAACGCCGTCCGTAGGCTTCTCCCTCGCCGCGTATTCCTTGACGATAATAATAGGATTGCAATCGGATAAAACCGAGATGAATTCCTTTCTAAGACTCGCGGTGCGACTGTATGTGTGCGGTTGAAAAACCACAATGAGTTTGTTCTTTTTAAGAAGGGAAGCGGTGCGCAGAGTCTCGGCTATTTCCGTCGGATGATGAGCGTAATCGGCGTATACCGACGCGGACAGAAACTCACCGCGATAATCAAACCGCCTGTCTACGCCGATAAAACTTTCCAGACCCTTTTTTATCGTCTCGCCGTCGATGCCGAGAGAGGAACAGACCGCCGCCGCACCGAGCGCGTCGAGAAGATTGCATTTACCCGCAACTTTCAGCTTTATTTCGCATAAGGGAGAACCCAAACGAGAAATACGGCAACCGAAACAACCGTTTTCATATTGAACCACGTTATCCGCGCGGAAAGAACAGTTTGCGGAAAAACCAAACGTTAAGTCGTTAAAAAACTTGCGGCGCAGACGGTAGTATTCGCAGTCGCCGTTTGTAAGGCGCAGGGCGATAGTAGAAGAGAGAAAATCGTCGAACGCGTCGAAGACGTCGCTTTTATCCCGATAGGTGTCGGGGTGGTCGACTTCGGCGTTGAGAACGACGGCGACGGACGGTGAAAGAGAGAGCATACTGCGGCGATATTCGCACGCTTCCATAAGAAGATAGTCCTCGCCCGAACAGTAAAAAGAACCGAGGTTTTTGCTCGTGCCCCCTATGTGGGCGTAAAAGCGTAAAGACGCTTCTTTCATAATCACGGCGCACATCGAAGTTACCGTGGTTTTGCCGTGAGTTCCCGCTATCGCCACGGTGTAGCGGAAGAACGAAGAGAGATAGGGAAGAAACGAGTGGCGTTCGAGAACGGGCACGCCGGAGGCTTTGAGATAGACGAGTTCGGGGTCGGAAGAAGAGATTGCCGAGGAAAAAACCGCTAAGTCGGGCGAGCCGATTAAGGCGGGTTCGAACCCCGACCAGACGCGTACGCCGAGTTCGGAGAGGGAGACGAGAGCGTCCGAGTAATCGCGGTCGGAACCGCTTACTTCATAGCCTTTGCCGTGGAAAAAACGGGCGAGAGAGGACATACTCACGCCGCCTACGCCGAGGAAATGTATCTTTTTAACCGAAGAAAAATCAAACATACGGTATTATATGCGTTTGGCGCGGACAGGTTGCGTTTATTTTTCGCGCGAATAAGCGTGAAACAGTTGACAGCCGTATTTTTTTTAATTATAATTATACATACTTTATAAAATCGGTAAAAAAAGCAAAATATAGAGGTGAAAAATGCAGAAAGATATTCAGCCCAATTACAAAATAGTGGACGTAACGTGCGCTTGCGGCGCGAAGTTCCAGATAGGAACCACCAAACCCGTCGATTCGCTCAGAGTCGATATATGCTCGCAGTGTCATCCTTTCTACACGGGTAAACAAAAGACCGTTCAGAGCGGCGGCAGGGTAGAACGCTTCAATAAGAAATTCGGAGCCAACGCGCTTAAATAGTCAAAGACTAATCGACGCGCAATGGCATAAAGCGCGGTTGAAACTTAACGGAAGCAATAATATCCCCCGTCGGGATATTATTTGTTTTATTACGGAAAGATATTTTTTGACGAAAAATAAGCCAAAAACAGTAGTTTTTTCAGAAATCGGAGTATTAAGTGAAGAAGAAAAACGTAAGCGGTATCGGCGGACAAGCGGTGCTTGAAGGCGTGATGATGCGCGGGAAAAATTCTATGGCAATCGCGGTGAGAAACACCGACGGCGAAATAGAAATCGAATCCGAACGCCTTAATCAGTCGGAAAGACGAAAGAAAATCTCCAAAATTCCCGTGCTTCGCGGCGCGGTGAGTTTCTTCGAGTCTTTCGTTTCCGGATTGAAAATAACGATGAAAGCAAGCGAAGTCTTCGGAGACACCGAAGAAGCGCCGTCTAAGTTCGAAAAATGGCTTGCGAAAACTTTCAAAATCGACATAATGAACGTCGTGCTCGCCGTAGGCGGCATACTCGGCGTTCTGCTTGCCGTAGCGCTGTTTATAGTCCTGCCGCAGATTGCCGCGTTGGGAATTTTCGCGGGAGCGGGACTGCTTGAAGTCGACTTTGCCGCAGGCGCGTGGAACGCGTTCAAAACGTCTACGCAGGGACTGGGGTTCGGCTGGAATATGCTCTACGAAGTGATAAGAGGACTGGTGAGAATAATTATTTTCGTCGGATATATCGCGCTCGTAAGTCTGATGAAAGACGTAAAACGCCTGTTTATGTACCACGGCGCGGAACATAAAGTGATTTCCTGCTACGAAGCGGAACTTCCGCTTACGGTGGAAAACGCGAAAAAAATGTCGACGAAACACGACAGATGCGGCACCACGTTTATGTTCATTGTTATGATAGTAAGTATGCTGTTCTTTACAGTCGTGCCCGTATCTATGATAGACGTGGGAAACGGGTTTCTTACCTTTATCGTGCAACTTCTGATAAGACTCGCGCTCATCCCCGTAGTGGCGGGCGTTTCGTACGAATTTTTGAAACTTTTCGCTAAGTACGACAATATTTTTACGCGCGTTTGCAAGGCGCCCGGACTGTGGCTTCAACGGCTTACGACGAAAGAACCCGACGAAAAAATGCTCGAAGTATCGATAGCCGCGTTCAACGAAGTGCTGGAATTAGAGAAAAACCCCGAATACCCGACGAAAAAATTCGTCACGCTTACAACCGTGGAAAAAGCGGTTTCGGTGACGGAAAAGATACTCGGCGAAGGGAAAAAACACGAGGCGGAACTGATTGCTATGACGGTAATCGGAGCGAATACGAAAAGCGAACTGTACGACGGCAGAAGAATGACGAAACAACAGTTCGAGGACTGTAAAAAATATGCGCAGAACCGCCTTACGGGCGCGCCGCTTCAATACGTCCTCGGAAAAACCTGCTTTTACGGTCTGGATTTCCGAACCGATACCCGCGCGCTTATTCCGAGGTTCGATACCGAATTTCTTGCCGAAGAAACGGTTAAAAAGATAAACGAGAGAAAGGAAGAAACGGGAAAAACGCCGACGGTGCTCGATTTGTGCACGGGGAGCGGTTGCGTGGCGATTGCGGCGAAAAAGAACGCCGAGTGCGAAATGACGGCGACCGACGTAAGCAGGGAAGCGATAGAACTCGCAAAGGAAAACGCGGGCGCAAACGGCGTAGGAATAGAGTTCTTAGCCGGAAGTTTGTTTATGCCCGTAAGAAAACGCCGTTTCGATATTATAGTTTCCAACCCGCCGTACATTCCGTCGGGGGATATAGCGGGGCTTGATAAGGAAGTGAAAGATTACGAACCCCGTCTTGCGCTGGACGGCGGACAGGACGGACTGGATTTTTACCGCGATATATGCGCGTCGGTAAAGAAACACTTGAAAAACGGCGGAAGAGTGATTTTCGAAGTCGGGCAGGGACAGGCGGAAGCGGTCGCGGAAATGCTCGAAGGGTTCGAGGTTAAGTTTATAGAAGATTATAACAATCCTCCCGTCAAACGCGTGGTAAGCGCGCGGCTCATTGAAGAAGTCGAAGAAGAGGACGCGGAAGAAAGCGAAGAAGAAAAAAATAATTAACAGGGTCGGATAGATATGTTTGAAAGATTAGAGAAAATGAGACTGAGGTACGCGGAACTGAGCGAACTTATCGGCAAACCCGAAATCGTAGCGAGACGGGAAGAATGGCAGAAACTCGTCAAAGAGCACGCCGCGCTCGAACCCGTGGTAAACGAATACGAAAATTATCTCCGTCTCGAAAAAGAGATGAGCGAATGTAAAGATATGATGGATATGGGCGAAAAGGACATCAAAGAACTCGCCGAAGCCGAATATTACGAACTGAGGGACAAAAAAGACGAGCTCGTAGGGAAAATAAAAATTATGCTGTTGCCCAAAGACCCGATGGACGAAAAGAACGTCATTATAGAAATACGCGCGGGCGCGGGCGGGGAAGAAGCGAGCCTTTTCGGAATGGATTTACTGAGAATGTACCATAGATACGCCGAAAGAAACAGATGGAAAATCGAGGACGTGGACATAAACGAAACCGAACTCGGCGGCATTAAGGAAGCGACGTTTATGATAAAAGGACACGGCGCGTACAGTAAGATGAAATACGAAAGCGGAGTGCACAGAGTACAGAGAGTGCCCGAAACCGAATCGCAGGGAAGAGTGCATACCTCGACGATAACGGTGGCGGTTCTGCCCGAAGCGGAAGAGGTCGATTTCGAGATAAACGAAAAAGATTTGAAAATAGACACCTACCGAAGCGGCGGCGCGGGAGGACAGCACATAAACAAGACCGACAGCGCGGTGAGAATGACCCACCTTCCTACGGGCATAGTCGTATCCTGCCAGGACGAAAGAAGCCAGATTAAAAACAGGGAAAAAGCTATGCGCGTTCTTAAAAGCAGACTGTACGATTTCTATCAGAGCCAGAAAGACGCGGAATACGCGGAAAACAGAAGAACGCAGGTAGGGACGGGAGACAGAAGCGAACGTATAAGAACGTATAACTTCCCGCAAGGAAGAGTGACCGACCACAGAATAAATATGACGATTTACAGTCTGCCCGCCTTCCTCGACGGAGATATGTTTCAGATGATAGAAGCGCTCGCGCTCGCAGACCAGAACGCGAAGTTAAGCAAAATGGAAGAGAAATAAACAGGAGATAAAAAATGAGCAACCACGAAGTAACGAACGAGGTCTACCTAAGCCCGTCGCATCATATTCTCGAAGAACACAGCTATAACTATACGTTGCAGGACGTGGACGAACCGCAACTTTTCCGCAACTTTTTCGACTATACGTCCATACCGAAAGTCGCGTTCAACTTCCGTAACGTCCCGATGAGCTGTCCGGAAGAAATCTGGATAACGGATACTACCTTCCGCGACGGACAACAGTCCCGCTCGCCTTATACCGTCGAACAGATAGTAGACCTTTTCAAAATGTTGCATAAACTGGGCGGAGAGAAAGGAATTATACGGCAGAGCGAATTTTTCTTGTACAGCGAAAAAGACAGAAAAGCGGTGGAAAGGTGCCAGGAACTCGGTTATGAGTTCCCCGAAGTGACGAGTTGGATACGCGCAAACGAAAAAGATTTCGGGCTTGTCAAAGAGATGGGCGTTAAAGAAACGGGCGTGCTCGTAAGCTGCTCGGACTACCATATTTTCAAAAAAATGAACCTTACGAGACGGCAGGCGCTCGATAAATATCTCGGAATAATCAAAGCCGCGCTGGACGCGGGGATAAGACCGAGATGCCATTTCGAAGACATTACGAGAGCGGACTATTACGGTTTCGTAGTGCCGTTCGCGTGCGAACTCAAAAAACTTATGGACGAAACGGGAATTCCGATAAAAATCCGTTGCTGCGACACGCTCGGATACGGAATTACATACCCGGGCGTCGCACTCCCTCGAAGCGTACAGGGAATAATTTACGGACTCAAACACTACGCGGAGATACCGTCGTCGCTTATAGAATGGCACGGACACAACGATTTTTACAAAGCGGTGGTAAACGCGAGTTCGGCGTGGCTGTACGGAGCGAGCGGGGTAAACTGTTCTTTGCTCGGAATAGGAGAAAGAACGGGAAACTGCCCGTTGGAAGCGATGGTAATAGAATACGCGTCGATAAAAGGCACGACGGACGGAATGGATTTGAGCGTGATAACAGACATCGCGGAGTATTTCGAAAAGGAAATCGGGTATACGATTCCGCCGAGCACGCCGTTCGTCGGAAAGAATTTCAACACGACGAGAGCGGGAATTCACGCGGACGGACTGCTTAAAGACGAAGAAATTTACAATATATTCGATACGGAAACCTTGCTTAAAAGAAAAGTCGCGGTCGCGGTGGACAGCCACAGCGGACTTGCGGGAATTGCGTACTGGATAAACACCTATTTCAAATTGAACGACGAACTCAAAGTGGACAAGAAAGACGAAATCGTCGGGAAAATCAAAGAAAAGGTGGACGAAGAGTATAAGGGCGGAAGAACCACCGCTATGAGCGATTATGAATTGAAAGAAATAATGAAAGCAATCGACATAGAGTTTTACCGCAAACTGAAATACATAGCCGAAGGCGTAAAATAGGGCGAAACGGTACTTGTTTTAATCGGCGGGATATGCTACAATTAAATCAATAAAATAATTTTTTCTATAAAGGAGAAAAATAATGATAAAAATCATCGACGGTGCGAAAGGCACGGGCAAAACGAAAAAAATCATCGACTTATCGACTGCGGCGTTGGAAGAAAGAAAGGGAGACGCGGTTTTCCTCTCCACGACGACGAGATACAGAACGGAAATCAAACCTCAGATTAAGTTCATCGACGCGAAAGCCGAGGGAATCGACGGAAAAGATATGCTGTTCGGTTTCATAAAAGGTATGCTCGCCGCAAACTACGATATCGAATATATCTTTATCGACGGCGTGTATAAAATTATGGGCGTGGAAATCGACAGTCCCGAAATGGCGGAACTGTTTATGTTGCTCGATAAAATCGAGGAAAACTCCGACGTCAACTTCATCCTTACGATAAGCTGCGACAGGGAAAAACTTCCTTCGTTTATCGCGAAATACATTGCGTAACCGACGGGAGGAAAACCGATGGAATTTTATTCGACCCGAGGAGAGGGTCCGGTAAGCGGCGCGCGCGCGATAGTAAACGGCATCGCGGGCGACGGCGGTCTTTACGTTCCGTCCGAATTCCCCGCCGTTTCCGAAGAAGAACTTCGCGATATGGCGGAACTCGAATATCCGGAAAGAGCGGCGTATATCCTCGGCAAATATCTTACGGAGTTCACTTACGAAGAACTCCTTTCGTATACGAAAAAAGCGTACGACCGTTTCGACGGATACCCCGCGCCCCTTACCAAAGTGGACGACGGCGTGTATATAATGGAACTGTGGCACGGTCCGACTTACGCGTTCAAAGACATCGCGCTCACCCTTCTTCCGCACCTTCTTACCGGAAGCAAAAAGAAAGAGGGCGTCGATAAAAAAACGCTTATTCTGGTAGCGACGAGCGGAGATACGGGAAAAGCCGCGCTCGAAGGGTTCAAAGACGTGGAAGATACGGAAATCGTGGTGCTTTACCCGTCCGAGGGCGTAAGCGATATGCAGAAATTGCAGATGGTTACCACCGACGGAAAAAACACCCACGTCATCGGAATAAAAGGCAACTTCGACGACGCGCAGACCGCGGTGAAAAAGATTTTCACGAGCGAAGAAATGAAAAAGAAGTTCGCGGAAAAAGGTTACGAACTAAGCAGCGCGAATTCGATTAACTTCGGCAGGCTCGCGCCGCAAATCGTGTACTATTTCAGTTCTTACCTCGATTTACTGTCCGAAGGGGAAATAGAACCCGGAGAAAAGGTGGATTTCGTCGTGCCGAGCGGCAACTTCGGAAATATCCTCGCGGGATATTACGCGAAAAGAATGGGTCTTCCCATAAAACAACTCATCGTCGCAAGCAACGTAAACAACGTGCTTACCGAATTTTTCGACACGGGAGTTTATAACGCGAAAAGAACGTTCCATAAGACGATGAGCCCGTCTATGGATATACTCGTAAGCAGCAACCTCGAAAGACTCGTTTACGAAATGTTAAATAGAGAAAGCGACAAGGTTACCGACCTTATGAAAGAACTTTCGACGGAAGGAAGTTATTCGGTAGACGAAGACACGTTGTACGACGCCGCGCCCGAATTTTTGGGGTATTACAGCACGGAAGAAGAGACCAAAGAAGTCATCGGAAACGTGTTCGACGAATACGGATATTTGCTCGACCCGCATACGGCGGTGGCGGTAAGCGCGTATTTCAAGTTTATGAACGAAGCGTACGACGACGCGCCCGCGATAGTGCTCAGTACGGCTAACCCGTATAAGTTCCCGCAGAGCGTGCTCGAAGCGGTTTCGGAAACCAAAGAAACCGACGCGTTCAAAGCGGTGAAGAAACTCGAATTTGCTACGGGAGCGGAAATTCCCGACGGAATAGCGAATTTGAAGGAAAAACCCGTGTTGCACGACCTCGTCGTGGATAAGGACGACATAGCCGAAGCGGTGCTCGCGGCGATAAAATAAAACCGAGAATAAACGGATAAAGGATAAATATGATAGGCGATAAAAAAATCGTTTACAGCGCGGTGCAACCGACGGGCTGTATAACGCTGGGAAACTATATAGGTGCTATCGGAAACTGGCTTAAACTCGCGGACGAGTACGAGAGCATTTTCGCGATAGCCGATTTGCACGCGCTTACCGTAAGGCAGGTGCCGGCGGAATATCGGCAAAGAGCGATAAGTTTCTTCGCGCAGTACCTTGCGTGCGGACTCGACCCGAACAAGAGCATAATGTATTTTCAGTCGCACGTTCCGCAACACACAGAACTAACCTGGATACTCAACTGTTTTACCTATATCGGCGAGACGTCGAGAATGACGCAGTTCAAGGATAAAGCGGCAAAACACGCCGACAACGTCAACGTCGGACTTTTGGACTACCCCGTGCTTATGGCGGCGGATATTCTATTATATCAAACCGATTTTGTACCCGTGGGGATAGACCAGAAACAGCACCTCGAACTGTCGAGAGACCTTGCCGTAAGGTTCAATAATTTATATTCGCCTACGTTTACCGTGCCCGAACCATATATTCCGAAACAGGGCGCGAAGATTTATTCCTTGCAGGAACCGACTAAAAAGATGAGCAAGTCCGACCCCGACGCGAACGCGACGGTGAGCCTGATAGACGCGCCCGAAGACATTATGCGTAAATTTAAGCGCGCGGTTACCGATTGCGACGCGTGCGTAAGGTACGACGAAGTGAATAAACCCGGGGTGAGCAACCTCCTGACCATTCTCGAAGCGGTTACGGGAAAGAGCGTAAACTACTGGGAAAAAGAGTTCGAAGGCAAAGGATACGCCGAACTGAAAACAACGTGCGGAGAAGCCGTCGTGGAAAAACTTAGACCGATAAGGGAAGAGTATCAAAGACTCATCGCGGACAAAGGGTATATTTTGCAGGTGGCGAAAGAGGGAGCGGAAAAAGCGAGAAGAATCGCGCAGAAGACGGTTTCCAAAGTGTACAGAAAAATAGGTCTGGTAGAAGGCTGATGTTCGGTTACGTCACGATTGATAAACCCAATATATTGATTAAGGACTACCAAACTTACCGTTCTTACTATTGCGGGATTTGCAAAGCGATAGGAAAAAGAACGGGAAACCTTATGCGTTTTACCCTTAACTACGATATAGTTTTGCTCGCACTGCTTGCGTATAACTACGAAAACGCCGACCCGATTTTCAAAAACGGACGGTGCCCCGTACACGCGCTTAAAAAAGTCGAGTATGTCGAAGATAACGACGGGATACTGGCAAAGATAAGCGACGTGAATACCGTGCTGGGGTATTATAAAGTCACCGACGACGTAATAGACGAAGGCAAGCGGCGCGTAATAAAAGGCGTTATTAAGGGATATTATAATAAAGCGAGGAAAAGACTGCCCGAGTTTTCCGAAAGCGTGAAGAAAGGGTATGAAAGACTGCGCGAAATGGAAAAAACGAACGCAAGCGCGGACGCGCTCGGAGAAGCGTTCGGACGGATACTTATGAAAGCGGGCGACGCGGTCACCGATAAATGCGACGCGAAGATGCGCGAACTGCTCTTTTGGGTCGGGAAATGGATATACGTTCTGGACGCGATTGACGACGTAAAGGAAGATTGCGAAAAACAAAATTTTAACCCTTTTTTAAGGGATAATAAATGTTGGAATGATACCGTGTGGGAGAAAGCGGAACAAGAGGCGCGCGTTATTCTGTTCGAAACGATTGAGAAAATACGAAAAGTATACGATTCGATGGATATAAAGATAAGCGAAGGCGCGCTGAGCAATATAATTTATCTCGGCTTTAAGAGCCGAACCGAGAGAGTTCTCGAAGGAAGAGGTCAAAAATGTCAAAAAATCCGTTTGTAGTGTTGGGAATAAACAGCGACGCGTCGAAAGACGACGTCTATTACGCATACAGGGATATGCGTTCCAAATACGAAAGCCTCAGGTTCGAACCCGGCGAAGTCGGGGAAGAGGCTTGCCTTAAACTCGAAGAAATCGAAGCGGCGTACGACGACGCGATAAAGATAATCGAAGAACGGGAAGTAGGCGGAGTAGGCGAAGACACGAGAACGCGCTTTACCAACGAAAATCTCGACGCGGCGGAAAAATGCGTAAAGGAAAACCGCATCGACGACGCGCAGAAATACCTCGACGACTGTACGACGAGAACCGCGCGGTGGCACTATTTACAGTCGGCTGTGTTTTACCGTAAAAACTGGGCGGGAGACGCGCTTAAACAACTCGAACTCGCCTGCAATATGGAACCGGGCAACAAGAAATACGCGGACGCGAGAGCCGCTATGGAAAAACACGTCAAGGCGAATACCACGGCGCAGGGCAATTCGTTTTACGAGAACGGAACGAAAGCGGAGCGTTCGTACGCGGACAGTACGAGAGATTATTCGAGACAGCCGAGAGGGTGCACGGTGTGCGACGTCTGCAACGGGCTTATATGCGCGGACTGCTGTTGCGAATGTATGGGCGGGGATTTAATATCCTGTTGCTGAAATGCGCAAAACAAACGCCAAAGACTTAGGAATACGGATTGCGCTCGCGGGCGTAGGGACCGCGCTCAGCGTGGCGTTTATAGCGCTGTCATATTATCTCAGTTTTATGACTCTGAGCTTCACCGTATTGACTTCGGTGGGGATAATGTGCCCGCTTGCAAAAAACTATTACAGAGAGGGAATTCTGACGGCGATTGCCGCGGGAGTAATCGGATTTTTCATCGCGAATATAAAAATCGTGCCGTATGCAATGGCGAGCGGACTGTACGTCGTGCTCACCGTCTTTTTGCATAACAAAAAAGTAAACGTCATTATTCTGACAGCGGTTAAACTCGCGTATTCCTGCCTCGTCTTCTGGATAATTTACAAAGTGACGGGGTCGCTCGTCGTAAATTACGATAAACTTACTTTTCTTTCAAAATTCAACGAAGTCGGAGTGTACGCTCTTCTCAACGTCCTGTTCAGCATAGCTTTTATAGTCTACGACTTATTGCTTGTAAAAGGATACGAGTACGCCTGTAAGGTCGCCGCGAAAGCGATAAAGAAATAGCCGCGGATAAAACGGATAAGAGAGGATAAAAGCAGCCGCGGAATTTTAAGCAAAAGAACTTTTTTTGTATTCCATTCGGGAAACTTTTTCGGAAAGAGGAACGTCGTTGTCTTCGGTGGCCTTTACCGCCGAGAAGAGAACTTCGTTTACGTAGGCGTTGGCGATGTTGTAGTAGATTTCCTTGCCTTTACGGAGACTTGTGACGATTTTTCTGTCTTTCAGTATGCGGAGTTGATGAGAAACCGTGCTCTGATTGAGCCCGAGACACTTCGACAGGTCGTTTACGTTGAGTTCGCTCACCGACAAAAGAATAATGATTTTTATCCGCGTTTCCTGCGAAAAAACCGAGAAAAACTCCCCGATGTTCCGAAGAGCGTCGTCCCCGGGCATATATTGAGACAATAATTCGTCAAGCGTCATATGTACCTCTCCGTAATTTTTAATAAAAATATTGTAAAACGGTAACAAACGCGAATAACCGCGCATATTGTAGAATAAACGATTATTTCGGAGGTACGACTTGAACAACAACACACTGCCGCTTCTTTTGCTTTTTCTGCTCAGCGGTAACGGCGATAACGGAACGAGCGACAACCGTACTATGCTGGCTATGTGTCTGAGTCTCTTGCTTCTCTTCGACGACCCCTCGGACTGCGGGTGCGGATGCGGATGCGGAAACGATTTCTGATAAATTATGCGACGTACTTGAAAAAAAACGGGAAGCAAAGTATAATATCTGCGTAAGACTTTTACGGAGGAAAAATTTATGGTACATTTCGGCAACGACTGGGACGAAGTGCTCAAAGGGGAATTCGACAAGGAATACTACACCATTCTTCGCGGCTTTCTCAAACACGAATACGCAGAGGAGACGATTTATCCCCCGATGTACGACATTTTTAACGCGTTTAAGGCGACGCCGTACTCGAAAGTAAAAGTCGTAATCTTGGGACAGGACCCCTACCACCGCCCGAATCAGGCGCACGGAATGTGCTTTTCCGTCAAAGAAAAAATGCCTCTTCCCGCTTCGCTTAAAAATATTTATGCAGAACTAAACAGCGATTTAGGTATCCCGATTTCAAGAAACGGATGCCTGAAACACTGGGCGGAGCAAGGCGTTCTGCTTCTCAACACCGTGCTTACGGTAAGGGAAGGACAGCCCCTTTCTCATAAGGGCTACGGATGGGAGACGTTCACCGACGACGTTATGAAAAAACTCAACGAACGGGACGACCCGATAGTCTTTCTTCTTTGGGGCACGCCCGCGAAAAAGAAGGGGATGCTTATAACCAACCCGAAACATTACAAACTCTGCGCGGCGCATCCGTCGCCGCTATCCGCGCACTACGGTTTTTTCGGGTGCAAACACTTTTCCGAAACCAACAAAATTCTCGAAAGCCTCGGAAAAACTCCGATTGACTGGAAAGTATAAAGGAAATTTTCCGCGTTTTTCGCGGCGAATAACGAGCAAGGGGTAAAATATTTAATTAAACTCTCCCTTAATTATGCGGAAAAAATAAGATTTAGGTATTGCTTTTTTGCGGTACTTACTTTATAATATTTATATTAGTAAATATAGGGAGAGCTTCGGCGTTTTGAAAAAGAGAATTTTTTTAATACTGCTTCTTGTTGCGATTGTCGCCGTCACCGCCGTTGCGTGCACGGTAGACGTTAAACGCGCCGACCCGAAAGTCGTCTCCGTTTCCATAGACGGAATTACGAAAACGACTTACACCGCCTGCGACGAGCTCAATATCAGCGGAGCGTACGTCATCGCGGTTTACGACAACGGTAAAAACGAAAGATTTCCCTTGACGACGGATATGCTCGACAAGACGAGTTTCGATATGAACGAACCCGGAGAGCAGAAAGTCCGCGTGGTCTACCAAGGACAGAGCGCGACGTTTACCATAACCGTTCTTCCCTGGGACCTCACTTCGGTGGAACTCGACAGCGTGCCTTACGTGCTTCATTACGTCGTGGGCGAGGAAGTCGACGTTGAAGGCGCGAGAATTAAATGCAGCTTCGAAGGGAATAAGACCAAGTATTACGAAGTCACCAAAGATATGCTTAAACCTTACGACAACGAGACCGTGGGCACGACTACGGTCGCTTTGTCTTATTACGGCGTCGAAATGAGTTTCGACGTCGATTTTTCCGAAAAAACCCCGATAGGCGTCAAAATAGTGGATTCCGCGGCAAACAACTTCGTTTTTGTCGGACAGGGCGATAAATACGACGTGACGGGTATGACGGTGCGCGTCACTTACGACAACGACCAGACCCCGCAGTACGACGTGAAAACCGAACTTGAAAAAGACGTTTTCATCAGCATAGACGATACCTCGGCGCGCGCGCTCGACGCCGTGCTTATGTATTATCCGTCCGATTACAAAGAGACGTATACTTACAGATTTTTCGGGCTTCCCAGAGTTTCGGCGGGAGAAACCGTCGTTCCCGGGCAGGAACTCGCATCCAACAAAATCGACCGCGGCGGACAGGAAATCGTGCTCGACCCGATAACGAGCAAGAGTTACGGAACGGTAAAAAGCATCGATTCCAACTCCGACGGCAGCAGAACTATGACGGTCTCTACGCTTGTTTCTTACGACCTTACCACCGTGGAAACGCACGTGGGAGCAATTATTGCGGACAACGGTTATATAGGAAGATACGGAAGCGCGCTTGTGTACGCGAAAGGCGGCGGCGTGGTGGAGAGCGTGGAAAACGGAGTGGTTACGATAAAAACCGCGCCCACGGCGGTGTTTGTCAGCAACGTTAAAGAGAAGAGTTTTTCTTCTATGGAAATAATTTCATATCCCACGCCCCTTAACTATACCGACACGACGCTGGACGGAATGATAGAGGGCGACGTAATAAACAAAGCCACGGGAAGCGTGCGCGTTACTTACGACGACGGCTCGAAAGAAGTTTTCGGTATGGACGACGCGAAAATAAGCCTGGTAAACTACGGAAAAGACTCGGTAAACGACGCGTTTGCGCTTGTCCCGGGAAGAAACAGAATACTCGTCGTATACGGCGGCGTTATAACGAATTGCACCGAATTCTACGCGACGGTGGAAAGTAAGTACCCCGTTCAGCTCGTTATCGACGCGGATACGATAAGCGGCAGAGAATTTTACTACGGAGATTCGATTTCCGTTTCCGCTATGACTTACCACGTCGTTTACAACAACGGCGACATAGGCGCGGCGGAACAGATAACCGCGGATATGGTGGAAGAAGGGTATTCCCTTATCTGCCAGCCCGCAAACAATCCGTATCAGGCGCAAATCGTTTTCCGACTTCCCGACAGGTATCTGAAACTCATTCCGCAGGAAGAAAACGGCGACAGGGAGTACGTAAAACCCACGTGCTATTACAACGTGTCTCCGCAACCGATAAACTCCGTCGATTTCATAACGAAACCGTATAAAGTGTACGTCGCGGACAAAAACGACATTTCATACGAAGGAGCGGCGCTCGACGTTTATTACAGAAACAACGAAAGAGTTACGAGAAGACTTACCGGAGACAACCCGCTTACCGTCATAAACGAAAGACTTTCGGGAGACTGGGAAGAAATAGAAGAATACGACTTTTCGGGAAGCGGCGAAAGACTGTACGTGTTCACGCGAGACAGCGACAACGCGGCGATACCGATAAATTCCATAGTGAGAAAGAAACACAGCGGATACGAAGCGAGAGCGGTGTACGTAGACGAATACGGAGTGAAGAGCAAGACGTACGCGTCGTTCGGGTACTACCTCCTCGAAGGCGGGAAAACCGTCTCTTCGATTAAACTCACCGTGCTTAAAGACGCGGACGGAAAAGAGTATTACAAAAAGAACTATACGCAGTACGAAGACTGGAACCTTTCGGGACTGGAACTTACCGTGACGTATTCCGACGGAAAGACGGAAATCGTAGACGTTTTGCCCGAAATGATTTACGCGGGAAGCACGCAGAATATGGGCGCGGACGTCGCGGTTAAATTCACCTACCTCGGCGCGACCGACGACAATACGCTTTCCATAAACGTAACCGAACGCAAACCCACCGATATAACGTTGGTGAGAAAGGGAAAAGAAGACTACGTCGGAAGATACGGAACGAAAATGGATTTTTCCGGGTATATGTTCAGACTGACGTACAACGCGGGACCCGCCGAACAGATTAGCGGAGCGATGCTCTCGGGTATTTCCGACAGAGAGGTTTCCTCGGGTTGGTGGTATAAGATGTACAACGTAAGAGGCGAAGTCGTGGATAACCTCATTCAACCCGGCACGGTCGTGTACGAACTGTACTATTCGTATCCCGACGCGAATGCGGAAAACGGAAAGGGTTACAGCTACGTATGCTCGATGAGATATACCGACGTGTTGCAGGCTATCGCAATCGACCCGTACGACGAAGAAGCGAGCGTTTACGCGATAGAGGTCGTGGAAAACAGAAGCGGCGTGGTGGGAATAAGATACGAACAGAATATCGAATTCGACGGGAAAGTGCTCAATCCCACGAACGGAAATTCGGTCAACGAAGAATCCGACGTGCCCGCCGTCTTCCCCGTGGGAAGTTCGAACGGACTGCCCGTGCTTGCGGAAACCGCGGCGGGTTGGGAAATAATGCTCAGCGAGTATTTCGGCGGACAAATTTTAGATAAAGTGATTACAGTAGATTGCGTGGACGCGGACGGAACGGAATACGTCGATTACGTAAGAATTACCCCGTCGATGCTCGATTACGACACGTCCGACCTTACGATAGGATACAGAAAGGTTACGATAAACTATAAAAATCAGTCGTGCCAGACCTACGTCTACGTGTGGAACGCGCTTTTAAGCGGCGTGGACGTCGCGGTAGTGCCGTTGCAGAACTATATTTATACCGCGATAAAGGACGAAAGCGACCTCGTGCTTTCCGGCGGCGTAGCGAGACTTACGTTTACAAAATATACGAGACGCGGAGTTTTCGCGGGGTATATGAGTAAATATATAGGTATGGAAAGCGAAGACTTGTCTTACTCGGGTTTTGTTTCGGGTATGTATTCCAAAGAGGGAAGACAAATTACGATAAACGTCGTGTATAAAGATTATACCGCGGACGAACTGAAAGCGAGTTACGTCATCACCGTCTACGACAGACAGGACGTCGACTTCTCTTATTCCAACGTCATATTCTTCTACGGAAACGCGGCGCCCGCGTCTTATACGACCAAACAGAGCATTGCCGAGTTTACTTTGCCCGAAAACATTACGCTTAACTATATCGAAAGCGCGAATATGATAACTCTCGACAAATATCTTGCGTTAAGCCGCGAGGAAAAAGGAGAGTATATACCCGTCACCGTTTACGACGAGGATAAAAAATACGCGCCTACGATGTTTATAAAACTTAGCGACGTGGTAAAGGAAAATTATATCGACCCCGTCGCAGGGAAATATTACGTTAGGTACGGAGCGGCGTATATCATAGACGAAGAAGACTATACGGCGTTTTCCGTCGAAGACAGGGCGAGAATGACGGCGGTGCCGACGTATAACGGAAGAGGAGAACTCGTCGAGACGTACTACGTGACGACAGAAAAGAACCTCGGCGGGGAAGGGTTAAAAGACAAAATAAGAGTTTATAACGGAATTATTACGGAAAAGATTACCGAAAGCGAGTACCTTGATTTAAGCGACGAAGAAAAAGCCGAGTACGAGGAAATCGAAAATAGTTATTATATCCTTATGAGAGTTATAGACGACAGAGACGCGTATAACAGATTTTACGAAACCGCGTCTTACGCGTTCCAGTATTATACGATAATTCGGAAAGTTATCGAAGTAAGGGTGGAGACGAGCAACGAGCTTGCAAAAGTGCTCAGAGTGTATACAAAGATAAACGACGGCGCGGGCAACGGCAACCCGTACGCGATTTACTATCTCCACAGCCCGACGCTGGATATTACCGGCAAGGTAAAAACGGAAATAGAACAAGCGTATCCCGAGTTTACTTCCCTTAGTTCGGTGTATCTCGCTTCTCCGAACGAAGACTATTTCGAAATTATAGTCAAGTTTACCGACGACTATGCGGAAACAGAGGAAAGTAAAAATATCGTGGCGGAAATATTCTTCCGCGTGCTCAAAGAGCTTACTACCGACGATTTCGCAAACGAAATGGGGATTACCCTTTCGCATATCAACTTCGATTTCGAAGGAAAGAGCGAATTGTATAACTTCAACGGAAATAACGAAGAGGGTATGAAAACCTTGCTTAAAGAAAAATGGATAAACGGCGTCAATATAATCGACAAAGCGGCGGCGGACGGAAACGGAACGGCGAGAATATCCTATACGCTTACCTTCGGCGATACGAAGACGAGAAACGGCGTTCTGCAATTACTCGGCGGCGCGCTCGGCATAAGCAAAACGGAGATTGACGGAATAATTACGTACGACGTTACGACGGGCGACCTCGGACACCCGAGCTATACCATCGATTTAAGCAGAGGAACGGTAAGGGAAGACGGAGACAAACTTACGATACAATAAAATAAGAAGACAACACAGAAAATATAACAAGGAGCGATTATGGCAACCAAAATTCAGGAATCGGGAACAGGTTTTAAGGAGTATTTGCAAAGCCAAGGCAACGCGGCTGCGCTTGATTATTTGAACGAACTCGAAAGCGGCGGACATAAAATCGCAGTCAGAGGCGGCGGATATATAGGATATATCGAACTCGACTGCGTGTACGGATACGACGCGTTTGCTTCGAACGAGAATAAGAGTAAGTACGCAAATATCCTGCAAAATTCTTCCGGCGCGGGAGCCGCGGCTACGGTTATGGCGTATTGCATTATACCGGGAAGCGCGCACCTGCTGATTAAAGGCGACAGCGAAGCCGCGGTAAAGGGTTTTGTGAGAGTGGTAAACGACGTTTTCGAAAAAGAATACGACGGCGGAACGGGTTCGGTAGGTTATCCGTTCAGAGCTGGGTTCGTATGTCGGGAAATAAAAGGTAAAGCCGCTATCTGGAAAGCGATGGGCGATATTTACGGACTGAGCGAAGGAAGTATGGAAATATATCCGTATAATAGCTATAACTTCGTAATGAGCGGAAATACGATGGCTAACCTCGCCATTAGCGCGGAACTCGGAATTACCGATATTTATACGTTTGCAAACAGACTCGAAAAAGAAACGACGTACCGCGGCGCGCCGAACGCAAAAGGAAAGGAAAGACTTAACGCGGTGCTGGAAGACCTGCGTAAAAGGTACGTCTATCCGTACGCGAGGGTGAAAGAAGAGACAATCGCTATGATAATCGGCGAGGCTTGCGCAAGAACGGGTATGCCGTACGTTAAAGTAGCAAAGAAAATGCGGTGCTATAAGAACCGCCACGACCTTACGGTAAGCACCTTGTGCAGTTTTATGATAAGAAGAAAATGTTCTTTCGACGAAAGCACGACCATTCTCGGAATGGGAAGCGAAAATCCGAATAACCTCATAATAGAGGCGCTTGCCGAACTCAACAGACTTACGGGATATTCTTACGACTATATAGTAAGAAAGATGATGAGGGTAAACGACGAAGGATACAGACTGCTTATCGTCACGATGAAACACTTGCACGCGGCGTATAACTGGAATTTCCCCGAAATGTGCGAAAAATTCCATTTGGTAAGAGATATAGGATATATTCGCGCGCAGTGCAATTTTTAACCGATTTTGGGAAAGAATGGAGTAAAACCTCAGAGAATTGTATTGACGGCGGGATAAAAAAATGATAAACTATTAAAAGCGGAGGTTGTAATGGCTCAGAATTTCAATAATTGTTCGGTCGCGTTGACCGGAGAGATAGTAAATAAAAGACGCACGAGACAGAACGTGGAGAGCGCGTTCAAAGGTACGGCGGGAAGACATTTCTTCCTTATGCTCGGAACCGCGCTGTTGTCGATTATACCGTTCGTCGGTTTGCCGAACGCGATTTGTATCCGTCAAAGATGGTTCTGCCGTCACACGCAGATAGTGGGTATGCCGTTGCAATTCGAGGGCAGAGCGGGAGAACTTCTCGGAAGAATGTTCGTGTGGGGATTCTTCTCGGTGATTACGATAGGCATCTACGCAGTAGTACTTCTTCCCGTAAGATACAGACAATGGATAACGAAAAATACAATTTTCGGCGCGGCGGCGTAAAACAGCCGATTGCGTAAAGTAAAGAAAATTCCAAACGACCGCTTTCGGGCGGTCTTTTTATATATAGAAAAGCCGCAAGAAAAGCCGCAAGAAAAGAATATGCAAGGTTCGCTTAATTGTAAAAAAAGAACGGATATGGTATAATCATTCTATGAGCAATCTGCGGGAAAAACTAAAAAATCTGCCGGAAAAAAGCGGCGTTTATATTATGCTCGACGAATACGGCAGTATTCTCTACGTCGGCAAAGCGAAAATACTCAAAAATCGCGTAAGACAGTATTTCCATAACAGCGTTAAGAATGAAAAAACGACGAAACTCGTCGAGAAAATCGCCGATTTCCGATATATAATCACGCAGAACGAGTACGAGGCGCTTATACTCGAAAACAACCTTATAAAAGAACATAATCCGCCGTACAATATCCTGCTCAAAGACGATAAAACATATCCTTATATAAAGATAAACGTAAAAGACAAGTTTCCGCGGGTGGAAATTGCATACAGACTGAAAAGAGACGGGGCAAAATATTTCGGACCGTATATGCTCGGTATGTCGGCAAGAGAACTTCTCGATATAATTCATACCGTGTTCCCTGTGAGAACGTGCAGAAATATACCGAAAAGAGAATGTCTCAATTACCATATAGCAAGATGTTGCGCGCCGTGCACGGGAAGAATAAGCGAGGAAGAGTATAAAAAAATCATAGGTAGAGTTATTTCGTTTTTGAACGGGAACGACGATTTCGTCAGGGAAACTCTTCAAAATAAAATGACGTATTTTGCCGAAAACGAGGAGTTCGAAAAGGCAAAAACCTATCGGGACGCGCTGCTTGCGCTGGAAAAGATTTTAAGGAAACAGGCAATTCCTTTCAAACAGGAACTCAATATCGACGTGTTCACTTTCGTCACGAACGGTATGGATTCGGCGGTAAACTGTTTCGCCGTGCGAGGCGGAAAATACCTCGGCGGCACGAATTTCCGATGCGTGGACAACGAGTACAACAACGGGCTTACTTCGTTTATAATGCAGTATTATCAGAACAACCCGATTATCTGTACGGAAATTCTTGTAGGGGAAGAACTGGAATTCGGCGCGGAACTTATGGACTATCTGTCGAAAAAAGCGGGGAGAAAAATAGTAATAACCAAACCGAGCGGCGGAATACGAAAACAACTCGTAGAACTCGGAATAGCCAACGGCGAAGAATACCTTTCCGCGCAGATAGAAAAACAGGAACGGTACGAAGACCTTACCTACGGAGCGACGGTGCAGCTTAAAGAAGCGCTGAATTTACCGACAATTCCCGAAAGAATAGAATGTTACGACATCTCGCATATAAGCGGAACGAATAAAGTCGCAAGTATGGTCGTATTCGAAAAAGGCGCGAAAAGCGCGAAAATGTATAGGCATTTCAAGATAAAAACCGTCGAGGGAAACAACGATTTCGCCTGTATGTACGAAACGCTGAAACGAAGATTTAACGAGTATAAAGAGGGGAAAGAACAGAGTTTTTCGATTAAACCCGACCTCATAATAATCGACGGAGGGAAAGGACAACTTGCCTACGCGTTGCAGGCGGCGACCGACTGCGGCGTGGACGTAAATATGATAAGTTTGGCTAAGCGCGAAGAAGAAATATTCATTCCCGGAAGAGAAGAAAGCATAATTTTACCGAGAAACAGCCTCGCGATAAAACTTATAATAAGAATAAGAGACGAGGCGCACAGATTTGCCATAACTTTCCACCGTGCGCTCAGAGCAAAGAAGATGACGGAAAGCGTCCTTACCGAAATTGAAGGCATCGGCAAGACGAAGGCAAAGTATCTGATAATGAAGTTTAAGAAGATAGAAAATATAAAAAAGGCAACCGTAGAAGAGATTGCGGAAACCCAAAGTCTCTCGATAAAGGATGCGGAGAATATTAAAAAGTATTTTGAAGATAACAAAGGCAAGGGAAACGACGATGAAATATAAACTTATTTGTTCGGATTTAGACGATACGTTGATAGGTTCGGACGGTCGGTACGGAGAAGGGCTGAAAGAAGCGATAAAAAAGTACGAAGAACGCGGCGGGAGGTTCTGTATAGTCACGGGAAGAATGACCGCGGGAGCGACGCCGATAGCGAAAGAGCTTGGATTAAAAAACGAGATAGCCACGTTCCAGGGCGCGATGATTTCCGATTTGACGACGGGAGAAACGCTGTCCGAAACGGTTATTCCCTGCGAAAAAGCCGTGGAAATCGGCGAATATATCGAAAGTAAAGGATACTATTATCAGACGTATTTCGGCGATAAATTCTATACGGAAAAGCCGAACGGTTTTACCGTGCTTTACGGAAAAATCAGCAAAGCGGAATTTGAGAAAACCGAAGAAAAACTATCGGAATTTATAAAGAGTAGAAAACTCAATCCGCCCAAACTTTTGTTAATGGATAAAGAGGAAAAAATCGGCGGAATACTCGAAGAATTGAGGGAAAAGTTCGGCAAAGAATTTTTGATAAATACGAGCAAACCGTTCATTATAGAAATAATACCGCACGGGATAGATAAGGGACTCGCAGTTAAGTTTATAGCCGAGCGGCACGGGATAAATAAGGAAGAAATTATCTGCGTGGGAGATTCGGAAAACGACCTTCCTATGCTCGAATACGCGGGGTTAGGCGTTTGCGTGGATACGGGAAGCGAAAAAGCTAAACGCGCGGCGAAAGTCATCGCCCCGGGAAAGGACGACGACCCGATTACGTGGGTGATTGAAAAGTACGGAAAGTAAAACAGAAGAGGACGAAGAAAAGCCGTCGGCGGAATAAACTCCGAAGAAAAGAATATACCTTTAATGGGCGCGTCAACGCATTGACAAAAGCCTTTTCGGAGGGGTATAATGAAAGCGGTTTTTCTCGAAACCGACACGTCGAAGATGTGTACGGCAGGGTGCGGAGGAGTGATAAAAAAGTCGTTTTTTCCGCAATGCGTAGAAGATTTGGACGATATTTCGCGGCAGCTTGCCGTGGAAGAGTACGTTATCCTCGGGGGAATGAGCAATACGCTCGTGCTTCCTTCGTACGAGGGCGCGGCGGTTTTTACGGGGCTTCTGAAAGGAATTTCGATAAGGGAAAATTCCATAAGAGTAAAAGGCGGCGAAAACTTTGCCGCGGTGTGCGGAGCGGCGCAGTACGCGTCTCTCGGCGGGTTGGAAAACTTTTTCGGGTTGCCCGGCACGGTAGGCGGCGCGGTGAGCGGCAACAGCGGGTGTTTCGGTTCGTCGATAAGCGAATTTATCGAAAGCGTGACGGTGTATAAACTCGATACGGGAGAGACAGAGGAACTTTCGGGCGAGGAAATAGCGTTCGGGTACAGATATTGCAACCTGAGAAAAAATAAGGACCTTATTCTTGACGTAACATTGTCGCTGTACAAAGAAAACGCGCGTAAAATAGCGGAGAAAATGGCGGAAGTAAGGAGAAAACGCCTGATTTCTCAGCCGAAAGGGCGAAGCCTCGGGAGTTTTTTCAAACAGTACCGCGGCGTGAGCGCAGGGTATTACATAGAACAGGCAGGGCTTAAAGGATATTCGGAAAACGGCGTAACGGTAAGCCCGTTGCACGCGAATTTTCTGATAAACGACGGCGGCTCTGCGGAAGATTATCTTCGCGCGGCGGAGTACGCGGCGCAAAAAGTGTATGAAAAATTCGGGATAAAACTCGAACGTGAGGTTGTCGTAGTTGGAGAAGAAAACCGTCAGAGAAATCGTGACAGATGAACTGTGCGCGCTGGAAGTCAAAAAAAACGCGCGGTATCCCTTTTTAAGCGGCGTTATCCGCGGCGCGGGAGAACTGCATTTTTCTCCGAACGGTTTTATTGCGGAAATTAGACATAAAAACCGCGAGTTCGTCTCCCTTTGCGCGACCGTTCTCGTTTCCCTTTACGGTGAAGAGTATAAAATCGAAGAGAGCGACTTCGCTTCGGGCAACGAACGCGAAAAGTTTTACAGCGTGTTTCTGTCTCAGGAAAGGTCGGAAGATTTGCTTAAAAAGTGCAGAATCGTCCGCGATAAGTACGAATTCGTAGACGGAATTCCCGAAGATTTTCTCGCTTCCAACACCGCCAAAAGAGCATTTTTACGCGGTTTGTATCTCGCCTGCGGCTCGGTGCGAGTGCCGGAAAGCGACGGAGAGAAAAAAAACGGCGGGTATATCCTTTCGCTTAATCTCAATTCCGACAAAGTAAAGGACGACGTAATAGGACTTCTCGCGCGGGAAGCGATGATAGAACCCGAAGCCGTGCGCGTGAAAAAGACAGGCAATTTTATTTATATAAAGAATTCGGAAGCGGTTTGCAACGTGCTTACCGCACTCGGAAGCGTGCAGGGAACGCTGGATACTTACGGAATTATCGCAAGACGACAGGTTCTCAATAAGGTAAACCGAGTAAGAAACTGCGATATGGCGAACATAGATAAAACCGTCAAAGCGGGAAGCGCGCAGTTGGAAGCGATAAAAAAACTGGAGGAAAACGGCGTGTACGAAACGTTGAGCGAAGAACTTAAACAAACTTGCAGGCTCAGAAAAGAACACCCCGACCTCGGCATAGAACAGCTCGGGAAAGAGTTCGACCCGCCCGTAGGGAAAAGCTGCGTAAACCACAGATTGAGAAAGATAACGGAACTCGCTTTTCCAAAAAAATAAAAGCGACGTAAAGGACGAAATACATAGGAGAGATTATGAAAGAATTCGTGCATTTGCACAATCATACCGAATACAGTCTTCTCGACGGGTGCGCGAGAATAAGCGCGTTGGTAAAAAAAGCGAAGAGCGAGGGCGCGAGAGCCGTCGCTATCACCGACCACGGCAATATGTACGGCGCAATCAAATTTTACAAAGAATGTAAGGCGAACGGAATAAAACCGATAATCGGTATGGAAGCGTATTTTTGCGAAAATATGGAGGAAAAAACAAGGGAAGCGCGGCGTTATCACCTGATTTTGCTTGCGAAAAACGACGTAGGATTTCATAACCTCGCAAAAATTTCTTCCATCGCGTTCGTAGACGGATTTTACGAAAAACCGAGAATAGATATTAAACACCTCGCCGAACATTCGGAAGGACTGATTTGTATGTCCGCGTGTATCGCGGGGGAAATTCCTCAGAGACTTTTGGAAAGAAACTATAAAGGCGCGCTCGCCGCGGCGAGAAGAATGCAGGATATTTTCGGCGAAGATTTTTATATCGAACTTCAATATCACGAACTGCCCGAAGAAAGGGAAGTACTCAACAATCTCAAACGCATAGCCTACGAAATCGGCGCGAAAACCGTCGCGACGAACGATTTACATTATATCAATAAGGAAGACTGGAAAGCGCACGATATACTTCTCTGTATCCAGACGGGTTCCGACCTCGACGACCCGAAAAGAATGAGGTTTCCAAACCACGAATTCTATTATAAAAACTACGACGAAATGTACGCCGCGATACCCGACGAAGCCGCGTTGGATACCACGCTCGAAATAGCGGATAAATGCAATCTCGAAATCGAATTCCATAAATATACCATACCGCATTACGTCCCGCCCGAAGGGTACGAGGACGACAAGGACTACCTCAGGCAAATGGCGATGGAAGGGTTGAAAAAACGGTATAAGGTGGTGACGCCCGAGATAATAAAGCGCGCGGAGTACGAACTCGATACGATAATCACTATGGGCTTCGCGTCTTATTACCTTATCGTGTGGGATTTTATAAACTACGCCAAAAGCCACGGAATTCCCGTCGGCGCGGGACGAGGAAGCGGCGTAGGCAGCATAGTCGCGTACGCAATAAGAATAACCGACGTAGACCCGCTTAAATACGACTTGATTTTCGAAAGATTTCTCAATTCGAGCAGACAGACGATGCCCGACTTCGACGTTGACTTCTGCTCGGACAGACGTGAGGAAGTTATCGAATACGTCAGGGAAAAATACCACTACGACCACGTCGCGCAGATAATAACTTTCGGCACGATGAAAAAGAAAAACGCGATAAAAAACGTCGCGAGAGTTTATAAAATTCCCTTTGCCGAAGCAAACGCCCTCGTTAAAAATATAAGGGATAACGATAAAAAAATTCATATCGGAAACCTCATCGACAGAAAAGACGAACATTGCGTCGAAGAACTCGCGGATATGTACGAAAACAACTCGACGTACAGGGAAATTCTCGACCTCGCGATGCAGATAGAAGATATGCCTCGTGACAGAGGCAAACACGCGGCAGGCGTAATTATTTGCAGTATACCCGTAAGCGACAAAGTCCCCCTCGCAAGGAACGGCGACGATATAGTGACCCAGTTCGATATGACGGAGTGCGAGGAGTTAGGGCTACTTAAAATGGACTTTTTGGCACTCAAAACGCTTACCGATATAGATATGACAAAGCGTTTCCTCAAAAAATACAGGAACGTGGAACTAAATTTCGAAGAGATAGGTTACGAAGACGAAGAGACTTATAAAATGATAGGCGACGGCGATACGGATACGGTGTTCCAGCTTGAAAGCGGCGGAATGAAAGACTTTATGCGTAAACTGAAACCCTCTCTTCTCGAAGAAATTATCGCAGGGGTGAGTCTGTACAGACCCGGACCTATGTCGTATATCCCCGCGTATATCACAAATAAATTCAACCCGGACAAAATCGACTATCAGCACGAAAAACTCGTGGATATATTGAAAACGACTTACGGAATAGTCGTTTATCAGGAACAGGCGATGAGAATTACCCAGGCGCTTGCAGGGTATACACTTAACGAAGCGGATAATTTCCGTAAGTTTATCAGCAAAAAGAAAGTCGAGCAAATCCCCGCGCAGAGGAAAAAATTCGTCGACGGTTGCGTAAACAACGGCGTAAGCGAGGAATTCGCGCTCAGTATGTGGAATAAACTCGAAGAGTTCGGAAAATACGCGTTCAATAAATCGCACGCCGCGGCGTATTCGGTGCTTACGTACCAGACCGCGTATCTTAAACACTATTACCCGATAGAGTACTTGTGTTCGGTTATCAATAACAGAATAACCAACCCCGTGGACACGTCGAAGTATCTGAGACTTATAAAGGAAATGGGAATAACGCTCTATCAACCCGACATAAACCACAGCGAAGGACTGTTCGTTCCGGAAAGAGACGGTATCCGTTACGGACTCGCGTGCATAAAGAACGTGGGAAAAGCCGCGGTGGACAGCGTAGTGGAAGAGAGGGAAAAGAACGGCGAATTCAAAGATTTGTCGGACTTTATAAGAAGAGCGAACACCGACGCGCTTAACAGACGAATGATAGAAAGTCTGATAAAAGGCGGCGCGTTCGATTGCTTCGGGCATAACAGGGCTACGCTTATGGCAAACTACGAAGACGTGCTCGCGATAGAATCGAAAAACAAAACTTTGCTCGACGGCGGACAGTTTTTCTTCGATTTTATGTTGGATAACAGCGATTTTCAGTATAAAACCGTCTCGGAAAGCAAACAGTCGAGATTGAAACTGGAAAAAGAAGTTCTCGGAAGATACGTCACGGGACATCCGCTCGAAGACCACGAAGAAGAGTTTGAAAAATTCAAGTTCAATACGACTATGCTCGCGCCTATCGAGGACGACAGCGAAGAACCCGAGTTCGACGAAGAAGGTAATATCATTACCCATTATAAATACAACGTCAAAGACGGCGAAATCATAAACTTCGGCGGAATATTGAGCGAAGTCACGATAAAGGTCAGCAAAAACAACAAAAAATGGGGTTTTGCGACGATAGAAGACTACTATGGAAGCGCGGAAATAACCTTTTTCGGTAATACCTATACAAAATATAAAGATTTGCTCGTAGACGATAACCTCGTTAAAGTGAGAGGAAAAATCAGCATAAGCGACGACAGACCGACCCCGAGGATAGAAGTGGTTAATGTTTTCGCGTGGGGGCTGGAAGACAGGGAAATAGTAGAGGATACGAGAAAACTCTGTCTGAGAATAGAAAACGACAACGAAATTTACGGTAAAATTATGGAATTGCTCTCCGAGTACGAGGATAGCCACGGCGCGGCGATATGGTTGCAGGTGGACGGAAAAAAATACGTTCTCAATTTCCGCGTCGCAAACGCCGACGGACTGAAAAACCGTCTGGTCGGAATAATAGGTTATAACAACGTGAAAATTTTAGATTAAGCGGGAGAGGATATATCACGTTTCTTTACGCTCGGAAATTTCCCGACCAAACGTTGCGTGGGATTTTACGGCAAGTCGCTTAGCTTCGTGCCGATAAAATCTTTTTCCACGCAAGTCGGACTTACAAGGAAGAAAGCCGTACTGTCTTTCTTGTAATGTAATTGCGCAAGAGGTTCACTCCTCCTCTTCGAACTCCTTGTGGATAAAATTAGAGTTTTTACTGTTTTTTCCGTAAGTAGAATCGGGGTCCCCGAAAAGCAATATGCTTTTGGGGGTGATATTCCGTACGTCGGTACGGCGACGCTCGTTTTTTTGAAAAAATAAACGCAATCTCTCCACTCCCGGACTGCGCAACCATATTATAAGAGAGCATACGGTAACGACTCCGCCGAGCGCGCCGATAACGGGATAGACGGAATCTACTATAACGCCGAACCCGAACGAGGAAGCGAAAAGCGCGGCTGCCACGACGAATAAGGCGAGAAACTTATTCTTTCCAGAGCAAACGGAAAGCGTGCCCGTAATAGTGGTAAGCATAGCAAGATAAAGTATGATATTGCCGACGACTCCCAACCCGAGCGCGTCGGCTTTTGCTATAAACGGCATTTCCGCGCATACGTTTTTTACCGAAAAATACACGCAGAGCATCATAAGGGTAAGAACCGCGCCCGAAATGAAAGCACATATTACGCTTTCTTTTTTTGTGGGCGAGTCCGAGTTGGCGCCGATAAAAAAACCGCCCGTGACGAGGTTCATCGACGCGTAACCGAACGGCGAAACGAAACTTACTTTTCCGCCGAGGTCGAAAGATTTGTCCTTGAAAAATACGACGAGAACAAGCGCGAGAATAACGGGTACGACGATTACGTTTACGTATTTGACTATTTTTACGCCGAACAAAACGACGATTAGACAAATAACGGCGGAAAAAATCGCCCCGCCGCGCACGGATACAAGATTAAAGACGACGTTTTCGCTACCCGCGAGAGTGGCGCAAAGAACGCAAAAGTTTGCAAGGAACGCGAATGCGCGTAAAGGCTTTTTAAGGAACCCGAAAGAAGAAAAAACATCGCCGAAACGCGCGGAAATACGCAAGATTACGTAACAGAAAAAGCCGAGAAGAAACCCTGCGAAAAGAACGGAAATAACCGAACTCGAAGAGAAGAACAGAGAAATTTCTCTGCCCGTGGCGAACCCCGCGCCGATAACTGTTCCGATAAAAGAAAAGCTCAGTCCGACTGCTTTTTTCATCGGTATATAGTATTAAAAATAAAGAAAAATTATGCGATTAGATATGAACGTTTTCGTGAGAAAGCAGAAATTTTTTGAGGTCGGTTCCGTAGGCAAATCCGCCTATCGAGCCGTCGCTATTTATAACTCTGTGACAGGGAACGACGATAAACAGAGGATTGCGGTGAACGGCGTTGCCCACGGCGCGACAGGCGTTGGGACTGCCCGAAAGGATAGCGAGAGTTTTGTAAGAAACCGTTTCGCCGTAAGGAATTTTTCTAAGTTCGGTTAAAACGCGCTTGAAAAAAGGCGCGCCTTGTATCTCAATAGGAAAATCGAACGTCGTGCGAATTCCGTCGAAATATTCGGAGAGTTGATTAAACGCCTCGTCGCTCAACGCCGAACGAACGGAAACACCCGATTTTTCCGTAAGACGTATTCCGCGCACTGCGCGGTCGGTATATGAGATTTCCAGCGTGCCTATCGGCGAAGCGTAATAAGCGATGCGTGTTTCGTCCGTCATAATTATCTTCTAAGTATAAAGGAAAATTACAATTTATGCAAAAAGATTTGACAGTTTTTTTTCGATTTGATAATATGAAAACGAAATTGAATAAGCTGCGGTTTTGCCACCGGGTAAAATCGCGTGCGTCGCTTTGTATACGTCGTTAGGTCGGTGAAGACGTGTCGGAGCGGCTTTTTATTTGTAAAAGATAAAATATTTTGTGAAAAGGAGAAGATACGGAACGTGAACGGAAAGTATTTTAAGGAATTTGTCGGTTATTGCGGGCTAAACGTCCTGGGAATGGTAGGCATTTCGTGCTATATCTTAGCGGATACTTTTTTCATTTCGAAAGGAATGGGCACGGACGGGCTCGCCGCATTGAACATATGTATCCCGGCGTATTCCGTTATGTACGGGCTGGGACTTATGCTCGGCGTGGGCGGAGCGACGGGTTTTGCGCTAAGCAGGGAAAGAGGAGACAAGGACGCGGGAAAAAAATATTTTACGAATACGATTATCGTAGGCGCGACCGTTTCGGCGGTGTTCTTTTTTTGCGGGGCTTTCGCGCCGCGACAGGTTGTCGTGCTTTTGGGCGCTCAAAACGAAATAATAGGGATGAGCGAAACCTATTTGAGAGTGCTTTGGATGTTTTCGCCTGCGTTTATTCTCAACGCGGTGGTTTTGTCGTTTTTACGTAACGACGGCGCGCCCGCGCTCGCGACGGCGGGAATGGGCGTAGGAAGCGCGGCGAATATCTTTCTTGACTGGCTTTTCATTTTTCCGCTGGATATGGGTATATTCGGAGCGATACTCGCCACGGGACTGTCGCCCGTGATAAGCCTTTGCGTATATCTGCCGCATTATATAAGGAGAAAAAACGGTTTCGGGTTGGGACGGACGAAGGTAGAACCTAAGTTGTGGTTAAAATCGGCAGTGATAGGGTTTCCGTCCTTTGTCGCAGAAGCCTCGACCGCCGCGGTGATTTTTTCTTTTAATAAAATAATGCTGTCGGTCGAAGGCACGGTCGGCGTAGCCGCATACGGAGTTATCGCAAATATCGTGGTAGTTATACTTGCGATATATAACGGCATAGCGAACGGTATCCAACCGTCGGTGAGCAGAACGTATGCTGTCGGCAACGAAAAGGGCGCGGGAAAGTTTTTGACGTACGCCGTAGTTTCGTGCGTATGCGTAGGGTGCGCGGTGTATGCGTGCGCGTATTTCGGCGCGGACGACATTGCCGCCATTTTCAATTCGGAGGGCGACGTAAGATTGCAGGAGCTTGCGGTGGAGGGAATAAAACTGTACTTTATCGGCGCGATTTTCGTAGGCGTGAATATCGTAGCGAGCGCATATTTTGCGGCGAAGGAAAAACCCGTTCAGGCGCACGCGCTGTCTCTTGCGAGAGGACTTGTGATAATCTTGCCGTCCGCGTTTATTTTGTCGGAAAAACTCGGCGCTTACGGACTGTGGATTTCATTTCCGATAACCGAAGGGATAGTGCTTGCGATAAGCATTACTTTACTTGCGGTCGATTTGTTTGCGAAGAAGAAAGGAACGAACGGAGAAAAAAAAGAGAAAAGTTTTTAATTGAGGGTAAAAAATCCTTGCTTTTTCCGATTCGGTGTAGTAAAATGGTTTCAATCTAATGGAGTATGGTGTAATGGCAGCACAGAGGCCTCTGACTCCTCTGGCGTAAGTTCGATTCTTACTACTCCTGCCAAAAATCGGCAATTTCCGTAAGGGGTTGCCGATTTTACTTATTATCTTTTCACTTTTAACTTTTCACTCTTAACTGTGCCGATTTTTGAAAGTAAGAGGTAAAAGGGAATAGTGAAGAAGTAATGTAAGATAAAAGGGAGCAAAAAGTATTTTATATGCAAGACAGTCCGTTGATTATCAAATCCAAACAATTTGCGTTGCAAGTTATTAAAGTTTGTAATCATATGAAGGATGAAAAAAAAGAGTCGGTGATAACCAACCAGCTCATAAGAAGCGGTACAAGCATAGGCGCAAATATTAGAGAAGCGTTTTTCGGTCACAGTAAAGCCGACTTCACGGCAAAATTGCAAATCGCATTAAAAGAATGCGCGGAAAGCGAGTATTGGATTGAACTTCTCATTGAAAGCGGTTATTGTGAGGATAAAACTTTTTTAGGAAATTGTATAGAGATAAAAAGGATGTTGATTAGCGCAATCAATACGTCGAAAAATAATAAATAATAGATACTATACTTATTATATTCAAAAAGAAAGTCGTTTGTTTTTACAAGCGGTTTTTTTTTAATTAAATATTCCTTATAGAATGCGAAATATGCTTGCGCGTATAATCGCCTATTGAATCATTCGACAAACTATGCTACAATTAAAGAAAAACGGAGGGAAAGATGAAAAGCAAAGCCAAAAACAAAACATTTATAGCAATAATAGCGGTCGTCGTCGTTCTCGTCATAGCGGCGATAATTACGTTTTCGATTATAGGATATATGTTCGACGGTAAAGATACCGAAGCTTTGTTTCGCGAGCACGTTTCAAGCGTAGGGTATAAAAATACCATAGAAACCGCTTTTCCGCAAACGGATATTTACGATATGGTAAGGAGACATTTCGGCGCGGAACTTCCCGACGGCAAAGTGGAAAAGAAAGCTATTATTATAGGCTACGACGGGTGCCGAGCCGATATTCTTAACGAACGCCAACAGGAAAACAGCGCGATTTCCGCTATGCTTAACGACGGCGCGTCCATAAATCTTTTTTACTGCGGCGGCGTGAATTATCCCGAAAAAAACACACAGGATACTTCTACCGCACCCGGTTGGTGTTCCATTCTTACCGGGCAATGGGCTACCGTACACGGCATTACGGGCAACAATATTGTTAAATCGACAGAAACAAAAACGCTTATGACAAGCCTTACCGAAGAAAAAATAATCGATGGCGCGGCGTTCGTTACCAAATGGGGCGGACACTTTACCAACAAGAAAGCGACGTATAGCGAGGAAAAGCGTTATTGCGAAGAAAAAGAGCTTAACGTGGATTTTCATAAATGCAAAAAACGATAAAGATTCGCTTAAAGTAGTTACCGAACAGATAGGCAAAGATAATTGCGCGGACTTTATTTTCGTGATATACGAGCCCACCGACGCTACGGGACACGGCAGAGGCTTTTCTTATAACAATCCAAAGTATAAACAGGCTTTCAAAACCGCCGATTCTTACGGCTACGAGACTTTGCGGGCGTTTAAAGCAAGAAAAACCTATGAGCAAGAAGACTGGCTTATCGTAATAACTTCCGACCACGGCGGCATAGGCGGAAATCACGGAAAAGCAAGCATACAGGAAAGAATGACTTTCGTCGTCACAAACGCAGAAATATAATTAAATCTTTTCGAAATTCCGAATTTTGACGAGACGATGTAAAATATAAGGAGCGCAAGCGAAAAAAACGCGGTAAAACCCGAAAACGATAATTTTCTTTCGGGTTTTATTTTTTGTTCGGTCAAATTAGGTAAAACGTATTGCAAAATAAGGTTATATGTAATATTATATAAATTATTTTTAACTATAAAAAAGAAAAAGGAGAGCAAGAAATGAAGGAATATATCGTAAGAATAGCGATAGCCGTTTTTGCGGTTGCCCTTGTATTCGGTATGGTCGCTTGCGGCGGCAACGATACGGATAAAAACAATCCGGCCGACCCCGATAAGACGTATACGGTTACGTTTGGCTCGGCTGGTTTGACGAAGAAGATAACCGAGTAAGCGAAGGAACCTCGCTCGAATACGAATTCACGATGACGGCAAACGACAGAGTTTTCCTCGCAAAATGGTACTACCCCGTGGCAATAAACGAGGGTATGGAAAACGCGGGAGAAATCAGCGGTCTTAATGGCGCCTACGTTCTCGGCGATACGGCGACGCTTACGGCGAGCGTAAACGGAGGATACCTTTTCACAGGCTGGAAAAATAAACAGGGAACTATCGTTTCCACCGATTTGTCTTACAACTTGGAAATGAACGGCGAAGTGATTACCGCTTTTTACGAAGTTTGCGAAAATCATACTCTGGACGATAATTGCGTGTGCACAAAATGCGGCGTGGTTGCGCATAACGTCGAACACGGTCGTTGCACAAAATGTCTGGCGATAATTCATCTGGGCGACGCAGTCGAACACGAAGGCTATTGCCGGGTTACGGAAAACGGAACAGAGTATATCTATTTCGGCTTTTATCCGCAAACGATTAAAGCAAGCAACGTAACCGTAAAGGAAGAAAGCTGCGGCGGAGCGAGCTATTATATAAATACGAAAACTTTTGAATACGATACACAAGCAGATTATATGGAATCGACGCCGATAAGTTACTATATGGGTAGCGACGGCTACAAATATGCCAAAGTAACGGCGGTTTCGGGCATTGATGGAAAATATAGCAGCGGCGACCCGAACGTTTATATAAAAGGAAACGGCACGTACTACTTTAAGGTTGAACCGATACGTTGGAGAATACTTGAAAAGAACAACGAAACAGGTACTGCTTTACTTTTATGCGACAGCATAATCGATTGCCAGCCGTTTTGTTATAGTTATAATCCCAAAACTTATGCTTACAATTCGTCTAATGCGAACGACTATTATTACAGCACGATACGCGCGTGGTTAAGAGGTAAATTTTCCGATATCGCGTTTGACGTTAATCAAAAAGATAAACTTGTGGAAAGAACTTTCCTGTGTGAATATTATAAATGGAAGGACAATAGTGACGTAAATACTTCACAAACGGCAACCGATAAGATATTCTTGATGTCTACGGAAGAAATAAATGTTTTTAACTCCTTGTCAGCCGATTCGAATAGAAAAATGAAGCCGAGCGATTTCTCCATAGCGCTGGGAATTGGAGGGGTAATGAGTAAAAACGGATGCGCAAGCTACTGGTTGCGTTCTTATTTCCGGAACGATTATCCGCATTATTATGATTATGTCAGAACGGTTAATTACAATGGGGGAATCGCCTACGGCATAGTTGGAAATGGTGCGAATTTAGAGCGTAAGGGAGTTGTGCCGGCGATAACAATAAAACTGTAAAATAAGCCGACCAAACGGCGGCAGGCTTCCGACCAATTGTTACACGGAATTTTACCGCAGTCGGCAAAAGCCTTTGTGCGGATAAAATTTAATTCCGTGTAAGTCGGACTCATAATGAAGGAAGTCGTACCGACTTCCTTTTCATTTACAAGAATAAAAACTCCCGCGCAATTAAATTTGGTGCGGGAGTTTTTTTATATCGTTTTTCAAAATCAGTTTTCGCTGAAAAGCAGGTCGGCGTACGTGGGTATCGGCCAATATTTTTTGGCGGTGAGAAGTTCCGCTTTGTCTATCGACGCTCGCAGAGCGTTCATTGCCGGGATTACGTTGTCGCGGTAGAGTTTCGCTTTTTCGTAAGCAATCGGCGTTTCTTCCGCTTTTTCCGCTTCGTCGTCGAGTTTGTCGAGGTTTTTAACGCTTTCCGCATACAGGCGGGAGAGGCGGTTCAGGACGGTTATTTCGGCGTCGAGTCCGAGCGCGTCAAGATTGAACGCCGTTTCCGAAAGTTCTTTTATATAAGATGAAATCGCGGGAAGCAACAAAGATTTTGCCATATCGCTCATAGTTATCGCTTCTATATGCAGCTTTTTGCAGTAGTCCTCGATATAAATTTCCGTACGCGAAACGAGTTCCGAACGGCAATAAACGCCGTGCTTTTCAAACAAAGCGACGTTTTTTTCCGAGGGAAGCAGGGGAAGAGCGTCCATAGTGGTGGGCAGGTTGAGAAGACCGCGCTTTTCCGCCTCTTTTATCCATTCGTCCGAATAACCGTTTCCGTTGAAAATTATCTTTTTATGCTTCGACATAGTCTCTTTTACTATGGAAGCCACGCCTTTAACAAGGTCGGTTTCTTTTTCGAGTTTTTCACGGAAAATGGAGAATTCGTCCGCGACGATTGTATTGAGAACGGTGTTTATCCCCGCTACCGATACGCGCGAACCCGGCATACGGAATTCGAATTTGTTACCCGTAAACGCGAACGGCGACGTGCGGTTTCTGTCCGTGCTGTCCTGGCGGAGTTTGGGCAGAAGTTTTACTCCTATGCCGATTTCGCAGTTTGCGCGGCGTGAATAGTTCCTGCCGTCCGCAATTGCTTCGAGTATTCCGAGAAGTTCCTCCCCGAGGAAAATGGAAACTATTGCCGGCGGGGCTTCCTGCTTGCCCAGCCTGTGGTCGTTACCCGCGCTCGCTACCGATATTCTCAGTAAATCCTGGTGCTTGTCAACCGCGGTTATCACCGCGCAGAGAGTTACAAGGAAAAGCATATTGTCGCTCGGATTGTCGCCCGGGTCGAGAAGATTGTACTTTCCGTCGGCGGCAAGAGACCAGTTGTTGTGTTTCCCGCTTCCGTTTATTCCCTCGAAAGGCTTTTCGTGCAAAAGGCATTTGAACCCGTGACGAGAAGCAACTTTTTTCATAAGTTCCATAACAAGCTGGTTGTGGTCGGTAGCTAAGTTAGTGTCGCAATATACGGACGCAAGCTCGTGCTGAGCCGGCGCAACTTCGTTATGCTTCGTCTTTGCAAATACACCTACTTTCCACAATTCGGTATCCAAATCACGCATATAAGATACCACTCGCGGCTTAACCGCGCCAAAATAATGGTCGTCGAGTTCTTGCCCTTTCGGACTGCGCGCGCCGAAAAGAGTTCTTCCGGTAAACACAAGGTCGGGACGTTGTTTGTAAAGAGCACGGTCTACGAGGAAATATTCCTGCTCGGGTCCCGCGCTGGGGACGACTTTGTCCGCTTTCTTGCCGAAAAGAGCGAGAAGAGCCGTGCCTTCTTTGTTTATCGCTTCCATAGAACGAAGAAGAGGAGTTTTTTTGTCCAGAGCCTCTCCGTTATAACTGCAAAACGCGGTGGGAATACAGAGCACGCCGTCTTTGATAAACGCATAACTCGACGGGTCCCACGCAGTGTAACCCCGCGCTTCGAACGTGGCGCGAAGTCCGCCCGAGGGGAAACTCGAAGCGTCGGGCTCGCCCTTGATAAGTTCTTTCCCGCGGAATTCGGTGATAATGTCGCATTTCCCGTGCGGAGTGATGAAACTGTCGTGCTTTTCGGCGGTTATGCCGGTAAGCGGCTGAAACCAGTGCGTGTAGTGCGTGCAACCGTGGTCAAGAGCCCAGTTCATCATACCTTTCGCTATTTCGTCCGCAAGAGCAGGGGAGAGCGATTTGTCCGATTTTACACATTCTTCGAATTCGTCGCAAACCGACCCGTCAAGATACGAGCGCATCGCTTTGTCGTTGAAAACAAGACTTCCGAAAATTTCCTTTACGTCCATAATAAGTAACTCCGTTTACGCCGCGCCGAAATTCGCAAAGGTTTGCTTCGTGGAAAGCGCAATCCAAAACTCAGGCGCGTTACGCGTTATTTTCTTTATCTATAATACCATATTATTTTTATTTATTCAATTATTTGCCGACGGAAAGAACAAAAGTAGAACATTTCTTTGAAAAGCGGCGACAAAATAAAAGCGCGACAAAATCTGCCGCGCTTTTTACCGATAATAACTTTTTTCGGAAAACTTGTTTTATGACTAAATTGCGAAGAACGCGGAGTATCTTTCTATCAAAGCCCGAATTTCGTCAAGAGTAATCAAACCCTTTCCGATAGAAACTTTGAGATATTGTCCGTTAAATGCGTTAAATATAACTTCGGGTAACGGGATAATCTCGTTGAATTCTTCGTAGGTGTATAAGCCGTATTCCGCTATGTCTTCCGCCATTTGCGCTTCGTCGTACTTCATAGTCGTCGGGTCGACTTCGAATATATTGATAAACCCTTCCGTCGCTCCCGGCATAGACAACATTCCGTTGACGTAGTAACATAAATGTCCGTACGTTACCGGACTCCACGCCGTCGTCGTTTCCGTATATACCGTTACGTCGGTAAGAGTGACCGCCGTCCATACGTTTTCGCCGTTTTCGTCCACAGTCTGCTTGTTGAACACGTGTCCTACGTATTGCGCCGCGTCGTTTCTGAGGAAAACGTATTTGTTAAGTGTCATATCGAAAAACGCGTGCTCGTCGATAACTTTAACAAACGTGCCGTCGGAGAACGTGAGTTTTATGATTTCATACGAAGAAACGGGGTCGCTGTCGATAAACAGTATGGGAGCAACGTCGAATTGTCCCGTAAGCATATTCCATACGAGTAAATCTTCATTTCCCGTAAGATTTTCCACGGCAACTTGGCTTCCGTCGGCAAGAGTGATAAGACTTCCTTCGGCTACGCAAGATTTATCAGTCCACTTAGCATATAACGTGCCGTTAGGCGCGGCGGTGACATCGGTGTACTGTGTTCCGGAAAAATCGGACGTAGTATACCAACCATCGAAATTATAACCGCTTCTATATGGCGCGTTTATGCCGTTGATTGCATCACTGTTAGCGGGGTTGGAAGAAGATTTGACAAAAGAAACCACGTAGCTTTTATCGGACGATAACGTGCACTCCCAGAATACAGGTCTGTTTGAATTGTTCCAACTTGTACTCCACGTAATCGGTCGAACGCTTCTCTCCGTGTATATAGTAAGATTATCACAATTTGAAAATGCATTATTTGATATAAAAGTTACATTTTGCGTTAAAATAATTGAGCCGGTATTTTTTATTTTACCAAAAGCATATGAACCGATTGATTTTAAACTCGGACATATCGGCATATACAAAATCGAAAGATTAGTGTTGTAAAAAGCTCTGTCTCCGATTGTTGTCAAAGATGTGCCTGAATAAGATGCGGTTAAGAGGTTACTACAACCATAAAAAGCATCATTGTCAATTATTTCCACACTTTTAGGAAAAGCTAATGTCTTTAATTCTGTGCAATTTCGAAAAGCGTATTTACCTATGCGTTTCACCACACTTGAAGATTCAAAGGTAAGGTGAGATAAACTCATATTTTCAAAGACATTGTCACCAATCGCTTTTATGTTTATGCCGTCTATTTGGGAAGGTATAGATAAACTATCGAAAAGGTCGTCGCAATATGTATCTACAATGATAGCTTCATCATTATCTATTTCATACTTGAGAACTCTTTTTTTAATATTAACGACATTTGAAGGGAAACCTGAATTTAATGAGTATTCACTATCAACGTGTCTTACCAAAACATGCAAAATTTCGCCATTGAAAGAAGAAGTGTTCAAAAAAATCTGGGTATTTAGTTCACAAGAAGTGGTGTTGCAAGCAAAATGATAACATCGTGAATAATCCTGGCTATATACATTTACTCTATAACTAGTGGTGGGATAATATTGACTACCATTTGGGGCATTCCACGTTAATGTTTTCGACTCCATTCCATTGTTCAAATACACGCCGGAATAGGTTCCTGTTATTTTCGGCGCCATTCCGTATTGAGCTAAGCTGCTGCCGAGATATTCGCAAAATTTAGGATTATTACCGAGCAATGATGTAAGGAAAAATGAAAAATTAGTATATCTTGTACCGTAAAGCAAATTGTAAAAATTAGTAGTATTGTATGGAAGCTCTCCATTATTTGAAGCATTTTTATCGTACATTTTCCACAAAACACTCGCTATGGAAATCGGACAGCCGTCGCCTAAATATACATCTGAATTATTATAGGTGAGAGCGTCGTCACAATGTCTAAAAGTATCCGTGTGATAACCATCCGCAATTCCTATTATTCCGTTTAATTGACTTGCATAAGTTTCTTGACATAATGCGCTAAATATTGTAGCCAGAGCCTCCACCCACGCCTTTTCCAGTCCGTTTTTTTTGCAATCTTTAGTTAAATGAAATTTCCTTACGCTTCCGTGTTTGGGACAGTAATCATCACAATCATCGGCTTTTCCTGCCCGATAAAAATGGTCTGCCAAATTTATGTTTAATTTATACCATCCTTCGTCTAAATCCCTTGAATTGTAATCTTCTTCACCCCATATTCGCAAAGTTTGCATACTAATAACAAAATGACCGTATTCGTGCATTAAAACGTCCCAGTCTTCATAATTGTAATTAAGAGCAGAAGTTGAAGTAGTGCTAAGCGGCGGTTTAGTTGGATTTACTATATAAATGGTCTCGTTCATTTTTTTATAATGTGTATAATCCGACGGGTAAACTATTTTTAATGTCTTAGGTAAAGACGAAAGACCGCTCCAAGTCTTATAAAAATTTTGCGCCGTAAGCATAGCGTGCGCTATCTGCATAGCTTGACCGATAGGACTATCCATAGAAAATGTGCAACCTATAAATGTATTACTACCTGTATTTACATTTTGTTTTTCTTCACGACCTGTTTCATAAATGTAGGGCGTTGTTTCATTGTTTTTGTATACGTTAGTTACGCCGTCTCCCGCATAAACTCTTATGAATAAATCTCTCCCATTTAATTCGAAGACTTCCATATTAGTAAAAGAAACAGAATATTCTCCGTTCAGGTCTGTATATGTTGTTGCCAAAAGGTCGTAAGTATTATTAGCGTCGCTGTCGCATACTTCTACTTTAACTCTCTGCAATGGATGTGACGTCCCGTTACGGTCTTTCCATTCTATTTTACCGTGAGCATATGTATCTCCTGTCGCATACGGTTGTCCAAACGCAAAAGAAGTATCGTTTGATAGGCTGTTTGTAGGGATATTTCCAATATTTGAAGTTTCCGATATTAAATTCAAATCAACGATACCTGTTCTATAATACTGGGCTCTGACTACGTCTGCCTGATTTTCAAACATCAGTTCGTTATCTAACGCATACTGTAAATAGTTTTCCATTGCGTCGTCTTCCGAATATTTACTTACGAAAAAGCCGTATGTCGTATATATACCGTAAAAATATGCATACAAATTTTTTTGCGAGCTTAATTGTATATTGACAACTAAACTACATTGATTTTTATGCTCCGAATTTTTAACTTTTATCTCTATATGGGTTGCGTCGGTTATGTTCGAACTCAACACGTCAAGACCATCGCTCGAATATGTAAAATCCACAATTGTTCCACTGCTTAGATTAGCGGTGAAGGGGATAGTATAATCCCCTTCATTCTGCATCATTTTATCAGGGTAACTCATATAAGCGTATTCATAGCCGTTGCCACCGTAGTTACTACTTTCTGTTTCGTCCGCATATGCAAAGTCTGTATTGGTTCCTTTTGCGAGGGATAATCCCAAAAATGCGGCGCAGAAACCGATTACACAAACCAATATAACGGCGAACTTTATTTTTTCCATACGTAATTTCATTTTATTTTCTCCTCTAAATACATTTTATTTATTTCTCTCTACAATATCGTAATATTCGTCTCTACCATAACTTGTTGCGGCGTTTAGACTCACTCTGTTATAAGGGCGTTTGTTTGAAAAGCTTTCCGGGAACATATAGTCATACCTAAAAGGAATAAACGATAATAACTTTTCTTTATCTTGTCCCTTTTCTTTGCCGTAAACAAACAAATATATATTATCGCTCGCTTTAGTCATCAAAGATTGCGGAACTTTTATCGTTTCTTTATGTCTGAAACTTATTGAAACAAGATTTCCGTAATAATCTAAAAGGCGGTCAACCGAATATTCTTCTTTCGAATAATTTTCTATCCTTTTGATAAAGCGTTTTTCTCCGTCGCCTTTATATCCCGTAACAAAGTATAAGTCCGCGTATTCGAACTCTCTATCATCGTCAAAGACGCTTCCGAAATAGTAATCTATAAATACCTCATCGTTGTAAGGACTTCCCTTTTGCGCGATAAAGGCGCAATAGTTCGTAATCGTCTTGTCCTTCAGGGGAGAAAAACCGTCGTGTATACCCTTAATAGGTTCATCGTCTTCTTCTTGGTCGTTCAGGTCGCAACATATGACTTTGTTTTCGTTTATCTTTCTATATGCAAACTTAGAATACCACAAACGATTGTATTCGCCTTCTTGTTTTAATTCTGCTAAGCCTTGAAATGCGATTTCTCCTTTATTGAATTGGAAAACTTTTGTTGGGATGGTAAGTTCTATATAATATTGATTTTCCTTATTGTCGTAGCCCACTAAATCCTTTCTGTCTAAAACGACCGCGTTACCGTCTTTATCCACGGCGTCTATTATATCGAAGACATACGATTGTTGCGATGTTACAAATTGCAGCTTGATGTCGGAAAATATGTTATATTCTTTCTCGGATAAAGCCGCTTCGCTGAATATTCCCCATATTCCGAATCTGATAGTTACGTCGTCTATATCGAATTCAGAAGTCGGAGAATATGCGGAAGCAGCCCAAGGTCCACCGTAGTATTGATTTATATCTAATGATACGGACGCGTCCGCGTGAATATCGTCATCCGATGTTTTTGGGTTGAATTCCGAGCACCCTATAAAAGCAGATAAACAAAATATCAATAATACTAAAACGATAATTTTTTTCATAATAACCTCCTATTACACCTCCTATTATAATATATGTTATAATTACAGTATTGTAGAGGTTCCTATTCGTTGAATCTCACCGCAAACGACCGAGAAAAGATAACGGAATATTCATAAATGATATACTTTATTTTCACGGCTAATTCCCAAAGTAAGATAATATATTTGTTATTCGGTTTATGCCGTAGTATTCTGAATGGGAAACGAATAAACATATCATTGCCTGTGTTAAAATTTTGATTTTTTTTCATTGTTAATAGCTCCTTTACTTTTGAGTAATTTCGCTTACTCATAAACTATAACAATCTGACAAGCCGTTTTGTCCACGAAATTTATAAAAAAAATTACAAAATTAAAAAAATTTTTTTTCGGTCATAAAAATATCTTGTTTCGGCGGGGTCGGATAATCAAAAAATCAAGTCAAGAACTTCTTCTATGCTCAATTCTCCGTAATACTGAGCGTCCAAATGATATTTATATCCGCCCATCGAAAAAAACATTCTGCTATTATGACATTCGCTTTCTTCGTCGTAATCGATAATGTATTTTACCGAACAGTTATTCCATATAGTTTCCAACGGCAATGTTTCATAGTCCGACAGAATTGTCACAACCGTATTTTCGGGGACAATATACATTCTTACAATATCAAAATAATCATCGTATACGCTGAATTCGACTAATGCGCCGACAATATTTTTGTTTGTTCTATTTTTTAATAGAATGTATCCGGCGGCTTGATTTTGTATTGTAGGCAGAGTTGCGGTGATATTATATTCGGAAGCAAGCTTGTCTTCGGACTCTAAGAGTTGTAATGATAGTTCGTCTTCATCGCAATATTGAATGTCCGGCGGATTAGAACTGTCGGGTTCATATATACTTGCGTCGCTGTCGTCGATATTGCCTTCGAGATGATTTTTATTGTCGGGCAAAGTTAAGGGCAGAGCTATCGAAAGGGCGACAGCGATGAGTAAAACACACGAAACCGCCGACCACGCAAGTCTGCTATTAAAATTTTTGGCGGTTTTTACCTTTTTTTGTTCGTTGAGCTTGCCGAAATCCGCGTCTTTTCCGCGCGTTCTGGTAGAAACGTATTTATGCATAATTTCATCGAATTTTTTATCGTCCATAGATTTTACCTCGTTAACTTATATGTACCGACTCGGCGTCGTTTATAGTACCGTTATTGTTTAGCAAGTAATAACCGCTTCTTGTCGTTCCCGTGGCGACGTAAAGATATGTATTTGATTTTATAAGGTTATGATTGCCGTCGAAATAGTCTATTGTCTGATATCCGTACACAATCATAATATGGTCGCCCGTATACAGATATTTTGTTAAGCTCGCGCTACTTGAGTTATCGCTTAGCGTAACGATATTGTATCCGCTTAAATAAAGCGAAACAGGAGTACCGTTATTTATCGACTGTTGCACTTTGTTTATGTCCAAACTTCCGCCCGTCATAACCGAACTATAAGAGACGTTGCGTCCTTTGGAATTGACATACGACGTTATGCCGTTCTTATAATCGGTCTGCGAAGTTCCGATATTCGTAGAATTAGTTCCCATTCTTATATACAGTTCATCGATTAAGGCTTGTACCTTTGTCGCATTTGTAGTCATCGGATAGTAGTTATAGTTAGAGCCTCTTTTTATTCCCGGGACGAAGTCGGGTATTAAATTTTCAAAATACCTGTCGTAATATCCTATTAAATTTGCGCCGGCGACGTTGGCGCAAGCGTTGGTCAGCGCGTCGTTCATATTATAATAGGCAGGGAAAGTATTATTTACGCGAAAGAGGGGAGACGTATCTTTGGTCGCGTAGGTAATAGTTTCGGTTTCCTGCGAATACTCGCCGTTATCGGCATAGTAGATTACGTCGTTCGACGCGGCGTACGCCGTATCGCTCGGAGAAAAGACTATGGGGACGACCGCAAGCATAGTTACTGAGCAAATCAAAATCGAAATTGCGATTATTGATTTTTTTATCGGTTTACTGTTTTTCATTGTATACACCTCGCTTGTTCATATATAAACTATAACAATTCAGACCCCGTCTTTGTCCACAAAAAAATCATTTAATTCCGATTTCATTTTTTCAATCGCGTTTATTTTCAATTTGCTTACCTGTGATTTTGATATTTTTAACTCCTTTGCTATCTCTCTGACGGTCTTTTCCTCGAAATACGTGAGCTGAATTATAATTTTTTCGGTTTCCGTCAATTTTTTCATAGCGGATTCCACGCCGTCGACGATTTCCGCGCGTTCGGTATTTTTTTCAAACCGAATTAAGTTTTTATCGAAATCCACGTAGCGCACGATTCTTTGGTTCAGGTTAGTAAGCGACTTATATCTGTTTATCGCCATTCTTGTCATTACTTTGGATAAATAGGAGAAAGCGTTTTGCGAGAAAATAAACCCCGCGGCAATTTTATATATATCCGCCCAAAAATCCTGGACCAAATCGTCTGCGTCGAAATTGTTTTGCAGATATTTCAAAGCTATGTACCTGATTGTCGGAGAGATTTCTTCATACAACAAGTCCAAACAATGCTTGTCTCCGGCTCTGACGCGCGCTAAATATTTATTGATGGCGTCTTTTCTTTTTTTATCCATCCGTTGTTATATCCCTTGTTATACGCTTTCCCCGTTTTTACATTAAATAGGTACAGTAATATTATTATAAGCGAAAACCTGTTCCCCGTCAATACGGGTTTCCGTTGGCGAAGACGCGATTTGTTGAGAAAATATTCATAAAATATTGCATAAAATACGAATTTGTGCATAAAAATGGAGGTTTATAAAAATTTTTTGAAATATTATGCAAAAATGCTTGCAATATTTTTTTGAGGGGTGTATGATAAGCTCACAAACAAAAAAACAACAAATCCAAAGGAGATTTACAAGATGAAAAAGGTTATTATTACGTTACTTGCGGTCATACTTGCGGTAGGCTGTATAGGGATGCTTGTCGCTTGTAACAACGATAAAGCGGAAGCGGTAGAAGTTAAGACGATTGAGCTTACGGCGGAGAGCTACGCGTTCCTTGTCAAGAAAGGAAACACGGCTATGCAGACGGCGGCGAACGAGCTTCTTGCCGAGCTGAAAGAGAGCGGAGAGCTTGACAACATTATCAATTCGTTCTTTGACGGAACTGCGACGTTCGAGTATGCGAACCCTGCGAGTAAAGACGGCTGTCTTGTCGTAGCGACCAACGCTTACTTCCCCCCGTTCGAATACTACAACGGAAACAAACTTACCGGCGTAGATATGAAGATAGCTTCCCTTCTTGCGGCGAAACTCAACAAAACGCTGTACATACTCGACACGGAATTCGACACTATATTCACGAGTATCAACAACGGTGAAGCGGACATCGCTATGGCTGGTATCACGGTTACTCCCACTCGTCAGGAACAGTACGATTTCACGACCGAATATTATGAATCCGCGCAGGTTCTCGTAGTTAAAGACAGCGACACGACGTTTGACGGATGCAAGACTGCGGAAGACGTTGAAGCGATATTCGCAAAACAGGGCAAAGACTTCATTATCGGAACGCAGAACGGAACCACGGGTTATATGTACTCTGCGGGAGACGAAGACTTCGGATACGACGGTTTCAAGAACCTCACCGTAAACGGATACAAGACGGGCGCGCTTGCAATCAAAGACCTGTCGAACGGTAAAATCAGTGCGGTAGTTATCGACAAACAGCCTGCGCTTATGATTGCCGAAAGCACCAACAGCTCGATTAAATAATAGAGAAACATAAAGTATGTGGGATATATTTGTCAGACAATTTGTAACGCTCGAAGGCTACAAAATTGTTCTCGAGGGTCTGCTGAACACCGTAGTAATTGCGGTGTTCGGTTTAATTCTCGGATTTATTTTGGGAAGCCTTATTGCGGTCGTCAAAGCCGTGCCGAGTTATAAAAATCCGGTTGCGGTGGTATTTCAGAAGTTGGCGGACGTATACATAACGGTATTTCGCGGAACGCCTATGGTCGTGCAATTATTGCTTATCCATTTCGTTGTGTTCCCCGTAATGGGCATTGATTTCAAGAACATAATAATGGGTAATTTCGTAGTGCAGGGCGTTGTTATCGAGGCGATTATGGCGTTTGCCTTAAACAGCGCGGCGTACATAAGCGAAATAATGCGCGGCGGCATAAATTCGGTAGATAAAGGGCAGCTCGAAGCGGGCAGAGCCGTGGGACTGAGTTATCCGCGCACGATGATAAGCATTGTGCTTCCGCAGGCGTTCAAAAACGTTCTGCCGACTCTCGGAAACGAGTTTATAACGTTGATAAAAGAGACGTCGGTTGCGTCGTTTATCGCGGTAGTGGATTTGACGAAGGCTTTTCAGAACATTGCAAACAGCACGTACGAATTTATCGTGCCGTATTGCATACTCGCGTTGTTCTATCTCGTGCTGGTGATACTGATAACGATGCTAATAAAACTGCTTGAAAAGCGTATGAAGAATTCGTAGCGAGGTGGCGGTATGAGTGAAGAAAAGAAACCTTTGATAAAAATAAACAACCTTACGAAAAAGTTCGGAGATTTGCTCGTTCTCGACGATATTTCCGAAACGATAAACGAGGGCGAACGGATAGTGGTTATCGGACCGAGCGGCGGCGGGAAGAGTACGTTCTTACGTTGTCTCAACGTCCTCGAAGACCCGACCGCAGGGCAGATTATTTTCGACGGAGAGGATTTGACCGACCTTAAAATCGATATAAACGACTGCCGTCAGAAGATGGGAATGGTTTTTCAGCAATTTAATTTGTTCAATAACCTTACGGTAATGAAAAACATAACGCTTGCGCCGATAATCGTAAACACGCAAAAATTGCGCGAAGCGAACCGTAACAATAAAATTCTGCCAATATACAATAAGCATCTCGAAAAAAATAAGAAGAAGATTTACGCCAAAATCGACGCGAAAATCGCAAAGAACAAGAAGATAGTCGAAGAAACGAGGCTGTTGCTCGAACCCGTGGAAAAACAGTGGGAAAGCACGAAGACGGTAATCGACAAAGCGGGCAAGAAAATGGTGACTTACGATAAAAAACTCACCAGGCAGAAACTCGGACTTGTCACGAAGATTGAAAACGCAGAGCGAGTGATAGACAGGACGAAGTATCCGCTTCCGAAAGAATATATTGCGCCCGCATATAAAAACAAAGAAGAGATAAAGAAAGCAGCGGAAGAAAACGCGATGCGTTTGCTTGAAAGGATAGGGCTTGCGGAGAAAGCCAACGTATATCCGTCTACGCTTTCGGGCGGGCAGAAACAGCGTATAGCAATCGTAAGAGCGCTTGCGATGAACCCGAAAGTTATGCTTTTCGACGAACCGACGAGCGCGCTCGACCCCGAAATGGTAGGGGAAGTGCTCGACCTTATCAAGCAAATAGCGTCGGAAGGAATGACAATGGTCATAGTAACGCACGAAATGGGTTTTGCGAGAGAAGTGGGAACAAGGGTCTTGTTTATGGACCAGGGTAAAATCGCGGAACAGAACGCGCCGGAAGAACTTTTCGGAAATCCGCAGAATCCGAGGCTGAAAGAGTTTCTTTCAAAAGTCTTGTAGGAGTGCCGACCACACGGGAGAACTCCGACCACACGTTGCGTGGGATTTTACGGCAGTCGCGTAGCTTTGTGCCGATAAAATCTATATCCACGCAAGTCGGACTCATAATGAAGGAAGTCGTACCGACTTCCTTTTCATTTAAGTTCGCAAGGGGAAACCCCTTGCTCGAACCCCACAATGGCAAAAAGTGAGATACTCCGACCACACGTTATGCGGAAATTTACTCGCGGTCGAGATAAACTCGACGCGCGGATAAATTTTTAGTCCGCATAAGTCGGACTTATAAGGAAGAAAGTCGTACCGACTTTCTTTTATTTTAAGTTCGCAAGGGGTTCACGCCCCTTGCTTATCCCCATAAGGGCAAGAAGTGAAAAATGCGCTTTTCACTTTTTGAATATAAAGTATTCCTTTTTCATTCCTTTATTTAAGTTTACGGTTAAATAAATACAATAATTAAAAAAATCACTCTATCGGGCGGGTGGGCGGGTTGACGCGACAATTACACCACATTTTCATTCTATATAAGTGTTCACCTAAACTAAGCGAAAAACATCTATATTAAAAAGCTAAAAGTTTTTGTAAAGAGGGAGCGCGAGGGAGAAGAAACTTTTTGCCTAAAAAGGTTTTCTCCCTCGCATACTTTTTATAAATTTTTGTAAAGGAAGAGCGCGAGAGGGGAGAAACTTTTTTTGAAAAAGTTTTCCTCTCTCGCAAACTTAGCAGACAAATTTTTTTGTAAATGTTATAATGGTAAAAAAAGAATAAGGAGATTGAAATGTCTGAAAAAAATTGTAACCTTTGTTATCTGAGGCAAATCACTACGCCGTTGCGCAACGTAAAGAATGTCTACGACGCGCCCGCTTATGAGAACGGCGTCGCTAAACCGCCTATGGGTTGGTCGAGTTGGAACTGTTTCCGAAATAATATCGACTCCGAGAAAATCACCGCGATAGCCGAGGCTATGGTGAAAACAGGTCTTGCAGAAAAAGGGTACAGATTCGTCAATCTCGACGATAACTGGCATTCCTCGATGCGGGACGCGGACGGGAATTTGCAAGGCGACCTCGTCAGATTTCCAGAAGGCACGCCCGCACTGATTAAAAAGATTAACGCAATGGGGCTTAAAGTCGGTTTGTACAGCAGCAACGGAACGCTTACCTGCGAAGATTTGCCCGGCGGGTTCGGCAACGAAGAAAGAGACGCGCTTACCGTAGCAAGATGGGGCGCGGAGTTTTTCAAGTACGACTTTTGCCACCATCACCCCTATTCGTCGAAAGCGCCGCTTATAAGCACGGTCGAGCTTATGAAAATCGGCGACGCGAACGTAAAAATAGAACTTAAAGCGGAAGAGGCAATTTTAGGCGGAAAAGCAAAAACGGTTAAAGATACGAAAATGCCGTGCGGCTCGTACGTCAAAGGACTGGACAAAAACGGCGGGATAATTATATTCGACGCGGTGGTTGCGGAAGAAGAGGGCGATTACGCGCTAAATATAACGACTAAAAAACGCGGGCAGTACGAAAAGTTCGTAGTAGCGGAAGTGAACGACGAAACGGTGATGATGGTCGTGCCTTCGTGTAAGAAGTTTAACTTCACCGCAAGAACGCAGACGGTAGTAAAGCTGAAAAAAGGAAACAACGTAATTAAATTTTATAATCCCGTGGAAAAGCCCGCGGACGGATATGTTTTCCAGTACAGGAATATGGGCAAAATGCTTAAAAAGGCTACCGAAACAGTGAGTAAGGAAAGCGGAAATAAAGAAAAGCCTATAACGTACTCAATCTGTGAATGGGGTTTCAACAAGCCATATATTTGGGGCGCGACGGCGGGAAATCAGTGGAGAACCACGCCCGATATACGTCCGTGGTGGTTCTGGATGATGAGAATTTACGACCACACCGTCAAACTCTACAAATATTCGGTTAAAGGCGGATACAACGACCCGGATATGCTCGAAGTCGGCAACGGAAAACTTACTTACGATGAGAATAAAGCGCACTTTACATTGTGGAGTATGATGAACGCGCCGCTTATCTTGGGAAACGACTTGCGGAAGTTCGTTAAAGAGGACGGCAGCGTGGACGAAGACAACCTCGTGCTTAAAATCGTAACCAACGAAAAAATAATCGCGCTCAATCAGGACGAAAAAGGCAAGCCTTGCAAGAGGGTAAAACGCGGCGCGGTAGACGCGCTTGCCAAACCTCTCGAAGATGGAACGGCGTTTTGTTTCTTTAACCGTTTGCCATTTGCAAAAACGGTTTCCGTAGACGTGAAGAAATTTTCGGACGACGACTATATAGAATTCGAAAAGAAAGAACAATATCTCGCGGAAGACCTTTGGACGGACGAAAAATTCGAAACCGACGGGAAAATCAATGTTAAAATTCCCGCTCACGGCGTGGCGGTATTCAAGTTGCGATAACGAAAATTTATTTTGAACGAACCGTCCGCGAAATGACGCGGGCGGTTTTAATTTATAATTATCGTAGTGTATTTTCCGATTGCCTATTGATTTTATCGGGAATTTATTGTAAAATTGTTCCATATTCATTTTACGGAGGGGATAGCGCATATGGCTAAGACACGTTGGTATAAAGACGCGATTATTTATCAGATTTATCCGAGAAGTTTCTGCGACAGCAACGGAGACGGAATAGGGGATATTCGCGGTATAATAAGCAAGCTCGATTATCTTAAAGATTTGGGGATAAACTGCGTATGGCTTTCGCCTTGCTATAAGTCCCCCAACGACGACAACGGTTACGATATAAGCAATTATCGCGATATTATGGACGAGTTCGGCACGCTTAGCGACTGGCAGGAAATGATTGACGGAATGCACGCAAGAGGCATAAAACTCGTTATGGATTTGGTCGTCAATCATACGAGCGACGAGCACGAATGGTTCAAACAGTCGCGTTCGTCCAAAGACAATCCGTACCGCGACTATTATATATGGAAAAAGGGCAGAGGCAAAGACGGCAAAAAACCGCCGAACAACTGGACTTCGCGTTTTACGGGTTCGGCGTGGGAGTACGACGAAACGACGGGCGAGTTCTATCTTCACCTGTTCAGCAAAAAACAACCCGACCTCAACTGGGATAACCCGAAAGTAAGGCAGGAAGTCATCGACATCTGCAATTACTGGTTCGAAAAAGGCGTGGACGGGTTCCGTTGCGACGTTATTACCTACATTTCCAAAGACCAGAAGTTCCCGAACGGAAAGTTTAATCCCGCGGTCGTCGGCGACGAGCATTTCGTAATCGGACCGCGTTATCACGAGTATATTCACGAACTCAACGAAAAGAGTTGGTCGCTTTACGATTCCCTTACCGTAGGCGAAGCGCAGGGAATAACGATTGACAACGCTTTCGACGCGGTGGACGAATCGAGGGAAGAGCTCGACTGCGTGTTTACTTTCGAACATCAGACGCAGGTCGACTCATTCTTTACGACCGTGCCGAAGAAATTCAATCTTGTCAAATGGAAAGAGATATTCACTTCGTGGCAGTCGTTGCCCGATACTTGCTGGAACTCCCTTTATATAGAAAATCACGACTACCCGCGTTCTTTGCCGCGCTACGGTAAGCTCGAATACAGGGAAAAAGTCGCGAAAATGCTGGCTATAAGCATAAACTTTCTTAAAGGAACGCCGTATATTTATCAGGGACAGGAAATCGGTATGACGAACTTCGAAAAATTGCGGAGAAAAGATTACCGAGATATCGTGTCGATTAGAATATACGATACGGTGAAAAAGTTTGCGCCGTTCCTGCTTCCCGTGGTTACCTGGGCGCTTAACAAAAAAGCGAGAGACCACGCCCGCGCGCCTATGCAATGGAACGCGAAGGAAAACGCGGGATTCACTACGGGAAAATCCTGGATGCCGATTAACCCGAATTATACGGAAATCAACGTGGAAAAAGCCCTTGCGGATAAGGACGGAATATGGTATTTCTATAAAAATCTGAACGCGTTCCGTATAGGGAACGAAATAATAAGATACGGAAGTTATAAACAGTACTATCCGAAAGACAAACACGTGTGGATGTACGAGAGGGAATATAACGGTAAAAAATACGTCGTTATCGCAAGTTATACCGACAGGGAAGTGCATTTCCTCGTTCCGCCAGAACTCAAAGGCAAAGAAAGCAAACTTGTGATGGGCAACTATAAAGACAGCCCGAAAGCGCTCTCCGACGCCGTTCTCCGCCCGTACGAAGCGATGGTGTACGAACTGTAAAACAAACCGAACGCAAAAAACGCGAAAACGGTTCGGAAAACAGATTATTATTGAAGAAATAAAAAGTTCACGGTTAAGTAAACGGTGAACTTTTTCATTTTCGCGTAGAAAAAACGTAGCGGCGCGTTTTGTACATATAAATGAACGCTCGATATGACTATGTGTGATATAATTGTGAAAAAGGAGATTGCGTAATTATGTGGCTGGCGGCGGCGATAGGTTCGGCTTTTTTTGCGGGGATAACAGCAATCCTCTCTAAATGCGGAATTAAAAATGTCAATTCCGACGTAGCGACCGCAGTGCGTACGTCAGTGGTGCTCGTTTTTGCCTGGATAATCGTTTTTGCTACGGGCGCGTATACGCTTCTTGCGGAAATCGACGCGTATTCTCTTATTTTTTTATTGCTTTCGGGCGTGGCGACGGGCGCAAGCTGGATATGTTATTTCAAAGCGTTGTCCCTCGGTGAGGTATCCAAGGTTTCCGCAGTCGATAAGTCAAGCGTAGTTTTTTCCGTTTTGATTGCAATCGCCGTCTTCCCCGAAGAGCGAAAGAACTGGCAAATCAAACTTATATGTCTTGCGGCGGTAGCGGCGGGAACTTTTCTGATGACGAAAGTCAGGCGGTCGGACGATAAAAAGAAATTCGTCTGGCTTATTTTCGCGTTGATGTCGGCAATTTTTGCCGCGGCAACTTCCGTTCTTTCAAAAATAGGAGTGAAAAACATCAATTCGAATTTGGCTACGGCAATAAGAACGGGTGTGGTGTTCGTTATGGCGTGGGCGATAGTTTTTGCAAGAAAAGAGGGAAAATACGTCGGCGAAATCAAAAAGAAAGACGCGATTTTTCTCATCCTTTCAGGATTTGCCACGGGTGCAAGCTGGCTGTGTTATTACTACGCCATCCGACAAGGGCAGGTGAGCGTGGTCGTGCCGATAGACAAACTGAGTATAGTGATAACCGTGGTTTTTTCCGTCGTCTTTCTGAAAGAAAAACCGTCTCCGAAAGTTTGGATAGGCTTAGCGCTTTTAACTGCGGGGACGGTGTGTATGGCTATTTTTGCTTAACGGGAAAATTGCGAACTCGTTTTCAGAAATCTTTTAATCCTATTATATAGTCCGCGCTCACTTCGAAAAATCCGCAAAGTTTAATAAGCTGCTTTATGCTCGGTTCGTAAGTCTCGCTTTCCCAAAAACTCACCGTACGAAAATCGACCTCGAGAATGTCGGCAAGCTGCTTTTGCGTAAGCTTTTTTTCCTTTCTTAACTCTTTGATTCTAATTCCGTACATAATATAAATTCTATGTTATATAGAAAAAAATAATCCAAATACTAAGAAAATTAGAATTTTAGGCAATATCAGCTTGACATTCTAAGAAACTTAGAATAAAATGCAGATAGGAACGGAAATTTATGTCGCAAAAAAGGAGGAGAGATATGAAAAATAAATTTGTTTTAATTTGTTTAATTTGTTGTATGTTGATTTTTGCGGTCGGATGTTCGGCGGCAGATAGAATGTTGGCTACGCCGGAAAACTTAAAAGTGGACGACAACGGCGTTTTGCATTGGAATTCGGTAGACGGAGCGAGCTCGTACTTAATTTTTATTGACGGCGATGAGCAATCCAAAGCTGTTTATATGAATGAGTGTGATTTAACGGATTTTAATTTGGTTGTAGGGCAAACATATCAGATAAGCGTAAAAGCAAGCGGAGACGGCACGTTTCACCTGAGAAGCAAAGCGTCCGAGCCGATAACTTACGTCGCGGTAGCGAAAGCTCCTGACGACAATTCGGAAGAGGCGCAGAATCCGCCGACCGTAACGCAACAAGTCACCGACGTAAATTTGGCGAAAGAATTGTATGAATCCGGGTTAGGGTACGGAGTGAACGCTCTTACGGCGGAAAAAGCTGTTGGCGGCGTTCGTTCGGCGGCGTTTTTTGATGATTCCTTGTTTACAGTAGATAACGTGGGAAGCTACGATATAGGTTCGTCGCGCTCGAAAGCAACTTCAAAGGAAAGTATAAAAGAAGAAGCGGCAAGTATAAATTCGAGGCTCGTTTATGGTAGTTCGGCGAGCGTATCCGTTTTGTCGGGGCTTTTCACCGCAGGTTTCGAAAACAAATTTTCCCTTTCGGACGCTGTTAGTTCTCAAAAACACGTACATCAGTATTATTTTATAATGAACCATTATATAGTGGGAAAAAACTATCAGATAAAGAATTATCAACAACCGAAAGCGTATAACGACAAGCTTTCGGAGTATGCTAAATCGGATTTGGAAAGCGTGCGAGCAGGAACGCTTACGGCGGAAAAGTTTTTCGAAAGATATGGTACGCATTTAGCGATGGCGGTTTCTTACGGCGGAATGACGGAAGTTTATTACTCTACTTATTCGCAAAATGAGATTAACTCTTCGGAAATAAGTACGAACCTGGAAATGAAATTAAATGCGGGAATGTCTTATAACGGAATAGGCGCGTCGGCTTCGTCTGGCTTTGAGAAAGGTTTGGATACGAAGTACTGCGTGAGCGACTCAACGAGATTCACAAAATTGTATATTGAAAGCATAGGAAAAACGCCGATGACGTCGTTAACTTTCGATAGCTTTGCGCAAAGTTATCCCAACTGGGTGGAAAAAATGGGAAATGAAGAAAATTACAGAATAGTAGACGTAGCGGATAAAGGTTTAGTGCCTATATGGGATTACTTCCCTGACGAGTACGCCGACGTTGCGACTACGTTGTCTCAATACTTTGAGCAAGAAGCGACGCGCAGAGGGAACGCGCTCGCCGATAAAATGACTCCGCCGCAAACTGTTCCGGCACAGACCGTAACGTTGGATTTAATTCCGAAGAATTGTAAGGATAACAACCAATTTAATACGTCAGACCAATGGGATGACGAGGTTGCGAAAAATGAAATAAACAAAACATTATTTCAATTAGTAATGAATGGAACGGCACAGAATGGTGGAAAATATCAAATCGTAGGAGACTTTACACTGGGAATAAAACTTCTTCAAGACACTGAAAACATTGGAGTAAATCATATAAACGGGTCAGCCGCATATAACGCATCTTTGTCGGATGATACATATAATGGCACAGTAAAAAATACCACTATAAAAGGAAGAATAGGAAAAGGGGCGGTATATATAAACGTAACTTACGGTGACGGCACGACTGAGCAAGGATATGCGTTAGACATTTGCAAAGACAAGAATAAAAACTCTTATATTGATGTTTTGAACTTGACGAACGTAAGGATAAACAGCAGTAAAAAGTTACGTTCTATTGAAATTGTTACAGTGTATGAAATCGCGGCGTGGTGGTCGGGTTTCTTGGGAATTACAAGTTCAACCATTACCAACTGGCGAACTGATAACATTCTGTATTTCGAATAAAATTCCGTTTGTTCGTAATTTATTGAATGCCGCGATAAAAATATTTGTTTGGTTGGAATTTTGCTTGACAGAAAAAAAACGAGCGGATATAATAATAGAGCAAAACAAAATACTTGTTCAAAGACTGCACGGTGCGAAAGCGTAAATCCGTAGGGAACCTGCACAGAACGGGAATTGACTTGTCGCTTTAATAATAAGTAAAAGTTACTCCGTACGTCTTTGAATGCGTACGGAGTTTTTGTTTGGAGAATTTATCTTCAAAAAATAGTCATATTGCCGAAAAGAGGTAAAAGCATAAACTTTAAGGAGGTTATCAGATGTCAGCGTTTAGAGATGCGAAAGCTGTAAAAGTTACCGAAATCAAAGAAAAACTTGAAAAAGCAAGTTCTTTTGTTTTGGTTGACTATAAGGGCTTGACGGTCGCCGAGGACACCGAACTGCGTAACGAATTCCGTAAGTCGGGCGTGAGCTATCACGTTTACAAAAACAGACTTATGAAAATCGCTTTGAACGAACTGGGTTACAACCAGTTTGACGACGCGCTCAACGGACCTACGGCTATCGCGTTAGGCTCGACGGATATTGCCGCGCCCGCAAAAATAGCTATGGACAAAGCTAAGGCTTACAAGAAAATGGCTGTTAAATGCGGATTTGTAGACGGTAAATATCTTGACGAAGAAGGATGTAAGGTTCTGGCTACCTTACCCAGCAAAGAAGGTCTTATTTCTCAGATTCTCGGATTGTTGCAATCGCCCGTTTCGAGATTTGCGAGATGTATCGCCGCTATTGCGGAAAAAGCCGAATAATTTTATAAAAAATAACGGAGGAATTAAAAAATGGCAGATATCGCTAAAATTATCGAAGAAGTTAAATCTATGACCGTTCTCGAACTTAACGACCTCGTTAAGGCACTCGAAGAAGAATTCGGCGTAAGCGCGGCGGCTCCTATGGCAGTTGCAGGCGGCGCGGCGGCGGCTCCCGCGGCTGCGGCTGAAGAGGAAAAGACCGAATTTGACGTAATTCTCAAAGCGGCGGGCGCGAACAAAATCGCGGTTATCAAAGCGGTAAGAGAAGCTACCGGACTCGGACTCGTTGACGCGAAAGCTATGGTTGACGGCGCTCCCAAAGCGGTTAAAGAAGCCGTAAGCAAAGAAGTTGCGGACGAACTCGCCGAAAAACTCAAAGCAGCCGGCGCAGAAGTAGAAATAAAGTAATCTTCTTATACGATTATTTCCCGTCGGGAGAGGAAACCGACCCCGACGGGAACACCTTATTTTCGGCAAATAAAAAACGGACTTACTCGTCCGCTTTTTTATTTTATGCGTTTTCGGGATAAATTTGCGTTTTTACGGCTTTATCCTCGTAGCGCACTTGGTGTTGAGCATATTGTCACTTACAAGCAAACTCGTGGCGCGGCAATAGCCTTCCTCGTTGTAAACGCAGGAAGCGTCGCATCTTACCGCGCTTGGCGCGTCGTTGAGAAGTTCGTCGCCCGCTTCGAGTTCGCGGAAAGTCTGTTCGAGCGCGCCGCCCGCGCGTTTTATTTTACTGTCGCAAACGGCTTTTTCCGTTATGTTGATTACGCCCGCGTTGCAATGGCATTTGAGATTATGTTGACAGTTGCTCGTAGTACATTTAAGTTGCATCATATTTACTTTCTCCTTTTCGCGGATAGTATCTTAAAAGCAAGAAAAAATATACAAACGCATTTTCACGGCGTTTATTTCCTAATAGCGCGGAGTGGAAATATTGAGTTTATTTTTTTTCGGAAAACAGAGCGTCGCCGTACCGACGTAGAGAAATATTGTCCCGATTCAACTTACGGAAAAGCCCGGTTATCCGCTGTTTTACTGCCTAAATACTCAAAAAGTGGAAAGCACATTTTTTACTTTTTGCCCATATGGGGTTCGAGCAAGGGGCGTGAACCCCTTGCGAACTTAAATGAAAAGGAAGTCGGTACGACTTCCTTCATTATGAGTCCGACTTGCGCGGATATAAGGTTTTATCGGCACAAAGCGTAGCGACTGGCGGAAAATCTCCGCGCAACGACTGGTCGGAATGCTTTGCTTTAAGCAAAATGTGTCATTTTGCTTCCTTGGAAGTCCGACTTATGCGGACTAAAAATTTATCCGCGCGTCGAGTTTATCTCGACCGCGAGTAAATTTCCGCATAACGTTTGGTCGGAAGCTCTGCGTTTAAGATATTCAAAAAGTGCGAATTGACTTCGCACTTTTTGCCATTATAGGGGTCGAGCAGGGGAAGTCCCCTGCGAACTAAGGATGTAAGCAAAATGTGTCATTTTGCTTCCTTGGAAGTCCGACTTATGCGGATAAAAAAATCGTCCGCGCGTCGGCTTTAAGCCGACCGCGAGCGATTTTCCGCATAACGTTTGGTCGGAATTATTTTAGTACATATCTCCCATTCCCCCTGCCCCGGGCATTGCGGGAGCCGCGGGTTCGGGAATGTCCGCGACCAACGCTTCGGTTGTGAGAAGGGTAGCCGCTACGCTCGCCGCGTTTTCCAGCGCGGAACGCGTGACTTTCGTCGGGTCGAGTATGCCCGCTTTAAGCATATCGCAGTATTCGTCTTTGGACGCGTCGTAGCCGTAGTTCGCTTTTCTCGCTTTTACTATGGTATTTACTACCACGCCGCCGTCTACGCCCGCGTTCGTCGCTATCTGTCTGATAGGAGCTTCCAACGCTTTGATTACGATATTCGCGCCCGTTTTTTCGTCTCCGTCGAGTTTGTTCGCATACGCTTTAACCGCGTTCTGAATGCTCAAAAGCGCAATTCCGCCGCCGGGCACTACGCCTTCTTCTACGGCAGCTCTTGTGGCGGAAAGGGCATCCTCAATGCGGAGTTTGGTATCCTTCATTTCCACTTCGGTAGCTGCGCCTACGTCGATTACCGCGACGCCTCCCGAGAGTTTCGCAAGACGTTCTTGAAGTTTTTCTTTGTCGTAGCTCGAAGTGCTTACGCTGAGTTCGGATTTAATCTGGTTTACTCTTGCGTTGATTGCGTCTTTGTCGCCCATACCGTCTACGATGGTGGTGTAGTCTTTGCTCACTTTTACGAGTTTTGCGCGACCGAGAGAGGCGAGGGTGGCGTCTTTAAGTTCCATACCCATTTCTTCGCTTATCAGCGTGCCGCCGGTGAGAGCCGCGATGTCCGCGAGCATAGCTTTGCGACGGTCTCCGAACGCGGGAGCTTTTACCGCCACGCAGTTTATCACGCCCTTAATCTTGTTGACTACGAGAGCGGCGAGAGCTTCGGTTTCGTAATCTTCGGCGATGATGAGAAGTTTGAGCCCGTTCTGCATCACTTGTTCGAGGACGGGGATAATTTCCTGAATGGTCGTGATTTTCTTGTCGGTGATGAGGATGACGGGGTTTTCCATTTCCGCTTCCATCTTGTCGGTGTTGGTCACCATATAGGGGCTTGCGTAGCCTCTGTCGAACTGCATACCTTCGACTACGGTAAGACTGGTCTGCGCGGTTTTGCTTTCCGCAACGGTAATAACGCCGTCTTTCCCAACTTTTTCCATAGCGTCGCTGATGAGAGAACCGATTTTTTCGTCTCCCGCGGAAATGCTCGCAACGCTTGCGATTTCACTCTTTTCGGAAACTTCTTTGCTGATTTTTTTCAGTTCGGCAACCGCCGCTTCGCTCGTTTTCAGTATGCCTTTGCGAAGTTCCATCGGATTGGCGCCCGCCGCTACGTTTTTCAGTCCCTCTTTGATTATCGCTTGCGCGAGAACGGAAGCCGTCGTCGTGCCGTCGCCCGCTACGTCGTTGGTCTTCGTGCTTACTTCTTTTATAAGCTGCGCGCCCATATTTTCAAACGGGTCTTTAAGGTCTATTTCTTTCGCTATCGTCACGCCGTCGTTGGTGATAAGCGGACTGCCGTATTTCTTTTCGAGAACAACGTTGCGTCCTTTCGGTCCGAGAGTAAGTTTTACCGTGTCCGCAAGCGTGTTTACGCCCGCTTCGAGCGCTTTTCTCGCGTCTTCGGCATATTTGAATTGTTTAGCCATAATTTTGTACCTCCTGTTTTACAGAACTATCGCCAAAATATCGCTTTGGCGTATTATCGTTACGTTTCCGTCGGGAAGTTTGAAATCCGTTCCCGCATACTTCGAGTAAAGAATTTTGTCGCCTTCCTTTACTTCCATCTTGATTTCTTTACCGTCTACGATTCCTCCCGGTCCGACCGCGATAACCGTAGCCATTACGGGTTTCTCTTTCGCGTTGCCCGTAAGTATGATTCCGCCGGGCGAAGTCTCTTTCAGCTCTTCCTGTCTGATTACAACCTTGTCGAATAATGGTTTTAACGTCATTTTTCAACTGCCTCCTATTTGAATTTTTTTCTTTGTCTCTTTTTAGCAGTTAAGCGCATCGACTGCTAACTAAGGTTATTATAGCACCGCGCTTTCTGTTTTATCAAGCGAATAACGCAATATTTTTGCAAATAAAAATTTTTTTTGTCGAAAGTACGGAACGCTAATAATTACGTCCGTGGAAACGCGTTTTCCTAAATTCTTCGCCGAACTTTTCCGTTTGGTTAAAAAATGCGACGGGAACGGTGCGGAATAAAAGGATAACCGAGGCTCTTAAAAAACGCTTAACGTGCGCGTTTGCGCGTTGACAAGTAGAAATAAATGTTGTATATTATTATAAACAATAATAGGGCGAATTATGCTCTTTTGACGGCGGAGGTTGTTTTATGCGGACGGAAACGGCGGTAAAAATCAAACGGGGCGCGGCGGTTGCGATTGTCGCGTTGCTTATTCTTGTCGGAATATGTTCCGCACTGTGTTCGTCCGGTAACGAAGACGCTTTCGCGACGGTTTTTTCCTCCGACCCGTCCGTTGCGAGCCAAACGATAAAAGTTACTTCCGATTCCGGAACCGTTGCGGACGAAGGCATTTACGATTCGAAAAAACACAGCACGCAAACTTACTATACGTCCTTTACCGGAGGACATTACGGCACTACGATAAAAACGGGACAGCCCTATATCCCCGTGGGCGCGGGCTATATCGCGACTTCTCCTTTGACCGCGGGGGATATGATTGTCACCGGTTGCAGCGAAAGCGATTTGCAACTCAAATTCTCGACCGCGGACGACGCGCTTATTATCTCGGACGCGCCGACGGGAAGTAATTTGTATTTTACCTTCGCGCTCAGCGACGAACTCAGAAAAGTGCTCAAAGACAAAATGCTCGTCGTCACGGCTACGCCCTACGTCGTAACCGCGGGGTCGAGTCTGGTAATAAGCCAGTTTAACGGAGCGAATATAACCGACGTGGACAGCGCGACGCTATCCCTTTCGATGTACAGAGGAACGGACGCGCCGACGTCCGAGCCCGACGAACCTTCCTCGGCTATACTGCGCCTTTCTTCAAACGATTATACGCAGCTTGCCGTCAAGGACGAAATAGTGGTCGGAAGCAGCAGCAATCTCACTCCCGTCGAATACGCCTCGGGCGCGTTTTTGCAGGTGGCTTTAAGTAACTGGATTAAAAACGGCGACGCGTTTACTATGGCGATAAAGGAAGTGGGCGTCCGCATAGGCGTTACGTACAACGCCTCCGTCGCAATCGCGACAAATTCTCAGAACGCACCCAGCAACGACCCCGACGATATAGGAAAAATGACGACCTGTATAGTGCAGGGCGAGGACAGACATATCGACGCGCCGTCGACGTACGCCAAAAAAAGCGATAAGCTCGATATAAACCTCATTCTCAGAAGAGGAAGCGATAATATGCTTATCGATACGAGCGCATATACCGACGCCGAGCCCGCTTTGGCAAATTGTAAAGACGGCACTATGTTCAGACGGCTGTTTTTAGATAAAGACGACGAGTTTCTGATAAGCTGGCTGGTGACCGACGGTTCGATAGTGGACGGCTCGGCGATTGTGGACGAGACGAATAAATCGGGACAGGCGGTGCAGTTCGAGGTGGATACGGGCGGTCCGACGACGGGGTTGCTCGTGCTCGAACCCTCGATTTCTTACAGAAATCTCGATACGGGAGTTCTTACCAGAATAACGAATACCAACAACGTTTCCGTTACGATTATAGTGGATTCGAGCGCGCCCAACGCGCCCGCAGTCGACGCTACGGGGAATTTTTATAAAAAATATCTGGACGAAGATACGGGTACGTACTTTACCAACGTGCAGAGTTCGTCTTCGAGCGAAGATTTGGACGAGGCGGGCAATTATATGCGACTGCTCGTAACCGGGGAAAGCAACGACAACAGACCGCTTTTGAGCGACGCTTCTCTCAATTTATACGGCGGGAGCAACGAAATAGTTTATTACAAAACCACTTATGTGGGCGAAACCGTGCCGAGTACCATCGCGGAAAAGAATTCGGTGCCGTTCACGGGACCCGTTTTTGCGGAAACCGAGGAGAATTCGGGAGTTTATCAGGCGTACGAAGGAAGACTTACGCAGGATATGAAATACTACAAAATGGTGTGGCACAAGGACGCTGTCGCGGGAGACCCGATTAGAGCTGCGTATTACGTAAGAAACAATCACGGACAGTACGTGCTTACTTCGGATAAAGATTTCGTAAGCGGAACGAAATATTATACCCTCGAAGAGTATAATTACGAAACCAGGGGCGAATTCACGGGAATATACGCGAAAATTTATCCGGACAACGAGTGCGATTACGGCAATATTTACATCAATCTCGTTACGGGCACGACCGCGGACGGAAAACCGTTGCCGGTAAAAGCGGGCGTGTGGGCGTTGGAGTTCGTCACGTACGACCTCGTGGGAAAGAGCACGATGTGCGCGGCAAAATGCTTTTTGCGGGTGGATATAACCGATTACGAATTCGAAGTGCAGTTTGCATTGGGAAGCGATTTCGAACAGACGGAAATCAGCCGCGATAACGTCACGATAAAAGTCGCGACCCTCGATAACGACGGGAACGACCCCAAAGATTCCGCGTATACCGAAGCGGAAATGGACGACTCGGGAGACGTGCAGAAGAGCATCTTCCGTCTGCGCAGAGCGAACCGCGTTTCCGTAAGAGTGGAGTTCAAAACCAACGCTGCGTACAACGCATACGTTCTGACGAGATTTTCCGTGGGAAATATCGGTTTTTCCACGAGTAACTTTACTTACGTGGCGAGAAGAACCGACCTCGATTACGCGTTCGTAAACGTGACGGCGAACGGCGCGACGAAACGGGTTTATTATACGTTCGACGTGGACGCTTCGTTCTGTATGGACGAAAGTTTGCGAAGAATGCAGTTTATTTTCAAACGGAATGCGGATATACAGGTCGCGAACGAACGGCAGACTTACGACGGAACGAGCAAAGAGGTGACAACGTCCGTACCCGCGTTGCAGAATATCGGACAAACGGCGAACGTCGTCACGAAATATTATACGGCGGAGATTTTCGAAGACGAATACCTGGTAAAAGCGGGCGACAACGATTCGAATATTCCCGTGGAAGCGGGCACTTACTACTATATGTCGGAAATACTCAATCACAATACGTATTACGGCAAAAAGACGGGAACGCTTACGATAGAAAAGAGACAACCGTCCCTTACCACGGTGGCGGTTTCGGGAATAAATTACGGAGACGGACTGGGAAAAATCGACTTTAACGCGGACAACAGAAACACCGCGGGACAGCAACAGCCCTCGAACGGCATTTACGCGATTGTTACAGAGGGCGGAAGGGAATATTTCCTGTCCACTATGTCTTCGGATAAAATACCAGGTTATTACGAAATAGGTTTAATGAACAAAGAATCCCCCGAGTATCTCAACCCCAAAGCGGGGGATATAACGCTTACGATAAGATTTACCGCGGTGAAAGGAACGGTTGCGGGACAGGAAACCACGTATCTGTACGACGAAAACGGAAACTTTATTCCCGATGCAAACTACGAAATCGTCACTTGTCAGAGAACGATTACCGTCGTGCACGACGATAAAGTTACGTTCGCGCTTAACGATGTTCAGGAAAACGGAAACGGCGTCGTAAAAGAAACCACAATGGCTTCGACCGCGGATACTACGACGGTGTATTACGTCGAATATACTTATACGGGCGCGAGAAGAACGGTGGAATATACCATCGTAAGCAGTTACGAAAAGGAAGAAGACGGGTCCGCCGCGCTCGATTTGAAACCGTACGCAAGCATAGCGTATGCGCCCGCCGATTCGATTACCCTTACGCAAAGACAGATAGCCGCGCTTAGGTACGCCGACGTCGCGCCGAGCGACGCGGGAATTTACGCGGTAAGAATAAGGCTCGACGAAAGCCGTTGCAATTACAGCAAGGATATTTACACGTATATCGTTATAAACAAAATCGCGCTCAGCGTGAGTATCGAAGCGAGCGACGCGATTTTCGATTATCAGTACGAAAGCGTGCCCACCGTAAACGTGAGATACGGAATAACCGATTACAATAACGTCGTCGAAGGATTTATCTACGATTATTTCTATTACGAAAGCGGAAAAACGCTCGACGAACTCACCGACGAAAACAACAGGGTAAGGGCGGAAGACCTGAGGACGGAGACGGGCAACCCCGTTACCGCGGGATATTACTACCTCAAAGTCACCATCGACGACCCGAACTACGAAGGAACGGGATACGTAAGATACGGAGTCAAACCGGTAGACAACGGAAACGCAAGGTTCAGAGCTTCTTGGCCGAACGTAAACGGAAGTCAGATGAACCCGCAGTACAACATCTCGTACGGGCAGCCGCTAAGGGAAATAGGTTTGGGGACGAGTATGACTTTCTCGTATCCTTACAGAACGTTTGCAAGTACGGGAACGACTACGACAACGACGAGAAACGTCGCGGGTAAAGTGTACGTCGTCACCGTCAAATACGCGGAATGGTTGGAAACGAACGAACTTACCGACAGCGAAGAAAACAGAAACGCATACCTCGACGAAATGTTGAACGCGACGCCCGCGTACTCGGTGAACGCTTACGAATGGTTCTTGTGCTTCTCCGCGGAAACAGCCGGAGAAAACGGAGAGAGGATATTCGATAAGAACTACGATTTTATTTACGAAGATACGGATATTTACGTCGGCAAAGCGGAAATAGACTGGACGAACGTAACCGTTTCCCCGATTACTTACGGAGACACGGTTACCGAAGACGACGATTTGACGGTTTCTTACGACCTCGGAATACTGTATTCGGTCGCGGGAAGAACCCCCGACGACGGAGCGTATTACATAAGAAATACGAGATACGTCTATAAATACGTCGAAACCGAGTATACTTACGGACTGACAAACAACAAACCCAACGTGAGCGCGGCGGGTACGGTGAATATAGAAATCAAAGCGACGTTCGTAAATAACGCGAATTTCGCCGCGGAATATATAGGAAGTAAAGAACTCGTCGTTAACAAAAAAGAACTTACCGTAACTTACAAAGGAAACGAGGGAGCAACCGCGAAAAAAACATATCGCGCGTTCGAAGAAACGGAGTTCTATGACGGACTTGAATTCAAAGGATATATCGGAGAAAATCTCCCGGCGGGACTCAGAAACGGAACGTTCGAATACATAAAAGACGGCGAAACCGTTTCCTTTGGAAACCTTACCGCGGGAGAGTATACCGTTAAGTTTACGTTAGAGCACGCAAACTATTCGGGGAACGCCGAATTCACGTTGAAAATAAGTAAGTCGAAACTCGACGTTACGACGAAACCCGAATTAAGAAGCGCGGATATAAACGTCGTGTATAACGCAAACGTGCTGTCTTCGGTAGGATTTACCGGCGGCGGTTTCAGGGCGCAGGGCGGAGAAAGCGTCTCCTTTACCGCGGGCGCGTTCGCGGTGGCGGGAAGAATGGGCGTGTTCTCGTCTTCGGGCAGTATGACGATGACGGAAATAACGGAAAATACCGCGTTCGGAACGGCGGGCACGATAGTGAGAATTTATTTCGATTTCTTCCCGACGGACGAAACGAATTACGCGACGTTCGAAGGAACGGACGACAACGGCGGATATATCGACGTAACGGTGGGAAAAGCCGACGTAAGCGGAAGTATGAGAGTTTCGCTTAAACAAAATAAATTCGTCTATAAAGATATAATATGTACCGAAAACGACGTTATAGACAAGGCGATAAATTACGAAACGACGAACGGGCTCGACCTTAACTGGCATATAGAAATCACCAACGCGAGGGGAGAAACGCCCGCGCTCGGAACTTACCTTAACGCGGGAGAATATACGGTAAAAGCGGTTATCGACGACGACAACTATCGGGGCGAGGCGAGTTGCGCGCTTGCGGTGGAGAAAAAAGACGCGTTTATTATGTTGAAAGAAACTAACGGCTCGAAAATCGTGACGAAAAACGGAATAACCGGCGTCAAAAAACCGTACAGAGGAAACGCGCTCAATATAGACTTCGACGTGTACGAACTCGACGGAAACGGACAATATGCGATAGTAAGAGAAGCGGCGTCGGTCGCGTTTTACAGCGACGGAGTGAGACTGAGTTCGGCGCCGTCCAAAATCGGACATTATACAGCGGAAATTTCTATGGCGACGAGCGTAAACTACTCGCTTTGCGACGTCGAAACAGGAGAGAGAATAAACAACCTCGCGTCCTTCCTTACGATAAGCGTGGATTTAAGCGCGATGGAATTGTTCAATCTGGAACAGGTTTATACCGTGCAGAAAACCGTTACGGTGTTTATGGGCGGGAACGAAGCGACGTGCACCCTTTCTTACGAAAAAGACGGCGTTAGTTATAAAGAATTGCCGATAGACGCGGGAACGTACGATATTTACCTCAACTTCGCCGCGTACGAAAACAACGGATACGAGGACAAAATAAACGCGCTCGAAATCACCGACGAAAAGGGAGTTTCGAGAGGGTATAAACTGATTATCGACCGTTATTATACCGAGATAACCGCCCCGGAGACGGTTACGACGACGTATATCGGAGAGGAAATCGAAAGATTCACGCCGTACACTTCGCCGTACGGGCTTGCGCTCGAATATTACTATAAGGGCGAAAACGACGTCGATTATACGCTGTCCACCCTCGCGGGACTGGGCGCGCTCGACGCGGGAGAATACGAAATAAGAATACTTATTTCCGACAAAAACTACCGCGGAGAAAAGAGAATTATATATACGGTAAATAAAGCGAGACTGACGGAAAGAAATACGCCGTCGTTCGGAGAGTACGAATACAATACGGAAATATCTCCCGAATACACGGGCGGCGGTAGTTTCGTGTTCGGAGCGACGGAAGCGACGGGCGAATTCGTCGTGCCCGTGGACGGAATACGCACGCTTGCCGTGGGAGAACACACCGTGACGTACCGCTTCATTCCCGACAGCGAAAACTTTATGATTGCGACGGGCTCGGTGCGCCTCACCGTGGTAAAACAGACGCTCGGGCAGGACTTTATTTCTCTCGGAACAAACGGCAATCTGCTCGAAGAAAGCGATTATGCGGTTGAATACAAGAACGAAAGATATAGCTTGAAAGTAAACTACGACCAGTCGAAAATTTACGGATATCCGCAGGAAAACGGAGATTTCACCGTAAATTTGAGATATACCGCGAACGGAACGCAACAAAGCCCCGTCGCGATAGGAACGTATACGGTCACGGCGGAAGTTTCTTCGAAAAACTATGCTTGCGTGAAAACGTGGGAGTACAAACTGGTAATAACCACGGGCACGCCGAAAATAGTCAACTTGCCGCAGGCGACGAGAGTTTTCGCAATCGGAGAAACGGTGACGGGCGCGGACTTTACGGGCGGCAAAGCGATTATCGATTCGGACGCGGGCACGGAAATTTTCGGAACGTTCACCCTTAACGGAACCGCGGTGCTTACAAGCGCGAACACCAACCGCTTCTCGATGACGTTTACCCCCACCGATACCGATAACTTCAAGAGCGTCAATTTGCAGGTTACCGCGCTTGTAGTTGGAAGAGACCCGATGAAAACAAACGGAGTGCTTCCCGTCGACGGAAAGACGGTAAACGGCGAAGAATGGACGGAAAAAACCTTCTTCCCGACCTTCCTGCCGACAGGGGAAAGCGACCTTATAGAAGGAACGCACGAAGGATATTGCGGTGCGAAAATAGCAATCAGACCGAAATCGGGCGAAACATCGGCGGAATACGGCGCGGCGATAGGCGCGTTCGAAGTGGTTTTCGTATGCGCGCACGACGGGTGCGAACATTGTAAAAACGCGGTGGACAGGCTTAACGACTTCGGAACGCTCGCGTTCGAAAAAAATGTCGAATACGTTCCGTCGGTAGGGGAGAAAATTGCCGTAACCTATAAAATCAGAGTGGAAGACGTGGAAAACGCCGCGATATACAACAATATGTACGGATACGTTTCCACGGACGATATTATAGTGAGAAAACGTTTGAACGAGGCAAATTCCGACTTCGAAATCATTAAACTCGCGGGAGAAAGAGGTTACGTCGTCACCGTGTACGACAAAGCGGGAACGAGAACGGCGTTTATCGCATCGGTCGACGGAAAAATCACCGCGGGCGGAGCGTTCAGAACGAACGACGTCTCGGATATAACGGTAAACGTAACCTTTACCGGAAACACCGCTTACGCGCAGGCGGAAACCGCGAATTACATAATCTCGGAAATAAGCACGGAAGCAACCGAGTACGCGTTTATCGAAGAAGAAGACTTCGACGTCGAAGTGAATTCGAAAACGTACGACGGTAAACCCGTTACGGCGGAAGATATGGTTATAAGCGTAAGCAACAGCCACCTGCCGATTTCCGCGGACGCGTTTACTATGGAAATTTACGACGGAAACGGCAATGTCTCCGACGGGGCGGCAAAAGGCGCGTATACGGTCGTAATATACGTTAAGGATGACCGAAACAGGTATTACGGATTCCTCGAAACGCAGTTTTACGTCGCGGAAAGAGACGTAAGCGAGGAAATTTATCTCGTCAAAGGAAGCGAGACGGTCTCGGGTGAAACCGTGTATTACGACAGTTACGGTTCGGGTTCGCATACGATAATTCTCGCGGGACTCGACGGGGCGGAACTTCCTGTAAGCGCGTACAGAACGGAAATCAAATTCGAAGCGGAAAACGACGACAGATACTCGTCGGTAGGATTGCTCGGAGCGGGATTATATACGGTTAAAGTAACCGTCGCGACGGCGGATTACCGCGGAGAAAAAGTGTTCTTGTACAGGGTGGACCCGCAGAGAATAACGATGGTGCTTGCCGAAACGACGTATGCTGTCGAATACGGAAGCAGCGAACACAATTCTTTTGCAATCGCGCCCGCGTTCAGAACGGAAACGGGAGAAAACTTCACGTTCGAAGGGCGCGGAGGTTATACCGTCTCCTACTATTCCGCAGGGTATCCGAAACAGACGACCGCGCCTCTTAACGCGGGAGAATATACGATTATAGTCGAAGCCGTCGGAGCGAATTACCGTATAGTAAACGGCACGGCGCAGTACACAATCAGACCGAGAACTACGAGAATAGCCACCCCGCCCACCCCCTTAGCCGTGGACGAAAGAGGAAACAACCTCGTTTACGGACAGAAACTTTCCTTGCTGGGACTGAGAACGGATTCCGCGGAAGTCACCGATTCTTCGGGCAACGTAATAAGCGGAACGTTTGCGGTAAAGGATACGGAAAGGGAAATTATCCCGAACGCGGGTTCGTATACCGTTACGCTCGTGTTTACGCCGTCGAACAGAAACTATGCGATTTCGGAAACGACGATAACCGTCGGAGTAGCGAGAAAAACGGTGAGAATAGAGTTCGATAACCTATCTTCTTTCTACACGGGAGCGACGAGGAGAAACGAACTGTCCTATAAAGATATAACCGACCCGATAACCGTCGTATTCGAATTTCTCAACGCGACGGGACAGGTAGTCGAACCCGTAGCCGCGGGAGTTTACAGCATAAGAGCGAGCGTAAACAACGCAAACTACGTCGTGGAAATGAGCGCGACGACGGACGGAACGGGAAGCGGAACGCCCGTGTTCACGGTAAGAAGAGCGGAAGCGAACGTAAACCTCGCGGTAAATCCCGTCGCTTCTTCGGTCGGCGTGGGCGAGAGCCTGAATAAATCTTCCCTTTCGGGCGGAAGAATTTATTACAGAGGGTTCTCCGACCCGATAAAAGGTTCGTTTGCGTACGTCGAAGGAGGAAGAGCGTACACCTCGGCGGGAACGTACGACGTGGAATACATATTCAATCCCGACGACAGCGCGAATTTCGCTTCGTACAGAGGAACCGTGCAAATCGAAGTGGGCAGAGGAGTGGCGACCGTAACTCCGGGCGAAAACGCGGTGGAATACGGCACGCCCGCCGACTTTACCTCGCTCGATTTCACCACCGCTCCCGCGGGAATGAACGGGGATATAAAATTCGAGTTCGTGTGTGACGGAAAAACTTATAAACAGGGCGATATTATCCCTGCGGGAACTTACTGGTTCACTTGCTGGATAGACGGAGTAAATTACCGTTCGGAAAGAACTTCGTTCAGCTACGTAGTCAATAAGAAAGAAATAGATATAGATTTCGTGGACGGAAACGGCAACGTCGTCACTTCTTATTCTACGGGTTACGGCGAAAACGCAAACGTAGACGTACGGCTCTACGACGCGAATACGAGCGACAAAAGGACGTATTTACTTAAAGACGCGGACACGATAAGAAGAAATATAGAATACAGATACGTTTCGCGCGGAGAAACCGCCTCTTACGACGGGTACAACGCGCCCACCGCGATAGGAAGTTACGACCTTACCGTTACGTTGAGACACGACGATTACGTCGCTACGAAAACGGTTATTTACAGGGTTACGACGGGCAGAGTCACCGATATAACCTTCGACGTCGACACGCTCATAAATCAGACGTACGGAGCGGTCGTGCCGCCGATAGTCACGACCACGCCCGCTAACGTTAGTTACTATATAATATATCAGGGATACTACACCACGCTGCCGACGTCGGTCGGCTCGTACAACGTGACGGTGTATATCGACGACGACAACTACGCGTCCACGCAGATGAGCGCGGTGTTCAGAATCAACCCGAAACCTCTGGAAGTCACGGGATTAACCGTCAAAGACAAAGCCTACGACGGCGTGGCTACGCTGGAAATAAACGGTTCGCTTACGGGTGTGTTGTACAGCGACGAAGTTAAACTCGAACTTACCGCGAGAACGTATAACGGCGCGACGAATAAGGGCGAGCACTTCGTGGAAATCACCGGGTGTAAACTCAGCGGATTGCACGCGTCGAATTATACGCTTACCGACTATCCCGTGTACGAAAATAAGATTAAAATATACGAAAATATAGTCAAAGACAACGGAAGCGGCTCTTATATAATGAGCGACAGCGGGTTCGCCGACGGAACGAGCGTAACGTTCAGAGACTTGGGAACGAAGAGAAACGCGACGAGCATATGGACGAAAATGCTCGGCGTGGAAGCGACGGTAAAAGCCTATACGGTGACGGTAAACAACGCCGAAGTCGTAAACGGAAATCAGTATAAAGTGTGCGTGGAAATACCCGAACAGTACAGGAACAGCAATTTTACCGTGGAATTCGACGGCGCGCTCAAAGGACAGCCGATTTCTTATACGAGAGAAGGAAACTTCATTTCCTTCTACGCGTCTACTTCGAGCGGAGAAATCGTGTTCCAGAACGCCGAGTTCAAATACGAGTACGTCGTAACCGCCGCGATATTGCTTATAATACTGATTGCGGTGGTCGTGTTGCTTATACTTAATCCGTTGCAGCACAGAAGAAGCGTCACCGACCCGCGCGCGACGAGAGACGCCGTGAGACGGATAAAAGAAGAAAAAAGAAAGAGGTAAAAAGAAATCTTGAAAAAAACGGTAAATTTACTGAAAATCACGATTTTCGTTATCATAATTGCGGCGGTCGCACTGAGCGCCGCGCTTTCGCTCGCTCAAACGGCGTATGCGGAAACGATAAGTTATAAACTGAGTTTTACCCAGCCGACGGATTTCTTTACGAGAGAAACGGGCTATACTTTGCAGATAGAGGTGCCCGACGCGCTTTACGACGCGTACGAATTAAAGATAACTTACCAGCGCGTAGAACTAAACGAGCCTGCGCGTGATAAGGTGGAGTCTTATGTCGCCGACGGCGCGATTACCACGGATAAATTCGTAATTCTCGACGAAAAAGGAACGATTGCCGCGGAAAAAGGGGATATTAAGACGAGCGGGAGTAAAAAGTATTTCGAAGTTACGACCAAAGAAAACTGCGCGTATATCTTCACGATAGAGAGAAAAGACAGCGCGACCGACGAAGAGATAAAGACGGGAGAAACGCAGATTATATACTTCCGTAAAATCGACTACGCCGCGCCTACGTTCGCAAAAACGAATACGGTGTGGCAGGCGACGGGAATGAAAGCGTCTTTCATCGTTTATGACGACAAAGAAACGCAAAGCGCGATGAGCGGAATCAGGACGGTAAAAATTTACGAAAACGGCGAAGAAGAACCCGTGTTCGAAAAGGAATATTCGTCCGAAGGAAGGGCAAGCAGCGGTTATCTGTCGCATACGTGCGAATACAATAAACGATATTATATAGAAATGACCGACTTTGCGGGAAATACGTCGGGTAAAAGGGAATTCGCTTATTTCGAAAACGACGTCTACAACGCGGTCGCGGAAGCGGACGCGGAAAACGCGATAAACGACTTGGGCGGCGGCAAGTACACAAATATCATAATGACGACCGTCACAAGAGCGTACGCAGAGTACTTGGTTGTGACGAGAGACGAAACGAAAACGGAAGAGGAAAAACAAGCCGCGCTTAACGACCTGAACGAGGCAATCGCCTTGTATAACGCCGCAAAAAAATTGTATGACGGCGGAAACGGCAGTAAAATAACGCTTGGCATCGAAGTCGTAAACGGCGAAAGCGCGCAAGGACTTACGATAGTCGGCGCGGAAGCGGGACTTTCTTTCCTTAAAATAGGAGACAACGCGAAAATAACGCTGTCCGCGGCAAATTACACGAAAACGGAATTCACGAGAAACGAGACGTTGCTTAAAGAAGCGGACGACGATATGAAATCCGCGGACGAAGCCTACGTCATTGCGATAAAGACCGTTTCGGACGAAGAGGGAGAGATAAGAAAGGAATTCGCCTCCGCGCCGGAAATCAGATTTATGGTGGGAGAAACGGAAAAAATCGCGGCGGTACAGACGGTGTATACGGTAACGGGCGGAGTAAAATATTACCGTTGCGTAGTGGTTAAACACGTCGACGGCACGGTGTCGGTAGCCACGCCGCACACGGGAGGAACGGTGACCGTGTTCGTCGTAAGAGAGCATAACGACCTATACTGGCTGTTTTCGCTTACCGCTATACCGCTTGTGGTCGGAGCGGCGATGCTTATTTACGCGTTCAGAAAGATGAAAAAAGTCAAAGAGAACGCGTTGAATGAAAAAAACGAAGAAAATACCGAACAGGCGGAGGAAAAAACCGCGAAAAAGACGGCGAAAAATATTAAAAACAAGAAAAAGAAAAAAAAGAAAAAATAAATAAAAAGCGAAGGGGAAACCCTAAGCAAAAAAACGCAAGGAGATTTCAAAATGGAAGAAAAAACCGCAACGAAAGAAAAGAGATTGATTCTCAACAGGCACACGATTTTCACCGTGCCAAATATGCTCGTATTAGTCAGAATACTCTGCGTGCCCGTCTATATGACGTTGCTCATTCTGGGAAGCAGAGCGGCGGAAACAAACGCGTATCAGTCCTGGTGGGTATATCTTGCTTTGGGAATAATGATTTTTGCGGCGATTACCGACATTGTGGACGGTAAAATAGCGCGCAGGTTCAAAGCAGGAACGAAAATAGGCAAACGCGTGGTTAAATACGACCAGGGAACGTACGTAGGTCAGCTTATCGACCCGGTTGCGGATAAAGCGATGCACATCGGCGTTATCGTAGCCCTCGCAATCGCGCAGACCCCGAACGGAACGCCGTATCTTCACTGGGCGTTTATTATCTTCCTCGTTTTCAGAGAGCTTATGATGGTGGTGATAGGAAGTTTCGTGGTGAACGACGTCAATATCAAAGCAAATATGCTCGGGAAAGTAGCAAGCTGTATCATAAGTTGCGGCGCGATACTCTGTTTCTTCCATCCGTTCTTCGAAAAACTGTGGAGCACTTATACGCTCGATTGGATAATCGTTACGGTAGGTCTCGTACTCAACTGGGCGGCGGCTATCAACTACGGCGTTGATACGTTCAGACAGTTAAAAGCGGCGAAAAAACAACAAAAAGAAGAAAACAAAACAGAAGAATAAACCTATAAAAGAGGAAAGACAAAATGGATATGAACAAGACTTTTACGCCTTCGGAATTCGAAGCGCGTATTTATAAGAGATGGTGCGAAAAAGGGTATTTCACCGCAAAACCCGACAGAAGCAAGAAACCGTTTACTATCGTTATGCCCCCGCCGAATATCACGGGACAACTCCATATGGGGCACGCGCTCAACGATACCTTGCAGGATATTATAATAAGGTATAAGAGAATGGACGGGTATTCCGCGCTCTGGCTGCCGGGGACCGACCACGCGAGCATCGCGACCGAACTAAAAATCGTCGAACAACTCAGAAAAGAGGGCTTGACGAAGGAGAGCGTGGGAAGAGAAGCGTTTCTCGTGCGCGCGTACGACTGGAAAGAAAAATACGGCGGCAGAATAGTGGAACAGCTTAAACGCCTCGGGTCGAGTTGCGACTGGTCGAGAGAAGCGTTCACTATGGACGCAAGGTGCAGTAAAGCGGTAAGAGAAGTTTTCGTCAATCTCTACGAAAAAGGTCTTATATACAGGGGCAACCGTATGACGCACTGGTGCCCGAGTTGCGGCACCGCCCTTTCCGACGCGGAAATCGAGTACGAAGAACAGGCGAGCAATCTTTGGCATTTACGCTATCCGTACACCGACGGAAGCGGTTATATGATAGTCGCTACGACCAGACCCGAGACAATGCTCGGCGACACCGCGGTCGCAGTCAATCCCGAAGACGAACAGTATAAAGACATCGTGGGGAAGACGATGAAACTGCCGCTTACCGACAGAATTATCCCGGTAATCGCCGACGAATACGTGGAAATGGGCTTCGGTACGGGCGCGGTTAAAATTACCCCCGCGCACGACCCCAACGACTTCGAAGTCGGGAAACGCCATAACCTCGAACTCATTACGGTAATCGACGATAAAGGGTTGATGAACGAAAACGCGGGCAAATACCGCGGAATGACGAGGGAAGAAGCGAGAAAAGCGATAGTAAAAGACCTCGAAGAACAAGGATACGTAGAAAAAATCGAACCGTATACCCACAACGTGGGCGTGTGCTACCGTTGCAAGACGGCAATCGAACCCAGACCGTGCGAACAGTGGTATCTCAAAATGGAAGAGCTTGCCGCGCCCGCGATTAAAGTCGTAAAGAACGACGAAACGAAGTTCATCCCGAAAAGATTCGAAAAAATCTATTTCAACTGGATGGAGAATATCAAGGACTGGTGCATTTCCCGTCAGCTTTGGTGGGGACACAGAATTCCGTGCTGGTATTGCGACGAATGCGGAGAGAAAATAGTGTCGAAAACCGACCCGACCGTCTGCCCGAAATGCGGGAACAAGCATTTAAGACAGGACGAAGACGTGCTCGACACCTGGTTCAGTTCCGCGCTATGGCCGTTCAGCACGCTCGGATACCCCGATAAAACCGAAGATTTGGAATATTTCTATCCGACGAACGTACTCGTGACGGCGTACGACATCATCTTCTTCTGGGTGGCGAGAATGATTTTCTCGGGGATAGAACATATGGGAGAAACTCCGTTTAGCGAGGTGCTTATTCACGGCATAGTCCGCGACGCGCAGGGCAGAAAAATGAGCAAGAGCCTCGGAAACGGTATCGACCCCATCGCGCTCATAGATAAATACGGAGCGGACGCATTGAGATATTCGCTCAGCACGGGAGTAGCGCCCGGCGGCGACATAAGATATTCCGACGACAGAATGGAAGCGTCGAGGAATTTTATGAACAAACTCTGGAACGCGTCGAGATACGTCATTATGAACCTCGAAGGAGCGAACCCGACGGATATCGACAAAGTAACGCTTACCGACGCGGATAAATGGATACTTACCAAACTCCAAAACGTGATTAAAGACGTCAGGAAAAACCTCGACAAGTACGAAATAGGGCTTGCGATAGCCAAACTGTACGACTTTATTTGGAGCGATTACTGCGACTGGTACGTGGAGCTTACCAAACCTATGCTGTACAGCCAGGATGAAAAGAAAAAGAACGACGCGCTCGGCGTGCTTAAATACGTTCTGAGCGAAATTCTGAAACTCGTCCATCCGTTCGTGCCGTTCATTACCGAAGAAATCTGGTCGTATCTCAACGTAAGCGAAACGATAATGACGGAAAAATACCCCGTCTATCGCGAGGAAATCGACTTCGAAAAAGAATACGACAGTTTCGAGAAAGTAAAAGAGGTTATCGGAAAAATACGTTTCGTAAGAGCAGAAATGAACGTTCCGACTTCGAAAAAAGTGCACTTGTTTATAAAAACCGAAGAAAGAAGCGCGTTTATCGGAGCGGACGCTTATATCGAAAAACTCGCGGGAGTAAGCGGAATAAAGTTTATCGAAGACAAAAAAGAAGCGGGCGAAAAACTCTGCCAGGCGGCGACCTCGGGCGCGGAATTGTTCATACCCTTAGGAGAACTCGTCGATACCGAAAAGGAAATCGCGAGACTTAATAAGGAAAAAGACAAGATTGTAGCGGAAATAAAGAGGAGCGAGGGTATGCTCGCCAACGCGGGATTCGTAAACAAAGCCCCCGCCGCGCTCATCGATAAAGAACGGGAAAAACTCGCGGCAAACAAGGATTTGCTCGAAAAAGTGGAAAACCGTCTTTCCGATTTGAAATGAGAGACATACTTTTCGATTTGGACGGCACGTTGATTGACAGCCGAGAGTGTATCTTTACGCTGTACCGCAGACTCTTCGGCGAGCTCGGCTTGCCCGTGCCGGAAGAACAGGTTATGCGAAAATTCATCGGACCGCCGATAGATTTGGTGATAACCGGGTTTCTGCCCGAAGAACAACGTTCCGCCGCGTGCGCAAGGTTTCGTGAAATGTACGCCGAAATCGACCTCAAAAAAGCCAACAGACTTTTCGACGGAACGGTAGATATGCTCGAAACCTTGACAAAATGCGGAAAACGATTGTTTATAGCCACTACCAAAAACGAAAAATCCGCAAAGCGCGTAGTTAAAGAGCTTGGAATAGAAAAGTATTTTTGCGGCGTTTACGGGTCCCGAAACGATATAAACAGGCTCACAAAACAGCTTGTCATCAAAGCGGCGGTAGAGGAAAACGGCATAGATACAAAAGACACCGTGCTCATAGGGGATACGCATTACGACGCGGAAGGGGCGAAGAATGCGGGAATACCCGTCGCCATAGTGAGATACGGTTTCGGAGAGGAAGCCGAGCTTGAAAAATATAAAATAGAGAGGTATTTCGATACGCCGCAAAGCGTGGCGGAGTACTATAAAGACAGGTAGAAAGAGTATGAACGTAATAAAAAAAGGAGTTTTTTTCGACGGAAAAGCGAGGGTCGCGATAATCGACCTTAAAGACCTCGTCAACGAAGAAATAAAAATTCACGACTTGTCGCCGCTCGCCGCGGCTGCGCTCGGAAGAGCGATGACGGCGGGCGCGTATATAAGCAATAACCTGAAAGATAAGGACAGCGCGTTTTCTATGACGATAAAAGGCGGGGGAATACTCGGCGCGGTAGTCGTCGCGGGAAACGGCGGCAACGAGATAAGAGGATACGTCGAAAACACCAAAGCGGAATTGCCGCTAAAACAAGACGGACACCTCGACGTCGGCGGAGGAATAGGAACGGACGGTTTTATCACCGTGATAAAAGATTTGGGATTGAAAGAACCGTACGTAGGCAGGTGCGAACTCGTCAGCGGAGAAATCGCGGAGGACTTTACTAAATACCTCTATACGAGCGAGGGCGTGCACAGCGCGGTCGCTTTGGGAGTGAGGGTAAATTCTTCGGGGTGCGTCGCCGCGGGCGGCGTGATTGTCGAAGCCTTGCCGGGACTTAATGACGACGAATTATTTATGACGGAAGACGTTATGAGTAATTTCAAAAACGTAAGCGAAACGCTGGAAAAAATGAGCCCGTCAGAGATATTCGATTTTTACTTTGCGCACCTCGACGCGGAAGGGTACGAAGAAGAGGAAATCG
>CAYQKV010000007.1:0-103684 GCA_964418255.1 uncultured Christensenella sp.
TTTTTATTTCTATTCTATCCCTATTCTCCCCACCCGTCAAGACTTACCTTAAATGAGGATGGGGGATATATTGCACACAAAACAATAAATTATATGGCGCAGAATATGTGTGAAATTTAACATATCGGACATATGGGAATTTTATTCGCTTATTTTAGATACCCAAAGTTGTAAATTTGCTTAAAATCGGTTATGTATAACGTCTTTTAAGACGGCTCCTATATCGGCGTTTATGCAGATTGACCTATTTTCTATTTGCGGCGGGCAGATTGCTTCTCCGTAGTTTACGCAAGCGTAAACGGCGTTCGGATTTTGATTAGTGAATCTCCAGAAAGGATATTTGATTATCACGGGAGTATTGCTTCCAACGCCGAGTTCTAAATAGACGATATTTGCGTTTTTATGCTCGGTTACAAACCGTTCGTACCTCACGCAAGCAGCGTTCCAGCCATCGTCTTCCACGAATTTATCGTCCGAACGCAAGTTCATAGTCATAGGTTTGCCGCAAACGGGACAACGTGGCAAAAGGCGCGTAGGAATTTTCATATGTCTGCTGTTTTAGAGTCATATCAAATTACAGTACTCTCAAACCCCGATTGTATTTATAATAACGTCAATTATGTTTTAGAGTCATATCAAATTACAGTACTCTCAAACGGGCGTACATGGTGGAAGTGCTCCGTCCGAGTTTTAGAGTCATATCAAATTACAGTACTCTCAAACAGAAGATGACTAATGCAAATACTAAGCAATGTTTTAGAGCCATATCAAATTACACTACTCTCAAACGGACTTCTACGCTACCGCCCTTCACGAGATGTTTTAGAGCCATATCAAATTACACTACTCTCAAACAAACTTACCGGGTTTGCAGAACAGTGGAAAGTTTTAGAGCCATATCAAATTACACTACTCTCAAACCCGTACAACGCATATGCTCGAACATTTAATGTTTTAGAGCCATATCAAATTACACTACTCTCAAACGTTGTCGGCAGTGTAAAGCAAGATATTCTCGTTTTAGAGCCATATCAAATTACACTACTCTCAAACGATAAATCAGTATTATCGAGCTTATGAGCTGTTTTAGAGCCATATCAAATTACACTACTCTCAAACCAAGCAGAAGAAGTATTCTCGCCCATAAACGTTTTAGAGCCATATCAAATTACACTACTCTCAAACAAGTCTTTACGTTGGTCTTTGAAATACTGAGTTTTAGAGCCATATCAAATTACACTACTCTCAAACATCAAAAGCATATCCACAATCTTTACATTTGTTTTAGAGCCATATCAAATTACACTACTCTCAAACCTCATTTATTTATGATTTGAAAGTTTCGCGCCTTACTACGCGTTAATTTGATATGAGATAATCTTATCACATTTAGGGTTCATTTTCAAGTCTGAATTGACATAAATCTTCGTCAATTACGATAATTTCTTCTTCATCCATCGTCTGTTGCGGAACACGATTTTCCAAAAGCAAAAGTTTTATTTTTTTATACTCGCAATGCTTATACAGTTGTTGTAATTCTTCATTTGTAAGATAACTTTTAATATTTACGAACATCAAAAGTTTCAATTTCTTTAATCCGATACAAACATCGATATAGTTTATCAATTTTTCAAGTAAATTTTCGTAATCTTCAACAATTTTCAACCCGTATAGTTTGAATAAATCCGAAATATTGATATCTGCATCAAAAGTTAAATCAAAATCGGAATCGAAAATTATGTTTTCAAGCAATTTACTTACATTTTCGTTTACGCTTGCCAAAAAGCTACAATCGCCACTAACCGCAAAATCGTTTTGCAATTTTTTATATAGCGCCCCGATAATTTTTCTATCGTTAAGACTTAATCCCCAATAATCCACCACCATTTCACAATACGCCGATAGTTTATTCTCCTTATTCTTTTCGTCATAAAGCGTAAATCCGCCCGTTTCCGAATCAAGTTGTATTTTCAATTCTTGCAAAAAAGCGCAAAATTCTTTTTTATTTTCTATTACGAGAATAATCGGGTTTTCGTCAAAATTTATTGTATTTTCCAATCTCGCATTCGATAAGTAAATCATATTTCCACCAATCGTTCGTCGCTGTCAAGCACTTCGTTCTGCCTATCGCCCAGCAGATACTCGATATTCCCGAATTGCCTTTCCGTCACTTCCAACAATTCTACCAATCCGCACGGCGGAAGATTTTTTCTAACCGCGCTTTTTACCGATTCGGATACCGTTCCGTTGATTACAAGCTTTGTATAAACGGATTTTTGCATCATAATGAAACCTTGTTTTATCAAGAATTTCCTAAAAACATTATAATTACGCACGTTTGCGCTCGTAAGCATAGGTAAATCGAAGAATACTATCAATCTCATAAATCTATAATTCATAACCGTCGACAAAAGCTATATTGTCAGTTTCTCCGTCGTTCAACGCATTTATCACGCTCCTGACATAAATATTTATTGCGTTCTCCGTCGTCGTCTGCTGTCCGTTTATCGCAGCTTTGACGTTTAATGCGTTCACAAGTTCTTTCTTAAAATCATCCTTTTCCGCAAGCCTAATCGTAATCCTGTCAATAAGCGGTCGGAACGGTTCCATTAAATCGCAAGATAAGTTGAAATTATTATACTCGTTTTTATGCCAAATCCCGAGTTGCGTAAGATACCCTTGCGCTACTATTGCCCTGTTGAAAGCCGAGAGCAATACCGCATATCCGTAATTAAGACAGCGGTTCGTTTTATCGACTACACCTCTCGTAAACCCGTTTCCGAACAATGTGGAAAAATACAATTTCGCCGCGTGCCCCTCGCGATTCGTCAAATCGCCGACGGTAACTTCCTCCGCATATGCAATCATTTTCTCCGCTTCTTGATATTTATCTAATGAGTACAACACGTTTGCCTGTTCGATGATTTTACGCTTAATAACCATCGTCCAGACTTTATCTTTAACTTCTTGCTCCCATTCCGTCTGTTTCCTTATCCTTTTAGAACCGTTATAGCTCCCATAATACGGTAAAAGCTCGGAATGAGGCGAGCATTTTTCGTCACAGAAAATTATTTTTACGTTGTTTTTTATTAGCTCGCATAAAAGCGCAGCGGTAAGCGAAACCGCAGTGGACTGAACTATCAGCGTACTTATTTCCGAAATGTGAATCTTTATATTCTTTTCGCCTCTGCATACGAGATAGTTCAGTTTCAGTTCCAACTTGACGCTTGAATTGACTACTACCTGTCGGAACGCCATATTTACTTATCGGGTTTGTTTATTACTACGACGTTTCTATATAATCCGGCAGGAGAATAATTTATCAATAAAACTTCGTTCTGGGTTATATCATTTCCTGCTCTCATTATGCCGCTACGGCCGCTTCCGCCTATTTTAACCAAATCCGCGTTCAAACCTTTGCATTGCAAGAAAGCTACTATTTTTATCAGAACTTCGCATTGTTCAAGATTATTAAGTTCGTCAAAAATCTCCTTTCCGTCTTTCATAATTTGGCGCACGCTCCCGAAAGCGGTAACGCCTTTATAAATTTCTTTCCCAAGCTGTTCGTAAATAAGTTCGTAAATTTCGCCGTTTTGAGATTTTTTGACATAATCTTTTCGTTTCCCGTCGCGCGAGGTACTTACCAATATTTCGACTTGTCCGGTCTTATCTTTAAGTTCTTCACTTCTATTGACTGCTTTTGCTACAAGGCGTAAATAATCCGAATCTTTCTCTCGGATAAACCATTGATTTGCATTGTGAAACTGCAATCGACTATCCGAAACGCATCCTCCGCCCGACAAATATACCAACGTACCGTTAAATTTAAGCAAAGATTTCACCTTGATATGCGAGAAAAGAATCTTCGGCGAGTTAAGACCGACTATCTTTTCAAGATACTCTTTGATTGTAATTTTTCCTATACTCGCCATTCTGTCGTAATAGACGGGAATAGCTTCTATCGTTTTTATAGTTTTTTCCTTTTTACCTTTTTTTACAACGGATTCCACTACCGAAAAATAAGCTGTCGATAAGGTATTATAACCGCCGTACTTGTCGATATCGGACAGCGCTCCGCTCCATTTTACCGGCACGGTTCCCTGTCCTTTCGGCATATGCTTTTGCTTATAAAACTCTCCGCGAGTAATAACAGACATCCTTACAACCGTCATGCTGTTTTTATCGTAAACGCTCTTAACCTTATCTTTCGTCGTTTCTTTATCCCACGCGCCTTTGACGTTGTAGTTATAAATCTTCGTAAGGTTATATCTGTGCTTTTTCCCGTTTGCTTCAACAACGTAAAGATAATTTTTCGGATTTCCGGAAAACCTCGTATCGAACACGTTCCCCACGACGATATTAAGATATGCGTCGCGAGCGTGGTGCAGGTCGTTTACGTCGCGATTCTTATACATCTTATATCTGTCACGATATACGGAAACATTTTCCGCTTTCGAAAACACGACTTTGGTGTTCCTATATTTGATTTTCAGTATCCTTGCAAGCGCAGTTGCCGACTGACCTGTAAATGTTAGCTGACGGTTTACGAACTCTTGAAGTTCGTCGTCGGTAAGGGGTTCTTTGCGCGTAAGCCTTGCATACTTTTCGGCGTTCAAGAATACTCCGGTATCGTCTTTATCGACTTTTAAGCTTTTTAAGAGTGTCCAAAACTTCCTGCTATTTTTCTGCCATTCTTCGGGCAATGGATAATTGTCGCCTTTATTTTTGTTGTACTCGCGCAGCACCAAAACTTTATTGTTGTGCACGCTGTCGTCTTTCTTTAATGCGCGCGGAATAATATGGTCTATGTCGTATAAATCCGTGGAAAGGTCTTCTAAGTCTATTTTTTTGCCCGAGTACATACATTTCCCGAGTTGTTTGAAATAAAGATACAATCTTTCCTGACGTAATTCCGATTCATTCTTTTTATTCAGTTCGTTTATAAGTTTATCGTAGTCCTCTATGTATTTTTGATTTGCCTTATAAAAATTCAGCAAGTCTTCCTTTCTCGACGACTTTCTTTTTTTCTCCTTATCGTCTCCTCTCGTTACTTCCACGAAAATTTTATCCGGGGCTTTCCCGACCGCTTTTACGTATTCGTCCGTCATTACAAGCGCGCGCCATACTCCGCGTTTCACCGCAGGCGACAGATAATAATCGTCCAAATCTTCATAGCGGAATACGTCGCTTAGTTCTCCGTTTCTCGCTTTAATTTCTTCGGAAAAACCGTATTCCGGCGCATTGACTGCTTCCATTAAATTTTTATTCGTATTCCATAATACGTCCATAACCGTAACCGGAAGCTCTCCTTCGCTTTCTTCTCCGCCGAACGCATATATGCCCGTAAGAAGTTCTTTGGACAGAGTTCCGAAATCCTTAAATGTCAAGCCCTTTATTACTTTGATATTTTCGGCGATACAAGGGATTTGCCCGTATCTTTTCATAATCGCTTTTTCCGCCATTGTGCGGTCGTTAAAAATTGTGAGAATCGAAATAATTTCTTCGATTTCGTCATAATACCGTTCTACGTTTTCCCGTCCTATTATATTCGCAAACGTGACGTAAGAACTCATAAACGACGTAAAATCTTTATCTATTCCGCCGATTGACGGAACATATCCTTTTTCGATAACCGAATTTTTAACGAGATAGCGGATAAGTTTTTTCTTTGTCGGTTTCTTATCTTTAAGGAAAAGCTCGTTAAAAATATCCTGTTTTAACGCAACTGACAGCGGTTTTGCATCTATCGTCAACTTATTTAACTGATTGAGCACGCTGAATTTTGAGTATGTAAGCGACGATTTCGGCAATACGTCCGCCCCTCGTATGAACGAACATTTATTCGTCATTCTCCTTATAAACTTTTCCGCCGTCGCCTCGGTATCGACTATCTCGTCAAAATTCCAGGGCAAAACCCTCTCATCTTTCTTTTTTACTATCCAGGCGTTCGACTTCTTGGTTTCATCGTCGTTTTTCACAAGCGGTCCGACATAATACGGTATTTTGAATGAGAAAATCTTTTTGATTTTTTCAACGACACTCAATCCCGACTCATCGGGTATTCCGAGATTAGGATAAAACTTCACCATTTGCGCAAGAATCACCGTAAGCTCGGAAAAATTAAGCTGTTGCGGCATTACGCCGTTATCCGCGTCGGAAATTCTCGGTAAAAAGTTTTCCTTTTCCATATCGTCGCAAATTCGGCGATATTCGTCATTTTCCGTTAGCTCGCTTTCATATTTTTTGAAGGTCTTTTTCAAAAATGTATAAAATACTTCCTGCGTGCACCTTTTAACATATCTGCCGTTTGAAATTCCGACATAGCTGCAATAATTCCTCCCGGCATCATCTTTTCTTTCGTTATCGACTTTTCTGAAAATATTCGCATATTCGTTACGCATATTAGTTTTTACGAAATTTTTCAATAATTTCAAATCCGTTTTATGTTTTTCATACAGCTTTATCATTGCCGACGAAATGCCGGTTTCTCCGTCCAGAACCTTTGCAAGCAACGCCCAATCGTATACCTTTTTCATTAAAAATACAAGTTCGGCGTCGTCTCCGCACTCGGCTTCGACAAGAGCGAGTTTCTCATCCGTCTTTCCGTCCTTAAACGAAATTTTATCCGCTTCGCTCTCGGCATAATCCTCGTTATCAAACAACACGCTCAATTTGAACGTTCCGCCGCAAATTGCCTTCGCAAACTCTTTTTCGCGTTTTGTACTTAACCCGAATATATCCTCGGCGCGCTTGATTGCTGTTTTTAAGTTTGTTTTTTCACCCTTTACAAACTCGGTATATTTACTTACGCTTTCTTCCGACAAAACAAAAACATCTTCGTCGAAATTATCCGCAATAAAATCGTTTATTTCTCGAAACACGGGAGCTATGTCGTCTATTTCGTCCACTTTTTTCTCTTCAAACAGAAAGTGTCCGCGATATTTTATAATATGGTGCAAACCTAAATAAAAATGACGTATTTCAGTCTCCGTTCCGTCTATCAACGCTCTACGCAAGTGATAAATCGTAGGGTATTTTTTATAAAAATCCTTATCCGTATAGTCGTCATCGCAAAATATTCCTACCGCACCATTCAATCTTTCGTCCTTGTCTTCCGATAGTAACGCACTGTTATTGAGTCTTAGAAAAAACAACGAATCAACCTTAGCGGTTTCGTCCGCAAGCAAATCCTGCAAAAGGTCAATTCTTTGCGTTCGCCGAAACAATCTGCGTCGCAACGTGCGAAATCCTCTCCTTTTTGCCGCAGACTGCGCTTCGTCGAACAACTCGACCGCCCACATATCGTTTCCTTTGAATCTCAATAAAGAATAGTTTTCATCCGTAGCCGCTATTCCGCAGGAATTTGTGCCTACGTCTAATCCGATGTAAAATTTTTCCATAAGTTTTTGCTTTTCCTCCTTGACAAGCATTTATTGAGAAGTTATAATGGGATTATCAAATTACATTACGAGTTCAAACAAATTAAACTCAAATTACCCTTCGGGGTCCACAGCGTTGGAACAAAAACTTGCATCTGCAAGTTTTTTTATTTTCTTTCGTAATTTCAAATCTTTTTTTATTTTACCATAATCTAAAAAATAAATCAATATACACCTGTCCTATAATCGGCACAGTATACAAACAAAAAATCAAAATTACCACAAAAAAACTATTGCACGACGTTTTCAAATACTTAAAAGCAAGCCTCTTTATTTAAGCTAATCCGTGAAATTTTCCAGCCCCAAAAGATAATCGGCGGTCACTCCGAAATAACGCGCCAAAACAATTATCGCGTCGGCGTTGGGTACTCTTTTTTTACCCTCCCATTGAGCTATCGCCGATTGACTTAAACCTGTCGCTTTTGCTAAATCTTTTTGAATTAACCCCTTTTCAATTCGCAATTCTTTTAATCTTTCGGGAAATTTGTTAGTCATATGAAAATAGTATCACAATTGTAATCTCTGTTTACAATCAAATTACAAATGTGATTTTTTTCTTGACAAATCACATTTGTAATTTTATAATTACTATATACAAATCAATAAGGAGTATTCTATGGAAAAATCAACTATCGGGCGGCTATTTCTTAGCGACCTTTCCGACGAGAATAAAATGACTGCAAGCGAGCACGAAATTTTGGACAAGATGTCAGACGCATACGACGAGCTTACGGAAGCTCTTGAAATAAATCAAAAAGAGTTACTTGAAAAGTTTATAAAAGAGAGAGAAAATTTGTCTTTTGAAGAAAACGAACGTTTTTATTCGATAGGATTTAAGTTAGGTCTGCGAATAGGTATCGAATGTATGGTAGACTGAAATTTAACTTTTGCGGTATGCTTTTCCATCCTTTTGCATAATGGAATGAAAGAAAAAATTCGATGAAATGTCTCATATGCGACATAAAATACGGCATTGCCGTATGAAATAAAATTCGCCATAATGCGCATAAGCACATTTCATATTCCGCAAGGGATGTTTCATAGCAACAGCTGAATTTCATTACATTAGCGCAAAGCGCCGCCTTTCTTCTTCACTATTCACTTTTACCTATTACTTCCAAAAATCGGCAAGATTAGTGGAAAGTGAAAAGTTAAGAGTGAAGAGGTAATAAGTAAAATCGGCAATCCCCTTGCGGAGTTTGCCGATTTTTGGTGGAGATGGCGAGACTTGCACTCGCGTCCTTATGCGATTAAAAACGTTTTTCTCCATACTCAGTCCGTTACCTTTTGTCGACCGGTTTTGCTTACGGACAAACTCGCCGGTACCTTGAGTCGCTTTGTCCCGTTCCCGATTCGCGACGATTTCGGGCTCGTTTTTCCGCGTAATTGACGCCGGATTTTCCGTCCGCGGAATGCGGAGTCCGACGGCTACGCACTAAGCGGCGTAAGCGTAAGAATTTTGACTGTTGTCGTTTATTTTTTAGTTTCCGTTTTTACGAAGCCGAGCCTTCGGTATGCTTAACGTTCCCTTTCGCACAAGTCGAATCTGAAACACCCCCATATTTTATTTTATGCTAATAATATATCCTTTCTTCTCCATTTTGTCAAGTTCTCCCCTATTTATGCGTTTAATTTTAAGATTATTGCCACTATTTTACTTTTTTTCTCAATAAATAAAAATATGCCGTAATTTTTTTGATTTTTTTTTCATATAATGCTATCATATCAGTATTCTTAACTTATTTTTACGGAGGTATTAAAATGAAAGATTTGATTGCAGCTTTCGACAAATTGCCGAAAATTCTCAAAATTATTCTGGCTCTTCCCGGACTCGATATCGTATGGGCTATTTACCGTATAGTGAAAGGCGTAGCTTACAAAAACTTCGTAACCCTTATCGCCGGTATCATTTGGCTCTGCGCTGGTTGGGCTATTCTTTGGATTATCGACCTCGTGTCCCTCATCCTTAAAGACACTCTCTACTTTGCCGAAGCATAAATTTTTCTTTTACGGAATTATAAGAGGCTGCCCGCATTTAAGCGGACAGCCTCTTTTTAATGCCGACCCACTATCGCGCTAATACCCCTTGCCCTTCGTTTATAACATTAAAGTATCGCGAGATTTTTTTCGCAATCAAGCCGTCGTTGCACCGACGTGCAATAATGCCTCTACCCTTTTATTTCCCGTATTTTCTCGCGCCGCTTCCATACTCCGTCCCGCAATACGGACATTCGTTCCTCTTTTTCATCGGGTCGACGGTTACCCTCGCTCCGCAGGCTTCGCAAGTAAACGTTATCGTTTCCGGCGTTTGCTTAACGTTCATATTCAACCTAAGCTCCCCGTTTTCATACAAATATCCGACGATATATTTTTTCCTCAACGCCTCTCTTATCTTAGCGTCAGTTTCCTTTACCCTGAGATTCAATAAATTCGCAATGGTTCTAACATCGTATACATTGTCTTCCTCTACCGCTTCGACCAACCTTTTCATAGTTTTCAGCGACGCGTACCCGACCCATAAAAGCGGCGTTCCGTAAAACCCGAATACCGTCATCGCAATGCCAACGCCAAGCAACGCCCATATCCCGTTTACCGCGCCGAGCACTATGCCGACTATTCCTATCGGCAGACAAATCGTAGCCACAACCGCCAATATCATCAATTTGTTAATATTTTTCTCTAACACTTTTACCCTCGTTTATATAAATATCCTCCTATGAATTTTCAATTTTATACTCAATTTACTACTATCATCAAAAAAATTATCTTCCACAAATTGTAACTTATTCTACAAAAAATCGGTTCTTTCTTGTCCTCGTATTCAACTCCAATAAATATTCTGCCTTTTCCCTCGCGGTTTTAAAATTACAAAGAGTTTCTTCTATCTTCTCAAACAGTATGGCTTCCTGTTCGCTTTTTTGATAAATCCATATATCGCTTTGATAAACAGAATGTTCTTCTATATCCTTTGCTCGATAAGGTTGAGCATTATATCCAACAAAAAATAAGTTTTCACCTAATTTTCTTGCAGGCGCCCCCCCCCCAAGAAGTGTTGGATGGAATTTTTTTCCCCGAAACAACGCTACGCGTTCCGATAATCGCGCCTGAGCCAATTTGACAACCTTTCAAAATTGCCGTCAAACGCCCAATCCATACGTGGTCTCCTATATAAACACTTTTTCCGTAATTTATTCTCTTATAATTGTCCGAGTCAAAGATTAAATGTGAATCCGAAGTTAAGACTTCTACTCCGGAAGAAAATAAACCGTCATTTCCTATGAAAATATTCTTTTCTTCATAACACCGTAGCCTTAAAATTTCTCCGTATGGATTAAAATAGTTATTCGCACCTATATGGCATATACTATTGTGAAATAATTGCAAATCAACAACATATTTAGCTTTCCCCGCATTTAGAAAAACCAAATTATTATTGCCATAAAATATAATTTCACTACGATAAAGTTGCGCTATTGTCGATTTTGATGAGTCACTATTAACAAAAACAAGATTTCCAGTCCCACAAAAAACTATTTTCGACTCAATCATATCTAGTGAACCGATTACTTTATTGTTTTTCAAACAAATAAAATCAGCTTGCTTTGTAACTGTTTCAGCCATATTTCCCTCCATTTTGTTTTAGTATATTATAAATCATCTCTAAAATCAAGTAAATCTTCCCTTGTAGCAAATGTTACGCAACGCCGTATTCCTGTTGATAACTCTCTCCGTTTTGTGGATAACTTTGTGGAAAATGTGGATAACTCGCCTTTCTTTCCTTTATTTTTGTCCCTAAACGCGCGTTTAGGCTCCCCGTATACCCCTTTAACCGATGCGTTCGTTCTCATCCGCTCGGAATTATCCGCAACTTCTTTCCTTTCCCTTGATTTCCCGCCGTTTCTTCCACCACTCCGCGATTGACAAGGGTATTAAACAATGATAAAATATTTCCGAAAAAAACTAACGACAACCGTCTTTTATGGAGAATTACCTATGCAAAACTATTATCAAAAAGAAATCGAATGCGCGTCCGTCGAAGAGCTTAAAGCCATTCAGAATGCGAAGCTCGTTAAGCAGGTGAAACACGTTTACGAAAACGTTCCCTACTACCGCAATCTTATGGACGAAAAGGGCGTTAAACCCGAGGATATTCGTTCTACCGACGACATATACAAACTTCCCTTCCTGTCCAAAGCGGATTTACGCGACGCGTACCCGTACGGGCTTCTCGCCAAACCTCTTTCCGAATGCGTTCGTATTCAATCTACTAGCGGAACCACGGGCAGGCGTGTAGTCGCGTTCTACACCCAACACGACGTCGACCTATGGGAAGATTGTTGCGCACGCGCAATCGTCGCCGCGGGCGGCTCGAAAGATGACGTTTGCCAGGTCGCTTACGGCTACGGGTTGTTTACCGGCGGACCGGGACTCAACGGCGGTTCGCACAAAGTCGGCTGTCTCACGCTTCCTATGTCCAGCGGAAACACCGAACGCCAGATTCAGTTTATGCGCGACCTCGGTTCGACTATCCTCTGTTGCACCCCGTCGTACGCGGCTTACATAGGCGAAACCCTCAAAGATATGGGACTTACGCCCGACGACATTAAACTGAAAGCGGGTATTTTCGGCGCGGAACCGTGGACGGAAGCTATGAGAAAAGACATAGAAGCGTCCCTCGGCATTAAAGCGTACGATATTTACGGACTGACCGAAACAAGCGGTCCCGGGGTTTCTTTCGAATGTTCCGAACAGACGGGAATGCACATAAACGAAGACCATTTCTATGCGGAAATCATCAACCCCGAAACGGGCGAAGTACTCCCCGAAGGAGAAAAAGGCGAACTCGTCTTCACCTCTCTCGACAAAGAAGCGTTTCCATTACTCCGTTACCGCACGCGCGACATCTGCGTGCTTCAACGTAAAAAATGCAGCTGCGGCAGAACGCTCATCAAAATGTGCAAACCTATGGGCAGAAGCGACGATATGCTCATCATCCGCGGCGTGAACGTCTTCCCGTCCCAGATAGAAACCGTGCTCCTCGAACAGGGATACACGCCGAACTATCGCATCGAACTCGACCGCGTAAACAACACCGACACCTTCGACATTTACGTCGAAATGAACAGCGAACAGTTCAGCGACACGGTAAAGGACGTTTCCCAAAAGGAAAAAGAACTCGCTTCCGCAATCAAAACTATGCTCGGCATAAACCCGAAAATGCACCTCGTCGCGCCGAAAACCATAGTAAGAAGCGAAGGCAAAGCCGTACGCGTGGTAGATAAACGCAAACTTCACGACTAAATTAAGGAGAGATTTAATTATGAAACAAATATCGATTTTCATCGAAAACGAAAAAGGAAAACTCGCCGCCGTCACGTCTCTTTTGGCGAAAAACGGCATAGATTTGCGCGCGCTCAGTATCGCGGATACCGCAGATTACGGAATTTTGCGCATAATCGCAGACGACGTGGAAAAAGCGAAAAATCTCCTCTCCGAAAGCGGTTACCTCACGCGCATAAACGACGTTATCGGAGTAAAAATCGAAGATAAAGTCGGCTCGCTTTCACGCATAATAACCGCCCTCTCTATCGCGGACATCGCGGTGGAATACACCTACGCGTTCACTTCTCCCACCGAAGGTCAGGCGTTTATGGTATTCCGCGTAAACGACAACGCCCGCGCGATAAGCGCGCTTGCCGCCGCAGGAATAACCGCCGTAATATAAACGCTTGATTTGCGATTTGAGGATACCGTAAATTCTGTTTAAGGTGCCGAAATGAAAAATATTAAACGAAAATTCATCGCGATACTCGCTTTGCTTGCGGCGCTTACTTTTGTAACTATGGCGTTTACCGCCTGCATAAGAAGCGAATGCCACGGAACTTATATCGCGTCGATAAGTTATGAAAAAGGCGACGAAATAAAGAAGGAATACTATTCTTTCACAGGCGTTCAGACCTATAAAATAAATCTCAAAGCGGACGAAGAAATTTACGTTTCCGTCACAACGGCAAGCGGCGATATGAACGTGAAAATCACATTAGGCGACGAGATAAAAGCCGAAGAAAAGGTTACGGATTCTTTCGAAAAAACCGTGCAAGCCGATAAAAAATGTACGGCGAAAATCGAATTTGCCGCCGAAAATCACGAAGGAAGTTTTATCGTGAGACATTTGAAAAAATAATGTTTGAAAAGCGCGCGAAAAACAAAATTCGCGCGCTTTTAATTACATTCTGCATTCGGGAACACGCGTACGCGCACGCAAAGCGCGTATAAATAATTATAATTTTATAAACGAATTTTATAAATATATGCAAAATCCGTTTGACAAAGAAGCAATTCGTATGTTATAGTGTATAAGCACCTTTGAGGGTGTAATTTTTTTCGGAGGTAAAAGTTTTATGGCGACAACCGGAAGCAGAGTCAAAATTACGCTCGCCTGCACGGAGTGTAAACAGCGCAATTACGACAAACAGAAAAACAAAAAGAACACTCCCGACAGAATGGAAGTCAAAAAATATTGCAGATTTTGCAAAAAGCATACCGTTCATAAAGAAGCAAAATAATTCGCGGAGGAAGCAATGGCAAGAAAGAACAATCTTGATTTATCCACTCCCAATTTAGAGCCGGTAGCAAAAGCGGATAAAAAAGCCGAAGTCGCGGACAAGAAATCTCCCGCGAAAAAAGGCAAAGCCAAAAAACGCAAGCCTGTCGGCAGATATTTCCGCGATATTATCAGCGAACTGAAAAAGGTAGACTGGGCAAAATTCAAATCCACCAAAGCGAACAAGGGCGTGCTCGCGCAGACGGGTACCGTTCTTTTAATCGTCGCGGTATTTATCGTAGTCATAACGGCAATGGATTTGGGCTTGTCCGAACTGCTTAATCTGCTCATCGGCGCAGCCGCATAAAGAAAGAAGTTTTTCGATAAACTTCGCATATCAGGAGTGAATTAACGAAATGGAAAATGAAAATAGCGTAGTAATGAATAAAACGCCGCAGTGGTACGTGATACACGTTTATTCGTCCTACGAGTTTATGGTGAAAAATAACCTCGAAAAGATGATTGAAAACAACCACTTGCAGGATTTTATATATGAAATCTCCATTCCCGTTAAGGAAGAAATCGTCGAAAGAAACGGTAAACGTAAGGTCGTGGAGAAAAAGAAATTCCCCGGATACGTTTTCGTCAAGATGATACACACGCAGGAAGTCGGCTATCTCGTAATCAATACGAGAGGCGTAACCGGTTTCTGCGGTCCGAGCGGAAAACCTCTCGCCCTCACCGCCGACGAAATCAAGAGAATGGGTCTGGAAAAGAGAGACATCGAAAGTTTCGACGTTGCCGTAGGCGACCTTATCAGGGTTATCAGCGGCGCGTTCGAGTCCAACCTCGGCACGGTGGAAAAGATTTTCCCCGACAAGGAAAAAGTTCAGGTTATGATGCAGCTCTTCGGAAGAGATACTCCCGTAGAACTCGAATTCAACCAGATAGAGAAAGTCACGTCGAACAACGATTGACGTCGATTTAATTAAGGATAATCGTTATTATATAATAACTTTTATTATAAATAATGGGAGAACGGCAAAAAACTTTACATTTCCGTTCGTTTGTACCAAGTAGTCGAAGGAGGTATTGACTATGGCAAAGAAAATCAGCGCAGTAGTTAAGTTACAACTGCCCGCAGGCAAAGCAACCCCCGGTCCTCCGGTAGGTTCCACCCTCGGTCCTCACGGTATCGCTATACCGATGTTCACCAAAGAATTCAACGAAAAAACCGCGAAAGACGCAGGACTTATCATCCCCGTAATCATCACGATTTACGCAGACCGTTCTTTCTCGTTCGTGCTTAAAACGCCCCCGGCTCCCGTCCTTATCAAAAAGGCTTGCGGAATAGAAAGCGGAAGCGCGGCTCCCAACAAGAACAAAGTGGCGAAACTCACCAAAGCTCAGCTCGAAGAAATCGCCAAGACCAAAATGCCCGACCTTAACGCGGCAAGCCTCGAATCCGCTATGAGTATGATAGCGGGAACGGCTCGCAGTATGGGTATTACCGTCGAAGAATAAGGAGGCGCACGATGAAAGCAGGTAAAAAATATATCGATTCGTTAAAAGCATTTGACAAATCCAAAGCATACGACAGCGCGGAAGCGGCGAAAATCGTCGTGGAAACCGCAAAAGCGAAATTCGACGAAACCATCGAACTTCACTGCAAACTCGGCGTAGACCCCCGTCACGCTGACCAGCAGGTAAGAGGCGTCGTAGTACTCCCCCACGGAACCGGTCGTAACCTTCGCGTGCTCGTAATCACGAAAGGCGCGAAAGCGGACGAAGCAGTAGCAGCCGGCGCGGATATGGTAGGCGCGGAAGAAATGGTTCAGAAAATCCAGGGCGGTTGGTTCGATTTCGACGTATGTATCACCACCCCCGATATGATGGGACTCGTAGGTCGTCTCGGTAAACTCCTCGGACCTAAGGGCTTGATGCCTACCCCGAAGAGCGGAACGGTTACTATGGATATCGCAAAGGCAGTCAAAGACGTAAAAGCAGGTAAAGTCGAATACAGAGTAGACAAAACCGCTATCATCCACTGCCCGATGGGAAAAGCCAGCTTCGGCGCGGAAAAAATACTCGATAACTTCAACACCCTTATGGAAGCTATCGTAAAAGCAAAACCGGCGGCAAGCAAAGGCGTTTACCTCAGAAGCGTAACCATCGCTTCCACGATGGGACCCGGCGTAAAAGTCAACTACAAAATGTAACGGAACTTCCGTTGTAAACAAAAGGCTGTTTGCGAAAACGAACAGCCTTTTACTTTATAGAAATTATTTTTTTATGATAACAAACAAAGAGATACAAAACCGCTTACGTGAAGAAATCAAGTTAAGTCCCTTGTCTCAGAAACAAATAGCCGACAAATTAGGCGTAAACCCGTCCACAATAAGTCGATATATGAATAGCGACAAGTATCCGTCGCTTGAAACCTTTGCAAACATTTGTAAAATTCTCGACATCTCGTCCGACGACGTTCTCGGACTCAACGAAAAAAAACGATAACTGATATATGATTACAATACAGGAAATTCAAGACCGACTAAGAAACGAAATAAATATAAGCGGAAAAAGTCAAAAAGAAATAGCAAAAGCCTTACAAATAAACCCTTCCACCGTCAGTAAATATATGAAACACGACGTATACCCGTCGCTTGAAACTTTTGCAAACATTTGCGAAGTTCTCGACCTGTCCGCAGACGAAATTCTCGGTCTGAATAAAAATAAACGTTAAAGTTTTAACTTTTCTTACTCGCTTCCTTAAAGTAACACTATTTTCTGTCGTCCGTTCTACCTAACAAATAATCTACCGAAACATCAAAATATACGGCTAATGCTTTCAAATAATCAAGCGAAGGCAGTCCGCCTGTTCTCATCCATTCGTAAATGGAATTATGAGCAAAAGGCATTTGACTTGCAAGCGCGGAAAAGTTTATCTCCTTTGCAGCCGCCAATTCCGTCAAACGACTGTGAAAGGTATGCCCTTCTTGCGACGGGTAAAAATCTCTATCGTCAGAATCGCCCAACAAATATTCTATACCGATTTCGAGTTTATCCGCAATTATAATCAATGACCTTACGCCGGGAATAATTCCGTACAACGTTGCACGCGTTAAAACTTCTTTGTTCAACCCGACAAACGACGCGAATTCTTTTCTGTTGTAGTCCGTTTCTGCAATTAAGGATATAAGCCTTTTCTTAAAGTTTTCGGACACTTTATTTTCACTATTTTCGGGATGCCTTGCCATAATTCTTACCCCGCAAACCCTTATTTTCTATCGTCCGTTCTACCCAATAAATAATCTACCGATACTTCAAAATAAACCGCCATAGCTCGCAAATCTTCAAAAAGGGGCAAACAATCGGCAGTATACCATTGCCGAACGTTATTTCTATGAATAAGAACATCCTGCGATAGTCTATAAATTGTTTTAATTTTATTTTCCGCCATCAATTCTTCAAGTCTTTCGGTAAACTTTTTGGGATTTCTCGATTTTGAAAAGTATTCATCGTCAGATACGCCCATCAGATATTCTACTGAAACATTAAAATAATCGGCTATTGTAATAAGCGCGGGCGTTCTCGGCACTATCCCGTAATTATAAATTTTAGAAAAAGTCGTGTGGTTTATTCCGATTACCGCGGCTTTCTTTTCTTTGCTTTTCTCGTCTATGTCTTCCGATAACTCTTTGAGCCTGTTTTGCAATTCTTTTGATATAGCCATTATAATTTTCTTGCCCTATTTTATGAAATCTAAGACAATAAAACATTTCTATTGTCGAAAATTATGCTATAATAAAAATATCTCGAAAACGACAATATAGGCTTTGTGTTTTCTAATTTTCTGAGGATATTAATATGGCTACCTGCGCATTTTTCGGACATATAAAAATGTATATCGAACCCTACGTCGAAAACCTTATCGCTATTCTTACCGACCTTATAGAAAACAAGGGCGTTACCGAGTTTTACTGCGGCAACTGCGGGCAGTTCGATTTCTTCTGTTCGCAAGCCGTTTACGGCTTAAAGAAAAGGTATCCGTTTATTAAAATGATTATGGTATTGTATTATCCCGACTCGAATTTTTGTCTTCCTTACTATTATGACGAAAGCATATATCTTCTCCCCGAAGGAACGCCTAAACGTTTTGCCGTTTCGCTTACTAACCGCCTTATTGTTAAACTTGCCGATTATATCGTTTGCGGTATAGTCATCGACAGTGGCAGTGCGTATCACGCCGTTAAATACGCTTTATACAATAAAAAACCTGTCTATAATGTCATAGGCAGGGAAATAAATTTGAATTTTTTATAAACGTCTTGCTTTATTAAGTATCTATATTCCTTAGTTTCGCGTAGCCTTCGAGGTTGTCTACTTCGCTTACGGTAAGTTCTTCTACGCCGAGGTAGTCCATAATTGCGATTGCGAGGATACCTCCTGCGGGCGCGACGAGTAATTTTTTCGGGTGCAATCCTTTAATTTTTATTCTCTCTTCCGTCGGCACGGATAAAATCATTTCCGTGGTTTTCTTTACGTCCTCTTTTGTTAGCACGGTTCCGTGAACGCGCTCGGGGTCGTAGGGGTCGAGCTCTTTCATTACGGCTACGATTTGCGAAAGCGTCCCGCCTATCGCGACAAGTCTGTCAAAATGCGGCACAACGCCGTATTCTTTCACTCTGTTTTTCGCGTATTCCGCCTGAATTTCGGAATCGGGGGCGTAATCTTTGAGGCGCACCGAGCCCAAAGGCAGGGAGTGCGCGTATAGGAGACCGTTTCGGTCGCCGACCGCAAGCTCGCTGCTCGCCCCGCCTATATCCAACACGCCTTCCGTTCCTATTCCCGAATACGCGCCCAGATAGCCGCATTTTGCCTCGGTTTCGGGAGACAGAATTTCCAGGTTTATGCCGATTTTTTCGACTTTACGCACAAATTCTTGTCCGTTTTTCGCTGCCCGCACCGCTTCGGTTGCGAAAGCGTAAACTTTTTCTCCGCCGTTTTCTTTGCAAAAACGGTAAAAGCCCTCTATCGCGGCGGCGGTTCGTTCCATTGCCTGTTCACAAAGCCTGCCCGTATGAATAAGGTTTTCCGCAAGTTGCGTATTATTCATATATTTTTTGCCGTCGAAAAGCAGTCTTACCGAGTTGCTTCCTACGTCGATAATTCCGTTTTTCACTGCAAAAAGAGTTCCTTATTTTTCTTGATTTTGGTTTTAATCGCCAGCAGTATATTATCGACCTTTTTCACCGGCAAGTCGGCAAGCGCGGCGATTTCGCTGTACGAATACCCCTCGAAATAATATTTAAGTACCGTCATCTGTTGTTTTGTGCAAAGTGAGTTCAGTTTTTCGTAAAAACTGTCCATACCCTCTTTTTCTATGTAAGTTCCCACGGGGTCGGAGACGTATTCGGGCGATGGATTGTTGTCCGCGGCGGTGAGGCTGAGCGCGTCGTTAAGTGGTTTATGTTTGTTGCGGTTATGCGTTCTCAAAGCGTCTTTAATCTGCGAAGAAACGCACATTTTCGCAAAAGCGGCGAAATTATCGTTCTTTTCCGCGTCGAAATCCCGTATCGCTTTCCATATCCCCAGCATACCTTCCTGCGCGAGGTCGTCTCTCGTGCCGCCCTCGATAAAGTAATTGCGCGCCTTGCTTCTCGCAATCCACGAATACCTTATTATAAGCGCTTCCTGCGCTTCGAGGTTGCCTTTTTGCGCCTGTTTTACCAGAATAAGGTCGTTTTCGTTTTGTTTTTCGTCACTCATTTTTATCCCTTTTGCCTGATGCACTCGTAAACCGTAATTCCCGCGGCGACCGACGCGTTAAGCGAATTTATTTTGCCTCTCTGCGGCAATGCGATAACTCCGTCGCAAAGTTTCCTCGTAAGCTCGTGCACTCCGTGCCCTTCTCCTCCGATAACGAACGCCACGTCGCCCGTAAGGTCGGTTTTGTAAATGTCGTCGCCGTCCATATCCGCGGCAAAAACCCTCACGCCCGCGTCTTTAAGCTCTCTTATCGCGTCGTTTATATTGCCTACTTTCGCCACGTTGACGTGTCCCGCCGCGCCGCAACTTACTTTAACCGCGGTATCGGTTACTCCGCACCCTCTTCTTTTCGGCAAAATTATTCCGTCCGCGCCCGCGCAGTCCGCCACTCTGATAACCGCGCCCACGTTGTGCGGGTCTTCCACCCCGTCGAGTATGATAATAAGCAGTCCCTTGTCTCCGCTTTTTCTGCTCGCAAGAATGTCTTCGAGTTCGCAATAGACGAACTCGGTGCAAACGGCTATCATTCCCTGATGCCGCCCGCTTACGCTCAATCTGTCAAGCGCGGCTTTGTCAACCTGCTGAACGGGAATTTTTCTCTTCCGACATTCGGAAGCGACTTCATACGCCCCTCTTCCCGCGCCGTCTTTAAGCACAAGCACCTTTTCTATCGTCACGTTGCCTTTAAGCGCCTCGTTTACCGCGTTTTTTCCTTCTATAATCATAGTGTTTTTCTCCGTTGTTTAATCTGTTTGGTTGTCCGTTTTCGTTACTTTTGTTCCCCGTTTCGCGTAAATTTCTTTCATAAGAAAATCAAGCCGTTCCGTTCTGTTTGCAAGATAAAGAAAGCCTATTACCGCTTCGAACGCCGTCGCTTCCTTATATTCGTACAGGCTTGCGTTTTTCGGCACGGAATGGACTTTCGCGTTCTTTGCCTTTTTGAAAATAAACGTTTCCTCTTCGTCGAGTAAAGGCAAAAGCCTTTTTGTCGCTTCCGCTTGCGCCGCCGCGCAGCACTCCGCGCTGGAAAAATTGTGAAGTTCGCCGTTTTTATATGGGTTTTCCTTAAACGCTTCCGTCCTTACGATAAGCGTATGCACCGCGTCTCCGACAAAACTCAAAGCAAGCGGCGCGGCGTCTTTGAGCCGCTCGACCGTTTCGTCCTTTTCCCTCATCTCAATCTCCAATTATGTTTATAAACCTTTCTGTTTTTCATACTGTAAGCGTACTTTTCGTAAACCACAATGTGGTCGATAAGTTCGACTTTCATCGCGTCGAACACGCCGTTCATTCTGAAAGTGTTCGCCTTGTCTTCGTCCGACGGCAACACTTTGCCCGACGGGTGATTGTGAAGTACTATTATGCGGCGCGCGTTCGCAGCAAGCACCGCTTTTACTATCAGTCGCAAGGGAATATCCAACGCATTGTCCGTGCCTTCGAGAACTTTCTCTACCGATATGATTTCATCGTCGTTGTTTACGTTGATGACGTAACACGCTTCCACGCCGGGAGTAACGACTTTGCGCATATACGCGAGAATTCCGTCCGCGCCCGACATTCTTTCGCGGTCGGCGCTTTCTTCGTTATATCTGTCGCAAATTCCGCTCATTGCGCTCAGAAAAGTAGCCGCGTCTCTCGTCACGCCTTTTATGCTCTCGATTAAATCGGGCGGCGCGTTAAGCACTCCGTACAAATTTCCGAACCTGTTCAACAATTCGTAAGCCATAGGCTTCGTGTCTTTATACGGAACGCAATAAAAAAGCATAAATTCAAGAACGACGTGTTCATAACTCGCCGCTATCCCGTCCGCTCTAATCGTTTCCTTTAATCTGAGCCTGTGTCCCTTGTGCGAAAGCGGCGCATTCGTCGATTCGTTTTCAATCGGCTGTTCGCTCGCATTATTGTCCGCCGTGTCTTCTGTGGTAGTGAAATTCCTTTTTTCGAAGTATTTCATTTAGCCGTTTTCTGCTCCGTTCTCTTCCTGACTGATTTCTCCTATTTCCCCACCTCGATATTATAATTTAACCCCTTAGCGTCAACCGTAAGTTTCACTCTTCCGCGCGTAATCGTCACTTTGTCGTTTTCGCAAGAAACGACGGCGGCTTCGATAAAGTCTTTGCGGAACTCGCTCCTCAGCCGCCCCAGCGTCCTGTAATGCGCGAGAAGCTCGTTGTCCTCTTTTCCCCAGGGATACGGTCTGCGGTTAATCGGGTCTTCGAACCCCTCTAATCCCGCTTCGTCCCCATAATACAAACTCGGCACGCCCGGCAAGAAATATTGCAGGCAGGAAGCGATTTTTAACCGTTCTTTCCCTAACTTGTACTCGTTTTCTCCGAGCCTGTACGCTTTCTTTTCTTCCTTGCTCATTCCCTCGCCGCTCACTCCCGAATAGACGTTTATCGCCCGCACCGTGTCGTGGCTGTCTATAAGCGTAAAACACGTATCGAGGCTGTCTTTCGGGTAGTTCTCCATTACGGTAAGAACGCTTTCAACAAACTCTTCCGCGCTCCCGCCCATAACGTAGGCGTTTATCGCGTCCTTGAATACGTAATTCATAACGCCGTCGAGGTCGTCTCCGAAAAAGTACTCCCTTTCTTCGCCGTAACTGTATTTCGTGCTCGCGTCTTCCCAGACTTCTCCGAGCACCAACGCGTCCGCGTCGGTTTTTTTGACGCGCTCTCTTATCTTTTTGACAAAATACTCGCTCAGTTCGTCTACTACGTCCAGTCTCCAACCCTTTACGCCCTGCCTGAGCCTCGTTTCGATAACGCCGCCTTCTCCGGCAATCAATTCGTGATACCCGCTTGCGTCCCGCGCTACCGTCGGAACCACCGTGCACCCCCACCAGCACATATACTCGTCGGGATAGTCGTAGAAAGTATACCAGTCGTAATACGGACTGTCCTTGCCTTGATACGCGCCCTTTCCTTCGTAGTGCCCGAACTTGTTGAAATAAACGCTGTCCGCGCCCGTGTGATTGAACACGCCGTCGAGAATAACCGCTATTTCTTTCTCCTCGCACGCTTTCATAAACCGCGCAAATCCATCTTCTCCGCCGAGAACGGGGTCGATTTTGAGATAGTCCCCCGTATCGTACCTGTGATTGCTCGAACTCTCGAACACTGGCGAAAGATAGAGCGCGGTCACGCCCAGCCCTTTCAGATAGTCGAGTTTACTCGCTATCCCGTCGAAGTCTCCGCGGTAAAAATCGTTGGCGCGGTAAACCCCGTCGGGGTCTCTCACGGTAACGTCTTCGTTCCACTCTTTCGTCACGCCGTATTTCGGCGCGGGCGCGTTTCCGCTCGCGCAAAAGCGGTCGCAGAAAATCTGATACACCACGCCGCCTTTGATAAAATCAGCCGTGGTATAATGGCTTTGGTATACGGAAAGTTGCCATTCGGGCAACCATTCGCCTATTATAGCTTCGCCGCCTTTACCTTTTCCGCAATAAAAAATTTCTTCGCCCGAGTAGATTTCGAAGCGGTAGCGGTACGTCCCGGCGATATTCACCATAAATTCTACGGAAAACATATCATAGCCGTTTTCTTCGCCTACCCTTACGAGTTCGTACTCCAACGAATGGTCGTTTCTTCTCAGAAAGAGTTTGACTCTGTCGGCGTCGAGACTTTTTGCTACGGGAAATAAAATATCGACCTTTCGGCGGGTGGAAACCGCGCCGAAAGGCGATTTATATTTTTCCTTTCTCGAATCGAAGAGAACGAGTTTAGACCCGTTCGAGGTTCCAGATTCGTTTTGCATATTCTTCAACCGCTCTGTCCGAAGCAAAGAAGCCCGCTTTCGCTATGTTGACGAGGCTCATTTTCCCCCAACGGTACTTGTCGAGGTAAGCGTCGTTCAACCTGCCTTGCGCGTCGCAATAACTCGAAAAATCCGCGAGGCACATATACGGGTCGGCTTGTCCGCCTCTGCCTATCGTAAGCGAATCGGCTATCTCGGTAAACTGTACGTCGCCTATCCCCGTTCTCATCATATCGATAATCGTCTTTATGCGTTTATCCGTCGCGTAATAAGTAGTCGGGTTATAACCTTGCCTGTAAAGTCTTTCCACTTCGTCCGCGAGCATACCGAAGATGAATATGTTTTCGTCGCCCACTCTTTCGTGAATTTCCACGTTGGCTCCGTCCATCGTTCCGATAGTCACCGCGCCGTTAATCATAAACTTCATATTGCCCGTTCCGCTCGCCTCTTTTCCCGCAATGGAAATCTGCTCGCTTACGTCGCTTGCCGGCATTATGATTTCCGCCAGAGAAACGCGGTAGTTTTCCAGGAACACGACTTTGAGTTTTCCCTTTATACTCGCGTCGTTGTTTACCACGTCTCCGATAGTGCATATAAGCCTTATTATCTGCTTCGCTATATAATAACTGCTCGCCGCTTTCGCTCCGAATACGAACGTTCTCGGAACAATATCGAGGTCGGGGTTGGCTTTGAGCCTGTTGTAAAGGTCGAGTATGTGCAACGCGTTGAGAAGCTGTCTCTTATACTCGTGCAACCTCTTTACCTGTACGTCGAATATGCTGTCGGGGTCTACGACTACGCCGTTCGCCGATTTGATATACTCCGCAAGCGCGATTTTATTGTTTCTTTTGATTTCGAAAAGTCTGTCGATTGCCTGATGGTTGTTCTGATATTTAAGCAGTTTTTCCAGCTCGTCCGCGTTTTTAAGCCAGCCTTCTCCGATAGTATCTTTAAGAAAAGCCGCAAGCCCCGGGTTGGCTTCTCCCACCCAACGACGGTGCGTAATGCCGTTTGTCACGTTGGTGAACTTCTCGGGCTCCATCTTGTAATAGTCCGCGAACACGCTCTCGGTAAGAATGTTGCTGTGAAGCTGCGACACGCCGTTTATCGTATGCGAAGCCGCGAGGCACAGGTTCGCCATTCTGATAACTCCGTCGCTCATTATCGCGTTTCGGGATATTTTATCCCACTGATTGGGATACGCTTCCCAAAGTTTTGCGCAGAAACGCTGATTTATCTCGCACACAATCTGATATATTCTCGGAAGCAGCGTCTTGAATAAATCCTGCGGCCAGACTTCGAGCGCTTCCTGCATAACCGTATGGTTGGTGTAAGAAATCGTTTCGGTAATGATTTTCCACGCGTCGTCCCAGGAATAACCGTACTCGTCGAGAAGAATTCTCATAAGTTCGGGTATGCACAGCGTCGGGTGCGTGTCGTTGATATGCACGGCGATTCTGTCGGGAAGATTATCGAGATTTTTATTGTGCAGAAGATGTTTCTTTATGATGCTCTGTATGCTTGCGCTTACGAAGAAATACTGTTGTTTAAGTCTCAGAGATTTCCCTTCGTAATGGTTATCCGCAGGGTAAAGCACTTTGCTTATCGCTTCCGCCATCGCTTTCGCTTCGATTGCCTTTACGTATTCGCCGCGGCTGAAAAGCGCCATATCGAACCCTATCGGCGCGCGCGCGCTCCAAAGTCTCAACACGTTTACCGCGTCGCTGTCGTAGCCCGTCACGTTCATATCGTACGGCACGGCGAGAATGGTCGTAGCTCCCACGTGGTTTACTTTGAGTTTTCCGTCCGACCAGTCTTCTTCTATTCTTCCGCCGAACTTAACCTCGAACGTGTCTTCCTCTCTCGGATTGAGCCAGACGTCGCCGTTATTGAGCCATTCGTCGGGCATTTCCATCTGCCAGCCGTCCACTATTTTCTGTTTGAAAATACCGTAGTCATAGCGGATACTGAACCCGCCGGCGGCATAACCGCAGCTCGTCAGACTGTCCATATAAGCGGCGGCGAGGCGCCCTAATCCGCCGTTGCCGAGCCCCGCGTCGGGTTCGATTGCCATAAGATTGTTTATGTCGAATCCCATATCTTTTACCGCGTCGGTCGCAGTCTTCAACAAGCCCGTGTTGTAGAGGTGGTTTCTGAGCGACCTGCCGAGCAGGAATTCCATAGACATATAGTATATCTGTTTCTTTCCCTGCGAACGAACTTTGTTTTTGAATTCGACTCTCTTTTGTGTGATAAGGTCTTTCGTCACAAGACACAAAGCCCTGTACATAATCTGCTCGCTCGCTTCGTTGTACTTTACGCCGAACATTTTGGCAAGTTTGAGTTCGATAAGCGCGCGAAATTCTTTTTTACCGATTTCCATCAATTATTTTTGCTCCTTCCTTTTATTGAATTAGTCCTTTGTATAAATCTATATATTGTTTTGCCGAGGCTTTCCAGCTGTAATCTCCGCTCATCGCGTTCTTCATACAAGCGTTCCATTCCTCTTTATTATAGTACGTTCCCACCGCTCTCCGTATGGCGTCCAGCATATCGTACGCGTTATACGTCTTGAACGTGAACCCTCTGCCCGTCTTTTCCACGGGGTTAAAGGGAATAACCGTGTCTTTCAGTCCGCCCGTTTCTCTTACTATCGGTATACTTCCGTAGCGCATAGCGATAAGCTGACTCAGTCCGCACGGCTCGAACTTGCTCGGCATAAGGAACATATCGCTTCCCGCGTAAATCTTGCTCGCGATGTCCGCGGAAAAGTTTATGATGACCGCAAGTTTGTTTCCGTACCGTCTTGCGATTTCTTTAAGCGCGGTTTCGTACTTCCAGTCTCCCGTTCCTATCACCACCATCTGTATATCCATAGAAAGTATATCTTCGATAACTTCCATAACGAGGTCCATACCTTTCTGATTGGTAAGTCTCGTAACCATTCCGATAAGCGGTTTGTCGGCTTCGGGTAAGTTTACCATCTGTTGCAAGCCTTTCTTGTTTTCCTTTTTCGCCTTGACCGCGGTGGACGCCGTGTAATTAGCGAACAACGCTTTGTCTTTCGCCGGATTGAACAAATCCGCGTCGATTCCGTTTACTATTCCGCTTATCTTATATGCGCGCTTGTTAAGGATATGTTCCAGTCCGTACGCATAGTAAGGATTGAGAATTTCCTGCGCGTAAGTGTTGCTCACCGTAGTTACTTTATCCGCGCATTCTATGCCGCCTTTAAGCATATTCGCGCAGTTTTTGTACTCCACTCTGCTCGCAAAGTTCGCGGGGATTCCGAACACGTCCTGAATACAGCATCTGTCCATATTTCCCTGGAATTCGATATTGTGAATGGTAACCACCGTTCTCATTCCGCCGTATCCGCTTTCGCCGCGGTAGAACGCGTCGAGATACACGGGTATAAGTGCGGTCTGCCAGTCGTTGCAGTGTATGACTTCGGGCATAAAATCGAGCATCGGCAAAACGTCGAGCACTGCTTTCGAGAAAAACGCGAACCTTTCGCCGTCGTCGTAATGTCCGTAAATCGTACTGCGTTTGAAATAATACTCGTTGTCGATGAAATAATACGTTACGCCGTTATAAGAACACTCGAATACGCCCGCATACTGTTGCCGCCACCCGAGCGTCACGACTTTCGAACCGATAAAACGCATCGTCTGGCGGAAATCGCCGCTTATTCCTTCGTACAGGGGCATAATAACCCGTACGTCCTGCTTCGCTTTATTAAGCGCAAGAGGAAGCGCGGCTCCCACGTCGCCCAATCCTCCCGTTCTCATAAACGGACCGGCTTCGCTTGTGGCAAATAAAACTTTCATTGTCGTATCCTCCTTTTATACGGTTTTCCCTTTTACGATAACTATCGGATAGGTGACGAAACCGCTGATTTCTCTGTTTTCGCTTATCGTTACGTCTTTGTCGGTAATCGCGTATTTCAATGACGAATTCTTCCCGATAACGCCGTTTTCCATTACTATGGAATTCTTGACTACAGCCCCTTCTTCCACTCTTACGTTACGGAAAAGTATGGAGTTCTCCACCGTGCCGCCGATTACGCAGCCGTCGGCGAGCAGGGAATTCGTAACTTTCGCGCCGTCTTTATACGCGGTGGGAACGCTATCCTTTACTTTGGTGTAAATCGGGTCGCTCCCGAAAAGTTCGCCCCTTACTTCCTTTCTTAAAAGGTTCATACTCTCGCCGTAGTAGGTCTTTACGTCGTCCACTATCGCCGCATAAGAATTGAGTTTGTACGCGTACACCGTCTTTTCTTCCACAAGTTTGAAAAGTATGTCTTTTTCAAAATCGACCTGTCCTCTCGCATACGCTTTCTTAACGAGTTCGAGCAGAAGATTTTTCTCGATTATGTAACTGTTGAGAGAAATTTCCTTTTCTTCGTTCCCCGAAATCTCGGTTTCGTAAACGTCGGTAACCAGGTCGTTTTCTCCGCGTTCGATTACTATTCTGCGCGAAGTCGTGGTGAACCCGTTATGGCAAAGCACCGTGAGTTTCGCACCGCTTGCTATATGTTTTTCGAACACTTCTTCATAGTCGATGTTCGCCGCTATATTGCAGTTCGCTATAACGACGTAATCTTCTTTCGCTTTGAGAAGAAAACTCATTATGCTGTACAACGCTTCGATTTTTCCCTTGTACACGTCCGCGGAATTGTTATATACGAACGGAGGGAACACGCTGATACCCGCGTTCTTTCTGTTCAAATCCCAGTCTCTGCCCTGACGGATATGGTCCATAAGGGACTGATATTTACTGCTCGTAATTATTCCTATCTGCGTAATTCCGCTGTTGACGAGGTTACTCAAAGTAAAGTCGATAAGTCTGTACCTTCCGCCGAACGGCAGGGACGCCGTTGTTCTGTGCAGGGTAAGTTCGTTAAGTTTGCTTTCGTTTCCCGAAGCAAACAGTACGCTCATCATATTGTTCATTATTTGTTACCTCCCTTCATCTCTCCTTCTTTAACTACGCTGTTCTTTGGAAGAACGGTTTCCGGCGCGACGACCGCAATGTTCCATTCTCCGCCGTCGGGTCCGTCCTGCGGCGCGCCGATAACGCAGTTGTTTCCTATCTTCGTGTTCCAGCCCACTATCGAATGGCACACGCGCGCGTTTTCCCCCACTTCCGAATAAGGCATTATTATCGAATCTCTGATTTCCGCGCCCTTTGCGACTTTCGCGCCGTAATAAATAACCGAGTTTATGACTTTACCGTCAATGTAACAACCTTCGCTGATTATCGAATTCGACAAACTCGCGTCGTCGCCGATATACTGCGGCGGCTGCGCGGCGTTACGCGCGTAAATTTTCCAACTCTTGTCGTTGATTATCAGTCCGCTGTCGGGATTGAGTAAATCCATATTCGCTTCCCACAAAGAACTTATCGTTCCCACGTCTTTCCAGTATCCGTCGAAACGGTAAGCAAAAAGTCTTTGTTTGTCGTCGAGCATCATAGGTATAATGTTCTTTCCGAAATCGTTGCTGCTTCCCTTGTTTTCTTCGTCTCTTATGAGATAATCTCTCAGTTTCGCCCAGGTAAATATGTAAATGCCCATACTCGCTTTCGTGCTCTTCGGGTGTTTGGGCTTTTCTTCGAACTCGTATACGCTTCCGTCGGGATTGGTGTTCATAATGCCGAAACGGCTCGCCTCCTCAATGGATACGTCGAGAACCGCTATCGTGCAGTCCGCTTCGTTTTTCTTGTGGAAAGAAAGCATTTCCGAATAATCCATTTTGTAGATGTGGTCTCCCGAAAGTATAAGAACGTAATCGGGGTCATACCTGTCTATGAAATTGATATTCTGATAAATCGCGTTCGCCGTGCCTTTATACCATTCTCCCGCTTTGCCGCGCTGATAAGGAGGCAGTACGAACGCTCCGCCGTTAAGTCTGTCCAGGTCCCACGGCTGACCGTTACCGATATATTGATTAAGCTCGAACGGCTGATACTGCGTAAGTACGCCGATAGTGTCGATTCCCGAATTTATCGTGTTCGAAATCGGAAAATCAATAATGCGATATTTTCCGCCGAACGGCACCGCAGGTTTTGCAACGTTCTGCGTAAGAACGCCGAGACGCGTTCCCTGCCCGCCCGCAAGCAGCATCGCCACACACTCTTTTTTTGTGCTTTGCATAATAGTCTCCTTATTCTTTTATTTTTTATTTTTTACGCTTTTGCGCGTTTTTTTCGTCTTCGCTTTTTCTTCGTCGTCTTCGTCGACAAGCACCCGCTCTTCTTCGTCTTCGTACTCTTTCACGAGTTTGATAAACATCGCTCCCCCCGCGGGAATATCCAGACTTATCGACTGCTTTTTCCCGTGCATAGGTTCGTCTTCGCTTATCATAACTCCCCCTTTCTTCGCCTTTCCGCCGTACTTTTCCCATTCGGAATTGAGGAAAACCGAATATTCTCCGCTCTTATCCACACCGATTTGATAATCGCGTCTCTCCGCGGGAGAAAAGTTCCCTACGAAAATAACGCTGCTCCCGTCCTCGGCGTACCTCGTGAACACGAGCACGTTCTGCATATTGTCGTCCACTACCGTCCATTTGAACCCGTCGTACGTCGTGTCGAGTTCGTACAACGCCTTTTCCGACAAATAAAATCTGTTCAAATCTTTTATATATTCGCAATATTTAAGATGCGCATCATACCCGAGCAAAAGCCAGTCGAGCTGTTTCTTGTAATCCCATTCGATGAACTGCCCGAACTCGTACCCCATAAAATTGAGTTTCTTTCCTGGGTGCGCCATCTGATAGGAAATAAGCGTCTTCGCCCCCGAAAACTTCTCTTCGTACGCCCCGGGAATTTTCCCGATTATACTTGATTTTCCGTGCACGACCTCGTCGTGGGAAAACGGCAGAACGTAGTTTTCGCTGAACGCGTACGTTATGGAAAACGTAAGTTTGTTATGCGCTCCTTTACGGAAGAACGGGTCGATTTTTATATAATCGAGGGTGTCGTTCATCCACCCCATATTCCATTTGTAATTAAAGCCCAATCCTCCGAACGACGGCGGCATCGTCACCATCGGAAACGCCGTGCTCTCTTCCGCTATCATTATTACGCCGGGATGTCTCGACAAAATGGCTTTATTGAGCGTTTGTAAGAAATACACCGCTTCGAGGTTGTATTCCCCGCCGAATTCGTTGCGCTGCCACTCTCCGTCTTTACGGTCGTAATTGAGGTAAAGCATACTCGCGACCGCGTCGAGGCGCATTCCGTCTATATGATAATTACTTATCCAGAAATCCACCGCGCTTATGAGAAAACTCCTCACCTGCGGTTTGTTGAAATCGTAAACTCTCGTTCCCCAGCCTTTATGTTCCTGCTTGTAGGTATCCGAATATTCGTAAAGACAGGTGCCGTCGAACTCGTACAGTCCGAACGCGTCTTTCGGGAAATGCGACAGCACGAAGTCCATAATCACGCCTATCCCCGCCGCGTGGCACGCGTCGACGAGTTCCATAAAATCGTGAGGCGTCCCGTACCTCGAAGTGGGCGCGAACAACCCCGTTGTCTGATACCCCCAGCTTCCCTCGTACGGATACTCGGTTATCGGAAGAAGCTCTATGTGCGTATATCCCATTTCCTTGACGTAATCGACGAGTTCCGTCGCGAGCTTGCCGTAAGAAAACGGACTGCCGTCCTCGTAAGTGCGCCAGGAACCGAGGTGCACTTCGTAAATATTCATAGGTTCGCGGTAACTGTTCCGCGATTTTCTCTCTTTAAGATACTCGCCGTCCGTCCATTCGAACCCGTTTATATCGTAAACCTTGCTTGCGTTGGCGGGCATCGTCTCGGTGTGCGTTGCGTACGGGTCGGATTTAAGACGTATTTCTCCGCTGTCCGTCTCTATGCTGAACTTATAAACCGAATATCTCTTTACCCCTCTGACGTACGCTTCCCATATGCCCGAACCGCCTATTCTCGTCATCGGGTCCGCGTTTCTGTTCCAGTCGTTGTAATCCCCGACGACGGAAACGCTCTTCGCGTTAGGCGCCCATACGCGGAACCGCCAGAATTTTTTTCCGTCTTTCTGGACGTAACAGGGACAGAAAAACTTGTAACTTTCGTAGTTCGTTCCTTCGTTGAAAAGGTAGATAGGATAATCGTAAGTGTTCTTTGCCATTTTACTCCTTTGCCGCATACACGCCGAACCCCGACGTATAGTCCGTTAGTTTTCTCAACTTGTATTTGTACGCCTCGCGGTCGTTTTCTATGCCGAATACCCCGCTCCCGCTGCCCGTCATTCCCGCGACGAACCCGACTTTTTCAAGAATTTTTATTCCGTCGGCAATCTGCGGATTGAGCGTCTCCGCCGCGCGCCTGAGCGCGTTGAACGGCTTCGGCAACCGCCCTTTTCCGAGCTCTCTTATAAACTCCCCTACGTCTCCGTCTTCTCCCCCGATTTTATCGTAAAGTCCGTAACAAACTCCCGTGTCTACCCCGCCTCTCGGCACAAGCACGACCTTAAAAAGTTCGGGCACAACCGTTTCTTCGAATATTTCTCCCGTTCCGCGAACCCTCGCCGCTCCGCCGCGGTAAAAATACGGCGCGTCGCTGCTTATCTCGGACAGCAAACCGACGTCGATTTCTTCTATTCCGTACAAGAAACGGTAAATTTTCGCCACCGCGCCCGCGTCCGCGCTCGAACCGCCCAGACCCGCGCCCTCGGGTATTCCCTTTTCTATCAGGAACCGCGCGCCGCCCGCCGAGTATTTTTCTACTACGGCGCGCGCCGTAAGCAACGCCGTGTCGCGTTCGTAAACCCTGCCGTCGGTATATTCGACCGTAAGGTTTTCCGCTTTCTCGCCGACAACCGTATCCTTTATCCCCGCGGGCACGAAAAGACTGTCGATAAGATGCTTTCCGCCGTCGGTTCCCCTTATGGCAAGACAGAGATTGAGTTTGGCTTCGGTTTCTACGCGCATTTATATATATTATAAATATATAATATGCATATTGTCAACTGATTTTTTTGCTGAGAAACTTCCGACCAAACGGCGCAAGGCTGCCGACCAAACGTTATGCAGAGCTACGCCCGACCAATCGTTACACGGAATTTTCCCGCAGTCGGCAAAAACCTTTGTTATGTTCCTTTTCAGACGACGAAAAGGAACGGAAAAGTCGGCAGGGAACAGAGGTATGTTCCGACCAGACGTTATGCGGAAATTTACTCGCGGTCGAGATAACCTCGACGCGCGGATAAATTTTTAATCCGCATAAGTCGGACTTCCGCGGATATGAGATTTTATCGACACAAAGCATAGCGACTGTCGGAAAATCTCCGCGCAACGTGTGGTCGGGCGTAGCCTAAAAAGTTTTTCTCCCTCGCATACTCTTTATAAATTTTTGCAAGTCGAGTTTGCCACTATGCGGAGGGTCATAGCCGTCATATCATCCTTATGCCCGTCCTGTTTTTTTATTGCGTTTTCCACGATTTTCTCGGCTATTATCTGCGGGTTAAGGGTATTGAGCGACCCGATAATTTCCGTCACGTCCGTTGCGTTAAGCCTGTCCGCAACGCCGTCGCTTAACAGAACCGCAAGGTCGTTGTGCCTCAGTTTTTTCCTCACTATTATCGGCTCGCTCTCACCGATTATCCCCATCGGAAGCGACCCGCCCTCGATGACTTCCACCCCTCTTTCCGTCACGATATAACTTTCTCGCCCGCCTTGTTTAATAAAGTCTATTTCACCTGTTTGGGTATCCATTACGGCGACGTCAAGAGCACTGAATGTCTCTTTCGTGCGAAGCGCGAGAAGTTTTGCCACACAACCGAAAATCGTCCTGTGCCCGAACCCCGCGCGATAAAAAGTTTCTATAAGCCCTATCGTGCTCGCGCCCGTTTTGTGCGCTTCTTCCCCCGTTCCCATTCCGTCGGACAAAACGAACATAAGTTTGTCGGGCGCGACGCGCACCGCCTGCCGCGCGTCGCCGCATTCGTTTTCCGCGCTTACCGATTTTTCCCCGTAAAGAACGCCGAACGCGGGCGTGGGACGGAAGACGAGGTTTACCGTTCCGTTCACCCCCTGGCTTCTCTCCGCAACGTACATTCCCGTGCCCGCGGCGCTCGATACGATTTTTTTGAGTTCGGGCTTTTTCTCGTCGCATTCCCTCACGGTAAGCGTGATTTTGTCTCCGTCCCCGTAAATCGCCGCGTCCCCCGCGATTATGTTGGCGCAGGCGAGTTCGTCGGTAACTCTCTTTTCCCCCTCTACGTCGAACCCGAACCCTTGACTGACGGTTGCGGCGAGTTCGTCGAGAAGTTCCGCCGTCCCGCCGAGATTTCCTATCACCATATCCCTGCCCTGTTCCACGCCGCTTCTTCTTTCGCGCGAAGCGGTATACTCTCTGAGAAACGCGTTGGCGGTGTTGATAACTTTCGGAAGGCGTATGCACGACGCGCCGAGTTTCGGGTCTACGTCGAGTAAATTTACCTTTCCCTTTTCCATTCCCGTAGCGGCGAGCCCGGAAAAGCACTTGTTCCCTCCGCCCATCTTCTCTCTGCACGAGGCGAGTTTTCCGCAATCGGCGCAACAGGTCTCGCAAAGAGCGTCCGCAAGGTCGCAGGAGGTGGGAACGGGCGCGTCGTCGCTTTCGAGCAGTCCCTGCATTCTGCGGAAAGCAACGGCTATGCTTTTAAGTTTAGCTCCCACCTCTTCTCTGTCTCTGTTGGCAAGCGTTCTGAGCGCGAACTTGCCGAAATAACTCTGCCGACACCCTTTCGCCCGATAATAAACGCGGTCGGGAATAAACACCGCGAGACAGGCAACCGCCACTGGTATGGTGTTCTGCAAAGTTATCCCATCGGCAAAAAGATAAAGACAAGCAATATACGCCCCTATCGCGCCCACGCCGCAGAGGTACTTATTCGCGTTTCGCAGAGCGCTGACCGCGCCTCCTATCGCCGCCGCCGTACAAAGCCCGAACGCGTTCCCCGTAATTATCGAAGCCCCCGCGCCCGCGCCCACGGCAAAACTCAGCGCGCTCGCCGTGTCGAACGGCGCAAGCAGAAGACAGCCGAGCGTGACGGCGAAATACATAAAATTCACTCCGTATATGTCGAAAACCGCAAGTCCCGCCGCAAGCGGAATAACGAAAACCGCCGCGAAAATTTTCTCTCTTTCGCTTATTTCATACCGCGCTCCGCGCACAAGCACGGGATACGCCGCGGCGACCGCGACGTAGTGAAACAACGCGGAAACGGGCAGAGAAACAGCGGCTTTCACAAGTTCCGCCGTCGTGTCCGCAAACAGAAAGAAAAACGGTATTTGGGATACCGCAATTACGATTGCGTTTGCCCATATCCGATATTTTTTACCGGACTTATAACGTATCAGCGCATAAACGAGAACGCATACCGCGCCGCAGGCAACCGCAGCCGCATAGATTAGGTCGAAATGAACGAGCGAACACGCCGCAACGTAAGGAACGACGGAGAGCAAAAGGTTTTCCCTGCAAAAAACGAGCGCGACGCAAAAGGCAAGGCTTAGCCCGTGCAATCCCGTTTTTTTCTCCGTCAAAGCGAGAAGCGCGAATATCAAAGCATAAGCAAGAGTCCTCGGAATATATTTTTTCGCCATTTTTCTCTCCTTAAAGCGCAAAATCGCGCTTTTGTTTATTTTTAATAAAAAAAATTATAATGTACTTATGCTGCGATAAAATGTCGAATAACCGCAAAAACACTCGTTTTTTTTGATTTAAGAGAGTGTACGAGGGTGCAATGCCGGGAGTTGAGAGATTGCGTTGATTTTTTTCGAAACCAAGCCGTCGCTGTACCGACGTACAGTAGGCGAAGGCTTCGGAAAAGCCCATAAAAACTCTGATTTTATCCGCATTTTACGATAATGACAAGAAAAAACTTTTTCTTTGATTATTTCGTATATGTTTTTACGGGCGTAAAGCAACGCGATATGTCAACTCCCTGCAATGCCTTTTATATTGCAATTTGCCGTAAAATATGATATATTAAAAATAATAATAATGAAGGAGGCGCAAAATGATTAAGGCGGAAAATATAGAAAACGCGAAAGAACTCGAATTTGCGGTTTTCTGCATTGAGAACGTTGCGCTTTCGCTTGGCGTCGACGCGAAAAGAGTGTATCGCGCTTTGACTGTGGACAGCGACATCCTGCACGAATATATCGTTCCCGAATATGAAGTTCTGCACACACAGAGCAAGGAATATATCGTCTCGGACATCATCGAAGTTATGAAAGAAAGAGGTGTGAAATTATGATTCTCTATCACGGGTCTTATATCGAAATAATGCGTCCCGACCTGCGGCACGGCAGACCGAACGTCGATTTCGGACGCGGGTATTATACTACGCCGATTTACGAGCAAGCCGAAAAGTGGTGCGGCAAATTTATAAGACGCGGTAAAGACGGCGTTATATCCGAATATGAATTTGACGACGCGTCGCTTACAGGGTTAAAAGTTTTGAAATTCGACGCTTATTCCGAGGAGTGGCTGGATTTTATTATGCTTTGCCGAAACGGACGGGACGCGTCGGATTACGACGTCGTTATCGGCGGCGTTGCGAACGACAAGGTTTTTAATACCGTCGAACTGTTTTTTGACGGGTTGATTGACAAAACGGAAGCAATCAAGCGGCTTCGGTACGAAAAGCCTAATTTACAAATTTGTTTCAGAACGGAGAGGGCGTTAGCTTTGCTCAAATTCAAAAGGAGCGTGAAGCTATGAACGCAAATCCAAATTTGTTGCATAGGAAATATTCCCGTTTGATTGAATTGTTCGCTCGAAAACTCGGCATAAGTTATGATGTTGCGTTGGATTTTTTCTATAAGTCGGAAACTTACAAGCTGATTAGCGACGGCGTTTCGGATATGCACTGTATGAGCGACGAATATCTCGCAACCGAATTGCTGAACGAATATAATGCAAAATAATCAACCCAATCCATTCTTCTTATGCCCGGAAATAGAGGATTTTTTCGTAAGTGAACCGTTGTTTTACTGCTTAAATACCGAAAAGTAAAAATCGCACTTTTTACTTTTTGCCCTTATGGGGTTCGAGCAAGGGGAAACCCCTTGCGAACTTACATAACAAGCGGAACGGTACGCTCCGCTTCCTTGGAAGTCCGACTTATGCGAATTAAACATTTATACGCACAAAATGTAATGATTGCGTTAAATGTCCGCATAACGTTTGGTCGGAGTTTCCTTGACTTGACTTTTTTTTAAGTTTAATATAAAATATCAAAATTATAATATAATAAGAGAAATATGAAGAAAACTTTTCGTCGGGCTTTGCCTTTTCTTATGGTAATTTTATTCGCGCTGATAGTGGTCTGCGGAGTTTTCGCGCAGTATTCCGACGAAAGCGTCGTTTATTTTACTCCTCGCAACTACAACGAGGACGGCACTCATTCCGACGTTATTTCTCAAAGTTCGGACAACGGCGTCAATCTCGCCGAGGGCGACCCGACTCTTCTCGATTACGGCGAAGTCCTCAACGTGGTTATTTTCATTTGTTTTGCCGACGAAGACATCTCTAAGGTTTTTCCCTCTTCCTTAACCGAAGAAATCGCGGACAGTTTCAACGGAAATTCTTCTCTCTCCGACTACTACTCTACGCTAAGTTACGGAGATTTTACCGTAAAATCGGTTTTCCCGAAGAAAAACACCGCTTATTTCGTCTATAAGGACAAAAATTCGCGCAGTTACTACTCTCGCATAACGTCCGAATCGGGTCTCTCCCGTTACGCGGCGGAAAGTTCCCTTCTCAACGGCGCGGTAGCCGCGGCAAGCGAATGGTTTACCGAATCTTCTTCCCGCGTCGACGCGAATTCCGACGGGTTCGTCGACAGCGTTTCTTTCGTCGTCAGCGGAAAAAGCGGCAACGAGTGGGGCGCGCTTTTATGGCCGCACGCCTGGAACCTCGATAAAATCACTTCTCTCGCTTCCTCGGGTTCTTCTTCCGCCACCCTTTGCGGCGGCGCGGTTCGCGTGGACAACTACACCCTCACCTTTGCCGAGAATTTCACGATAGGTCTTATCGCGCACGAATTCGGGCATCTCGTCGGGCTCCCCGACCTCTACCATACCGAATACGACAAGGACTACTACCCCGTCGGGTACTGGGATTTAATGCATCTCAACTGTCCTCTTCCTCAATTTAACCTCTCTTACCTACGCAGTCGTTATCTCGGTTTTCTCGGGAAAAAACAAGTCGCGGAATTAACCTCGGGCGGGACTTATTCTCTCACCCCGACCGCCTCTACCGATAAAGAAACGGTAATAGCCTACAAAATCACTCTTACCGACAAAGAAAGCGTATGGCTCGAATACCGAACCAACTCGCTTGCGACCTACGACTCGGGACTTCCCTCTTCCGGACTGGTCGTTTATCGCATAAACAACTCCGTCTACGGAAACACGCAAGGAAGAAAAAACAGTTCTCTCAGCCCCGACGAAGTTTTCGTTTACCGCCCCTCGATTTCGGGTTTAACCGCGAGTGAAAATCTCAGCCGCGCCGCTCTCACGACAAACGACGGCGGAGTTTCCACCCTCGGGAACGCGACTGCTACGGCGAAGTATTCTTCTTCCTGCATATATCTTTCCAACGGTTCTAACACCGGCATAGTGGTAACGGTAACCGAACAGAGTTCGGAAAAAATCACCTTCAACGTAGACCTCGGCTCGTACGACTGCGATTATATCGGCGACTCCTACGTCGTCGGGACGGACAAAAACGGCAACTCCGTCAAAAACGAACACCACGCGTACTACGGAGAAATCCCGGACATAAAAGTATACCTAAAATACAGCACGCGTCCCGCCGCGATAGAACTTGTCGATTTCACGGTCGAATACGAAGAACGCGTCTGCCCCGAAGGTCAGACAGCGTACGTAGTGTTTACCGACGCAAACGGCGTACGTAAAATACCTTTCACCCTCTATATCTACGACGTTCTCAGACTCGAAGCCCGCGTAACTGTCCGCCCCGACGTGACGGTTCTTCCCGCCGGAGGGTCGCTCTCGTTAAGCGGTCTCGTCATTTCCGTATCCTATCTTTCGGGAAAAACCGAACTAATAAGATACGACGAAACGTCCCCGAGCGACTGGGTCATAGTCGAAGGTCTCGACGTAAACACGCACGGCAGGTACGACCACGTTCTCATACGTTACCGTGAAAACGTGACTTTCGTCCTTTCGGGAGTACTGGTAAACAGCAACATTTCCGCTCTCCGCGTAGACGAAATCGACACGCGGCACCTTTCGGGCGACAGTTTTACCCCGTCGTTTAACGTAATCGGAATTTTTGCCGACGGCACCGAACGCGCTCTGACCGACAGCGAATACGAAGTAACCTACCTTTCCGACGTTCCTTTCGAAAAGACGGTAGCCGTGATAAAGAGTAAAGAAAACGCCGCGGTTTCTTCCGAAACGTTCGTTATCCTGACTTCCAATGCAGCGGTTTCTTCGATAAACGTTTCTTCTTCCCCCGACAAGGTCGTCTTCGACTATGCGGAAGAACCCGTTTTCGGCGGCGGTACCCTCTCCGTTACTTTCGATAACGGCAAGACCCTTTCCCTCGATATGATAAACTATTCGTCCCTGCTTCTTTCGTCCTTCTCCTATTCGAAGACGGGCGCGCAGAAACTGACGGCGGGCATAGGTTATAAACAAGGCTACGGCGGCGCGTCTTTCTCCGTCGACGTAACCGTTCTTCCCAAAAGTTCTTCCGTCCTCACGGTAAACTCCGACTCCGCGTTTAAGGCAAATATCTCGATAAACGACCGCACTCAGACGATTATCGTTTACCGACCTATGACGCTCGGAGAACTCGCCGCATCCCTTAACTCCCGTCTGAACCTCGAATTCACCGACGTAAGCGGAGATTTTACAATGCCTCTTTCCGCGTTTTCTTCCCGCAAAGTGGGCACGAATTTGCGGCTTTCTCTGGTAACCGACGGCGGCGCGGTCGTTCTTAGATACTCGGTAAACCTGCTCGGCGACGCGGACGGCGACGGAGAAATAACCGACGAAGACGTGAGCGGCTGGTTAAACGCCTTGCTCGGCTCGGCGGATACGGGAATCTACCTCGACGCGGACGGCGACGGAACGTACACTCTAAACGATTTCGTCATTCTTCTGCGCAGGAAAAACGGAGGCGAAGAATGAAAAAAAGATTGCTTATTCTTACCGTTATCTTCGCCTTTCTCTTTGCGTTTTCCGCGTGTTCGGAACGCAAAATAACGGAAATCTCCCTTGTCAAAAACTCATTTCCAACCGAATACCGAGTCGACGAAACGCTCGACCTTTCGGGAGCGTTCCTTTCCCTCGTTTACTCTAACGGCGACCCCGAACGCAAGGAAATAACCGCGGATATGGTAGAGGGTTTCGATACTTCCACCACGGGCGAAAAAACGTTATGGGTAGTCTACGGCGAACACCGCGTCAGCCATACTTATCGGGTTTACAACCCCGAAAACGCGGCGAAAGAAATTCTTACCACCGCGCGGCTCTCCCTCTCCGCTTACGCAAACGACGAATATATCGAATACACGTTGCGCCTTTCTATGGGCGACCTTAAAGAAATCTCCGCGATTTCCTTTACCCTGCAATCCGAAACCTCGCTTTCGGTAAACGCGGCGAAAAGCAATCTCACGCTGTCTTCCGAGGGGTCGAACGCGTCGTACCGCTGTTCGGTTTCTTCCGACGGCAAGACGCTGAAAACGGTTATTTTCGAGACCGACGGACAAACGCTTATGCGCGAAACGGGTATTGTCGCAAGGATAAAAATAAACGGCGGAACCGCCCGTTCGGTATCGGTTAAGGACGCGACCGTATCCGACGGAAATCGGAATTATTACCTGCCGTCCGCATAAAAATGAAAACGTACGCGCGGCGCAAAGCGCGATTATCAAGGAAATATATGCTACGAAAAAAACTTACAAAAAAAGAAAGAATTTTCGACCCCGTCAAGGAAAACGAAAAAGATTTAATCGCTTACGACTGCGTTAAGCTCTATGCGGAAACCGACATTCCCATTCCCGAGAAATCGCAATTCGTCGACGGCGGAATTCTCACTCCCAAAAAAATCTGGCAGGACTTCGACCCGACGGAAGAACGTTTCGACGGAAAACTCGTTTTTTCGGAAAACAATCTTACCGTTTATTCTTTCTGCGCCGCCCATTGTCCCGACGGCGACCTTACCGTACAACTGAGCGTTTACGCCCCGTCCTACGATTCGCCCAAAGGGGTAATTCTTATCGGCGACAACTCCCGCGTTCCGCAAAAATCCGTTATCGACGACATAGTAGGTCGCGGAAGCTACGTCTTTATCGCCGACTACAACGGCGTCTTTGACAACACTCTTACCCTTTTCCCCCCGTCTCTGTCCTACGGCAAATCGGGCAACGAAGGGAAACATCTTACCGAACTTTCTCCCACGGCAAAAGAAACGTGCGCGTATCTTTACACTCTCATACACCGCCGCGCGCTCGGCTTTATCGAAGAGACCTACGGAAAAAAATGCGTAATCGCTCTCGGCATAAAACGCGGCGTGGAAATCGCTATGCAATTAGCGGGTACGGAAAAAACGCGGATTACCGCCCTCGCCTGCGTGGGCGCAAGCGGCTATCCCGAGTACGCGGGAATCCCCCGCTATCCCGTAGGCGCTTCCACTCTTAACGACGACGTGCTCGCTTTTATCGCCGGCGCAAGCGGAGTATCCTACCTGAAAGGCTATCCTCACCCCGTGTTCGCGGCGGTGGGCAGCAACGGCACAATAAGCGACGTTGACAGACTTTCGTCTCTTAAAAACTTGATTTCGGGACCCCTTACCGTCTCGATTTCGCAAGAGTTTTCCGACAACGTAGACAAAGAAACGTGGAAAGTTTGTCTTGATTTTCTCGATTCTTCGTTCTGGAAGAGCGATTTTCCTTTACCGCCGGTTTCGTCCGTCAAAGTCAACCGCGACGGTTCGGTATACGCGGACATAACCGCTTCGATTAGACCGAAGATAAAGTTTCTCTCTTTCTACTATTCCTACAACAACATCGACCACCGAACGAGGACGTGGGAAAAGGTCGCCTGCGAGACGGTAGGCGAAGGGCAATACCTTGCCAAACTTTCTTTCTCCACGCAGTGTTCGACCTTGTTTTTCTACACCGAAACCGTCTACGAAAACGGTTTGATTTCCACCGAACCTCCCAAATTCGCAGACCTTTCCGCGTACAGAATTATGTTGTCCGCTCCTCAAAGCGCGACCGTCCTTTACCGTCACGGCGCGGAGGGAGAATTCCTGCCCGTAAGCGAAGACGCGGTAGTCGGACGGGAAACCATACTCGAAAAGACCCTGCCTTCGGGCGCGAAAGGCGCGGTTTGCCCCGACGGCAGTATGAAACTTTTCGTCGGGGACTCCTGCCGTCTTATCGAAAACGGCAAGCTGTTGCAAGCCGACACTTTCAGCAACGAACCGTATTATCAACTTGAACTTTCGGTAAGTTGCGGTTTTCCCGCCACCGTTTATCGCGCTTCGAAACGCATAATGGGCGGCGCGACGTTCAACGGCACCACGTTTGCCTGTTCCGACTTCAAAGACGAATTTTTCCGTCCGTTGCCGTCCTGGAAAGAGGTAAATACCTTCGTCGTCGTCACTCCCGACGTCACGGTCAACAAACTTACGTTTATATAATTCCGAGGCTGTAAATATGGACGAAAAAAACAAAAACTCTTCTATGGAAGAAATGTTATCCCCGCGCGACAACAATAATAAAAAACTGATTTCCGCGCTTATATGGATTGTCGTAGCCGTAGCTCTCGCTCTGGGCGCGTTCTTTTTCACGAATAATTTTCTTATGCGCTGGCCGATAGAGGGTTCGTCGATGAACCCCACTCTGGAAAGCGACGACAACGTTCTTCTCTTCCGCACGCAAAAAGTCGATTACGACGACGTGATTATCTTCTATCTCGACGGACTGGAAAAATACCTCGTCAAACGCGTAATCGGCAAAGAAGGCGACGTAATAACGACGTCTTTCGACAATGAAAGCAACGTCTACCACGTTTACCGCAACGGAGAACTTCTTTCCGAAGAGAAAATCAACGAACCTATGGTTGGCACGGGCGGTTGGAAGAACTCCACGATAACCGTCCCGAAAGGCAAATTTTACTTCCTCGGAGACAACCGAAACCACTCTACCGACAGCAACGAGGGTTATCTTGCCGACGTCGACTCAATCGTCGGTATAGCCTTCCTCCGAATAAGCGACGGCAACGGCATACGCATTATAAAATAAACCCGCATATTGCTTTAACCGGCGATACGGATGGAGAGAAAATGAAAACTTTTTACAAATCGGCGGCGCTATGTCTTCTTGCGATTACGACGGTCTTTTTCTTTGGCTGTTCCGAAAGTCGGGAAACAAACGTAGGCGCGCTGGAAAATCTCTCTTTAAGCGCGATTGAAAGCGCGTTCTCTTCCTATAACGGAGAGGACGAATTGCACGCTTCTTACGTCAATTCTTCGAAAGGTTTAACTTCTCTTCTGTCCCTGTCCGACATCCCCTTGCCCGAAACTCTTACTTCTTCCGACAATTCTCTACCTTTCGGTTTAATGCTCTACGACGGGGAAAAATACGTTCCCGCATTTACCTGCGACGCGTTCGACGAAAACAAAAAATCCCTCTTTTTCACCCACGGAATGGGTTATAACGGCTCCTGGTACAATTCGAAAGGCTATTTCGACGCGGGGTACAACGTGTTTGCGTTTTTCTGGGGCGCATTTGCCGGCGAAGACAATATGAACGCGGCTGTCGTCTGCGATAAAGTGTGGTTCTACGACGGTTCGCACCGTTTCCGCACGGAAAGAGGGGGAACGTGGAACGACGGCTCTTCGATAAACCACTCTCTCGTGGAAATTTACGCCGCGTCCTACTGCGACTTTTTGCTCGCGCACCCCGACTATACCTCGAAAGAAATCACCGTAGCTGGACATTCTTACGGCGGTATGATGACTTTCGGACTTCTCAGTTATCTTACCGCCGCTTTCCGAAGCGGCGTTCTCGACGCCCGTCTTCTTCCCGACCGCGCGATTATGTGCGACCCATTTCTTATGAACGGCAATTCCTCCCGCCACGTTCGCTGGCTGAGCGATATGCAAAATCCCGACTTCGGAGGGGTCGCTTATCTCGCTTACGAAGGGGTTCTTGCGGCGAAATCCCTCGGCATTTCCGTTTCCCTCGTCCGCACAAGTCAGTTCATCGCGATGCCCACCGTTCTTGCGTACCGCGACCTCGAAATCGGCAACGCTATGCTCGATAAACTCAACTCTTCCCTTCTCTACGTCGACGCGCCCGCGACGAATATGCTCAACCTAAGCGACGCGCACAACTACGGAATATACTGGCCGTCGTACGTCACGGAAGAAAAATTCGATTCTTCAAACCCGACCGAATACGCTTACAGTCCGCTTAACCCTTACCACGCCGACTACGCGCGTATGGGGGAAACGTACTCCCTTAACTTCAACAAAACGCCCTACAACCTAAAAGACGACGAAATAACCCTCGACTATAAAGGCAAAACCAAAATTTACGGATTCGTTTTCGAAGACGAGAACGGAAACGGGGAACTCGACGAACGCCTGTCGAAACATATCGTCGGCGCGACGGTGGAAATAAAAAATTCGTCGCAAGACGTCGTTTTCACCGCGACAACCTCGCTGAGCGGCTATTTCGAATACTTCGCCCTACCCGACGTTTATACCCTTTCCGTAACCTTGCCCTCGGGGTATTCTTTCGATAAAATCCTTACTTTGACTGCGGACGAAGGCGACTATTTCCTTCCCGCCCTTATTCCTACGGAGAAAACAAAATGAAACGTTTAAGTAGCCTTAAAAAACCATATCGGATAACCATTTACGCAATTTGCGCCGCGCTCGTCGTCGTTCTCACCCTTCTTTGGGTTATGTTTGCGGTAATCGCCGTGCACAAAACAAACACCTACGGTTACGACGGATTCAAAGGCACGCGCACTATTGCTCACAGAGGTTACAGCGGCAAATATTTCGACAACACACTGCAATCGTTCGTCGCGGCGGGCGAAGAAGGATTCTTTTACGGAATAGAGACCGACATACGCCGCACAAAAGACGGCGTATGGGTATGTTGTCACGACGACAACCCGTTTGCCGACAAAAGCATAAAAATCACGCAGTCTCTTTACTCCGACGTCAAAGACCTGCCGCTCGACCTTTCGAACGCAAAGCCCGAAGCGGACGTCAATCAAACGTACGTTCTTCCCACATACGAAGAATATCTTTCTGTGTGCGCGTCATACGGCAAACTCGCGCTTATCGAAATCAAAGGCTCGTATTCCGCCGAAGATTTGGAGGAACCGGTAACGCGGGCGATAAGTAAACTCGGTTATTCACGGGCATATTTCGGAAGTTTTACTCTGAAAAGCATTGAAAGCGTGCTCGAAATCGAACCGTACGCGCGCGTTATTCTCTTCGCGGGGCAGTCGATAGTATCTTACTGCTATACGAAAATGGGTTTCGGCGTAGGCGTAAACAAAAAAATTCTGAGCGACAAGCTAATCGAACGCTCGCACGAAGCGAACGCCCCCGTGTTCGTCTATACGATTAAGAATAAAGACGAATACCTCTCTTACTCGGAAAAAAACGTAGATTTTATCATTACCGATTACGCTTTCGACCTGTAAAACGCCCTTCGTTTCTTTTTCCGATTTCGGGCATTATAAAACCGCAAGGCGCGCTATTCATAAATATTGTTTTTATCCATTGCATTTTATTCTTAAATAGGTTATACTTATTAAGTTATATTATAATAAATATATTTTCGGAGCAGAAATATGAAAAAAAATATTGTCATTCTTACGATTTGTCTGTTGCTCGTCGGTGCGGTAATCCTCTGCGCTTGCTCGGAAAACACTTCCCGCGACCCGATAAAGACGGACTTAACGGGCGCAACCGTCTCCGATAACGGCGGTATGGCTGTACGCTACGGCAATTACGTTTACTTTATCAACGGTTTTGCGGGAGAAACCGCGTCCAACGCTTTCGGCGAAGTCGTTCGCGGTTCGATTTGCAGAACCACCCTTAAAAACGGCGTTCCCGATTATAAGAGCGTGCAAACGATTGTTCCCAAAAACGCTTTCGGCGAAGACACGACTTACGGCGGAATTTATATCGTAAACGATTATATCTACTACAACACGACCAGCGTGGATAAGAACTCCGACCGCGAGTACAAGACGGGCGAAGGCATTCTTATGCGCACCTCGATTGACGGAAGCAAAACCGAAACCGTCAAAGAATTCGACGACAACGACATTGTTTTATACGCGGGCGACGACAGCAAATTCCTCGCTTACGTCTACGACAACTACGCTTACCTCGTAAACTCCGCGGACAATTCGATAACCCTTCTTTCGAAAACCAACCGCAAAAACCCCACGGACGAAAGACAGACCGTAGTAGCCTACAAATTCGCCGGCGATTATTTCGTATACACTATGTATAACTACGCGGACGAATCCAACTACTCCGCCGACTATATCGTATGGGCTTGCAATCTGAAAACGGGCAAACAGTCCGCTATTATGAGTTCGGACATTTACAACGGAAACTCCGACCGCAACGTTCTTTACACGACCACGCTCACCGACGTCATTCCCACAAACAACGGGTTTATCCTCTACTACTCGAAGAAAGGCAACGATAACGGCAAAAACGACGGGTTCTATTCCTGCGAATTCAACGGCGACGCACTCGCGTTCGACAAAGCGAAAGAAGTTCGCTACACCTATGAAACCACCGTCAACGCTTACACTAAGTTCACCCGTTTAAGCAACGGCTACACCCTCGCGTTCAATTCTCAGCTCTTCGACGTATTCGCCGCAGACGGCGGCAAAGTCGAAAACGAGGACGGAAGTTACCTTCGTCTGAACTTCGAAAAAGCGGTTACCATTATCGACGTAGTCGAAACGGACGACGAAGTTTACGCCTACTACCTTCTTGACAGCAAGTTCTATTATATCCGTTTGTTCGACAAGGCAGAGAACGCGCTCGTTCAGTCCAGCGCGGACGCCGTAGCGTTCTTTGCGGGCAAATATAACTCTTCTTACGTTTCTTACGACTTCATTGACGGTATAATATATTATCTCAACGACGATATGGAAGACAACGCGTATTATTACGCCCTGCCCGACTTTTCGACCGTTACTCCTTCCACTAATATCTCTACGGGTAAAATACTCGGAATAATCAGTGAAACCGACCTGATTACCCTCATCGGAGAAGAAGAAAAAAGCGAGTCCTGATATTCTTAGATAACAAAACAATTACGGCGAGCAGAAATTCTGCCCGCCGTATTTTTTTACGTTTATCCGTTCAACGCGTTCCCGTTATAAATCCATAGCCCGTTCGTCCAAAAGAAACCGTTCTATTCCCACGTACAGCACGCCTTTTTCGTCGTGCCACGGAATAATATCGTCTTTTACCACGACGATTTTCTTAAAAGAATCGTCTATCCTGTTTAGGGAATTCGTCTCCTGCAAACGTTTTTCCGCAGTGCCGATATACAGCGCCGATTGAATATAATACCGCCTGTCGGCTTGATTTGCGACAAAGTCCACCTCTAATTGCTTACGCTTAACTTTTTGTCTTACGGCGTTTCGGCTTGCTGTTTATAAGGCACAATCTATAATTTCCGTCAAGCATTTTCGGAAAATTTGCGTATTGCGACAATTTTCCCGTTTCTATAAAAGGTAACGCCGCTTTTCGCGCTTTGTCGCGCAATATCTCGCTTTGTTAAATCGGAACGTATTCGAAGTTTACGAGTATAAAAAACAAGAGTGGAGAGATTACGTTGATTTTATCCACCGTTTTACTATTCAAATACTCAAAAAGTAAAAATCACACTTTTTACTTTTTGCCCTTATGAGGATAAGCAAGGGGCGTGAACCCCTTGCGAGCTTACATAATAAGCAAAATGTGTCATTTTGCTTCCTTTGTAGTCCGACTTACACGGAATTAAATTTTATCCGCACAAAGGCTTTTGCCGACTGCGGTAAAATTCCGTGTAACGACTGGTCGGAAGCCTTACGCCGTTTGGTCGGAAAATTTGCGTATTGCGACATTTTTTCCGTTTCTATAAACAGGTATAAAAAAGCCGTCCGAAAATATTTCCGAACGGCAAGATTATTTTCGAAGAATACGGTTTATTTAACCGAGCCGTAGACGGGCGTTCTTGCCGCCTTTTCGGGCGCGCGTACCGCGTCTATTCTTCTTCTCTTTTCCTTTTCTTCTTTGCACATACCGCGAGTGAGCCCGATAAGGAGGTTAACCACAACGCCCCACGCAGCAAAGACGAGAAATATTTTTCTCAGGCTGAACAGGGTTACCAGCGCGTAGATAAGTCCGTTGCTGTCGAGCCACGCCATTTCCTGATAGCCGAGCACGCCGCGCGTTTCGTTCATCGGGGTGAGCACGAGTTCGAGAGTTTTCTGTTCTCCGTCGTAATTATAGCTGATTTTTACCGAACTTCCGAGAAGGTCTTCTTGCGCCGCGATATTCGCTACCGCCGTAAACAGCATATCGGGTATTTTCGTCGCGCTCAAAAGGTCTAATATTCCGCCTACCATACCGTTTTCGAGCAAGCTGCTGAGGTCTACCACGTTGTCCGTTCCGAGCATATCCAGCACGGTCCAGTCTACGTGTTCGAGCGTGATTGTGTTGGTGGTCTTATCGCATACCGCAAAGAACACGCTCGTCACTTCTATTCCGTCTTCGGTTTCCACATATTCCGTATAGTCTTTGTTCTTTATGGTATCCTGGCTGATTTCCCTTTCGTCAAGCAAAAGGTGCACGAGGCAAGGGATGGTAAGTCTGTCGCTCGTAGCGAAGTCAATCCAGGGATGCGTAAACGTCTGATAGCCGTTCGAGTTAATGCTCTGATACTGTATCGCAAACAGACCGCCTATAGTGCCGTAATGCTTGTTGTCGGAAAGTTCGCTTACCGCTTCGTTATATCCCGCGTTCTGATAGTATTCAATCGCTTCCTGAAGCGGTTTAGACGAGTCGTAAGGAAGCGTTCCCGCTTTTACGCTGAGTTCTATGAATTTATTGAGAAGGTCTTCGTTTACTTCCGCTCTGTCGTCCCAGCCGTCGGCAAGGTCTTCATAGTAAATAGTGGAACTGGTCGCGCCCGCAAGCATATCGGGAAGCGCAACGTCGCAGACGACCCATAAGCCCGTCATCGTGATAACGACGACCATACAAAGTCTTACCGTCTGATTGAAGATAGTCTTTCTCTTCTTTTTCTTTTTGGAAGTTATCGCCGCATAACAGATATAGTAAATAATCGCCATTACCGCGGCAACTATGACTCCGACGAACACGAAAATGCCGTAGTTCTTCGTCTGGGTCATTATGATATTCCAGTTAAAGTACAGTACCGCCGCAAGCAGAAGCGGATAACCCAATATATGCAACAAAACACATAATACTTTTTTCATAATTATCTGCCACCTCCGAGCGTGCTCATTTTTTCAAGTTTTTTACCGATAAGTTTGACTTTGAACTGCGCGTAGTAATAGATAGCGTACATTAACGCGATAATTCCAGCAAAGATATACGCGTATCTTCTTGCCGCAAACAGCGGGTACAGCGTGGGCACATAACCGTTGTACGCGCGCAGGAGATAACATTCGTCGAGCGTAAACGCGTTTTCTTCATAGCTTACTCCGCTCGAAGTCATCGTGATATGTCCTACATTGCCGTAAGCGGTCGTGGTTCCGTCGACGGTTTTACTCGGGATAAGCACGCTGCCGATATTCGCGCCGTGCACTTCGCCGAAGTATTTCGCATACGCATAGGTACGCAGAGCGTCGTCCTCGATAAAATACATAAGCGGTTTTACGTTGCTGTATTCGTAGTTGGAGAAGGGTTCGAGCAGGCTCATTATTCCGTCCGCGTCCACAGAAAGGCCGAAGGAGTTAAGCAACGCAAGAACGTTTTCCACCGAAAGGTTCTTTATCGTGCTTTCCGTTATGCCGTACTCGGTAATATCGAAAAAGTTTTTAATGAGCGGATTGGTAAGAATATCGTAAACGCCTTCGTCATACAGTCCTTTTCCGAGCGCGGAAGCTATCTTATCGAGACGTTCGAGGGTAATCATATAAGAAGAAGCCTTTCCGTTTTTCCCGTACGCCGCGACGTATTCTTCGCTGTTTTTATAGCTTTTCCATTCGGAACTTGCCGCCGCCTTCTCAAGCGCTTTGTCGAGTTCTTCGTCGGCGTCTTTACCCATAGCCTTATAGAGATTCTGCGTTTCGTAATAGGTTATCAGAATTTCCGTCGCAACCGGCACGCTGAAAATATAACCGTCCGCGTACAGTCCGTTTTCCTTATATACGTCGGCTTTTTCTCCGAACCAGTATTCGGGAACTTCATTTCCGTCTTTATCCAAAGTCGTTTGCACGGTTTTACCGTAGCTGCTGCCGTCGGTGTTTACCGCGCCTTTAACTTCCGAAGCAAAGTCGACGTTGTAAACCCTGCAAAATTCGGTTATCGTAGCGTTATAGTCGTCGGTAAGCGAATCCTTGTCCGTCCAGGTGACGTAATGGTTTATCTGATAGGAATAGTTTTTCATATCCACTTCGATACTTACGGGTTTACGCGTCGTGGTCTTTCCGTCTTTGGAAAAACTTGCGTAAACGACTCCGTACGCGTCCTTGTCGTAAGAAATCTCCACGTCGTCTTTCAGTCCGAAAGTCTTTCTGACGTAAGCGTCGTCTTCGAACGTAAGAATGTCCTTGTTGGATTGATTTTTGAGATAGGTAAGTTCGGTTTCGTCTCCTATTCCGTAGCGAGCCCTAACGTAACCGTCGCGAGCGTCGTTGACTTTTCCTTCCGCCCATATGTCGAAGAATACAGACCCTCCGACCATAACTATCAGCGAAACGATAATCACTATCACGCCGCGCGCAGTGCTGTTTTTGGTCACGACAGCCGCTATAATCTGAAATACGATAACGACCAGCCAGGCGGCTACGCATACGATGACTCCGTAATACTTCGTCGCTTCGAATCCGGGACCGTTCATAAACGGAATCGACCCGATGAACACGAGCAAGATGAGCAACGGAAAAGCGCAAACGTAGGAAAGTGCCTTCAAAACGCGATTGCGGTCGCGTTTCCTGATGACTTTCTTTGCGTCGATTTTTGCGTCCATAACAAATAAGTTCTCCTTTTTACAACTTTCACCTTTATATATATTATAAAAGTATCTTTATAGAGTATACACAAAATAAACGCATAAGTCAATACCCAAAATGAAAAGGAATTGACTTATCGCATTTTATTACACTCATAAAAACAAGATATTCCGTCATAAAAGTTCCACCGTAAAATAGCGATATGGACAAGATTTGAATTTTTATGGACTTCCCAAAAACTTTCTCTGTCGTGCATCCGCAAAAAACTGTTTCTTTTTAATTTGCTTTTCGCAAAAACAGTGCGCTTTGGGTTTCCGAATGACAATCTATGCGCACCTATTATATCAAATAGTCATAATTACATTTTGCGCGAAATATGAAAATTCCGTTTTTTTTACTCTTCGTTGACAAACGCTCGTCCCAAATGTATAATAAAAATGAAATTTGTTTATAAGTGCGAAGCGTTTGTTTTCAGGCGAATAAATGTTTAGGCGCTTTGACAACTCAAACTTAATCGCGGCGTGAAAACGCCCGAGCGGAGGTTATTTATGAAGAAAAAATTTTTATTCGGTTGCGTTTTTATTTTCTGCGCGTTGTTTTTATCGGCTTGTTCAAACAACGACATATCGTTTAACGCTCTGGGCGTTTATTCCTACGACGATTCGGCAAGATATGCCGCGGCGGAATCCGCCGGGGATAGTTACGGCGCGACGGTAAGTTCCGTCACCGAAATAGACATAGAATGGGTTCAAGGCGAAGTGAATATAACCGCTTCCGATACCGCTTCCGACGTTACGTTCAGCGAAACCGCCGATTACAAAGGAAAAGACGAAATGATTATGCGCTACTTCCTCGACGGCACGACGCTTAAAATCCGTTTTGCCGAAAGCGGCGTAAACCTCTCCCTTTCTCCGTATAAAAATATAAAGAAAACCCTTTTCGTCACCCTTCCCGCCGCAGCTATGGCGGAAATAGACGTCGACTCCGTGTCCGCAGACGTAACCGTTTCCTCGGTAAAAGCCTCGGAAATATCTCTCGACGCGGTAAGCGGAAAGATTACCGCAAAGAACAGCGAAGCGACCGAAGCTAAATTCGCAACGGTAAGCGGAAATATTACCGTTTCCGACTGTTCTTTCATCGGTTCGACGGAAATCAACTCGGTGAGCGGCGAGGCTACCGTAAATAACTGTTCCGTCTCCAACTTCGAAGCGGAGACGGTAAGCGGAAACGTGAATTTCCAAACGAACTCCCTCTCGGGGAACGCGAAAATAGAGACTGTAAGCGGGAACATAGCCGTTCTTCTCCCGACGGAAATAAGCGGTTTCCGCGCTTCTTTCTCCACTACGAGCGGAGAATTTTCCTCCTCTTCACCCGTAACGGTAAGCGGCAAAACCCACGCCTACGGCGACGCGCCCTCTTTCGCTCTTTCTTGCAGTACGGTAAGCGGAAACTTTTCCGTAAATCTGCAATAAAAAGTTTCGTCTTTTATCACTATTTGAAAAAAGTCCTCGCAAAGAGGACTTTTTCGTTGTTATCACATTTTACTTTTCTTATTGAGAAAAAGTATCGCCGGCGTAAATTATTGCTTATTCGTTTTTATGGGTGTAAAGCAACGCGATATGTCCGCTCCCTCTTTAATCGGTCTCAGCGCGCGCATTGCGTTGAGCACGGCGATTACCGAGACCCCGACGTCCGCGAACACGGCAAGCCACATATTCGCAAGCCCGAGCGCGACAAGGACGAGCACGACTATTTTCACGACGAGCGCGAAAATTATGTTTTCGTAAACAAGCCGCATTGTTTTCCGCGAAATTTTTACCGCTTCGGCTACTTTCGATGGTTTATCGTCCATAATGACGACGTCCGCCGCTTCTATTGCCGCGTCGCTGCCTATTCCGCCCATCGCTATGCCGACGTCCGCTCTCATAAGCACGGGCGCGTCGTTTATTCCGTCTCCGACGTACGCCGTCGTTTTGCTTTCCGCGATGATTTTTTCCGCTTCTTCCACCTTGTTTTCGGGTAGAAGTCCGCTTTTTACTTCGCTTACGCCCACGGCTTTCGCGATTTCTTCCGCTACTCTTTGCCCGTCGCCCGTAAGCATTACCGTGCGGGTCGCTCCGAGTTTTTTCAATTCCGCTATCGCCTTCGCCGCGTCTTTCTTAACGACGTCGGATACGACGATATGCCCGAGATATTCGTTCTCCTGCGCGACGTGAATAATCGTTCCCGTAAGGTGACAAGCGTGGAATTCCACTCCCGCGGAACTCATCAAAGCGGCGTTCCCGACGTAAATTTTCTTTCCGTCGAGTTTTCCTTCTATTCCGTACCCCGCGCGCTCCGCGACCTCGGTTATTCTGCTTTTGTCTATATCGCCGCCGTGCGCCCTTATTATAGATTCCGCTATGGGGTGCGAAGAATAGCTTTCCGCAAGCGCGGCTATGTCGAGAAGCTCTTCTTCGGATACGTCTTCGGGATGAATTGCGGTAACTTCGAACCTTCCCTCGGTAAGCGTTCCCGTTTTGTCGAAAATAACCGCGTCGGGTTTTGCCAGAAGTTCCATATAATTCGCGCCTTTAACAAGTATCCCTCGCTTCGACGCGCCCCCTATTCCGCCGAAAAACGACAGAGGAACGCTGATAACGAGCGCGCACGGGCAGGAAACCACGAGAAAACCGAGCGCCCTGTATATCCATTCCGTCCACTGTCCGTTGAAAATCGGAGGAATAACCGCTAACAGTACCGCTAAGGCAACCACCGCGGGCGTATAATATTTCGCAAATTTCGTAATGAAATTTTCGCTTTTTGCCTTTTTCTCCGCGGAATTTTCCACGAGGGCAAGAATTTTCGACACCGTGCTTTCTGTAAAAACGGCGGTAGTTTCCGCTTCGATTACCCCGCTGAGGTTTATGCAACCGCTCTTTATCTCGTCTCCTTCCGCCTTGTCAATCGGCATACTTTCTCCGGTAAGCGCGGCGGCGTTTACCGAAGTCGTTCCGCTGACTATTATGCCGTCGAGAGGAATTTTTTCACCCGGACGGACGATTATTCTCTCCCCTCTTTCCACTTCGTCGGGAGAAACGCTAACTTCCGTTCCATCGCGCAGCACTACCGCCGTATCGGGGCGAATATCCATAAGCGCGGAAATAGATTTTCTGCTCTTCCCGACCGCGACGCTTTGAAAAAGCTCTCCTACCTGATAAAACAGCATAACCGCGACAGCTTCGGGGTATTCCCCTATCGCAAACGCGCCAATCGTAGCTATGAGCATAAGAAATCTTTCGTCGAGGAACCTGCCGTGAGCGATATTTTTAACCGCCCCCATGAGCACGTCGTACCCTACGACAAGATACGGCGCGGCGAAAATAATAAGTTTTCCCCACCAAGGTATCCCGCTTACGAACTCCGTAACACAATACGCCGCGACTGCGAGAACCGCGGAAACCGCTATCCTTATGAGATTCTTTTTCTGTTTGCGCGTCATAATTTATAACTTTATCCTGCAATCGGGTTCGATTTTTTTGCAAACTTTGACGACTTTCTTCATAACCGCGTCAAAGTCTTTTTCGTCCGCCTCAATAGTCATTTTCTGCATAATGAAATTGACGCTCGCGCTTATTACTCCGTCGATTTTCTTAACGCCCTCTTCCATTTTAGCCGCGCAATGCGCGCAGTCAAGGTCTTCCAACATAAAAACTTTTTTCATATTTATCGGTCTCCTTCCGTTATATGTTCGTATCCTTGCCCTATTATCGTGCGAACGTGGTCGTCCGCAAGAAAATAATATATCGTCTTGCCTTCCCGCCTGTTGGCTATGAGATTTCCGTCGCGCAGAACTTTGAGCTGATGAGAAATCGCCGATTGCGTCATTCCGAGCAACTCGCTTATCGCGCATACGCACAGCTCGGACTCGAACAACGAATACAATATCTTCATCCGCGTGCCGTCCCCGAACAGCTTAAAAAGCTCGGACATATCCCGCATCTCTTTTTCGGGCGGCATCCCCTCTCTTACTGCGGCAAGCACTTTTCCGTGGTCGTGCATTCTCTCCTCCTTGTCATTTGAGTGTTCGTTCATATGAATTTCTACTCATATAATATTCCTTCTCTCTCGTCTTGTCAACCGTTTTTACTAAAGAAAATAAAAATTTTCGTAAACAAAAAGCGGAGCGTTAAACTCCGCAATTTTTATAATAGGAACGCTTTAATACATCAATCGAATAAATTTTCGATTACGCCGTTTTCCAAATCGGCGATACAGTACATATTGTCTAAAACGTCAAAAGTTTCTTCCAAATTATGCCGAGCGGTTTTCCACCCGTCGTAACCGTCGGTAAACCAAACGAAAGCGAAGCCGTCGATTTCCTTTGCTTCCAACGCTATCGTCTTATAACTTCTTGCGGTTTCGTTCAGCTTCGAGCCGCCGCCCGTATAAAAATTCGTCTCTATCGCATATATCGTTTTGCCTTTTTTCACGACAAAATCAAATCGCTTTTCCGCTTTACCTTGATTTGAAATGCCCGATAAATCAATTCCCCATTTATTTTCAATCGCGGACAGTTTCATTTCCTTAAAGTAAGTTTCGCCTTTGACAAGTCCCGCTTTAACGAGATAATCTTCTACGAGATTCTCCATTAGATGTCCTCCGCGATTCTTGCGACCGTTGCTGTCCAAACCCACTTCGACGCCCATTACATAATCGACAAGATTATTGATAACGTGGTTAGCGATTAAATCAAACAAACCCGTCTTACGCATAAACATTATGTATTCTTTCGTTGTATAGTTAGGTTTGCTAAAATTAAAAAGGTACTCGCCGTCTCCGTCGATAGCATAAATTTCACGACCGCGAACGGCAAGCAGAATGGGAATACATTTCAATACCTGCGGATAATCTTTTATCAGTTTTTCGAAATCGCGTTCGATATTTTCAGAGCCTATAAGAGAGTTTAATATGTTTAACTCTACTTTGATATTTTTTGTATTGCCGTAAACCTTTTCGAAATCGACGTAATAGCCGTAATCGCATATGCTCGATTTGAAAGTTTTCAGCCATTCGTTAAAGTCTCTTTTCATTTGTTTTCTCCCTTAATTGTAAATAATCAATTCGCTTATTTTCCCGCGTTTATCGGCTTTACTGTTAATCATACGGGTTGCCGATACGCGCTTTATGCTATATTTTTTATAAAGTTCGTCAAAAAAATTATCTTCGGGGTTGACGTTTTTAGGGTCGGAATTGCTTAAAACGATTTTCGCGCCGCCGTCGTTTATCGTATCGATAAATTCCGCAAGACGCACCTGCTCTTTATCGTCGAATACGTCGGAATTGTAAGCCGTGAACGAGGCGGTTTCCGAAATAGGTCGATACGGCGGGTCGAGATATATAAAAGTATCTTTGTCTATAAATTGCTTTGCAAGAGTATAATCGCCGCAAACGATAGTTACGTTTTTCAATGCTTTATTTATATTGCGTAAATTTTCTTCGTCGCAAATCATCGGATTTTTATATGCGCCCATAGGCACGTTGAAGTGTCCTTTGCGATTTACCCGATACAATCCGTTAAAACACGTCTTATTCAAAAAAATGAAACACGCCGCCTTTTCCGTCGCTGTCGTTTCGCATAATTGAATATTATTGAATTTATCGCGAACCGTATAATAATAAAATTTTCTGCCGCGTTCATCCATAGGACAATACCGCGTTTGCATTTCTTGCAATTTTTCGATTAACCCCTCAACGTCGCTTTTTACAACGTTATAAGCGTTAATAAGTTCGGCGTTTATATCGCTTATATACAGCTTTTCGAAATTATACTTAGACAGAACGTTGAAAAAAAGCGCGCCGCCTCCCACCATAGGCTCGCAGTATTTGGTCATCGTTTTTTCGTTGCCGACAGGCAACATTTTTTCAAGTTCGCCTATGAGCTGACTTTTCCCGCCGACCCATTTTATAAACGGCTTTAAGGGTACTTCTCGTTTTTTTTCATACCGCAAAGTTCGCTTGTCGACAGGCTTTTCCGCAGTGCTCGGAATAATCCACATATTGCCGACCATCATCGCGCCGTCTATTCTGTTTTCGCTGCACAATACGGAAACGCGTCTTTGCGAAATATTCCACTTCCCCGCCGCTTCTTTTGCCGATATAAAACTTTTCATATATTATTATAATATATTCTAAATCTCGAATAAAAGCAAGCGTTTTCTTGTCTATTGCTTATCCGCGCTCGGTCTATTTGCTCAAAAAATATTAAAAAGGCGCGGATTCTTCCGCGCACGATTTCCGGATATATTTTTTAGGTATTTAACTTGCGTAAAGAATTATTCTGTTTTATTCAAACGGATAGTTTCCGTACGGTTGAAACGCTTTTTCGCCGAAAGTAAAGTGGTTGAGCGTTTCGGTTTTACCTTTTTCCGTTCTTCTGTCGCGAACGGGTTTTGCGGGAATTCCCGCCACGAGGGTAAAGTCGTCCACGCTCTTTGTGACAATCGCGCCCGTAGCGACCACCGCGCCTTTACCTATTTTTACCCCGGGCAAAACCGTGCTCGCCGTATATACTTTGGCGTACTCTCCGATTTCCACGGGAGAATACGACCTTTCCATATGGTTGCTTTCCGAATGTCCGTGCGTAAAAATTTTCGAATACTCGGTTATCATCGAATAGTCGCCGAATTTCACGCCGCCTTTCGAATCGATATAACAGCAATGGTTCCAGGTTACGAAATTTCCCACTTCAATCAATTTTCCGTAATTGAAACGGCACCCCTCGTTCGCAATAAACCCGTCTCCGCAGGACTTAAACAGGTTTTTGGCTATTATGCTTCTGAACGGAATGGCGAACGCGCAGTTTATCCCGAGGGGCGTTCTGTCTATACACTCCCACAAAATATGTAAATTCCTCTCTTCCGTATTATACGGGCTGTCTTTCGCTCTCGGCAGATAATCTCCCCACAGCTTAAACCCTTCCACCGTCTCTTTATCCATATCTTTTATCCCGATAATTTCGAGAAGTTTCAACATATTTTCGGTGTCCGCGCCCTGCTTAATCAGTCGTTCCGTCTCTTTAAGTCTGTCGTTTACGTTCATTCTCCTCTCCTCCGTCTGTTATTTTACTTTATATCCGCTCTCGCGGATTTTATTTTTAAGCGTATTCACGTCGACGTTTCCGTTAATCACAACCGTAGCCGTTCCCTTTACGTAATCCGCTTGCGCGCTTTTCACGCCTTCCACGCTTTCCAGCGCGTCTTTTACCCTCTTTTCGCAATGCGGGCAGGTCATTCCTTTAACTTTAATGACTATTTCTCCCGCTCGCGCTTCTTTTTTCTTTCCTATTTTTACCGCTTTAAGCCGCAAAGCGTTGGTTACCACGCAAACGCTGCTTAAACTCATCGCCGCCGCGCCTATCATTGGATTGAGCGCAATTCCCAAAGCGGGATACAGCACGCCCGCCGCGACGGGTATTCCTATACCGTTGTAAATAAACGCCCAGAACAGGTTTTGTTTAATGTTTCTCACCACCGCGCGACTTAACTTTATCGCGTCGGGAACGCTCTTTAAGTCGCTTCCCACAAGCACCACGTCCGCGCTTTCCACCGCTACGTCCGTTCCCGCGCCTATCGCTATCCCTACGTCCGCGCTCACCAGCGCGGGCGCGTCGTTTATTCCGTCGCCCACCATCGCGGTTTTTCTTCCCGCCTCTTTTAATTCTCTTATCTTCTTCTCTTTGAGGTCGGGCAACACTCCTGCAACCACTTCGTCCACGCCTACGTCGTCGGCAACCGCCCTCGCGGTGATTTCGTTATCGCCCGTAAGCATAACGACTTTCAGCCCTCTGTTTTTAATCTCGGCTATCGCTTCCCGCGCGTTTTCTCTCACCGTGTCGGCAACCGCGATTATCCCGAGGATTTTTCCTTCCGTCCCCACTATAAGCGGCGTTTTGCCTTTTTCCGCGAATTCTTTTACCTTTTCGAACGCTTCCTCGCTCTTCGCTCCGTATTTATCCGCAAGCAAGGAATTCCCGACGAAAATCTTTCTTCCGTCCACCGTTCCTTCTATACCCATTCCGAAAACCGCGACGAACTCTTCCGCCTCGGGCGCGCTCAATCCGCGTTCGGCGCATTTTTCGAGCACCGCGGAAGCAAGCGGATGTTCGCTTTTCTTTTCAAGCGCGGCGGCAAGCTCTATCACTTCTTCTTCGCTCGCTCCGTAAGCAACCGCGTCTGTCACCGACGGTTTTCCTTCGGTAATCGTTCCCGTTTTGTCCATAACCACGGTATCTACCGCGCGAAGCGTCTCCAACGCCTCGCCCGATTTAACGAGTATCCCGTTCTCCGCGCCTTTCCCAGTTCCCACCATTATCGCAACGGGCGTGGCAAGCCCGAGCGCGCAAGGACAGGAAATTACCAGAACGGATATTCCTCTCGCCATAGCAAACTCCAACCCGTACCCCACCGACAGCCATACGATAAAGGTAATCAAGGCTATTCCGATAACCACGGGCACGAATACGCCCGAAATTTTATCGGCAAGTTTTGCAATCGGCGCTTTCGCTCCCGACGCCTCTTCCACAAGCTTTACTATCTTTGCAATCGTAGTGTCCTGCCCTACGTGCGTCGCACGCGCCTTTACAAACCCCGCTCCGTTTACCGTCGCGGATATAACTCTGTCGCCCTCTTTTTTCTCTACGGGTATGCTCTCTCCCGTAACCGCGCTTTCGTCAAACGCCGACGCCCCGGAAATTATCACTCCGTCCACGCCGACTCTTTCTCCCGGCCTCACAAGGAAAATATCCCCTTCGTTTACCTCTTCCGCAGGTATTTCCATTTCCTGCCCGTCGCGTTCTACAACTACGGTTTCGGGCGCTAATTTCATAAGTTTGGTTATCGCTTCGCTCGTTTTCCCTTTCGAGCGCGCTTCAAGATATTTACCGAGCGTAATCAAAGTAAGGATGGTTCCCGCCGACTCGAAGTACAGGTCGTGACTGTATTTTTTCACCGTTTCCATATCCCCGTATCCCAGACCGTAACCTATGCGGCACAGCGCGAAAATACCGTACGCTATCGCGGCGCACGCGCCGAGCGCGACCAGAGTATCCATATTCGGACTGCGCTTAATAAGCGAGGAAAAACCTCTTTTGAAATATTTCTGATTTGCGAAAATTATCGGTACGAGCAGAACTATCTGCACGACCGCGTAAGTAACCGCGCTTTCGTGCGCATAGAACGCTTTGTTGAGAAAATCGGGTATCGGAACGCCTATCCAGTCGAGAAACATTTTTCCCATACTGATAATCATTAAAGGTATCCAGCACGCGATAGAGACGATGAGCCTTGTTTTCATCTCTTTCGCCTCTTTTCCCGCGGTATCCTCGGGCTTTTCCGTCGTCGTTTTTCCTTGTCCGTCGCCTATAACGGACGCGTCGTATCCTGCCGAGCGAACCGCTTCGATAATTCTTCCGTCGTCGCTCTTATCTGCAACTTCCGCAACCATCGTGCCCGTAAGAAGATTGACTTCCACGTTCTTTATCCCGTCAAGCGCAGACACGCTCTTTTCCACTCGCGCCGAACAAGCCGCGCAACTCATCCCAGTCACCCTGAACCGCTCTTTCACCGTTTACCTTCCTTCGATTTCTATTATAGTCCATTTGACACCGATTGTAAACCGACTACAACCAACTCTTCCGACCACACGTTATGCGGAAAATCGCTCGCAGTCGGTATAAAAGCCGACACGCGGACGATTTTTTTATCCGCATAAGTCGGACTTCCAAGGAAGCAAAATGACACATTTTGCTTATTATGTAAGTTCGCAAGGGGTTCACGCCCCTTGCTTATCCCCATAATGGCAAAAAGCGAAAAGTGTGATTTTCACTTTTTGAATATTTATAAGCTTTTCTCGCGCTCTTCCCTTACAAAAATTTGTAAAGAGTTTGCGAGGGAGAAAACCTTTTTAGGCAAAAAGTTTCTTCTCCCTCGACTCTTTACAAAAACTTTTAGTATTTTTGTTTTTGTCTTTCTCTTAAAATTATGAGTAAACTTAAATAAAGCAATATAAAAGGAATATTTTATATTCAAAAAGTGGAAAGCACATTTTTCACTTTTTGCCCATATAGGGGTCGAGCAGGGGAAAATCCCCTGCAAATTATAATGTTAAGCAAAATGCGTCATTTTGCTTCCTTGGTAGTCCGACTTACACGGAATTAAATTTTATCCGCACAAAGGTTTCAACCGACTGCGATAAAATTCCGTGTAACGTTTGGTCGGAGTATCTCACTTTTTGCCCTTGTAGGGGTCGAGCAGGGGAAAATCCCCTGCGAATTATAATGTTAAGCAAAATGCGTCATTTTGCTTCCTTGGTAGTCCGACTTATGCGGATAAAAAAATCGTCCGCGTGTCGGCTTTATGCCGAACGCGAGCGATTTTCCGCATAACGTGTGGTCGGGGCAATGCCAGTCCGACTTACCCGAAAATAAATTTTATCCGCACAAAGGTTTCAACCGACTGCGGTAAAATTCCGTGTAACGTTTGGTCGGAAGCCTGCGCCGTCTGGTCGGAGTCTCCCACTAATTATCAAGCAAATCATTCGCCGAAACGTCAAAAAATGCCGCAAGTCGAATGAAATTCTGTAAAGTCGGCACGGCAATTCCCGACTCGTACGCCTGGTACGATTGCGGCGTTATTCCTATCGCCAAAGCAACCTCTTTCTGTGTAAGGTTCTCACTTTTGCGTAAAAGAATTAGTTCTTTGCGCATCTTTTCTAATTTTTCCGCAATATTTACGCGCCCAGGTTCCGTTTCCATTCTTTATACTTGACATTATACAGTTTGTAACTGTATAATAATAAATAAACAGTTTCAAACTGTTTATTAGGGAATAAAACTATGAAAAATAATACTTGTTGTTTCAGTGGGCATAGACCTCAAAAAATAATATGGAAAGACAAAGAACAAAGCCAGGAATATTGCGAAATTATTACACGTACGCAAAAAGAAATAGTAAATGCAATCGACAATGGCTATATATTTTTTATTACCGGTATGGCAATAGGATATGATATGTCCTGTGCAGAAATTGTTCTTTCATTAAAAAAACAATACCCTGATATTAAACTGATATGTGCTTTACCTTGCAAAGAACAGGATAAATATTGGAGAGAAGCCGACAAATTAAAATATAAGAAAATACTTAGTCAAGCAGATAAAATTATTTATACATCCACTGTCTATACAAAAGAATGTATGCGTAAACGGAATGAATATATGTTATCACAGTCTTCTTTATTGATTGCTTTTTTTAACGGCAACAGTGGTGGAACGAAAACTACTGTCGAAGCAGCACGAAAAATGCAAATAGAAACTCGGATAATTTTCTAAAATAATAATTATAAAAATTCATATAATATACACCCTCTTTCGGGCGGGCGGGCGGGTGGGCTGATACGACAATTTTTACGGCATAAATACTCACCCAAATGTGGTTCGCGCAAGGGGCGTGAACCCCTTGCGAACTTAATTAAAAAGGAAGTCGGTACGACTTCCTTCATTATAAGTCCGACTTGCGCGGATACAAGATTTTATCGGCACTAAGCGTTAGCGACTGACGGAAAATCTCCGCGCAACGCCTGGTCGGAACATACCTCTGTTCCCTGCCGACTTTTCCGTTCCTTTTCGTCGCCTGAAAAGGAACATAGAATATTCAAAAAGCGAAAACCACGCTTTTCACTTTTTGCCCTTATAGGGGTCGAGCAGGGGAAAATTCCCCTGCGAACTAAGGATTTAAGCAAAATGTGTCATTTTGCTTCCTTAGAAGTCCGACTTATGCGGATAAAAAAATCGTCCGCGTGTCGGCTTTTATGCCGACCGCGAGCGATTTTCCGCATAACGTGTGGTCGGAGTGGTCTTATATCACTTCCATACTCTTAATGTTAATCTCATTCCCCGTCACAAGGTAAGTTTTATAACTTCCGCAATGCGGGCATTTTTTCGCGTATTCCGTTGTTTTGAACGTGTTTTTACAGTCCTCGCAATAGGAAATCGCTTCGAGAATAATCATTTCCAGTTCGGTTTCGCGCAAATGTTCCGTCTTTTTCTTTGCCCATTCGAAACATTCGGTGAACAGTTCGGGAACGACGGACGAGACCTCGCCCACTTCCATAGTGAGTTTTGCAACCTTGTCCGCCTTGTTCTCTATCGCCGCTTCTTCCGCCTGTTTTACGACGTGCATTACTATGCCTAATTCGTGCATTGCCGCCCCTTATTTGTTGTCGGAAGATTGTTTCTCTTGCTTCTTCGCCTGTTTATACGCGCGGCGTTTTTCCGCCATTTCTTTCGCTTCTTCCGAACCGAGGTTTCCGAGTATCTTAACCGCGCGCTTAGCCGCATACGTCAAGAGTCCCGTTACTTTCTCTTCGCCCGCACGCATATCCGTACATTCCGGGTGGTCTCTGTAAAGGTGAATTGCGTCGAATTCGCATCTCGTCGTGCATATTCCGCAACCGATACACTTGTTCGGGTCGACGTAGGACGCTCCGCAGGAGAGACATCTGCTCGTCTCTTTCTTAACCTGTTCTTCGGTAAGCGTATTGTGCGCGTCCGCGAAGGAATTCTTATAGTCGATTTTCTCGTTCATTCCTTCTTCCTGTCTTTCCGTTCTGTCGTAAGACGGATAGGTGACGTCTTCTTTGTCGAGAGGCGTGTAATTTCTTCTGTCTCTTCCTATAGTCATAGACGCTCTCGGACGTACTCTGCGATGCAAACTTTCCGCCGCTTCGTGTCCCGCCGCAATCGCGTCGATAACGAACTTCGGTCCCGTGTACACGTCGCCTCCAACGAAAATATCGGGGTCGTCGGTCTGATAGGTGAGCTCGTCCGCTTTGGGATAACGCCCGAATCTGAACGTAACTTTCGTTCCTTCGAGCAGTTTACCCCATTCCACGCTCTGTCCGATGGCGAACACGATTTTGTCCGCTTTGACTTCCATCGTCTCGTTCTCCTCGTAAACGGGAGAGAATTTGCCCGTTTCGGGGTCAATCGTCCTTACGCATTTCTTGAACACAATGCCGCTCACGCGCCCGTCTTCGCCTACAAGCACTTCCTTCGGTCCCCAAGACGGGTTGATTTCCACGTTTTCTTCCAACGCTTCCTTGATTTCTTCTTCGCTTGCGGGCATTGTTTCCCTGCTTTCCAGACAGAACATTTTAACCGACGAAGCGCCTTTTCTGTGCGCCACTCTCGCGCAGTCGATGGCTACGTTTCCGCCGCCTACTATTACTGCGTCTCCCGCAACGCTCTTTTCTTTATTTTCGTAACAACCACGCAGGAATTCTACCGCAATTTCCGTTCCCTCCGCCGTATCGTTGTTTACGCCGGGTCTTCTTCCGCCCTGACAGCCGATTGCGATATAGAACGCCTTATATCCTTGTTTTTTGAGTTCGTCTATCGTAATATCTTTGCCGACTTCCACGCCGCATTTGATTTCCGCGCCGAGTTCTTTTATTACGTCGATTTCCGCCGCGATAACGTCCTTTTCCAGTTTGTAACTCGGTATTCCGTAAGTGAGCATACCGCCGGGAGCTGCATTCTTTTCGAACACCGTAGGCGTATATCCCATTTTGGCGAGATAAAACGCCGCGCTCAGTCCCGCGGGACCGCCGCCGATAATGGCAATCTTTTCGTCGAATTTTCCGTGTACCGATTGCACCACTTTTTCGGGCAAATAGCGTTCTCCGCTCTTTATTTCCAAATCCGCTACGAACTTCTTTACCGCGTCAATCGATACGGGCTTGTCAATATCCCCTCTCGTACACGCGATTTCGCACCGCTTGTTGCATACCCGTCCGCAAACCGCGGGGAACGGGTTCTCCGTCTTAATCATAGCGAGCGCTTCGCGGTATTTTCCGTCTTTGGCAAGTTTCAGATACGCCTGTACCGGAACGTGCGCGGGGCAAGCCGCTTTACAGGGCGCGCTTCCCGACGGGTATGTATTCGACATTCTCGCCGTGTCGCGGTACTCTTCGTCCCACGCGTATTCGCCCCAGATGAGTTTATCGGGAAGGGGCGCGTGTTTGTATTTTACGTCCGTTCCGTCCTTATGACAGAGTTTCTGTCCGAGTTTAACCGCGCCCGCAGGGCACGCTTCTACGCATTTTCCGCACGCCACGCAGTTTTCTTTCGTTACTTTCGCGGTGTACGCGCTTCTCGAAAGGTTGGGCGTATTGAAGAGCATAGACGTTCTCAATGCGTTACAGATTTTCACGTTGCAGTTGCAGATGTCGAAAATCTTGTTTTCGCCGTCGATGTTGGTTATCTGATGAACGTAACCGTTCTTTTCCGCAAGTTCGAGTATTTCCAACGCGCGTTTTTTATCGATATAATGCGCGCGACCCGTTTCCACGGCGAAGTCCGCCATATCGCCGACCTGTATACACCAATCGTCCACGTCGTCGGTACAGCCGTCTCCCAGCACCGAGCGCGAAGCGCGGCAGGAACAAATACCCGCGGAAATATGTCCTTCGTATTTTTGCAACCAGTAGGAAATATGTTCGAGGTCGACCGACTGATTTTCCGCGTTAATCGCCTTTTCTACGGGAATAACGTGCATACCTATGCCGTCGCCGCCCGGAGGCACCATCTGCGTGATTCCCGCAAGCGGAATAAACGTCATTCTTTCGAAGAAGGACGCGACCACGGGGTTCTTTTCGATACGGTCTACGGTAGAATTGAACAGTTCCGCCGAGCCGGGAACGAAGAACGGAAGACGGTATCTCTTTATACGCGGCTTGTCTTTGAGTTCTCCGTAATGGTCGTAGTTGTCGCCGTAGTCGTATTCCAAAATACCTATGTAGCACATCTCTTCGAGCAGAGCGCTCAATTTGACGGGCTCGTACTCCTTGTTCTTCTTGCAAAGTTCTTCGAGCGTATAGTACTGACGTAATTTCATTTTGTTTGCAACGTCGCACATTTCCGGTGTGAGAACTTCTTTCAGTCCCCAATATTCGGGCGCGTCCGAACCGAGCCCGAGCTTATGCACGACTACGTCGGTAATTTTCTTTCCGAGCTTGACGTAACGCTTGTCTACGTCTTTTTCGCCCTGATATTTACTGATGATTTTATCGTTTTGTTTTGGCATAGCTTTTCTCCTTCCATTCTGAAACGGCTTTAATAAAAAATTTCGCCGCTTCGTCAACGTTTTCGCCCGTTTTCGCCGAAATCGGAATAACGGCGGCGTTTTTGTTTCTTATTCTCACGTTGTCTATGCACGTTTGCATATCGAACGCGAAATACGGTACGGTATCGATTTTGTTTATCAATACCAAATCGCTTTTTTGAAATATAAGCGGGTATTTAAGCGGTTTGTCGTGCCCTTCGGGTACCGACAGTATCATCGCGTTTACGCACGCGCCCGTGTCGAACTCGGCGGGACAAACGAGGTTCCCGACGTTTTCGAGAAAGACGATGTCGAGGTCGTCTATCCCGAGTTCGTCCAGTCCCTGTTTCGTCATATCCGCGTCGAGATGGCACATTCCGCCCGTGTGGAGTTGAACGGATTTGCAACCCGTTCTCTCCGCCACCCGCACGGCGTCTATATCGTAATCTATATCCGCTTCCATTACGCCTACGCGATACTTCTCGGAAAGAAGTCCGATAAGCGCGATAAGCGTGGTCGTCTTTCCCGCGCCGGGAGAAGACATAACGTTTACGAGCAACACGCCTTTTTCTTTTAGAAATCCGCGTAAAAGCTCCGCTCTCGCGTCGTTGTCTTCGTAGACGCTTCTTGAAAGTTTAATCGTCCTGACTCCGCTCATATTCCGAACGTCTTACTTAGAAAAATCTTCTTATAAGGTCTTTGCTGTATTCGACGGTTTCTTCCATATCGCCGAAAGACATAACTTCGCCCGCATAGAACGTGTTGTCTTTTCCCTGCATACCTTCCACTTTTTCATACCAGCCGTCTGCGTAGTCTTTGGAAGAAACGTGGGGGAAGTAGTACCAGTCGTCAATTCTCTCCACTTTTTCAACCTTTCTGCCGCAGATTTCCATATCTTTGAGCGTGGTTTCTTTCGCAACGTCGAACGGTACGTCTTCCATTCCCTCGTGGTTACGCAGCGTGAAGGTAACGACCGGCTGTTCGGTGACTTCTTCCTGCGGCCAACGGTGATAGAATACCATCATATGTCCGCGGGTTTCGTTCGTCATATTTTCGAAGAAGTAGTACGAAATTTCGGGCGTGTTTCCTTCCGCCGTTCTTACCGCCATCGTGAAATATTCTTTGTGCTGAATTTTCGTGAACAGTTCTTTCTCTTCGTCGCGCGCGTCTCCGTATTTGAGGAACAGTTCGAGCGGCGTGCAGATGATGAGTTTGTCGAATTCTTCAACTTTGCCGTTTACGGTTACGTATACTTTGCCGTCTTTTCTTTCGACGTTCGTTACTTCCGAGTTGAGAAGCGCAGGGTGTTTCAGTTTACTGTTTACCCCCTCCCAGATGGACTGCGTGCCGTCTTTCCACGTCCAGAGTTTACCCGTGGAGAGGAACTGTCTTACCGTGAACGCGTCGAGGTATTTGAGAACGTACGCCGCGGGGATTTCGTCAAAATAACCGTAACCGAACGAGGTGAACGGTCCTTTCCATACGAGCGTAGCGTCTTCGCACTTGTTAAGTTTGAGGAATTCCGAGAACGGCATACTCAGTTCTTTCAAATTGGAGTTTTCTCCCTCGATATGCGCGAGTTTCATCTTCGGGGAAGGACAAAGTCCTTCGTATCTGCCTTGCGATACTCCGCGGTGTCCGTTGACGTCGTAGCCTTTGTATTTGGTATCCAAAAGCTTGGAAAGTTTTTTCATTTTGAGGAACTTTTTCAGAAGCGCGATTTTCGAGGAAGGCTGGGGAGTTCCGTCCACCTGCATAAACTTTCTGCCCATCGGAGGACCGTCTCTGTGGGTCGTACCGCCGAACTCTTCGCATTCCTGTACGGCGAAATAGGTGTCGCAACCCATAACCGCGCCCATTTCGATAGTCCGGTCTTCCCACTTGCCGTCGGCTGTCTTTACTTTCATCATCGGAGAAAACGCTTTACCTCCGACTCTGCCGGTTTTTTCGTAAATAACATAATTGTTGTATCCCGCTTTTTCAAGATACATAGCCGCGCTCGTTCCCGCAGGACCGCCGCCGATAATACAAATTCTTTCATTAAAGTTTTTCATATGATTATCTCCTTTTATATTAGGTTATTTGTTTTAATTTTATCACAGACCTAAAAAAATGTAAATATCAAAACTTACATTTTTTCGCCGTAAATCGACAATTTTTTCCTTTACGCTTCGCTTGTCGAAATCGTTTGCGGCAAGTCTGTTTTTTCTACCGAAAAAAGCCCTCGCGTCAAGCGTTTTTTATCTTGCCGATTTCTTTTCGAATATAGTCTTCCACCTCGTCCATTCCTTCGTCTCGCGCCGCCGAAATAAAGAACACGGGAACGTCCGCGTTGCGTAAACGGATATTCTTTTTCGCCTGTTCTACGGAAAAATCAAACGCGGGCGCGACGTCTTTTTTTGTTATCGCCACTGCGGACGCGACTTCGAACATAAGCGGGTATTTGAGCGGCTTATCGTCCCCTTCGGGCACGGAGAGCAACACGAGATTTTTCGTCGCGCCCGTGTCGAATTCCGCGGGACAGACGAGATTTCCGATGTTTTCGAGAATGACGAAATCCAGCCCCTCGATTCCGAGAGCGTCGAGAGCTTCCCTTGACATCTGACAGGTAAGGTGACACGCGCCCGCCGTGTGAATCTGAACGGTTTTCACACCGGTGAGAGCGTCGATGGTAGCGGCGTCCACGTCGGAATCCATATCCGCTTCGATAACTCCTATCGAGAAGTCGTTTTTAAGCCTGTTTACGAGATTTACGATAAAAGTCGTCTTGCCGCTTCCGGGAGACGACATAACGTTTAAGAAAAAGATTTTCCGTCTAAGAAGGCTTTCTCTGATTTCCGAAGCCTGCGCGTTGTTCCGCGAGCGTATATCCTCTTTGATTTCCACAACCTTAACGGTATTCATAACGTCAATATTATAAAACAATGAAAAATAATTGTCAATATATCCTCGATTTTTAAGAAAAAATCAAAAAACTCCCGTTTTTCTTCTAATATAAGATTTTATTCTTTGATTCCGAGCGCCTCTTCGATAACGGAAATAACCGCGTCCGAAGCGTGCGGATAATTGACTCTGAGTTCGTTTTCCGCGAATTTTTCTCTCTCCTCTTTCATCGGGTCGGCGCCGCCTATCACGACTTCTCTTATAAACCGCATAATATCCTCTTCGCAGAACGCGCGATAGTAACGGTCCATACATTTCCGACCGAACGGCACGAGCCCGTCGTACGTCGCTTTCTCGTCTTTCATCATATACATACAGGGTTTCGCCGTATAAAGATATTCCGCTATAAACGACCCGCAGTCGTGTATCATAGCGTCGCTGTCGGCAAAAACCTGCATATAGTCCGCGCTCGTGTCGTACTCCATATTCGGGTTTGAAAGAAGTTTTTCGAAATACGCGTCAATCTTGCTCTGAGTCCATATCTTATGTTCGAGGAGGTTTTTGACAAGCAACGGATGCGGACGGAAAACAAAATCCACTTCGGGAAAAATCCGCGGAAGTTCGGTAAAGAAATCGGCGTATTTCAGAAAATTTGAAATATCCAGTTTGCTCCACCCGACAACGGTATGGTGCGGGCAAATAAGGATACGTTTCCTCTCCCTTTTTGTCGGAACGGCAGTGGCGAGTTTGTCCATTTTAACATACCCCGTCACTACTCCGTTAATGCCGTTAATCGTCTGAATTTCCGTCATTCTTTCGAGAGTGGCTTCGTTTTCCACGCATATTTTCCAGACCATATTGTAAAAATCTTCTTTTACGACTTCTTCCCAGAATTTCAGCGCGGAAAAACCGTAACTCGAATACAGCGTCAGCACGTTTTTATCCAGAAAATGCGTTATATGATGCAACGGATGCACTTCGTATCCGTAAGGATTATGGAAAAACAATACGGAAAACCGTTCTCTCAAATCATAGTAACTGTCGGTAACTTCGTCGTACCCCCCGATAACCCTGTCTCCGAAATCCGCGGTAAAAGAGTCGAGCGCGTCGTTATATAAATCCATCTGCGCTTTCATCGTGCCGAGCACGTACGGAACTACAATTATATACGGGTTAAAATGTTCGCTTTTCAGCATTTTTTCGAATATCGGGCGCATATTAAACACGCTTTTGAACAGAACGACGAACCCTACGTCTATTTTTCCTTGCTTTTTGTAAAGTTTTTTTACCGCTTTTACTTTTTTCGCAAACCCTTTCTGCAACTTAATAAAACTTTCGCGTTTGGCTGCCTCCTCCGCGTTTTCCGATTCGTCTTTTTTCTTAACGGACCCGGAATTCGCCGCTAAAAACGCGCCGTAATCTCCGCCCTCCGTTTTCTTATACTCCTTATATTCGGCGATTCTCTTTTTTACCGCCGCGTTCTCCAGAAGTTTGCTTACTGTAAGCGAACTTCTGTCGGCGGCTTCCGCAAGTTTATTCGAAACGCACAAAGGAGACGTATTCGTCTCGAAATAAGTCAGACATTTCTCCGCCAAACTTTTTTTCGCGCCGTTTTCGGTCAATTCTCCGATTATTTCCGCAAATTCTTTGCCTTCGCTGTCCCACGCGCTTTCCGTTTCGGGAGTTCTGCGAAATACGCCTGCGCGCGCCTCGTATAACCACGAATAGTCATAGTATCCTTTTTCGTTCTTTACGATAGGCGCAATTATTACCGGCAAACCGAACTTCGCTGTTCTCAACGCGTTTTCGTCGTAAGCAAAGACCGCGTCAACGTTCTCTTTGAGATATTTCTCCGTCTCTTCATCGGACAACTTACCCGTGTAAGTTATCGATACTTTCCCCGAAAACGCCGCGCCGAAACGGTTCGTCGCCCAGCATTTTGCATTTCCGACCACGCTCAACGCGAGTTTTTGTTTTATTCCCGACGAAATATAATCGGAAATCACCATATTTACGATATTGCATCCCGCCTGATTGAATTCTCCGACGTACGCCAATCTCAAAGCGTCTTCGCTCGCGGGTTCGCGCGCGGGAATATCGGAAACGGCGTTTCCCTCGACAGGCGCAAAAATCAAATTCCCGTAATCTCCGTCGTATTCCCGAACGCACGACGCGTCGGAAAACACGCAGGCGCCGTCATCGTATATTTTTTTCCGAAGCCAAGGCTTAATTTCATTATTTCCGATATTGTTCGCAAGCCAGTCTATTTCCGCACCGTAAAAAGAAACGGGACAAATTACCGCGTCGGGAACTTCCGAGATTACCGCAAGCAAATGAGCGATATAATTTATCGGAGTATAAAAAACGGATTGTCCGAAATTTTTCGGGTCGAATTCTTCAGTCGAAATAAATTTTATTTTGTCCGAACAACTTTCGACCGCGCTTTTACAGGACGCGTCGCTTACGAAAACGACTTCCCTTTCGCCGTTTTCTCCGAGATATTTCGCCATAAGCAAAAAATTTATATGGTTAGCCGACAACGGCGGTTTCGTTTGCAGGAAAAACACCGCTTTTTTCATTTTTTGCTCCTTTTGACCTTTCTCGCAATCCTTTTAACGGATTTTTTTACAATCTCGCCGAAAGGCATAGTTTTTAATTTAAGCGCCTTGTTACGGAATTTTATAAAATCCGCATACCGTCTTCCGCGGCGGATTTTACCGTAAATGCGGAATAAATCGAACTGCCGTCTGAACCCGGCGCATTTACGACAGTCCGCGACCGTCATTTCCGTATTGTTGATAATGGAAAGAATGTTTTCTATATTCCCCTCTACGGAAAATTCTTCGACGGCAAAATCGTGGCATCTTTTTCCTAATTCTTTCTTTCTTCCCCTGACGTAAATATCTTCGTAAATTTCTTTGACCGACCGTTTTTCATATCTCGGGTTTTTAAGGTCTTCCGCCGAAAAACCGAGACAGAAATTGACTGTGTCGAACAGATACATAAATTTATCGTCTCTGAATCTCGACGGCGAAACTATCGGCATAACCGTAGGCAGTCCCAAAAGCGCCGAGTCGAGTGCGGATATTCCCATCGCAACCACGAAATCCGCATTTTTTTTCAGATATTCGTCTCTTTCTTCTCCGTACATATACGAATTATAAACGTATCTTACGTTAGGCGCGAATTTGTTCGTTTCGGCGGCAAGCACGTTAATTCCGTTTCCGTCACCGATTAAGTGGACGTTGATTTTCCTGTCGCCCGTGTAATCGCATAAATTCGTAACGAAATTTATTACCGAATAAATTTTATCGTAATCCAGTCTTCCGAGCCACGCGACGTTTACGTCCCGTCCGATACTGTCGTCGATTTTCGGCATAGCCTTGATTAACGCGTTTTTATCCGCGACGACGGGCAAAAATCTGTCGGGAAACCACTCGCCCAAAGACCTCTCGGCGGCGAGTTTATTCGCTTCGTCCATAAAAGCGTACGCGTTGTTCTTTTTCAAAAATTCCAACGTTTCTTTTACGTCGAATAATTTTCTTCCGAAAGTCTGATTTTCCATCCATTTTATCATCTGCGGATGCAAGAACAGCAACAAAATTCGGGCGTTTTTGAGTTCGCTGATTTCTTCCAACAAGAAAAACAACTGATTGTAAGCGGTAACGAAGGTCGCGTCCGCAAAATCTTGCAGATTATTTTTGTTTATCGTGCCGAAAATGATTTTCGAATCTTTGTATTTATACTGTAATTCGGGAACTGAATTATTTATGCAATAAACCGCATAGTCGTAATTTTCCGCAATGTACGAAGCGATTCTGTAATACATCGTAAAATCGCCCTTTGCGTTTATCCCTTTGCGAAAATAAAAAACTATTTTTTTATAATCCCGTCTTTCGTATTCGTTCAGGTCGCATTTATACCGGTAACACCGTCCGTCGTAGTATTTTTTCGCCCGTTCCGCCGCCTCTTCCGACATCATATACGCGTACGGCGCGACTTCGTATTCATATATCGAAAGCAAGTCCTTATAGTATCTTAGATAAACCTCTTTCGCTCCTCTTACGTTTCCGTGAGAAACCCCGCCGTCCCTGTGCAATACCGTCACTCTGTCGACGCATCTTACGGGAATTCCCTTTCTCGCAATAATCAGATGAGACGACCAGTCTTCCACGAGAGAATATTTACCGACTAGAGAACCTATTTCGTCGTAAACGGTCTTTTCCACGAGCGTTCCGCTCGAAGGCATAACGCATCTCCACGCCAGTTCTTCGAAAAGCTCTTTGGAATCGCCTCTATTTATCATTTCCACGTCTTTGGGCGAAGTAAACACAGACTTTACCTTTTTAAGCGTGTGGTCGCACATAGCAAGAAGAGAAGTAACGACTCTGACTTTCCCGTCGTGCTTCACATACTCGTCCACAAGCGAACTTATCGCGAATTCATCCGCATACGCGTCGTCCGCGGCAATCACGGTAAGCAAATTTCCCGTACACCGTGCGTATATCTTTTCCAGATGCGCCACCGTGCCCATATTTTTCGGATTTCGGTTTATAAACGTGTTGACGATGTTTTTCTTTTTATGTTTTTCTATATACTTTTTTACGGCTGTTTCGTCAAAAACTTCCGACCCGTCGTCACTGATAACCAATTCGATTTCATCATATTTTTGACAAAGCACCGAATCGATTGTCTGGTAAATGTATTCGAAATTGTTATAACAGATTATAACAACCGAAACTTTAATGCCCCTCATCAGAATTTCCCCTTTATCGTCGTATCGGGCGGAACGTCTTTCGTTACTATCGCTCCCGCTCCGATAAGCGCGTTTTCTCCTATCGTAACCCCCGGAAGTATCGTGGCGTTTGCCCCTATCGACGCTCCCTTTTTCACGACCGTCCTCGCTAATACGAACTCTTTATTCCCCGATTTCGGATACTTATCGTTGCAAAAAGTCGCGTTCGGTCCTATAAACACGTCGTCTTCTATCGTAATTCCGTCCCAGAGCTGTACACCGCATTTAACCGTCGCTCCGTCTCCTATCGTTACGTCGTTTTCGATAAACACGTTCGCGCAGATATTACAGTTTTTCCCTATTTTCGCGCCGGGAAGAACGACGACGAATTGCCATATTTTTGTGTTTTCCCCTATATTGACGCTCTGCACGTCGGAAAGCGGATGAATCATTATTCCCTCCCGAATGCGTTCAATGCGTCGATAAGATAATCTGTTTGTTCTTCGCTCATTCCGTAGTACACGGGTAAACTCAGTTCGTTTGCCGATATTTTTTCCGCAATCGGAAGTTCTCCCTCTTTTATTCCCAAATCGAGGTACGCTCCCTGCATATGCATAGGCGTAGGATAATGCTTATTCGTTCCTATGCCTTTTTCGTTAAGATATTTTTCGAGCCCGTCCCGTTTCTCGCAAAGCACGGCAAAAATGTGCCATACGTTTCCGTATATTTCATCGCTTGCCATCGGCAACGTTATAAGCGGATTATTGACTTTTTCGATAATTTTATCCGCTATTCTGTTCCTCTCCGCATTCCAGTCGTCGAGCCTCGGCAATTTTGCCGACAAAAACGCCGCCTGCATCTCGTCAAGACGGGAATTCGTTCCCTTCATAATATGTCTGTATTTGATTTTGGAACCGTAATTTCTAAGACAGCGCAATTTCTCCGCAAGCTCTTCGTTATTAGTTACGACCGCTCCTCCGTCTCCGAGCGCGCCGAGATTTTTCCCGGGATAAAAACTGAACGCCGCCGCGTCGCTGTAAAAGCCCGATTTTTTGCCCTTATAGGTCGCTCCGTGCGCCTGCGCCGAGTCCTCTATCAGTTTAAGCCCGCGCCGAGAGCATATTTCTTTGATTTTGTCGAGTTCCGCCATTCTTCCGTACAGATTTACCGCGATAACGGCTTTGGTCGCGTCGGTTATCGCGCTTTCTATTCTGCCTGCGTCGATATTAAAAGTTCTTATATCGGGCTCTACGAAAACGGGTTTCGCTCCCACATACGAAACGGCAAGCGCGGTCGCTATATACGTGTTCGAAGGCACTATTACTTCGTCTCCCGCTCCTATCCCAAGCGCTTTAAGCACGAGATATATTGCGTCGAGTCCGTTGCCGCAACCCACCGCGTATTTCGTTCCGCAATAATCTGCGAATTTTTCTTCAAAATCTTTTACTTCTTTCCCGAGTATATAATCGTTAGCTTCGAAAACGCGATTAAACGCCGCGGTTATTTCATTTTTCAATTCGCCGTGCATAGCGTCCAGCGATAAATACGGTATTTTCATTTTTTTTGCCCTCCGAGCATCCTTTCGAACGCTATTCGTAGTATAAGCCATATTGCGTTTTTTTGCAAGTCTTTTATCGCAAAACCGCCCGAACGCGCCTTTATATTAAGTTATATTTTTACAAGTTATTATTTTTTACCGAAAATACCGCAACCATACGTATTTTCGCGTGTTGACACGGTTCTTTCAAAGTGTTATACTGATAGCGATAAATAATTTGCGTATAAAACGCTTTTTCTTTAATCAAAAAATCTAGGAGGAAGAATGAAGGGAATTGTTCTCGCAGGCGGTTCGGGCACAAGGCTGTACCCTTTAACGCTGGTTACCAGCAAACAACTTTTGCCGGTTTACGACAAACCGATGATTTATTATCCGATTTCCGTTCTTATGCTCGCCGGCATAAGAGATATTCTCATCATATCCACTAAAACCGACTTGCCGAACTTCGAACGCCTGCTCGGAGACGGAAGCGCGTTCGGCATTCGCCTCAGTTACAAGGTTCAACCCGCGCCCGACGGGCTCGCGCAGGCTTTCCTTCTCGGAGAAGATTTTATCGGTAACGAGCCGTGCGCAATGATTCTCGGCGATAACATTTTTTACGGCAACGGTCTCGGCATAAAACTCAAAAACGCAGTCCGCGCCGCGGAAAACGGAATCGCCACGATTTTCGGATATTTTATGAGCGACCCGCGCGCGTTCGGCGTAGTGGAATTCGACAGTCGCAAACGGATAAAATCTTTGGAAGAAAAACCCACTTGTCCCAAATCGAATTATATCGTAACGGGATTGTATTTCTACGACAAAAACGTCGTCGAATACGCCAAACGCGTAGAACCGTCCGCTCGCGGCGAACTGGAAATCACCGACCTGAACAAGCTGTACCTTTCCGAAAACAAACTTGCTGCGGAACTTCTCGGTCGGGGCTATGCCTGGATGGACGCCGGCACAATGGAAAGTCTGTACGAAGCGTCATCTTACGTTAAAATTCTCGAAGACCGCCAAGGCATTCAGATTGCCGCACTCGAAGAAATAGCTTTTTACAACAAGTGGATATCGGCAAAACAACTTGCCGAAGCCGCGGCGAAATACGGAAAATCATCATACGGCACCCACCTTGCCGGAGTGCTCGGACACAAAGTCAAACATAGATAAATTTTTGGATTATTATGAATATTATCATTACCGGCGGCGCCGGATTTATAGGAAGTAATTTTGTTTTTTATATGCTGAAAAAGCATCCGTCTTATCGCATCGTATGCGTAGACAGTCTGACGTACGCGGGAAACTTAAAAACCCTTTTACCCGTCCTCGAAAACCCCTCTTTCCGTTTCGTTAAAGCCGATATTGCCGACAGAAACGCGATGGACGCGCTGTTTGCCGAAGAAAAACCCGACGCCGTCATCAATTTTGCGGCGGAAAGTCACGTCGACCGTTCGATTCTCTATCCCGACGTATTCTTGAAAACCAACGTTATGGGAACGCAGGTTCTTCTCGATATGTGCCGAAAATACGGCACTCCGAGATTTCACCAGGTATCCACGGACGAAGTATACGGCGACCTGCCTCTCGACAGACCGGATATGTTCTTCACCGAAAAAACGCCTTTGCGCGCGTCGAGTCCGTACTCCGCTTCGAAGGCGTCCGCGGACTTGATTACCCTTGCTTATTACAGAACTTACCGCACTCCCGTTACGGTGTCGCGCTGCTCGAACAACTACGGACCGTATCAGTTCCCCGAAAAGCTCATTCCTCTGATGATTGCCAAAGCGACGGAAGGAAAGCCGTTGCCCGTTTACGGAGACGGTAAAAACGTACGCGACTGGCTTTACGTCGAAGACCATTGCGCGGCGATTGACCTTATTTTACAAAAAGGACGGCTCGGCGAAGTTTATAACGTCGGCGGGCATAACGAGAAAAACAACCTCGAAGTTGTCAATACAATTATAGAAGAAGTCGGCAAAGGCAAAATCGAATTCGTCGCCGACAGAGCGGGACACGACAGAAGATATGCTATCGACCCGGAAAAAATCTCCGCCGAACTCGGTTGGACTCCCGAAACGGAATTCTCTTTCGGCATCCGCAAAACCGTACGTTGGTACCTTGAACACGAAGAATGGTGGAAAAACATTCTCGACGGCAATTATAAAAAATTCTATTCGGAGTATTACGAAAAACGATGAAAGAACTTCCGCTCATAACGGTAATAACGCCTTGTTATAACAACTCCGACACCGTATGCGACGCAATTGATTCGGTTCTTTCACAGACTTACGAAAACATAGAGTACTTCGTTATTGACGACGGCTCGGCACAGGTAGACATTCCCCAAATATACGCTTATATTCAAGATAACAAGCGCGAGAATATCAAACGTTTCGAGGTCATCGCAAATCCCGACAACTACGGCACGACGAAGACCCTTAATATCGGAATTCGAGCCGCGCACGGAAAATACATTTATACTCTTGCCGCGGACGACTGTTTCTACGACAACAATGTTCTCGCCGACTGGACGGAAGAATTCCTCCGCACGGGCGCGGAAGTAATCACGGCAAAGCGCGCCGTTTACGACGAAAATATGGCTCAGCGCAAACACATCGCGCCGAGCGCCGCGCATATAAAACTTATAGAATCTTCTACCCCCCGCGAACTGTTCGACAAAATGACAGGCTGTAATATCATTTTCAGCTGTTGCACCGCAAGAACACGCGAATGTTACGAAAAGAACGGTTTCCTTGACGAAAGATACCGCCTTATAGACGATTATCCGATAAATATGCGCCTTTTGCGCGGCGGCACGCCGTTCGTCTTTTTCGACCGTATCGTTATTAAATACCGCCTTGGCGGAATAAGCAACGCAAACAGAATAACGAAGTCTTACACCAAAGAATCAAACAGTATTTTCAAGAACGAAATTCTTCCTTTTGCCACGGATAAACGCGAAGCAAGAACCTCTTTTTCTCATTGGAAACAACGCAATTCTTACCTGTACGACAAACGGGTTCTTCCCCAAAAATACCGTATAAAAGAATCCCGCTGCGGAAAAATCATTTACAAAATCGTAATGACCGCCAAACACTTTCCTTATCTGATATACAAAAAACGCTCGAAAAAAAGCAAATAAAAGGGTTGCTCTATGGACATTAAAAAAATTAACTTTCAAAAACACAATGACACTCGCGGAAATCTCGTAGTTGCCGAACTCGGCAAAGAGCTCCCGTTTGAAGTAAAACGCGTTTATTATATTTACGGAGTCGGCGAAGGCATAAAACGCGGATTCCATTCTCATAAAAGACTTGAACAAATCTATATCGCCATTCACGGAAGTTGCAAAGTCACTCTGACCGACGGAGACGACACCCGCACCGTTGTTCTCGACAATCCGTCCGAAGGACTGTATATCGGACATAACGTATGGCGTGAAATACACGATTTCTCCGCCGACGGCGTTCTTCTCGTTCTTGCTTCGGAAACGTACAGCGAGGACGACTACATCCGTTCCTATGACGAATTCATCTCCTCTATAAACGAACGTAAATAAGTAATTTCTTGCTAATCCAAATAACGAATACGGGGTTTGGGGCTATTTTTCGTGGACCCTTTTGCCCGATATGTGTTCTATTTTTAACGCGATAATCCGCACTTTCCCGAGAGTTGCGCGGATTTCTTTTTCCGCCTCGTCCGCTTCGGGATAATATTTCAAACCGAGTTTTCTTGCTATTTCTTCTCTATTTCCGTCGGCGACAATCTCCGCGCGTCCTCTTGCTATTACGGAAACAACGTGTTTCGACCAGCCGTCTTCATCCGTCCCCGTCTCGCTCCAAACGGTAAAACACGCTTTACTATCGCGTTTTATCGCGTCGATTTTATGCCCTTCTTTTGCTCCGTGGAAATAAATTTTCCCTTCCTCTTCGTCAAAATAAAAGTTCATAGGAACGCCGTACGGGTATCCGAACTCGCCGATTACGGACAGCACTCCTCGCTTTTCGCATTTCAATATCCGCTTACAGTCTTCGCTCGGAATTTCCTGTTTCTTCCTTCTCATTTCTCCGAACATTACAAATCGCTCCCGCCTTTTCAATTTTCGCTATCGAATAATTTTTGCGGAATGGGCAAATTTTTACGGTAAAACGCCCTGTCCTCGTCTGTTATTTGTCGCACGACCTTACAAGGAACTCCGACCGCCACCACGTTTGCGGGTATGTCTTTATTTACCACGCTTCCCGCGCCGATAACGCTGTTTTCTCCTATGGTAACGCCGGGTAAAACCGTCACGCCCGCGCCGAGCCAGCAATTATCCCCTATGGTAACGGGCAAATTATACTGAATAGCTTTCTCTCTTAGTTCCGGCGCAATCGGATGCGAAGCGGTGCATAGAGTGACGTTCGGTCCGAGCATAACGTGATTGCCCACGGTAATTTTCCCGTCGTCAACAAGCGTAAGATTGAAATTCGCATAAACTCCGTCGCCGAAATAACAGTGTTTTCCGCCCCAGTTCGCGTGAAACGGCGGTTCGATATAAACCCCTTTCCCAACGGAAGCAAACATCTTTTTGAGTTTTGCCGAACGAATCAGATACCCGAGCGGCGAACAATGCGTCTTGTTGTAACGGCGAACCTTGTCCTGCAATTTGAATTGTCTTACGATAAGCGAAGTATCGCCCGAATCGTACAACTCGCCCCCACCCGACAACTTTTCAAATTCTTCCAGCGTCATACTTGCCTCCTTATATTTCTCATAATAAATTATACTTTTTTGACTTACCTTCTGCCGAGCAAAACCAGCGTTTCGACGTGTTTTGTTTGGGGAAACATATCGTATGGGGTTATTTTGTCGATTTTATAGCCGTTTTCGGCGAGAATTTTTAAGTCTCTCGTCAGCGTTGCCGGGTTACAGCTTATGTAATATATTTTCTCCGCCTTGTCCGCTTCGGCTATCGCTTTAAGCACCCTTTCGTCGCATCCTTTTCTCGGCGGGTCGAGTGTTATCGTTCTTTCTTGTCCTGCCGTTTCTTTCAGAATTTCCGGCACCTTTACCGCGGCGTCTCCGTTGATATTAAACACTCTTCCGCTTAATCCGTTTTCTTCGGCTAATTTCTTTCCGTCTTCCGTAGCCTCTTTCACTATTTCTATATTGTATACCGTCGCTCCGTTTTGGGCTAAAATTGCTCCTAACGCGCCCACTCCCGCGTATGCGTCGATAACGATTTTCTCCCCGTTTCCGTCCCCGTTTATTTCCTCTATTACCCTTTTATATATCTTATCCCTTATTTCGTCGTTAAGCTGTAAAAACGAATACGGGTTCACTTCCATTTTTATTCCCATAATTTCGGCGTAGATTTTTTTCTCTTTAATCGCGACCGCGCTTTCGCCCATTATAACGTTGTTCTGCGCCTGTTTTACCGAATTATACAGCGCGTACTCTTCCCCGATTTCTTCGTTTAACCTCATAATCAAATCATCGGCAAACGGCAATTTTTGCCTGTTCGTCACCACGGTGATACAAAACCCGCCGTTCAACTTTCTCGCCACCATATGCCGAAGCAGTCCGCTTTTCTTAATATCGTCGTACGCCGTAAGTCCGTGCGTTTTTGCAAATCCGACGAATACTTTAATCAGTTTTTCTACCCATTCGCCGTGCAGAAAACACTTCGTTATCGCCACTATTTTATGGCTGTTTTCCCGATAAAAACCCATAGCGATTTCGCCGTTCACCGTTCCGAACGGCAGTTGTATCTTATTCCTGTACCCGTAAGGCTCTGAACACGGCACGACTTCGTCTACTTCGACGTCCTCAATCCCCGCGTTTTTTCTCAGCAACGCGATGATATTATCCCGTTTTATTCTCAGTTGCTCCTCGTATTTTAAGTGCATAATATCGCACCCGCCGCACCTCGTAAAACGGTTGCACGGCGGTTTAATTCTCTCTTCCGCGCTCTCGATAATCTCTTTCAATTCGCAAAAAACAAGGTTTTTTCGATTAACGTGCACTACTTTCGCCCTAACCGTCTCGCCTTTTACCGCAAACGGCACGAAAAACACGAACCCGTCCGCTTTCGCAACGCCTTCGCCGTCCGCTCCGTATCCGCTTATATAAAGCGTAACTATATCGTCTTGTTTGTAAATCGCCATATCAAAAATTATACCTTATTATCTTTCCGTCCGCAACCTCTTTACAAAAATAATATTTTATTAAGCGTAGTTTGCGAGAGGGGAAAACTTTTTCGGCAAAAAGGTTTCCCCTCTCGCGAACTTTGTTGTAAAATATCGGTATGCAGAACTACAAAATCACGGTAACTTGCGCTTCTGGGGTGGAAAGCGCGGTAAAAAAGGAACTTCGTTTGCTCGGATTTCCTTCGTCAAAGGCGTTGGACGGCGGAATCTCTTTGGAAGGCTCTTCCTTTGACGTCGCCCGTCTCAATATGTTTCTTTCCTGCGCGGACAGAGTTTACATAACCCTCTGTTCCTTCCGCGCGGTCACGTTTGACGAACTTTTCGACGGCGTTTGTTCTTTCCCTTTCGGCGACATAATTCCGTTTAACGCGCGTATCGTCGTAAACGGCAAATGCCGCAACAGTCGCCTGTTTGCCGTAAGCAGTTGTCAAAGCGTTATCAAAAAAGCCGTTCTTTCCTCTCTTTCTAAAAAATATCGCAAAAAAATCTTTCCAGAAAACGGCGAATTCTACCGCGTCGAATTTCTCATTTCGTCGGACGAAGTTACTCTTATGCTCAACACTTCGGGCGAAGGACTTCATAAACGCGGTTGGCGCGACCTCGTATGGGAAGCTCCCATAAAGGAAACGCTTGCCTGCGCTATGCTCGAACTCAGCGATTTTACGCCCGAAAATCCGTTCTGCGACCCGTTCTGCGGAAGCGGAACGATAGTCATAGAAGCGGCGAGAAAAGCCCTCGGCATCGCTCCCGGCAAAAACCGTAGTTTCGATTACGCAAAGTGGGATTTCCTCGACGAAAACGCCTACCGTCTTACGCTCGAAGAAGCTCTCGACAAAGAAACGCCCGACCGCAAACTTCATTTTTACGGGTTCGACGTAAACCCCGAAGCCATTGCTCTCGCTTCCCGTCACGCATTAAAAGCGGGCGTACGCGATAAAATTCATTTGCAGGTTCAGGACGTCAAGGACTTCCGCTGTTCTCTCAAAAACGGCTGTATAGTAACAAACCCGCCTTACGGCGAACGGTTGCTCTCCATTAAAGAAGTCGCCGCGCTGTACAAAACTCTCGGAAACGTTTTCCGCTCTCTCGACAATTGGAGTCTGTTCGCCATAACGAGCGCGCCCGATTTCGAAAAAAATCTCGGTCTGAAAGCCGACAAAAACCGCAAACTCTACAATTCGGGCATAGAATGTCGGTTTTACCAGTATTTTCACAAACAGTCTTCGACCTGAGCGGATATATCGCGTTTCTTTACGCCTGCAAAAACGAAGATAAAATAATCAAACAGAAATTATTTTCTCATCATTACAGTAAAAGCGGATAAAAATAGAGTTTTTTCCGCTTTTCCGCAAGTTTAATCGGGGTCCCCTAAAAGCTATATGCTTTTTGGGGTGATATTTCCGTACGTTAGTACGGCGACGGTTCACTTGCGAAAAAAATAAACGCAATCTCTCCACTCAAATCTTCGACATAATTATTGACATTCCGCGCGTATAAATGATATAATGAAAAAAACTTTATAAAGGAGATTTTTTAATTATGGCATATGTAATCGGTGAAAACTGCGTAAGCTGCGGTACCTGTGCGGAAACCTGCCCCGTAGGCGCAATCAGCGAAGGCGCGGACAAGTACGTTATCGACGCGGACCAGTGCATCAGCTGCGGCAGCTGCGCAAGCGTTTGCCCCTGCGAAGCTATCAGCGAAGAATAATTTACAAAAGAACTTCAAGTAAAAGCGACGACCGAAAGGGTCGTCGCTTTTGCTTTTTCCGTCTTAAAAAATTCTAAACGTAAACGGGGTCTATCGGGTCGTAAATAACGACTTCCACTTTATACCCCACTCTCGAAAGGTATTTATTGAACCTTTCTTCCGCTCTTTTCACCGCGTCCGCGTCGCACGACGCGTCCACTTCTATTTCTTTCATAATGTGCTTGTTTTTCGGCGTATGAATAACGCAATATACTCTATATCTCATTTTACGCCGCCCTATTTCCGTTCAGGACTTTATACCCCACGGCGGGATAATCCGTCATAATCGCGTCCGCGCCGTTGTCTTTAAGCTCTTTTATCTGCTCCGCTTCGTTTATCGTCCAGTACTGCGCGGCTATACCGTAACTGTGCGCGTAATCTATTATCTCTTTCGTTCCGAAGTTGAAATACGCCGCTTTATACGGTAATTGCAACACTCCGTACTTTACTTCTCCGAGGTCGGCTCCGTACAAAAAGGAAAAATAAAAATGCAACGCTTCCATAATGCTTGCCGAACGCGTGACTTCTTCCGAGTACTTTTCGTCGATATATTTCGTTATATCCGCGTTGAACGTGCCCACTATGGTTCTGTCCGTTATGTCGTATTCTTTCATCTTTTCGTACAGTTTGTCCATAGCTTTCTTTCCCGCGTTCCCGTCGTCCTTTATTTCGATGATATAATTCATCTCTCCGTCGGTTCTGACCTGTTTTTCCACGTAATCGAGTATCCCGTCGAGGGTTAAAATTCTCACGTCGTCGGGAATATCCTCTCCCCTCAGTCCTTTATACGGGGTTGTCCCGTCGGGCGCGACGAAGTTTTCCCCCATATTGAGCGTTTTTATCTCTTCCAGGGTATAATCTTTGACAAACGCGTCTTTTTTAGCGAATTTTTCCTGCGCGTCCGAAGTTCTGTCAAGCGTGTCGTCGTGCAACAGCACGAGTTCTCCGTCTTTGGTTATATGCAGGTCGAATTCGAGAATATCCACTTTGTATTCTTCGTTTTCCATACAAAGTCTGAACGCCGCGAGCGTTTCTTCGGGCGCTTCGCCGCCGCCCGCTCTGTGCGCGGACAGTTTTGTCTCTTCTTCTATATATTGGCTTTTCTCAATCGGTTCTCCGTTATAACCCTTTCTCGCCGCGGTCGCGGTAAGAGGCAGAATGACCAGATTAAGCAAAATTACGGCGACAATCAATCCTATTATCCCGAAAACAACGATTTTTTTCGTTACCGACCACGGTTTTCTCGCTCTTTTCGCCATTTTTTTACACCTCTTTTTTTCATTTTTCTCGAATATGAGAAGCGAAACGGCGATACGCCGTTTCGCTTCCGCGTTTTAATTTCCCGAATTATTTCAAAAACGCGTTCTTTTTCTTTCTTGCGACCGCTCCCACTATGCAAAGCGCGATTATCGCCGCCGCGGCGACCGAAACCGCCGTTATCGCGGCAATCGCGGAATACTTGTTTGTCGAGCTCTTAGCAATATTTATCGCGTCCACGGGTACGACTTCTCCGTCGATTATCGTATAAGTATTTATCGTAAGAGTGTCTTTTTTCACCGAAATATCCGCGAAAACCGGCGTTTCTTTGAGTTCGAGATACCCGTCCGCCGTAACGTATTTTTCCAGTCTTTCATCTACGGACACTCTCTTTATTATGCTTACTTCGTCGCTGTAAATATAGTCGTAGAACTTATCTCCCATCGTGCCGAGATTGATATACAGTACGCCTTCGGGCTTAACGACCGTTCCGTCGGAAGAGGTCTTTACTTCGACGGGCTGACCGTCCCGCCCTATGTACTCGCTCACCGAATAAGTATGGTCGTGTCCTTGCAACACGAGGTCTACTCCGTTGTCGGCAAACAGCGGCGTAAGTTGTTTTCTTAGCCCGATTACGTCGTCGTCGAACGCGTGACTTCCCGCGGTGTACGGTCCTTTGTGAAGCATAACTATCGTCCACTTCGTGTTCTTGTTTTCCGCGTTCTTTTCCAAATCGTCGATTAACCATTCGGTCTGCGTTTTGCCGAGTTCGTTGTCGCTTATATCGTTGGTGTCGAGCACGATGAAATGCGCGTAGTTATAGTCGTACGAATAGTAATGTCCCGTTTCGCTTACCGTCGCATTGTCGGGAAGTCCGATAACGCTCGATAACGCGTACTCTCTCTTTTCGTGATTTCCGCCCGCGGTAACGAACGTGTTGTTCGCCCAGATTTCGCTCTGTTCGTCCAACCACCACGTGAACTGCTTGATGTTCTTTCCGTTGTCCACGTTGTCGCCGAGAGACGCGATGAAGGAAACTCCGCTGTCGCCGAAGTATTCCATAGCCGTTTTAAGCGACGGCAGACTGTCTTCGTAGTTGCCCTGTACCGAACCCTGCACGTCGGTAATCGCCATAAAACGGAAATCTCCTTCCGCCGCGGTAGTGAACGAATAAGTTTCGCTCCAACCGTACTTATCGCTTCCGAGGCGGTAATAGTATGTCTTGCCCGCTTCCAAATCCGTCAGGCTCACCGTATGTTTATTATACAGTTTATAACGGTGGCTTATGTTGAAATAAGCTATGCCGAGGTCAATCGTGGGAAGCTCTCTGTCCACGTTCTCCGACTGCGCGGCAACGCGTTTCGCGTCTTTCAAATTCTTGTCGAGCGAGTATTCTATCTCGCTTGCGGGCACGGAGAATTCGTACTCTCCGCTCGCGTTTTTATCAAACACGTTCTGCTCAATCGAAGTATACCACGTTATCTTTTTCGTCGAGGTCAAATCCTTGTCGAACGATACGGTTATCATACTCGCAAGCATACCGTTTTCCACGGTCGGGGTTACCGCAAGCGAACCTTTCGTACCCTTAGCCCTGTAAAACGCTTTCCCGCCGTACACGCTCGCGGCGTTGGATTTCTTCGTCGCTATATTGAAATCTTTTTGGTTTTTCACCGTGTATTCTTTCATATAATCGCCCGCGCCCCAACTGCTTCCGTCGGGCGTGTTGTCCATAGACATTCCGCCTACGATGTACGCGGCGTAATATCCGAGGTTGCGGCAGAACGCGTCGGTGACGTATTTGCTTATAAGTTCTTTTTGCAGTATGTTATAAAGTTTGCCGTCGTCAAGATATTGATTGATATAATCGAGAACCATATCGACGTATTTTCCTATATCGCCGAATCCCTGCAATAAATTTCTTACCATCGGCGCGAGGAATTGAAGCATCGAATCGTTTATATCCTCTTCGGGCGTTACGAGCAGGTCTTTCGCTATCGCTTCCACGTCGGTAATTACGCATTTGAGCGAGGAATATCCGTTCTTATCCACGGTCTTCAATCCGTAATTTTGGAACAGGGATTTTATCGTGCTGTCCAAACCCGCGGTCGCTTTCGTTTTCAACGCCGCCGTAATGTCTATTCCCGCTCCGCTCGAAAGATTCGCCGTCTTCGCGTCCCACCTTATCGGCACGTCGAAAAGGAAATCGAGTTGCGGAACTATTCCGTCTACCAACAACGTGTTGATGAGGAAATCGACGAAAGTTCCGTCGTAAAGTTTGTCTATAAGCGGTTGCACAACCGAATGTATAGTATCGGTATGCGCTCCCGAAAGGTGTCCGCCGTAAACGATTACGAGGATTTCGGCTAAGGTCGTTCCTCCCTGTCTCGTCCCGTACGAGAAATCGTAATTAAGCACCCATTCTACCAAATCCGTGGCGTAGTCGACCAAACTGTTGCCCGCGACGGGTTTGTCCGTAATCTTAAACGTTCCGTCTCCGTTATCGACGAACGCGGGGAAATCCACGTCCGCAAGCCCGTTTATCAAATCGTTAAGCAACGCTTTGGTAAAAGGTTTGCCATCGACGAAACTCATTCCGCCCACCATATTCGAAAGCATATCGAACAGTCCGTCGTTGACTATTCCGCCTATCATTCCGTCCATCGAAATCAGTTTCGCCAAACCCTGCGTAAGGTAGTCGCCCACGCCGATTTTTTCGCCCTCGGCGTCTACGCACGCGCGTTTAACCAATGTAAGATAGTCCGTGCCCGCGTATAGATTTACGTCGTCCGTCGTGAACGCGCCGCATTTGGAAACCGAAGAAGAATTATAGTCGAGGCAATCTTCGGGCGTTACCGCCGTTTCGTCACCGCCTATCTCGCTCGTCAGTTTATACGTAGCGTAATAGAAACCGTCCGCGGCGTTTTTGTCGAGAGAATGAACCGTGCTCTTGACGTCTTCCGAGTAGTTGCCGTTTTTCCATTCCTGCGTAAAGGTAAGCGTTCTGTAACCCGACCCGTAAGAAACGAGCGAACCCGTCTCGATGTCGTAGGAAACGTTGCCTTCCTGCGTAATCGTATCCACTATATCGAACGCGTGCTGATGTCCGCTGAAATTATATCTTATCCCTGCGTTGGCAAGCGTCGATGTGTATTGTTCGAGGTTATCCAAAACGAAAAGACTTATTACTTCGTCCTGCGAAGTAAAGTGAGGTATGTTGTTGAAATGGCAGTTGGCAAGCATAAGATTATCCGCCGCCACCTCGTCCTTGGTCTCTTCGACTATCCACCTGAGCTGCGCCCTCGTCACCATTCCGCCCGTGGTCTCGTCCCAACCGCCTGCGGAAGCCGTGGCAACCGTGCTCCTGTCGCCCGTGTACTCTCTCGCGTTTCCGTCTACTCCTATTACGGTAACTCCGTCAATCGTCGCGACGTACGAACACGCGCCTATTCTTCCCGCTTCGGCAAGATATTCGAAATCGAGGTTGTTGTCTTCGTACGCTTTGACTTCCGCGTCGGTAGCGTTTCGCGCGTCGAACCCTTCGTACTTAACCGTGCCGTCGGGCTGCGTCGTTCTCTTCGTCGTGTCGTCGTACCAAAACTCGCTCTCGTAGAAGAACGAAAGTTTCACGCCCTGCGCGATTTTGCAGTCTCCGATATGCTCGCCGTTTTTCCTGTTCGGACAGTTGCAGTATCCGAAGTCGGAATATATTTCGTATATATCCTTGCTCGTCGTGGTTTCCACCGAACGCGGAACGTAATTCTCCATAAGTTCGAGCCTCTCCGCGTCGCTTGCGCAAGCGGCGAGTTCTTCTTTCGTAGGCATATAGGAAACCGCGCCGTCGTTATACATATCGTGGTTTCCGGGCATTACCAGAATTTGGAATTTTTCATATCCCGAGCGGGTACGCATTTTTTCGGTAATCGCGGCAAAATACTGCGCGACTACTTCGTTCGCCCGCTTTTCTCCGTTGCTCGTCAAGTCTCCCGACACCAAAACAACGGTAGGCGCGTCTTCCATCTCGTAAAGTTCGCCGAGCGCGGTGGCAAGCGTAGCTTCCGTCTCCGCAAGCATTTTCGTCATACCCGCGTCCGAATTGAATTCCTTCGAATGGATATTCGCATACTCTTTCGGCATCATATGCACGTCGGACAAATGCGCGACGCGCGTCGTCTTGACTCTGTTATCCGCGGCGTACGCGCCGAACCCGGCGCAACCGATACCGACAATCAGAGCGGTAAGCACGAGAACCGTCACAAAAATAACCGCTCTCGAATTCCCCGACAATGTCTTCTTCATTATGCATCTCCTCGCTTTTATTGATTGTAATTATAATATTAAAAAATTTTACTATAAAATATTGCAATTGTCAATAGCGCATTTTCGCCGTATCTCGCGCTTTTTCCACCCCGCCCGCTTTTTATCCGCTTCTGCCGACGGTTTACGCCCCACACTCTCTTCCGTCCTTTCCGCCGCAAGTAACGCTTGTCACAAAAAGCCGTTTCCATTTTTTACCTTGCCCTCGTTTCTGCCTCCGTTCCCCTCTGCAAAAAACGTAGCCCGAAACAGTCTCCCACTCTTCGAGCGTATATTGAATTTACATTTTCGGTTCCTTTTCCGCTCGATAAAGCTACCCGTAACGCGGGTTTTCGATTATCGGAAGTTCGTTCGGTTTTCCGCATAAAACGCCTGTAATCGTGCGCGGAGGGCATAGCTGTAAAATTTTTCAAAGTAATTGACTTATATATAAATATTTTGTATAATATCAACCGACAGCAATACCGACCGACTCGGGCGGTAGGAAATAACTCATAAAAATTAAACTTGGAGGTTCTAATGAGTAAGAAAATGACAATCGACGGTAATACGGCTGCCGCTCACGTAGCTTATGCGTTCAGCGAAGTAGCCGCTATTTACCCCATCACTCCTTCCTCGCCTATGGCGGAAAACTCCGACGAATGGGCTGCTCAGGGAAGAAAAAATATGTTCGGTCAACAGCTCCGTATAGCGGAAATGCAATCGGAAGCCGGCGCGGCGGGCGCGGTTCACGGTTCTCTCTGCGCGGGCGCGCTTACCACGACGTTTACCGCTTCGCAAGGTTTGCTCCTTATGATACCGAATATGTACAAAATCGCCGGCGAACTTATGCCCTGCGTTTTCCACGTTTCGGCTCGCGCTCTCGCGGCTCACGCTCTTAACATCTTCGGCGACCACGCCGACGTTATGGCTTGCCGTCAGACGGGCTTTGCGATGCTTTGCAGCAACTCCGTTCAGGAAGTTATGGACCTTGCTCTCGTAAGCCACCTCGCTACGCTTAAATCCAAAGTTCCTTTCCTTCACTTCTTCGACGGTTTCCGTACCAGCCACGAAGTAAGCAAAATCGACGCTATCGATTACGAAGATATGAAAAAACTCGTCGATATGAAAGACGTGGAAGACTTCAAAAAGCGCGCGCTTAACCCCGAACACCCCGTTCAGAAAGGCACCGCGCAAAACGGCGACATCTATTTCCAGAACAGAGAAGCGTGCAACAAATACTATGACGCGGTTCCCGAAATCGTGGAAAACTGTATGGCTCAGGTCGAAAGCATTACCGGCAGAAAATACAACCTCTTCGATTACTACGGCGCTCCCGACGCGGACAAAATCATCATAATGATGGGTTCGGGCTGCGAAGCCGCGGAAGAAACCGTAGACTATATCAACGCACGCGGCGGCAAAGTCGGTCTCGTAAAAGTAAGACTGTACCGTCCTTTCCGCGCGGACAAACTCGCGGCGGCTATTCCCTCCACCGTTAAATATATCAGCGTTCTCGACCGCACCAAAGAACCCGGCGCGCTCGGCGAACCTCTTTACCTCGACGTATGCGCCGCTCTCGCGGGAAAAGACTACACCATTCTCGGCGGACGTTACGGTATGGGAAGCAAAGAGTTCAACCCGACTATGATTTACGGAATCTACGAAAATATGGGCGGCGCAAACAAAGACCACTTCACCGTAGGTATCGTGGACGACGTTACGTTCACCTCTCTCCCGATGGATAAATTCATCAACGCGGCTCCCGAAGGAAGCATCTGCTGCAAGTTCTACGGACTGGGCAGCGATGGAACCGTCGGCGCGAACAAGAACTCGATTAAAATCATCGGCGACCACACCGAAAAATACGCGCAAGGCTATTTCCACTACGACAGCAAGAAGAGCGGCGGTATAACGATTTCTCACCTCCGTTTCGGCGACAAGCCCATCAAATCTTCTTACCTTATCGACCACGCGGACTTCGTTGCTTGCCATTGCCCGAGCTACATTTACCGTTACGATATGCTTTCCGATATCAAAGAGAACGGAACGTTCCTTCTCAACAGTATCTGGGAACCCGAAGAAATGGACAAAATGCTCCCCGCTTGCGTAAAGAACGCTATCGCTAAAAAACACGTTAAGTTCTATACGCTCGACGGAAACAAAGTTATCTCCTCCATCGGCGCGACCAAAGGCGTAAACACGGTTATGCAGGCGGCGTTCTTCAAACTCGCCGACATCATCCCCTACGCGGACGCGGAAACCTATATGAAGCAGGCTATCAAAAAGACCTACGGCAAAAAAGGCGACGCGGTAGTCAATATGAACTACGCGGCTGTCGACGGCGCAATCGCAAACCTCAAAGAAGTCAACTACCCCGAAAGCTGGGCTACGACGACCGAAGGCGCTCCTATGGTGGAAATCAAAGGAACGGACTACTTCAAGAACACGGTTAACCCCGTACTCTGCCAACAGGGCGACAAACTCCCCGTAAGCGCGTTTACCGCAGACGGCGTTGTACCCGTAGGCACAACCAAATACGAAAAACGCGGCACGGCGGTTAAAGTTCCTACGTGGAACATTAAAAACTGCATACAGTGCAACCAGTGCTCTATGGTTTGCCCTCACGCGGCAATCCGTCCCGTACTCAAAACTCCCGAACAGCTCGCCGGCGCGCCCGAAACGTTCGAAGTTAAAGACGCTATCGGATACAAGGGTTATAAGTTCAGAATTCAGGTAAGCCCCTACGACTGTACGGGTTGCGGTTCCTGCGCGAACGTTTGCCCCGCAAAAGAAAAGGCTCTTACGATGATACCCGTTGCGGACGCTATCGCAAAAGACAAAGAAAACTGGGAATACGCGGAAGCTCTTCCCGAAAACGACAAAGTATATAAGGAAGACACGGCAAAAGGAAGCCAGTTCAAGAAACCTCTGTTCGAGTTCAGCGGCGCTTGCGCGGGTTGCGGAGAAACTCCTTACGTTAAACTCGTTACTCAGCTCTTCGGAGACAGAATGATTGTGGCAAATGCAACCGGCTGTTCGTCGATTTACGGCGGCTCGGCTCCTACCTGCCCGTACACGGTAAACGACAAGGGACACGGACCCGCGTGGGCTAACTCCCTGTTCGAAGACAACGCGGAATTCGGTTACGGAATGAACCTCGCAATTACGCAAAGACGCGCTAAGTTAAAAGAAAACGTCGCGGCTCTCGCGAATTTGATGACGGAAAAAGGCAAAACCGACGGCGCACAAATCTGCCAGGATTGGATTGACAATATGGATGACGCGGAAGGCAGCAAAAAAGCAAGCGAAAAACTCCTTGCTATGATAGAAGGTTGTAACGAATGCTGCGACTGCGCGGAACTCCGCAACGCCATCATTAAAGAAAAAGACTGCCTCGTTAAGAAATCCATATGGATATTCGGCGGAGACGGCTGGGCGTACGACATCGGTTACGGCGGCGTAGACCACGTACTCGCAATGGGCGAAGACGTCAATATCCTCGTGCTCGACACCGAAGTTTACTCCAACACCGGCGGTCAGGCAAGCAAATCCACTCCTACCGGAAGTATCGCGAAATTCGCGGCAAGCGGTAAGAGAACGAAGAAGAAAGACCTCGGTATGATGGCTATGAGCTACGGTTACGTTTACGTGGCGCAGGTAAGTTTGGGCGCGAATATGGCGCAGGTCGTAAAAGCTCTCAAAGAAGCCGAAGCATACCACGGTCCGTCCCTTGTCATCTGCTACGCTCCTTGTATCAACCACGGTATCAATATGAGCAACGCAATCGGCGAAATGAAGAAAGCGGTCGACAGCGGATACTGGTCGCTCTACCGTTATAACCCGACGCTCGCAGACGAAGGCAAGAACCCGTTCACCCTCGACAGCAAAGACCCGACGCTCGACTACAAGTCCTTCCTGCTCGGCGAAACGAGATACACCAGCCTTAAAAAGATGTTCCCCGAACAGGCGGAAAAACTCTTCGAAACGAACGAGAAAGACGCCGCGGAACGTCGCGAAAAATATAAGGAAATGGCGAAAAACGACTAATTTAAGTTTTAACACTTAATAGCAAAAAAAGACTGTTTCAATCGAAACAGTCTTTTTTTAATGCAACCAAAAACCTGCGTTTTTTAATTATTTGTCCTTTTCTGCGCTTAACAATTCCGTTACTCTGAATTGCAAAAATTCTTCGATTTTTGTCAGCCTTTTTTGTGGTAAATTGAATTTTTTATGTTTATCGAATTTGAAATTTATCATTTTCCGCAACTGTTTTCTTTGCCGTTCGGTGATAAATTCTTTGACGATTTCTATGTACGGCGCGCCGAAAGCGGATACGCGCGTTTTCGAATACTCTTTCAAGTTTTCGATTTCGTCGTCCATCGCGTAATTAAAAAGCGATAGCCCGTTGTCGAAAATCGGCGCGAAACCTATGGGTTCGTTCGTGCGGCTGTCCACCGTCAAACCGAAGTTTCCGCCGTGTCTGTCCGTATTGAAAATAAGGGCGTCGAAAATCAACATATCGACGAATTCGTCGTAGAAATTTTTTCCCAAAGATTTCAAGTACTTAGCAATTTCGGGCAACGTCCCCTTTTCGACAAATCGATACATAGGAACGTAAGAGGTATTTATATCGGTAAAAAGTTCGCAGGTGGAACAAAGAATGCCTTTCCATTTCGCAAGATTGTAGGAAACGTGCTTTAATTCCATTCTTTCCGCTATCTGCGAAGCGTAAAACTCCGAATACGGCTCGTTTCCCGTATTCGCCGCGCCGACCGTGCCGCCTTTATAGAGATAAATTTTTTTGTTCAGCCTGCGCCAGCATTTGCGTAGCATACCGTTGGTTGTAAACTCGGGCGACGAAGTAAACCCTTTCGCCGTATTCGAACCGTATCCCGTGTAAGCAATCAGAGAAAGCGCGCGCGAAAAACTGTGTTCATACAAATTAAAATCGGAGAATTTACCGTTAAAACCGCGCTCGACTACCCAATAACTATCGTTAAGCGACACGCCCTTGCAAAGTCTGATTATGCCGAGAGTATCGTTCGGCGATAAGCCCGACCGCGACAAAATCTGACTTACGAATTCTCTGTTTTTGGGAATAACGCGCGTTTTCAGCCAGGAAAGCACACCGTCGTCCGTCGCCGTCATTCCTATCGGCAACAAACGGCGTTTGTCTTCGTCAACGAAAATTATACGGCAAACCTGTCCTTCGAGATACTTTTCCTCGAATTCGAACTCCATAAGTACGGTGTCGTAAAGCCTAAGTTCGAATACCATTTTTTACCTCCTTTCGGTGTTTGCCGCACGATTTATTTCTATACTTGAAATCAATTATACCACATTTACGCAGAATTTCAACACCGTAAAATGCGAAAGCGCTTGATAGGAACTCATATTTATGCTATAATTATTACGCCAAACAAATTGAATATCGAAAAAGCGGATAATATTCGTTTTTCTAATCATATTTTTTTATCGGCAATAACACAAACTGAATTTGGCAAAAGCGCAAATTTCACTGGTGTTATTGCAAAAAATCTATGGTTTTGTGCGTTGATATCCAATTTGTTTGGCGACAATCGAAGTTTGCGTTTTTCGGTGCGTTGACCTCGGTTGGCGCACTTTTTTATTTTACTGCGCTAAAAATCAGATAATCACCTTTTATGGGTTTAACCCGAAACAGGTTTTACGACCGAAAAAAAGGAGCGGCAAAAAAATGGCGACTTGCGCTTTTTTCGGACACGCAAAAATGGCGCCCGAACTATATAAAGATAAACTTAACGAAATACTCGTCGACCTTATAGAAAATAAGGGCGTTACCGAGTTTTATTCGGGCGGGCGCGGTCTGTTCGATTGCTTCTCTTCATACGCAGTTTATGAGTTGAAACAAAAATATCCTTTTATAAAAATGATTTTGGTTTTGTCGTACTACCCGAAAGACGATTTCGAACTTCCGCAATATTACGACGAAAGCGTTTATCTTCTTACCGACAAAGTGCCTATGAAATTCGCCATTTCCAAAACAAATTGCCTTCTCGTAAAACTCGCCGATTATATCGTTTGCGGAATTCTGTTTGAAAACGGCGGCGCGCACCAAGCCGTCAGACACGCGAAAACGCTTAAAAAACCTATCTATAACGTTACCGGCAAACAAATACCCTAATCAAGTAATCTTTATTTTGTGCGGCTATCTTGTCTTCACTGCCTTTTATACTTAAAGTTCGTCCATAAAAATGTTGTTTCCTTTCAAAAGTTAGTCCATAAAAGTGTTGTTTCCCCTTAAAAGTTCGTTGAAAAAATGTGCTTTATTTTCTAAAATATGTTGATATTTTTGTAATTTGGCTATATAATAATAGTGTATTATTATTTGGAGGCGCATTACCTTGTACAGATTAGCGATTGAAGAATTGTATGAATGGAAAAAAAGTCCCAGTCGTAAGCCATTGATTATTGAAGGCGCAAGACAGGTCGGCAAGACGTGGCTTATGAAAGAGTTTGGCAAGCAGGCTTATGAGAAAACCGTATATATCAATTTCGATTCCAATTCGAGAATGGCGGAATTGTTTTCTTCCGACCTTGAAATCGGCAGAATTATTATGGGGTTGGAACTTTATTCCGATATAAAGATAACGCCCGAAAACACCCTTATTATTTTTGACGAAGTGCAGGAAGTTCCTCGCGCCTTGTCGAGTTTGAAATATTTTTACGAAAATGCTCCCGAATATAATATTATTTGCGCAGGCTCACTCCTCGGCATTGCGCTACATCAAGGCACTTCCTTTCCCGTGGGTAAAGTGGATTTTCTTAATTTATATCCGCTTTCCTTTAAGGAATTTCTAATGGCAACGGGAAAAGAAAAGTATGTTGATTTGATGAACTCTTGCGATTACGAAATGCTGACTGTCTTCAAACAGGATTTAATCGATTCGTTGAAACATTATTATTTCGTCGGAGGTATGCCCGAAGCGGTAACGTCGTTTGCCGCCGAAAAAGATTTTAACAAGGTTCGCAAAATACAAAAAAGAATTCTTGAAGCCTATGAACAAGATTTTTCCAAAAACGCGCCAAACGAATCCGTTCCCAAACTTCGTATGCTTTGGAACAGTATCCCGTCGCAGCTTGCAAAAGAAAACAAGAAGTTCATTTACGGCTTAGTGCGCGAGGGCGGCAGAGCAAAGGACTATGAAAGCGCTATTATGTGGCTAACCGATTGCGGACTTGTTCATAAAATAAGCCGTGTAACGGTGGGTCGTTTGCCTCTAAAAGCATACGAGGATATGAAAGCATTTAAGATGTTTGTCGTCGACGTTGGCTTGCTGGGCTGTATGGTCGGTCTGAATAAGAAAATTTTACTTGACGGAAACGACCTTTTTGTGGAATTTAAGGGCGCGCTCACCGAGCAATACGTTCTTCAACAGCTAATTACTAATTCGGAATTGAATATTTATTACTACACCAACGACAATGGCAGTTGCGAGGTGGATTTCCTTGTCGATACGGGAGATACCGTTGTCCCCGTTGAGGTAAAGGCAGAAGTAAATCTTCGCGCCAAAAGTCTTAGAATGTACGTTGAAAAATTCTCTCCCGACGTCGCTATCAGAACCTCGATGACGGATTATAAGGAAGAAAGCTGGCTTGTCAATCTTCCGTTATACGCAATCGAGAACTTAACCAAGGTTGTTGAGAAATCAAAAGACGCTTAAAAATCTCACATAAAAACACCCTATTTTTGCCTAAAACAAAGCATTTTAGCGAAAAATACGGCTGAAATCCTATCGGAAAAGCCGTAAAAAAGTCAGAGCAAAAAAGCGTCCAAAAATATTTTATGTTGTTTCACGTGGAACGTTTTGCTCTAATTTGGCGAATAACGCCTCGCAACCCCTTGAAATCTCCTCTACCGCTATATCGAAGCGGTCGGTGTACCACGGGTCGGCGATTTCTCCGCCTTTTTGCGTAAAATCGAGAAGTTTCCTTATCTTGTTTTTGTCGTCTTTTCCGAAGATTTTAGTCAAATCGCGCACGTTTCTTTCGTCCATCACCACGAACAGGTCGCGTTTTTCGTAATCGGACTTTTTTACCCGCGCGGACCTTTTTTGTTTGTCATATTCCGTCCCGCGCCTTTCCAATTCCTCTCTTGTTTGCGGATAAATGCGGTATCCGACAAGGACGCGCGTGCACGCGGAATTTATATCGTATTCGTCTACTTTTCCCGCGTTTCTTACGATTTCTTTCATTACGAACTCCGCCGTCGGCGAGCGACAAATGTTTGCGTGGCAAATAAAAGTTATTTTTTTCATCTTAATTTTACCGTCTTTCCAAAAAACCGAACAGCGCGTTGCACCCCTTGATAATTTCCTCTACCGCTATATCGAAGCGGTCGGTGTACCACGGGTCGGCAATATCTCCGCCCTCGGGGGTAAAGTCGAGGAGTTTTTTGACTTTGCCGTCCTTATCGTTTCTGCCGAACGTTTTAAGGATATTGACAAGGTTTCTTTCGTCCATTACCACGAACAAATCGTATTTGTCGTAGTCCTCTTTTCTTAGCTGAACGGCGCGACGGTCGTCGGTTTTTATTCCGCGCTTTTCAAGCTCTTTTTTCGCGGGATAATATATGTGGCAACCCGTCGCTTCGTCGCTCGTCGCGGAAGAAGCGATGACGTATTCGCTTTCTTTCCCCGCTCTTTTCACAATGTCTTTCATTACGAATTCCGCGGTTGGAGAGCGACATATATTACCGTGGCAAACAAACATAATTCTTTTCATTTTTATCTCTTAAACCCTATTTCAATTCGGCTTCCGTTATGGTTTCGTCGGTGTCCATCGCGCATATTTTTACTTTTTCCCCGTCGAAAACGCAGTATGACGCGGGGAGATACCCTCTCGGCCGTCCTGCGCTACCCACGCATATGCGCCAAATTCCGTCGGATTTACTGATTTCCGGCACGTGATAATGCCCGAAAAAGATGACGTCGCCTTCGCCTATCACCGGCGGAACCGCGCCCCTTCCGTACAAGTCTCCGTGGGTAAAACATACCCTTTTTCCGAGAATTTCTTCATAAAACAATCTGTCGCGCAGCCCTGCGTCCAGTTCGGAAAAGTCGGAAATGCCGTCGCAGTTTCCTCTGACGGCGATAAGCGGCGTAAAAATCTTTTTAAGAACGTTGTTCACGCTCGTAACGTCACCACCTACGAAATAATCGCCCAAAAATATGGCTTTGTCGGGCTTTTCTCTGTCGAATATCTCCTTAAAACGCTCGTAAGCGGCGGTATTTCCGTGAAAATCGGACGCAATAATATATTTCATACCTTTTTATTCTAACACGTTATTTAATTATCCGCAACACCGATTAAAAAGCGGTCAACAAAACGCGTTAAGCCTCTTTTTCCTAAAATTTTTTTCTCCCGAGTATAAAATCGACGGACACGTCAAAAAAATCGGCGAGTTTACAAAGCGTTTCCAAATCTACTTCCCTCTGGTCGTTTTCATAGCGCGTATACGCTTGCCGACTGCACTCCAAATATTCCGCAACCTCTTGTTGCGTAAGCCCCTCTTCTTTTCTAAGCAATCTCAGTTTTTCGCCGATTTTCATTTTTACTCCTCAACCGCACTGTAATTTAACTCCTTCAAATCATAAGTTTTGCGCAGTTTGATTAAAAAAATGCGGTTTTTTTGTTTCTCTTTTTTATTGACATAGTACCAATTAGGTGCTATAATCTTCAATAAAGCACCGTTTCGGTGCGCGCATTAAAGGAGGGGTGTGGAATGAAATCTAACTTTGTATCCGATAAGTACGAAATCAGAAAAATTCCCGAGTTTCAGTTCAAATATTACAAATGTTTCGGCTGGGAAACGGTAGGCAATGCCACAGGCGAACCCGAGGATTATGATTACGAATACGACACCAGGCGTTTGCTTTTGTCGCAAGCTAACCCCGGCGCGCCGAACGGACTGCAATCAATTTTCAAAGACAATTACGAACACAAAATAAAAACGGACGAAAACGGACAGAACGACCGATTGCGCTTAATCAACATCAGACGAAACCGTAAAATCGCTATGAGCGACAGCGTATCCGTTCCGTACGACAAATACATCAAAGATTCGAGGGTATATACGCGGTTGAAAAAACGCTACAAATATCGCGTTGGGTTAATAATTCTGGACATTCTGTTTTTGATTTTATTTCTCGTCGCGGGATTCGTCTCTCTGACGTTCACCTCGGTCGAAGGCGGCTTGCTCGAAGGCAGTCTTCCCACGGTCATTGCCGACAATCTGATTTCATATATGGAAAAGGACGTAAGCTCAATAGCTTCTATGGGCGAGTTGTTTATCGGAATAAGCGTGGGTTGCCTTGTTTTTGTGTTGGCGTTTATCGTACGGATTAGACGTTTCTGTACCCTGAGAGAACGACTACTGACCGCGCGCGACTACGTCTTAACGGATTTATACAACGGTTATATCGCCGTGAAAAAACTCCGTTTGCGCGACCCGAGTTTGCAAAACGCGCACGAAAGGGCAAACTTCAAACGCGGACAAATTTTCAGCTCCGCAATTCTACACGCACAAGACCTCAACAACACACTGCATATCTGACCGCCTTAACCTCAAAAAACGGAAAGATATGAGCAAAAGGGGGAAAAATAACGGGACATTCTTACGGATGCCCCGTTATTTCTTTCTTTAATATTCTTCCTCGCCCGCGCCCTGCTTCCTCTCAGTTTACGCAGCTTGCCGCTTCTCTCTCGCTTTTATTATGCTTTTCTCGCCGTTTTTTCTTATTGACACGGCAATACTTTAATGTTATAATTAGACATAATGCACCGTTTCGGTGCTTATGGGTCGAAAGACGGTTGAGGGATTTATGTGTTTTAGAAAGAAAGTCAGCAGTCCGCGCTACGAGTATGCCATAAAGAAAGTGCCCGCGTACGAGCTTAAATACTACAAATGTTTCGGGTTCAAGCCGATAAACGAACAGTTAGAAGAATTGAGCGACTGGGAATATCTTTCCACGAAAGACGCCAACTTTACAAACAAGTTTTGGAAAGAATACCGAACGAAAATCGAAGACGACGAAAAAGGGCCTTACGATACCACGCGTTTGGTTACCGTGAAGTTGAACTCAAAATTCGCTCAAAGCAGTTCTCTGACGAAATGCTACCACACTTTCTTCAATAAATATTACCCCTCGTTCAATTTTCTCCGCAAGCGTCGAAGACAGCGCATATGGCGCGTGCCGGTAGATTTGATTTTATTCGCGCTTTTCGCCTTGATTGCGGTCGTTTCGTTTTCCCTTTCATCCACACTGAACGAACTGTTTAATTACGCCGTCCCCTCGTCGCTCGGGGAAAGATTTCTTTCGTTTTTTCATCTTGCAAGCGACGCTCTGCCCGACTTTGCATACATCATAGCCGCCGCAGTTTCCGCAATACTTTCCGTCACGTTCCTTTGTCTGTTCGTATCGCTTTTATTTATAAGCAGCAAGATAGACAGCTACCGCGACAAATATATCATTCCGTCGTTGCACAGCGCGTACATTAACCGCAAGTATTTCATAAGCCAAAACCCCACCTTGATGACGGCAAGCCAACGGTCGAACTACATTCAAATGCGAGTTTACCGCGCGGCGCAAAAGGACGACGATGGCGACGAGTTCGACTAACCCTACACCCGCATAACAGATTCACTTCTCTATAACTAACAAAAACCGCCCCGAGCAATTCGGCGGCGGTTTTTGTTTTAGTCCGATAATATCTTAGATAAGTTCGCAAATAAGGGAAGCAAGCTCGGTGGGGTTTTCGGGCGCGACGCCCTCTATAAGCATCGCCTGCGCAAACAGCACGTTAGCGAGCTTTTTAACCTTTTCTTTATCTTCCGCAAAGTATTTCTGCAACTTCTCGTAAATTGAATGATTTGCGTTGATTTCAAGCACTTTTTCCGCCTTTATCCCGTCTTGCGCGTCGGGCGCCTGGCGAAGCACTTTTTCCATTTCCATAGAAAGGTCGCCCTTTACCGACAGGCACACGGGGTGCGTTTTCAGCCTCGAAGACAGTTTTACTTCCGTCACTTTATCGCCGAGCGCGTCTTTTATAAAGTCCGTAAGCTCTTTGTTTTCTACGACGACTTCTGCCGCGCTGTCCTCGTAAGCGGATATCGCTTTGAATTCCTTACCGTCGTAATCGCGCATAATTTTGAGTACGAACTCGTCCACGTCGTCGGTAAGACACAGAATATCATACCCGTCGTCGAGGATTTTTTCGCACAGCGGCAACGCCTTTATGCTCTCCACGCTGCTGCCCGTCGCGTAGTAAATGCCTTTCTGCGATTCGAGCATCTTTCCGACGTATTCCTTGAACGTGACCATTTTATCTTCCTTTATCGAATGGAACATAATAAGGTCTTGCAACGTCTCTTTGTTCTGCCCGTAGCCCTCGTAAATTCCGAATTTAAGCTGCCGTGCAAATCCCTTATAGAATTTCAAATACGTCTCTCTGTCGCTTTCCATCATCGCGAGGAGTTCGTTCTTTATCTTCTTTTCTATATTGTTCGCGATAAAGCGAAGTTGGCTGTTGTGCTGAATTGTTTCACGGGAAACGTTGAGCGTAAGCTGGCTGTCGACAAGCCCTTTTACAAAGCTGAAATAATCGGGCAGAAGGTCTTTGCAGCAGTCGGTTATCAACACGCCGTCGGTGTACAATTTTAATCCTTTTTCGAAGTTTTTGGTATAATAATCGTACTGCGGGTGGGACGGAATAAACAGCAACGCCTTATAGTCGACCTTACCTTCCGCGGACGTATGGATAACTCTCGCGGGCGCCTCATAATCGTAAAAAGTGTCGCGATAAAACGCCTCGTAGTCTTCTTTTTTAATTTCGCTCTTGTTCTTTTTCCACAGCGGAACCATACTGTTGAGCGTTTCTTCCGCCTTATAGGTTTCTTCCTTGCCCTCTACCTCTTTATACTGCGTGGTTTCCATTTTTATGGGATACCTGATATAATCGGAATATTTCTTTACAAGGGAGCGTAGCTCGTACTCTTCGAGGAACTTCGAGTAGTTTTCCTCGTCCGTATCCGCGCGCAGGTGAAGAACCACCGTCGAGCCGTGCCCGTCGCGCGCGCCGTCCTTGATTTCATAGCCGTCGCTTCCGTTGCTCGTCCATTCGTGCGCGTTTTCCTCTCCGTACGCCTTGCTGATAACCGTAACTTTGTCGGCTACCATAAACGCGGAATAGAAACCTACGCCAAACTGTCCTATAATGCCGATTTCGTCCTTAGGTTCGTTGTTTTCCTTGAATTCGCGCGAACCGCTTCTTGCGATTACGCCGAGGTTCTTGTCAAGTTCGTCTTCCGTCATTCCGATACCGTTATCGATTATCGAAAGGGTGCGCGCTTCCTTGTCGACTTTGATTTCTATCGCAAAATCCTCACGGGCAAGCCCGCTTATTCCGTCGGTAAGACTCTTATAATACAGTTTGTCTATGGCGTCGCTCGCATTGCTCAGAAGTTCGCGGATAAATATTTCCTTATGCGTGTATATGGAGTTTATCATCAAATCCAGCACTTTTTGCGATTCCGTCTTAAATTTTTTCATAAACGCCTCCGTTTTTATTTGTGATTAGCAGTCGGTCACCCCGAGTGCTAAATTTATTATAGCACAACGCGAAATAAATGCAAGCAAAATTACAAAATTTATCAAACAAAAGGTTATTATTTCCGAGCGGCGATAAAAAGTATGTATAAAAACGGCGTTTTTTGACAAAAAAGCGATAATATTCGCCGACAACAAGTAATAAAATTACGGTATGAGGAAAGCATTGGGAATAATTTGCGTAATCGTAATAGTCGTCGCCGTAATAATCGGCGTGGGAAACGCGGTAAGCCGCAAGGTGGAAACGGAAGAAATCGAGCTTAACACAGGCGGCGCGCGCATTCTGCATATAAGCGACACGCACTTTCCAAACTGTTTCCTCTCGGTCGGCGAGCTATCCGATTTGATTTCTTCCCAGAAACCCGATTGTATCATTTTTACGGGAGATATAGCGGACGGAAGTGCGACAAAAGAGGATATTTCCGCCCTCGAACCTCTTTTTCGCGCGACAAGCGCGCTTTGTCCGTGTTTTCTCGTCATCGGAAACCACGAAATAGGCAGCACAGAGCTTGATTTTTTCGTAGAAACCGCGAAAAAAAGCGGGATAAACGTCCTTCTTAACGAAATTAAAACGGTAAAAATCAAAAACGTCGACTTCGCCTTTATCGGGCTGAGCGACGGCTATCTATATGAAGAAAAGACGTTCGGAAACATTCCGTCTCTTGTCGGAAAGAAAAAAATACTTCTCTCGCATCGCCCGGAGAAGTTCGAAACTTACGTTTCCGCGCCCGAAAAAATAAAACCCGACGTCGTTTTCTGCGGGCACGCCCACGGCGGGCTGTTCAGAATGGGAAATTCCGCGCTATACGCGCCAAATCAGGGCTTATTTCCCAAATACACCTCGGGACTGTATGAAAAAGACGGCGTAAAAATGATAGTAAGCCGCGGGCTCGGCGTAAGCGGCGTGGATTTTCGGTGTTTCAACAAATATCACATACCCGTCGCGACGGTATAAGCCGCCGCGACGGCGCCGTTCCACGTTAAACATTTTGCCCTACGCCGACCGCCGTTAAAAAGGTTTTTTGTCTTTTTGCGACAGTTTCTCCACTTTACCGTCGGGATACAATACCGTAGTATTGTCGAGCTGAGATTTCAGATTGCCGACCACGCTGTTTACATATTCCCTGCGCAACGTGGTCTGCTCCGCTTTTTCTTCCTCGTTAAGTCCTTCTTCGCGAGACTTGCGCGCAAGAAAGTTTATTCTCTTTAATTTTTCATCCGTCATACCGCGCCTCCCTTTACGTTCATTACAATTATACTATCTTCGGCAATATTGTCAACCGACCGCAAGCAACCGCCTTTCCGCCGAATTTTTGATTTTAAGACAGCGCATCGCGTTCCCCGAAGCGTAGCAAAAGTTGCGCGAGGGGTAAAAAACGAGAAAAAGGGCTCAAAAGGCAAAAAAATAACAACCTTTGAAGGTTGTTTTTGTTGTCTTGATTGCATACCCTATAAAGAACAGAAAGAGAAAGGAAATAAACTTTGTCGTTTTAACAA
>CAYQKV010000008.1:0-94881 GCA_964418255.1 uncultured Christensenella sp.
TTATGATATAATGATAACGTAAGTGTTTTTCGGAAAACTCCGATTAACTTGCTACAATATTTATAAATTAAGAAATAATCGTTCCGAACAAGGTGGAAAATGATAACAATACTTTCGAAAATCTTTATAAAAAACCGTAACGACGTCGGAGACGTAAAGGTGCGCGAACAATACGGTCTTCTTTGCGGCATAGTGGGAATTATTCTCAACGCTTTACTCTCTGCGGCAAAAATCACGGTAGGCGTTCTTACGGGCGCGATTTCCATAATCGCAGACGGCGTAAACAACGTCACCGACGCGGGAAGCTCTGTTATCACCCTGTTCGGCTTCCGTCTCGCCGCAAAACCCACCGACCCCAAACATCCGTTCGGGCACGGCAGAATGGAGTACATAAGCGGACTTATCGTGTCCGTCCTCATTCTCGCGGTAGGCGCGGAACTCGCAATCAGTTCGGTAGAAACGCTGATTTCTCCCGTAGACGTTACGATTAACGTCGTCTCTATGGCGGTTCTCGGCGCGTCGGTAGCGGTCAAATTATATATGTCTCTATACAATTACGCCGTCGCGAAAAAGATTTCTTCCGCGGCGATGAAAGCCACGGGCGCGGACAGCATATCCGACGCGGTGAGCACGACCGCCGTTCTCGTCTGCGCGATAATCGCGTATTTTACCGAAGTTTCCCTCGACGGTTACGTCGGCTTGCTCGTCTCCGCGTTTATTATTTTCTCGGGCGTAAAGAGTATGATTGAAATAGTAAATCTCCTCATCGGCACGGCGCCCGAACCCGAGCTCATCGACGAAATCGCCGAGTTCGTAAAACAGTACCCCGCCGTTCGCGGTATTCACGACCTCGTCGTGCACAACTACGGCGTGGGCAGAACTATGATAACGTTGCACGCCGAAGTGGACGCGAAAAGCGATATTATGGAAGCGCACGACTGTATAGACAATATCGAACAGGACCTCGGCAAAAAATTCGGCTGCACGGCTGTTATTCATATGGACCCCGTAGTCACCGACGACCCGAAACTCGATTTGATACGTAATTCTGCGGAAAACATCGTAAAATCATTAAATCCCGACTTCTCAATTCACGATTTTCGTATGAACGAAGGCTCTACGCACACTAACGTTATTTTCGACCTCGTGCTCACTCACGATACGCTAAAAGACGCGACCGAAATAGTAAAAATCGTCGCAAACGGAGTGGAAGCCCTCGACCCGAACTATAATTGCGTAATAAACGTCGATACTCCGTACGTTCCCGCGAAAACTTCCCGTTCTTCGCATAAAAAATAATTCCGAAAAGACCAGTCTTTTCCGTCTAATAAAATAATTCTTGCAAAAAAACCAGTTATATAGTATTATAAATAAGTATTTTTATTGAAATGGCTTTTTTCGTTGCACAAAAAGCCGAACGGAGTATTTATGAACGTAAAAACCGGTGAAATCGTCGCTTTCGTCTTATATTTTGCAATAGTAATAGGCATAGGCATATTTTTCTTTATAAGAGGCAGAAAAGACGTCGGAGAAAAGAGTTACTTCCTCGGCGGAAGAAAAATGGGCGGGCTCGTCGCCGCTCTGAGCGCGGGCGCTTCGGATATGAGCGCGTGGGTTCTTATGGGACTTCCCGGCGCGATTTATCTCTACGGCGTGGGTCAAATATGGATTTCCGTCGGTCTTCTGATAGGCACTATCCTCGCGTGGTGCCTCGTCGCCCCCAGGCTTCGCCGCTATTCCATTCTCGCCAACGATTCTATCACCATTCCGCAATATCTTACCAACAGGTTTTTGTCGAAAAGCCCGGTTTTACAGGTCGTATGCGCGGTTATTTTCGTAATAGTTTACTGCGTCTACGGCGCGTCGAGCATAAACGCCTGCGGCAGCCTCCTCAACGCCTTGTTCGGTCTCGACGAACGCATCGGTATGACTATCGCTACGGTAATCATCATCGCGTACGTATTCCTCGGCGGATTCAACGCCGTATGCTGGACGGACTTCTTCCAGGGTCTTCTTATGCTCGCCGCTCTTATGCTCACGCCGATTATCGCCGCGGCTCTCGTCAATTCCGGCAACGCCGTCGCCGTGCCCGTTCTTCCCGAAAACTACTACAATCTTCTTTCTTCCGGCAAGTTCGACTGGCAGAGCGTAGCGACCATTCTCACAGGGCTCAGTTGGGGTCTCGGCTACTTCGGTATGCCGCATATAATCGTGCGTTATATTTCGATTAAATCGGAAAAAGAAATGAAAAAATCCCGCGTTATCGGTATCGTGTGGATAACGATTATCCTCATTATGGCTTCTCTCGTCGGTATAATCGGCAGACAGTTCCTCGGCGACACCGCGGTAGGAAACAGCAACCAGGTTTTCGTCGTGATGGCGAGAAAAATATTCCCCGCGTTCATCGGCGGTATAATAATTTCTTCGATAATCGCGGCAAGTATGAGCACCGCCGACTCGCAACTTCTCGCGGGTTCGAGCGCGTTCGCTTCCGACGTTTACAAAACCGTTCTCAAAAAACACGCGAGCGATAAAGAAATTATGTGGGTCGGCAGAATAGTCGTCGTAGTGATTTCCCTCGTCGCGTTCGGCATAGCTATGCTCGGTTCGGGAGAAAAACCCATAGTCGCGGCTTTCAGCACGATTATGAGCCTCGTCTCCGCCGCCTGGGCGGCGTTCGGCGCGGCGTTCGGTCCCGTAATCATTCTCTCCCTCTACTGGCGCAGATTTAACTACAAAGGCGCGGTTGCGGGTATAATTACCGGTTTCGTTGTCGATATTCTATGGATGTTCCTCTTCAACTACGAATACTACTCTGGCGTAAGCGCGATTTACAACACCGGTCTTTACGAAATCATCCCCGGATTTATCACGGGTATGCTCGCGGCGGTTATCGTTTCCCTCGCGACCAAAGCGCCCGACGAAGAAGTTACCGCGCTGTTCGACAAAGTAAAATCTTCCCGTTCGGTGGAAACCGAATAATCGGGAACCTCGGGGAGACCGTCAATGAGTAAAAAAATCGCGCCGTTTTCATTTATAATCGCCCTCGCGGTCGCGCTCGCGGCTGTGTTTTTCCCCGTCTCTTCGACCGCTTTCGCTTCCGATACCTGCACGGTAAAGTACGTTTCGGTTAAAGGCGACGTTTTCAGCGCGGAAGTAACCCGCGGCACGCCTCTCGAAAGTTTCATAGGCTACGACGAACTCAACGCAATCGGCTTTTTGCGGGACGAACTGAAAGGCAAAAAACTCATCTTCACCATCGACGGCACGGAGGAAATTCTCGCCCTGCCTTATACGGTAAACGCCGACGTCACCATACGCGTATCCCTGGAAGACACCGCGGAAAAAGTCGTCTATTCATATGTTTACGGCATAAATTCCGACGGGTTTCTCACGGAAAATTACGAATTCGAACTCGGTTCGCGCGTAGTGAAACCATCTTACGTCAACGGAACGAAAGTTATAAACGAACTCTTTTATTCGGACGCGCAACTGACCGACAGCGAAAAATTCGCGGAATTCGCGCAAAAAAGCGTAACTTACTTCCCTTTGCTCGACAAAACCGTAAATTTTACGTTTAACGGAGAAAACTATTCCTGTCGGTACGGCGCAAGCGCGACAAAAACGGTGAGCACGGGCACGCACGGCGTTAAAGCGGTGTATACCGATGAAGGAAAGACCTCGGAGTACTCTCTCCCCGTCTTATCCCCTATCGCGCTCTACGGCGAAGTCGTGCGCACGCACTACGCGGTGACTTTTACCGACAACGTTTCGAGCGTAATCGTATATATTCCCGTGGAAAATCCGATTGTAACCGAAGAAAACTTCCCCAAAAGCATAACCGCCGCAGAATGGAGATTTGACGAAACGAAAAAACTCGAATTCCCGATAACGATAGACGGCGACGTGACTTTGTATGCGTCCAACGGGCTAAATAACCCGGTTACCGATACGGATATAATTTTATTATGCTGCCTCGGCGTACTACTCGTCCTTATGGCGGGTTGGGGCGCGATTTACGAACACAGAAAAACCGTTAAAAAGCGTAAATCCGAACAGGAAGCCGCGCTTAATAAAAACGACGAAACAAGCGACCGAAATTCCGACGACAAAACCGAATAAGCAAAAAACAAATATAATTTACGGCAACGCTTTTTACGCGTTGCTTTTTTATAATAACGTGACTAACGCAAAAAAAACGGGTATTGACAAAAATTTCCATTTACAATATACTGAAATTGGGAGGAAAAAATTCACAGAAGAATTCACGATAAAAACAAAAAATCAATTCGAAGTTTTCTATAAGGAGGATATTATGAAACGCAATCTTAGAAAACCGAAGTTTTACCTTATAACGACGATTTTATGTCTTTTTGCTTTACTTTCGTTGCCTCTTCTTTCGTCCTGCGCGCCGAAGTCGGAAAAATACGGCGAAACGTATATCGACCAAAAAATGCTTTTTGAATTTTCCGACGAAATTCTCGAAAAAGTTCATTATGCCAACGGTTTGGGCTACTACAACGCGTTTGGCATAAATGTGACTTACGCTTACAGTTACAGCGCAAAAACCTCTGTGGAAATTTACGATGGCAAGGCTCTTCCCGATAACGTAGTTTACGTTTCGCCTTATGAAGACATTCCAAATGCCGTTATTGTCAGCAAATGGATGTACTTATATTCTCTTTATGAAAACGCCTCTTTTCCCGGAGTCTACATTACCGATTTTAACGTAGCCAACTTCATTCTAAACGATAATTATTGTATGGAAAAAGTTAATATGGACCCTATTTCTCTTAAAAACGACGAAAAATATGGGAAAGGCGATGCTTCCGATTACGGAATACCTCTATATTTGCTTCGGCAGAGATGTCTTCTTGTTGGCAAAGATGATATTTCCCCCGAAATAATTTTGTCCGAACCTCTCTGCTACAAATATTGCGGAGAACTGACCTGCGCTGCTCTCGCAAGATACGGCGTTATCGATTTCGACTTGCGTAAAGGCGCGGTGGGACGCCTCAACATATATGCTTCTTCCGACGGCTATAACACCGCCCAAACTCTCAACGTAGTCGGTTACTACGAGACCGAAGCGGATAAACTTCTCGGAAGCGGCGTTTCTATGGACGAGAATTCCGACGAATACAAGACGGTTATCGCTCAGCTCGAAAAACCGATTTTCTATGCGCTTAACGGCAATCCTCTTGCCGATTAGTAAAGCCGTAAACGGTTCGCGTCAGGCTGTTTGCTTTTACGCAAACAGCCTCTTTTTTATGTAAAAACATTACTTATCCGCGCATAATTTCTTTTCCCTTACGGTTTTTTCTTTAATTACGGTACGCGCATAAATTTATATATATATTATATTTATATATTAACTTGACAAATACCGCCGTAAAGTGGTATCATTCCGAATGTAGTCGGGTTATCCCGAAAAAAATTTTGATTTTTACACAAGGAGTTTTTTGTTATGCCTAAAATGATACTTGATTGGAAAACAGCCAACGATTTTATCACCGACGCGTTTGTAGGCGCGGGTGTTCCTCGCGAAGACGCGGCTATCTGCACCGATATTCTTCTCGAAAGCGACAGAAGAGGTATTGAAAGTCACGGCTGCAACCGTTTCAAACCTATTTACATCGACCGCATCAAAGCGGGTATCCAGAACCCCGTCACCAACTTCGAAATCGTCAAAGAGACCCCGACGACGGCGGTCGTAGACGGACACGACGGAATGGGACAGGTTATCGGTTACAAAGCGATGACCCTCGCCATCGAAAAAGCCAAACAGTACGGAATGGGAATGGTCGTCGTACGCAATTCCTGCCACTACGGTATCGCGGGATACTATCCCACTATGGCTTGCAAAAAAGGCTGTATCGGAATGACCGGAACGAACGCTCGTCCGTCGGTTGCTCCTACTTTCGGCGTCGAAGGTATGTTCGGAACCAACCCCCTCACCGTGGGAATTCCTTCGGACGAAGAGTTCGATTTCCTCATCGACTGCGCTACTTCCATTACCCAAAACGGTAAAATCGAATATTACGAAAGAATCGGCGAAGAAGTTCATCCCGGCACGATAATCGACAGCGACGGCAATTCGGTTTCGGGCGACGCGGGCGTTGCTCTCAAAAAAATTCGTCAGGGCACGGCGGCTCTCACCACCCTCGGCGGTATCGGCGAAGCGCTCGGCGGATACAAAGGTTACGGCTACGCTATGATAGTAGAACTTCTCAGCGCGGTTCTGCAAGACGGAAACTACGGAAAAGACCTTAACGGCGTCGGCAAAAACGGCGAGAAAGTCCCCTACCACCTCGGACATTTCTTTATTGCAATCGACACCGACCATTTCCTCGGAGAAGACGTCTGCCGCAAAAAGACGGGCGACATCATCCGCGCTATACGCGCTTCGAAAAAAGCTCCCGGTTGCGACCATATCTATTCCGCGGGCGAAAAAGAATACCTCGTCTGGCAGGAAAGAAAGAACAGCGGCGTTCCGATTAACGAAGCGGTTCAGAAAGAAATGAGCGCGGTACGCGACGAATACGGTCTGACGCAATACGTTTTCCCGTGGGAAAAATAATCGCCTCTTCTTCTCAACAACCAACAAAAAAAATAACGGAGATATAAAAATGAATTACTCGGAAGAATCGTTAAAACTTCATTATCAATGGAAAGGAAAAATCGAAGTCGTACCCCGCGCTTCGGTAACCAACAAAGACGAACTCAGCCTTGCCTACACCCCCGGCGTAGCTCAGCCCTGTCTCGAAATCCAGAAAGACATAGATAAAAGCTACGAACTCACCCGCAGATGGAACCTCGTCGCGGTAGTGACCGACGGCACCGCCGTACTCGGACTCGGAGACATCGGACCCGAAGCGGGTATGCCCGTTATGGAAGGCAAATGCGTTCTGTTCAAAGCGTTCGGCGACGTAGACGCGTTCCCTCTTTGCATCAAGAGCAAAGACGTTGACGAAATCGTACGCACGGTTCAGCTCATAAGCGGCAGTTTCGGCGGCGTGAACCTCGAAGACATCGCGGCTCCCCGTTGTTTCGAAATCGAGCGCAAACTCAAAGAATGCACCGACATTCCGATTTTCCACGACGACCAGCACGGCACCGCGGTGGTTTGTCTTGCGGCAATCATCAACGCTCTCAAAGTCGTCAAAAAGAACCTCTCGGACTGCACGGCGGCGTTCTCGGGCGCAGGCGCGGCGGGCGTGGCTATTGCGAAACTCCTTATCGCAATGGGCATCAAAGACGTAATAATGTGCGACAGAAAGGGTATAATCTGTGAAAAGACCGAAGGACTTACCCCTGCGAAAGCGGAGATTGCTTCCTTTACCAACCGTTCTTTCAAGACGGGCACGCTTGCCGACGCTATGAAAGGCGCGGACATTTTCGTAGGCGTTTCCGCACCCAATATGGTTACTCCCGAAATGATTAAGAGTATGAACAAAGGCGCAATCGTTATGCCTATGGCAAACCCCGTACCCGAAATTATGCCCGACAAAGCGCTCGAAGCCGGCGCGGCGGTAGTCGGCACGGGCAGAAGCGACTTCCCGAACCAAATCAACAACGTCCTCGCATTCCCCGGTATTTTCCGCGGCGCGCTCGACGTTCGCGCAAGAGACATTAACGAAGATATGAAAATCGCCGCGGCGAAAGCAATCGCTTCCCTCGTCTCCGACGAAGAACTCGCGCCCGATTACATCATTCCGAAGGCGTTCGACAAACGCGTCGGACCGACCGTGGCGGCGGCTGTTGCGCAAGCGGCAAGAGACAGCGGAGTAGCGAGAATATAATGACCGACAAAAGGCGTTTCCATAAAAAATCAAAACCCGACGGTTACAAACCGCCGTTTCCCGACGCGGTGCTTGCCGAGCCGATTACGAACTTAACGCTTAGGGAAGAGACTTCCTCTCTTCTCCTCGGCGCGAACGTGACGACGGTCGGCGACGTGCTCCGCCGTTGCGAAACCGACTTTTACAAGATTTGCAAGTTCAACAAAAAGAACCTTCTCGACGTAAAAGCCGCGGTAAAAAAGCGCAATCTTTTTCTCAAACCAGCGCCCGTCAAGGACGATGCGCCCTCGCCTAACCCGTCCGAAACTTCGGACGCTCAGAACAGGAGACCGCAACCCGCCCCTATCGGCAAACCGCAACAAAATCAGAACGGCAAACCGCAAAATCAAAACAAACAGCGGCAGGATAAAAACGGCAAAAGAATTCAGCCTAACGACCAACGCGGCGTAAAACCGAAAGCAAAGGAAACGCCGTACGTTATGACGACTTTGCCCGAAAAACCTCCGCGCCCCGTTAAAGTCGCAATTAAAGAAGAACCCGACGCATACGTTAAAATCAACAAAAACGGGCTTTGGGGCTTCCGCGACCGCAACTCCAAAGATATGGCGGTTCCTGCGGTTTACGACGAGGTATTTTCTTTCAAAGAAGACCTCTGTTGCGTTCAGAAAGAGGAAAAATTCGGCTTTATAAACCGCGAAGGCGAAGAAATCATTCCCATAGTTTACGACTGCGCGACCTCGTTCAGCGAAGGGCTTGCCTGCGTATACAAGGGCGAACATTGCGGTTATATAAATAAGCAAGGCGAAACCGTCGTGGATTTCAAATTCGACGCGGGAACTCCCGTAGTAAACGGCGAATGTCGCGTTAAGAAAAACGGAAAATGGGGCGAAATGCACCTCGACAATCCCGAAGAAATACGTTGGATAATCTGATTTTTTAACCGAAATAAACTAAAATCGTATCAAAACGGGCGCTGCAAAAGCCGCGCCCGTTTTCTGTTTTATTTTGAAATAATCTTGTCTGTTTTATACCGACAAGCCCATTTCGTAAGCCTGCTTCATTGCGGGAGTATTTTTGATTTCTCCTTTTTCGTACGCGCCCGTTCCGTAGATTTTGCCCATTTCCTTCGCGCCTTCCACGCAGTCTAAATAACCGCGGAAACAAGCGAACGTGGTTTCGCACGATTCGTTTCCTTCGTCGGCGCACGTCGCTATGTAATAAAATTCTTTGTCCCTTACTTCCGGCCACCTTGCGACCGTTCTGTCGATAACCGTTTTCAGTTGAGCGTCTATCGAATAAAAGTATACTGGGCTTGCGAGCACGATGACGTCGGCGTCGATTATTTTTTGCAAAATTTCCGCCATATCGTCGTTTATCGCGCATTTCCCGCCGCTTTTTTGCAATAATAGCAAGCTCGGCAATATCCCACTTTCTTTTCGGCAACGCGGATTTTTTCCACCTCGTTCCCTTTTTCCAACGCTCCGCGCATAAACTCGTCGCACAGAATATCCGAATTTCCGCCTTTTCTCGGGCTTCCCGATAGAATCAATACCTTTTTCACAATAAGCCTCTTTTTTAAGAAAAATTATCCCGAGAAATTACTTCCTTCCTTTCGCGTACAGCCTTTTGCCGCAAATATCCACTTTCACGTCGGCAAAACCCGCTTCCGTAAACATTTTTTCTATCTCTTCGGGCGTATTCAATTCGAGGTTAAACCGTCCGTCAATCTCCTCTTTTATCTCGTCCATACTGCCCGTGCCGTCTTCGTACGCGTCGAGCATTATTATGAATTCGCCACCGCTTTTAAGCACCTCGTAAACGTTTTTCACCGCCTGCGGTTTGTCGTTCCAAAAATAGAACGTCTCCACCGCGGTCACCGCGTCGAACGTCTCTTTCGGGAACGGGAGAGCGGACGCGCTTCCCATTTTCACTTTTATCTTTCCCGCTTTTACGTCTTTAATATTGTACGCTTTCGCGCATTTTACCGCGGTTTCGCTTATATCCACGCCGAAAATTTTGCCGTTTGTCGCAATCTCCGACAGCCTTGCGAGCGTTCTTCCGCCTCCGCACCCGACGTCGAGGCAGACGGCGTTTTCCGTCAAAGTAAGTTTTTTCAAGCCTTCGTCGGTAAGGTCGGCGTGGTCGTCGTTCATATTCGTCAACGTTACCGCGCCCCAAAACCCTTTCGGGCTTCCCGCATTGCTTACGCGTTTTCTTTTAAGCCAATTCATTTTCACCTTTTATTTCTTTTCCGTCAGACAAAGCCCGTTTCTTTCCGCGAACAGCGATTCGACTATAAGGGCGTATTTTGCCGAGTACTTATGCTCGGTAAACATAAACCTGTATGTAAGTCCTTCGATGATAAGGTCTATACCCTCGGCGTTTTTCGTCACTATCGTGGGCACTGCGACAATCGGCAAATCCGCGCGCCATTCCGCGCCTTTTTTCGTTCCGATATACCCTATGTAATTTTTATCGATATACAAGTACCCCTCGCCCACACGCATATACTCGTGTTTTTCGTCGTCGCGGCAATACGCTTCGACGGGCTTTTCCAATCGGAAATCGGGCGCGCGCAGTTCTTCCGCGACGCTTTCCCGTTCGTAATCGAACCAAAGGTCTATTCTGTCTATGCTTATGCCGTCACCCACGGGCACGAGGTGTCCGTCCTCGGTGTACCGCACGGTGTTCCCGCATTCGAGACATTTAAGCTCGTCTCCTTTCGCCTCCATACGGTATTCCGCGCCGCAACGCGGGCATTTATACAAAACGTAGTTGAGATTGCTGGCGAGTTCTTTCGCTTTGAATTTCACTCCGTTTTCCTGCTGCCATACGTTGTCGTTGTAGACAAGACTTTCTTTTATCTTTTGGAAAATAACTTTCGGCGGTGCTTTCGCCACTTCTTCCGCGGTCATCAAAACCGTCGCTTTGCTGTTTATTCTGCCGCGGCGGAAACCCTTTATATAACGGGGTTTCGTGCAATACACTCCCTCGGATTTCACCAGAACGATATTCATTCCGAGAAATTTTGCGAGTTTTCCTATCGACGGATTGAGATACGTCATCTGCCGCCCGTCCATACTCGTCCTCCCCTCGGGGAAAAGCAGTATGCTTCTTCCTTCGTCGCTCGCCGCTTTCATCAGTTTTATGCTCGCAAGGTCCATCGCGCACTGGTTCATCGGAATTACCCCGAACGCTTTCATAAACGGCGCGAGTTGTTTCCAGGTGAAAAGGTCTTTCGCCGCGACTACGTTATATCTTTTTGGTAAAAGCGTGCAGATAGCGGGCACAATATCGAGTGTGCTCGCGTGCGGGGAAACGGCGAGAACCGGTCCTTTCAAACCTCGGATTTCGCTGTTGTCCGTCCTCATTCTCCAATAAATTCTCGCTATGAATTTAACGATATAAGCGGGTATCGTGTAGATGAAGAACGACGGTTTACGAATTTTGTGTTCTTTTGCCTTTTTCTCTTTCATATGCCCTCGCTTGTCGCTTGCATTTTAAGCCGTGTAAGTAAAATCGTTGTTTATTAAATTAAATTTTCGGGATTGAGACATTCGAGTTCGGGAATAACGAACCTCCCGTCTTTCCTTATAAGCACGTCGTCGAAATAAACTTCGCCGCCGCCGTACTCGGGCGTTTGTACGAGCACCAAATCCCAGTGCACCGCGCTCTGATTGCCGTTGTCGCAATCTTCGTAGCAGCACCCGGGCGTAAAGTGAATGGACCCGCTTATCTTTTCGTCGAAAAGTATATCCCCTATCGCTTTGCTTATAAACGGATTAACGCCGAAAGAAAACTCTCCGACGTATCTCGCGCCCTCGTCGGTATCGAATATCTTGTTCGCCGCCGCCGTGTCGTTCGCCGTCGCTTCGACGATTTTTCCATCCTTAAACACAAGTCTCACGTCTCTGAACTCTATGCCGTTTTCTATGCTCGGCGTGTTGTAATGAATTACGCCGTTTACGCTGTTTTTAACGGGCGCGGTGTAGATTTCTCCGTCGGGAATGTTGCGTTCTCCGCTGCATTTTTGCGAACCGATACCCTTTATGCTGAAAGTAAGGTCGGTGTCGGGCGCAACGATACGCACTTTGTCGGTTTTCGCCATAAGCGCGCCAAGCGCGTCCATAGCCTTGTCCATTTTGCCGTAGTCGAGGTTGCACACGTTGAAATAAAAATCTTCGAACGCCTCGGTGCTCATCTTCGCAAGCTGGCTCATTCCTTCCGTCGGCCAACGCAGGATAACCCATTTCGTGTTCCCTACGCGCAGTTCGTGATGAACGGGGTGCGAATAAATTCTCGAATAAGCCGTCATCTTTTCGTCGGGGACGTCGCTGAGTTCCAGACTGTTGTTCCCGCCGCGGATACCGATATACGCGTCCATATCTTTCATTCTGTACGCGTCGTAGTCCGCCCACGCCGAGAGCATTTCTTCCGTCGCTCCGAGAAGAATCTGTCTTTTTACCTTATTGTCGGAAATTTCCACAAACGGCATACCGCCGACCGCATAAACTTCTTTGACGAGCGCGGAAACCATTTCCGCGGGAATACCCGACGCTTCTATAAGCACTTTTTCCCCTTTTTGAAGCGCGCAGGAATAGCGCACGAGAATTTTTGCAAGTTTTTCCATTCTGACGTCTATCATACTTTCAAACTCCTATCCCTCGATGATTTTTATGTAAAAATTACGCGTTCTCGGCGGGTCGAACTCGGCAAAATAAACGTCCTGCCATCTGCCGAGAACGAGTTTTCCGTCCTCGATGATAAGCGTTTCGCTCGCGCCTACCACGCTCGACTTAACGTGTCCGTCGGAATTGCCCTCGTCGTGACGAAACTCCGGAAACCTCGGAAAGACCTTTCCGAGCGCAAACATTACGTCTTTCTGAACGTCGTCGTCCGCGTTTTCGTTTATAGTTATGCCCGCGGTGGTATGGGGACAGTACACTATGCAAATCCCGTTTTTCACTCCGCTTTTTTTCACCGCGTCTTCAACTTTCGACGTAATGTTGTAAAACGCCTTTTTATCCGTATTCAAATCGTATTTATACACTTAATTTTCTCCGTATAATAATATTTAATTCTAAAATAGTATATATTACACTTCAAAAAATGTCAATTATATGTAACGGACTGCCCCGCTTAAAGCGGACAGTCCGTTTTATTTTTCGTTAAATTTACAAACGTCGTATCGTCGTATCCTTACCCTATCGACAACAAAAATGCCGATTTATATACGATTTCGCCTCTTACTCGTCTACGTCGTACACCCTTGCGCCGAGATATACGAGTTCTACCATTTCTTTTTTATATTCGTCTCTGTCGATATATTCGCGCATATTTTCCAGTCTTTCTTTTACCGCGTCCACCGAGGCGTTTCCCTTGTACTTCGAATCTCTGAGCAGCAGTCCGCACTCGGCGACGCACGCGATGAAGTCCAAATCTTCGCTTCCTTTTTCGTCGGTATTTATCTCGCATTTTACGCTGTCGTCCGTCTCTCCGCCGTTCCTTACGTCCTTATACTTTATTTCCGCGTCGCAAAGTTTCCCTTCCGCGCCCTCTTTAAGGGTAATTTCGTAAAGCGCGCATACGCAAAGATTGCTGCCGATGTCTCCCGCGTCCGCGTCGGAATTATTAAAGTCGTCTTCGGATATTACTTTGGTATCATACCCTATCAGACGATATTTTTCTACGTTTTCCGTAAACGTTACTCCCGCTTTCGCGTTTTTTGCCACCGTATAGAGCGTTCCGCTGATTTCTTCGCAAAGAACTTTTCTCGCTTCCGCCTCGCTGTCGAGATACGCATAATTGCCGTTTCCGCAGGTTGCAAGCGTTTCCAGCATATCGTCGCGCGTATTGCCCATTCCCACTCCGAGAACGGTCAGATAGACTCCGCTTTCGGCTTTTCCTTTAATAAAATTCTTTAACGTTTCGGTGTCGTTTATTCCCACGTTGAAATCGCCGTCGGAAATTATAATAACTCTGTTGTTGCCGCCTTCGATGAATCTGTCCTGCGCTATATTGTACGCGCGTTCCAGCCCGTCGCCGCCGTTGGTCCCGCCTCCGGTTCTCAAATCTTTTACCGCCTGATAAATCGTCCCTTTTCCGTCTTCCGTGCACTCCACGCCTTCGAGTACGGTATTGACTCCGTTTGCGTAAGTAACCAGAGAAACGACGTCGTTGCTTCCGAGGGTTTCCGTCAGAATTTTTATGCCGCGTTTAGCAAGTCCTATCCTGTCGCCGCCGCCCATAGAACCCGACACGTCCAATAAGAACACGTAATTCGCCGACCGATATTCGAGTTCCATTTCCGAACTCTTCACTCCGACCAACAAAAGTTTATTGCCTTTATTCCACGGACAATCGGATAAATACCCGCTTACGGCTACCGCTTTATCGGTTTCGGGCGCTGCAAAACCGTAATCGAAATAATTTATAAGCTCTTCTATTCTTATGGAATCGGTATTTATTTTTTCGCCGTTTTTAAGTTGTTTTCTGATTAACGAGTACGTCGCGGTATTTCTGTCCAAAGAAAAATACGAAGAACTTTTCTCCGCCGTCGACGTAAACCCTTGCTCTATAATGCCGTTATAGACGTATTCTCCGTACGAACCGTCCGCTAAATCGGGGGCATAGTTGTTGTTGCCCGTAGGACCGTCGAAGTCCCATTTACCACCATTGTCGCCGCTGCACGCGACTAAACAGCACGCGGAAATCGCAAGTACGACAATCGCCGTTAAGAAACGAAAAAGTTTTTTCATAACAAATTCCTCCTTTAATCGAGACTTATTTTGCGCCGCTCACGCGCCGTTCTTCTTAGGTTCAGGACGAATTCGGTTGTTTTTCTCCCTAACATAATAGTAACATCACAGTAAAAAATTGTCAATATCCCGATTTTTGAAGAATAATTTATTTTCAGTCTCTCGTAAAAGTGGGAATGTAAATCGAAGTATAACCCTTTTTCGACTCCGCGACTTCTTCGGGCGTGCCCGCGACGACCACTCTTCCGCCGCCGTCTCCTCCTTCGGGTCCGAGGTCGATTATGTGGTCGGCTTGCCGTATCACGTCGAGGTTGTGTTCGATTACTATGACCGTATTTCCGCTATCCACGAACTTATTCAATATGCCGATAAGTTTTTCCACGTCCGCAACGTGCAATCCCGTCGTCGGTTCGTCCAAAATATATATCGTTTTTCCCGTCGAACGCTTACTGAGCTCGGTCGCGAGTTTTATTCTCTGCGCTTCCCCGCCGCTGAACGTCGTAGCGGGCTGTCCGAGTTTGATGTACCCCAGCCCGACGTCGCGCAAAGTCTTTACCTTATTGTAAATTCTCGGCACGGGTTCGAAAAACTCGCACGCTTCGTCCACCGTCATTTCAAGCACGTCGTAAATGCTCTTTCCTTTGTACTTAACTTCCAAAGTTTCCCTGTTGTACCGCTTACCGCCGCACACTTCGCACGGAACGTACACGTCGGGAAGGAAGTGCATTTCTATTTTCAGAATTCCGTCTCCCGTACAGTTTTCGCACCGTCCGCCGCTTATGTTGAAAGAAAACCTTCCGCTTCCGTATCCTCTCGCCTGTGCGTCCTGTGTTTTCGCAAACAGTTCTCTTATATAAGTGAAAACTCCCGTGTACGTGGCGGGGTTGCTCCTCGGCGTGCGCCCTATCGGGCTTTGGTCTATCGCTATTACTTTATCCACGTTTTCCAGCCCGGTTATTTCTTCGAACTTTCCGAGCGGCAAATGCGCGTTGTTTAACTTGTTTGCTAAATACGGATAGAGTATGCAGTTTACAAGGCTCGACTTTCCGCTTCCGCTTACCCCGGTAACCGCAATGAATTTCCCGAGCGGAAAATCTACGTTTATGCTTTTGAGATTGTTCTGTCTCGCTCCGTAAACGCTTAAAAAGTTGCCGTTCCCTTCTCTTCTTCTAAGCGGAATATCTATCTTTCTTCTTCCGCTTAAAAAGTCTCCCGTTATCGAATTCGGGCAACTTATAATGTCGTTTAAGGACCCCGAAGCGACAAGTCTGCCGCCGTTTACGCCCGCGCCGGGTCCGATGTCGACGATATAATCCGCCGCCCGTATCGTGTCTTCGTCGTGTTCTACGACAATAAGGGTGTTGCCTAAGTCTCTGAGGCGTTTTAACGTCGCTATAAGCCTGTCGTTGTCTCTTTGGTGCAAACCTATGCTGGGTTCGTCGAGAATATAAAGTACTCCCGTAAGTCCGCTTCCTATCTGCGTGGCAAGCCGGATTCTCTGCGCTTCGCCACCCGAAAGCGTTCCGCTCGAACGGGAGAGCGTAAGGTAGGTAAGACCTACGTCGGTAAGAAATTTTATTCTCTCGCGTATTTCTTTGAGAATGGCGTCCGCTACGGTTTTTTCTCTGAGAGTAAGCCTGAGTCCGTCGAAAAACGTTTGAAGCCTGTCCATAGGCATTTCGCATACTTCGCTTATGTTTCTGCCGCCGACGGTTATTCCGAGCACGCTTTTTTTAAGCCTCTTTCCTCCGCACGCCTCGCACGGACGGGCGGTCATAAGTTTTTCTATTTCGGCGCGCGTCGCTTCCGACGGGCTTTCCTTATACCGTCTTGTCAGATTGTTTACCACGCCTTCGTAGTAGCCGTCGTAGCGCATCGAAAAGTTGCGCGTATTGGCTTCGAATTCAATCGTCTCCCCTTGCGTTCCGTACAGAATGATATTTCTCACGGTCGCGGGGAGTTTTTCATACGGCGTGTTCATAGAAAAACCGTAACGCCTTGACAGCGCGCGGAATTTCATCTGCACCATTTTCCCCGCGTCGAGGTTCCAACCCGTACATTTAATCGCGCCGTCCGCAAGGGAAAGGCTCTTGTCGGGAATGAGTTTGTCGAGGTCGATTTCGCTCTTGAACCCGAGACCCGTACATTCGGGACACGCTCCTGCGGGCGCGTTGAAACTGAACAGCCTCGGCGTTATTTCCCCTATGGTAATTCCGCACTCGGGGCAAGCGTTGAGCGTAGAGAAAATTTCCTCTTCTTTAAGGTCTACGTTTTCGATAATCACAAGCCCGTCGGCGAGTTTAAGCGCGTTTTCCACGCTGTCGGTAAGTCGTCTTCTTATGTCGTCTTTGAGCACAAGTCTGTCAACGACTACGGAAATGTTGTGTTTGCGGTTTTTGTCGAGCTTGATTTCCTCGTCGAGAGAATAAATTTCTCCGTCGATTTTCACCCTCGCGTAGCCGTTCTTTTTGTAACTTTCCAGTTGTTTTACGTACTCGCCTTTGCGGTCTCTTACGACGGGCGCGAGCACCATAAATTTCGTTCTGTCCTCCATAAGCATAACTTTATCCACTATCTGGTCGATGGTTATGCTCTTGATTTCCCTGCCGCATTCGGGGCAGTGCGGAATTCCGATACGCGCGAACAACAACCTCATATAATCGTAAATTTCCGTCACCGTACCCACGGTGGAACGCGGATTTTGCGAAGTGGTCTTTTGGTCGATACTTATCGCGGGGCTGAGTCCCTCTATGCTCTCCACGTCGGGTTTATCCATTTGCCCGAGAAACTGTCTCGCGTAGCTCGACAAACTCTCTACGTACCGTCTCTGCCCCTCGGCAAAAATCGTGTCGAACGCAAGACTGGATTTTCCGCTTCCGCTCAGTCCCGTAAAAACTATGAGTTTTTCCCGCGGCAAAGTCACGTCTATGTTTTTTAGATTGTTTTGTCTTGCTCCTTTTATAATAATGTCGTTCATACTATCTATTTTTTCCTCGGTAAAATTATTTTTTCAGTAATTGTTTAAGTTCGGCTATCTGGTCTCTCAACGTTATGCACGCTTCGAAATCGAGTTGCGCGCTCGCCGCTTTCATCAAACCTTTAAGCCGCTCTATCTCTCTGTTTACCTCGCTTACCGTCATTCTCTTGTTCTCGGGTTTGGCTTTTTCGGTAATCAGAATACTGTTCTTTATCTCTTTTATAACCGTTCTCGGCACGATTCCGTGTTTCTCGTTGTATTCCTGCTGGTATTTCCTTCTTCTGTCCGTTTCCTCGATTGCGCTCTGCATACTCTGCGTCATTACGTCGGCGTAAAGAATAACCCTCGCTTCCGCGTTTCTCGCCGCTCTTCCCACCGTCTGTATTATCGACGACCGCGACCGCAAAAAGCCTTCCTTGTCCGCGTCGAGTATCGCTACGAGCATAACTTCGGGTATGTCAAGCCCTTCTCTTAAAAGGTTTATCCCGACGATAACGTCGGTCTCCCCGCGCCGCAGGGCGTTTATTATCGATATTCTTTCAAGCGATTCGATTTCGCTGTGCATATAAGTAGCCTTTACTCCGTGCTCGACAAGGTAAGAAGTAAGGCTTTCGCTCATCTTTTTGGTGAGCGTCGTCACAAGCGCCCTGCCGCCTTTTTTGACGGTAAAGTCGATTTCTCCGAGCAAATCGTCTATCTGCCCCTCGGTTTTTCTTATTTCTATCGGCGGGTCGATAAGCCCCGTCGGACGCAAAAGTTGTTCGACTACCTGCCCCTGCTCTTTCATTTCGTATTCCCCGGGAGTCGCGCTTACGCATATAAGCTGGGAATACCTGTTGCTGAACTCCGCAAACGAAAGCGGTCTGTTGTCAAACGCCGCTTTGAGCCTGAACCCGTAGTTTACGAGGTTACTTTTCCTCGCAACGTCCCCCGCGTACATTGCCCTGAGTTGCGGCAAAGTCATATGCGATTCGTCGATAAACAAGATGAAATCGTCGGGGAAATAATCGAGTAAAGTGAACGGCGGCTCGCCGGGCTTTCTTCCGTCGAAATAACGCGAGTAGTTCTCTATCCCCGAACAGTAACCTATCTCGCGTATCATCTCCATATCGTAACAAACGCGTTCTTTCAGTCGCTGTTCTTCTATGAACTTGTTGTTTTCACGGAAATCGGCGCACTCTGTCACCATATCTTTCCGTATTCTTTCCAGCGTGCTCTCCACCTTTTCGTCGCCGATAACATAGTGCGTCGCGGGGAATATCGCCGCGTGGGTGAGTTTACCCGTAATCTTTCCCGTCTGCGAATCCTCTTCGTACAGTCCGTCGATTTCGTCGCCGAAAAATTCTATCCGTACCGCCGTGCCCGAACTGTTGCTCGGAAAAACTTCCAACACGTCTCCGCGCACGCGGAAAGTGGAACGCTCGAAGTCGTATTCCGCGCGTTTGTATTGCAATTTTACGAGTTTGTCTATTATGACGTCCCTGTCGATTGTCTGCCCCGGGCGCAAGGAAAGCATCTGATTGAAATACTCCTGCGGCGCGCCCAGACCGTAAATGCACGAAACCGACGAAACCACTATCACGTCCCGCCTTTCTCCGAGAGAAGCGGTGGCGGAATGGCGAAGTTTATCTATTTCGTCGTTGGTACTCATATCCTTTTCTATATAAGTATCGGTGGACGGGATATACGCTTCGGGTCGATAATAATCGTAGTAAGAAACGAAATACTCGACGCGGTTTTTCGGGAAGAACTCCTTGAACTCGTTGCAAAGTTGCGCGGCAAGGGTTTTATTATGCGCAATGACGAGCGCGGGGCGGTTGAGCCTCGCTATTACGTTCGCCATAGTAAAAGTTTTGCCGCTTCCCGTAACGCCGAGCAGAACCTGGGTTCTCAGCCCGTCGTTTATTCCTTCGCAAAGTTTGTCTATCGCCTGCGCCTGGTCGCCGCAGGGCTTGTATTCGCTAATTAGTTCGAATTTATCCATTTTTACGGATTATGCCTTATTAAATTATCTTTTAGCCGAAAATAGCTTCGAGAATGTATTTTATCGAGAACGAAAGCGCGGCAATCGCTATCGTCAAAGCGATTCTTATTGCGAGTTTTCTTCTCGAAACTTCTTTGTCTCTAAGGTAACTTATTCCGTTGTCTTTGAGAGTAATGACGTACATAAGGTCGCCGTTTAACTTCTTCGCTTTTTCGTAGACGAAATAGTTGTCGAGCATAAGTTTATTGAGCGTCTCTTCGAGGTCGCCCTCGCGGAAATCTACCTTGTATGAAATCCTCGACAAAATATCGACGGGAGAAATCAGACATTGCCCGCCGGGCGCGCCGCTCGCCGCCGCGTAGATTACGTTCATAAGCACCTTTTCTTTCTTCCCTAAAACCATATCGCCCTACCCCGTCAGCCTAATTTGGAAATTACGGCGGCAAGCGTTATCATTCCCGCGATAAACGCGCCGAAAAACGCGCTCAATCCGCATACAATCGCCGCTTTTACAAGAGAAAACGGCTTTGCCGCGATTTCGGGTTTACGTTCTTCGTGCTTTTCTGCTTTTTCCTCGGAAACGCCGTCCGCCGTTTCCGCCGCGGTTTCCTCCGCCGCCGCAAGCGCGGCGCGCCTTTCTTCTTCCGCCGCCGCAAGCGCGGCTTTTTTCCTCTCTTCTTCGCGGATTTCCTCCCTGCGTTCGTCTTCCCTTATACCCTTAGGCAAAACGGTCAGACAGTACACGTCGCTGTCCGCGTACCGTATCTGCAAAAGTTCGTTCATCTGCAAAGTATTGAAAGCGGCGTCGATTTCGTTCTGCGAAAAACCCTCTCCGAGGGCGTTTCTTACGTCGCTTTTCGGCACAACGACGAACTCGCCTGCGGAAAGATATTTCATCGCCGCGTCGAATACGCTCATTATCCTGTCGTTTAACATTTCTCGTTCCTTATTCTCAGAGTTTGATTTCTTCGTTTATTTTTCTAAGCGCGTCCACGTCCGCTTTTATTACCCGTCTGTCGTAGCTCAAAAGTCCGTTGCATTCGTCCTCTACGTCGCTAACCTCGGTGTAAACCGTAGCGGAAAGCCCGCGCTTAATCGCTTTCTTTACCCTGCCGCCGAAGAGTTTCGCAAGCGCGGCGTCGAACTTCGACTGCTCGTAATACTTCCTGTACCCGAAGAATTTTTCTTTGTTGTACATATGTCCGGCTACTTTCAGACTGAAACCGCCGAACTCGCTCAGTATTATCGGTCGTTCGTCGTTTTTATCGTATTTCGGGAACCAGAACGGCGTGAAATAGATATGGAAACTGTTAAAATCGCCTATTCCCTGGTCGTGCCAACCGCTCGCGTGGTCGATACTTCTCGTCGGGTCGAGTTTGCGGTAGAATTCGTACGCTTTTACCGAATCGAACTGCGCCCAGCCCTCGTTGAACGGCACCCACACGGCGAGGCTTACCACGTTGAAGAGTTCTTCCACCATTCGCGCGGAATCTTCGTAGTATTCTTTCCTGCCCGCCTCGTCTTCGCGCGAAAAGAATTTATACCCTTTCTCTTTGTCGTCTTTCATAAACGCTTTCGTCCCGAGCCCCATATTGAGCGCGGGAACTATCATAATCGCCGCGGGATTGTAAATTCCGCCGCCGCTTATCATATCCTGCCAGACGAGCATACCCAGCCTGTCGCAATGGTAGTACCACCTCAGAGGCTCGATTTTTATGTGCTTCCTGAGCATATTGAAACCCATTTTCTTCATAGTCTCTATGTCGAAAATAAACGCTTCGTCGCTCGGCGCGGTGTACAGACCGTCGCTCCAATACCCCTGGTCGAGCAAACCGTTGTGGAAATACGGCTTGTTATTTAACATAAGTCTGGAAATTCCGTCCTTGTCCTTGCCTACGCCGAATTTTCTCATTCCGAAATAAGACTTTATCTCGTCTTTGCCCGCCTGTATTTTCAAATCGTAAAGATATGGGTTTTCCGGGCTCCACAGTTCGTAAGAATCGAGTTTTATTACGCATTTGCCGTTTTCCGCAACGACCGAAACCTTTTCCTCTCCTTTATCGAAGACGGAAACGGTCGCGGGAATGGTTTCTCCCGAAAAAAACAGCTCCACCGTAAGTTCGTCTTTGTCTATGTCGGGCGTAAGTTTTATTCTGCGGATATAGCCGTCCGCCACCTGTTCTATCCACACGGTCTGCCATATGCCCGACTGCGGCGTGTACCATATCCCTCCGCGCTTCGTCGTCTGTTTTCCTCTCGCCTGCGTTCCTTTCTCCGTCGGGTCGGTCACTACGACTTCGATGACGTTTTCCCCTTCCTTTATAACGTCGGTTACGTCGAATTCGAACGGATAGTATCCGCCGCGGTTTTTACCCACGCTTACGCCGTTTAAGATAACTTCGCAAAGGTAATCGACCGCGCCGAAATGAAGAATAGCTTTGTCGTTTTCTTTAACGAAATCGAACTTTCTGCGATAATAGAGAATATCGTCGTCGGTAACCGTCTTTTCCACGCCCGAAAGAATACTCTCGGGACTGAACGGCACTATGATTTCTCCCTGATAACCGTTAAAAGTCTCGTCTTTCCGATAAATGGCGTACTCCCATCTTCCGTTGAGGTTCTGAAAGCTATTCCTCTCCATCTGCGGACGGGGATACTCGTTAAGCGGCAAATCTTTGTTCAGTTTTTCGCCGAAAGGCGTCATCAATCTCTCCATTTTGTTATCTCCTTTTTTCGTTATCGTTTCTTTTCCTTTTATTCCGGTCTTTGCGTGTTCTCCGCGGCAATCGTACCGTAACCCGATTTGTTTCCGTTTCCGTCGTCCACTTCGGGTCCTATATTGAATATCGCGTTGTGCGCCGTCGCCGCCGACGCGTCCACAAGTATGTGCAACTGATGAATTATCGACGGGTCGTATACCGTGGTCGGCTGTCCGTACTGATAAAACGCGTTATCGTTCGTCGCGCTCGTATTCGTATCTATATTGCTTCCGAGCGTGGGAATGATGACCGTCTTCAATCTCTTGCAATTATTGAACGTGGCGGTGGTTATCTGTTTTACCGCGGGCAAATATATCCATTCCAAGGAAGTACAGCCCTTGAACGCGCCGTAATCCAAACTGTTCAGATAATCGTTTTCGTTGTCTTCAAGCTCGTATTCGTACTTAAACATATCGCGGCGTTTCATTCTGCCGTTCTTTTCGTTTACAATCGGCGAATTGCGTAAATCCACCCATTTGAGAGAAAGGCATCTTTGGAACGCGTACTGCCCTATTACCTGTAAATTCCTTCCGCCGACGAAACTCCTTATTCCCGTTCCGAAAAACGCGTAATCGCCGATATATTCGAGCGCGTCTATGTCTTCGAATTCTACGTCTACCAGCGCGGTGCAACCGTTGAACGCGTCGTGAGATATTCTCGTGTACTCTTTGGGAATGTAAATTCTGCTTACGCTGGTAGGCAACGCGTAGTGCGCTATTTCGATAATAGGCAGAGTGATATTGAGTTGGTCGCTCGTGGGAAGTTTAATATATTTACTTCTTTCCGACCAGTACACTATCGAATATCCCGCGATGCTCGTAGTGGGATTTCCGTTGCTCGCCCGATAAACTTCCTGCACTCCGACTTTGACGGTCACTTCGGTTCCGTCCTCGTCGATATAGGTATAGTCTTTGAGGTTTTCCAGAGTATGAACGAAAACCGAACTGTTGTACGCGCTCGTGCCCGTGGACACGTTGCCCGCGCTCATCTCTTTACCCGCTTTCATTTCTTTTTCGAAATCGTTGAGCAACGCGGCGGGACAGAAAATTCTCAGAGGGGAAGAATAGGTCTTCGCCTCTTCGTTTCCGTCGTCTTCGTTTACCGATTCCTTATTGCCCGCCTCTCCCGTAGCGTACAAGAAGTCCGCCTGAACGTGCCCTACGACGACTTCGAGGTCGTTGCCCTTTGCGTCCAGCCGTTCGCCTTTGAGGTAGCCCACGGGAACGAACTCGGAATTTTCGAATATAACGCATTTCATTCTGTCGCAACCGCGGAAAACGCCCGAGCCGTATTTCTCGAAAACGCTGCTCGTAATCGTGCACGAGTCGATGTTGAGAAGGTTTCCGAACGCTCCGCTGTGCAGAATTTTAAGTTGGCTGTCCGCCCCGCCGAAATCTATTTTTGTAACCGCTTCGTTTTCGTAGAACGCGAAACAGTCCACTTCTTCCAGACTCGCCGGGAATTCGAGCACGGGTATTTTCTTCTGATAATTGAACGCTCTCTGTCCGATATACGTAAGTCCCTCGGCAAAAAACACGTTCTGAATATACGCTATTTTGCTCTCGTCCTTTTCGTAGTTGTTTATATCGAAACAGTAATCGGGAATTATGTTCAGTCCGTCGTCTTCTTCGTCGCTCGACAAAAACTGCACGCGGTTAAGTCTAAGACAGCTTGCGAACAGTCTCGACCCGATGAGGTTTTTCCCGAGTTGCAACGTCCTGTTTCCTTCTTTACTTTCAATCGCGTTTCCTTCCGAGTCGGTAATCTGCCCTTCGAAATAACACCCTTCTTCGAAATCTATTTGCGTAAATCCCGTGTTCATAAAGCACTTGTATCCGACGTACTTCCAGGTGTTTTTGAAAGTAAGCGTGCCTGTTCCTCCGCCGCTGCTTCTCGTAACGTAACTCCAACCGCTGTCCCTGAACGCGAGGTTGCCGAGATATTCCACCTTGTCGGGAAGTCCGAAAGGCGTTGTAAGTCCGAGTTCTTTGGTGTTTCTGAACGCGTAATCTCCTATATATTTGAGTTCGGAATCCGCGGAAAAAGTTAGGCGGTTCATTTTCGTACATTCCCAGAACGCGCCGTATCCGATTTCTTCGACGTATTTTCCTACGCTCGCCGTCGTAATGGTATTGAAGCCCTTGAACGCGAGGTTGTCTATTTTCACCACGGGATATTCCGTACTGCCGACTTTCGGCGTGTATACGGGCAAGCCGTAGTTTCCCGTCGTCTCGGTATACTCAATCGTCTCCGCGACCAGTGTGTCGGGTATTTCCAGCGTGGGATAGTGCGTCGCCTCGTTATTTCGGAAGTCGCGGTTTATTATTATCGCTCCCGAAGTAAATCTCGTGGTTCTGTTTTCGCCGTAATTATAGGTTATCGGCGTATCGAGTTCTATTATTTCCAAATCGTACATTCGTTCGTAATGCGCGTAAAGAGTGACGTCGCACCAGAAATAGTACTTGTCCGTGCTTTCGATAAGGTCGCCTTCTCCGTTGGGTTTCGTGTACCACCCCGCAAAAACCCAACCGCCTTTTTTCGTCGGACCCGCCGCGCTTTCTCCGCTGAAATCGGGAGACGCCACGCCCGCGTAGCTGAACTCGTTGTCGTAATAAATGCTCGACGTCGTTATCGCGTCTTTCGCTTCGGTAGTCCTGTTTGCGCTGTTCGCTATGCGGTAGTCCACGTTCATCGCGTTAAGCGTCAACGTAAACTGCGGACGAACGGAAACGCTCACGGTATTTTCCACGTTTTCCGCCCAGCGCATTTTCGTGGTCTCCGCTCCGTTTATGTACATTACGTTGTTGATGACGTATTCTCTTATTTCCGTAACCGCCGTGTCTTCCACCGCGTATTCTATTTTCGTCTGCGAATAGTCCGAACCCGCGGCAAACTTACTGCTGTCTATTTTCGTCCCGTTGATTTTAACCGAGCTTACCGCAAGTTTATCGGGATTGTTGTAAGTGAGGACTACGTAGAAAACTTCCGAATCGCCCAACGCCATAGGGTTGGTACATTCGAGGTTTGCCAGATACTCCTTGCTCGTCAGATAATCCGGGGTCGCTTTTACCGTGGTAACCGAGGTTATTTCCGGCGCTTTAACGGTGGTTTTGTCGCCGTTTATCAGTTTGTCGATAAAATCGCAAGCCGAAAACGTGCAGACCGCAAAAGCCAGCATAACCGCCGCCAAAATTATCAAAGGTATTCTCTTTTTCATAATAGCTCTCCTTTCCGCCTCTTTTCCTTCGCGGGACGAAATAACGCGTTTTTTTATCTTCTCAATTTCAATATAAGCAATATCACGCCCACCGCGACGAGCACGCCCGCCCCCGCGATGATATAGTAGTAATAGGTCTTGAATCCGCCGCTTTCCCCTTCGTTTATTTCTCCGTTGTTTTCGGGGGGAATAACGGGTTTTTCCGTAGTCACCGCCGTAGCCGCGGTGTAAAGGCTTACCCCGAGTTTACGGCTGTTTATGGTAATGATTATTTCCTTCGTCGACGCGGTGATTTCGTACGTTCCCGAAATTATCCGTCCGTCGACGTACAACGTGAATTCTTCCCTGTATTCGTCCGCCATACTTATATACCCCTTTTCGCTTTCGAGGTATATCGTCGCCCCGTCGGAAGAGAACGTAACCCCTTCCGTTTTTAACAGTTTATGATTGACTTTCACCGTTTCCGAATCGTCGGGTTTATTTTCGCTCCCGTACACGACGTTTATCGTCGCGGCGTAAACTACGGTCGTTCCGTATCTGACTTCCACATTTTCGTTTGCCGTACGGTTAAACGTAATTTCGTTTGTCGCCGAACCGTTATAATACAGCGAAAGCATTTCTTCCGCTCCGACGAAACGCGACTTATCGATGGTTATTTTCAACGGTTTTTCGATATAAATCGTTCCGTCTTCGTCCATCGTGAAATCGTAACTGTCGTACTCTATATCGTTGGCGGCAAATTCGTACAACGTCAGATTTTTGGAAAAAGTAACGCTTTCTAAGTTGTTCCGCGCCGTCGGCGTGAAGACTACGCTGAACGTATTTTTCCCTCTTCTTACCGCGGTTGACCCGATAAACGTAAACGTCCCGTCCACCGTCGGCACCGTCGCGTTGAGGTAAGCCGTCGCGTTCAGTCTTTCCGCCGTCATCGTATATTCTTCGGTGAAAAACCCGTACTCGTCAAAACAGTTTATTATCGGCGTCGCTTTCGTTATGACGAGCGTGGAAGAGAGCGTTTCTGCCCTTCCCGTCGGGTAAGTAATTCTCGCGTTTACTATATACGTGCCCGCGTCGGTATGCGCGTTGTTGACATACGCTACCGTAACGCCGTCCTCCACTTCTCCGACCGTCACCGTTTTTTCCGTTCCGTCGTAAACGTATCTCATCGACGGCAGGCTGTAACTCGCGTACCCTTCGACGACGGTGAATCTTCCCGGTACGATATTTTCCGAAGCAATGGTATAATCGGCAAAGGTAAACTCTCCGCCAACTCTGTAAACGTCCCCGACGTACGCGGTGAGCCTGTTATACGACGACGTCGCGCGGAAAGAATACCCCCTGAGGCTTGTCGGCGATTTCCCTATATCCTCCCCTCTCAGTCCGTCTACGGTAACCGTCGGAACGGGCAGTTCTTCGTATCTCATAACCTCTCCGTTTCCTATCGTTATCGACGTAAGCGGCGCTTTCGTCACGGTAACGTTTATCCTCGGAGTTCCGTTAAAAACGTAATACGGCGAATTCGACAGCGTAAGGAAAACGCTGTATTCGCCCGCTCCTTTAAGGATAGCTTCCGCCGTTCCCTGTCTTACCTGTTTAACCACGGTGACGTTGTTTTCGTTTTCTCCCGCGGCAAACCCGCTGAGCGCGTACCCTATCCTCTCCGTCTGGTCCTTGCCCGCGTAAATTATCGAAACCGCGTTCGTCTGCAACGTCGTTCCGTCGAGCGTCCACGCCGCAAAAAGGTATCTTTTCGTAACTTCCACGGTAAACGGCGCGGACAGCGTAAACCGATAGTTCTTAGGTTGAATTATCAGCCCGTCGCTTATCGTATACTTCCCTATGGGAAAATAACCCGTTCCCGAAGATAAGCCGTTCAGTCTGAATTCGAACGTGACCGTCGCGCCCGTCTCCGCTATTTCGTAGTTGAGCACGCCTATGCGGTCGGTTCCCACGTTAATCGCGGTTCCGTCGCTCGAATACTCTCCTCTCGCGCCGTATTCGAACGCAAGGTTATTTACCGTCACGACAACGGCAAGCGGTTTTATCGTTATCGTAAACGCCGCGGGCGTCACCGAGTAATCGGCGTTTCCGCTGCTTACGTTAAGGGTATACGTCCCTTCTTCCGCCACCGAACCTAACGTTGCGCCGAACCTGTCGGTATACGTATAGACGAGTTCTTCGGTACTTAAATTCCCGCTTTCTCCGTCTTTATAACTTATTTCCGCTTCGGGGACGTGTCTCGTTCCCGTATAGAAGTACTCTTCCTTTACGGATACAACCGCTTCTTTCTTATTTACGATAACCGCCGCCGTCGCTCTCGCGTCCGCGTAATTGCCGTTCCCGAAAAACTCCGCGACGACCGTATACCGTCCCGCGTGAACGATTTCCGAAACGCGCGACCCGTCTTTCGTATAATACACGGTTATCTCGCCGTCATCGGGTATTTTCTCGGTGGTAATCGGGAAATTGCTTTCTGCGGCAAAGTCCGTCCCGTCGAACGTAAATTCATACGAACTCTCGGAAAAGTTTATCGCCGTTTGAATAAGCGTAACCGTAACGTCTTTCGTATATACGGTGACGAAAAATCTGTCCGCGTACTCGTCCGTCGCTTTTACCGTCGCGGTGACGGTATAATAACCCACTTCGACGATTTCTTCCACGATTTTGCCGCTCTTTACTATTTCGTAAGTTATCTCGGTCGTAACTTCTCCGAACGCGCCCGAGGGAATAAAAGCGTCTATCGCCCCGCCCGTATATTCTTCTATAAGTTCTACGGAATACTCTTCCGCAGGATACACAGTCGTAAAATACGCTTTGCCGATAGTAAGCGTTCCTTTTACTACTTCGAACGCGTAATTGTCCGCTTCGCCCGTTACCGTCAGCCCCACTTCGTACGTCCCCGGGGTAAGGAGAATTTCCCTAAGCCCGTCGTATATTTCAAACGTCACCGAAGAAGTAACTTCGTCGAAATTTTCTCCCTCCGCAGTATCCGAATGGGTAAACGTAAAATCCGCTCTGTCGAAAATATATCCGTAGTCCTTTTCCGCGTCGGAAACGGTAAGAATAATCATCGCTTTATCCACTTTAAGCGTAGCTTCCAGCGTAAGCGTAACGTAATTTTTATGGGTTACGGTGGCGGTAACGACATAACTTCCCGCTTCCTTATGCCCGTTGTTTTCGTAAGTCACCGCAGCTCCCGCCGGTTCGCCTTCCACCGAAAGGCTCTTTTCCTTTCCGTCGTAAACGAACGTTTCGCTCTTCATCTCGCACCCGTCCATAACCGCGGGCAGAACTTTAAGAGAGCCGCCGTTTACCGAAAGAACGTAATTCTCCGTCTCTAATAGCGTATACCCGAGCGTATATTCGCCGACGTCGCCGCCCGATACGTAATTAGTTGTAAACTTAGAGTAAAAAACGTTCCCGCTCTCTTCTATGATTTCCTTTACGGTCTTGTTTTCGTCCGCGCCGACCGCCCCGCTCGCCGTAAGAACGTTCTCTCCGAAAGCGGTAAAATCGACTTCCTCGCCGAAAGTTATTTCCCTGTCGTTCACCGTGACGGAGAGCGTTTTTTTCGTAACGTTTATTCTCCTCGTCATCGTTATCGTCTTATAGTTTAAGGAAGTCGCCGTCAGCGTCTGAATATATGTTCCGCTATTGAACGCCGCGCACTCTTCGGTTTCGCCCAACCTCGAAATCGTATAATTAAGCGTAATTCCGTCGAGATTAAGCTGTTCTATGTTCGTCGGAACGGGTTCGTTTACTATTTCCGCCCCCGTATACTCTTCTCCTATATCTTTGAAAGAATCAAACTTGATACCTTTGTCGTAGTCCGCCTGTACGACGGTTATTTCTCCGATGGAAACGGTTTCCGTAATATACGTTTCTCCCGCAACCGTTGCGAAAAGTTCGTATACTCCCACGTTGTCGACGTATTCGCCCTCGTGCGGTAGGCCGTTGTACGTCCACGCGAAATCGACGTTTACGTCGTAGTCTTTCAAGACGTCCCCCTGTATATCGGTTTTCGCCACCCCCGCCCGAACGTAAGTAAGCGTATCGAATCCGAGCGATTTCAAATCGTTGAATAATCCCGAAACGTCGACGCGCGTTCTGTAAGAAACGCCTTTCGTCCTTACCGTCGGCGCGGTTTCCGACTTTCCTACTTCGTAACCGAACGCGTTTAACAAATCGAACCCTTTTTCTTCGAGGATAAAATATCCGCTTCCGGCGCCTTGTATTCCCTCGCCGTCGATATGTTTACCCTCGGAAACGCAGAACTCGACCGTTCCCGTTCCGCCTGCAAACGCGTTTGCCGCTACGCTCGAACACTCCGCCACGTTTCCGTAGTTTTCTTTGCAGAAAGCGTAACCCGCCGTCAGACCGTTATGGCTCCGCGTTATATTTCCATAGGAAATCTCGGCAATTCCCGACCCGAAAGTCGCGTTTTGCCTGTCTTCCGTTCTCACTCCGTTTATCTCTCCGCTTTCGGAGACCGTGCGGCACAAACCGTAATCGGTATTTCCGCGCGAAGAAAGTATCAGATTGAGATTTTTCACCGAACCGTTAATCGTTTCGAACGGCGCGGAATAAGCGTTTACGAGCGCGTTTCCCAAAAAGTCGAGGATAAGATTTACCGTCGCGCTTTCGATAATATATTTATCGCCCGAAATCGAATTGTTTACGATTATGTCTTTCACCGCGACGGCGTATTTTCCCGCCGCGTTCTTTTCGGCGTCACTTAGCAGTCCCGCAAGAGTTTCTCCGTCGCAGACTATGTACGGGTCGTCTTTCGTTCCGCTTCCTTGCGGCGCGACCGCCGCCGTCATTTTATTCTCTCCCGAAACGAACCCGTCGCTTCCGTACCCGCTCTCTACGGGCGCGCCGTTCGTTACCGTCGCGTTTTCAAACGGATTAAACGCCGTTTTAGCGAAAATATGTCCGTTCGCAACCACAGCCCCGACGACCGTTCCTCTAACGGGCGTTCCCACGCCGCTTGCGTATCCGTCTCCGAAAATATCTCTTCCGAGAACCGCGCGGAAACCCTCTCTGCTTCCGACTTCGCCGTCAAGCGCGACGAAAACGAGTTTTTTGACGTCGTTCATATCGTTAATTACGAACTCGTCGCCCGCCGTTCCGCTCTTTCCGCCGAAAAGCCTTGCGTTAAAAGGTATCCCGCCGTCTAAACTGTAAAATCCCTCTTCAAGCGCGGAAATATCCGTCCCCGCCGTTCCGTCTTCGCCGTAAACGGCGTACCCGTTTTTATCGAGAATAAAGGAGTTTTTCGCGCTTCCTCTTTTTTCCGTTCCGCTTTGGGTCTCGTAGTCCGCCTCTATTTCGCACGTTACGTCCGAGGTTCCGAAATCGATTACCGCCGAGCACCGCACCGCGTCGGAGTACGCCCCGAAAGGATAACATACAGCCGTCCCTTCTCCTTGCGCGAAAGAGACCTTACCGTTAAACGAACTGTCGGTAACGCTTCCCGAAGAAGACGCGCCTATAAGCAGTCCCCGCCCCGTGGAAGAAGTAAAAGACACGTCGCCCGAAAACAGGCAGTTATCCACGGTTCCCGAGTTGATTACGACGAAAGCCGCCTGCGCGGCGGTCGACGTCATAAACGCGGATATATTGCGAAGGGTTCCTCTGTTCGTTCCCGCAACGGCGGAATTACGCACCGCTCCGTACAAAGCTACGTCCTCTATCACGCCGCTACATTCGGAAAACAACGCCCAGGAAGAGGAATTTATACCCGTAAGAGTAAAGTTTTCCGCTTTTCCGTCCGCGCCGAAAACGCCGAAAAGAGAGGAAGTAAGCCCGTCTATTTTGAAACCGTTACCTTTGAAATTACCGTTGAAATAAGAAAAAACCGTGCCCGAAGGCGCGACGACGTCGCTTAAAAGAAGAACGGTTTTTCCCGTGAAATCGTTTGCCGAAGAAACCATCGCGGAGATTTCCGCCAAATCCTCGGATGAACGCACTTCGAAAACGTCTTCCGCATAATCGAAAGCCGCGCTTTTTTCGTAGGCGACCGCCGTCGCGGCAAAAAATATCGCCGCGAAAAAGAAAATCAGGATTATTAAAGTCGCCTTTCTTTGTGCGCGCTCGCGCATAAAATACTCCTTATGATAATTTTTTTACTGTATTATATCATAAAGAGACGCGCCTTTGCAATATCTCCTTCGATTTTTCCCCTGCGTGTTAAGAAAAAATTAAGAGCCGCATAATGCAATTAAATTATCGATTTGATTATTCCGCAAAAACAAACGCAATCCGTCCGCTCCGATGTCCTCGGATTAAGCGGACCTATGCCGAACGCTTTATTTTGAAAATTTCTTTTATCGAAACCGTCGCCTGGAAAATAAAACCTATAAACACGGGAATGTAAAAGACCGCTATTCTCCAAAAAAGAACCGCCCAGAACAAAAGCCCGCCTTCGATGTGCGCGGCGAATATCGCGTAAAAACTAAGTTCCGCTATTCCCGCGCCGCCCGGAGTCGGCGCGAAACTCGACGCGTAATTAACAAACAAACACAGAACAAGGGTTTCCCAATATCCTACTTCGGTTACCCCTAATGCCCGCATAACGAAAAACGGAACGGAGTTATTGAGAAACATTTCCACGAGCGCGGCAATCGCTACGACAAGAATCGCGCTCTTGTTTACGCTGATGTATTTTATACCCGAAAGAAACTTGCTTACGTCTTCGTTTACCTTGCTTTCCGCTTTTTCGCGGTTCTTTACGATTTTGATTTTATAAAGCAATCCGATGACGCCGTTTGAAATTTTTCTCCCCACTATCGGTTTGAACGCGCATATAAGCATAAACGTAGGGATAACCAACCCGCCGAGCACGCTTATTATCGCGGCGACCATAACGTACACGTTCGTCGCGATGCCCGAGGACGCGAGAATGGCGATTACCGCGACCGCCACGGTAAAAAATCTTATTATGTGTCTGCTCATCGTCACGGCGCAACTGTCGCCCGAAGACAAGCCCGCCTTATGAAGATATAAAATCTGAAAAGGCTCGCCGCCCATCGACCACGGCGTTACCCTGTCGAAATATCTGCCCATAAAAGATACCGAAACGCACGCGTTCAAAGAACACCGCGTTTTCAGTTTCAGCGTGAGCACTCGGAAAACAACTACGTCGGCTAATACGATTGCGAAAAAAGAAATAACCGCCGCAAGCGTCCAGAACGGATGCTGTCCGAGCAAAATAAACGCTTCCTTCCCCGACAGCGGGTCGCCCGACCTGTCTTCGAAAAGCGTCATAGCGACGATTACCGCCGCGCTTATCCCGAGGAAAAAGACGTATCCCAGTATCTTGTTCCTTATCTTTTTCTTTTTTTCCGCGGCTTTGTCCGCCTCGTTTTTCTCTTTCCCGTCGCTTACGTCCGCCGTCTTTTCGATTCCGTCGCCATTGACCGCGAAATTTTCTTCCGTTTCCGAAATTTTTTCCGTGATTTCGCCCTCTTTCGGGTCGGCGTAAAGATTATCGGAAAGCCCGCAGTCTGTATTGTTGTGGAAATTTTCGGTCATAGTATTAAGATTATAGACAAATATATAAAAAAAAGCAACCTTTTATTAAACGAGAGGAGTGGATATATCGCGTTGCTTTATCCAAAGACCAATCGTTATACGTCCGCGTCGCTCAGTACTCCCCGTATGCCGTCCGCCGCCGCGCTGGTTATTCCGCCCGCGTACCCCGCGCCCTCGCCGAGCGGATAAAGCCCGTTTATTGAAGAAACGCATTTTTCGTCGCGCAAAATTTTTATCGGAGAACTGCTTCTCGCCTCTATTCCCGTAAGCGCGGCTTGCGGACAATCGAAACCTTTCATTCTTTTTCCCATAAGCGGAATTCCCGCCCGTATCCCGCGAAAGACTTTTTCCGGCAGACATTCTTCCAGATTTCCGAGAACGAACCCCGTCTCTACGCTCGGTTTTACGGAGGAAAACGCGCTTCCGCTCTTTCCCGAAAGGAAATCTCCCACGGTCTGCGCTACGGGTTTATAACCGCCCGAAAGAGCGTAAGTTTTTTTCTCGTACTTTGTCTGAAACTCCATTCCCCCGAGCGGGTGTTCGGTCTTAAAGTCGTCCGCGCCTACGTTTATCAAAAGCGCGGAATTTGAATTTATCCCGTTTCTCGCGTGCTCGCTCATTCCGTTTACGCAGACCGCTCCTTCTTCGCTCGAAGCGTTTATCACCCTGCCCCCGGGGCACATACAAAAGGTATACATCTTTCCGTACCTTTCCGTATCCACCGCCATTTTGTAGTCGGCGGCGGGCAAAAACTTTGCCGCTTCTCCGTACTGCGCGCGGTTTATATCTTCACTTAAATGTTCGATTCGTACTCCCATACTGAAAGTTTTGGACGTCATTTTTACACTTTTTTCATAAAGCATTTCAAATGTATCGCGCGCCGAATGCCCTATGGCGAGATATATTCTGTCGCAAGGGATTTTGCCTTTATCCGTCACTGCGGCGACGACGCTCCCCGCCACCGTTTCTATATCGATTAGTTTAGTGCGGAATCGGAATTCTCCCCCGAGAGATATAATTTTCTTTCTGAGATTTTTGATAACTCCGACTAAAAGGTCGGTGCCGATATGGGGTTTTGCCGCGTAAGAAATTTCTTCGGGCGCGCCGCAGAGCACGAATTCGTTTATCACTGCTAAGACGTAGTCGTTGTTTACCCCCGTATTGAGTTTGCCGTCGCTGAACGTCCCCGCGCCGCCTTCGCCGAACTGCACGTTGCTTTCCGTATCGAGTTTTAACGAAGAGATAAACTCTTTCGTCTTTTTTATCCTCGTATCCGCGTCGTCGCCGCGTTCGATTACTATCGGGCGCGCCCCGAGATATGCGAGAGTAAGCGCGGCGAACAAACCGCAAGGTCCGCTGCCGACTACGACGGGGCGACAGGAAAGTTTCCTACCTATTGTCATACGTTCAACCGTCGGTATGTTCATATTGTAATATGATACTTTGTTATTTATGTACTTATGTTCGTTCTTCACTTCGACCGCCACGCGGTAAACGTAGCAAATTTTGTCTTTTCGCCTTGCGTCGACGCTCTTTTTCAGAATTAAACACTTTTCCACGCTTTTTGCGCCCAGACTCTCTGCGGCAAGTTTTTCCACGGGCGTTACGTCGTCCACCGCCGCGTTAAACGAAAATGTCAGCATACGCTCTCCCCTACCTTAATTCCGCTTGCGAACGCAAAATGCAGGTTATACCCGCCGCATTCTCCATCGACGTCGAGAACTTCTCCGCAGGCGTACAGCCCCTTTTTGAGTCTGCTTTGGAAATTTTCGTCGAACTGTCCGACTTCCAACCCGCCGCAAGCGACTTGCGCCTGTTTCATTTCTCCTAAACGAACGTTCTTTATCTCGAAATTTTTCACCGCCGCGGCTACGCTTATTTTCCTGTCTTTCGCTTGTTTTTCCGCGTTTTGCGCTATCGCTTTCTGTAAAAAACTTTCCGCGCCGTATTTTTCGGTGAATTTTTTCACCTCTTCTTCCGTTTTATCGGGCGCGAAATCGACGGAGAGTGAAAAATCCCCGTTTCCCTTCTTTCTCGCGATAAACGCGGACAGACTCATAGAAACTATTCCGCTCACTCCGCCGTCCCGAAACAGTATTTCTCCCTGCCGTTTAACTATCGGTTTGCCGTTTTCAAACAGTATTACCTCGCATTTTGCCCTAAGTCCCGACAATCCTTTTATATAGGCAGTATCCGTTTTCAGCGGTACGAGCGACGGAATAAACGGTAAAGTTTTATGCCCGAACTTTTCGTAGAGAAACGCGCTTTCCGTCCCTTTCGTCGCCGCGCTTCCCGTAGAAAGAAGCACGTTTCTGCCCGTTTTGCCGCAACAGACAAACAAACCGTCTTTTTCTTCGATTTCTTTTACGAAAGCGCCGGTTTCGCATTCTCCCGTATAATTTTTTCGTAATGCGCCGAGCACGGAAAGCGCGCTTTCCGAATACGGATAAATTCTGCCGCCTAACGACTTCGTCGCAAGTCCGAGGGAAGCGAAAAACGCCGCCACGTCGCGTTCGAGCACGCCTTCGGGGACGTTTACGTTGTATTTATCCGCGCTTACGTCCGTATTCCCGAGATTGCATTTGCCGTTTCCCGTGACGAGAATTTTTTTGCCTAATTTCTCCTCTTTTTCGAGGATAATCACCTTTTTCCCTCTTTTAGAAGCGGTTATCGCCGCGGCAAGTCCGCCCGCGCCGCCGCCTATCACTATGAGGTCGTAAATCTTTTTTTCTTCCATAAAGCAAAGTATACCTTATTTTTCGCCTTTTTGCAATATAAACGGTAAACGCGCGTTCATATTTACAAATGAATATTCTTTCATAACGAAATATTTTCATATAGAAATGTGTAAATATGTTTTTAAGAATTTATCGCCCTATTGCGCGCTATAATAAGTTGAATTATTCCCATTTAGTATGTTATACTTAATTTATACGTTAAATTAAAGCGGAGGAAAGAAAATTGTACGGTATTTTCGACGGGCTTATTTGCGCCGCCGAGAAAGAATTGGAACCGTTCCCGAAAATCGCGGAACTGCTCGAATATCCCGAAGTACAGGCGGACAAAGGTTACTATCTGTCCGTTCTTTCCGATTTCAACCGTCTGAACGCCCTGAGCGGTAAACTTACCGCTCTTAAAAAACTGCTCGAAGACGAACGCTCTCTTCGCGAAATGCTCGCAGAAAACGTCTCTTCCGAAGAAAAACTTATCTACGAAGAAGAACTCGCCGCAATAGCCTCGAAAATCGCGCTCGCGTTTTCCGAACTGTCGGGCGCGCTGAAAACCGAATTCCCATCCCCCGAAGTCGTATGCAAAATTTCCGCCCGCGGCGCTTTGTCATCAAAAACCGCTCTCGCGTTTTTTGCCGCGACCGAGCGTTTACTTGAAAACAGAGGTTCGAAAATTTCTTCGGTAAAGACCGCCTATGCAAAAAACGGCGAATACGCGAAGGAAATCTCTTTTACTGCGGACGGGGCGGACGCTTTCGCGGTTCTTTCCGTCCTTTGCGGCGTTCATAAAACTTTCTCTGCGTCCGCCCCCTCGGAAGAGTTCACACTTTTTTGCGCCGCCGCGCCCGCGCCGAGCGCGCCGCCGTCGGAAAAAGACCTCAAAATCGACCTCTTCCATTCGAGCGGCGCGGGCGGACAGAATATAAACAAAGTGGAAACCGCCGTCAGAATAACCCATATCCCGACGGGTACGACGGTCACCTGCCAGGACGAACGCTCACAGCTTAAAAACAAACGGCGCGCGCTTGCGTCTTTAACGGAAAAACTCGCTACCATTCGCGCCGAAGAAGAAAAACGCCGCGTAGAAGAAGATTTCAGACTTCAATCTGCGGATAAACGCGTCAAAATCGTCTTCGACGTAAGTTGCGGTTCGATGACGGATACCCGCTTACCGGATAAACGCAAATTCGCTTTTCCTCCCGAAGAAGCGGAATTCGACGCTTATATAAATCTTTTATGCGCAACCGAGAGGGCAAACAAATGAAAAACACGAAAAAAATAACCCTCCATACCGACAAAATTTATCTTTCGTGCGACCGCCGAGTCTATAAAACCGAAAGTTTTATCCGCCTTACGCGAAAAGTTTCGGGCGCGGACGATTTCCTTTCCCTCGTTTCCGAAGGCGTTTTTGCGAATTCGTTTTCCCCGATAAATCCGTCGAATTCCGTCCTTTGCGAAACCGACGATAAACTTTTCACGCTGTTTTTCAGACAAGGACTGCCGTCCGACGAGCGGATAGGAAGCCGCGACCTGATTTTTTATAAACTGATTTCAAGAGGTGAAAGCGAAACGGGCGCGGAACGCAACCTCGCCGACTACCTTCTTTCCCACCCTGTTCTCGCCGTCACGCTGCGGGAAATAGAAGACGATTTTTCCGAACCCGATTTCAACAAACTCTATACCGTCACGGGAAAAGACGGCGTTAATTTCCCGCTTTTAAGCGAAACGCAGCGAAAAATCGTCGAGACGGAAAACGCAAATATTCTCGTGCAAGGCGTGGCTGGAAGCGGAAAAACAAACGTTTGCATAGAAAAAATCGTCTACTGCGCCTGCCGAAGATACCGCGGAAAAGTACTCTATACGACGTTTTCCCGAGGTCTTCTCTCCTCGACGAAATCCCGCGTCGAACATTTTCTGCGCGCCATAGAAAAATTCGTTTCTTCCTACGAAAAAGGAAACGTGGTTTTTCTCGACGAAAATCGCAAACAGGCGGTGGAAAACAAACTCGGCGTAGTCTTCGACGTCGACGACGACGGAGAAATAGTAAATTCTTTAAGAAATATCGCCTCGTTTTTACGCGAAAAAGTCGATTATAAACTGATTGAAGACCTTTACTCCGACCGTTTCGAAGGAAAAAAAGTATCGGGAGAACGCGTTTTTATCGAAGAATATATCGGCGAAGGGAATTCTTTCCGCCTGTCGGGCGCGCTTGAAAAGATAAAAAATCTCTCATACGAAATAATCTACAAAGAAATTTACGGTATGATTTTCGGAAAATACGACCCCGAAACTCCGAAAAATATGATGAGCCGCGAAGAATACGCCGAGGCGAGAAAGGAAAGTTTTTCCCGCGCCGAATGCGACGTTATTTACACGGTTGCGTCGGATTACGCCGCGTTTCTCGCTAAAAAAGGCTATACGGACAACAACGCGATGAGCCGCGAGCTTTTATCTTCGGTTTCCTCTCCCGTTTACTCCGTCGGAATTATCGACGAAACGCAGGATTTTACGCAGGTAAATCTCTGTCTTATGAAAAAACTTTGTCTCAAACTCTTCTGCGTAGGAGACGCTTTGCAGATGATTAACCCCGCGTATTTCAGTTTCGGTTACCTCAAAAAACTTATGTACGGAGAAGTTACGGGAGTGTCCGAACTCAGACACAACTACCGCAGTTCGGAAAAAATCGAAAAAATCGCGGAAAAACTCGGAGAACTCAACGTGCGCCGCTTCGGCACGCACAGTTTCGTTCTCAAAGGAGAAAGCGTAAAATCGTCCGAACCCGCCGCGGCGGTCTTCGTAAAGGAAAAAAACTTCGCTTACTTTCTAAGCGACAAGAGGTTCAGAAACGCTACGATTATCGTCGCTTCACGCAAGAAAAAGGAAGAACTTCGGAAAAAACTCGACAAAATCGAAATTCTCACGGTCGCCGAAGCGAAAGGGCTGGAACGCGACGCGGTAATTCTTTGCGACGTGCTCAGCGACAACATAGACAAGTGGCATTATCTTCGCAATATGACTCTCAACCGAAAAACCGCCGACGAAAATTCGGTTTTCCGCTATTATTTCAATCTTTTTTACGTCGGAATTTCCCGCGCAAAGCAGTATCTTTTCGTCTCGGAAAGCGAATATCCCGACATTTTCGACGACTTATTCCGCACCTGTTTCGAGCGTTGCGACAAAAAAACCGCGCTCAGACTTTTGTCGGAAGCGTCGGGTAAAACCGAACTTACCGACGACGAACTTATCGACAGAATACGGAAATTCTGCGAACTCGAACAGTACGAAAACGCATTTTTCGCCGCGGAAAAAATCTCCGACGACGCTCTCCGCGCCGCGGAAAAAATCCGAATTTCCGTTCACGAGCGTTTCCTCCGCTACGGACGGGAACGGGACGCGGGAATCGAATACTGGAAGAGAGGTCTGGAAAAAGACGCGCGGGAAACCTTTATCCGTTCGGGCGACGAAGAACTTCTTCCCCTTATGGACGCGTGCTTGGGTAAGAACGACGCTTTAAGCGTGGACATAGTAAAATTCTACCCTCTCGTTTCGGACAACGACACCGCGAAGCGTCTCATTCTCGAAACGCTTAGAAACGATTATAACGAACTTACGGACGCCCAAAAGGCGATTAACGATACCCTTAAAGTAAAAAGGAGAAAACAATGAGCGATTACACCGACCTTAAAGAACTTATCGACAGTTTTATTTCTTACAGAAACGTTCTTACCCCCATCGAAGAAAATCTGCGCTCGGTAGCGACCACTTATTCGTCCATACGCGACGCGCTCGACGAGATAAACAAGACCTTCTCATCCTCTTCGGGAATTCAGATGGACAAGGTTCAGTCCTCGCTAAGCGCGCAGGCAAAGAGCGGAAAAGAACTGATGGGAAAAATCGACGAATACTCCGCTTCGGGAGAAAAATTCGCAAAAGCCGTTTCCGATATGACGAGCCGATTCGAAGAAGTTTCGAAAAAACTCGAAACAGTGTCGGAAATGGAAAAATCCGCAGAGGCGATTTTAGCCAAACTTGAAAATATCGTCGAAGAAAAGCGTACTTCGTATAATCTCAAAGACCTACAAAAATCCCTCGACGCCTACAATAAAGGCGTAGAAAAAATCAGCGATTTCATAAACAGGGACGTAGCCGCGATTTTAAGGGAAAACGCAGAAAAAATCGAAGGGATAAAAAAGGAAAACGAAGCGTTAAGCGCGACGCTTGCCGAACAGAACAAGACCGTCGCCACCCTTACCGAATATTTCGCCGAGACCTCGGCTCTCATTCGCAAAACCGCCGAAAGCGGCGCGGTCAACGAGGAATACCTCTTCGACGCGTTCGACAGATGGGCGGCGGACAGAAAAGTCAAAATCAAGAAGAAATAGCGTATGACGGATAATTTTGCGGAAAAACTTTTTTCCTCGATAAAAAACGACGATATAAAAGCGTTCGACGAACTTAACTCTCAGTCCCCTTGCGCTCCCGTATGTTTCGGGCGTTTCCCCATTCTGAGCGTAATGTATCTCTTTTCCTCGCGCAAACTCATAAAAAAATACGAAGATAAATTCATCCGAAACAGCGCCCGAAAAGAACTTCCCGAGCTTACGGACATTTCCTCCGCTTTTCGTAAAAAAGCGGGAAAATGCCTCCGCCTTTACGCCGAAGAAACCGTTTCTCCCCTCGAAATGCTGCTCATTCTCGATAAAACCGCCGCTCTTAAAAGGATTTACCCATCCGCTCGCCCTTCTTCGGCTGTCAAAGCGCGCTTAAAAACGGTTTACTCTATAAAATACGGACTGAACCTCGATTTCGACGGCGAAGAAATCGTTATGGAACGCCGTCCTCTTACTCGTTTTGAAAAGCGCAGGCTTATTACCGCCGTCATAAGTTCGGTTCTGTGCATAGCCGTCGCGGTCGGCACGCCGTTTATCGTAAACGCTTTCGTACCTTTTATCGGAGTAGGCGCCCCGTCCTCTCCCGATAATCCGACGTCTCCCGACAATCCCTCGGACGGTTCGGGCGATTCTTCGGGCGACAACAGCAACTCCACGGACAAAAAATACTACACGGTTTCTTCCGCAAGCGAAATAAATTTCGCCTCGAACAACACCTACACTCTGGCGACCGACATAACTTTCCCCGACGACTACTACGCCGAAACTATGTCGTGCGTGTTGGACGGAGACGGAAAAACCATCACGATTCCCGGCAAAAAACCGCTATTCGGTACGGTCAGCGGCACGATAAAAAACGTCGCGGTTAACTGCGCGGTCAACGCGGAAATTTCCGAGGACTTTGCCTTTATAACGGAGAGAAACATAGGCACGATAGAAAACGTTACCCTCAACGTCAGCGGCAAATTAACCGCAAAACGCGCCGAACAAGATGAGAACTTTTCCCTCGTCGCGGCGGGGATAGCGATAGAAAACGGCTTGTCGAACTCGATTATCACAGCGGGAAGAATCTCATCCTGCACGGCAAATTACGACCTTACTCTCGAAGGGAACCTCTACGCGAACGCGACTTTCGGGGGTATCGTCGGCATTAACTACGCCCGCGTTACCGACTGTTCGTCAAGCGGCAGTATTTCCGCCGACACATTTGACGCGGCGGGAATTTGCACGGACAACGCGTACAGTCTGTCGGGTTGTTATAACTACGCTTCGATAAAACAAACCGCCTCGGCGGATGGTTGGTCCCCTATGATTTCCGGCATAGCCGTCAACAATTATTATTCCGTAAGCTACTGCCGCAACAATGGAGAACTCGTCTCGGAGTCCCCCGCAACCTTGGACGTTTACGTCGGCGGAATTGTAGCTACAAATCACTATTCGGTATCCTATTCGGTAAATTCGGCACACCTTACCGCAAAAAGCGCGGGAGGAACGGCATACGTCGGGGGGATTATTTCCCGTTCTTTCGGCACGGCTCTCAGATGTCTTAACGACGGATTGCTCTCCGCCGAATGCGGCGTCTCCTGCGTCGGCGGAATAACCGGTTTTGCGGGCGTGGAAACGGTAAACGGCGATATACGTTTCGGGCAAACGGGATACTGCATAAGCCGCGGGAATATCTCGGTCGTTTCCGAAAACCGCGGTTTCGTCGGCGGCGTTATCGGTTCGGTCGATGAAAGATTATACAATAAAGACACGGAAAACGAAGCCTACTACGGCGGTGGGTCGCTTTATTCTTACTTTACGGGCGCGATTACTTCCGTGGGAGAAAACGTCTTATGCGGCGGCATAGTCGGCGTTTGCGGAAAAAATATTTACGAAAAAAACAGTTATTCGGACAACAAAGGCAACACTTATTACAACTTCGCGAGCAACTATTACAAGACCGACTGCGGCGCGACCGTAGCGATAAAATCCGTAAGCGAAGTCGTAGACAAAGAGACGACTTACACGGACGGCGGAAACCTGGGGTCGACGGGCGTTTCCGTCGAGGAAATTCTCAATTCGGAAAACTACGTTTCCACTCTACAATCTCTAAGTTCCCTGCTCGAGACCGACGAAACCGCATAAACGGAAGAACGAATGAAAAGCATAAAGAAAAGGCAACCGAATTCGATTGCCTTTTTTATTATCGTTTGAAAAACCTTTATTCTTCGGTTTCTTCTTTCGCCTCTTCGGACGCTTTTTCTTCTTCGCTTTCCGCCGCGGCTACTTCCGCAATAAAGCCGACTTCTCCCGTCGCTCCCGCGCCAGCTACGCCTACTTCCAACGCCGCCTGTTCCATTTCTTTGTTGTTTTTGGCGAGTATTTCCGCGATTTTCGCTTTGTCGAGTTTAAGCCGCGAGAAGATAATCATACCCGCTCCGACGAACACGACCACGCCGATACAAAGTATCCAGCCGATACCCGCCGACGCCTGTTCCGTCTGAATAGCCGCGCCGCTTACGTATCCTACCGCGGTAAGGAGAGACGTTGAGACCGCCGTCACTATGCCCTGTCCCGCTTTGTAGCAGAAAGTCATAACGCCGGCGTACGTTCCCGTTTTGTCCTCTCCCGTCTTGTCCTTTTCGATAACGACAACGTCGCCTACAAGCGCGAGAGGCATAGAATACAGCACGCCCGTACCCGCGCCCGCTATCATAAGCGACGGCGCCAAAATTACCACCGCGAGCCAACTGTGTTCTCCTTGCAAAATACCGTTTATCGGACCTCTGCAAAGGAACGCGATAAACAAAAGCACGCACCCTACGAAACTTATAATCAAACCCGTAAACATAGAGAACTGTTTGCTCTTTTTCTTTGCGAGTTTCGCCCACACGGGCTGGCACCCTATCGTCATAAGCAGAAGAGCCGCCATAAGAACGTACATCTGAATGGTCTGTAATTCGAACGTAAACGTAAACACGTTAAATCCGAGAGAAATTATAAGGGACGCGCTCATCATCGCCACGACGTAGCCTATCGCGATAATGCGCATTTCTTTAATCTTGAACGTGCCGAAGAAGTTACGTAGAACCCCGCCGAGGGTAATCTGTCCCGCCTCTTCGCGCTTTTTACGAAGTCTTTGCCTTACCACTCTGTTGGTGAGTTTACCTTCGTATCCTTCGTTTTCAAGTTCCTCGCGGCACTGTTGCATAGTGAATTTGGCTTTCGGCGCGTTTATATCTATGCCCTTTTCTTCCGCTTCTTTTTCGTCTCTTATGCGTAAAATCTTAACAAATCTGCGCGTCACGAGCAATAGGAACGCGCTCGTAAGAACGCACACCGCGGTCGCCACCCAAGAGAAATCGATATATCCTTGCGCGACCTGCTGACCTTTTCTGAATTCGTAGAGCGTTCCGCCGTAAGTAAACGCGTTGTTTACGGCGACTACGTCCGTACCCAGTTTCTGCGAAAGAGCCTGCACCGCGGCTTCCAAAGTTTTGCCCTGCGCGATTAAGTCGTTCCCGACGTAGAACCCTGCATATCTGTTCTGGAACGAACCCATAATAACGACGGGCAAAAGCATACCGACTATGTAGAAAACCGACCTTACCGCCTGAATGGTCGTGCGCTCGTTGTAATCGGTGCTTATTTCCACGCTGAACGCGCCTATCGGCGTGTAATACATCGTGTTGAACGTCCTGAGTAAAATAAGGAAGACCGTAAACCACACGAACGTACCCGCCGTACCCAACGTACGGAAAGGAACGTACCATACCGCAATAGCCGTCGCCATCATCCCGATAAGACCGACAAGCATAAACAAATGCCTTTTTCCGAATATTTTACTGTTGAAGTGGTCGGAAATAAAGCCCATAATCGGGTCGCTTATCGCGTCGAAAATAACCGCGATACCTACGGCGATACCCATAAGCGTAGCAAAGCTCGCGCCCATTCCGGGCAGAGCCATCGTTCCGAAAGAAACGATATACGTAGCGACCGTACAGCTTACGAGACTGTACCCGAGGTCGCCGAGCCCGAGAGCTATCATATCGAGCTTGCTTACCTTTGCTCCCGAATCCGCTTTCGTGCGTTTTGCGAAGAGTTTTTTCGCCATTTTTTAATACACCTCCGAATTCCGTGTTAAAAATTTCGCAAACACAAATTTTTGCAAATACGAGAAAAAGTATAGCATAATTCGGCGGACTTGTAAATACCCCAAAAATCCGAAAGAAAAGGACATATTGAGTAAATTTCGAACATTTGTTTGACAAAACATATAAATATAAGTATAATCAACTACGATATTCAATGTAGTGAACCTCTACTAAGTGAGGAATATGGTGATGCGCCACCGGACAAGTGCGCGACGAAGCACGTTCTGCTAGAATGAACGAGTTGAATATTGCGAAGGAGTGATTTTTGTCGCTCCTTCGTTTTATTAAATGACGTGTTGAGTAGATTTCAAACATTTATTTGACAAAATATATAAAACTAAGTATAATCAATTATGATATTCAATGTAGTGAACCTCTACTAAGTGAGGAATATGGTGTCGCGCCACCGATAAGTGTGCAGCCGTAGCACGTTCTGCTAGAATGAACGAGTTGAATATTGCGAAGGAGTGACTTTTGTCGCTCCTTCATTATATGGAAAGACACGTTTTCGAAAACTGGGTGGAAAGATTGCGTTGATTTTTTTCGTAAGAGAACCGTCGCTGGCAGGTTAAATTTACGGGAAAGCGGAAGAAACTCTGATTTTATCTCGCACAAAAAGGTAGTGACTGCGGTAAAGTCCCGCGCAACGACTGGTCGGAACGTACCTCTGTTCCCTGCCGACTTTTACGTTCCTTTTCGTCGTCTGAAAAGGAACATAACAAAGGCTTTTGCCGACTGCGGTAAAGTCCCGTGTAACGTTTGGTCGGAGTTATTCCCGTGCGTAAATCAACGCGATATATCCATTCCCGTTCGGAAATTGTATCTTGACATAAGCGCAATATTATAATAAAATAATTACAGCGTTTTTCGCAAAATTTACTTATGGTGGAACTATGAAAGTCGTCGGCACAATATTCAAAATTCTCGTAATAATCGCACTGATTGCGGTTATCGTTCTTATTATACTCTTCGGAGGCTCGTCTTCCGCCCCGCAATCTTTCGTCGCGGACGAAAACAGTCAACCCGTCACCGCTCCCGCAACCGATTTTTCCGCATTGAAAAGCAAGCTGATTTCTTTTTCAAGCAGCGCCGCCTCCTCGGAAAGCGCGGACGCGGATTTAATCGAAACTTGCGCCGCAGCGTACAAACTCGCCTGTGAAAACGCAAAAAGCGCAGACAAAATGTATCTTTTCGTCAACTGCAACACGACTATGTTCCCCGGCACGTTCCTTGAAATGCCGGTAATCGGCAACAGATATATTCTTAAAACCGGCACGGAATACTACTACACCGAATATTCCATTCCCGGCGGCGGGTTCGGCAGTCTTGCGGGAATGTTCGCACCCGAAAACACGACGTTCGCCCTTCGTTCTTATGCGGACGCGTCCTCGATGGACTATCTTTACAGCGAAAAGAGCCTTTCTCCCAAATTCATCACTTCGGAAAACGGAGACGTTACCGGCATTGAAAGATACTGGGACGACCCCGAAAAACAGGTTTCCGAAGACAAATGGGCAAAAGAACAGCCTCTCGGAATTTTCTGCGATTCTCAAGACGGCGAATACACCGCGACCGACCAGAACATTCTTTCCGAAACCATCAAAACCGCGAAAGTCGAATATAAAACGAGCGATAGCGGCAACTATTTCGTCCTCACCCTCGAACTCGACACGGATAACCCGCTGACGACGGAAAGAAGTATCGACAATCTCCGTCGCGGCGCGAATTCGTCCGACGCGAATTACACTTCTATGGTAGAAACCATCGAAATATGGGAAAACGGCTATTTCAAATACTTCCGAAGCGTCGACGAATGGGCGATGCACGGCAAGAAAGGCGGCATAAATTCCCGCATAGACTACGAAACCACGTTCTATTTCGACGTCGCGCACACTGACCCGAGCGTCTATATGGATTTCGCCGAAGTCAAAGAAAACGCGCTTGGTTATAACGCAACCCGAGAACTCTCCGACCAAACGTTACACTGAATTTTACCGCAGTTGGTAAAGCCTTTGCTATGTTCCTTTTCAGACGACGAAAAGGAACGGAAAAGTCGGCAGGGAACAGAATTTCGAAGCAGTTCCCTGCACCCTCGCACGAAATAAGGGGTTCCCCCTTATTAAACCCCGAAAGCGGATAAACAAGAAAAGCAATTCGGGCGGGAGGGCAGGTCGACAATACTTGAACTTAGATATGCTTTTCGGGGGCAATCGCTCCAATGCCCCCGAACCCCTATTCCTCATAATTTTCCCATATAATTCCGACCTGTCTTTGCGTAGAACTTTACCGCAGTCGCTACCTTTTTGTGCGAGATAAAACCAGAGTTTTTTTCGCTTTTCCGTAAGTTGAGTCGGGGTCTCACGAAAAGCAGTATGCTTTTTGAGGTGGTATTTCTGTACATCGGTATAGCTACGGTTCGCTTACGGAAAAATCAACGCAATCTCTCCACTCCGAGTTCTTAATTTCCTTTCTATTCAAGAATTTCATTTCCGTCGTTTTTTACGGCGGGTTATTTTTCGGTGCAAAACCCGATAAAACCGATTTTTTTGCTTTTTATCACGCATTTCGTTTGCTTTTATGGAAAAATAAAATTATAATAATAGTTAAATATATAATTAAGTAGTGAAACGGAGTGATTATGGAAGAAAAAAGAAACGTAATGGATATTCTGCGGGAAAGAGGTTTTATCAAACAGACGGTTTTCGAAGACGACCTCTATAAACTTCTCGGTTCGGAATCCGTTCCCTTCTATATCGGTTTCGACCCCACGGCGGACAGCCTTCACGTCGGACATTTTCTCGCCCTTATGGCGATGAGCCATATGCAAAAAGCGGGACACAAACCCATAGTTCTCATCGGCGGCGGCACGGCTATGGTCGGCGACCCATCGGGCAGAACGGATATGCGCAGTATGATGACGAAAGAAACCATCGCGCACAACTGCGACTGTTTCCGCACGCAAATGAGCAGATTTTTCTCGTTCGAGGGAGAAAACGCGGCGATTATGGTAAACAACGCCGACTGGTTGTTAAACTTAAACTACATCGATTTTCTCCGCGAAATCGGCGCGAATTTTTCGGTAAACCGTATGCTTACCGCCGAATGTTTCAAACAGCGTCTCGAACGCGGTCTGTCTTTCCTTGAATTCAACTATATGCTTATGCAAAGTTACGACTTCCTCGTCCTTTGCCGCAAATACGGTTGTCTTCTCGAATGCGGCGGCGACGACCAGTGGTCGAACATTCTCGCGGGCGCGGACCTTATAAGAAGAAAAGAAGGAAAAGCGGCGTACGCTATGACGTTTGAACTTCTCACCACCAGCGAGGGCAAAAAAATGGGTAAAACGCAAAAAGGCGCGGTATGGCTCGACCCGAAAAAGACCTCCCCTTACGAGTTCTTCCAATACTTCCGCAACGTCGACGACGCGGACGTAAACAAGTGTATGCGTTTCCTCACTTTCCTTGATATGGAAGAAATAAACGCTCTTACCGCGCACAAAGACGAACGTATGAACGCCGCGAAAGAGCGCCTCGCTTACGAAGTCACCAAAATCGTGCACGGAGAGGAAGAAGCGCAAAAAGCTCTCGCTCAGGCAAAAGGCGCGTTCGGCGGAAACTCCGAAGAAATGCCGTCGGTAAATATAAATATCGAAAGCCGCAACATAATCGACGTTCTCCTTGCCGCGCAGGTGGTAAAGAGCAAAGGCGAAGCCCGCCGTCTCATCGACGGAAAAGGGGTAAAAATCGACGAGACCGTCGTAGACAGTTACGACCGCGAACTCACCGACAGCGAATACGTAAACGGTTTCGTTCTCCATAAAGGTAAAAAAGTTCACCTTCGCGTAAAAATAGGCTGATGAACTATTTCACCGTCGAAGACGAAGCGTTCGCAGATTACGAAATAAAGCGTTCCCTCTTTTCCGCTTCCCTTAAAGGCATAAGCGGTTTCGACGAAGGAATCGCCTACGTAAAAAGCGTGGCGAAGAGATATTCCGACGCTACGCACAACTGCTACGCTATCCTGTGTAAAGACGGAGAACAGAAATTTTCCGACGACGGCGAGCCGTCGGGAACGGCGGGGCTTCCCATTCTGCAAGCCCTGAAAAAAAACAACCTTACCGACGTAGCCTGCGTAGTCACGCGGTACTTCGGCGGAATAAAATTAGGCGCGAGCGGGCTGCTTGCCGCCTACACGAAAGCCGCGACAAGCGCGATTTCTTCCGCAAAAATATGCGAAATGAAAGAAAGCTACGTTTATGTTTTCGACGTATCCTACTCCGATTACGAAAAGGCGTCGCGCGTTACGTTATCCTCGGGCGGAAAGGTTCTGAAAACCGAATACGGCTCGCAAATAAAACTTGTCGCAGCCGTTCCCATAGCGGACAACGCGACGTTTCTCGACAAGTTAAACGAAACGTTCGGAGGGAAAACGCTTCCCGTTATCGTTAAAACGGGATACGAAACATACTGAAACTTATTTTTGAGAGGTACATATATGAAAATCACTCTTACGAAGAACAAGAAAACAAAACCCGACTTTTCCAAGTTAGGCTTCGGCAAGTATTTTACCGACCATATGCTCGTGATGAACTTTTCAGGCGGCGCGTGGAGCGAACCCGAAATCGTTCCGTATTCCGCGTTCGACCTCGAACCCTGCACGAACGTGCTTCATTACGGTCAGGGAATTTTCGACGGACTCAAAGCCTACAAAACTCCCGAAGGCAAAATCACTATGTTCCGCGCTTACGACAATCTCAACCGTATCAACAAATCGGCTGAGAGACTCTGTATGCCTACTATCGACGTGGAAAAAGTTATGGCGGGACTTAAAGAACTTCTCGTACTCGAACAGGACTGGATACCCACCGCGCCCGGAACAGCTCTTTACATTCGCCCCACGATGATAGCGAACGACAAAGCGCTTGGAGTACACGCTGCTCACAATTATATTTTCTTTATCATACTCAGCCCCGTAGGAAGCTATTACGCTCACGGACTCGCGCCGACCAAAATCATCATCGAAGAAGAATACGTCCGCGCGCCTATCGGAGGAACCGGAGAAGCCAAATGTATGGGGAACTACGCGGCAAGCCTTCTCGCGGGCGAAATCGCCAACAAAAAAGGCTACGACCAGGTGCTCTGGCTTGACGGCAAAGAACATAAATACGTCGAAGAAGTCGGCGCGATGAATATTTTCTTCGTAATCGACGGCGTGGTAGTCACCCCCGCTCTCGTAGGGTCCATTCTTCACGGCGTTACCCGCAGAAGCGTTATCGAAGTTCTGCAAAAAGACGGTTACAAAGTCGAAGAAAGGCGCATAAGCGTAGACGAAGTCGTTAAAGCTCACGCGGAGGGCAGACTTAACGAAGTGTTCGGCTCGGGCACCGCGGCGGTTATCTCCCCCGTAGGCGTACTCAATTTCCGCGGCGAAGACCTCGTGGTAAACAACAACGAAATGGGGGAAATCACCCGTCACGCATACGCTCGCATAACGGGAATACAGAACGGCTCGGCTCCCGACGAATTCGGTTGGGTCGTCCGCGTAAACTGAAAAATGAACTGTAAAAAAATACTTTTCGTATCGAAGAATTCCGCCGCCGCGCTTCCCTATATCGGGGAAGCGGCGGCTTTTCTCGCTACTCGCGGCATAAAAAGCGTCTGCCTTCCCGAAAGAAGCAAATTTTTCGAGGGCACGGGAGTAACCCCTCTCGAAGACAATCCCTCGGAAGCGGACGTAGCTCTCGTATTCGGGGGAGACGGCACTATACTGAAAACCGCCCGTCTTCTCATCGACTACAGCACGCCCATTCTCGGAATAAATATGGGCACGGTCGGTTATCTCGCCGATTCCGAACCCGCGGAGGCGGTCGCCGCTCTCAAAAAATTCCTCAACGGCGACTATAAAACGGAAAAACGCAGCGCGTTGCAGATTTCCGCCGCGGGAAAATCGTATACCGGAATAAACGAAGCCGTCGTCTATCGCGGCGGGCTCGGGCATATCCTCACACTGAACGTAAAAATCGACGGACAGGACATAGAAACCATTCGCGCGGACGGCGTTATCGTCTCCACGCCCACGGGTTCGACCGCGTACAACCTCTCGGCGGGCGGTCCCATTATCGCGCCCCTTTCCCATACGTTCGTCCTGACTCCGATATGCGCTCATTCCCTTACCGCGCGCCCGATAGTCATCGGCGACGAAAGCGTGATAACTCTCACGGCTTCCGACTTCCGCTCTAAAAGCGACAACCCCTCTCTCGACGTCGACGGAAAAACGGTGTTGCGCCTCGAAGAAAACTGTCGGGTCGACGTGAAACTCGCAAAAAGCAAAGTCACTCTCGTAAGAACAAACCCCACCAGCTTTTACAAAGCGCTTCAAACCAAACTGGGCGCTTCGAACCCGGAGCAAAGATGAAATATTCCTGGTACAGACTCGACAATTCCGCGGTAATGTATCAAATGATACTTACGCCCAAAGCGCAAAGTCTTTTCCGCCTCGGAGTAAAACTTTACGAAAACGTCGACCGTAACGCTCTGGAAAAAGCGGTTGAAAAAGCGTTCGCACGCTATCCGTATTTCAAAAGCGAATTAAAGCGCGGATTTTTTCGTCCGTATCTCGACGAAAACAAACTTCCATTTATTATCGAAGAGGACGACGGCGTTTTGCTTAAACTCATCGATTTCGCTCACAACAATCGGTATCTCATACGCGTATCCTACTACGGAAAAAGAATTTTTATCGACTTTTTTCACGGACTGTGCGACGGCACGGGCGCTCTCGAATTCATTAAAACCGTCATATTTTGTTACTTCGATACTCTCGGCGTAAACTTCCCCGAAAAAAATATTCTAACTCCGTCCTCTTTGCCTGACCCCGAAGAAACGGAAGACGCGTTCGCCAAATACTACGAAAAACCAAAATTCGTAAAAGGCATAAACAGTATGGCGGGAGGAAAAGCGTTCGGGTTAAAAGGAAAAACTTTCTCCTCGACGGGTTTCGGACTCGTTCAGGCTACGGTAAAAACCGACGCGCTACTTGCCGCGGCAAGAAAACGAAACTGTTCTATTACCGTATTTTTAACCGCTCTTATGCTTTCTTCGGTTGCCGAAACACAGTATAAGGATACCTCAAAATGCAATTTAACGGCGTTTGTTCCGATAAACTTACGGAGACGGTACCCGAGCAAAACGCTGGGTAATTTTACCGCTTTCGCCAAAATAATAGTTCCGCGCGGCGTTCCCCTCGATTTCGAAAATCTCGTTCCCACGGTAAAAGAACTTCTCGAGGAACAACTATCGGAAAGCGAACTTTTGCTGAAACTCGGATTCACTTCCTTGCTTGCGAAAATGCCCCTTATGAAGTATATGCCGCTGTTTATCAAGGGCTACTTTTCCCGCCTTGGAAGAAAATTATCCCGTCCGAAACAGACGTTTATCCTCTCGAATTTAGGCAACGTGGAACTCGGCGAAAATTCGCTTATAGACGAATTTTTATTCAATCTCAACTGCAACAAAAAAACGCCCGACAACGTGGCGGTGGTTTCTTACGGCGGCAAGACCGTTATTTCCTTTACGCGCAAGCTGATTTCCACCGAAAACGAACGCGTTTTCTGTTCCCGCCTCGCCTCTCTTTGCGGCGACGTGGAAGTTATCTCGAATTTCAGGGAGGAATGCGATGCGCTGTAAAAACTGTAATGTGGAAATAGCCTGCAAGTCTACCGTGTGTCCGCTTTGTCACGCGCCCCTCGTATCCGACGGCGAAGTTCCCTTTCCTACTCCCGCGGTAAAACGCATACTTTTAGGCAAATTTTCCGTCGCGTTCATCGCGCTCGGCGTCATCGTAAACATAATCTGCATCGCCCTTAATTTCATCTTCACCCCGAAAGTCTTGTGGTTTGTTCCCGTGTTCGTATCATTTATCTACGTATATTATTTCGTCAACGTAACCGTCGCGGCGAAACGCGGTTTTCACAAACGGATACTCGGACAGGTTCTTATTCTGACGGTTATGTTCGCGGTGATAAAACTCGCCGTCGGCGGCAATCACTGGATTTTCATAACCTGGCTCCCCGCAATCTACCTCGCAAGCGATATTTTAATGCTGATTTTTATCTTCAAAAAACATAACGAATCCTCGAAATATATCGCGACTTTGCTCCTTCTCTGCATTTTCGGCGTTATCCCGTGCATAAGCGCGTACGTTTTCGACCTATCGGTAAAACTGCCCTCGATAATAGCGACGTCGGTAAGCTTGCTTATTCTCGTCGTCGCGTTAATCGTCTGCCGCAAAACGATAGCCGACGAACTTAAAAAAGTTTTTCATCTGTAATCTTTATAAAATTTCTCTCCGCCGATTTTCAAAAACTCTTCGAAAAATATCCGCGGTTTATTTCGGATTTTCGTTCACCGTTTGAAAAAGCCTCTCATATAATATACCGATGATTTATTTCGGCACAGACGGTATTCGCAAAAAAAACGAATTTTTCACTCCCGACTTTCTTTCCCTTGTCGCAAACGGCGTCGCTTTGCTCCCTTCGTGCCGCAAAGTTGCCATCGCGCGCGACACCCGCGCGAGCGGAAAATATATGGAAGAAATTCTCATTGAAAATCTGGTTAAACGCGGCGTAGACGTAGTTTCCCTCGGCATTATTCCCTCCCCCTGCCTCGCTTTCTGTACGAGAACGCTCGACTGCGACTACGGAATTATGCTTTCCGCAAGCCATAACCCGCCCTCTTATAACGGAATTAAACTCTTTCTCTCCGACGGAAGCAAAGCGCGGAAAGTTGAGGAAGAGATTATCGAAAGTTACGTTCTTCGTCCGTTTTCCCTTCCCGAAAAAAATGGAAACATCACTCGGGCGGACGGAAAGAAAATCTATCTCGAATCTCTTTGTTCCTCTCTTCCCCGCCTTGACGGAATGAAAATCTTGCTCGATTGCGCCCACGGCGCGGCAAGCGGGCTATCTGGAGAAGTTTTTACCTACCTCGGCGCGGACGTAAGTCTATCAAATGCGGACTTCGACGGCGAGAAGATAAACGTCGGTTGCGGCGCGGAACACGCCGACCTTCTCATTCCCCGCTCGTCAAATTTCGACGCCTGCTTTTCTTTCGACGGGGACGCGGACAGAGTTAAGGCAATAAAAAGCGGGAAAGTCTTAGACGGCGACCATATTATGTACTGCGCCGCCAAGGTTATGAAGCAAAGCGGTAAATTAAAAAATAACGCAGTTTGCGGAACCGTAATGACAAATTCGGGAGTCGAAAAGGCGTATTCAAGAAACGGAATAAGGCTATTTCGTTCGGACGTCGGCGACCGCGAAGTGTTCCGTACGATGCAGAAAAACAACCTTTCCCTCGGCGGGGAAAAGAGCGGACACATAATATTTTCCAACATATTGAAAACGGGCGACGGCATACTGACCGCCGTGTTTTCTTCCGCGATTTTTTGTAAATACGAACTCGATACCCTTGACGACGCAAAAGATTTCCCGTCGGTAAGCGACGAACTTATCGTAAGCGAAGCCGAGCGCGTTTCTTTTTCCGAAATATTCGGCAAAGGCATTTTCAAAGATGAAAACGGCGTGCGGTTTGTCGTGCGCGCAAGCGGCACCGAGCCGAAAATTCGTTTTCTTGCCGAAAGCGAAGACATAACCCTCGCAAAAAATGCGTTGCAATCGGTCAAAAACGAAGTCGCGGAGAGGATAAAAAAATGATTATAAACAGAATTACCCGCAATCTTTTCCCCGACGTGCGTTTAGGCGGCTATACTATAGCCGCGGTTCAAAGTTATTTCTGCACGCTTAACGAAATCGCGAGCATAGAAGACGCGATTTCCGACGGGGACGGGTTCTGTGTTATTTACGACGACGTTCCCCTCGTTACCGACGAATTTTTCGCTTCGCTATCCGTACTTTGCCGAGAAAACGACTGCGCGTTTTCCGTAGGAGACGGCTTCTTTTCTCTCTCCCGATACGAACAAAAATTCCTTCCCTGCCCAGATAGCCGCGGAGAAAAATTCATCCCCGAAAACTATCCGCGGTTCCTTTCGGTTATCAATAAAAGAATTCTCGACGGACACAAAAAAAACGGCGTGATTATTTACGACGAAAACTCGACTTTTATCGATTTTTCCGTCCATATCTGTTCAAAAGCCGTCATCCGTCCGTTCGTCACGGTATCGGGCTCGTCCTACGTAGGGTACGGCGCGTTTATCGGAGAACACAGCGTTGTTAAAAACGCGTCGGTCGGAGACGGTTGCCGCGTTCTCTCTTCCACCCTCGACTCCTGCCGCGTCGGAGACGGCACGACGGTAGGTCCCTACGCTTACTTGCGCAACGGCGCGACGGTGGGAAAAAACTGCCGTATCGGCGACTTTGTCGAGATAAAAAACAGCCGTCTCGGAGACGGTGTAAAGGCTTCTCACCTCGCCTATATCGGGGACGCCGAAGTTGGCGACGGCACCAACGTAGGTTGCGGCTCGGTGTTTTGCAACTACGACGGCAAAACGAAACACCCTACTTCCGTCGGAAAAAACGTCTTTATCGGCGCAAACGTCAACCTCGTCGCTCCCATAACCGTAGGCGACGGCGCGTTTATCGCCGCGGGGGGAACGGTGACGGAAGACGTCCCGCCCGACTCTTTCGTTATCGGGCGCTCTCGCCAAATAAACAAATCGCGCCCGAAATAAGGCGCGATTTTAGCTTTTTTTCAATAAATTTCGGATTTTTACCCAAATTCATTTGTTATTGTCGAGGAAAATCATAAGCACGACTACGTCCGCGGGATTTACTCCGCTTATTCTCGACGCCTGCGCGAGGTTAATAGGTCGGATTTCTTTGAGTTTTTCCCGTGCTTCGTTGCGCAGACCCTCTATTTTGTCGTAATCGACGTCGGACGGCAGAACGCGTTTTTCCATTTTACGCATTTCTTTTATCGCCTGTTCCTGCTTAGCTAAGTACCCTGCGTATTTGATTTCCGTTTCCGCTTGTTTAAGTAAGAACCCGTATTCTTCGAATTCTTCGTCGATTTCCGTTAAAACCGAACAGTCGAGCGTAGTTCTCCTTAAAATATCCTCCGCGCTAATGCCGTTTTGCGGCAACGGTTCGTTCCGCTTATTAAACGCCTCCGCGCATTTTTCCGCCGTATAGTGCTTTTTGAGCTTTTTAAGAAGTTCTTCTTTTCTCTCTTTTTTCGCAAGAAACCGCGCGTATCTTTCGTCGTCCACCAGTCCGATTTTTCTGCCGATTTCGGTAAGCCGCATATCCGCGTTGTCCTGCCTGAGTTGCAACCTGTACTCCGCTCTCGACGTCATCATTCTGTACGGTTCTTCCGTGCCTTTCGTCACGAGGTCGTCGATAAGCACGCCTATGTAGGAAATATCCCGCGTAAGCACGAGTTCTTCCCTGTTTTCGATATAAAGCGCGGCGTTTATTCCCGCGATAAGCCCCTGCCCGGCGGCTTCCTCGTATCCGCTGCTTCCGTTTATCTGCCCCGCTAAATATAACCCTTTGACGGCTTTTACCCCGAGCGTGGGAAGCAACGCTTTCGGGTCGACGCAGTCGTATTCTATCGCATACCCATACCGCATAATGTGCGCGTTTTCCAGTCCCGCGACGGAATGAAGCATCTTTTCCTGTACGTCGAACGGAAGAGACGTGGACAGTCCCTGAACGTACATTTCCTCGTTGTTCATTCCTTCGGGTTCTATGAAAATCTGATGCCTGTCCTTGTCGGCGAACCTGACGACCTTCGTCTCTATCGACGGGCAGTATCTCGGTCCCGTTCCCGTTATCGCGCCGTTGTAAAGCGGGCTTCTGTCTAAATTGTCGAGAATGATTTTATGGGTTTCCGTATTTGTATATGTGAGATAACAAACCGCACTGTTTCTGACTTTTTCCTCGGTCATTTCGCTGAACGGATAAATGTCTTCGTCGCCTTTTTGCACGGTCATTTTGGAAAAATCGACGGTGTTTTTAAGTACGCGCATAGGCGTGCCCGTTTTGAACCTTCTCATAGGAAAACCCTTTTCCGCGAGATATTTTCCTAATCGCGTCGCGTTGCCGTAACCGTTGGGTCCGCAACTTTTACTGTACTCGCCTATTATAATTCTGCTGTCTAAGTAAACGCCGCTCGCAATAACGACGGCTTTGCACGAATACTCGTCGCCGAGCGCGGTTTTTACGCCGCAAACAACCCCGTTTTCGATTACGAGTTCGGTGACTTCGCTTTCCACTATATCGAGGTTTGGTTGTTTTTCCAGGCGGTTTTTCATCAGGCGGTGATATTCGTCTTTATCCACCTGATTACGAAGAGAATGAACCGCCGCGCCGTTGCCTAAGTTTAGCATACGGGTCTGTATCGTCGCCATATCCGCCACGATGCCCATCTGCCCGCCGAGCGCGTCTATCTCCCTTACTATATGTCCTTTCGCCGTCCCGCCGATATTCGGATTGCACGGCATAAACCCGAGCGCGTTAAGCGACAGGCTGACAAGCAGGGTTCTGTGTCCCTTTTTCGCCAACGCGAACGCGCTTTCTATTCCCGCGTGTCCGCCGCCGACTACTATTGCTTCGTATTCTTTCATTATTTCGTCGCAAGATGTTTTTCAACCAGCGCGTTTACCTTCGCTTTGTCGAATTTTCCCGCTATCTGCGGCATTACCGCTTTGATTATCATTCCTTTCGTTCTCGGCGACGCGTCGGGATATACGTCCTCTTTTTCGATTATCGCCATAACCTCTTCTTCGCTCAGTTGTTTGGGAAGATAGGCTGAAAGTATCGCTATTTTTCCTTCCGCTTCCGCCGCTTTGTCGTCCGCTTTTCCTTTGCAGAATTCCATAACTTCGCGCTGAACTTTGATTTCTTTGGTTATTCCGTCGATAACTTCCGCGTCGCTTACGACGTGTCCCGCTTCCGACTTTTCTCTTTTCAGTATGTCCGCGATAATCGCTTCGAGCGCGTCTTTCGTCTTATGGTCGCCCGTTTTTCTCGCGTTTGTAAAATCGTTTCTTATAGTGTCTTTTAACATCGTTATATCCTCTTTTTTGCGTTTTCCGTAATTTTACGCAAGTTTTAATTTAATCATAAGGTCGTGTCCGCAAATCGCGCAACTTTCTTCCGTCGTCCCGTCGAGGTCGTCGCAAAGTTCGGTGCAGAGTATGTCGGCTTTTATCTTGTCCCCATAACTCTTCAACGCCTCCTTCCCCTCTTCGTCCGCGCAGAATATGCTCGCCTTTATGCGTTGTTCTACGGCAAACCCCGCGTCTTTACGCATTACCTGTATCTTTCTTATCGTCTCTCTGACAAATCCTTCGCAAAGCAGTTCTTTGGTAAGCCGCTTGTCGAGCGCGAGCGTAACCCCGCCCTCTTTGTCTACGGCAAATCCCTCTTTCGGTCTGTCGTGTTTGTCGAAAAGCGCGCTTTCGAGACCGGTGAATTCGCCTACGTTTACCGAATTTGCGTTATACCCTGCGCAAAGCGCCGCCATTCCCGCCGAATCCAACTCGTCTACGAGCTTTTTCAGTTTCTGCGCTTCGCCTTTGAGTTTCGCCCCCGCAACGCGGAAGTTTACCGTAAAGTAATTTTCGTTGAAATCGCTTTCTTCCGCAAACAAAACCTGTTTTACGTTAAGTTCTTCTTTGATTACGTCGATAAGAGGAAGAATAAGCTCTCTGTCTTTTTCTTCCGCCGCGATATACAGCGCGTTGAGCGGTTGTTTAACCTTAATCTGCGCCTCGTTTCTCATTCTCTGCGCCGCCGCGATTATCTTTCTCGCGGAATCCGTCTCTTCGAGTATGTTTCCGAAGTCGGGAATATCGAGCGCGGTCGGATATTTCGAAAGATGTACGCTTATGGGCGCGTCGGGTTCGATTTCCTTAACCGTATTGAGATAAATATGCTCGGTTACGAAAGGTATAATCGGAGCCATAATGCCTACGGTAGCCTTAATCGCGTTGTAAAGACACCAGTACGCGTTCATTTGGTCTTTTTTGTCCGTCGATTTCCAGAATCTCTTTCTGTTGATACGAATATACCAGTTGCTCACGTCGTCGGTGAACGATTCGAACTCCTTGATAACCGTCGCCGTGCGATAACTCTCCATTCCCGCCGTCGCCGCCGCGATAAACGCGTTCGTTCTCGCAAGCAACCACTTGTCGCTGTGCGTAAGCGTGTCAAAATCTATCTTGTGCGCCGCTATATCGGGATTGTCGAGGCTTGCGTAAAGATTAAAGAATACGTACACGTTCCAGAACGAAAGAATTTTTCGTCTCGCTTCGTCGGTGAGGTTATATCCGAAACGAACGTCGCCCGTAACGGGCGCAGAGCAGTACAGATACCTAATCGTATCCGCGCCCATTTTCTCCGCCGCTTCGTCGAATTTTATCATTTTTCCCGTCTTACTGAACTTCGTTCCGTCTTCCTGAATAACCGATGAATGGGTAACCACGCGTTCGTACGGCGCTTTTCCCGTAAGAACAACGCTCATAAACAGCAACGAATAGAACCAAAGCCTTATCTGCTCTTTCATTTCGATAACGAGTTCGCTCGGGAAGTTTTTCTCAAAATACTCTTTGTCGGTAAAATATTTTTTCGTGCTGAACGGCGTAATTCCCGCGTCCAGCCAGCAGTCCCCGACTTCGGGCACGCGTTCGACAAGCTCGCCGCACTTCGGACATCTTATTTTTATCTTGTCTATATACGGTCTGTGCAGATGCGGAACTCCGTCGAGCGATTTGTTTTCGCTAAGTTCGATTAACTCTTCCTTGCTACCGACTACCGTAAGATGTCCGCATTTTTTGCAGGGATAGAACGGCAACGGAAGTCCGTAAAAACGTTTTCTGCTGATATTCCAGTCGCCCATATTGTTGAGCCAGTCAACCATTCGTTTCCCCGCGAAATCGGGTTCCCACTTAACGCTGTTCGCCGCTTCGATGAGCGCGGGTTTAAGCGTTTCCGTCGCTATGCTCCATTCGTCTACGAGTTTGAACACGACTTCGTGTTTGCACCTCCAGCAATGCGGATAACTGTGCTCGATTACCTCGGTCTTGTAAAGCGTTCCCCTTTCGGTCATTATACTTACGACCGTGTCGAGCACTTCGTTCGTTCTCATTCCCGAAAGCGGTCCGAACCCTTCGAGAATAACCCCGTTGTCGTCAATCGGGCAGATTTGCGGAAGATTGAGACGTTTACCGAGCTCGAAGTCCTCCGCGCCGCAACCCGGCGCGATATGAACCACGCCCGTTCCTTCGGTCGCGTCGACGTCTTCCCACGCTACGATTTTATGCGTGAAATTCTGTACGGAAAACTCGGGGAAAACCGTCGTGTATTCCTTGCCGACAAGCTCGCTTCCTTTGAACTCGTCGAGTACGGTTATTATGTCGCCTTTGAGTTTACCCAAAGCGTTTTTGCCGATAATGAGGTTACATTCGTCGCTCTTAACCTTAACGCGAACGTAGTCTATTTCGGGATTAACCGCGAGAGCAACGTTGCTCGTAAGCGTCCACGGCGTGGTCGTCCACACGGTGAGTTTGTCGTTTGTTCCCGAAATTCTGAGCTTGCCGTAAATGGAAGTGTGCTTTACGTCTTTATAGCTTCCGCTCATTTCGTGCTCGCTGAGGCTGGTTCCGCAACGGGGACACCAGGGCATAGGACGGTGACTCTTGACAAGCACGCCCTTTTCGTGACAAACTTTGAGAAAATGCCAGATACTCGTTATGTTGAGGTCGGTGTTGGTAAAATAACTGTGTTCCCAGTCCATCCACTGCCCGAGACGCTTGCTCTGCTCGGTAATAACTCCCGAAAACTTTCTGACCCTCGCCATACATTTTTCCGTGAATTTGTCCATTCCGTATTCGAGTATGCCGCGCTTGTCCTGAACGCCGATTTCCTTTTCCGTCTCGACTTCGACCCATAAGCCCTGCGAATCGAACCCGTTCTGGTACTGGCAGCTCTTGCCGTGCATCGCGTTGTACCGAATAAACGCGTCTTTAAGCGTTCTGCCCCAGGCGTGGTGTATGCCCATCGCGTTGTTGGCGGTTATCGGTCCGTCGAGAAATCTGAACCGCTCGCCGTTCTCGTTCTGTTTGACGAGTTTCTCAAAACATTTGTTTTCCTCCCAATACTTCATAACAGCGTGTTCCGCCGCGATAAAGTCGGGAGTGGGATTTTCCTTTCGCATTATATTTCGTTCCTCCGTAAGATAACTTGTATTTTCGATAAATTTTTATAAAACTTTTAATAGCTCTCCCAAAGATGATAACCGTTCGGGTCGAGCCCTTTATATTTCATCTCCGATTTTATATGCCCCACTCCGGGGTCTTTCGCCGTGCCCTCGGGCACAAGCGCTTCGAGCACGTATACCGCGGTCGCCTGATTAAATAACCCCGTCGCGTCCGCCGCGCCCGCGTAAACGTCCGCGCTGTCGACGTAAATCGTCGCAAGGTTCGTGCAGGACTTGAACGCGTCGAGCCCTATCGTTTTTACGCTCCCGCCGATTTTTATTTCTTTAAGTCCCGTGTTCTTGAACGCCCCCGAACCTATCTTTACAAGATTTTCCGGAAGAACGACCGAGGTAAGCAACGAACAACGAACGAACGCGTCTGTCGGAATTTCCGTTACCCCGTCTCCCGCGAAAATCACGGAAGTAAGTTTCGAACACGAACTGAACGCTCCCTCTCCTATCTCGTTAAGCGTGGCGGGAAGAACGACCGAGTTTGTCACCGTCGCGCCATCGGCGGATACCGTATCCTGTCCGAGAACGGGATTGCCGCTGAACGCGTATGCTCCTATCTTTTCAAGCGCGTCCCGCGTAAATCTGAGCGTAGTTAAATTTGTCATAAGGGAGAACGATTCCTCGCCGATTTCCGTTATCCCGCCCGAAACCGTCACCGATTGCAACGAAGAACAGGACTTAAACGCGTAATCGGGAATTACTCCGTCCCCTTTGATTTCGAGAAAAGCAAGAGAGGCGGGCACGGCAAAAGAATAAACCGTACCGTTTACCGTCGCTTTCTGCGCGCCGTCGCCGTCTCCGAACATACTGCCGAAAAAGTTTGATTTAACGTCGCCCCCGACCGAATACGGCAACCCTATCGAAAAATATCTGAGCACGCTGCATCCGAAAAACGCCCCTTGCCCGATTTTCGTCGCCGAAGCGGGAAGATAGAGTTCGCGTAAAGACGAACAGCCTTCGAACGCGCCCGAACCGATTTTTACGATTTTTTCTCCGCAGGAAAAATTATCGAGAGAAGCACAACCCTTGAACGCGTTCGCGCCGATTTCCGTCACTTCCGACGAAAGAATTACGTTGGTGAGTATTTCCGCGCCGCGTAAAAAGTTGTCGCCTATCTTAGTAACTCCCGAAGCCGTTTCGAACCGCCGCACAAACGGAATGAACCTCGCCCAGGGCTGATTGTTTTCGCCGTAATCGGCTGTCGCGCCCGAGCCGTCCACAATAAGATTATACGTTTTTTCTCCCGTACTCGTGGAGGTATACTTGTATAAATAAACGCTTACGCTTCCGCTGTCCCATTCCGCTTCGCCTTTCTCTCTGTCTCCGCAAACCGCGCAAACGTGATTGGCGTAGGCGTGAGGAGTGTACTCGTTGTCGGGTTCGGACTTAGTCGCGCCGCATTTAACGCAGACAAAATCTATTCTGCCGTAAGCAATGCAGGTTCCGCTTACCGCCGCGCTTTTTTCCCAGACGTGAGTGCATTCTTCCGTCGGAGTTTCGCCGTCATCGGGGTCGTCGGACTGCGGATTGCACGCGGATAACGTCGCCAACAACGCGACGATTGCCGCAAAGAGAATAAACCCTCTCAAAATCTTTTTACTCATAACCCGTTCTCCTTCCGTTCCGACGTTTTTCTAAACGCAATATGCGTGCACGCGCGGTTATGTTTATTTATTATTATAATAATATAAAATCGCTTTGTCAATTCTTAATCGCCGTAAACGTCGACTTAAAACGGCGACTTAACCCGTAAAGTAAACAAGCGTTTTTTCTTTTTCCTTAAATTACCGAAAATGCAAATCCTCTCTTGAAAAAAAATCTGCGTCGTGGTAAACTGTTTTCGAGCACAAAATCGTTTTGAAATTTACGAAAAGGAGAATTTTATGGAAAAAAATCAGTGGAAAGAAATGGTCGTTTATCAGATTTGGCCGCGCTCTTTTTGCGACGGCAACGGCGACGGCATAGGCGACCTCAAAGGCGTGCTTTCAAAACTCGAATATATAAAAGACCTCGGCGCAACCGCTATCTGGTTCTCCCCTCTCTACGTCTCTCCGCAAGCGGATTACGGCTACGATATAGCGGATTACAGAAACATAAATCCCGAATACGGGACCCTCGAAGACTTCAAAGAGGTACTCGAAAAGGCTCATTCGCTCGGACTTAAAATCATTATGGATTTGGTTATAAATCATACGAGCAACAAGCACGAGTGGTTCCTTAAAAGCCGCGAAGGCGGGGAAAACAACCCCTACAAGGATTACTATATCTGGCGTAAGGGAAAGGGAAAAGACGGCAAAAAATTCCCCAACAACTGGACGAGCACTTTCCCGGGCGACGGTTGGCAGTACGACGAAAAGCGCAAAGAATACTATCTCCATTTGTTCGCGGTAGAACAGCCCGACTTGAATATGGATAATCCCGCCGTCAGGCAGGAAGTCAAAGACATAATGAAATACTGGCTGGATATGGGGGTGGACGGTTTCCGCGAAGACGTTATCACATTTATAAGCAAGCGCGAAGGCTTACCCGACGGCTTTCCTCTTATGCCCGCCGCGCGCGGAATGGAACATTACAAAAACGGTCCGAGAATTCACGAATTCTTGCAAGAATTCAAAACCGTATGGGACGGCTACGGCGCGATGACAGTCGGAGAAGCGCCTATGATGACCCCGAAGACCGCGCTTAAATACATTTCGTACGACAAACAGGAACTCAATATGATGTTCCACTTTCAACATATGGAAGCGGACTGTTTCCTATACAGTTGGGTGCATACGCGTTTCAATCTCGTTAAGTTAAAACGCGTCTACAACAACTGGCAGACGAAACTCTACGGCAAAGCCTGGAACACGCTTTACATAGAAAACCACGACCAGCCGCGCGTTATCTCCCGCTACGGAAGCGAAAAATTCCGCGTCGAAAGCGGCAAAGCCCTCGCCGTAATGTATCTATGCCAAAGCGGCACTCCGTTTATTTATCAGGGGCAGGAAATCGGTATGACGAACTGTCCGCTGGAAAAGCTCGAAGACTACCCCGACGTCAACACCCACGCGTGCTACGCGCTGTTTAAGAAATTCGGTCTGAGCGACGAACGCCTTATGAAACTCGCCCGCTACGCCGCGCGCGACAACGCCCGCACCTGTATGCAATGGTCAAGCGGAGAAAACGCAGGCTTCACAAGCGGCAAACCCTGGTTCGTCGTGAATAAGAATTATAAAGAAATCAACGTTGAGGACTCCCTGAAAGATGAAAGCAGTATCCTTAACTTCTATAAAAAGTTACTTTCCATCCGCAAGGAAAATCCGATATTCTTATACGGCGATTTCGTTTTGCATTACAAAAGACACAAAAAACTCTTCGTATACGAACGTAACTACGAAGGAAAGAAACTGCTTGTGGCAATCAATTTTTCCGAAACCGATACCGCTATAAAAACGCCGAAGAATATCAACCTAAGTAAAGGCGAACTTCTCATAGCGAACTACGACGTGAAAGACAAATCGAAAATGACCCTGCTGCGCCCTTACGAAGCGCGCGTATATCTTATTTAAGTTTAAGGAGAAATAAAAATGGAAAAGAAATTCAACAGTATTCCCCTTACCCGCTTTGCCGCAACGATAGCGGAAGTTAGCGGAACGGAAAAACCCGCGCAAGCGGACAGCGCTAAGGTGCCGGAAATTTTATCCCTCGTCAAAGAAAAGACGGGGAACAATACGGTGGATAAACTTCTTGTTTACAACCCGGACGCAATCGGAATGGAATTTTATTTCCGTTATAAGGATAAGATTTTCGGCGGTCTCGACGAACTGACCGACCTGAGCGTGGATTTCCTTACCGCCGTTCCGCCGAAAACCCCCGTCTGTTTTGCCACTATGTTCACGGGTGCCGACCCGTCGGTACACGGGATAAACCGCTATGAAAAACCCGTCCTTACCGTCGACACGTTGTTCGACGCCTGGGCGAGAGCGGGAAAGAAAGTTGCACTCGTATCCAAAGGCGGACAGAGCATACCGAGAATTTTCGCAAACCGCAATATCGACTATTTCATAACGAACAGCGACGAAGAGTCGGTAAATAAAGGAATAGAACTAATTGCTTCGGACAAATACGACGTAATCGAAGTCTACAACCAGGAATACGACGATATGCTCCACGTGACGTACCCGCGTTCTTATTTTTGCAAACGCGCGGCAAAACACTACGTGTCTTCTTACAAAAAGCTCAACGAAGCGGTGGAAAAATATTGGGGAAACTACTCTTCCCTCGTTACGTTTTCTCCCGACCACGGCGCCCACCGCATAGGCGGTTTTCTCATAGGCACGCACGGGAAAGTTATCCCGTCGGATATGAATATCCGTCACTTCTTCAAGGTCTACGGGGGAAAGAATGAATAAAGCGTGCGTTTTCTTCAAAATAAGCGACCTGGTTATGCACTACCCGCGCAATTATAAAAAATACCCCGACGTAACGAAAATAAAAGACTACGTTTACGACGAAACCACGGGAAAATTCGGAAAAGCCGACCTCTTTTTCGTCAAAGGAAAGGAAAAATACCCCGTTATCGTAAACGTGCACGGCGGCGGGTTCGTAAAAGGCGACAAACGCCACAGAGCGGCAATCTGCTCGGAATTCGCGCGGGAAGGGTTCTTTGTTTATAACGTAAACTACCGCCTCGCTCCGCAATATCCTATGCCGAACGCGAGCGTTGACGTAGTAAACGCGCTGAAAAAACTTCCCTCGCTTGCAAAGGAATACAACCTTGACCTGAATAAAATCGTCTTCACGGGCGACAGCGCGGGCGGGTTTTACGCCGCAAGCGCGGCTCTCGCTTGCGTAAACGACGATTACGCCGCTTTGCTCGGTATCGATAAACCCGAAGTCGTTCCCTCGGCTTTTATGGGTTTTTGCGGCGCTTACAGGCTCGGAGACATACTTTCGAGAAAAACCCCGTTTAACGTAGCGGACGACATCGCCGCTTCTCTTATGGGTTATAAATGCGGACAGCGCAAAACGCCCGAAGAATGTGAAAACTTCCGATTTACCGACCTCGTAAAGTACGTTGACGACCGTTTCCCGAAAACCTTCCTCCTCTACTCTCTTCACGACGATTTCTGCGGCGGACAAGGAGAACTTCTCGAAGAAAAACTTGTCAGTAGCGGCGTATCCGTCGATACTTTCGTCGCAAAAGGCGAAAAAGATATTCACTGCTTCCACCTGCTCCCGAAACATAAATCGACTCCCGCGCTTATGGAAAAAGCGCGAGAGTTTTTACGTTCTTTATAAACCTTACTCCTTCTACAAATTAAAGAGGCTGTCTCGTTAAGCGGACAGCCTCTTTGTTAACGAAACAGGCGCCGAAGTAATGCGGCTCCCGATTTTTTAACCGTAAAAAAAGCACTCCGAAGAGTGCTTTTTTATCTTATCATTTTTCCCGAATTACGCAGCTTTCGTGTAATCGAGGAATGCGTCGAACAACGCCCAAGTCGTTCCGAATACAACATAGTAATCTTTGTCGCCTTTGTTCGCTTCGGTCTTACCGTCGGTTATCGTAGTGAAGTCGGTCGTTCCGGTAATGTCGGCAGGTATAGTAGCATAGTTGCCTGCGTCGATAAATCCGATGCTTCCGCCGATTTCAACGTAACTGTCGGTAGCTTCTTTGTTGGCTTTCAATCCGATGTATCCGTTGAGACCTTCGCCCGCTTTGTATCCTGCGTAAGCGTAAATTCCACCGTCGATAATCTCGCCATAGCCTAATCCGACTATTTTACCAACGAGTGCGGTGTTGATATAATCGGCATACTGTCCCTCGGACGGATACTGCTCGAAAGCAAATGCTACGTATTCTTTAAGAGTAGCCGCGTCATTGATTTCCGCTTCGTTATCCCAGTCGAATTCGGTTTTGCCTTCTACTTCTTTAAGAGCAGGTATCTTTATGAATTTGCTTACGAAGGTAAGTAAACTTGCGCCTTCCTTGCTGAACAACTGAGCGCCCGCTTCCGTTCCTTCCGCATTTACAGCGTCGGTTAAAGCCGTTTTGTTAGCTTCGTAAATCGTTACGATTTCAGCTACGATAGCTTCGATGGATTTCGCTTTTCCGTTTTCGGCAATTTTGAATTTCAGATATTTACCGATTTTGGTATCGAGAAGAACGATTACGTCGTCCATAGTGGTAGAAGCAGTTCCGCCTACTCCACCGTTAAGGATATTATAAATCGTACCCCAGATTCCAAGGCTTCCTTCTTCCTCCGCAGCATTCTTCGGAGCGGGAGTGGGTTCAACGTATTCAAGTCCGGTAAGAGCGTCAAGAATAACCGTCTTGATATTCTTGTGCATTACGGGTTCACCCTTCGCGTCAACAACGGGTTGTTCGGTAACAGCTCCGGTTATCTCATCCTTGACTTCTTTCATCTGCTGATGGTCGGAAATAACGTAAGAGAAGGACGTAGCAGCGGGTGCGCTTGCGCCGAGCGCGGTAAACGCGTTCGTCATATCGAGATAAATGGTATCTCCGTCAAACGCCGCAACAGCCGCTTGATTAGTACCGTTGATTTTCAGTTGCGCGCTTGCAATATTGTTTTCCAACGCCGCAAATGCGCTGCTGGTGTTGATTACGAGGTCAAGCACTCCGCTTATACCTTTGTTATCGAGGTCTACTTTTACCGAAGTATTGAGGTCTTTCGCCTGATAACCGCTGAAGCTGATGTTAGCTTCATCTTTGAGACTGAGCGTGGTGAGGTCGATGCTCAGACCGAGTTGAAGTTCGAATGCGGAAAGGTCAATTTCAATATCAATAGACTTGATAGCGTCGCCTTCATATCCCGCTTTAATGTTAAGAGCAGGAGCATATTCCGCTACTATTGCTTCACGCGTTAATCCTTCAAGGACTTCCGCATAATCGGGAAACGCTTTCGCCGCATATCCCGCTACGGTCTCTATTACGTTGTCAATCGTAGCGACTACATCCTCGGGAATAACTGCCCCTGGCGTAAATAAGAAACCGAGAAGTTTCTGCATATTTCCTTCATTTATAGTAAGCGTAGCGCCGTTGTCGTCACTTGTCGCCTCAATAAAATCACCTACCGCAGGAAGGAAAGAAGCAATGCCTTCTTTGAGGTCGCCGAGGTTAACGTCTCCGAGAATATTGGACGCAAACCATTCGAGGTATTCCATTCCAACCGAAGCCGCGTTCAAGATACCTTCTTCAAGATAACTGGCGTCCATCTTGATTTTGTTAGAGTCCTTTTTCGTCGTGTTGATAAGGTTCAGACCTTCGAGAAGATACAATGCGTTCTTCTGCGCGCCCAACGCGAAATAATCTTTGTCGTTTACGGAAACGCTGAGAGCAAGTTCGGGATTGGTCGCGTTTGCGTTGGCCGCGGCTCTAACTTTGAAGTTACCGCCGTTTTCTTTCGCCTGATAATATCCTCCTATCCCTAAATCGATACCGATAGAACTATCTTTCTTCACTCCCTTGAGCGCTTCGAGATACGGGGTCAGCGTATCGAGTATTTTCCCGAGTTCTTCTTCAAGCGACGCGTCGTCTTTGCCGTCACCGCCCCCGGGCATTGTTTCGCCGCACTTGTCGCACTTGCCGTCGCTGTTTGCGTCAACGTGATTGCAAGTCTTGTCTGGTTCATCAGGCTTCTTATCGCCGTTACAAGCGACCATAGCGAATACGAGCGAGACTAAGACGAGCGCGAGCAGAATTCTTAATACGTTCTTTTTCATAAAACCTCCATTTTAGATTTTGATTTGTCGGTAAAAGGGCGTACGCCCGGTTACTTACTATAAGAATAACATAACTCCTCGGTTCTGTCAACACCCAAAATTCTTTAAGGAGCGGGTATATCGCCACGCTTTCCGCGGATAATTCTCCGACCAAACGTTACGCGGAATTTTACCACAGTCATTGCATTTTGTGCATATAAAATCAAGTTTTTCGGGCTTTTCGGGAAGGTTTACCCGGGGTCTCCGAAAAGCCGCGCTTTTCGGGGGATAAAAAAAGACCGCGTCTTGAAAACAAGGGTAGCGGTCTCTTTTCCTTTCCTTAAAATGTAGGTTAAAGTTGGTTTTTGTTATACGCGGCTATCGGAAACGGCTTTAATGCCCGAAACGACTGCTTCGGCAAGAATTTTCGCGGCTTTATCCGTCGTCTTTTCGAAATCCAGTTCCGCGCCCTCTCCCGCGCCGTCCGATATGCATCTCAAAGCTACGTACGGGGTGTCGGTAATGTACGCAATCTGCGCTATTGCGCCACTTTCCATATCGCACGCTCCCGCCCCAAACGTTTCCGTAATAAACTTTTGAGTTTTTTCGTCCGCGACGAACCTGTCTCCGCACGCAAGAACGGTTTTTTTCGCGCCCGTAGCCGTTACGAATATTTCCGTCAACTCTTCGTCCGCGTCGAAAAATACTTTGTTTACCGTGCTGACGAACCCTATCGGGTCGCCGAGGGCGGTCGTATCCGAATCGTACTGCACGGCTTTTTCCGCGGCTACGAGTTCGAAAATATTATGTTTTCCCAGCCCGCCGCTCACGCCCGTGCTTATCAGATACTCGGGCGCAAACTCCCTTATGAGGATAGCCGCGGCGTACGCGGCGTTTACCTTGCCTATCCCGCTTTTAACCGCTACGCACTCCGTTCCGTCTATCGAAAATCTGTAAAACTCTTTGCCGCCCGAAACCGTTTTTTCCGATTTCCTCATTCCGACAAGCGGCGCGAGTTCCTTATCCATCGCAATGATAATTCCTACCACTTCTTCCCTCTCGTTATTCGGTAACTTCTATCCACATTTCGTCGAGCGCTTCGTTGAATTCGCCCAAATCCATCATAACCGCGCATCTCGCCATAGTTTCTTCCGACGGGAACATCATTTCGAGGTACATTTCCTTGAACCCGTCGTACGTTCCGTCAAAGAAACCGTCTTCATCCGCAACCAGGTCTTCTTTATACTTGTCCGCCGCCGCTTTCACCGCGGTCGTCGAGCCTACGTAATCCATACAGTCGTACGCAACCGAAGTTTCGCAAAGATACTGTATGAAATAGTTAGCCGCTTTTTCGTTTTTGGCGTATTTCGGAATGGCAAATCCGTCAATCCACACGTTTCCGCCTTCGACAGGCACGCCGTAATACAAATCTTTGCTGCCCGCGCTGTCTCCGTTCATTATATATCCCGCGTCGCAACTCCAAAACAGCCCGAACTTCCCGTCCGCGGAGTTTCTAAGCATATCGTCCTTGCCCGAATCCACTTCGTAGTCGAAAACAAGACTTCTCTGCGCGACGAGTTGTTTTTTCGCCGCAGCTATGGTGTCCGCGTTCGCTTTCGAAAAAACGTCCGCAAGCAACGCCTTATATTCCGCGGTCGTATAATCGGTAAACCCGTTGCTCGCCGCGTAAAGAGCATTTCTCTTATCGTACAGAAGCGCGACGGTATACGCGTCTCTCGCGCTGTCTTTCATAAAGATTTTGTCCTTGTTCTGCGCGTCCCAGAACACTTCCCACGTCCCGTACTTTTGCTTTTCCGTCGCAGAAACGCCGTTTTGTCCGTCGCTCTTCGTGTTGTACATAACCCCGAGCGTTCCCCATACGTACGGCATACTGTAAGCGAATTCTTCGTCGTAAGACGCGGTTACCATTTCTTTAACCGAAGGATTTATAGCCGAATTCAGAACAGCCGCGGTCTCGTCCGACAGTTTTTTGAGCAACCCTTCGCCCTTCATTCTCTGCAACATATAGTCCGACGGACAGATTAAGTCGTAGTCGTCTTTTTTTCGCGCTATCCAGGTATAAAGGTTCTCGTTCGTATCGAACTCCTTATAGTCGATTCTGACATCCTCGCCCGTTTTTTCCTTGTACCAGCCGACGAACCCTTGATAAATTTCCTTCGACATATATTCGCCCCAGTTGGCTATACGCAAGGTGTTTTCACGGTTAGCCGAGCACCCCGCAAGCACGCCGAGAAGGGTTCCCGCCACCGCGATTAACGCAACGAACGCAATGATTTTCTTTTTCATTTTATTACCTCTCCTATTGATTTTTCGATTTTGTTTTTCTTTTTCTCCGCTCGCCTCGAAGCGACGTTTATCGCCGCAAGCACCGCCATTACCGCCGCCATAATAAGCACGGACAACGCGCGCAAAACAGGCATTATTCCCTTTATCCTCAGTTTGTTGTAAAGATACCTCGGGATGGTGTCGATACTGCTGCTTACGAGCGTGGAAATGGTGAAGTCGTCAAGGCTTATCGTAAACGCGAGCGCAAACCCCGCGATTATCCCGGGTAGAAGTTGCGGCAGAATGACCGTCACTATCGCCCTGAGCGGCGAAGCCCCTAAGTCGAGCCCCGCTTCGTACACGTTCGGGTTGAGCTGACTGAGCCTCGGCAACACGCTCATAACAACGTACGGCGTGCAAATTACCGTATGCGCCAGAATAAGCGTTACGAATTCGTTGGGAATTACGATAACGAATAAAAACAGCAACATAAACCCTACCGCGGTGACGATGTCCGCGTTTACCATAGTAATCTGATTTACGCCTTCCATAATCATTTTCGGCGCTTTTTTAAGATGATGTATTCCTATGCTTGCCATCGTTCCCAGCACTACGGCGAACGCGGAAGCGCAAAGCCCCACGATTATCGTATTTTTAAGCGCGCCCATTATCTGCGAATCGTTGAATAAATCCTTGTAAAGTTGCAAACTGAACCCGTTCCACACGCCTATCGTCGTCGAATCGGTAAAGGAATAAACGGTAAGTATCGCCACGGGCAGGTAAGTAATTACTATCATAACCGCGATAAAAACCGCGCTTAGTATAACGCTTTTTTTGCCGTTCACGCTATCGTCCCTCCTTTGTTTACGGATTTGCCGCGCGTAATAAGATTAGATATTACCGTGGACAACAGTATGAGCACGAGAAGAACCAGCGCGAGCGCGCTTCCCGAATTGTAATATCCTTTTTCAAAATACGTGTACACGATATTTCCGAACAGTTTGCCGTCCATAAACGCGGCGTTTCCTCCGTCTTTGCCGAGTATGTCGTACACGGCGAACGAGGAAACGGTAGGCATAAATACCATAAGCACCCCGCTTACTATCCCGGGTACGGACAAGGGAAGACGCACTTTGATAAACGTTTCTATCGGCGAAGCTCCGAGGTCCGCGCTCGCTTCCAGCACCCCTTTATCCATATCTGTAAGGATAGTGTATATAGGCAACAGCATAAACGGGAAAAAGTCGTACACCATACCGACGAGCGTAAGGAAAAATCCCCTCTCTATACCGACTACGTCTCCGAAAAAGAGTTTTACCGCATAAATTCTGAGCAAAGAGTTTATCCACATCGGCATTATAAAGACAAGCAACAGCACCGTCCTTCTGCTCGCTTTGATTTTCGTAAGCGCAAGAGCGGTAGGATACGCGAGCGCGAGACAGATTACCGTGGTAAGAAACGCGATAATAAGACTTCTCGCCATCGTTATCCATATTCCGCTGTCCCCGAGCCTCGTGAAATTTTCCAAGGAAAACCCGCCGTTTCTATCGGTAAACGCATAAATAAGTATGAGAATAAGGGGTATGATTACGAAAATCACGCTTACCGCCATATACGGAAAAGCAAGGTACCCTCTGTGAAATTTAATCGACGGTTTCTTCATTTTCTTCCTCTGCTCTCTCCACGACGATTTTCGCCTTGTCTATCTTAACGCCTACGCGGTCGTTTATATCCCATTCGTCCTGCGTGTCGATATAAAAATCTTCGTCGGTGTCCGTGTATATCTGCACCTGATAATAGTTCCCTTTATATAAGGATTGCGTTACGTTCGCTCCGATAACTCCGTCCTCTTCGTCGTCGGTAAGCGTTATCGCGTCGAACCCGACTTTGATTTTCACGCGCGCGCCTTTTTCCAACCCGTCGTTGTTGTCGAACGCGAACTCCCCGCCGCAGAAATAAACCGTCTCTTCCGACGTGACCTCTCCGTAAAATTCGTTGACCGAACGCAGTTTCTTCATTATGTGTATTCCGTTCGGCTTAATCCCCAGTCTTACGTCCGAACCGATTTTCTGCTCCTTCGTCGACTGAACGGTAAATTCGTACCCGTTCGCTTCGATTTCCATTTCGTAGTACGTCCCTTTGAATACCGAACGCAGAACCTTTCCCGCAAACTGTCCTTTTTCGCCGTCGGGCGCGTATACGCTTATATCTTCGGGACGGATAACGAGGTCGACTTTTTCGTTCTTTTCAAACCCTTTGTCCAGACAGTCGAGTTCCTCTCCGAGGAAGGCGACGCGATAGTCGCGCGGCATAACCCCGCTTATTATGTTGCTCTCTCCTATGAAGTTCGCAACGAACGCGTTGCTCGGCTCGTCGTATACTTTCTGCGGCGTCCCTATCTGCTGAATAACGCCGTCGTTCATAACTACCACCACGTCGCTCATCGTAAGCGCCTCTTCCTGGTCGTGCGTAACGTAGATAAACGTTATTCCGAGACGGTTGTGCATAGAAATAAGCTCGCTCTGCATCTCTTTACGCATTTTGAGGTCGAGCGCGCCAAGAGGTTCGTCGAGAAGAAGAACCGACGGTTCGCACACCAACGCGCGCGCAATCGCAACTCTCTGTTGCTGTCCGCCCGAAAGACTCGTCACGTTTCTGTGTTCGTATCCTTCGAGATTGACGAGTTTGAGCGCGGCGGTCACTTTCTCTTTTATCGTCGCTTTATCGAGTTTCTTTATTTTAAGCCCGTACGCTACGTTCTTGAATACGTTGAGATGCGGAAACAGCGCGTAACGCTGGAAAACCGTGTTGACGGGACGTTTGTAAGGAGGCACGCCCGTCACGTCCTCGCCGCCGATAAGAACTTTGCCCTTCGTAGGCTGTTCGAACCCGGCGATTATGCGTAAAAGCGTCGTCTTGCCGCACCCGCTCGGTCCGAGCAACGTCACAAATTGACCCTTTCTGATACCCAAATTCAAGTCGTCGATAACCGTAACGCCGTCAAAAACTTTGGTAATGCCGTTTACTTCGATAATCTTTTCTATCTTTTTCTGTACAACGCCCACTTGTCTTTACCTCTTCATTCGTTAAAAGTTGGGCGGACACGAAATCCACAAAACCGTAGCCTTTTCGTCGGTTACGTTTTCTATGGAATGTTTTCTGTCCGCTTTGAAATAAAACGTTTCTCCTTTTTCCGCGACGAAACATTTTTTACCTACGGTAAGTTTGATTTTGCCCGTCACGACGAACCCGAACTCTTCGCCTTCGTGCGGCATATCGGTTTCCTTTGCCCCTTTCTCCAACAGGTCGAGCATAATAGGTTCCATCGCGTTTTTTTGCGCCGACGGAACAAGCCAGGTCGTCACGCTGTCCCCGTAATCCTTGCTGAAATAATCTTCTTTGCGGAAAACGAGCGGCTCGCTCTCTTCGTTTTGGAAAAATTCGCCGAGATTGCTCCCGAGTACGACGAGTATATCGTTAAGCGTGTCAATGGACGGATTGACGACGTCGTTTTCGAGCTGACTGATAAACCCTTTGGTAAGCTCGCACCTGTCCGCAAGTTCTTCTTGCGTAAGGTTGCTTTTCAGTCTTAAAGCCTTAACTTTTATCCCTATTTCCATTTTTTCTCCGATTTTTTAGTTTAGTATATATAAACTTCTCGTTTTCAAACTCTAATTGCACTAAATTAAAAGTTTATTTTTCCTAAACACAAAAGCAATTATATAAAATGCGAATTTGCTTGTCAATCATTTGATAAATATTCGTAGAAAAATGTAGAGAAAAAATGGTAAAAATAAACCCAAAAGCGATTGACGTTTTACAATTTCTTCAACCGCTTTTCCGAACCCGTTATGCCCGAAAAACTGTCATCATTGACACACGCTTTAATCGTAAAAAAACGCAAGCGGTTTCTTTTCTCATAAAACATTTCATTAAACTATAACAATTTGACGCGCGCGCTAAGCGTAAGTCAATATAAAAAGACGGGCGCTATCGCCTGTCTTTTTCGTTCTTTTATAAACGTTAAATTATAACCAAAGTTGTCTGCGAATTTTTGACTTTTGTTCATCAAACTCTTTGCGCGTAATCAGACCGCTGTCGTATAAAAGTCTGTAATCGCGCAATGTTTTTGCGGTTACAGCGTGCCCGATATTTTCACTTTGATTATGCTTGCAGATATATTCGATATTTCCATTGACGAACTGATAGGACGTTACGACTCTTAGTCATAACGGTCACTGTAAAATTACAATTTTATTCTTAAACAAACAAAACGACTGCGAGAGTTATTTCCCTAAATCGGTAACCTAAATCCTTTCTAAACGTCGCTCGAAGTGTCGGCATATTCTTTGTTTTCCACTTTTCCCGTTATGCCGTTCTTTTCGAAAAAACCGATAACTCCGTTTCCTACGGAAAACTTTGCCGTAAGAACTTTTACCAAGTCTTCCTCGTTATCTACGTTCAATTTCATCGCGAGAAAATCGGTTTGTTCTCTATCTACCCTGTAATCGTAACTATGGACGGCGTTCCCCGCATAAAGTTCGACGTGTGCGACAAGTTCGCCGTTTTCTATAAAAAACTCGCTATACCCGTCCATACTCATTCCGCGTAACTCATATCTTTTTCGGCTACCGTAACCGTCACGGTAAACTTTTCTCCGTTTCTTTCCGCTTCGAACGTTATTTCCTCTCCGACTTTCGCCGTCATAACCGCGTCCGTGAGGGTATAGACGTGTTTAACTTCTTTAACCGTTCCGTTTCCCACTTTTATCGAAAGGATAAAATCGCCTTTTTCAAACTTTCCGTCGGAAAGCGCGCCCGCCGTCGTCCCGTCCACGCACACTTTTTCGTCTACATACAGCGCGCCCGTCGTTTCGTCGAGTCTCGCCTGCGAAGAATATACGTAAACCGTCATTCCCACAAGCGGACGGTAAAGTTTATGTTTAACCGTCGGGTTCGACGCGTACTGCGCGAGAATATTTTTCGCCACCGCTCTGACCACGTTGGACGGAATTGCGTATCCGATGCCTTCGTCGTTGGTTTCCGTTCTCTTTGCGTCCACCATACCCAAAAGCCTGCCTTCTCCGTCGTAAAGTCCTCCGCCGCTGTTACCGGGGCTTATCGGCGCGTCTATCCTTATCACCCTGCGAGAAACGAACGCTCCGCTGCCCGCTTCCTGCATAACTATGTTTTCGCTCGCAATACTGACAATTCCCGAAGTAACGGCTATTCCTTCGTTTTCCGCGTTGCCCGCGGCAATTATATCCTGCCCGACGTAAGCCTCGTCGCTGTCGGTAAACGTTGCCGCCGTCGCAATCGAGTTTTTAATAAGGTCGCTTTCTCTGATTTTGAGCACCGCCACGTCGTAATAATCGCTTCCGCCGATATACTCCGCGGAAATTCCCATTTCCTGCGCGTCGGTTACCGAATTCGCGGTAACTTCGCTCCCGTAAAGATAAACTTTGATATTCGGGCAATATTCGCCCTCGCCGTTTAATGCGTTTTTATTATGTATAACGTGGTAGTTAGTCAAAATTATCGCGTCGCCGTTTTCTTTATCTATCGAATAAATAATGCCCGACCCGGCGGAAGAAACCGTCGAAGAACGCGCGACGACGCTCACCGAGGAAAGCAACGCTTTGTTGATATAAGAAACGTCTTTGACGTTCGGCGCGAAAAGTTTTATGAAATCTTCGTAACCGCCCTCGTATCCGTTATCCAGTAAAAACTCGTAGAGTTCTCCCGCCGTGAGGTCGTAATCGGCGTTTTTACCGTTTTTCACCTCGAACGAATAAAACGTGCCGTCGGAAATCGTTATCGTATAAGTATCGACGTCGCCGTCGGAAAAGGCTTTTTCTATGTTCGCGATATAACTGCCGCTCTCGCCCTTTTCGCCCGTGGCTTTAACGCCCGTATTCACTCCGCCTACGTACCAGTAACCGCCGATTATTTCGGGCGCGGCTCCGTCGTCGCCCTTCGCTCCGACGAGAGAAGCGAGCCACTCTGCCGACGTCCCTTTATAACCGTTCTCTACGGCGACTTCGTACGCGCTCGCGCCTTTGAACGCCTCGATTAAATCGTCGAGCGTACCCGTAAAGCCGAGTTCGGTCGCATACGCGTACACCGTATTCATACTTATCGAATCTGTCGCGGAATAATTATCGGAATAATAAAATTTCGTCCCGCCGTCAACGGTAATCGAAAGAATATTCTTTTCTTTCCATCCGACAAACAGCGGATTGCCGTTTTCGTCGCAAAACGCGACGTATGCGTCCGAACACAGAACAATTCCTCTGTCGCGTTCCGAATTTTCCCATCTGGTTCCGTCGCTATTTAAGGCGTACCAGTCGTTTCTGTCGATTTTACCGTTGTTTTTAGCGTAAAAAATCTCATAATCGCGCTCGGTTCCGCTGTCGCCCGCAACGGTACAACCCGTTGCGAATACGGCGAGAAGCAGAACGAGCGTTATGGCGAAAATCGCCGTTTTTTTCCTTATCAATTCAACCTCTTTTATTTCTGAGTTTCGGGCAACGGCGAACGCAAAGCGAAGCGGTAAACGCTTTCTATATTGCTTTCGCATTCGCTCTTGGCTCCATAGCTTTGTCCGTAGTATTCCATAGGAGAGTTCGCGGACTGACTTCTGAGCACGAATTTATATCTTCCCGACTTGTCGGGGTCTACGACGAAACTGCCGTTTTTAACCGTGTTGATAAACGTTTTCAAACCGCCTAAGCAGCTGTTATACGTCTTGTAGTCGCGCGATTCGTACAAAAGCTGTCCGTTGTTCGCGTACAGAAGGTATACGAACGGGGAAGTTTTTACGCTTTCGTTGACTTTCGCGATTTCCCATTTGCCCGTCGCGCCCGTTCCCTCTTCGACGGCTTTGACTACCTCTTCGGGAATTTCGTATTTGTTGAACTTCGCCACAAACTCCGCGTCGGTAATGTCAACCACGGGAGAAACGAGAGCGAACCTCTTGACGCTTTCTATGTTGTTTCTGCAAGAATTCTCGGTAGCGAGGCTCTCGCCTACATACAAAAGCGTGTTGCTCGTCGGGCTTTTCAGAATGAATTTATAGTGATTGAATTTGTCCGCGCGTACGGTGAACATTCCCGCCTTGACCGCTTCCACGAAATTGTTTATCGCTTCGCGGCAACTTTCAACCGACTTGTACGCCTTGCTTTCGTACAAAAGCTGTCCGTTGCTTGCGCGCAAAAGATAATTGTATCCGCCCAAATCCGAGTTGCATATTTCGAACTTGCCGACAAGTTTGGTTTCCGCAACCTCTTCTTTTTCTTCCGCGCTCGCCGCCGCGACTTCCACCGCAACCGAATCCGCGCTCTTTCCGAGCGGATTTACTTTCTTATTGAAAATATCGTTTTGCGTTGCGACGGGTTTTTCTTCTTTCTTTTCTTCCGCGTCTTCTTTTACAACCGCTTTAACAGTCTTCCTCGGCGCGGCGGGTTTCTTTGCCCGAACGGGTTTTTCCTCTTTCTTTTCTTCCTTTACCGCCTCTTCCGCTTTGACTTCCGTTTCCGCCTCGACCGCGGGCGCAACCTCTTTTACGGGCTCTTCCGCAATCTCTTCGACGGGTTCGGCAACGGGCTCTTCCGTAGCGGGTTCTTCTTCAACCGCTTCGACCGGTTCAACCGCCGTTTCTTCCGCTTCGGTTTCCTCGTTCGTTTGCTCATCCTCCATTATCGCGCTATCGGAATTTGCGGCGAGAATTTCCTCTCTCTCTTCCGCTTTGTCGTCCGCCTTTACTTCTTCTTTCTCTTCGGCGGCTTTCGGAGTTTCTTCGGAAGAAACGTCGATGGTTTCTTCGGCTTCGACGCGCTGTCTCTTTCCTTTTTTAGCGGCTTTGGAGGCTACGACGGCGATAACCGCTATCAGAGCGACAAGCACGACTATCGCTACGAGAATATGCCAGTAAGCGAACGTTACTCCGCTGCCCAAACCGACTTCTCTCGTCATAAAATCCGTGAATGCGTTACTTCCGCCGCTTTCCGTCGCGGCTACGGCAAATAAATTCATTTTGTCCACCTCGTTAGAATTTTGTTTTCGTAAATAATTCTATAACATTTTATTATTTCTGTCAATTTTTTATATCTAAATATTTTATTTTTTGTATTTTATAGACGTTTTTTCGGTTATTTCCGCAAAAAAGAAAACATACTACGGTTATGAAATCGAAAAAAGCGTTTTTCTTCACTGCATTATTGCTCTTCGTCGCTTTAAGCGCGCTCCTTTCCGGGTTTGCTTTCTTCCCGTCGAGCATAAATCTTCGCCTTACGCGTGACGAAGAAGAGGTCTTTTTTCGTTCGTACCCTTGTTCGTCACTCTCTTCTCTCCGCATCCGTCTTTTCTACGGAGGAAAACCGTCCGAATTGTATGAAAATAAGTTTTCGGGCGACCCTAACGCTTTTTTCGAGTATCTTAATCCCGATATAAACCCGGATATTAAAGAAGTATTTCTCTCTTTATACCGCGCGCCGCAAGACGCGGAAGTTTCCTTCGGTAAAGACGGAAAATTCTCCTATTACGAAGGCTCGGACGGCGTTGTCTGCGAGGAAAAACTCATCCTCGAAAATCTGGCGAAAAGCGGTGAAAGCGAAGTAATTTTCCGTTCCGTTCCCCCTCTCGTTACGACCGATGAGTTAAAAAAACAAACGGAAAAAGCGGGCGAATTTACTACAAATTACGTTTCGTCGGGGTCGGCGAGAAAGCATAATATCTCCCTCGCCGTTTCCCGTTTAAGCGGAACTACCGTTTTGCCGGGAGAAACTTTTTCTTTCAACGAAACCGTGGGAAAACGGACGAAAACAAACGGCTTTGCCGAAGCGAAAGTCATACTTAACGGCGAATATACCTCGGGCGTGGGCGGCGGCGTATGTCAGGTTTCCACGACTCTGTACAACGCGTGGCTGATGACGGGACAGGACGCCGTTTACTCGCGTTCGCACTCTCTCAAACCCGAATACGTCACCCCGGGGCTCGACGCGATGGTGAGCGACGAAAGCGACCTATTATTATTGAACAACGGAAGTTCTCCGATGTATATAGCGGCAAACGCAAACGGAACCTCTCTCACGGTCACGGTCTATTCCGCGCCTATCGCGTGCGACGTCAGACTCGGCAGCGAACTCGTGCGAACAATTCCGTGCGACGAATACGAACTTATCGACGGAGAAAACGACGAAATAATAAAACAACCGAAAAACGGCGCGGTGTATCGCTCTTACCGCGAATTCGTCGAGGGAAACGAAGTAATTTGCAAAGAATATCTCAGAACCTCGACGTATCTTGCGCAAAAAGGAAAAAAATACCGCCGAAATCAGTCGGAAATAAGCATAGAACCGACAAAAGCGGCTCACAATAATATCAGATAGCTTTACAAGGAGGTAACAATATGAAAAGCAGCAAAATTGTAAAAACAGGTGAAAAACCCGGACGCGGCAAGTATTCTTGCACGAACTGTCACACCAATGTAAATCTCGACGCGGGAGACAAAATGCCCCCCTGCCCGAAATGTACCAACAGCGAGTTTACGAAATCGGGAAACTAACGAACCGTTTTCTCAAAGCGTAACGGTTCGGGCGTAAGACCCGAACGGAACGCTCGCAAAACTCAAAAGAGACTGTCGCTTTTTAAGCCGTCAGCCTCTTTTTTTGTAAAAACAACTTTGATATAACGCGTAGTCCTTTCTTTCGCCGTTTATTCTTCGTCTTCTTCGTCAACAAAGCCGTTTATCTCTTTATAGACGCTTTGCATTTCTTTATCAATGGAAGCAAGTCTGTCCGCGCACAGACTGAGCCTTGCCGCAAGTTCTCTCGACACCTTTTCGTCGGATTTATATTTCAATCTGTGTTCGAGACTCGCCCACATATCCATAGCGATGGTGCGTATCTGAATTTCTACCGGCGTATACTCCACGCTCTCGGCAAGAAATATCGGAACTTTGACGACAAGATGAAGACTGCGATAACCGTTGGGCTTGGGACAAGTAACGTAATCTTTCATTCTGATGAGCGTTACGTCGCTCTGTTTAAGCAGCAATTCGGCTATTCTCGAAATATCGTCGATATAATTGCATATAACCCTGACGCCCGCTATGTCGAAAATATTGTTTTTTACCGCGTCGACGGTGATTTCGAGGTCCTTTTTCTTCATCTTATAGTAAATGCTCTGCACGCTTTTCAGCCTGCTTTCTATATGATGAATGGGATTATGGTCGTATTTGATATGAAACTCGGAATCGAGAATTTCCAGTTTCGTCGTAATCTCCTTTATCGCCGCCGCGTAAACGTGCTGCAACGCGATAAACTCCTTTGCATTTTCCTTAAACTCTTCGTTTTGCGCCATAGATTCGGCAAGTACGCCGAACGAAACTTTTCCCGCAGACATTTTCCTGTTTCTTCCGTTTTCGATAAATTTTAATAATTATAACCCGCCGCCCTTAAAATCCTCTTTAAGAATGATAATTCGACGAATTACCATATTATCCATTGCTTCCGTTTGCTCCTCGCGCGCCCGTGCTTCCAGACTCCGCCAAATTTCCGGTCGGCCACTTCGTGCCGCCTTGTCCGCCTGCGCCTCCGGCTCCGCCCGCACCTCCATAACCGGCACTTGCCGTATTCGTCACGGAAATTACCGTATAATTGTCGGTTACGCTTATAATTGCCAGAGTCGTAATCATTATTGTCGTAATCGCGCGTATCGCTCCGCCGTTGCCTCCGTTTCCACCGCTTCCGCCTTTACCTCCCGCGGCAGCGTGCACGCCGAACTTACCCGGTCCGCCTTTTTGTCCTTGTCCGCCTTTACCTCCGGCGCCGCCGTTTCCGCCGTCGCCGGGCATACCGGATTTTAAGTATACGTTCGTCCCGGAATAGAACTCGCATTTATAAAGTGCAAAAATCGCAATTCCGCCATATCCTCCGCAACCGCCGTTGCCACCGTATCCGCCTACGTATCCTTGTCCTCCGACTTGTCCGTGCGCGGGTTCTCCTGTCCTTTTGCCGGAATTGCCTCCGTTTCCGCCGTCACCGCCGCGTCCGCCTTCGCCTCCGTAAATATCCAGCCTCGCGGTGGAATATACCTGAATCTTACCTGCGACAACACCAAATCCGCCTCTTATCCCGTTTTCCCCGTTTTCACCGTTGCCGCCATAAGCGTTAGCCGCCCCGTTCGAACCGTTTGCGCCGTTCACTCCGTCTCTGCCTTTTCCGCCGATAAGTTTAAGATGCCCCCTGTAAACGCTCGAATCGGGCACGATTAAATTTGCGCACACCAAAGCCGCGCTGCAATTTACCGCGATTTCTTCATCTATCCCGTCGCTTATTGATTCGATTACTCTAACCCCGCCTTTTATGGTGCTACTTGCCGAACAATACATATGCACCTCCAAACCGGGCGCATAAATAGCGTTTTTTCCGTATTGTCCCGTACAGGAAAAATTGTCAAATATTAAAGTCATCTCCGTCGGTCGACCTTTTTCGATGTACAGATAAATATCTTTTAAGTTTGCGGCGTTTTTGAGCGTTAAATATGCGGTTTTATTGGAAATGGTATAACTTTTGTTCACCGAACTTCCTGCGCCGTAACCACCAAAATCCAAAATCATCGCAACGTCGCTCAACGTCGTCTTATTGGTCGACCCCATAGAGTACGTTACCGTCCACGCAGGTTTAAGCGTAATGTCTCCGCTGAGCCCCGACGTAGAATTAACTTGATAATACGTATTGACAAACCAGCCGTAAAAAGCGTATCCTACGCGCACGGCTTCGGGAAAAGTCTTATTCTGTTCCACATTATAACTTACCGGAAATCCTTGCGTAGAATAGTTATACTCAGTTTTGTCGTAAGATATCGTATATTCGTGCGGCACCCATTTTGCATAGAGCAAAAGCGTGTCTTCTATCTGAAAAACATAACTTTGGTTTTGTTTATAAACTACCGCCCCGTTGGAACTCGTCGCCCAGCCCGTAAAATCATAACCGTTTTTCACAAAAGTACAATTCGGCAGTACCTTTGCTTCATTCCATTTTACTGTTATTCCGGCAAGCGTTCCTTCTCCGCCGTTTGCGTTGAATTGCAAATTCCCGTCGTTTTTCGCTACCCATTTCGCATATAGCGTTATGTTTTTCTTATCCATATATAATGAATTGTTTACAAACCTTACCGCGTTTGCGTCGGTATCGGGATTAGCCCTGTACCATCCGTCAAATTCATAACCGATTCTCGACAAATTCATCGGCAAACCAACGCTTTGCCCGTATTTAGCCGTTATCGAATTTTGCGCAGAACCACCGTTCGCGTTAAAACTTACGGTAAACGTTATAGGCTGTATTTTGTCGTCCGCTATGGTAAGATTACTTAAATTACGGTAATATGTCAAAGCCGATTGCGGAACCTTAAAATTGCCGCTCGCAGAAAAAGCGTTAAACGCGCCTTCCCCTATCTGCGTGTTGCCCGAAGCATATATCGTCGCATTGCTAAGATTGCAACCGCCGAACGCATAAGAACATATGTTTGCGCAATTCTGGTGTATTACGACCGAGGTAAGTCCGCTTCCTTCAAACGTATTATTCCCTATGTATGTCAGCCCTTCGTTAAGCGTAACGCTCGTTAGCTTGCTCGCGCCCTTAAACGCGCTTTCCCGTATTTCGGTTATTCCGTTCGGCACCGTATATGAACCGCCGGCGTTACCAACCGCATAAGCATAAAGTTTTCCGCCCCCGTATATCGCCTTGCTCCCGTCTATATTCAATTGACTGTTTGCGCTGTTTTTTGTAAACGTCGTAAGATTTTTACAGTCGGAAAATACTCCGACGCTTAAATTCGATATTCTGTTTATGTTGAACGTCGTAAACGCCGTGTTCGAAAACGCATACTCGTGCACGGTCGTTAGACTGTTAGGCGCGGAAAAAACGTTAAGGCTCGTACAACCATAAAACGCATACGCGTACACCGTTTGCAGATTACTGCTTCCGCTAAATTGTACGCTCGTCAGATTTTTACAGTTCATAAACGCGCCGAAACCGATTTCCGTTACAGTCGAAGGAATAATCACAGACGTTATCTGCGTGTTTCCGAAAAAATCGTCCGCAAATGCGTATTGCCCGATTTGGGTTACCGTATTGCCGTCTATCGTAGACGGTATGGTCAATGAGCTTCCTGTCGTTGCGCTTTTATTTATACGGGTAATAGTCGCTTTTCCGTTACTTACAGTGTACTCGAACGTCGACGGCGTTTGTCCCATATCGATATTGGATAATATGTAATTTATAGTGCGCTCGTCCGACGTTTCCAGATTATGCGGAAATCCGGGTTCATTCTGGCTCCTGTGCGAAAAATCCGTATCCCGACCGTAAACTCTGTACATTCTGCTGAAATTAGAATACCCGTCGGCGGCTTGCGTGCTCGCTTCGAGAAAACCGTCAAAAGGAATAACGGGATTTCCTACGGCAGTATCAAACACGCCGTTAATCGCGGCGGCAACTTGATTAGTCTGTTGCGAGCTCAACTCCGTCATCCCGTATAACCTTGCAAGCATAGTAAGATACAACGCTTTTATGTCGTCATACGGAAATCCTCCCAACGTACTGCCTCTTGCTATCAATTGTAATGCGGTAATAACGTTCGATATAGCGTTTCTTGCGGCGGCATCTTGCACAAGCCCTTGGAACCAGATATCCTGTTGAACGAATGCTTTGAGAAATTCGACGTCGATAGACGAAGCAACGGCATATGCCTTTATACTCTTTCCTGCAACAGCTTGATTCCACGCCTGTTTCATATTAGCTACGTATGTATCGTTAAACATATCTTGCACAAACCCGGTTTCAAACATATTGAGTATGTCTGCAACGGTTTCCCCTTCGAGATTAAGCGAATCAATTGCTTTGCCGAGCTTAGCGCCGTTGAACAATCCGCCGAGCGCAAACATACTGTCCACCCTGTCGGGGTATTCGGTAGCATATTTAAGATTGATTATAGTACCCATACTATGCCCGATAAGATTAAGTTTCGGATATGTATTGTTATGGGTGTTTTTATATTTATTCACCAAATCGTTTATCGAATTCTTAAACGCAGTATATGCCGTATCGGTATCTGCATTAAAATCACAATTCGAATTATAAACAATTATGCAATGCTTAGAAAAGTCTAAAGAAGTTACAGCCGTTGCCCTATATCCCGATGGAGAATTAGGTTCAATATCGAATTTATCATATTTGAATCCGTTTGAGCTTAGTACATATACGTTTCCGTTGCTTTTCTGTCTTAATTTTTCTATAAGTAAATCTTCTTTATAAACTAATGATTTTTCGGTATAGTACGCGCCTTGATAATAGTTTAGATAATCAGGGTCACGATCGTTATCTTTATATTCATCATAAATAAAAAGATTATCGTTACTCCAATCAATAGGTGTACCGCCCAGTCCATGCGTAAGTATTGTAACCGTTGGATTATCGGTATACTGTAAATTTTCAGCAGCATAAGCTATACTATTTCCAGATAAAGATACTATTCCATATAAAAATAGAATGATTACAATGGCAATTGTTATTAGAATGCTAAATTTAATTTTTTTTACTGTCATTTTCTCCTCCTTTCTTAATTTCTACAATATAAATTTAATACATTTTCTTCGGGAAGCAAACGAAATTCACGATTCCACAATCTCGTACAGTCTTTATCCATATACCAAGTTACATTTTTCAATTTTGCATCATAATCTTCCGGATATAAATATAATCCGTTTTCTTCAATGTAATCTGTATATTTTAATTCTTCATTAACAAAATAATATACATTTGCAACTCTCGTCCCTTCTTGAAATATATGATTTTTCGCTTCCTCTTCGTCTATACTAAAATCGTATATTATATTTTGAGCTTCACAGTTACTCATCCTTCCCGCCGCACGACCAAGTCTTTGATCATCATTCGATATAGACGAAAAACCCATAATTACTACCGTAGCATTAGGCACAATCAATCCTTTAAAAATCTTAGTCGTTTCATTCAAAATATATAATTTCTTTAAGTTTTCGCTGTTCATTCTATACGGCAACGAATAAACACATGTATGTTGTATTCCGCCTAATTGTTTAACGGGCAAACCGTTTATAAATTCCGGGATAGCAATAATCTCCTGTTGCTTACCGAGTTCGGTTAAGTCTAACAAACATACATACGTTTCATTGGTATCTTTATCTATTTCGTTTATGCACTTAAAGTACCCTACTTCATACTGATTTTCCAAACCCTTACAAGAAATAAGAGTCACCGTTACACTCGTAAGCATTAAAATGATTAGTATAATTGTTACAATTTTCTTTCTTCTCATTAAATTACTCCCTCCGATTCAAAATTTGTTCAAATTTTTATTTCCCTATTTTTACTATAATTCAGCTGCTCTCTTTTGTCAATACTCTTTTTATTTCTTTCTCCTTTATTTGTTTATTTTTTTACCCATTTTGCATACAAATTAAGTTCTTCTTCTTGTGACTTAGGAAAACTCTTGTCCCATTTATTATTACAGTTTCCATCTATATACCAACCTTCAAAAGTATACCCTTCCTTCGTTGGGTCTTGCGGATAACTGTATAAATTTTCTTTACTAAAAAAATCTGTATAATAAACTTCGTTGTCAGTTCCTTCAGACGACAAAAAATACTTTATATTTCCCATTTTTATATTAGAAGAATAGTTGTTTTCCCAATCATCTTTATCTGGCTGGGTTAAAAAATCATTTTTTAGAAGTACATTACATAAATTCGAATAAAAATTGTTATCATTTTCGAAATTCGATACTATGAGAGTTTGCGACCTTTCAGTTCCACCGTTAATTATAATATCTATCTTTGGTATTTTACATACTGTGCCGTAAGTTGAATATTCGTGTTCACCTATATTGATATATAGTTTTCTAAGTTTATCGCTTTGCAAAAAATGTGGTGCCTCGGGACACAATTTAATTCCTGAATCCTCTCCCCCTATTCCCCATATTGGAATTCCGTCAATACTCTCTGGTATTACTAGTGTTTCTTGCTCTTTACCCAAATCAGTAAGTTCAAGCAACCTTAGAACTTTATCCCCTTTTTCATTTTTTTTCGTAACACAAGTAGTAATAATCAGTTGTTAGAAAATTTTCTTTTTTACTTTTCTTAATTGCATTCAGTACGCAACCACAAAAAGAAAATGCCACGCCGATTACCATTAAAAGCGTTAAGGCTACCACTATAATTTTCTTTCTTCTCATTTTATCACTCCCTCCGCTTCAAAAATTGTTCAAATTATTATCCCTTAATATCAATATAAATTATATGCTCCCTTTTGTCAATATGGTTTTTAACAAACGAGAAACGATAAAGGCTTTTTCTCTATTTGCAAGAGAAAAAGCCTTTATGTCGAAAATTTTAATTATTCAATGAAATTACAGTCCGTATTCCGCGGCGATTTCCGCGATTTTTACGGGTCTTCCTTCCTTCACGGATTTCTTTGCCGCAAGCCCTATGAGCACGGGCGCGAGTCCGCATTTTACTCCCGTTTCCGTGGGTTTGTCGTTGACTACGCAATCGATGAATTCGCTGATTTCGTTTACGTACGCCTGCATATATCTTTCGAGGAAGAACAGCAAGGGTTTTTCCGCGTGCACGCCGTCTTTATCGCTGATTTCCGCCGACGAATCCGTATCGTTTTTAATCGCGACCTGTCCGAGCGAACCGAACGCTTCCACTCTCTGGTCGTAGCCGTAGCTTGCTCTGCGGCAGTTGTCTATTACCGCGAGCGCGCCGTTATCGAGTTTCATAGTAATAACCGCGGTATCTATATCGCCCGCTTTTCCTATTTCTTCGTCTACGAGCACCGCTCCGTAAGCGAACACTTCGGTAACTTCGCTTCCCGACATAAATCGAACCATATCGAAATCGTGTATCGTCATATCGAGGAATATTCCGCCCGACACCTTTATATAACTTACCGGAGGCGCGGCGGGGTCTCTCGAACAGATTTTAAGCACGTTAAGTTCTCCGATTTTTCCGTTCTTTACCGCTTCTCTCGCCGCTTTGAAATTATGGTCGTATCTGCGGTTGAACCCTACCTGATATTTGATTTCGGGGTGTTTTTTCAACGCGTCCATAACCTCGATAATCTTGTTTACGTCGTGGTCAATCGGTTTTTCGCAGAAGACGTGTTTGCCCGCTTCGATAGCCTCTATGCTGATTTTCGAATGAGTGTCCGTGCTCGAACAGATGAGCACCGCGTCGATTTCTTTATCGTTAAGAACGTCGCGGTAATTTTTCGTAAATCCCTCTATTCCGAGCGATTTCGCCCACGCGACCGTTTCTTCCGTCAAAAACGGGTCCGCCACCGTCTTTACGGTTGCGTTTTTTACATACCGCATAATACTTTCGCAATGGACTTTTCCTATTCTGCCCGCGCCTATAATGCCTACTTTAATCATATTGAATTCTCCTGTTATATTTTTATATTGATATTAAAAACCGAGTAAATCCCCGATATATTTTCTTGCTTTAACCGCATACTTGAACGGGTCGGCAATCGACGGGTCCTGTTCCGCTTCCACAAGCAGCCAGCCTTTATATCCCGCTTTTCCGAGTTCTTCGAAAATCGGCGCAAAATCGATACACCCGTCTCCCGGCACGGTGAACGCGCCCAGTCTTACGCCTTTGAGAAAGCTGAGTTTCTCTTCCTTTACTTTTTTAACGATTTCGGGGCGAATATCTTTCAGATGAACGTGTTTTATCCTCTTTGCGTACTTTTTAAGCACGGCAAGATAGTCTTCTCCGCAATAAGCGAGGTGTCCGCTGTCAAACAGCAAAAAGACGCTTTCCTCGTCCGTACCGTCCATCATTCTGTCGATTTCCGCCGCCGTCTGCACCACCGTGCCCATATGGTGGTGGTAAGTGAGCGTTATTCCGTATTCTTTCGCTATTTTTCCGAGCAAACTGAGCCCGTCGCAAAATCTTCCCCATTCGGAGTCGTTCATAACGTACTTACTGTCGAAAACGGGAGTTTCGAACTGTCCCTGCACGCTGTAACTCTGTTCGCTTACGCCCACTCTCTTCGCTCCCACTGCTTTGAGAAACTCGCATTTCGCGCGGAATTCCTTTTCCACCTCGCAAAACGGTTTCGTCAGTATAAACGAGGAAAACCAACTGTTCGCTACCTGCAACCCTCTTACGTCGAGCGCGTCTTTGAGTACGGCGGGGTCAGTCGGATACTTGTTTCCTATCTCCGTTCCTTCATAACCCGCAAGAGCCATTTCGCTCACGCATTGAAAAAACGTGTTTTCCGCGCCGAGGTCCGGCATATCGTCGTTGGTCCAGGCAATAGGCGCAATTCCCAATTTTACATCTTCTCTTTTCATAGTAAAACCTCTTTGTAGTTATATTTCGGTAAAGTTTATCTTTCGGATAAACTCGTTCAATACTGTCTCGCTTCGGATAGTTTTTCTTTTCTCTCTTCGAGCGCTTCCTTTCCTTTTTCCGTTCTCGGGACGTCGCTGCAACCTACGTTCCACCACCCGCCGTAACCGTCCGTCATACTTTTCGGCAGAACTTTAATATCGATAAGGGTGGGTTTCGACTGTTTCAGGCTGTCTTTAAGCGCGTCTTCGAGTTCTTCTTCCGTCCTCGCCGTGTACGTGACGAAACCGTATCCCCGCGCGCTCATAGCGTAATCGATATTCATAAACTCGCCGCCGCGAATGGGCTCGTTTCCGTTTCTGTACCTTGCTTCGGTGCAAAGCGACTCCACGCCCTGCCCGTTCTGCAAATTGTTGATACACCCGAAACTCGCGTTGTCGAACAGCAACACGTTGATTTTCAGCCCTTCCTGCAACGCGGTGAGCATTTCCCCGTGCAACATATTGTAACTTCCGTCTCCGCAAAAAGCGTACGCTTCTCTTGCGGGAAACGCCATTTTGCTGCCCAACGCGCCCGCTATTTCATAACCCATACAAGAGTATCCGTATTCCATATTATAGGAACCCAAACTTTCTGTTGTCCACATTCTCTGCAAGCACCCGGGCAAGGAACCCGCCGCGCCCACGACTATGGCGTTTTCGGGAATGATTTTGCGGATAATCCCTATCGCCGCCGTCTGGCAGACCCTGCCGCCCGTCGCTTTAACGAAACTTTCCTTTGCGTCGGGCATACCGTTTTTGATTTCCGACTCATACCCTTCTCCGTACCGTACGGAAGCGAGCCGTTTCATTTCCTTTTCCCATCCGTCTTTCGCTTCTGCGATTTCCTCTTTGTAGGACGAGACGTATTCGCCTATCGCGTTATCGAGCGCGGTTATCCCTTCCCTCGCGTCGGATACTATCGCCGCGGAATCGAGTTTTTCCGCGTGAAACGCGCTCGCGTTTATCGTCACTACCTTGCTTTTTGCATAAAGCCATTTCGACGAGGTGGTAAAGTCGGTAAACCTCGTGCCCACGCCGATAACGACGTCCGCCTTGCTTGCGATTTCGTTTGCGCTCGAATTTCCCGTTACTCCTATCCCGCCGAGGTTGAGAGGATGGGAAGATTTTATCGCGCTCTTTCCCGCCTGGGTTTCCGCAAAAGGAATATTGTGCTTTTCGCAAAACTCCGTCACGGCTTTTCCCGCTTCCGAATATCTCACTCCGCCGCCTACGATAAGCAAGGGGCGTTTGCTCTTTTTGATTATGTCCGCCGCCCGTTCGATTTCGTATTTGTCGGGAGTCGCTCTTCTTATATAATGCACGCGCTTAACGAAAAACTCTTCGTCGTACTCGTAGCTTTCGCCCTGCACGTCCTGGCTCAAAGCGATAACCGCCGCTCCGGTTTCCGCAGGGTCGGTGAGCGTTCTCATAGCGTTAGTCAGCGCGCTCATTACCGTTTCGGGTCTGGTTATCCGCGCAAAGTACCTCGATACGGGTCTGAGCGCGTCCGCGGTAGTTATGTTGGGGCTGTACGGCTGTTCTATCTGTTGAAGAACGGGGTCGGGCTGTCCCGACGCGAACGTATCTCCGACAAACAGAAGAAGGGGAATATTGTTTACCGTCGCCGTCGCCGCCGCGGTTACCATATTCGCGCACCCCGGTCCGATACTCGACATACAAGGGAGAATTTTTCTGCGGTTGTTCATCTTCGCATACGCCGTAGCCGCGTGCGCCATTCCCTGTTCGTTTCTTCCTTGATAGACTTTAATGGAATGTTTCGCCTGAGAAAGAGCCTCCCCCACGCCCAGCACGCAACCGTGCCCGAATATGGTAAAAAAGCCTTCCACAAACTTGTTTTCTATAATTTTGCCGTCGGTTTCGAACGCGACGAACTGGTTATCGAGATATTTTACTACGGCTTCTCCCGCCGTAAGTCTTATTTTTGCCATACTGCCTCCGTTAATTTTTCGGTACGAACGTACATTCTTCTTCCAGCCAGGTGTACCGCGGGTCTACTATGCGCGTTTTCAACCACGGGTCGCCGTCAAGGTGCCGTATCATCCACACGTTGTACATAGGAAATCCCGGCGCGGTCACCTGAACGTGAGTTTTTCCGCCCGTAAAAAATCCAACGCTTCCGCTTTTGACCGTATGCGCTTCCTCGCCTATAAAACACGCTCCAAACCCCTCGGGTCTGTCGAACTCATAATAATAAACTTCGGGTTGCGGGTGAGAATGAGGAACGTAACTCCACCACCTGCCCTGCCTTGCGAGCACTTCTCCGATGACGAGGTTGCTGTAAGGCGCGTTGTCGTAATCGAAAATAGTATTTACGTCGCGCACCGCCGTGTTTTCCCACAGTCCCTCGCTGCTTACCGTTCTTATCACGTCCTTTTTGCGGTAAATCTTCGCGGGGAAAGTCCGCTCGTTGGTCGTCGCCTGATACATAAATCTGCAATCTTCTGCCGCCTCGATTTCCAGATACGTGCCTTTACAGACGTGCACGGTCGTCGGCAAATCGTCGAACAAGCCGTGGCGAGCGGCGTTTTCCTCTATTCCGTCGGTTTTAATATGTATTTCTCCGTCGATGAGCAACACGACGCATTCCTTTTTTTCGTCGAAAAATACCTTTTTTTCGCCTTTTTTAAGTCTGAACACCGAAATGTCCATAAGCATTTCTTTGCCTATGCCGTCCATTCGGCACAAGACTTTTTCTTCGCCTTCGAATTCGGGATACCTGAACATTTTTATTCCTCCTTGTCCGTCGGTTCGTCCGCGTTTGTCTCTTCCCTCGTTTCTTCGCCCGTTTCGCTACCTTGCGTTTCGTCGGCAATCTCGGTTTCGTATTCTTCGGTGAACAGTTCGGGTTCGTCCTCGCCGTCTTCGATATGAATTCCGCGTTCCTTTCTCGCGGCGGCAAGCTCGGCGAGCATCTGCTCTTTCTTCTTGCCCGTTATATTGTAGAAGAACATAGGAATACAGCAAACGAGCAGGCAGACTGCGGGTATAAGCGTGACGAGCATATACATTCCGTGTCTTATGCCGTTGTCAAGCGTAGTGGGATTGACGAACTCGACCGTTCCTTCGGCGACCGTCATATCTCCGACGTTAAGCCCGACTATCATATACATAGCGATTATCATAGTCGTGGCAAGCGCGTTGCCGAGTTTGTTGACGAACGACTGGCAGGCAGACCCCAGTCCCGTCTCGCGCCGTCCCGTTTTCAGTTCCATATCGTCGAGACAGTCTCCTATCATCGCGTAGCTAAGCACGTTGATAACACCGAGGGGAATACTCGAAATAAACAAAAACGGTATAAGCGCCCAAAGGTTGTAACCCGTGGTTATGCCGATTATGTATCCTATAAGACCCGCCGCGCCGCCGCCCGAGCACGCCGCGATAATCAGCGTTTTGTAACTGAATTTTTTGATGAGCATCGGGCAGAGCAACATTGCTCCGAACATTCCCGCGGCGGTGCAAATACTGAACACGAGTTGAACCGTGCTCTGACTCTGCGCAACCGTCATTCCTTCGAGGTAGAAAGTGTAACGCGAAACGTGAATCGCCGCCGCTTGAAGCATATATCTGCCGCTCGAAAGAATACCCATTATCACTACGAGCATAAGCTGTTTATGCTTGAATACAAGTTTAAGCGGGTTGACGTAGTTGACGTCGCGAATGGGTTTGGGTATTTTTATGCGCTCTTTGGCGGTGAAATAACTCGCCGCAAACAACATTCCGCCGCAGACCGAAGCCACGACCGCCATTATTATGTATCTTGTCTGATAGGAAATCGGCGAACCGTCCGCGTTTTTAACGTAGCCGAGCAACATAATAATCGCCATAGGAACCGCGCTTCCTATCCCGTTAAGAGTACGCGCAAAACTAATCGTCTTTCCGCGCTCGGCGGCGTTCGGGGTCATAGCGTTGGGCAGACTCCAAAACGGCACGTCGCTCGCCGTGTAAATCATTCCCCATAGCACGTAAATGAACGCAACCCAGACGTAAGTCCCCGTTCCGTCGTAAGAATCGGAACCCTTTTTCGCAAATTCGGGAACATAAAACATTAAAAACGTGAAAACCGCTATTGGTACGACGGTGTAAAGAATATAAGGCTTGTACTTTCCGAAACGGGAATCGCATTTGTCTACGATAATACCCATCATCGGGTCGTTTACCGCGTCCCATATACGAGCCAGCAACATAAGAAGCATTACGAAAATCGGAGCAAGCCCCATTACGTTGAGATAGAAATCGGAAATGTAACTGCTCATCGCGGCATAAATCATTCCCTGCCCCAACGCGGCTACGCCGTAAATCCAAAATTCCTTTTTGGGAATGTAATTCTTTTTCCCGGTGCCGTTTGCGGAAACAGTCTGAGTCATCGCATTCTCCTTATCCATATAATAATCAATATTAAAATTATACTATATAAACGCCGATTTGACAATACCGATTTTTGAAGAACATACATATCGGGAGCCCCTTATTTCTCCGTAATATTACATACTTAATGTTATCTGTTTCCCATTTGGGCAAAGGATTGACAAACACTAAATATTATTATATAATAAATAATTATTTTCGAAAAAAGGCGATAAAAAATGATTGGCGCATTCAGTTTCACCGTACTTGACTGGACGGAAGAAATATTAAATTGGATAATAAGGATAATCGTGGCTGCTTTATGCGGCTTTATTATCGGTATGGAAAGAAAAAGCCGTTCGAAAGAAGCGGGCATCCGTACTCATACCATCGTATGTATGGCGGCGGCGATAATGATGCTTGTCTCGAAATACGGTTTTACCGATATGGGAGAAAAAGCCTCCGACTACGGCAGAATAGCCGCGCAGGTAGTCAGCGGTATCGGCTTTCTCGGCGCGGGAATTATCTTTTATAAACGCGATTTTCTCCACGGACTTACGACTGCCGCGGGCATATGGGCGACCTCGGGAATAGGGCTTGCAATCGGCGCGGGTATGATAATCGTAGGCGTGTTTTCCACGCTCGTGCTCGTACTTTTGCAGATAATTCTTCACCGCCCGTTGAAATTCCTCAAAGGCAAAACGACCAACGTGCTCAAAATGTCGGTCGTCCTCGTTTCGCCCGATATTATCGATAAAATCAGTTACATATTCGACGTTAAAAAGTTTTTGAAATTCAAAACGGTATCTAACGAAAACGGCGTAGTCACGGCGGACATAGAAGCCGCGACCGAAGTAAGTTTTTCGGCGAAAGAACTGTACGAGTTTACTAAGGCGTACGATTTTATTAAGACGTTGGAGAAAACGGACGAATTATAAGAAAATATCCGACCAAACGTTATGCGGAAATTTACTCGCGGTCGAGATAAACTCGACGCGCGGATAAATTTTTAGTCCGCATAAGTCGAACTTCCAAGGAAGCAAAATGACACATTTTGCTTATATCCTTAGTTCGCAGGGGATTTTTCCCCTGCTCGACCCCTATAAGGGCAAAAAATGAAAAATGTGCTTTCCATTTTTTGAGTATTTTGACCTAAAACTTTTCGCGTCTACCCTACCCGCCCACCCAAATAGAGTAGGTTTTCTTTTGTCTATTATTTGCTATCCGCTTTGTTTCCTTTTATTTAAGTCCATACCTCAAATAAGTAAAATAAATAGGTAAAATAAAAATGGATAAACAATACCTTCACTTATCGGGCGGGTGGGTGGGTTGACACGGCAATTTCACCACAGTTTCATCCTATATAAGTATCAACCTGACCTATGGAAAAACACTATACTAATACGCTAAAAGTTTTTGTAAAGGGAGAGCGCGAGAGGGGAGAAACTTTTTGCCGAAAAAGGTTTCCCCTCTCGCACACTACGCTTAATAAAATACTATTTTTGAAAAAAGGGAGCGCGAGGGAGAAGAAACTTATATATTCGACACGAACGGGCGTGTACCGA
>CAYQKV010000009.1:0-88973 GCA_964418255.1 uncultured Christensenella sp.
AAATTTCCGCATAACGTGTGGTCGGGCGTAGCCTAAAAAGGTTTCCCCTCTCGCAATCTAAACTTAAAAAACTATTTTTTTTGAGTGATTTTAATTTGAGTTATTGTGACGACGGTATTTTGTTCGTAGGCTTTTTTAGCGAGTGCGCGAACGACGCCGAGCCCGGTTTCGTCGGTAATTTTGGCAAACGCGGCGTATCTTCCGTCAAGAGCGACGTCGTCGAAAGGCAAGATATAAAAATCGGTCGTGGCGTCGTTTGCGTTCGCCCCGTGGAGCATACCGATAACGCCCGCAGTGTTGCTGAGTTTGTTGCCTTCGTATCCGTTTTCGAGGAATTCTCCCGCTATGGGCTTCGCGCCTTGCGCGAGTTCGTAAGTTAAATCGCCGTCCGCGTTCCGTTTGTACCCGCCGCAGATTATTCTGCCTTTATTCGGCGTGCCCGAATCACTGTAACTAAGCGTAACTTCTCCGAAAGTCTTGCCGTTGTAAAAACCCTTGTTTACGTAAGAAATGAAATTATTGACGGTGTTGGGCGCGTAAGAGGAGAACAGATACGCGGTGACTTTATAACTTCTTTCCTCCGCGCTGAGAGTAATCTCGGCGTACGACCCCGCAGGCATTTTGGTGGAAACGAAAGCGTAATCGATAAACCCTTCGTATATGTCCTGCCCTTTTTCGTCGTCGTCCACCCCGGGCGCAACGGGATTATCGAACTTCCCCGCAAAGTACAAACCGAGACAAACAACGGAAGTACAAACTATCGCGGCGGTTAAAGAAAGTACGATAATAACCTTCGTCGCGTACGACAAAGGTTTTCTCTTCCTGTCCGCGGCGGCGTACTGCTCCGCCATTCTGTTTATTTTATTCTTGTCCGCCATCTTTCTCCGGCAAATCTTTAATTTCGACTTTGGTAATCGTAATAGGCTTTCTCGGTTGCCCGTTGCTGTTTAATTTCGCGTTCAACGCCATATTCTTCACCGCTTGCACGTCCGCGTTGTCCACAAGAAAACCGAACGCGGCGTAGTCTCCGTCCCAGGTAGGATAGTTCTCCCACGAAATGAAAAACTCGCTTGTCGCGGAATTCTTGTTGGTCGTTCTCGCCATACTTATCGTCCCCGCGAAATGACTTAGTTTGTTGTACGAATAGTTCCCCGTGGGGTTGCTCGCAAACTCGCCGCGTATCGCGTCGTGCGTGGCTTTTTTCGTCTTGTAGCCGCCTTCTGCGTCGTAAGTATAGCCGCCGCCCTGGAACGTGTGAGTGCTCGTCACTATCCTGTGAATAACCGTGCCGTCGTAGAAACCTTCATTAGCGTAAGTAACGAAATTTTCCACGGTTATCGGCGCGTAATTGTCCATAAGGAGGAATTCCAGAGTATAATCTTTCTCTCCGTCGTTGACCGTCATTATTGCGTAAGTTCCGGGATAAACGCCGCCCGTGACGTAGTGCTTTTTATAGCCCTTGTCCGCGTCTCTCGTCCACAAAAACGGACTTTCCTTTTCATCGAACACGCCGCCGAAATAAAGCCCGACGACGGTGACGGCGGCGATAATCGCAGCGACGATAACGGCGATAATCGCCGTTATTATACGTTTTTCTTTTTTGGTAAATTCTCTTTTGATTTTCCGAGGCATTTTATCTCCGTATATTATTCTGCCTCTTCGGGCTTAACCTCTTCTTTAATACCGCTTGCGGCGAGAATTTTCTTTGCCAGTTCTTCGCAAAGTTCGGGGTTCGCGCGGATGTAATCGACCGCTTTATCCCTGCCTTGACCTATTCTTTCTTCGCCGTAAGAGAACCAGCTTCCCATTTTCTGAACGAACCCGTTGAGAACCGCAAGGTCGAGCACGCTTCCTTCCTGACTGAGCCCTCTGCCGTAGTACATATCGCATTCGCAGGTTCTGAACGGCGCGGCGAGTTTGTTTTTGATAATCTTGATTTTCGTCTTGTTGCCGAGAACTTCGGTGCCGTTCTTAATCTGTTCTCCGCGCCTTACGTCAATTCTCATACTCGCGTAGAATTTAAGCGCGTTTCCGCCCGTCGTAACTTCGGGGTTTCCGAACATAACTCCCACTTTCTCTCTGAGCTGATTGATGAAAATAACGCAGGTGTTGGATTTCTTGACTATGCCCGTCAGTTTTCTCATAGCCTGGCTCATAAGACGGGCGTGCTGTCCGACGTGACTGTCGCCCATTTCTCCTTCGATTTCCGAACGCGGCACAAGCGCGGCTACGCTGTCTATTACGATAATATCGATACCGCCGCTTTCCACAAGCTGTTGGGTAATATCGAGAGCCTGCTCTCCGTTGTCGGGCTGAGAAACGTACAGTTCGGTAAGATTAACCCCGAGTTTCTCCGCATAAATCGGGTCGAGCGCGTGCTCCGCGTCGATAAACGCCGCAATGCCGCCTTTTTTCTGCGCTTCCGCGATTATGTGCAACGTAAGAGTGGTTTTACCGCTGCTCTCGGGTCCGTACACTTCGATAATTCTGCCTCTCGGAACGCCGCCTATCCCGGTCGCAACGTCAACCGCGATATTGCCCGTGGAAATAACGTCCGCCTCGACTTTGCTGCTTCCGTCCATCTTCATTATCGTACCTTTGCCGCATTGCTTTTCGATTTTCGCAATCGCTTCTTCCAACGCCTTCTTTCTCTTCTCGTCCATTTTTATATCCTCGCTATTTTTTATTTTCTATGATTTTTTATAAATTTTTTGTTTGGTCCGCCGCTCACTCTATCGGGCGGGCGGGTGGGCTGACGCGATATATCTTACGGAGTAAATTCCGCACGCAAAATCTCTCTTATAAACTTTCAAAAAGATATTCGTACGTCCTGTATATCGCCTCGTTCGCCGCGCTTCTTCTTATCACGTTGCGCGTGCCTTTGTAAATTCTCTTAATCGCTATCGGTTCGCGCGCCTGAAACGCTATTCCTATATACACGAGCCCGACGGGTTTTTCTTCGCTCCCGCCGCCGGGTCCCGCTATACCCGTAGTGGAAACGGCAATATCGACGTTTTCGCTGAGAAGTCCGTACGCCATTTCCTTAGCCGTCTGTTCGCTTACCGCGCCGTACTTTTCCAAAGTCTCCCTGCTTACGTTAAGCCGCTCTTCCTTCGCTTCGTTGGAGTAGGTGACCACGCCTTCGTGGAAAACCTCGCTCGCGCCGTCCACGTCCACTATCCGAGCCGCCACCAGCCCGCCCGTGCAACTTTCCGCCGTCGCGATAACAAGTTTGTTTTCCGAAAGGAAATCGACGAGAACTTTGGAAAGCGTAAGGTTTTCTTCGCTGTACAACCCCTCTCCGAGAGCCTCGCACACCTCGCGGAATTCGCTTGCCCGCGCTTCGAACTCAATCGTGTTGTCGAGCGCGTAACTCTTGATTAAAAACCTGCTTTCTTCAATACCCGTTTCGTTAAGACGGCTTTTCAGTTCTTCCTCAGAGCCGAAAAATTTGATTTTATACTTCATTGTCCTCCTTCGCGGCAAATCCCGTCAAATCGAAATCGGCGCGGGTTATTTTTACTTTGTATACTTCTCCCTGCATTACGTTGAAATCGGCGGCGAAGTACGTTTTCGTATCCACCTCGGGAGTTTGGTATTCCGTTCTGCCGACAAATAAGCCCCTTTCTTCGTCTATTCCGTCGCATATGACTTCCAGAACTTTACCTTCGAGCTCTTTCTGCCTTTTTAGAAATCCTTCCTGCCACGCAATTTCCGCGTCCTTTTTTCTCTTCTTCGCCGTCGAGGCTTTTACCTTGCCGGGGAAAGAATAGGCGGGCGTGCCTTCCTCGGGCGAGAACGTGAAAAATCCCGCGTAGTCGATATATTCTTTTACGAACTCGCAGAGTTTCGCCGCGTCTTCGTCGGTTTCCTCGGGGAAACCCGTGATAAAACTGCTTCTCACCGCGATACGGTTTTTCCTTGCGCGGATACGTTCCATAAGCTCTTTTATGCTCTGTTCCGTGCTCCGCCTGTTCATTCTTTTCAGAACGCCGTCGCTTATGTGCTGCATCGGAATATCGAGATATTTCGCCATCTTAGGTTCGTTGTCGATAAAATCGAGAAGTTCGTCGCTTATATTTTCGGGGTACGCGTACAAAAGACGAACTTTCCAGAAATCCAGCATACAGAGTTTTTCGAGCAGGGGAACGATAGCGCGCTTTTTGTAAATATCCGTACCGTAATTCGTCGTATCCTGAGCGACTACGATAAGTTCTTTCACTCCGCGGTCGCGCAGTCCCACCGCTTCGCGCAAAATTTCATCGACGTTTGTCGACCTATATCTGCCGCGTATCGAGGGTATGGCGCAGTAGCTGCAACAATTATTGCACCCGTCGCTTATTTTCAGATACGCGTACCAGGGCGGCGTAGTGAGGAGTCTGCCGTATGTAAGGGGAACGAACCTTTCTCGTCCCACAAGGGCGTTTACCTTTCTTACGATAAACCGTTCTTCTGCGACGGGAACGAACGCGTCCACCTCGGGAAGTTCTTTTTTCGCAACGTCGGCGTAGCGCGTGGAAAAACAGCCCGTAACGACGATTTTCAACGACGGTTTGAGCTTTTTCAGCTCGATTGCGTCCATTATCTTGTCGATAGTCTCTATCTTAGCCGCCTCGATAAACGCGCAGGTGTTTATAAGAAGAATATCGACGTCCTTCGTCTCCATAACTATGCCGTAGCCCGCGTCGGACAGCCTGCAAAGCATTTTTTCCGCGTCCACGCGGTTTTTATCGCACCCGAGAGAAATAAGTCCTACGTTCATTTGTCGGTTCAATCTTCCTTTTTATCGAAATTTTCCAGTTCGTGGTCTTCGTCCGCGCCGTACCTCGCCGCCCATTCGCGGTAGAAATCTTCCTTGGAAATGAGTATTTCCCGCTTTTCCTTACTGCCTTGCGGTACGGAACTCAGATACCCGTCCGCCGCGAGTTCTTCGAGAACGTTGGCTATCGTGTTGTATCCCTTTTTCAGTTTGCGCTGTAAATACGAACAGGAGACGTAGTTCGCGTCCACGCAGATTTTAAGAGCCTGCCAGTTGAGGTCGGGTTCGTTCGCGTCTTCGGGTTCGCTTACCGCCTGCGCGTTTCCGTTTACGTTCGCCGCGCCCGCTTGTTTACTTCCCGAACCGCTTGCGTTTTTAAGTTCTTCGCTCGCCCCCGCGTTGCCGTTGAGAATTTTCTCTATCTCCGCCTCGTCGAAGTCGTACTCGTTGTTTTCTTTTATATACTCGACCGCCTCTTCTATTTCCGAAGTGGTGACGAGCGCGCATTGCGCTCTGCGCATTTCCTGTCCGCGCTTGATATACATATCGCCTTTACCGAGCAGACATTCCGCGCCTTTCGCCTTGAATATAACCTGACTGTGAACGTAGTCTCCGACGGCGAACGCAATCTTCGTGTTGAGGTTGTTCTGAATTTCGTTGGTAATAACCGTTTTTACAGGGTTCTGCGTAGCGAATATAAGGTGTATTCCCGCGGCACGCGCTATTCTCGCAAGGCTGTTGAGCGTGCTTTCCAGCGTTTTACGCGCGTTCGGGTCGGTCATAAGCTCGCTCGCTTCGTCGATGATAACGACTATTCTCGGAAGTTTTTCCACGCCTTCGCGGTTATTGTATTCGGTCAGGTTTCTTATGTGCAGACTCTTGAACAGCGTAAACCTGCCGACGACTTCTTCCCTTACCCATTTAAGGGCGTTTACTATCTCGGGAATGGACGAAAGCGGTTCTTTCAGAAGCATATGCGGAAGTCCCGCGTACGGCGCCATTTCAACCTCTTTAAGGTCGATAAGCAGAAGTTTGACTTCTTCGGGGGAATAGCGGAAAATTATGCTCGACAAGATAACGTTGAGGCAAACCGATTTACCGCTTCCCGTTTCGCCCGCGACCAGCGCGTGCGGCATCGCCGCAAGGTCTTCTATGAGAATTTCGCCCTCGGCGGTCTTGCCCATAGCGATGACGATATCTCCTTTATATTCGCGGTATTCCTTGCTCGAAAGCACTTCTTTGAACCCGACTACGCTCTTGATTGAGTTCGGTATCTGAACGCCACAGTAGTCCGTGTCGGGTATCTGCGGGATAATCGCTATCGGTTTGGTGGATTTAAGCCACCGCTGCAAGTCGGTTTTCAACCCGATTAACCTCGCTATCGGGCATTTGTCTCCGAGTTCGAGCGCGCAAAGAGTAACCGTCGGTCCTTTAACCGCGTCCACCAACCGCGCTTCCACGCCGAAGTTTTGAAGTTTAACTTCGAAAATCTCTTTAAGCTCGTCCCAGTTGTCTACGGACGGATTGAAATTCTCGGTAATGTGATTTTTCAGTATGGATATCGGCGGTTTGTTGTACGGTAAATCGGGGCGTTTGACAAGCTGTACTATTCTGTGCCGCGGCTCGTCGTTTACATCTTCTTCGGGCATATTCGGCATAGAAGAGGAGACTATCGGTCCCGTGTAAACTTTCTGCGCAGGAACCGCCATACTTACCGACGGTTGCGGATAGTTCATCGTTCCGCTCTTCATAACGGGTATAAGTTTTCCTTCGTAATAAACGTAGTCGCCGGACACCGCCACCGTGTTGTTTGCGGAAACGGCGTTCTCTTTCGGCTCGGTATTTTCCTTTTCGGAAGGTGCGAAAACTTCCGTCTCTTCCTTTTCTTCGTTGCTTTCGGGCGCGGGTTCCCTTTCTTCGGTTAAACTCGTCTCCTCGGTCGGTTCTTCGTCGTCAAACAACGCGGCGCGAGCCTCTTCCTCGTCCCGCTCGGGCTGTTCCTGTCCGTAGAAAATGGGCGAAGGCGCGAATTTTTCGTTCACGCCCTGTTTGAGAGCCTGTAAAAACGGGTTGTCGCGGGGTTTGAGCAAATCGGGTATGCTTTGGTCTTTTTCGTCGTCGAAAATAACCGTTTCTTCTGGTTCGTCGTCGTAGTTAAGGACGGGGTCTTCTTCCTGTTCCTTTTCCTTGCCGAAGAGAATTTCCGTCGCGCGGGGAGAAGAATAATCGTCTTCTTCTGTGTTTTTCTTACGGAAAACGTAGGGTTTTACGTCGTATTCGCCGTCGCCCGTGTACGAAGTCACGGTAGGGGAATAACTTTCTTTCACCCCGCCGAACAAAAGCGCTCTCGGGTCGTCCTCTTTTTCCGCGGGTTTCTCCGTCATATAAGCGACGGGCGCGCTCCTTTCCTGTCTCGTTTCCTTGCGTAAAAACGGCGCTTCGTCGAGGATAACTTCGTGAAATACGGGCGTTTCCTGAACTTTTTTCTTCTTTTTCCCGACGGAAACCGGATTAGCCGTTCCCGCAAAGATAAACGGGTACATAAAGAAGAAAAGGCAGACTGCGGTCGCGAGTATGTTGAATACGATTGCCCACGCGTATGTGAACCAGACGGCGACGGGAGAAGTTATTATCCCGAAAATCGCGCCGCCCGCCGAACCGTTTTCGTAAGAAGCCACTATGTATTCGGCAAAGTTTTTCGTGTTTTCCCTGCCGATAAACACGACGTGCAGGGTGGCAAGAGCGAAAAACAGCGACAAAACGAGCAGAACGGTCGATTTAACCGTCAGATTGATTTTCTTTTTGCGGCAATGCAAAATCGCCGCGGCGTAGCCTAAGACGAGATAAAACCACACCGCCCAACCGAAAACTTTAACCGCGTATTTCATAGTAAACGGCACGCAAAGAAGCAACGTTACGACGAAAAGCACGCCGAACGCGATTATTTCTTTTTTATGCTCGTAAATAAATCTTCCGAATTTATCCATTCCGTTTATTTTCCTCCCGATTTCAATACCTCGGAAAGGTCGGCGGTCGGTTTTCCTACGTAACAAACCGTCGCTTTGTCGTAGTCCAAAATGTCGTTAAACGCGTCGGTAACGTCGCTTAAATTAAGTTTTTCCATCTTCTTTATAAGCGTGCGGAAACTTACGGGTTTTCCTATGAGGAAATAATATTTTCCCATAAGGCGCATTATATCGAACGTCGTCTCCGCGCCGAGCACCGCGCCCGTCTCGCGTTGCAGTCTGACTTTTTCGAACTCTTCCTCTCCGAAACCGTCTTTTTTTACCTCTTCTATAACTTCTCTTATCCCGGACATCGCTTCCGCCGCCAAATCGGGCGCGGTCGCGTAGACTATATCGAAGTATCCCGCGCCTTTTACCGCCGTCGCAGAAGAATAAATTTCGTAAACGAGACCCTTTTCTTCTCTTACTTTCTGGAACAGACGACTGCTCATTCCTCCGCCGAGTATCAGCCCCATAACCAGCGCGGCGTCCGCTCTTTTGTCTCCGATAGGGTAGGACGGAAACCGTATCATTACGTTTGCCTGCTCGAAAGGCTTGTCGTTTCTTACGACGTACCCCGCGTGCGTTTTAACCGTCCTTCTGACGGGTTTTACAAACTTGGTTTCCTTTGGAAACCTGCTTTCGAAATACTTTTCCGCTAACCCGACTATTTCCTCTTCGGAAGCGGGTCCGGCGTATGAAAGCGCGATATTTTCGGGCACGTAAAACCGCGACATAAACGAACGCATTTTGTCCGCGTTCAGACTTTTAACCGTCTTTTCCGTACCGAGTATCGGACGGGCGAGAGTATTTTTGCCGTAAAATTTCTTTGCGAGAAGGTCGGCGCAAACCGAGTCTCCCTCGTCGTCGTACATTTTTATTTCCTCTAAAATAACCCCGCGCTCCCTTTCTATATTCTCCTCGGTAAACGTGGATTCGAAAAGCATATCCGAAAGTACGTCCGCGTATTTTTCAAGAAATTTAGCAAGCCCCGAGATATAAAAAACGGTGTTCGTTTTCGACGTATAAGCGTTGGAATTCGCGCCCATTCCGTCGATTTCGTTCGCTATGTCGAACGCGCTGCGCCTGTTAGTTCCCTTAAAAAGCATATGCTCGATGAAATGCGCTACGCCATTTTCGTCCTTTCCCTCGTCGCGGCTGCCCGCGCCTACGAAAATACCGATTGCACAGCTCCCCGCGCTCTTTTTTCTCTCGTAACAAACGGTAAGCCCACTCGGAAATTTAAGAAGTTTCGTCATATTCCCTCCTCGACAACCTTTCGCTGCCTCTGTCGCGCAAAAGCGTCGTGCCCGAAGACAAACCTCGCCCGCGCAGATATATACAGAAATTAGTATATCAAATATTTATAAAAATAGCAAGCGTATTTTACTCCGCTTCGCCGCGGCGGATTCTTTGTTTCCCGTTTTTACACAAATCGCGCGCTTAGGGTACTATATTTTGCGTTAAGGAAACCCGTGGTGCAAGTTTTGCTTTGATTTTTGCCCGCCGTTTCGGCGCGGAACGCGTGGCTTTTCGGTTTTTTCGGAAACAGAGAATTTCACTCTTGAAAAAGCGTCTTTTTTATGTTAGAATAAATATATTAAACTAAAATATAAAGACCAAAAGGAGATAATCGATTATGAACAAAGTTAAAGTCGGCGTCGTCGGTTACGGCGTTATCGGACAGAGACTCGCGGACGGCGTTGCTCTTCAAAAAGATATGGAACTCGTCGGTATCGTCGACCTTGCCCCCACCCTCAGCATACGCGCGCTCAGAGAAAAAGGTATGCCTTACGCTCTTTATCTCGTCGATATGGATAAAAAACCCGAATTCGACGCGCTCGATATTCCGATAAGCGGTTCTATGCGCGACCTTCTCGCAAAAGTAGACGTAGTTCTCGACTCTTCCCCCGGCGGAGTAGGCGCGAAAAACAAAGTTCTGTACGACGAATTCGGAGTTAAAGCGATTTTCCAGGGCGGCGAGAAAAACTCGGTCGCCGACGTTTTCTTCCACGGCTATGCCAACTACGAAAAAGGTCTCGGACAAAAATCTTTGAAACTTACGAGCTGCAACACGACGGGACTTATCCGCTCCGTAGACTGTCTCGACCGCGCTTACGGCATCGACCGCGTAGCGATTACGATAATCCGCCGCGTAGCCGACCCCGGCGACTACCACAGAGGTTTAACCAACGCTCTTCAAATCGACAAGGCTCCTTCCCATCAGGCGGTCGACCTTATGACGATTATGCCTCACGTCGAAGCTACGGGTATACTCGTTCACACCCCCGTTACGCACGGACATATAATCACCGTCGTAGCTACGGGCAAACAGAAAATCACCAAAGAAATGGCTCTCGCGGCGTTCGAAAAACACCCGCGTATCCGTCTCGTCAGCATAGACGAAGGCTTCAAAGGCAACGCGTCCTTGTTCCGCTACGCCCGCGACCTCGGCAACCCGAGAGGAGATATGTACGAAATCGCGCTTTGGAAAGACAGCATTGTGGAAACGGGCGATTCGATTATGTACGCAATCAACATTCCGCAGGAATCCGTAACCATTCCCGAAACAATGGACGGAATAAGGGCGTGTATGAATATGCAACCCGACAGCCTTTCCGCAACGACCGAAACCAACAAGTATCTCGGCATAGGAAAATGGAAAAAATAAAATGAGTTTAGACATAAAAAATATAATCGGCGCGGACGTTAAAGGCAAGTTCGTTTTGTTCCGCCCCGACGTCAATTCCCCGATAAACGAAAAAGGCGAAATCGTAAGCAGAAACCGCCTGCAAAAAACCGTTCCCACTCTCCGTTATCTTATGGAAAACGGCGCGAAAACGGCAATCATCGCGCACCAAGGCGACACGCTCGACTACGCCAACCTTATGCCGATGAACGAGCACGCGAAAATTCTCGGCGAACTTTGCGGAAAGGAAATTCCTTATATCGACGACGTATGCGGCGACGCGGCTTTGGAAAAAATCAAATCCCTTAAAGACGGCGAGGCGATTTTCCTCGGCAACCTCAGGTATCTTACCGAAGAAGTCTCCACGTTTGAAAAAGACGTCAAACTGACCGCCGACGAAATGAAAGACTGTTATCTCGTAAGACGGCTCGCGCCCCTGTTCGACGTTTACGTCAACGACGCGTTCAGCGCGGCGCACCGCAACTGCCCGAGTATGGTCGCGTTCCAACGCCTTATGCCGTCGTACGCGGGTCCGCTGTTCTTTCGCGAATACGAAGCCCTTACGAAAATTATGAACGGCGCGGAAAAACCTTGCGTTTTCGTCCTCGGCGGCGCGAAAATCTCCGACGCGTTCGGAATGATGAAACAGGTGCTCGCAACGGGCGCGGCGACGGAAATTCTAACCTGCGGCGTAACCGGCGTTATTATGCTCCTTGCAAAAGGCTTAAAAGTAGGCGCGTCCTATGAAAAATGGCTTGCCGACCGCGACTTACTCGCGTTCGTTCCGCAAGCGAAAGAACTCCTTTCTCTCTACGGCGACAGGTTCGTCCTGCCCGTCGACCTCGCTTTCGAAAAAGGCGGCAAGCGCGAAGAAACCGACGTAAATTCCCTTCCTATAGACGACGCGTCTTTCTTAGACATAGGAAAGAAAACGGCGGAGATTTTCGAACGTAAAATTTCCGAAGCGAAAACCGTTTTCGTCAACGGTCCCGCGGGGGTCTACGAAAACCCGCTTTTTGCTTTCGGCACGGAAAAAATCTGGAACGCTCTCGCTTCTTCCTCCGCTTACACCGTCATCGGCGGGGGCGACACGGTAAGCGCGGCAAACAAGTTTATCGACGTCGAAAAAATCAACTACGTATGCACCGCGGGCGGCGCGATGGTACGGTTTTTGAGCGGCGTAACGCTGCCCCTTATAAAAGCGATGACAGACGGAATGAAGGCTTGACAGTATGAATACGGAACTCGGCTACGGCAAACAAAAAATATTATTCTCGGTTCCCAACGAACGCGTTTCGGGAGTCCTTAAACCAAATAAAGTCACCGTATTGCAAACGGGAACGGAAGAAATCGAGCGGTCGCTCGATAACCCTATCGCTTCCGAGCGGCTGGAAAATATCCTTTCCCCGAACGATACGGTAGCGATAATCACGAGCGACATAACCCGCCCGATGCCGAGTAAAACCGTTCTCCCGCCCGTTCTTAAAAGGCTGGCAAAAGCGGGGGTAAAAAAGGAAAACATAAAAATAGTTTTCGCTCTCGGAAGCCACAGAAAACACACCGAAGAAGAAAAGAAATACCTTGTCGGCGAGGAAATTTACGATAATTATACCTTGCTTGACAGCAACGAAAACAACGCGGTTCGGCTCGGATTTACCTCGGCGGGAACGCCCGTAGATATTTTCCGTCCCGTCGCCGAAGCGGATAAAGTAATATGCCTCGGCAACGTCGAGTACCACTATTTTGCGGGTTACAGCGGCGGAAGCAAAGCGGTTATGCCCGGCGTTTCCACGCGCGCGGCGATTAAGACAAACCATTCTATGATGGTTATGCCCGAAGCGAGAACGGGCAATGTCCTAAGTCCCGTGCGGCGCGATTCCGAAGAGGTTTGTCTTCGTTTCGTCAAAGTTGCGTTCATAGTAAACGTGGTGCTCGACGAAAAGAAAACGGTAATAAAATGTTTTTCGGGCGACGTGATAAAAGCGCACCGCCTCGCCTGCGAATATCTCGACGGTTTTTACAAAATAAGAATAAAAAAAGAAGCGGACATCGTCGTGGTTTCCGCAGGGGGGTATCCAAAGGACCTCAATATGTATCAGGCGCAAAAAGCTCTCGACAACGCCGTGCACGCCGTAAGAAAAGGCGGCGTAATCATTTGGCTCGCCGAATGTAAAGAGGGGTTCGGCTCGGATACGTTCGAAAAATGGATGACGGAATATACTCCCGATTTCCGTATCGAAGAGATAAAAAGAAACTTCGTTCTCGGCGGGCACAAAGCCGCGGCGGTGGCAATCGCAGGAAAAAAAGCGGATATTTATTTCGTGGGAAGTATGGACGAAAACACCGTTTCCAAATGCGGGCTGAAACCCTTTTCTTCCCTCGAAGAAGCGTTTTCCGCGGCTACCGAACGCTTCGGCGAAAACTCTTCGGTAATAGTTATGCCGTACGGCGGCAGCACCCTTCCGCAATTCGAAAACGAATAAAAATGGATAAAATTTCTATGCGCGCCACTTTTCGCGAACGGCTTAAAAACATTGATTACCGAAAGGAAAAAGAAGACAAAGTCACGGAAAAAGCCGTTGCTTTAATAGAAAAATACGGCTATAAAAAAATCGCGGTCTATCTCTCTTTCGGCACGGAACTTTCCACGGATAATTTAATCAAAGCCCTTTTCGAAAAAAATAAATACGTCTACGCACCCGTAGTAACGGACGATTTCAATCTTGTTTTTACGAGAATTTACCCCGATACCGAATACTTTATCAATTCTTTCGGTATTCGGGAACCTAAAATTTCGGAACCCGAAACCGACTTCGACGCGATTTTTGTTCCATTGCTCGCTTTCGACGGAGACGGTCGTAGGTTAGGGCGCGGGAAAGGATGCTACGATAAATTTTTATCCACCTCGCGGGCAAAAAAAATCGGTCTCGCTTTTGCCGAACAGAAAGTAGAAACCGTTCCTACGGAGGAGACCGACGTCAAGTTAGACCGCGTTATTTATTTTTAGGTTTTATTTTAAGTTTCATAAATAATTCTTTTGGAAGTTGCGCAAGGATAATCGCGGAAAAAATAACGACGCAACCTATTATTTCGCGCGTGGAAAGTTTCTGATTTAATATTATCCACGCGGCTATTACGCTTATCACCGATTCGAGGCTCATTATAAGGGAAGCTACCGTCGGACTGAGACGTTTTTGCCCGAGTATCTGGAACATATACGCGACCCCTGCGCTCATTATGCCGGTATATAAAAGCGGGATATACGCTTTAATAAGTCCGTCCATTGTCGGGTGTTCGAAAATAAGCATAAACACCGCGCTGATTGCCGAACAGACGAAACACTGCGCGCAAGCGAGTTTTATTCCGTCGGTTTTTGTCACGCATCTGTCGACCGCTATTATATGGAACGCGAACGCGAACGTGCAGGCAAAAGTAATCGCGTCTCCTTTGTTGAATCCGGAAAACCCGTCGGACAGACATAAAAAGTACAGACCGACGACGGCGAGCGCGACGGCAATCCATACGGTAAGCGGGCATTTTTTATGGAAGAACAAACTTATTATCGGAACGAGGACGATATAGCACGCGGTGATAAAACCCGATTTCCCCGCGGTCGTGTATACAAGCCCTATTTGTTGCAAATTTGTTGCGCACGCCATAATCGCGCCGCAGATAAGTCCGCTTACGACAAGATTTTTTATCCTTGTTTTCTTTTCTTCGGGAGTAAGCGTTTCGGGATTTTTCTTCTTTTTTATAAGGTCGCTTATAACGGCGAGTATAAGAAGAGCCACGCCGCCCAAAAAACATCTTACCGCGGTAAACGTAAACGGTTCGATATGCTCGACCCCGACGTCCTGCGCGACGAACGCCACGCCCCAAAACAGAGCCGCGCCCAGTAAGAACAAAACTCCGCTTGCTTTTTTCATATGATTAAAAATAAAATCGGGATAGTTTTATTATTCTCCCTTCTTTTTACGCGGTTTCGGATAGTTGAAATTTTCCTTTTTCGCGTCGATAAGCAAATTGTAATAAAGCGCGGCGTCGCGTTTGGCTTCTTCGAGGTCCATATCCACGCAGTACCCGCATTCTTTCGGCGTCGCGCCGGGTATTTCTCCTTCGAACTCCGCGGCGTAATCGAACGTCCTTTCTATAAGAGGAAGTATCGTATCCGTGTCCGCTTCGCCCGCTACGATAAGGTAAAAACCCGTGCGGCAGCCCATCGGTCCGAAGTAAATAACGCGGTTGCCCCACAAAGAATCGTTGCGCATAAACGTGGCGCAAATATGTTCGAGCGCGTGAACACTGCCCGTAGTCATAACTTCTTCGTGATAAGGTCTTTTCATTCTTATATCGAAAGTGGTTATCATCTCGTCTCCCGCAAGGTCTCTGCGAGCGACGTACAGTCCCGCTTTCAGTCTGAGGTGGTCGATTTTGAAACTCGGTATCGTTTCCATTTTTTTCTCTCCGTGCTTGTTTTCCCGTTAATTATATATAATTCCCGTTTTTTAATCAAGCGTATTCGTCACCGTAGCGCGCTTATTTTACTTTTATTTGTATCCGTGCTATAATTTTTTTATGAAAACCTTGTTCGTCGCGCTGTCGTCAAGCTACGTTCACACTCTGCTCGCTCCGCGTTACCTTGCGGAAAATTCTCCTATCCCCGTGGAAATTTACGAAACGAACGTAAACGTATCCCTTGAAAAAAATCTCTCTTTCATAGTAAATAAACAACCCGACGTCATTGCGTTCTCCTGCTATATTTTCAATATTTCTTATATAAAACAACTAATCCCTCTCGTGAGAAAAAACCTGCCTCTTTCCAAAATAATTCTCGGAGGATACGAAGCGGCTTTCGACGCGAAAAACCTGATTTCCATATGCGATTTCATTCTCAAAGGAGAAGGGGATTTTTCTTTCGGCGAACTTCTTTCGTTGATAGCCGAAAATAAAATCAAGTCTCCCGAAATTTTAGATTCGGGAACCGTAAAAGAACTTGATTTAATAAAAAGCCCGTATACCGACGAATACCTTTCCATATGTAAAAACAATAAAATCGTGTATATGGAAACTTGCCGCGGCTGTCCGTTTTCCTGCGCTTACTGTATGAGCGCGAACACGCTCGGCGTGAGAAGTTTTTCCCTGAAAAGGATATTTTCAGACATAGAAAAGGTTATGTCATATTCGCCGAAACTCGTCAAATTCGTAGACCGCACTTTTAACTACGATATGAAAAGAGCGGAAAAAATCTTCGATTTTATTATAGACCGCTACTCTGTTTCGGGGACGCGGTTTCACTTCGAAATGGCTCCCGAACTTTTCGACGAAAGACTGTTTATGACAATTTCCCGCGCTCCGAAAGGGTTGTTTCAATTCGAAATCGGCGTGCAAAGCTATAAAAAACAGACGCTCGAAGCGGTAAACCGTCGGGCAAACCCCGACGTTATCGATAAAAATCTTTCCCGCCTCGTCTCTTTAAGCAACGTTCATATCCACGTCGATTTGATAGCGGGTCTTCCGTGTGAAACCAAAACCGAATTTTTGAGCGGGTTCGACCGACTTTTTTCCGTTAAACCCGACTGTCTGCAAGCGGGATTTCTGAAAATTCTCAAAGGGTCTGCTTTATCTAAGCAAGCCGACGGTTTCGTCACCGAAAACGAACCTCCTTACGAAGTAATTTCCACGCCGTCTATGACGGAAGAAGACCTTGTTTATCTCAAAAAAACCGTCCGTATGCTGGATATTTACTATAATTCGGGCAGATTTACAAAAAGCGTCGGTTTTCTCACAAAATTTTTCCCGCCGCACGAAATTTTCGCAAAGCTCGCCGAGGAATACGAAAAAACGGGATTAAAAAGCGGCGCGTTCAACGCGTTTTCGCAAGCCGATTTATTGTTCGACTACGGTAAAAAAGTTTTGCAAGAAAAAGACGCCTTTATTTTGGAAAGGCTTATCTACGAAGATTTTATTTCGGCGGGAAACGTGCGCAAATGGCACAGGTTTTTGGCGCGAAGTTAAAAAACGTCGATTTTTTACGAATTTTCCTTGGAATTTTGTTGACAAAGTTTTTTCGCTGTATTATCATATTTAGGCAAAACTGAATTATTATGGTGAATTAGCCCCTCGCCGCGATAAGAAAGTCAAGTAAAAAAACGAATAATAAAGGAGTTTTACAATGAAATCTTATATGGCAAAACCTGCCGAAGTGAAAAGAGATTGGTTCGTTGTCGACGCCGCCGGTCTTCCCCTCGGAAGAGTAGCTTCTCAGGTTGCATCTATTCTTAAAGGTAAAAATAAGCCTACGTATACCCCGAACGTGGATACGGGCGACTACGTCATCGTAATCAATACCGACAAAATCGAACTTACGGGTAAGAAAGCCGAACAGAAATACTACCGTTATCATACGGGTTACGTCGGCGGACTGAAAGAAATCAGATACGACAAACTTATGGATACGAAGAGCGATTTCGCTCTGACCAAAGCGGTAAAGGGAATGCTCCCCAAAAACAGCCTCGGCAGAAGTATGATTAAAAAACTTTTTGCTTACAAAGGCAGCGAACACCCCCACTCCGCGCAACAGCCCAAAGAGCTTTGCTTGAAATAATCGAGGTGAAAAATGAAAAAATCCAAAAACGTTAAAATTCAATTCTGGGGAGTAGGCAGAAGAAAGAAAGCCATCGCGCGCGTAAGAATTTCTTCGGGCGGCGAAAACGGCGTTATCGTAAACAAAGTTTCGCTTGACGACTACTTCAAAACCGACGCTCAGAAATTTATTGTCAATCAGCCCCTCGTCCTCACCAACACCGCTGATAAGTACGACGTTATCGTAAACGTTCACGGCGGCGGACTTACCGGACAGGCGGGCGCAATCCGTCACGGTATCGCAAGAGCGCTTTGCGAAGCAGACGAAACGCTCCGTCCCGAACTCAAAAAAGCAGGCTTCCTCACCAGAGACCCGAGAATGAAAGAAAGAAAGAAATACGGTCTCCACAAAGCAAGAAAAGCGCCGCAGTTCTCGAAGAGATAATCGCTTTTCGGTTTACTTGCTTATACTTAAAATCAAAAAGCTCGGAAATAATTCCGAGCTTTTTTTAATTCGTATTTTTCTTAAAATGTACTAAGTTAATTGTATAAATTACGAAAATATCCGAATATTTACGAAAATATATTGAATTTATACATATATTGTAATAAAATAATAATATAAAAGAAGGAGGCATTTTATGGAATACACAAATCTTAATATTCGTACTTCTAAGGAAACCAAAGCGGCTGCTGAAAAAATTTTCGATGAACTCGGTATTAGTACTTCTACTGCGTTCAATATTTTTTTGAAAGCCGTAATCAGAGAAAACGGTTTACCTTTCGATATGCGCGTAGAGCGTCCTAATGCCGATACTATCGAGGCTATCGAAGAGGGAAGAAAAATTGCGCGCGACCCTAATGTGAAAGGTTATAAAAATATCGAAGAATTGAAGGCGGCTCTCGGTTTATGAGCTACGAGATTAAATATACGAACCGTGTTTTAGTTTTATCTATGTATCGTACGGGTTCTCATTCTGATTTATTCAAATAAGCGATATGTCTGAACATATCGCTTATTTATTAAAATCATAGTTTCATCAATATAGAACGCTATATTCCTTATTCCTCCGGAACGTAAAATTTCGCAGGGTTGTTGAGATATGTTTCGAGCGGTTGGAATTTATCGCCGAAATCGTGAGAAAGATTTTCGAGAAGTCTTTTGTACCAAAGCATTATTTTAAGCATATCCCTTCTTGCAAACAAATACGGGTTTCTTAATACGTAGCAATGGTCGTCGTGCCTGTCTTTTCCGATATAATACTCGTTTTCCACTCCTTTTTCCGTCAGTTTGTCCGCCATTGTCTTCGCGTCGCCTTTGCAGAAAATGTCCATACTTCCGCCGCTGTTGTAACTTTTGGGAAAATTCTCGGTAACACAGTTCCACGGATACGCCTCGTTATAGAATTTCCATTTACGAAAAGCGGTTTTTGTTGCGAGCCCGCTGAATTTTTTCACTATAAACGTGTACGAAACGGGTATCTTACACATTGTTTTGAAACTGAAAGACGCGCTTATAAAAATACAACCCGCAGGTAAAATTTTGGGGACTCTCGTACCTAATTTTTCCGCATATCCCGATGTTGTAGCGCAACAAGCGAGACAAGCGGTAAGATGTCCGCCCGCAGAATCTCCCGTAACAACGAATTTACTTACGTCTATACCGTATTTTTCGCGATTTTCGTATATAAAATCGATTGCGTCAACAAGGTCTTTTACGTTTTCGGGGAATTTTATCGACGGAGTGAGACGGTATTCGACTACGAAAACTTTCGCTCCGAGAGAAGTAAACAAACTTGCGTAACCGCCCCTTCTTTCACGGTTGTTTACCATCCAGCCGCCGCCGGGGATAATCATAACCGCGGGGGAGTTTTCTTCCGCATTTTTCGGTTCGTATACGTCCATAACGAGGTTTTTACCCTCTATTTTTTTATAAACGACGTTTTTTGTCACGTTTGTTTCTTTAATAAAAGGCGTGTTTGCGTTTATTTCCGCGCGGGATTTTTCCACAATATCAAACATTTTTCCCATAAAAGGTAATCTTTCTTTCTTTGCCATTTTGTTTACTTCCTTTTTTTCTGAATTCGGTTAATTAAAATTATATATCTTTTATATTTATTTTTCAATAGGTTTTATTACGCCGGCAATTATTTCTTTTTTCGATTGAAAAAGAATTATATCTGTGATATAATTTAATTATTATGACGGACAAAGAAAAAACCGAGCTTTACAGTAATAAAATCAAACTCGAACTTTCGATAAAACTTTCCAGCGCGGAATATATGCTATGGATAAACCCGCTCGTGCCTCACACGGTTTCGGGGTCTCGTATGACGTTTATCGCGCCGAGCGAAAACGCCGCGAACACGCTTAAAAATCATTACGGAGAAACTTTCGAATCGGTTGCTCGCGCCGCGGACATTCCCGTAGACGAATTTTCCTTTATAACCAAAGAACAACTCGACAAACTCGAACTTTCCGAACTCGGCGAAAGCGAAGAAAAAAAGGAAGAAGCGCGTAAAAACCCGTTTGTCGCTAAATATACTTTCGATAATTTCGTAATCGCGGACAACAACAGGTTCGCTTCCGTAGCGGCGCAGACGGTCGCTCAGAACCCGGGTTCCAACGATAACCTAACGTTAAATCCTCTTTATATTTACGGGGGAGTAGGACTGGGAAAAACCCACCTTTTGCACGCAATCGGAAATTATCTGTTTGAAAACAACCCGAATATGGACGTTATTTACACAACCGCCGAGAAAATAAGCAACGATTATTTCGCTTCGCTTAATCAGTACACGACGGACAAGGATTCTTACCGTAATTTCCGTAAAAAGTACGCGCAATGCGACGTGCTTATGGTCGACGATATTCAGTTTATGCAGAAAAAAGGCGGTTTGCAGGAAGTTTTCTTCCATATTTTCAACGACCTGTATATAAACGGAAAACAAATTGTTCTTTCGAGCGACAGACCGCCGAAAGAAATAAACGACATAGAAGACAGACTGCGTTCTCGTTTTGAAAGCGGCATTATGACGGATATTTCCGCGCCGAGTCTGGATACGAGAGTCAATATAATAAAGAAGAAACTGTCCGTTTCCAACCATACGCTCGACGAAGACGTCATTTATTTTCTCGCGGAAAAAATAAATACAAATATAAGAGAACTCGAAGGCGCGCTTTTGAAAGTGATAATGTTCTGTAACCTCACCCATAGAAAACCCACGATAGAAATAGCGAAAGAGGCGTTGAAAGAAAAAGAAAAAGAGTTTACGGAGCAGATTGACAGCGACAAAATAATAAACTACGTCAGCGAGTATTACCGAATTCCCGCGACGGAAATAATAGGAAAGAAGAAAACGAAAGACGTGGTCGAAGCGAGAATGGTGGCTATTTACCTCGTATGCGATATGATAAACCTGCCGCTCGTAAGCATCGGACAGATTTTCGGCGGAAGAGACCATACGACGGTTATATATTCCCGGGATAAAATAGCGTCCCAGATTGCCGCGAACAAAGCGGTGGCGAAAGCCGTGGAGGACATACGTTCATCCATCAAGTGTGGATAGAAAAATTTTTTGTGGATAACCTGTTTACAAACTGTTGATAATTATCCACAAAAAGTAAGTTTATTTTTACGAGTTTTCGAAAGAATTATTTCGTAAAGATACGGAAAAACGGGTTATCTACATTATCAACAGACCTAATAATAATAGTAGTCCTTAAATATATATTTTATTTAATTAACGAAGGAGGCTGGAAAATGAAATTTTATTGTGACGGAACAAATCTTTCAAACGCCGCAAACATAGTGAGTAAAGCGATTGCGGTAAATAAAAACATTCCTATCTTAGAAGGTATAAAACTAAACGCTCACGGAAAAGAACTTACTTTAAGCGCTTACAACCAGGAACTTTATATAGAAAAAACAATCCCCGCGGAAGTTCTTACCGAAGGCGAACTTATCGTAAACGGCAAGATATTCACCGATTATTCCAACAAAATCAGCAACAGAGACCGCGTCGAGATAGAAAAAGGAATAAAGAACAAAATAAGTTTCAAAATCGGAAAGAGTTCGAGCGAAATTAACTATTACGAAATAGTAAACTTCCCCGACCTCGGAGATTATAACGACGGAGTAAGCGTCAGAATGAAACAGTCCGAGCTTAAAGAACTTCTCGAACGCGCTATATTCTGCGTTTCTATGAACGACAACAGAATACTTCTTAAAAGCTGCAATATAGAAATAAAAGGGGATAAAGTCGAAGCGGTATGCCTCGACGGTTTCAGAGTGGGAATTTCCCGTAAAAAGCCCGAAGATATGAAAGGTAATTTCAAATGCGTCATACTCGGAAAGATAGTTGCCGACGTTATTAAAATTCTTTCGGACACGGACGACGACGTCGTTGTAAGCAAATATAACAATATGGTTATTTTCGACCTCGGACATACGAAGATAAGAACGACCACCGTTGACGGAGAGTTTTACAAGTACGAAAACAACCTGCCTAAAAACATAAAGACGGAAGTCGTGGTGAAAAGGGAAGAGATAGAAGAGTGTCTTAACCGCGCGGGTATAATAAGCCGTGAAAATTACTATAATACCGTTGTAATAAACATCGAAGAAAACGTAATGAACATAGTTGCGGAAAGCGAAAAAGGAAAAGTAGACGAATATATAGACTGCAACGTGACGGGAGAACCTCTCAAAATCTGTCTTAACAATAAATTCATTCAGGAAGCGGTAGCGAGAATAAAAGAAGATTACGTAAGAATCAAGTTCGACGGAGGAACGAGACCGATAATCGTAGAAAAAATGGAAGGAGACGAATACCGTTGCGTTATACTTCCCGTAAGAGTCGTGTAGAGCGAGGAGAAAAAAGTTATTTTGTCGGAAAACAGGCTTAACTACAAAATCAGTAACGAAAAGGTATATTTTTACTACGGAGAAAACGTTATTTTTCAGAACGGTAAAAGTATGCCTTTTATCGTTTTGAAGAAAAGCAAAAACGGTATAGTTACTTCGTCTTCTCTTTATAAATTCAAAATAGAAGAAAAAGAAGACGGTTTTGACGTGAACTTTTTCAACGACGAAACGACGGCAAAACTCGTAATAACGCAGAAAGAAAACAAAATAGGATTCGAAATAAAATGCGAAAGCGAGTACGACGAACTTTGCTTTACTTTATACAAAAAAGAAAACGACAAAATTTACGGACTTCCTTCGTATGAAGTAAAAAAGGAAAAACCGACGTTAAAGAACAGAATAAAAAGAATATTTTTCGGGAGAAAAGAAAAGATAATAAACCCAGAAAAAAAACTCGCGTTTTTCGTGTCCGAACTTTACTTTTTCGAAAACGTAAATATTACCGATTACGAATACGAAATAAAAGAAAATATTTATGTCAAGGCGAAAAGTAAAAATCCGAAGTTTAACATTGTATTCGCAAAGAATATCTACGCCGCGATAAACACCGAGGAAAAAAATAATCCGAGAATAAAAAAATACAATTCCGGCGCGGTGTTTGTAAGAACGGAAAACTACGACGAAGAAAAAATAAAGGCGTTTTCCAAAGAAAAAGGCGTAAAAGTAGACGGAATAATCATAGAAAGAAGAAGTTTCGACCCGGTAAAAATAAAACCCGAAACCGTAAGAGCGGAAAAGAACGGGCGGGACATTATTTACGTCGTAGATAAAAACGTCGGGGAAAAAACGGTGAAAAAATACTTCGAAAAAGAAGACGTAGATTTAATAAAAGAAGATAAATTCAAGATAAAATTCGGAGAAAAATACGCCGTAAGAAAATACCTCGTCACCGTGAGAAAATATCTCGATTTGGGCGCGACGGGAGTGTACTTCGACGGCGATTTTACCAAAAAAGAACTTCTCGAAATAAAAGAAGGAATGAAAACCGTAGTAAAAGAATATCCGATTTGCTCGATTTTTTACAGCTCCGTAAACGAAAGCAACGACGATTTCGGTTACTATATAATTAAAAACAAGAACATAATAGAGAATTTCGAAAAACTTGCCGGTTACTACCTTTACAGCGGCGAATATGCGATAGGAAAAGAAGAAAAAGAACTCTCTTCCGTAAAAAACTTTTCGGTAAATATAGTTAGAATTTAAGGAAAAATTATAAAAAAATTAAAAAAATAAGCCTAAATATATATTCTGTAACATTTATCACCAAATGTTCCACGTTAAACAATATAAAATATTTTTGTAAGGAAAAACAAAGTTCCTTAAATATAGGAATAATAATTTCATTTTATCAAAAAAATCAATAAAAAATAAAGAAAAACCTTGTAATCGGATAAAAAATTAAAAGAAAAGGAGATAAATATAGTATTGATTAAAATAGGAAGGGCGGTATTGACTTTTATAAATATATAGGTTATAATAAAGTGTCAAATATTTTAGCGAACGATTATATTGACGTGAAACTTAAAAAATATAAATAGGAGGTAAAGATGTTAAGCAATCTGGTTGCAATATCCCAGGCTGCCTCTATCGCTCTGTACGTCTGTCTTCCGATAGTAGGAATTATTATCGGCGGGTTAATCGGATATTTCGTCTATAAAAGTATTACCGATAAAAAAATAGGTAATTCGAAGAAAGAGGCGGAAAGAATTCTCGAAGAAGCCAGACAGGAAGCGAAGGGAATGCGGAAGGACGCTTTGCTTGAAGCAAAGGAAGAACAATTAAGGTTGCGTAACGAGTTTGAAAAGGAATCCAAACAGAAAAGAATCGAAATTCAGAAGACGGAAAACCGACTTAACCAGAAAGAAGACGCGCTCGACAAAAAAGAGCTTATTCTCGATAACAAGATAGAGGCTATCGACAGAACCAAGCAGGATTTGGAAAAGAAGCGTTCCGAACTCGATATAAGAGAAAACGAGTTGGAGCAGCAGAGAGTCAATATCGTCACGGAAATCGAGAAAATCGCGGGAATGACGAGAGATGAAGCCAAACAGATACTCGTAAACGATATGACCGAAGCGGCGAAAATCGAAGCGGCGGGAATCATCAAAGAAATCGAGGCGAAAGCCAAAGAAGAGGGTGAAAAGAAGGCTAAAAACATCATAGGACTTGCAATTCAACGGTGCGCGGTCGACCACGCGGCGGAAACTACCGTCAGCGTAGTGGAACTTCCCAGCGAAGAAATGAAGGGAAGAATAATAGGAAGAGTCGGAAGAAATATTAAAGCGTTCGAGTCCGTCACGGGAGTGGACGTAATAATAGACGACACGCCCGACGTCGTTACCCTTACCGGTTTTGACCCCGTAAGAAGGGAAGTCGCGAGACAAACGTTGCAAAAACTTGTAAGCGACGGAAGAATTCACCCCGGAAGAATAGAAGAAGTTGCGGAGAGAGTCCGTAAAGAAATCGACGCTCAGATAAAGGAAGCGGGCGAAGAAGCCGTTTTCGAAGCGGGAATTTACGGAATACATCCCGAACTTGTAAAACTTCTCGGAAAGCTGAAATATCGTACGAGTTACGGACAAAACGTACTCAATCACTCGCTCGAAGTCAGTTTTCTCGCGGGCTTACTCGCGCAGGAACTCGGCGCCGACGTAAAAGCGGCGAAGAGAGCGGGACTTCTTCACGACATAGGAAAAGCCGTTGACCACGAATACGAGGGAACGCATATACAGATAGGCGTCGACCTTGCGAAAAAATACAAAGAAAAAGATAATATAGTCAACGCGATAGCCGCTCACCACGGCGACGTGCAACCCGAAACGGTAGAAGCGGTTCTTGTTCAGGCGGCGGACGCAATAAGCGGAGCTCGCCCAGGCGCAAGAAGAGAATCTTTGGAAAACTATATAAAGAGACTGGAAAAACTGGAAACCTTAGCAAATTCGTTCGCAGGCGTAGAACAATCCTACGCAATTCAGGCAGGGAGAGAGATAAGAGTTATCGTCAAACCCGACCAGGTAAACGACGCGAGAACGGTATTCCTCGCTAAAGAAATAGCGCAGAAACTGGAATCAGAACTCGAATATCCCGGACAAATCAAAGTAAACGTCATCAGGGAAACAAGAAGCGTCGAATACGCAAAATAACAAAAAAAAGAACCGCTCGGATAGAGCGGTTCTTTTATGTAAAAATACATCCATATTTTATATTGATTATAATAATATTTAATTATTTATATAAATAATAATAACTAAAAAAATAGAAAATGTAATATTTTACAAGAAAAATGAAATAGAATAAATTTGAAAATTTTTACTAATTTATTATATATTTTAGATTTATTGTCAAAGAAAATTTTTTCTGTCAAATAAATAATCCAATGACACATCAAATAAATCAGCTAAAGCTATCAGTGTGTCGAAATCCGGCTTAGAGAAGTCAGTTTCATAACGTGTATAATTTACTCGAGATATTTTTAACATATCTGCTATTTGTTGTTGAGTCCAGCCGTTTTCTTTTCTTAATTCTTTAAGTTTTTGACCTATTTTTGTGTTCATGCTTGACATAGTACATTATTTGTACTACAATATATATAAATGTACAAATTATGTACATTTATAAAGGAGAGATTATGATTAAGTTACACGCGGCTACTTTTTATCGTAAAAATAATGATACAGTGGTGTGTTATCAAACTAAAGAACATAAAGTGTTTGTTTTTAATTATATAGTCGGAGATATATTAGATATAGTAAAAAACGGAGCCGGAAATATAGATAACATAATCGATGAAATAAAGAAAAAATATATAGTAAAAAGAGAAGATGAAATAGAACAGTCGGTTACTGAATGTGTAAAACAACTTAAGCATTATAAAATATTGATTGAAACCTGCCTAAACGACTACTTTGGAGGGTTAGAAAACAAAATAACTTCTTCTGTAAAAGAAGGAAAACTCAATGCGGTATTATTCGAACTTACTTACCGATGCAGCGAAAAGTGCAGGCACTGCTATGTTGTTCAAGATGGAGAAAATGAAATAAGTTTAGAAACTGTAAAGAGTGTACTTAAACAGTTGGCTGAGATGAATGTTACATATATAACGTTTACCGGCGGAGAGCCGTTTTTACGTAAAGATTTTATGGAAATATTGCGATATGCATATAAATTAGGGTTTGTTATCGATATTTTTACAAATGGAATAAGTATTACTGACGAGCAGTTTTTTCAAGTAGCGGAATGTTGTCCGAGATATATACATTTTAGTCTGTATAGTCATTTAGCTGATGTACACGACGGAATAACCTGTGTAAAGGGCTCTTTTGAAAGAACTTGCCGAGCGATACGCAAATTTAAGGCATTGGGAATAGCTGTAAACGTAAAAACGGTAATAATGTCGGAAAATTGTAATGATATAGGCAATATAATAGAGCTTTGCGAACAGATTGGAGCGACAATACAGGTTGGAGCGACGATTTCTCCGAAAAATGATTTCGATAAAAAACCGCTTTTAATGAGAGTAAAAGAGAAAGAAAACTTAGAATACGCAATCAGAGAGTCGAGAGACAGGATAGAAAAGATAGAAGGGATAATTAACGGAGTACGAAACAGGGACAGTTACATTTGCGGAGCAGGACTGAACGGGTTGAGTATAAATCCCAAAGGAGAAGTTTATCCGTGTAACGCATTGCTTATACAATTGGGAAATGTTAAAAATGAAACGGTGTCGGATATATGGAACAATTCGACGGCGTTAAAAAAATGGAGAGAAAATAAGTTTTCACAGATAAAAGGTTGCGAAAAGTGTGAACTGATTGATTATTGCGGATTTTGTCCGGGAACCGCAATGACGGAAAAAGGCGACCCTTTTGTTAAATATCAAGAGGCATGCGATATTGCAAATATAAGAAAAAAAATTGCAATAAGTAAAAAAGATTAATTTCGCTAAAAAAATGGCGTATTAAAATCTAAAAAAAGGAGGTGTTAAATATGAAAGGTTTTGTAAAGCCTATTTTGATTGAGTCGGCTGACTACGAGGCGTCTTTTGCTATGGGATGTCCGAAAAGTACTACCAGCTATTGCGGTATTGGATATCGTAGTTAATTCAATCAAGTCAGGCGCGGTGTTTTACAACGCGCCTGATAAACGGTGACTGAGAATGGACATTGATTTACTGAAAAATCTTACGGCAATAGTAGGAGTAAGTGGCAGAGAAGAGAAAATTACGGAATATCTCAAAAAATATTTTGAGTCTATCGGGTATTGCTGTTTTACAGACGGTTGGGGAAATATATTCATTCATTTGAATGGTGACAATGAAAAACGATTGATGTTTACCGCGCATATAGATGAAGTGGGGTTTATGGTTGCCGATTGCGCGGAAAACGGATTGATAAATGTTATGAATATAGGGGGAAATTCCCCAACCAAAAATGAAAAGCTTATTTCGGAAAAAGGGATACTGGGGCTGGTTGTTAGGGAGAACGAAAATAGTTTTTTAACGGTTGATATAGGGGCAAATAGTCGTGAAGAAGCAAGCAAACTTGTGTCTCCCGGAGATGTCTTCGGTTTTTACGGAGAAACTGTATTACAGGGTAGTAAAGTAATAGGTCGAGCATTGGATAACAGAGCCGGAGTATCTGCGTTAATTGAAAGTTTGAAAACTGCGAAAATAGAAGCTACAATAGTTTTTACGGTAAGAGAAGAAATTTCCGGAAACGGAGCGATAGCTGCTATTCAAAAGTATTGTCCCGATATTGTTTGTTGTGTAGATACGTCGGTAGCAAAAGAAATATATGGAGAAAAAAATAAGTCTAATATATTATTGGGTGACGGACCCGGTATTAAGGTTGCTGACGCGTGTACGGTAATAAAACGTAAAACCGTTGAAAAATTAACAAGGATTGCGGAAGCATTACATTTACGGTATCAGTTGGAAATAGGCGGTTGCGGAACAACGGAAATTTTTGCTTTGGAGAGATGTTTTCCGGAAATAGAATATATCGGTATTTCTCTGCCGATGAGAAACATACATAGCGGAAAATCTATTATCGATGTAAAAGATTACAATGCATTGGTTAAATTGTTAAGTTATTTATTGAAAAACGGGATATAAAAGTAGGTATCAAGATGAAAAAAAGTATATTATATTCATTATGTATTATATTGTGGATAATGTGTTTGTGTGGGTGTAGCGACAAAAACACTTATTCTGTTTTTTACGACTTGAACGGGGGAATGGTTTTGGAAGAATTATCGACTCAAATTTCAAATGAGAGTTCTTATATCCTTCCCGTAGCATACAAAAGCGGGTGTAGGTTTGTCGGATGGTATAACAATGAACATTTTTTTGGCGACGCTATTACGGAAATCCCCGTTGGTAACCGTAGTGATTATACGTTATATGCGAAATTTTTGGAAGTTTATTCAATATCATATTACTCTGACGGCGGAACAAATCTTAATACTGCGACAGAGATAACAAACGAAGATAGTTTACAGCTGTTACCTGCAAAAAAGGACGGATACATTTTTTTAGGATGGTACGGGGATAATATGTTTTCCGGCAGCGAGCAAAACGTTTTATCCGGTGTAAATAATAATGTTAATTTGTACGCGAAATTCGGCGTCGCTCACAGTATATCGTACGACTTACAAGGCGGGATAAATAATACAAATAATCCCGTACAATTTTGCGCCGAACAGTCTTTTATATTAGAAACTCCGACTAAAGCAGGATATAGTTTTGTTGCGTGGTATGATGAGAATACAAATACCCGAGTATCATCGATATCGTTAGGTACCGATAGGGACGTTTATTTAAGGGCAGAGTGGGAACTCGGTATTTATAATATATCATGGGATTTACAAGGTGGATATTCGAGTGTGCCGTATCCTACGCAATATACTTTTGGTGTGGGTGTAACGGAAGAAAAGTTTATAATTCCGACAAAAAACAATATGATATTCGGCGGTTGGTATATAGAAAGAGACAATTCAACGGTGCAAATAAGTAGTATAAAAACAAGCGACTATGGCGATATGAAAATATATGCAAAGTGGATAGACGCGGTTGTATTATTACAAGATAATTGTTGGAATGCGAATAGCACATCAAACAATGGTTATTGCGATGTTGCAAATGTTAAAAACGCTGTTACGATAACGGTTCCGAATGAACTTATGTATCTATATAATCAAAATAAGTTGGGATTGGAAATAACGGGTACGTTTTATGCGAACGTCAGAGCGCAGGGAAACTGCACTGCGACAGCGGTTGCATATATGATAGTAAACGAAACGGAATATTCCGTATGTAGCGTTTCGGCAAAAGGCGGAGGATATCCCTTATCGGGTGGGTTTGTTACTCCGGCAAACGGTTCTTGGAGTTATAGCGGTAACGTGCCAAAGACAGTTAAATTTACATTGACGACAAACGAGGTTAATATAGGATACAAATATTATATGTATAGCAACCAGGAAAATTCAAAAGTTACAAACGCAATGCAGTACTGTTGTGTATCATTAGTGTGTAAATTTTACATAGTTTCATAAATTTTGTAAAAAGTAAGAGTTTGTTTTTTTATAAATTTGCGGCATAATCAGATACTTAATATAAGCAAAAATAAAAGACATAGGTGTAATAACGTATGTCTTTTATATTTTTTGCCGAACTAAAAAATATTATATTATTTAATCGGCTGAAATCTTTATAATAGGTACAAAACCGTAGGTATTATTTATTTTTCCGTCTTTGACTTCGTAAGTTTCGTGATATTTTATTACGCTTTTTACCGTGTTGCCGTCCGTTCCTTGCGACGACGTGAAGATGAGGGAAGTTTCGCTTACGGTAGAATTAAACAAAGAATAAGCGGTGTTTACGGCGTTGAGGCAAGTAAGTAAAGCCGCTTCGTTTTCTTCGTCCGTTCCGCCGAAATCAATTTTCGGAATTTCCACGTTTCCTATTATTTTTTCAAGTTGCGAAGGCGTAAAAGCGGCGGATAAAAATTCGTTGTTTGCAAATTCGTAAAGCGCGCTTTTTTTCCAGTCGTTCGCCAAAACGTTGGTATCCGAATTTTTGTCGTAATAGTTCTTATTGTAATATTCGTAGTAATATTTATTGTCTTTAAGCGTAGTGATTTTTTGAATATCAAGAGTATTCAGATAGATTTTATGGTCTACGATATAGTCGCAAGCGTAGTAATTTTCGCTTCCTACGGTAAATTTACTCCAAATAAGAGGAGTTACCATAAACGCGTATTTTTCCCCATTTTTTTCTTTAACGGCAAAACTTGCGTTGTTATATCGGTAATAACCCGTCGTCTTGTCGAACTTTCCTTCGGAAATAATGTCGGAAACTTCGTAGTCAGAGGTAAGGGCGGGATACGCGCCGAAATATAGTTTTCCGTCGTTTGACAGATAATATCCTACGTTTTTGAGAGCCGCGCCCGCTTCGATTTTCATCAAACAGTCGTCGCATAAACCGTCGTCGTTTTCGTCGGCGTGGTCGTGGTGACACAAGCCGGTTTTATCGTATTTACAAGTCGTGCAAACGCCGTTTGCGTCGTAAGAATGACTTCCGTATTCGTCGAGAGCTACGTTTTCGAAATAGGCGTTGCAGGTGGTGCAACGCGCCCTTATCTCTATTTTATTTAGGCATCCGAGGTCCACTCTGGTCTCTTCGCTTAAAGTGTGTTCGCCGAATTCTTTATCGAGAAGTTCTACCGTATCTCCACACAAAGAGCATTGCTTGGTGGTTACGCCTTTGGTTTTACAGTTTCCGCTCTTATAAGACGTGGTTTTGTAAACGTGATTTCCGTACGTCGTGTATTCCGTTTTTTCGTTTCCGCATTTGGAGCAGGAGTAAACGATATAACCTCTCGAAGAGCAGGTGCCCTCTTTTTCCGACTTGAATACGTAATCGTGTTCGCACGGCTCGCTCTGAGAGCCGTCGGGAACAAAGAAGGAAAACGTGTTGCCGACGATTTTCACATACTCGGTTCCTTTCTCTTCGCTTTCGAGAATAAAGTAACCGTTTTTATTGGTAAAGGTACCCGAATAAACATATACGGGAGACGATTGACGGGTTAAAGAGAAAGTGTTTTTACTTTCGTCAAGCGTAAGGGTGTAATAATAAGTTACGCCGTTTTCTTCGCCCTGACGGGTGTAAACGCCCGAAGTCGTGGTTTTATTTTGACAGGAAGAAAATAAGACCACGCAAAAAACGAGGCTTAAAATTATAAAAATTGCGCGATAGATGCGCGGGTTAACAAATTTTTTCATCACGGATATTATAACTTAGCAAGCGGCAAGTGTCAACGCCGCAAGGGCGAATTTAAGATTAAAAAAAGAGGAAAACGCTTAAAAACCGCCGTCTACGCCGAGCACCTGACCGGTTACGTACGACGACGCGTCCGAGCACAGGAAAAACGCGGCGTTTGCGACTTCCTCGGGTTTTCCCGTTCTGCCGAGGGAGAGCTCGTCGCAAAAAGCGTCTTTTGCGGAAAGATCTATCGAAGAATTCATCGGAGTGTCGATAAAACCGCAGGAAAGAGCGTTTACGCGGATATTCGACGCGCCGAGTTCGCGAGAAAGAGCTTTGGTAAAGGAAATAAGACCGCCTTTCGTAGCGGAGTAAGAAACTTCGCAACTTCCGCCGTACGTTCCCCATATGGAAGAAATATTGAGAATACATCCGCTTTTTCTCGAAATCATATTCTTTATGACTTCGCGGGTGACCGCCATAGGGGAAAGAAGATTTACCGCGGTTATTTTTTGAAGAAAAGCGTCGTCGTTTTCCTGAAAAACAGCCGAACGTGTGATACCCGCGTTATTTATAAGACAGTCGATTTCCGGATAAGAAGAACATATTTTGCGGGCGAAAGAAGAAGCGGCGTAAATATCGGAAAAATCGCATTGAAAAAACGCGCAGTTTTTACCGATTTCCGAGTTTTTCAACTCGTTTATTTTTTCGGTATTATTGCAAAATTGACCGATTACGAAATAACCGTTTTCGGCGAATTTTTTCAAAAGAGCGCCGCCTATGCCGCCGCTTATTCCCGTAATAAAAACCGTTTTCCGAGCCGTTTTCTCAATCATTTTTCCTCCGGAATAATGCAAAATTTTCCTTTCGTTATCGGTTATTATACCGCAATAACGAGTAGGTAGTCAATAATTTCGTTTCTAATACTTAAATAAAGCATAAAGCGGGTTACCGAGAGAGGGGGACTTGACAAAAAAGGTATATGCATTATAATATTAAATTTATAAATAAATAAAATCGCGCGTTCTCTACGCGCGCGCAAAAAGAGTATCCGCAAGGTAACACCGTTAAAAGATTAGGCGGATACAAGATAAAGAAATATGACGGCAAAAAGCCGCGTCGGAGGTTTGTATTATATGAAACGCAGATTGCTTGTGGGATTAACGATTTTAGCAACGCTACTGTCATTCGTCTGCATATTCGCTTCGTGTTCGGAAAGGGAGACGCCCGAACCCGACGACGGAAATAATACGCAAAATACGGAAACGCGTACGGTGGAAATTATTTGCGGGGAAAACAGGTCGTTAAGAGAATACGAACTCGGCGTGGAAATAAAACTTAAAGCGGAAGTATCCGCAGACGAAGCGTTCGTCTGCTGGCTGGAAGAAGGAGAGCCTTTTTCCTATGAACGCGAAACGGTTTATAAAGTTACCCGCGACGCGGTCGTCCGCGCGGTGTACGCTTCGGGAAACGCCGTAAGACTTGAAACCGACGGCGGAACCTTGCCCGAAAATTACGTCATAAAAATAAACGCATACGGCGGCACGCTCACCGATACGGACGGCGCGCTACTTAAAGGATACGGGTATACTCTGCCCGTTCCCGAAAAATACAGGTACAAATTCGTGGGTTGGTATTACGGCGAGACCCGTTATACCGACGAAAACGGGGTTTCGCAAGGCGTATATAACGGCGGCGAGACGGTATTCACCGCGGTATACAAAGAAAACCCGTTTGTTACGATAGTGTTGAAAAACGGAGAAACGGGAGAAATTACCGAGGAAATAAAAACGTACATAGAGGACGGAGCGGTGAGGATAACCGCGCCCGAAATCGTGGACAGACAGTGCACGGGTTGGGAGATGAACGGCGAGACCTACAAAACGGAAAGCGAATTCATTTTCTATCTCACCGACGCGGACGCGGATAAAACGTACGAACTTACGGCGAAATACCGCGAGGCGTACAAACTTACGGTAATAGGCGGTTCGGGCGGCGGGTCTTATACCCGCGATGAAGAAATCAGCGTAAAAGGGTCTGTTCCCGCCGGCAGAAACTTCGTCGAATGGAGGATAACCGTAGGCGGAACGGTTTACGCGCTCGGAAGAACGGCAGACGGGACGTTGTGTTTTATCAACGGAGACGAGGCTGTTTTTTATTCCGACGAAGAAAACGGAACGGTGACCGTTTCCGTAGACGAATGCGGAGCGAAAAAGAGCGAAGTAAACGAAAAGTTCACTCTCGCGGAGCTGGAAAGGACGGGCGCGGCTATTTCGGGCGGCGCGAACGCGCTTATAAAAGCGGAGTTTGTCAGAAAGGAATTTACCTTAACTTACAGGATAGAATGTAACGTAAACGGGGCGTATTGTCTGGACGAAGAGGGAGAAAACAGACTTTTAGCCGCGGGATTCGTCAAATCCGAAGAAGAAGACGGCGTTTTCATAAAAGAAGAATATTACGATTACAACAACGGTATAGTGCTTGCGACGGTTCCCGCTATCGAGCATTATAAATTCGGAAACTGGGAAAACGCGGACAATTCGGGGAAAATACCCTCGTTTATGCCCGACGGAGACGTTTCGGTGAGAGGAACGTTCGTTCCCGAAAAGCACAGAGTATCGGTTTCCTGCGACGAGACCGAAGGGTCGGTGAAAATCGGCGCAAGCGGAACGTTAAGCGGATACTACGATTACGGGCAGACGATAACGTTTTACGTAACCGCGGAAGCGGGTTATAAATTCGGGCAGTGGCTCGACAGAGACAGCGGCGATTCTTCCGACAGAGTTCTCATTCAGGGCGAAGAGGACAGGACGGAAACTGTAGTTTATTACGTCTATACCTATCGGGTTATTCAGGACGAAAGTTTTACGGTGCGGTTTACCGCGAGAGATTATCTGATTACTTATATCCTCACCGTGTTTTACGACGGAGAGGAAGTGACGAACAATCCCGACTTTTTCCAAAGCGGATATAAAGACGGATACAACGTGACGACGGAAACGCGCAATTACGGCGTGCGCGGCGGGTTGAAACCCAAAACCGCGATAGGAAGCGGGGAAGGCGAACTTGACCTCATTTACGGAACGGACAACTGGACGGTAAGCGAGTGGAAAGCGGACAGGGAAGGACTGGGAGACCTTAACGATTTCGTTATGCCGAGATACGACGTGACGGTAAGAGCGGTCTGCACGATAAACAGTTATACCGTCGGTTTTTCCGCGCAGGAAGGCGTTGGAAATTATGAAATTCTTTCGATAAACGACAAAGACCCGTCGGTTTACGCGTCGGGTTCGACTTATTCAGTGCCGTTCGGGTCGGAATTCGGATTGACCGTTACCGTGGAAAACGGTTACAGAATGAGCGACGTAAAAGTCGGCGGCGAAGAGATAGGCGACGAGAGCGGATACGTAAGAAACGACAGAGAAAATTATACGAGCGATATAAGTTTCGTTTTCGTAAAGAACGGAAGGAGCACGGTTTACGTTTTCTATGCGGAAAGAAATCTGCATACGGTGACTTACTACGTAAGCGCGGACTTTACCCATACCGATGAAGACAGACTTTTGTCCGACTATATCGCGGTGGACGAAAACGACGTGAAAACGGTGGACGGTGTGGATTATTATCTCGTTACCGGCGTGCGCGCGGCAAACGGCAAAATGACGGAAATCACGCAGAAAGATATGGTTTACGGACAGCAGATAACAGACCCGACGATAAACGCGAGGGACAAACGGTATACTTTCTCCGACTGGACGAGAATGGAGGGAGACAAGGCGTATAACGTCAACACGATGCCCGACGGAAGCGTCTGGGCTTACGGAAGGTTCGGTATCCTTTCTTACAGCGTGTCCGTCGCGAAAAACACGTTCAAATTCGACGACGCGGCTACGCCCGTCAATACGGCTAACGTAAATAAAATAGTGGAAACGGGAGAAACCGAAGGGACGGAATACGAAGAAGACGGGTTTACGACCTCTTCCCACAGATATTTTTCGGAAATAACGGTGACGAGACGGTCGCCCACGGGATACGACTTCAATCAGTGGAAAATACTGTCGCACACCGACGGACAGAGCGACGTTACGGTAAGGTTCGATATTTCCGAAGCGGAAGAAGGAACGGTTTACAAAATCGTTTCCGGCGGCAAAACTTTCAAATACCGCGTAAACGGCGACGGAACGATAACGGTTTATCTTACTGAAAATATCGAACTCGAAGCGGAATTTTCCGTAATGGTTTTCACCGCTACGTCGACAGACGGAAGAACGCAGATAAGAGAGAGCGGGTCGGGTAAACAGTTTGCCTCGGCGTGTACGTTCGAATACGGAAAAACGCTCGACTTTTCGTGCAACTATACCGCGATAGCAAACCTCGGTCAGAAAATAACGGCGTTCGTCGTGTCCGAAACGGAAGATATGAACGCGGAGACGGAAAGACTGTCTTCGGAATTCGACGACGAAACCCTGTCTTATCCGACGCGAGTGGTAATAACGGGCACGACGGAGATAGGATATACCTGCGACGTATTCGTAGAAGCAGCGGTGGAAGACATAGAATACCGAATTTATTACAGCATATATTCGGTGGCTAACTCCATAAACGGTCTGACGGGAACGCCGACTAAAACTTACGAGAGCGTAGAAGGAAGGGCGTATACCGTTAAGTATAACGAAACGGTAAGTCTCATAGGCGACGAAGAGACGAAAGCTCTCGCGGAAAACGCGGGGCTTGACGTAAGCAATTCTATGTACAGCGGTTGGTATACGGGAACCGCGCTCGCGGGAAGAACGGAAGGAGCGGGTTTCCTCGATTCGACGAATACGTATAACCCGAATATAACGTACAGACACACTACGCCGTCTTATCACGCGGAGTTTATTTGTTATCTCGTCCGTCTCGTAACCACGGCGAGAGGGGAAGCGGAAATCAACGACACGATAAAGAACACGACCAACTACAAGCGTTTCGCCTCGGAGAATTACACGGAAATAACCGTGCCCGAAAAAGGAACGGACGGAACAAGCGTAACCGTGATAGCCGACGAAGGGTTTATGGGCTTTGATAAAATAACCGCCGTAAATATGCCGTCGACCGTGACGAAGATAGGACAAAAAGCGTTTTACGGATGCGCCGCGCTTGAAGAGACGGGGCTTGTAAACGCGGTTACCGAAATAGGAGCGAACGCTTATTGCGGGTGCGAAGCGATAACCGAAGTTACGATAGGAGAAAACATAGTAAAGATAGGAAACGGCGCGTTTTCCGAAATTCCGAACCTTTCCGCGGTGCATTATCGCTCGCTGGCGGCGGCGCCGTCGGTGGGAACGAACGTGTTCTCCAACTCGGGAAAGGACGCCGAAAACGGACTGGAACTTATTGTGGGAACGGGAGTAAGCACGATAGTGAAAAACCTGTTCTGTTCGAGCGATTACGTAGAGGCGGGCGCGTATTTAAGGACGGTTTCTTTCGAAGAAGGGACGGACGCAACGCCGGTTACGATAGCGGGCAGCGCGTTTAATTCAAGCGGACTAACTACGTTCAACGCCTCCGGAAGAATAAAAGAAATCGGACAGCGCGCGTTCGAAAAATGTAAAAATCTTAAAGAAATCGACTTAAAACAAGCCGTAATGCTCACCAAAATAGAAACCAACGTATTCAGAGAGAGCGGACTGAGCGAAGTTATTCTTCCCGAATTCGTTACGGAAATAGGGAGCCTCGCGTTCGCGGGGTGCGTAAGCCTCGTTTCGGTTTATTACACGACGGAACCGAGCGCGATAGGGGACAGGGCTTTCAGCAGAACGGATAATTCGGGGAATATGAAGTTGGTAAGAATTACCGACGTTTCCGAAAAAGAAATTGAAGGCGGCGGCGAGGAAGTAATTCGTCTCGAAAACGTTTCAAGCGTCGGAAACGAGGCGTTTTACGGCTGCGTTACCCTTACCGAAGCGGTTATCGGCGGCGACAACGTCACGCTTAACGCAAGCGTTTTCGCGCAATGCTATTCGCTGTCGAAAGTGACGTATAACGCGAGGATAGGAAGCAATCAGTACGAAAGCACGAATAACGCGACGTTCGTCGCCACGGGTTCGGCGGGATGCGAACTTATCATAGGGGAAAACGTAGAAAGAATACCTTCTTACGCTTTCTACGGATTTACCGTAGTGGAAACGCTTACCGTGCCGTCGTCGGTGAATACGATAGGAACGCAGGCGTTCGGATATATGAGCGGACTTACGCTGGTAAACTTCGATATAGACGGCGCGTTCAACGCATATTGCACGCCGACAGCCGCGCCGTTTACGGCGGCGGGCGCGCCGAGCGGAATGAAAGTGGTTTTCGGCGAAAACGTGTCCGCGGTAATAGACGGCGCGTTCGCGGAGGCGAGAAACCTCACCGCGATAGAAGTTTCGCCGTCGGACGAGTATTCCTTCGAGATAGGGGACGAGGCGTTTTCGGGCACGAAAATTTCCGCGATATATCTGCCTGTAAGAAACGGGATAACCGTCGGGGAAAACGCGTTTAACGGCGCGCCGATAGTTTCCCTCGTCGTCGACGAAGGGAACGAGACCGCGGCGTTTTACGCGGGAGCGTTCGGAAGTTCGGCGTTAATTTCGGAAATGACGGTAAATATGATGGGCAGGACGATGAACAGTCTGCTCGCTACGGTGGACGACGGCGCGTTTACCGTGAGAAAAACGGAAACGGGACTTACCGGCACGCTCGTGGGAACGATGACCACGCAGGAAACCGATTTCCTGGTAGAAAGGCAGGATACCCTTATTTTAAGCGGAGCGGATACAAAACTCGGCATAACTATGGGCGCGACGATACGAGGAAGTCTCAAAAAAGAGAACGGTGCGACGATAGAAAAGAGCGAGAATACGCAGTATTTCAAAGCCGTGGCGTACGATAAAAACGATTTCGATTACAAGAACGCTTTCGGCGGCTATACGCACTTTCTTATTTCCGAAGAAGCGGAAGAAATAGCGTTTAACGACGTTATGACGGTAAACGCGAGAGAGTTCGAAATCGCGGCGAACGTTACGTTCGTAAACAACGCATACCTCGACGTAGCGAGATTTATAGTTGCGAGCGGAATAAAGGCGAAAGTCGGAGTTGCCGCCGTGAGGATAAACGGCGCGCTAAGCGGAGAACTTACCGCGACGGCGGGTTCGGATATCGTTATCGGAACCGAAAGATTCATAAACGGCGGGTCGGTTTCTTCCGACGGCTACGGATACGGAATAAACGTGGTAAGCGGAGAAACGGTTATCGAAAGCGACGAAAATAATTACGCGTACAACGTGACGAGCGGCGAAGCGAAGATAAACTACGATTACGTTCAGGCGGCGTTAAGACAAATGAAAATAAGCGGGGGAGCGCTCACCGTGGCGGCTACCGCAGTCCTCTCTTCCTACGAAGCGGCGGTCGGGACGGAACTTGCCGTTGCCGAAACGGGTATTTTAAGGCTCGGCGGGTTTAACGAGGGAGAAAGCGCGCTTTCGTGGACCGTGGACGCGGCGGTTTCCCGTCTGAATTCGAATATCAAAAATTATTACGGAACAATGACCCTTGCGTATACGGACGACTGCGACGCAAACGATACGTTCCTGATAGAAAAAGACCTTGACATAAGCGAAACGGTTTCTTCGCCCGCCGTAGCCACCGTACTCGATTTCGGCAATTTCACCGTGAAATTTAACGGCGGCGGACTGCAAGCGAGAGCAAAACTTACGGTAAAGAATGCGAGCGCGACGGCTACGGCGGCGCAAGCGGCGTTCAGCGGTTCGGGAGAGATTGTAATCGAAAGCGGAACGGTTTCCGCGGCGGGAGAGGCGATAAACGCAAGCGGGTCCGTTACGATAGGGAGCGAAGCGACGGTAATCAGCAGTGCGGGAAATGCGATAACCGCGGGAGAAGGCGGCGCGACGATAACGGTAAACGGAACGGTTACGGGTTATGATTGCGGCGTTAAAGTGTTTGCCGGGAGCAATGCGGTAAATCTGGTTATCAACGGAACGGCGGAAGGAAATAACGCGGCGGTTTACACCGAAGGACGATTTGTCTCTACGACAGTAGAAAGCGGCGCGGTTATAAGAGGAGAAGTCGGCATAATGTCCGTACGTCCGAGCGGAACGACGACAAATTCTACCAATTTACTCAACGTCAAAAACGGGGCGATAGTTGAAGGAAATACCGCAGGGGTAGCGATAATCGGCGCGGGATACTCGACGGTGAACGGAACGGTAAACGCGGCGAGCGAAAGAAAGATAGTTTCGTTTACCGCGGGCGGAAAAACGGTAAGAATGCCGAGCGGCGCGATAGTGGTAGTGGAAAACGCGGGAAGCGACACAAACTACGCGAAAGCGGACGTGGGAGGCACCGCTACGAACGAAACAGGGGACGCGGTGCTGTACTACGCGTACGACAAGGCGGATTCTTCTTCCGCAAGTTATAAGGCGGTTACTATTAAAGATAACGCGCAGATAAACGGCGAAGTTACGGAATACGCGCTGGCGTACAGGACGTACAACTCCGGGTACGGCGTCAACGAGGTTTATGCGGTAAGCGGAAACGAGATGAAATTCTACGCGGGAGAAAGCGAGGCGACCGCGGCGGGAGCGACGGGAAAATACTCGTACGTATATCAGTCGAGAATTCAGTCCGGATACGCTCTTGTAAGCGACGAAAAAGAGGCTGCGGGAACGAATTACGCGGTAAGGTACGTCACGCACTACAAGACGATGGAAGAAGCGTTCGGAAAGAAAGGAATTATCCGCGTAACCGACGCGACGGTAGGGACTTTGCCCGCGGGAGAAACGCTTATTGTCAGAGGAACGGCGACGGTTGAAGAAAGAGGTACGGAAATCGGCGGAACAATCGCGGTAAGCGGCGGCGTTATGAAAATAGCGGCGGATACCTCGGTAAGAGGTATGGTTGCGATTTTGTCCGATTGCAATAACGACGGCGTGGAATACGAACTCGAAATAATCGGCGGCACGACGACGATAAGCGGACGGGTGGATATTATCGACGCGAAGATAAGCGCGGGCGCGGCGATGACGGTTACTTCGGGCGAAATAAGAACCGAATATACGAACTTCGAAAACAACGGAACGTTTACGGTGGAAAACGGCGTAAGTTTGTCCGCGTTCGACGAAGTCGTTTTCGGAGAAAATTCGGTTACTAATCTTAGCGTGGAACTTGCGGCGAATAACGTTGCTATAAACAGAGGCAGCGCGGTTTCGGCGGCAAAAATCACGGCGAATAGCGCGATAACGTTCGGACAGGGAAGTTACAAAGTTTTCGCGGACGTGGAAGCGAGCACGCTCGGAATGAGCGGAGACACCGACCTCACGGTAAACGGCGCGCTCGTTTTGAGCAACGCGATAGATTACGCAGGCGGCGTGGCGAGCGGAACGGCGATTACCCTTAACGGCGACGGAAACGAACTCAATATCGGCGAAATCGGCGGTAAAATCACGGTTGGCGGCAATACGATAATTACCACTTTGGGCTCGGGAATGGATATACGCGGTTCGCTGGAAGTAAAAGAAGGAAAGACGTTGGATATAAGCAGCGCGTCGGTGACCGTAAAAACCGACGGTAGACTTATTTTCCGCGACGGCGCGACCGTTAAAGCGAAAGACGCAGTCGTGGAACAAGGCGCGGGAATGGAGAACCACGGCGGCGAGTTGACGGTAAGCGTAAAAGTTTATCCGGGCGCGTGGTTATTCACCGCAAACGGAAAGACCGCGTTCAGTGAAGAACCGTATTACGAAGGCGCGGAGAAAGTCTCCGAAACGCTGGATATGCAGAGAGGAACGGTTATCAGTTACTGTATAGGAGAGGAAACCGTTACCGTACCTCCTACTTGCGGAACGGACGGATACACGGGTTGCGCGTACGAAGTAAGGGATATTCTGAGCGACGGAACGGTATTTACCATCAAGCACGAAAGACGGGATATTATCCCCGCTACGGGAGAGCATAGTTGGGTGGCGGAAGGCGACAAGCACCGCTGTACGGAATGTAATTTAACGGAAGAACATAATTTCGAATACGTCGCGGCGGCTTATATAGACGGAGCGTACCTCGACGGAAACAACGAACAAATGTTCCTGCTCGGCAAAAAGTGTTCCGCGTGCGAAGACGCGCATACGCTGTTTGTAATAGATTACAATACCACCGAAAGACAGTTCAACGATATGAACCTGTTCTTTGCGCCCGTCGGAAATTCGGAAGCAAGGAGAGTTTCCGCTTTGGGCGACGGCAACGAACTTATGGTAAGCAAGGCTTCATCCGTTGCGAAATTCGTGACCGACGGAACGACGGCGGAAACAAACGTAGTGAATATCGGCGGAGAATATTACTATATTGTAAAAATAAACGTAGAAGCGTCCGGAAACTATTACGTGCTCGTAAGACACCAACAACACCGCTTTAAGCCGACAGAAGACGGCAAGCATATCTGCGTAGGCTGCGGCGAACTCGACGAAACTCCGCACTTAATCGACTCGGCTGTCGCGACCGAAATAATAGGAAACGGCGTAAGCTACGGCGCGATTAAAAACGTCTGCTCGTTCTGCGAAAACGGAGACCTCTATTCTGTCGAAACTACGGGGCTTACCGTAGGAACGGTGAACGCGGGAACTATAACGGCAAACGGAACCGAATATGCGTACGCGTTAACTGCGGGCGCCGACGCGGGAATAAAAGAAGCGGCGCTGTTTAAGTTCGAACTAAACGGCGAAATATACTTTGCGCTCGGAGTAACGCTCGTAAGTACGGGCGGAAATCTCGCGTGCGAATACGCGGGCGGATTTGTCCTTCCCGTTAAATGCAACGCGGCGCACGTGTGCACGGTGGCGGCGGAAACCAAAACCGTCGGAAGTATGACGCTTAACGTAATCACCGCGATATGCGCGGACGGCGGATGTACGGTAAGCGGTGGAAACGCGTACTTTAATCTGAGCGCAAATCCGACGGTAGGAGAACTTAAAGAAACGCTTTTGGGGTACCTGCTCGAATATAACGGCGGATATTATCGTATTGTCATTAAAGACAATCACGACAGAATGTCGCTTAAAGAATCGGTGTTCGCAACGTACGAAGAAAGCGGCGTATATTACGATTTGGTGAACGCGGAAATAGAAAACGCAAGTACGGGAGAACAGCTTGCGGGCGTATATTACGTCGCGGTTAAACATATTTGCAGGAACTTCTCTTCCGTCGGCGGAACGCACGTCTGTAAGGATTGCGGCGCGACGAACGACGAACCTTGCGTAAAAGACGAGACGGCTACGGCTACGTACACGGTCGGAGAAAAGACGTATACGTTTGTCGTAAAGAAATGCGCAATCTGTAATGAAGGAACGCCGATAATACTCACATCTAATACGGTAAGCGGACTGAACGAAGAACTGAATAGCGTCAAGATAACCGGGCGCGCGGCGAACGCGTACGGAGAGGTCTACGTCGGAGAACTTACGGCGTATCTTGCCGACGACAAAAACGCGGACCCGTACAATATGTTCAAGTATTCGATAAAACTTACGACCGACGGAACGCTCGTAAGTACGGGCGGAAGCGAGGAAGGCACGGTTTACGGAATAGCGTACGTTCGCTTTAAGACGGATTACTACTATCACGACGGCGTTTACGCAGTGCTTTTCCTGCATAAATGCACCGATTTCAAATCGAATTCCGACGGAAGCGGGCACGTTTGCTCGGAATGCGGCGCGGCGTACGGAAGCGGGGATATAGAGCATACGGAAAGCAATTATAACTTGCAGGAAATGCAGTACAATGACGAAACCGTCCGGGTGCTCGGCAAGTACTGTTCGTTCTGCGGAAAAGGAAGCGTGAATACCGAAAAGGCGACGTTCGTTTCCACGGTAAAATTGAATATTGAGAAATATACGGTTACTGTGGACGGAGAGCAGTATTCTCTTTCTCTTAGCGACAAACAATATGGCACGGGTGTCGTGCCGTCCAAAACGGGCAGGAGCGTTACCGTTAATTCGAAGACGTATTATTTGTGGGAAATAACGCTTACGTCGAAGACCGACGGCAGTAAGACGATAGCGGCGTACGTTTTAATCGGAACGAACTGAGAAAAGGAGAAAGAATATGATAATTTATTTCAGCGGAACGGGAAACTCGCGCTACGTTGCGGAAAAACTTCTCAGAGAGGGCGAAAAAATCGTAGACGCGGCGAAACAAGAGTTTACCGTTTGCGACGAAGAAAGAGTCGGGTTTGTATTTCCGTGTTATTGCGGAGATATACCGCCGAAACTTATAGATTTTGTCGAGAAATCGACGGTGGGCAAGCCGAATTACGCGTTTGCGGTGTGTACCTGCGGCGCGAGCGCGGGCAGGAGTTTTCGTTCGCTTAAATATTTGCTCTGCGCTAAGGGCGCGACGCTGGATTTTGCGGAAAGCATAGTTATGCCGGACAGTTGCGTGCTTTACGCGTTCCCGAAAAAGGTAGTGAAAAAACTCCTTTTAAGCGCGGACGAAAGGATAGGCAAAATCAAGGTGAAAATCGACGCGTCCGAGAGGAAAAACCTTAAAGGGAAAAAGCCGCTCGGGTTCAGGTCGAAAGCCGTGTGGTTTATGTTCGGAAAAATAGTGGGTATTTATCGCAAGCGTTCGGACGAAAACTGCATAGGGTGCGGAGAATGCGTAAAGGCGTGCGAAGCGGGGAATATTAAAATCGTAGACGGAAAAGCGGTGTTCGGGAAGAAACCCGAGAGTTGCTATCAGTGTTTCGCGTGCATAAACGTATGTCCCAAATGCGCGATACGCTTCGGCGCGCTTAAAAACAGCGAAGAAAAGAGATATTATCATCCCGCTTATCGCGGAAAACAGGAGGAGTAATGGCAGTACTCGAAATAGACGGAGTAACGAAAATTTACAAGAGCAAAGGACGGACGGTTGCCGCGGCGCAAGACGTTTCGTTTACCGTAGATAAAGGGGAAATAGTTGGATTTATCGGCAAAAACGGCGCGGGAAAAAGCACTACGCTTAAAATCGCGGTGGGACTTGCCGAGCCGACTTCGGGAGCGGTGAGAATCAACGGGTTCGACGTAAAAACTCAGCGCGTATCCGCGCTTGAAAAGGTAGGGTGCGTGGTGGAAACCCCCGACCTTTACCGCGATTGGAGCGCGATGAAAAACCTCGAATATTTTGCGGCAATCGGCGGGAAAAAAGAGTTCGGAACGGGCGCGGAGTTCAAAAGAAACGTCAAAGAACGCTCGGAAGAACTTCTGAAAATGGTCGGACTTTTCGAAAGGCGCAACGACCCCGTAAGAAAGTATTCCCTCGGAATGAAACAGAGGGTGGGCATAGCGCAGGCGCTTCTTTGCAAGCCCGATTTGCTCATACTCGACGAGCCGACGAACGGGCTCGACCCCGAGGGGATAAAGGAAGTAAGAGATATATTGATAAAACTGAGCAAGGAATACGGAATGGCGGTGCTTGTTAGCAGTCATCTTCTCACCGAAATTCAGGCGACCTGCGACAAGTTCGTCATTATAAACAAAGGAAAGGTGAGCGGCGTTTACACGCGCGAGGACATAGAAAGCAACACGGAAGACGGCAAGATTATCCTTCTTACCGACGACGTGGTAAAAGCGAAAGACGCGCTCAAAAACGACCTTTGTCTCGACAGCGTTATACTCGGAAACGGCAAAGTCGAGTTTTCCACCGACAAATCGGTAAACGACGTGATGAAAGACCTTATTTTGGCGGGAGTAAACGTGCTGGGAATATCGAAAAAAGAGACGTCTCTCGAAGAATTCTTTATGAATATAACGGGAGGCGACGAAAATAAAAAGAGCGTAACGCCCGCGCTCGATAAATACAGAGGTGAAAACAAATGAAAAACTTATTTGTCTGGGAAATAAAAAAGAGCGTAAAAAGAAACGCGATTATCGGAATAGCGATAACCGCGGTCGTCCTGCTCATACTGTTCGCCGTCGTGTATAACATTCTCGACGACCTCGTAAGAGACATAGTGAGCGGAGATATAAGTATCGACGACATAGAGGACGAGACGGGGGTCGACGTGGAATTGAACTACGGCGAAATCCGAGCGGAAAAACTCACGAAAGAAGAGCTCGAAGAGTATAAACGGCTTATGGAAAAGCACGTGGCGGAACTTGAAAAAGAGTACAAAACAAACAAATACGTTTACGACCAACTCTTTGCGGAAAAGAGCGCGCTCGCAGAAGTAAACTACGCGCTCGACCACGGTATTTACAATAAAGAAGTAAGACTTCTCGGATTTAATTACGACGGCACGGGCGACGGTTCGAGTGCGGAAGGGTTCGTCACTATGTACGGCTCGGTTATGGCGCTCGTCGTGCTTATATACGGAATAATTCTCGGCGCGAATTCGTACAGCGGCGAATATAAAAGCGGCACGATAAAACTCGTCCTTACACGCCCCGTAAAGAAGAGTTCGCTAACCCTTGCAAAACTTCTTTCTATGTACGCGGCGACGACTGTCGCGTTCCTCGTGCCCGTTCTGATGAGCTACGTTTACGGCGCGATAGCGTTCGGGTCGGACTCGGCGGTAACTATGATTTATAGCTTCAACGCCTCGGGCGCGGGGGTTACCACGGTCGGCGCGCATACGTTCGGAATGATAGTCAACAATTTGATAAATATCTTTGTTATGGCAACCCTTTCGTTTGCTTTGGCAACCGTAACCCGCAATTCGGCTGCGGGAATTCTCGTTTCCCTCGCCGTTGTGCTGGGTATAGGCAGTTTCTTCTCGTCGATAGGACTTACGGCGTTTACCCTTTCGTATTCGCTCGACTTTATGCAGTTCTTCGGAGTAGGTAACGTAGTGAGAAACGGGAACTTCTTTATTTCGCTTGCGGTGGTGATATTCTGGCTGGCGGCTTCGCTTGTATCGGCGTTTGTCGTTACGCAAAAAAGAGACGTATATTAAAATAAGGAGGCAAACGAATGAAAACGCTCGAAGTAGGGAATATCTGGTATTTTTTCTATATCGTAGTATGCGGGGGAATTGCCGCCGCGGGATTTTTCCCGTTCCGTAAGGCGACGGAAAAGAAAAAATACATTTATGTATTGACTCTTTCGTTTGTTAATTTCGCATTGCATTTCCTTAAATTGCTTTTACCCGAGTACGATTATTTTCCGATGAGCATACGTAAATGCACGTTTGAAAATATCTGCGCGGTCAGCGTGCTTATTTATCCGTTCGTGATGATGAGTAAGAGCGACGCCGCGAAAGATTACGTCGTATTCCTCGGCTTGATAGGCGGCGCGGCGGCGATGTTCGTGCCTACGGGAGCGTGGGGGCATCCGCCGTTCAGATTGGAAACGATTAGGTTTTATCTTTCGCATATTTTGCTGTTTATGCAGGCGTTTTACACGCTTATGTACGGGTTGCACCGTCCGAGTTACAAGCGGTTCTGGCGCGTGCCGTTAAGTTTTTTCCTTATACTCGGCGTGATAACGCTTAACGAATTCGTTTTGCGCGCGACGGGATTTACCGAAGAAACCCTCGACCAAATGGTAGGCGACCCTACGGCGTCGAGAAACGGAATTTTCATTTTCGGTTTGCCCGAAAATATCGAAAGCAAACTCGGCTTTTTAACCGCGGTCGTGCCCGACTTTATGAAACACGGGTTCGGCTATCGGTCGGGAGACTTCCTCTGGCCGTGGGTGTGGCTGTTCTGGCCGATAATAACCTACGGAGAAATCGCCGCCCACGCGATAGGGTTCACCTGGGGATGGAAAGAACTCAAAGAGGATTTGGATAAAAGAAAAACCGCTTCGATTTCAAACGCGGGAAGCGGAAGAAAAATTTATCGCAAAAGACGTTAGATTTTTTTTACACGTCGTAATCGACGGATACGAGAGTAAGCCCTTGCGGCGGGAAAGTCTTTCCGCAGAAAACGCGGTTTCCCGTTTCGAGGGCTTTTTTCACGTCGGAAAGCGGGCGCGTATTTAATCCGATTTCCACAACCGTGCCCGCGATAATCCGCACCATATTATATAAGAAACCGTTGCCCGTGACGGTGATGGAGAACGCGCCGTCGCCGCAAGGGGCAATCGAGGCGGAATAGATTGTGCGCACCGATGAAGTCACCGGTCTGCCCGTGTTGGAAAACGCCGCAAAGTCGTGCGTGCCGCGGATAAGCGCAAGGACTTCTTCCGCTTTGGAAATATCGAACTTTTCCTTATCGTAGGGAACGTGAGAGGCGTATCGGTCGGAAAGAGGACGGGATACGCGGGAAAGATAAAAATCGTATCGGTAAGTCTTTTTTTTCGCGGAATACTGCGCTTCGAATTCGTCGCTTACAACGGCGGCGTTTTTTACGCTTACGTCGCGGGGAAGGCGGGTATTTACCGCAAGAGCGAGTTTTTCCACGGGAAAATCTTTCGTGACGTCGAAATGCGCGGTCTGTCCGAGCGCGTGAACGCCCGCGTCCGTTCTGCCGCTTCCGCGGAGGGTGATTTGCTCGGTGAGAACGGAAGAAAGCGCGTCCTGCAAAACGCCCTGAACGCTTCTTTTCGACGGTTGAATTTGCCAGCCGCAAAAGTCCGTGCCGTCGTATTCGACGGTTATCATTACGCGCATAAATGCCTCCGCAAGGAAAAAGTCAGGATTAAATCGCGCCGTTTAACAGCCCGAAGAAACCGAGTTTTAACAGGATAATCAGAGTGAGAAACAATGCGAGAGCGAAAAACGCTATCAAATCGCGGTAGGAAAACCGCAACGGCTTCATTTTCGTACGGTGAGGGGTGGCGTTATAGCAACGCGCGTCGAGAGCCATAGCGAGTTCGTCCGCCCTGCGGAAAGTGGAGACGAACAAGGGGATAAGCACGGGCAAAAGGGCTTTCGCGCGCTTTAACAGTCCGCCGTTGTCGAAATGAGCGCCGCGGGCTTTCTGCGCCATTATTATTTTGTTTACCTCTTCCATAAGAGTGGGGATAAACCGAAGAGCCGTGCTCATAATTACCGCCACGTCGTGCACGGGAAAACGAAGAAAAGAGAGCGGTTTCATAATGCTCTCCATTCCGTCGGTAAGAGCCATCGGAGTGGAAGTAAACGTAAGCATCGAAGTGGACACGACGAGGAATATTATGCGAAGAGCCATTTTCGCCGCGTAGATTAAACCGCCGTCGGTTATTCTGAGGAATTGCCACTCCCATAAAACGTTGCCGTCCTTATAGAAAAATACGTTTATTATCGCCGTAAATATGATAATAAAGAGTATCGCTTTTACCGTTTTAAGGACGCTTAAAAGAGGAACTCGGGATACTAAAATAACGATTAGAATAAAGGCATAGCACGCCGCGTACGCATAGAAAGTATCGCATAAAAATACCGATACGATAAAAATGAGAACGGCGAAAAGTTTTATTCTCGGGTCGAGTTTGTGAATGAACGACGAGGCGGGGTAGTATTGCCCGAAGACGATTTCTTTGTTCAATTCGTCCCTCCTTTTCCCGAAAAGTACGAAGATACGCTATCGGTAAGACTTTGCCGCGTGAGAGGGCGGGAGGGGAGAATTATGCCTCGGGATGCGAGTTTTTTGGTGATTGCGACCGCGTGGGGAAGGGCGAGACCGAAAGCGTCTTCGTACTCGTCGTAGAAGAATTTTTCGGGGGTGGAGTCGCAGATTTTTTTACCGTCGGACAGAGCGATTACGCGGTCGGCGTATTCCGCGATTTCGTCCATATTGTGGCTGACCATTATGACGGTCTTGACCGCGCCCGAAGCGCGGAGGGAAGTCAGAAGGTCGAGCATATCCCGTTTGCCCGCAGGGTCGAGACCCGCCGTCGGTTCGTCGAGAATGAGAAAGTCGGGGTTGTATGAAAGAACGCCCGCTACCGCCACGCGGCGTTTCTCGCCGCCGCTCAGTTCTATCGGGGAGCGTTCTTTTATTCCGTCGAAGTCGAGTCCGACCATTCTTATCGCGCGCTCGGCGTTCTGCGCGGCTTCTTCGTCGCTCATACCGAAATTGCGCGGTCCGAATTTGACGTCGTCGAGAACGGTCTCGGCAAACAGTTGATATTCGGGGTACTGGAAGAGCATACCGATTTTTTTGCGGAGTTTTTGCAGGTCGGGTTTGCGCGCGGACAGGTCGATTTCGTCCACGACGATTTTCCCGTCCGTCAGTTTGATTAGCCCGTTGAGATGTTGAATGAGAGTGCTCTTTCCGCTTCCCGTACAGCCCACTATGCCGACGAATTCTCCGTCGCTTACCGTAAAGGAAACGTTATCGAGAGCCTTTTTTTCGAACGGCGATTTCTTGCCGTATGTAAAGGATAAATTTTCTACGACAATCGGCATATTTCCTCCGTGAGCGCGTCGTCGTCGAGACAGACGCCGACGGAAATTCCCTTTAAGGCGAGGTCGCGCGCGACCGCCGTTGCAAAAGGAAGTTCGAGTTTGGCTTCTTTAAGGATTTTGGGATTCCCGAAAACCTCGTTCGGAGTACCCGAAAAGACAAGTTCTCCGCCGTTCATTACGCCTATTCTGTCGGCGGAAACGGCTTCGTCCATATAGTGGGTGATGAGAATTACCGTCATACCGTGCTCTTTGTTCAGGGCGCGGACGGTGTCGAGGACTTCCTTTCTTCCCTCGGGGTCGAGCATAGAGGTGCTTTCGTCGAGAATGAGAACTTTCGGGAGCATAGCGAGAATGGCGGCGATAGCCACGCGCTGTTTCTGTCCGCCGCTGAGTTTGAAAGGAGTGCCGGTTTTTCTGTCCGACATACCGACGGTTTCCAAAGCCCAGTCGACGCGGCGGCGGATTTCTTCGGGCGGAACGCCGAGATTTTCGCAACCGAAAGCGATGTCGTCCTCGATTATCGAAGCGACCATCTGGTTGTCGGGATTCTGAAAGACCATACCTACGGTGGAGCGTAGGTCGAAAACGCGGCTTTCGTCGGCGGAATTTATGCCGTCGACCGTGATTTTCCCTTCGTCGGGGGTGAGAAACCCGTTGACGAGTTTGGCGAGCGTGCTTTTGCCGCTGCCGTTATGTCCGAGAAGCACGATAAATTCCCCTTCGTTTACCGAAAGGGATACGTTTTTCACGCCCACGGATACGGACTCGTCCGTCTTGTAGGAAAATGTTACGTTTTCGATTTCTATTATCGCCATAGCCAAAAGTTTAGCATAACGCAAACGAAAAAGCAAATAAAAGCAAATAAATGCCCGAATTTTGCTTAATTTATTTTATTTATATAAATAAGACTTAATTGCGCATACCCGTCTTGACAGGTAACGAGAAAATATATATAATATATACAAAGCAAAAAGGGCGACTTATGCTCTTTTTCACTCGGGAGGTACTTCTTGATGGGTACGAAAAACGGTCTTTTCAAAAAATTGCTTCTGTGCGTGCTGGCGGCGCTTATGCTTTCGCTCGTGCTTTCGGCGTGCGAGTTGGAGGACCCCGTTCGGGAATCCACCTACTACATAAACGACAATCAGAGCAACTACTACAACAAAGACCATACGACCACGGACGAAGCGGTCGACGAGTTTACCGACTCCATTACCGCGTTAAGAAAATACCTCGACAGCGAATCTTTCGTAGACAGCGGATACTATATGGGCGTTGATTTCGACATCGACGTGCTCGACCCCGAGAACAACACCGCGGGCAACTTCGCTCTCCGTATTCAGTCCTACCTCTATACCTATCCCTACGAAGACGACGACGGCAACCCCATTTACAAATATTACGAAAACGGACGTTATTACGACGAGAACAACGAAGAGGGTACGCGCACGCTCGTAAGCGCGCTGGAAATTCACAACGAGGCGATTAAAAAATCCGATATTTGCATAGAGTGGTACAACGGCGCGACCAACGAGGTGCTCATAGGGTTGTACTTCGACGGAATCAACAGCAACGCAGACAGCCCCGGCAATATCCTGTACCTCAACATACAAGGGTATAAGCGCAGTTTCCCCGATTTCGGCGACACGGTGCTTTATCAGCAGCTCATAAGGCTTCTCGTAAACCTTTCGGTGGAAGGAATTCTCGAATCTCTCGGATTGCAGGGCGACGCGGGAACGGGTTCGATTAACTCGACGATGTCCAGCTTGGTCGGCGAAAACTACAAGCGTGTGGTAAACGGAGATTTGGTAAGTCTTCTGTTTTATTCCGTTACTCTCGACGCGATAGCGGGCAACGTCAACGACCTTATCTACGACATCCTCGGCGTGTTCGGAAGAAAATGGGACCCGATGACGAATAAATTCCTCGGGTTCAAGTTCAGCACGGTGGCGAACGCGATAATTCAGTCGATAAACGCGGATATGCGGGCGATAATCTCCCCCGACAAGAGCGACGTAAGCGACGTTCTGACAAACGCGGAATTCGCGTTTGCGGGAGTAGTGAACAGTTACGACGTGCTGTATACGTATACGTCGAACATAAAGTTCGATTACGGGTGGACTTACCCCGAAACGCTCAAACTCGACACGGACTATTACACGATGTTCGATTACGGAAATTACGAGTTCGACGGATTGCTGTACGTTCCGGCGTGGGACGCGCAGTTCGACGCGGAAATCAAGACGGACATTCAACAGTACGACAACAGCACGAACAACGTGTTTATGGAATTCCGCGACATAGCGAACGGCGAGCTTATGATAGGTCTCTATTACCGCGAAGAGAGGGCGTGGCTGGATATTTCGGGTATGGCGTATATGTACGGCTGGGTGGACGTAGAGTCTCTCGGTTTCCCGCAGGTCTGGGACGACCATCTCGACCTCGCCGAAGTGCTCGGCAAATTCTTCCGGATAATAAACAACACCATAGTGTCCATAGTGGACTCGATACTCGACCCCGCCTCGTCGGATAAGGAGAACAAAGTTCTCGAATACTTGATGGCGAAGACGAGTTTTACCGAGAAAGACCCCGAGGACATTTTTTCTATCAACAGCGAAACGTTGCAGCTCGACATAGAACTCGTCAAGCAGATGCTCGAAGAGACGGGCGTGGGTTCGTTCTCCACGAGACAGATAATCAACATACTCGACTCGATGCTGCCGTACACGATGGACCAGATTGCCATTATGCTCGGTATAGCGAGCGCGGAAATTATGCTCGAAAAGACGTATTTCACCCTTACCTGGGACGTGGACGAGCAGGAATTCACGATAATTATGTATACAAACGTGGGCGTAACACCCGGCGAGCCGTCCACGATGATTTTCCAACTGGAACTCGTTCCCATACACTTCGGCGAATACGTTCCCATTACCGAAATAGATTTCACGAACTTCAAACCTCTCGGCGAGATTTACACCTACTCGGGCACGCTCCGAGGGAATTTCATATTCAGTTCGCAGGAAACCGTCGATTTGAGTAAACTTTTATCCGCGACGATAGGTGAAAGTTCGGGCTTGAACACGCCGTACGTGCTCGCGCAGAACGCGGGGCTTTCGTTTACCCTCGTTTACGACCAGTTCGTAAAAGACCAGTACGCCGACGGGCGGTGGAAGCTGGCGGGAAGAAGCGCGTTCGAACTCACCGTATGGCTTACGGGCAGCGAAAGCACGATAATCATCGGGCTTGCCTCGGATGACGTATGTTTCAACAACGAAGTTTACAAAGACCTGCCGGCAAGAGAAGACGAACTCGGTTACGTCTGGGTCAATATCGCGTGCGTAACCAAAAACGGAACGCAGGTTATCCCGAAGATGAAGATAAGAGAAGACGTCTTTATGGCGTCGATGTCGGCGTATATGAACAACGAGACGTCGATAGAGGACGACGTGTCGAGTTTTGCCGACAACGATTTCAACCTGTCTCTTACCAGCATAATCACCGCGCTGTGTAAAGACGCGTACGTCATAGCGGCGGCGGACCAACTTGAAATCACCTCTTCCAACGAAACGTTGCAGAACCTGTTCAGAGTAAACGGACTTATCGGAAACATCAAAGTGGACGCAGGATTCGAATACCGCGTAAAAGGACTGGAATCCATCAGAAAACAATACCTTATGTACGAAGTCGGATTTTTCGACAACATAACGGGAAACAGCCCGTACGACACGGCTTTGCACGACAGACTTCCCGTCTTCTTCTACGAAGACTATATGGACGACTACGACCCGCTTAAATACGATTTCCTCGTCTATAAAGACAACGTTATTCTCGACGACGGAACGATGATACTTGCGGGAACGATATATCTGTTCGAACTCGGAGCAAGGAGGGTCGTTTCGCGGCAGAACATAGACTATCCGTCCAACTCGTTCTTTAACCGGGAGGACGCGAACAACCAGGATATAGCGCGGGTTAAATTCGTGCTCGAAGACCTCGTGCTCGACCCGACGAAAGAGATTACGAGAGAGAATATGCTCGTCTTCGAAAGCGAGGGCAAGTATTATTACAGAACGTATTACGGCAAACAAAGGCAGGTAAACGACGATTACATAGAAGTCGGAGACGACGGAACGGTGTACGTTTACTGGCTGGGAATAAGCGAAGTTCTGTTCCACGACGAGGGCGCGAATTTCTATTTCTTCGACAGAAACCGCGCGATAGAGAACGAGGACGGAGACCACGCGTACATATCGGTGAGCACGGACAGAGACCTTTTGTTCGAGTACGACCCCGATTCGGTGGAAATAACCGAAGATTGCAAAACGCAGTACGCGCCGAGAACCAACGGCAGCTTTATGGGCGAGGTAAGAAGATACTTTATCACGTTCGAGAGCCTCGACTCGGGAGAACTCGGTAAGATAGAGAACCTTTATTACAACGACGAGAGCGAATATCCGCAGTATTACAGCAAGGAAGACGAAGAATACGTCGTGGAAGTCTACGACGACGACGGCGTTCTCATTTCGAGTACGAAAACGCCTATATCTCTCTACGTTATGGAACCGTGCGAACCCTTGCGTGAAAGCGTGGGCGTCAACGTAAAGACGGACGGTTCGACTACCCAGCTCAAAAACTTCAACGCGCGGTTCGTTATCGACTGGGAACTCGCGTCCGCGGACAAGAAAGGATATATGACGGTGACGGAAGTTATCGTCGCGCCGGGAATGATGGGCGAAATATCCTTCCCGATAAGAATAATCGTGGTAAACAGGGAAATCGACACGAACGACTACGTGTCCGTCTACACGACGGAAGAGGAAGTCGCTTCCCGCGCGCCGGTAGTGGACGAAATCGACGTGGACCCGTACGACTACGCGCTTGCGAAATACGAATATCTGTCCGACACGGCTAATTTCAATCCCGCGATTCTGTACTCCCGCGAGAACATAGAGAGAGCGTATGCGGAAGCGGTGGCGGAATTCTCCGCGGCGTACTTTGCGCAGCCGAAATTCGCGTTCTCCATAGCGTTCGCCTGGCAGCAGAGTTATCTGTACGCCAACGACGTGGGCAACGCGTATATTGCGAGAAGTTACGACAACTACGCCGACGGCGTTCTTACGAGATACGATTGGAGTTACGACGTATGCGAAAAGGGCAGCAACCTCGAATCCTCGGTTTCTCCCCTCGGCGGAACGATTTATCTCCACACTTATTTCCGCGGACAGCTTATTGCGTTGCGCGTGAACGTGGGCAAGAGAGAGTTCTCTCACCTCAAATTCTACGAGAGCGATACGTTCTCGCCGAAAACGTATAACGCGGACAACGGAAGCAACGACGTTTACGTCAACGGCGTTTACAGAGGAAACTACTACGACGAAGACACTTACGAAATAGAAACGCAGCCGATTTTCGTCTTTACCGACGGAATAAGCGAGTACGAATACGTGTTCGATATGAAAGTGGTCAGAGGACTGCTCAAAAACGGAGACGGAACGTATTCGGGCGCGTACGAAACCGACGACAGTTACGGGTTGAAATGGGGTAATTCCGCGATACTCAACGTTACGAGCAAAGGCTCTTCCTACGGCGAATACGCGTACTCGTACCTGTATAAGGAAAGCGAATATACCGAACTCGAACAGCGTTACGACGCGCTCAGCGACGCGCAGAGGGCGAAGACGGTCAAGATTTTCCGTTCCGACAAGACGACGACCGAAGGAAGACTTTACGAAAGAGCCGCCGACGGCAGAGTGAGAATGAGAAACGTGTGGGCGTATTCCGAGATAGCGGGAATTCTCAGTTTAAGCGAACTGAGAGGAACCGTGTTTACGGTGGAATACGGAACGGGAGAAGCGACGAAGTACGCTTCGGACAGAGTGGGCAACGCGATGATGAGGGATACCGACGTCGAGGGCGAAACCGTACTTTACAACCGTCCGTTCTACTACTTCTATCTGAGAAGCAACCCGACGCAACCCGTGCATTTAACCGAAGAAGAGTACGAACTTTACGTAGCGGGAGACGCGGAAACGAGAGCGAAATACGGTTTTAACACCGACAATTCCGACTCGATAACCACGGCGGGGCTCGACCTTTACTATCTGTTCAGACTGTACTTCTCCCTCGACAACAAACTGTACGCCATCAGCACGCTGTCGAACGGAATAATCGACCCCGAACACCTGGACGACCAGGCGGTGGGAGTGACCGACTTTTCGTTGATAGAACTGAGAATAGTCGCCGACTGTCCGCAACTCGACGTGGACGTGGCGGGGACGGAAACCGACAGACTGACGGGAGAACCGTTCGTTATGAACAAGGTGAACGCGGGAGACGCAACCGCGCTCGGGTATTACAAAGTAGACCCGCTCAACGCGGAAACGCTTTACCTTCCCGACTCGCTGGAAATTTATTTCGAGTACGAAGGGTTCGTAAGCACGCATACGTTCGGCGGACTGTCCTGGTGCGCGTATTTCGACGCGGACGGCAACCCCGTCTATACGTATTACGACGCGGAACTGGGCGCGTACGTGCCGATTATCGAAGTCGTTACCGACGCGAGCGGACGTACGAGATATAAAGTGGCGATAGACGTGGAATCTCTTACCGAAGAGCTTATTTTCCGCGCTATGGTGAAGATAGGAAACGCGACGAGCGGTTACCGCGAAATAACCGTCGCCGTCAGAATACTCAGCAAAGACCCGACCAACGTGGACTTCTACGTCAACGCGACGGGAGAAAAACTGGAAACGCCCGCTACGGTGACGGAAGTCGTTTCGGGAAGCAATATGACGAAGTTTACGTACTATACGTATTACGCGAACACGTTCGAAAACTTCGTGTTGCCCGACAGACTGCTTGCGACGTTCAGCGACGGACATACGCAGATTTACGTGCCTACCTGGGCGCCCGCGAAGACGGGAGCGGACTTTATATTCGAGCCGAACACGGTGATGACGCTGGTTACCACGATAGGAACGGAAGGCGGAGTTACGGTGGATATTTACCTTGTCGTAGTCGTGGAGAATTACGAACTCAACAAGATGGAAGTAAACAACGAGTTCAGTTCTTACTACGTGACGGTAAAGAGCGAAAACGGAGAAATCCTCGACAGAAAAGTGACGGTGGGAAGTCTGTTTAAGCTCGACGGCAGGGAAATCGGGTACTATTATCAGAGCACGTCCGCGTACTACATTCATATCAGCACGGGCGCGGCGGAAGACGGAGATACTCCGGGCGGAGAAATCGGGCTGTACACGATGGACGCGGAGACGGGCAGATATATCTGGCGTAGGTCTGTGGGAGTATACGAATTCATAAGCGCGCTGTATTCGAGAGCGACGATAACCCTCAACAAGTACGAAACCGAGATGAATTCGCAGAAAATCATCAACGACGAAGCGTCGATATTCGACCATTCCGTGCTTATGAGACGGGGAACGTCCACTCTTACCGTGTCCATTAAAGAAGCGGCGACGGTAAAATACGAGTTCAGACCCGCCGAAGGAAACGCAAACGTAATGACCGTGGAGCTTAAATATACCGACCCCGGTACGGGAGTCGAGTATACCGCGGACGTAAATTCGGAAGGACTGCTTACCATAAGTTACAGAGACGTCGCGGTGAGAAACATAAGCTATGCGGAACTTGCGGCGTATATAATCGCCGAAAATATGGCGGAAAAATACGTCGAATGGAGAGTGGTCTCGGTCGACGGAAAGTACGAGGACGGAAACGGCGTCGCGTTCGGACAGGGAACGGCGCTTTCCTCCTACGTAAGTTACAACTCCGACGAAAAGAGGGTCGATATAGACGCCGCCCTCGGACTCGGGGAGAACGGGGAAATCGCGCTCAGAAACAACCTTAACAGAACGGTTACTATGGGTTATCGCGAACTCGTTTACAGACTGACGAACTATTACCGCTATCTGAGAGTGGCGGCGGGAACGACGAGAACGGTCGCGAATAAGAACATATCGGTCAAGAACCTGTACGAGATAATGGATATAAACGATATGCTTATCCGTCCGAGGGATACGGGAGACGCTATGCCCGACGGAAAATACGTCGTTGCGCTGGGAACGGGCGCGGGGTCTTACGATTTGCGCGCGAGACTGATATTCACGGGCGGATATTACCTCACGCAGGATTCGAGAGGAACGGAGACGATAAACGTCAACGTATATACCGCGGGCGGCGCGGCGCAGTATTCGGACGGATATATCCTGGGCAACTCGGTGAGCGCGTCGGTTACCGCGATAGTGAACGACGGAACGAACAACACGAGAAGGTTTAACTACAACAGAAGCGCGACCGACGAAAAACTCACGGAATGGTACGTAGAGGTTATGGCGGGCGGCAACCCGACCAATATAAACAGAATAAGCGCGGGGGATATAATTTCTTATATTCCCGCGGACGCGATATATTCGACGGGAAGAGCGAGACAGATAACGATAAGCGCGCTCACGAGCGAAGGGTTCAGAATTACCCGCACGATAGTGTTCGAAGAACTGCCTACGAGTATGAACGACGGGTTCTCGGGCGGCAATCCGAACGCGCCGTTCGAAGAAACGCAGACGTTTGCGATAATGGACGGTCTGATAACCGTGGAAAACATATATGACTTTGCCTACCCGAGCGTAGCGGAATACCTCGGAGCGACGGGTTATCTGCCGACCACGCTTACAGTGAGCGTAAACGGCAGACAGATAACGGTAAGCGGCGTGGAATGGAAAATCAATTCCGTGTGGTACGGCGCGCCCGATTCGGTGCTCGGCGGGCTTACTTATAAGGGAACGACGGGCAAATACGTTATGGCGACCGCGGACATTCTCGGATACACCGACAGCGCGGGAATAAGATACGGCGCGACGAGGATTTCTCTGTACGTTCAGATAAATTCCGCGGAAGTAATGATTCTTCCGTGGGAGACCGACGACAGAGGAAGCGGACTTGCTACGGAAACCCTCGAAGACGGCGGAAAGCGCGTTTACAGAGTGTATATCGACGCATACGCGGATACCGACGCGGTGAGAAGAGGAGCGATAAAGACGGACGATACGGGCAAGAGATACCTCGAACTTCCCTCCGAACTTCTCGCAAGCTACACGAGCGGAGAAACTTTCGCGTTTAACAACGTAAGATACGTTTACGGCGGAACGAGGGCGGTAAACAGAATTTACTTCGACGCGCGGGGAATAGACGTAAGCACGATGACCTCTTCTTCGGGAGATTTGTCGGGTATAAGCGTAGGACAGCTCAACGAAAGAGAGCTTGTCCTGAGCGTCGAACTCGGACTGGAACAGACCCTCGAAATAAGGTTCTATTTCCACAATAAACGCCCGAAAGAGACCGAAGGGATAGTTTATTATACCGAGTATCTCGTAGACGGAAGCAGGGTACTGTACAGCGCCTTGCCCGAATCGGAAAAGGCGAAGAGAGTGGGCTCGACGAATAAATATCTGTTCGTCGAAGGAGAGGACGGATACGCGAAATCGGCGAACCTTCTGTACTATTACGAAGCGTACTACGTAAACGGCGTGCAGGTAAGATACAACACGCTCAGCGAAGAGGACAGGAACGCGGTTATCGAAGGAACGGAAGTGAAACTGTATACGGTGGGTTCGAGCGGATACGCGCTTAAAGCAAACCTTGTGTACAACGACGCGACCGCGGTAATAGATATCGACGATACCGCGATAAGAAACGCGATTTACGAAGAGAAGAGGAGTGATTTTACCTCGTATCAGAGCGAAATGCTCGCGGGAGTAAACCTCATAAGGGTGGAAACCAACCTCGAAAACGTAATCGCGGCGGCGCAGGAGATAAGAAGCGGAATAAGGCTTGCGATAGACAGAATAGAAATCTCCGCGTCCGAAGTGGGAACGACGGCGGCGGCAATAAGCGAAAAACTGCTTGCCTGGACGACGGAATTTTCGTTCAGAGGCGCGTACGACGAAAGCGCACTGCCGACGAGAAGAGCGTATGACGAAGACGAAAGTTATAACTATGCGCTAAGTAAGCTCAAAGAAGCGGCGAACGCGCTCGCGTTCTATGACGGAACGGAAATGGGTACGTACGTAAGTCTGATACTCGCTACCATCAGAGGAAGCGGTTCGGTTTCTTCGAAAGAAAGAACGATAAACGAAAGAATTGCGGGATATTTCGAAGAATTCGTGCTTAACGCGTATAACGCGGCGATAAGAGGTTGCGTAGAGAAAGAATACGAAAGGATGTTTACCGCCGAACTCGAAGGGTTCACCGCCGAAGAGTACAACGACGCGATAAGTTATAAGAATATGACGGAAGCGGGCTTCGACGCGGACGCGGTTATTTCGGATATTTACAGACTGCGTTCTATGGAAGCGAGCGGAATAAGCGCGGCTCTCGCGGCGAAACAGATAGATATTGCGAGAGCAGAAGCAATCGGGTTCGGGTTCGTCGCGCAGTATGAAGATTATACGGTGGGCGGCAGAAGAGTGAGCTATTCCGAACTGTCCGACGCGGACAAGAACGCCACGGTGCAGTACGAGGGCGGAGAAAAGGTCTTCGTATATATTAAGGGAGCGGCGGGACAGGCGCAGAAACTCAGCCTTACGTATACCTATGAAGAACTTGCCTATGCGGCGATAGTGCAGGCGATTATCGAAGCGTACGATTACGCGGACGGAACGACGGTAAGAGGGGACGAAAACGCCGCGGCGATTAAGAAAACGGTGGTTAAACTGTTCGAAAGCCGTCTCGACCTCAACAGACACAGATTCGGAGGCGCGGCGGTAAGCGGAAGTAAGGCGGAGACGTACACGCTCGACGCGTTCGTAAAAGACTACGCGTATAACAGAACGGCGGCGAACCTTACGAAAAAGGTTATGAGAGCGTATCTCGTAAACGCCATAAGGGAAGGTATGGACTTCACCGCGCTGTCTTCGGGAACGACGGAAGACAGAGAAAAATGGAACGAATACAAGGGACTGTACGGAAACGTGATAAGGTATTCGTACAATTCGATAACCAACTATTCCACGACGGTCAACGCGCTTAGAAGAAGCCTTCTGAGCGGAGCGGGAATTACCGACGTACTTAGGAATTTGCTCGCTTCGGGAATAAAGAGCTTTACCGAGACGGTGTACGCGGAAGCGGAGTATATGGGCACGATAAAGGACATACAGGAAATCAACGGGCAGATAATCGACGTTTCGCGGTACGGGACGAGCGGATATTCCCTCGACAGATTCGCCGCGTTGCTCGACGAAAACCTCGCTATGTACTATATAGAACCGTACTATTCTTACCGCGCGGTGCCGTATAAGATACTGGTGTTCTTTACGGGAGACGACAGAGCGGACGACGAAAGCGGAAGACCGTACGAGACGGAAATAACCTGGGGCACGGACGGAATAAGCGGCAACGTAAGCTACGCGGGAATTACGGGAACGCTTACGGGAACCCTCGTTTCGGGAGTTACCGGAGAGAGCACAACGTTGCATATCGCGGCGATAGTGGCAAGAAGAGTGCTTGCGGACGAAGAAAAGAGCGTGACGACGGAGTATATCGAAGACGGGCTTGTTTACGCGACGGAAAGTACGACCGGCGGAAAACTTACCGAAGACGGACTATATTATATGTATAAGGCGAGAGCGGGATACGTTTACTACTACGAGTTCGACGCGAGCCTTACTACGACGGACGACTATACGGCGAACGGAAAGATAGCGTATACGCTGAGGTATGAAGACAGATTCGGCGTAAAGAAGATGTCGGAGTTCGCGGGGTACGACGCAACCGCGACGATAATATATGCGTTCGTGAACGAATACGGCGAGACGGGCAGACTGGAAAGACAGTCGCTGTACGTATATAACCCGTTCGAGTTCTCGCAGAGCAACGATATGCCCAAGGGAATAATGGTCGGCGGACAAATGATGACGGTGCGCTGGAACAACGTGGGAATTCAGCCTACGGGCAACATAACCACGGTTACCGACGGGTCGAGACAGGTAGTTAAGGGCAGAGTGGAGAGCGACGCGGGACAGGAAGTCGAGATGAGCGTGTTCGTGGCGAAATGGAGCTACGCGGGATTCTATCGCAGAACGGACGCGGCGAGCGGAACGGCGTTCGAGGTCGAGGGAGAAGAACAGAGGTTCGTATATATGAACCCGCTCAGTTTCTACTTCTCGGCGTATACGCCGTATTCTGCGGAAGACTATTACCTTGTAGCGTTTGCCGTAAGCATAATTATGCCCGACCCGACGACGGGAGAAAAGGGAGTAAGAAGAATAGTCTTCGAAAAGGACGCGTCGGGCGCGTTTACGGGAGTCAAAGTACAGGAAAAAGACGAAGGGTTCGTCAGAAAGCTGTTCTATCCCGAAGACAGCAGACTGTTCGAATACGGAACGGACGACGACACGATGGCGGCGGTCAACGCGAGAAAGAGATACGTTATTTACTGGGAAGCGTTGCAGAAGAACAGAGTCGTCAACAACCAGTTGTCGCAACAGAGCGGATGCCTCGTATACCTCGGCAACGAAGACGTCGGACAGTTCACTCTCGACGGACTTAAAGAACAGAGCGATACGACCGCGCCGACGAGAGCGGTGTACAGTTGCGAAAGAATGACGATTTCCGAAATCGCGTTCGTAACCCTCGACGGGCTTACCGTGGAGAAAAACGGAGACGTCGTTACGTTCGTGTGCGGCGAGACGGGAATAAGCTATACGCTTGATATTAGAAACCTCGCGTTCGTGTGCGGCGAGTGCGGAGAAACCCATCTCGCGGGCGAAACGGGAGAACTCGTTCTCGAATGCGAAAACGCGACGTGCGGTTCGTACGGACACAAGGTGTATTACAATACGATAGACGGAAGCGCGAGATGCGACGACGAAGTATGCAAACTGTACGAAGAAATCAAAGACGTACTGCTCGCGCAGAACGGACAGGCGGCGGTGGCGGTTTCCCCCGACGGATACCTGCCGACGACGGGAGACGTGGTTTTAAGAGAAAACAACGTGCATTACCGCAGAGACGAACTGAGAATAAGGTTCTTGTGGAACAACAACTTCGAAAGCACGGTAACCGGACTTATGAGGTTTGTAAGAAGCGCGTATCCCGACGTAGAGGAAGCGTCGGTGAGAAACTACGCGATAAACCTCATTATGACGTGGGACGAGATAAGCGAAAACGAACGGCAGGAAATAATCGACCTTGCCAAAGACTATATGCGTTCGGAAAACGAGTATCTCGGAGACAACTACACCGACGAAATGTGTTCGAGAGACGCGTACGCCTTGCTCGCGGTCAACGAGAGGTACGATTATAACTCGGATATAAACAGATTGCGCGGCGGCGGTAACAACAACGTGCTCGCGACGGTGCTTATAAGCGTGAAAAACGGTTCCGCGGTGTATACGGGAACGCTCACCGTCAAAGTGCTGTTTGCCGACTACTCGCCGATAGCGTATTACCGCAAGAGAGGAAACGCCTACGAAAACGTGACGGGCGCGCTTACGAAAGCGGAATACGACGCGGCGATAAGAAACGGACAGAGGTTCTGCGACGAACTGTACATAGCGGTGAGAGCGGAATACTGGAATATGGCGCAAAATAAAAACGCGTACGAAACCGACGGGCTCAATTCGGTGGTGCCTTACGACAATATCGGCGACGATATGTATAAATTGTTGCAGATATACGCCGAGAGAAACGCTTTCGACAGAACGGGAGCCAAACGCGACTTCGTGGGCAACGACGGAGCGGACAAACAGTATCTCGTAAGAATAACCGACATAGAGTGGGAGTACGACGAAGGAACGGGAAGGATAACTTCGAAGAGTTTCACGCTGGACGGAACGAAATACGAGTACGACCTGTTGCAGATGATATTGCAGTAAAGAGAAAAAGGAAAAGAAATAACGCTTGAATAAAAGAGCGGAGGAAGAGATGACGAAAAAACGTACGAAATTATTATTGTTTTTACTGACGCTTACGATTATCGCGACGATGTTCGCGATGATTGCGTGTACGGACGACGCGCCGAAGCCCAACCCGGGCGACGACGATAATCCGCCCACAACAAACGATATGACGTTCGCGCAGTATATGAACAAAATCAACGCGGGATTGAAATCTTCGGAAAGCGAACTGAGTTCGGCGACGGCGTATCACGTGACAAGCGAATATACGGTGTATACGAGAGAGGAAAATCTCACGCTCGAATACGCCGCGGTGTATAACGAAAACCGCCGCGACGGAAAATATCAAATTCGTATTTTCGACAACAACGAGCACTTCGAAAGACTGAACGCGTATTATGACTCCTCGGATTTGTACGTTACCGTTAAGGACGAACATTACGTGATAGAAGATTTCGGCACGCTGCTTATTTTCGATACGTTTGACGCTTTTCTCGACCTGCTCGACCTCGGAGAACTCGTCTACGGCAACTTTATGCAGACCAACTTTTCCGAAACCACGCCGCTTTCCGCAATAATCGGCGTGAGAAACTTAGGGTACGTAAAGACGGGAGAGACAAAAGAACGGGTAACCGTGTCCAACGTCGACCTCGGTATGCTTATGGGACAGATTAACGCCCAGATTGCCGCGTGGAAAAACCGCTTCGGCACGGTGTTCGATTCGGTAACCGACCACTATCTCGGGTTCAGTTTCAGCAGATTGCTGGAAATGACGTTCGCTTCCCTCGACGTAAAAAATATCGATTTTACGTTCGAAGACGGGAAAAACACGGCAACCGAAGCGGAAGTAAGCGGCAGGATGCAGGACAATACGCGTTATTTCGTTACGGCGAACTACGCCTACGACTACACGACGACGAAGATAACGGACGCGGAGAGTTTGCCTGACGACTACGTTTACGCCGCGGTTACCCCGGGACAGGGTTCGTTTGCGGGGAAAACCACCCTTCCGGATATGAGGGACAGCGATTTCGATTTTTCTCTCGATTACAACCTCAACGCGAAAGACAATAAAGAAAACGAATTCACCGTGCGTATGTACGACCAGCTTTCTTCGTCCGACAGGATAGACGAAAGTCATAAATACGACAATATAAACGAAATAATAAGCGCGTACTACGACGACGAAATTCTGTACGTCAATACCGCGGGCGCGTACGACTATATAGGAACTACGGTCGCGCTCAACGCGCTCAGACTTCCCAAAATTTACTTTACGGGATTTAACGCGTCGGGAGTTATGTCGCTTGCGTACACCGATATGCTTCAAATCATCAATCTTCTGATGACGCCGCCCGAAGAGACGACGGCGGCAAACGACAGACTTATCGACAGCGTTATAGCGGCTATCGAAAGCGACGTAAGTAAGAAGGAAATCCGTATAACGATTACCGAAGCGCTTATCAAACAAATTCGCGGGGACGACACCGACCTTGCGGTTCTGCTCGGAGAAATGCTCGGCGTGGACAGCGAAACCATACTGAGATATTTCGGCAACGACTTCTTCCAACTTATGAGAATAGTCGTGCGTTATAACTTCGGCACGGGCGTGCTCGGAATAGACATTTATAACGGCACGGACCTTATTATGAGCACGGATATGGAAAACGCGGGGTATAACGGAATAACTATGCCGCACGACCTTAACGAGCTCAATTATACGGAATTCAAAGAACCCGAACTCGTAACGGTAACTTACGATATAGAACTCAACCCCTACGGCGCGGAAACGGTGAGCATATCCGAATTTATCGGCGCGTTTATCGGCGACGCCACGGGCAAAAACACGCCTTACGCGCTTACCACGGGGCATTACCTTACCGTGCGCGGAAGAATGAGCGAGTATTACGTCACCGACGCGAGCGGGCAAAGACAGCCGGTCACCACTATGGATTTGAGATTTCTCTCCACCGCAAAGGGAACGGGGGAAGAAACCCTTATTATGACGCTTACGACCAACCCGTTCGACGTGGGACAACTGCTCGTGGGACTGTATACGGAAGTAGGGGACTACGACGGTTCGGACGGCGGAATAAGATATTCCATCGACCGCGAAAAAGTGTCGGAACAGCTGGAAAAACTTACCGACGGCGAGAATATTTTTGCGGGAAATACCGGACTGAGCGCATTCCTCGCCATTTACAACGCGGCGGAGAAAAACTCGAAATCGTACACGGAAGACGGATATTTCTGCGTCGATTTGACGGTTACCGACGAAAACGACCCGGTAAACGAACTCGTGGGAATAGAAAACACGAACGCGAGAATAAAATGCAAGATTGAGTTCGACGCGCTCGACCTTAGCGGAGTGAACGCGGACGCGTACGGCGACCCGTACGTGCATATTCCCGAGGACGTTTCCGCTACGAGCATTTATTCCAACGGAAGCAAGTGGAAAGACACGGCGTACGTAACGGTAAGCGGAAAAAGAATAGGACTTAAAGTAACCTATAAAGAAGACACGATTAAAATCGAGACGGGAAAGAACGACTATAACCCCGCGGCGGAGATTTTCGGCAAAGAATACGGCTACGCTTTGCATATCGTAAGCGTAACGGGCACGTACGTAGTAAAGAGCGTGTCGATAAACGGAGACTTGCTTGTCGTCGACCCCGCGTTTTCCAAAACGCTGCCCAAAGAAATCGGCGTTATGTACGAAGGAGGAGAAACGGGAACTCTCGCGTGCGCAATCGAAGATTTCCCCGAAAGCAGAGTTACGCCCGACGGGTATAACCTCGCGTTGCTCGCGGGCGTCACCGACGGAATAGAAAAACATAAACTCGTTATAGGAAAAGACAGCATAGCGAGTATAGAAAAGGAAATTTACGTTGCGGTAATTAACCGCAGAATAATCCCGCAGGAAGATTCTTCGGGCAACGATATGTACTACGTCGCGGGGAAAGAACAGATACCCGTCGTGGCGGAATACGACGCCGACCCGTATACCTACGCGATGACGAAACGCTTGCGCAGAGAAGATGGCGAGGAGTACGATTACCTTACCGAACAACTTAACCTTAACAGGAATACTTTGCAGTTTGAGAACCTTTACGGGTACGAAACGGTAACCAATCCGACGACGGGAGAAGAAGAACATATTCCCCTTTATTACAACGCGGAAGGGTATAACTGGCTGTATCTCCATACCGCGGGGCTGGACTGGGCGATGTCCGAAGACGCGTTTTCCTGGCGCGGCGAGACGAGATACGCCGTAGCGACGTACGGAGACGAAGAGAACGGATACGCGATGAAAATCGCGATAAAAGTAAACGTCAAGAGCAAGATAGTGCGCGGCGTTAAAATCGACGGATACGACGAGGGAACGTATACGGTGGACTACCTTAAAGAGGAGACTTACGTAATTCCCTCGACGACGGCTTCCGAACACACGGTAAGGGTGTATTTCGAAGACAATACTAATAGGATAGTTTCTTTGACGAGACCCGCTATCCTCGGCGACGACGAGTATTGCGCTACGTACGTATACGGAGAGCTTTTGTGGGCGGATTCCGAGGGAATAGGAGATAGACTGGACGTGCAGGGCACGACGGGACTTTTCGGTTCGGGGACGAACGCGACCAACGTGACGACCGCGTCGTTCGGCGGGGACGTTGCCGACGCGACGCAGACGGTTGAACTTAACGTCGTCGCGCCGAGCAGATATATTTCCGCAAGCGACACCGTCAATATGTCGCTGGTTACGCAGATTTCCGAAGACGGAGTTATGGGAAGCAGAGTGCCCACGCAGGTGACGAAAGCGCAGTTTAATAAACCCGTCGGAAGCGGAGAGGAAATTCTGCCGTTCTCCATAAATCCTTATAATACGCAGGCGTGCCTGCCCGATACGATTTGGCTTTACGTTCCCGTGACTATGTCGGAGAGCGGCAGAAAAGAATGGACGGAATATCCCGTGCAGTGGCTTACGACGGACAAGCCCGCGTCTTCGGGAGCGGAAGCTAAAGAGCTTAACATTATCAAACTCAACGAGAACGGAAAATACGTCCTCGCGCACCCCGTCACCGAAGAAACCCCTCTCGTGGTGTACGGAGTGGTGGGCAACGCGTACGGACATACGATAACCGTCACGATGAGCATACTTAACCTCGCGAGCGACATAAAGAGTTACGAACTGTACTTGAATAGCGGAGAAAAATTCGATACGAGCGTATCCGCGGCGGTAGACCCGTACCTCGATTATTCCGCGAATATCCCGACGAGGTTCGTAGCCGTGCTGGGAAGCGGACAGGACGTGGAAGGAGAAACCGACTGGTACGTAGACGGGTTGTATCCTCTGATTCGCTCGGGAGAATTCCTCGGCAGCGAGTACGACGGTATGTATTCGGAAAAAGGATATTACATATTCCCGCGCGAGGGCGGTTCGTTCCAACTCGAAATGACGGTTGCGGCGGGAGAAGTGAGAAACACGCTGTATCTGAGCGTAAGCGTGGACTCGCGCGATATTCTCGCATATTACGAAACGACGAACGACAGCATTACGAGAGTAAGCGATTACGTCGATATTTACGCTACGGGAATGAAAGACGGCGAGGTCTACGCGGGAGAACCCGCGCCGGGATATACGAATATAAACTACTATTCGGCGGACAGCAGCGCGTTTTTAAGAAGGATAAACGCGTTGATAGAAAACGGCGGCGTGGGAGTCGCGGGATTTGCATTCGAACAGACGGGAAGAAACAACCTCTACGCAAAGACGGTCGCCTGGAACGCGCAAACGTTGGAAAGCATTGCGAAAGCGTTGAGAAAAGATACGACGGTCACGAGAACGTTCAGACTTGCGGGCACAATCAATAAAGGAACGGTAAACGAAACGACGGTGACCGTGCTGATTTCCATAGACGATATGACAGCTTCCATCGTCGACGTCGGACTTACGAGAAGCGAAGATATGCGGCTTAAAAACGTGTATTCGATAGCGAACGATTTAGACGGCGACGGACGGATAAGTCTGACTTACGGCGGAGAGGGCAAAAACCTCGTCGACGCGGCGTATTACCGCAACGAACAGTACAAGGCGTATTTCGGCTCGGACGAAGGATATACCGATTTGGATTTTGCCAACGTCATTTATTTCGAAATAGACAAAGTGCATATGCTGAGTTCGTCCGCGAGCGGAACGTATACCTCGCCGTACGACTATTTCGTATATCTGTTCGACAATCTCGAACTCAGATTTACAAGCGACAAAACCGTCAAAGCGACGGCAAAGAACGCGATTAACCTCAACGGAAGAAGCGCGGAGTTCTTCAATTCCGCATTGCTCGGACTTAACGAAAGCGTGATTGACAGAGACGAACAGGGAAGAGCGGTATGCTACGCGTTTATGATACTCGAAAAACTCTCCGAGGGTTCGGCAATCGACAGAACGCTGGTGATAGTTACGGCGAACAAAGCCAACGCGACGGAATTGCAGAGAGAAGACAAAGTGGACGCGCTCGGCGAAGATTTGACCGAACTGTACCCCGAAAGGTTCGACCTTCCCGGCGTAATCGAGATAGTTTACGAGAAAGAGGACGGCTCGGGAAGTTATACTGCAAGATACGTGGTCGACGCCTGGACCCCGACGTTGAACTACTTCGGCAGCCTCGCCCCGATAAGCGCAATCGAAGCGAGATATATCAATATAATAGACGGCTGTTCGTACGGGTTCAGTTTCGTACTGCCCGATATGGAAGAAGCCGACAACCTCGTAAAGACGTTCTATTACACCGTGGAATTCCGCAAAAAGGACGTGGGAAGAATTAACTACGACGCGTCGGCGCGTTCTTCGGTTTACGATATAGACGGCGGAAAGATATATATAGTCAATTCATATTCGTTCCTTACGCGCGACGTAACCGCGCCGTCGGGAAGAGAATACGTATTCAACACGGCGGCGGTTCCTTCCACGCTCGCTATGAGAACGGGCACTGGTTCGTTCCAGGCGGGGGATAACGACAATTACACCGTAAGATGGAATTTCACCGACAACGCGGCGTTCGGCGAAGACATATTCGCAAAAGGAACGGTGGACGACAGCGGAGAAAACAACGGCGTGCTCATAGCGACGTATACGTTCGACAGTTATTACAGGAACGGAGAACACCAGACGCAGACGCTCGAACTTTACCTCGTGCTCGAACCTATGGAGTTCTATGCGATAGAGAGCGACGAATTTACCGTGGTCGCGGGCAACGAAGAGGGAGAGAACGAAAGACTCAACACGATAGTTATCGACCCGTACGGCAATACGTCGTATAACGGCAATCTTATATTGCCCACGGATATAACGCTCGCGTTCAACGGAACGAGAACGTACGACTTTACCGGCGCGGTTTATATGCTCACCGACGAAAGAGGAACGCCGATGAGAGAAATAAGCAACGTTCCTTACGGAGAAAAAGGACATAAACTCATTTACGACTATACCTCCGACCCGACTTTGCTCAGACTCAAACTCTACGTCAGAGGATATTCGAGAGACTTGGGAACGGGAATAGACATAAAAATCAGATTCTTGCAACGAACGATTACCGATTCGAGAATTCCCAACGCGACGTATAACGACGACGGGACGTTTGTGTACGAAAAAGAAACTTCGGGTTCCGTAGTTGTGGAAAACGGAGAACCCAAAAAGGCGACTTATCACGCGTATGCGGATTACGTATACACCTACGAAAACGGCGGATACGAGTATAAGAGCGACGGCAAAATGCCCGTTTACTATATCGACCCGTACAACTCGGCTACGTTCGGTCTGCCGACGAAAGCGGCGTTCGAATTTGCCGAAACCGCGGTAGGAGTTTACGTAGAATACGGCATAACCGGCTGGCAGTACTACGACGTGGAGACGAAGACGTACAAAGACTTCGCGGAAATAGCTAAGGGAAGCACGCCCGGAAAGAGAGACAGATTTTATCAGACGCTTTCTTCGGACGAAAAGAGTTATCGGTGCTATTTTAACCCGAACGGCGACAGTTACAAGGGCGCGTATTATCCGTTGCGCGGGTATATAACCGTAGGGGACGAAAATCAGTATTTCGAGATAATCTGCGTCGTGCTCAACCGTTCTTTAAGGGCGAGCGTGATGCTCAAAGACGAATATACGGTAAGTTACGATTTCGCCGACCCGATTGCCGCGATGCTTTCGGATATTCCCGCGATGTTCGGCGCGGACGCGTTCGTCGATTACGACAGATACAACGATAAATTCAGCGTTTCGGTTAAGAACGGAAACAGCGACGGCGTTTACGCGTTTACGATAGCGGAAAGCGACCATTTCAGCAGAAAACAAAACGGAACGGCGACGAACTGCGCCGTCGTACCCGAACTTTTGTGGAACGAAGAGTACGACACCGACGGCGACGGAATACCCGACACGCTGTTCGACGAGCTTACGACGAAAGGGTTTACGGGAGTTATCGACGGAAACCTGTACTATGGCGACGGAAATCTGAACGCGCTGTTCGATTACTATGAAATCAAAGTAAAATACGACTACGACAGACTTGTCGCCGCGCTTATGTGGGACACGCTGTTTGCCGCGGACGGAAGCGTGAGCGTAGAGTTCAGCGCGACGGCAAGCAACGCGATTACGGCGGAAAAAGCCGTGCTGGAACGCGAAGTTATTCACGCGGCGTACGACATTATGCTCGCCGTGACGGGAACGGAAGAGGAAATCGCCGCGGGAACCGCGCTGAGCGACGAAAACAAACTTACGCTCACCGACTCGATACTCGAAGTCGTGTTGCAGGAAATCAACCGTCAGCAACAGATAAGCGGAGGAAAAGAATACGACCCGAGCGACGAAGAGGATATGATTTATATCGCGTATTGTATGTATCTCGACGTTAAAGAAGAGTACGACGCGTGGACGGGTTCGAGAGGAGAAAAGACCGCAAAGACGGAAATATGCGAAGTCTGGGATTACTATATAGAAAGATATCGCAGTCAGGACGTAAGTTCTTCCGCCAACATAAGCGGAAATCAGCTTTTCAAAGCGAAACACTTCCTCAATATCTTCAACGCCGACGGAACGCTCAACACGCAGGAAAGAAGCAGCCTTACGTCCGCTATGAACACCCTTATGTCCAGCCTCTATATAAGCAGGAACGTGGATTTATGGCAGGAAGTGTACGAAAACGCCAACCCGACGGAACGAGCGATAATGGACGGATACGCGACGAGGAATGCGACCGCGGGCAATTCTTCGCTCGGACTCAGCATAGCGTGCGACCTGTTCAAAGCGGAAAGGGAAGGACTTATCGAACTGGGAACGAAAGGAGAGGGCGCGACCGCGGATATAAGCATACCGCTCATTAAATTCGATTCCATTCTGATAGAGGGTTCGACCGACTCGATAATCCATTTCAACAAGTTTAATTTCGCAAGCGTGGATAAACAGTTCACCGTAAGGTTCGAACTTAGCTACGAAGAAATCTATCAAAAAATGATAGAAGAGGCGAAAGAAAACGCAATTAAGAATTTCAGAGACGACAAGAAGAGCGAGTCTCTCGCGGAGTTCGAAGAAAAGGCAATCAGAGAAGCCGTGGACGCCATCGCGCCGAAAGAGAGGAACGAGGACGGCACGTACGAAGTTATTCCCGGAATGAAGAAAGGGTCGAAATCTTTCGGATACGATATGTGGATAGAAGGAAGAAACGAGAGCGACTACTCGGGTTTCTGGAACGCGCTGGTAACGTACAGATACAACGACGCGGTTAAGATTATCACGGCGAACGTCGCGAGCGTAGGAAAGTACGACGATTTAGCCAACGATTTCGAAGTGAGCGTCACGGAAGTCGCGCTTGTAGAAGCGGCGCTTAAAATGATAAAGGCTTCGCTTATTGCGGAAGCGATTATCGAAAGAATAGAGAAAGAAAACGACTTCGAAACCGCGGCGGGAAGACGCGCGGGCGTGAGAGCGGTTGCGATGTACGTACAGGAAAACAACAGTTCGATAACGAGTTTGTTCGACGCGTACGAAGCGATAGGGCTAAACAGCGGGTTTGCGGGCGACGACAATTACGACGTGACGGACGAAATGTGGAATACCGTGGTATTCACGTTCGTAAACGAGGCGTTCTCGGATATTGTCGAAGAAAAGATAAACGCAATCGAATACGCATATCCGGATAAAACCACAAAGCTTGCCGACAGAAGAGGCATTATCAGAGCGATTGCCGAGTATATCGTAGGAGAAGACGCGGAGATAAGCCGACTTAACGGGATATACGAAATCGCGGAAGGCAAGAGAAGAGCGGCCCTTGCGGAAGTGCTTCTTAGGGGAAGCAGCTCGAATAGCAACATTCAGAACGCGGCGCGCGCGGCGGGCAACGGAGACGAAGCGCTCGGATACGCGGTTATGTTCGACATAGCGTACCGCGATATAGTCGACTCTATGTACGCGTTTATCAAAGCGACGGACGGCGTGGGCAACGTCGAGGGCGGCGCGATGGCGATACTGGAAAACACTTATGCGGCTAATCCGAGAAAGAACGGAATAATTGCATATTTCGCTATGGTAAGCAGGGACGACGACCTGAGAAACGCGGCGGAATTCTACTTTACGTTCCTTACCGAATACGCGAAAGGCAGAACTTCTCCGTACGATAAGTTAATGGAAAATCCCGCGCCTTCGGGCTTTACCGCGACGCAGATTGAAAGTTACGGAAACGGGGAAACGGGAAGCGACTGCCTGTTGTATTACGCGGAACCGGAATCGAAGTATTCGGATGCGGTAATCGGCAACGCTTCGGGACTTGCGATGACGGAAAGCGAAATTCGTCTTGCGCTCAAAAAGATGACGCTGTACGACGTGCTTTACGCGAGAGCGAGCACGCAAAATCAGAATATTATGAACGCGCAGGCGGAAGAAGCGCGGGAAGAGATGAGAACGCAGGCGATGAACAGACTGTTTGCCGCAAACGAAATCGTGGCGAACTATCTCAGAGCGTATTATAACGGCAACACGACCACGAACGTGGCGTACTATGCTTTCGTCGCGCTCGTCGAAGAGGAAATGGCGACGGGTACGGAAAAAGGCACGGCGTACGAGAAGTTCGAGACGGAATACGTCGTAAGCAACGAGTATATATGCAGCAGAGAAATGCTCGAAGCGATGAAGGCGCAGTATGAAATCAACAAGAATTTGCAAAACAGCAGCCTTACGAGTTTCGGGTATATCGCCAACGAGATTTACGGAATATACCTCGAAAATCCCGCGTATCTGACGATAGACAATTACGGCGACGACAGGTACGACGAAGGTTACCTCGCGTCCGAACTCGCGAAAATAATCGAGAATAAGAATATTTCTTCGGTAAATACCGAAAACGCGATTAACGGTTATATGAAAGACGCGCTTATGCGCGCGCTCGTATACTACTACGACAACGTAGCGGACGAAAGCCAGAAAGAAATCGTTGCGGAAGTTTCGGAAATGTATATCGGCGTAAACGTAAACGGCGATTTGGAGAAAGCGTATATCGGCGCGGCAAGTTCGGGCAGAGCGACGGGCTCGCTCGGTATAAGCATTTATCACGATTTGCTTGCAAGAAACGACCTCGGAACGGGCGCGGAAGAAGAAATCAACGCTTGTTTCTACACCGTCTGGCTCAATACCGTTATGGGCGGCGCGAAATACGGAATAGAGACGCTTTCCATTGACGAAATGAACGGCAGAGCGCCGTTTACCTCGAATTCCGTTCTGGTAGGCGCGATTATCGAGCAGAGCGGCGGTTCTACCGCGGGCGCGGCGGATACAATCGCGAACATAGCCGCGGGAATGACGAAAAAAACGATGCTTACGCAGTCCGCGATATGCGTAGGGTACGACGACGCGTATAACAATATAGTCCTCGCGGGGCTTGCCGAAGGGGCGAAGAAATACGCGTACGACAAAATGTACGAAGCGAAGACGGAGAGAGGTTCTTACGCGTACAGAGAAGAACTCGACGACATTCTCGAACAGCTTGTGGGAGAAGGAAGCGAGCTTGACGAACTCATCTTCGACGAAGCGCAGAGCGAGGAACTCGCGTCGAAATTAGACGTTATGGAAAACGCCGCGCTTAAAGCGATAAGAACGCTGTTCTATGCCGAAGTTTACGACAGCATAAAACTTCTCGGGCTGAGCGCGGAAGAGTTCGCGGCGAAAGCGTATAAGTTCGTAACCGGCAAGGACGCGGACGAAGAAGGGGTCGACGCCGCGGTCGAACTTTTCGGAGAAAACAAAAACGGCGCGGGCGGTATCGTGTACGACATAGTAAACGAATTTATCGTCAACAACGGCGAACTTATCGAAAACGGAACCAACGCGGGATATATCGAACTCCTGACCGAGTGGTGGAATACGGACGGAAGACCGGAAGAATACACTATGTACGGAAGACTCGGGAAAGAAGAACAGGAAATCCTCGCTAACGTGCAAAAACAGGCGTATTATCAGACCAACGATTTGACGACTTCCGCTTCGCTTACGCTGGAAGCGCGCAACAAAATCGCGTACGCGTCTATGCTTACGAGCCTGTATCTGTTCCTGAGAGATTCGGAAGACGAAATAAGCGCAATGCCCGCCGATTATTTCAGCGCGGGCAACGAGGACGAGTACAAGGCGTACGTAGTAAGCCTTATGCTCGACGGCGACCTTATGAAAAACGACGCGCACAGTCTTTCCCTTGCGCAAGCCGCGCTTAAAGCGATATGCGCTTCCTTAGCTTACGACAAAGCGATGTATTTTGCCCGCATTACCGGCGAAGGCGCGCTTGACGCAAGCGACGTTACGTTAGAAGCATACCTTATAAAGATAAGCAAAGCGGTGATAAGGGCGAACGGAGTTATTCCCTCGACGGCGAGCGGAGATACGACCGAGGACAGAGAAAAAGTTTTCTATAAATACCTCGAAAAAGCGGTCGGTTACGTCGAATACACTTCCGTGCTCGGTGCGGACGAATACAACCGCGGAGCGGATATAAGGAACAGAAACCCGTTAAGAGACTACGCCGACGCGATATATATCGCGGTGACGGGATACGATATGCACGGAGTATCCTATATCGAAGGGGAAACTACCGATTCGTTCGGAATGACGTCGTTCGGAAAACTCCTTGCGGACGCGGGCGGAGACTACGCCGCCGCGCTTGCGAGCATAACGGGCACGAGGTTGGTGTCGGCAAACGATTTCGTCAGCGAAGACCACGCGACGGAAAACGACAGACACGTTATTTTCTTCGACCGCGCGGAATGGGACGGGTATCTTACCGAAAGCGGCGATTACGACGCGAACGCGTATTATACCAACAAGAACATATTTATCGGAAACCCCGGCAAAACGCAGGAAACCGAAGACGTAAGCGGCGGAAACGGATACTCAAACACGATAAAAGCGACGGGGTTCGAGTATAGGTTAAGCGACTTTACCACCATCGATTTGTATTTCGAAACGGACGAAAGCAATCCGTACGACGAGGAGAAACAGAACCTAATTATGCTGGACGCGTTGTCTCCCGAACTTCCCGACGAAGCGTATGCAATCGGGTACGTAAGGACGACGGACGCGGAATACGGAATAAGGCTCGGGAAGATTGCGATAACCGAATATTCGGACGAATTCTACAAACTGGTGTATAAGGCGACCGAACCCGAAGAAGACGCGGCGTATCAGATAACGTTGAAAACCGCGGGCGGTTATATCTATAAGAAGATAGGCGGAATAAAAGTCGGGTATCTCGACCGCAACGTGGATAAAATTTATCTCGAAACGGGCGCGTACACCGAAGGAAGGGCGAGACCCGAGACAAGCGGCGATTTCGTCAATATGTACTGTATTTACGATTCGTCGACGACGGGCGCGACCGCGGGCAAAAACGTAATTTACATCGACCCGACAGCGGAAGACTTACTGCTCGTTTCGCAAAGGAAATACGTGCTTCCCGGCACGATAGCGATAGAGTGCGGAGAGGGAGAGAAAGTTGTCTTCACCGAAGTGGAATGGAATATGAGCGGCGTGACGTACAACCTCAAAGGCACGGGCGCGGCGGGAAGAGAACTCAGAGTAAATTCCTATAAATACGTCGACGAAGACGGGAATACGAGACATATAAGCTACAATTTCTCGAACAGTACCGTCACGATGAACGTCTACGACAAGGACAGCGGACAGATTGTTTCCACGGCGGAATACATACTTTCCGCGGACGATATGATTGAGTGGAACACGGTGCTCGTGATAGGCGACCGCTCTTTGCAGTCGGTAAACGAACTTACCGAAGACGGAATTTACCAACAGATAGCGACGGTGGGAAGCGACGGAATAGCGGACGCTACGACGCTCGGAAAGGAAATCAACCCGTATTATCCCGAATATCCCACGCAGTTGCAGCTCAACCTCGCGGGAGACAGCAAGTTGATAGAGCTGACGCAGAGCGACTGGACGCCCGACCTTACCAAACTCAACCAGATAAAACGAGGCGAGGTCGGAGAAAACGGAGATTACACCTTTACGGCGGCGTTTAACTATCTCGGATACGAAATACGTATGAAGTTCCTCGCGATGGAAATTCAGATGCCCAAAGGCACGACGTTCGAAGGCGGCACGATTTACCTCGTAAGAGGAGAGGGAGACGTTAAGACGCAGTTCGAGAAAAATTACGGAACGGCGTACTTCAACTTCAACGAAGAGGAAAACGGCACGCCCAACTGGCAGAAAGTGCCCGTCGCGCTCAAAAACTACAACGACGTAAGAATAAGCGAAGAGGGCGTGCAGAGGGTAGAAGGAATTATCGGCGGAACGGGCATAGGCGATATAGAAGCCAACGCCTGGTTCGATATTCGCGTGATAACGTTAAGCAACTACGCGGTTCTCGACGGAGAGTTTAACGTCTATTCGACGTACGACTATTACAGCGTGCCCGCGGACGGCAACAAAAAAGCCAACGGCTCGGGCGAATCCCCCGCGCAGATGGGCGAAACCTATATCTATATAGACGAAAGCGGAACGAGACACGTATTTACCGCGTCGAACGCCGACCTCGAATACGACTTTATCAACAAGACGGTGACGGTATCCGCGTTCTACGAACTGGGAGAAGAGACGAGCGAAAGAATAAGCTATAACGCAAGCGGCGACAGAGTGAGAAGTTTCGTGTTCGGAATGGAAATGAAGAATTACGAACGCAGCGGCGTAAGCGAACCCGAGTTCGATACCGATGATACGGGTAAGAAATGGACGTGGACGGATATTCCGAAGACTTCGCCGAGATATACCGACGCGATTTACTGGCGGATAAACACAGAGCTCAAAGCGAGCGATTTGCCGACGGTTACCGACAAAGCCTCGGGAATTACCTTCAACCTGATGTGGGATTTGTCGGGACTTAACGTAAACCGCGCAAACGTTTCCGTGCCGGGAGAAATAAACGACGGAGACGGAACGGTTATTTACGGGTATTATATGCTTAGAAACGGCATATGGCAGAGCCTTGCGCTTACCGTCTATATCGAAAAAATCGACGTGACGAACGCGGTTATAGGGTTCGTTAAGGACAACGGCGAAATAAATACCGCGACGTATCTCGAAAAGACGTACGACGCGCAGTATTACGAACTGCCGTTCGACGCGGAAGCCGACGGAATGAGATTTTTGAGAGAGGACGGTTCGTTCGAAGTCATACCTTCCGAACGTTACGTGGTTGAGTACTGCGTGGCGACGGACGACGAAGGACTGCGGGTCTGGTCGACGACGAACTTACCTCTCGACGCGGGAGAATACTATATCAGAGTAAGGTTTATCGAAGAGGACTACAACGTATATATTTCCTACACCGACGGGTATCTGTTCCGTTTGACGATAAGACCGTACACCGTGGATATGTCGGGATTGCAGTTCGAGAAAGAAGACAACAATACGATAACGCAGGTTTACGGCGCGACGAACGCGTATCTGAACGTTATTGCCGGCTTGCCGTCCTTTACTCCCGCCAACTGGTTCACGCCGGGCGAAAAGATATATCTGTTTAACAAGTACAGAGCGACTTATTCGAGCGACGAAAGAGCGAAATCCGAAGTTTACAGCGAGATTTACAGGAGAGTTTCCGACAGGATGAAGGAGATAATCGACGGCTGGTATGCGGAAGGAAGAAACGCGCTTCTTTCGACGGAGGGATTTGACGATTTAAGCGACGACGAACAGGGCGTTGTGATAAAAGCGTGGGTTTACGACAACAGGATGGACCAGGACCTCAAAGTCGTGGAAGCGAAGATAGTGATAAACTATTACTACGACAGTCAGTTGCTCGAATACGCGCCTACTGATTGCGGAAACTATACCGTGGAAATCCTGCTTGATTCTTCCGACGGTAACTACGTCGCGGGCGACAGAGCGAAGAACCTCATACTGCATATAGAAAGAGACGAGGGAATAAATTATTCGATAGCGAATACCAGTCTTATCTATAACGGCAGAGCGCAGAACCCCGAAATCAGCGGATTGCACAAAAACGGAACGGTGCCTTACGGCGTTAAAGTCACTTACGTTTACTCGATAGGAAACGACACGCTCGTAGTTATCGTGGAAGGAATAAAGGATGACAAAGGCAACGTTATCAACAAGGTTTCAATAGATACGTCGAGAACGACGGTAAGCAACCCGTTGAGCGGAATTAAAGACGCGGGGTCGTATATCTGTTCGGTGGATATAGAGGGAGGAAGAAACTATATAAGCGGCGCGTTGCACGACGTTGCGATAGGCGTTTCTCCCGCAAACGTGTATATCAACCTCGCGGATATTACGAGAAAGTATCTGTCGTCGGTGGCGGATTTGGAAGATTATTTAAGAGTGTACGACAGGAACGGCGTTTTGCAGACTTCCGACGTACTGCTCGGCAACGATAAACTGTCCGACCTCGGCGTAGCGTTGCTTACAACTCCCGTCGGAAGACACTACAAAGTGGGCACGTATTATACTTATATCGAAGGTTTCAGAACGTCTCGGGACGCGGCGTACGCGTATACGGAGCTTAGCGGAACGGAGATTGCGTTTAACGGCGAAACGTATACGTTGCTCGCGCTTAAAGGATACGAGAGCGAAGGCAGCCTTTACAGAGATTCGGAAGGGAACGCCGCCCTCATAAAGATGTTCGGAAATTACAATCTGTTTGTCAGAACGCACGGATACGCGGACGGAATAAAAGCCGCGGGAACGTACAGGATAGAACAGGAAGACGGTTCGGACGGAGTAAGCGGAAACGAGGAGCTTGCGGCGTATATCGCGGGCATTAAGGACAACGACGTCAGAATAGTCTACCTCGCGCCGATGACCGACGCAAACGGCGACCCGATTGCGTACGACCCGATTACGATAAACGTTGCGGCGAATATCACCATAGTGGGTTACAGAAACAACGCGGGAAGCGAAAGCGAAGCCGAGATTGAGACGAGAATTAAAGGAATACGAGTGCTTAAAGGAACGGTTACGTTGAAGATAGTGTCCGTCGAGGCTTCGGGAAGCGGACAGACCGCGGTGTATATCGGAGACAACGCGGGGTACGTGACGATAACCGAAAGCAAGATTAGCAAAACGGGCAATGCGGAAAACACCGTGGGCGTAGCCACTTCGGTCAACTACAAAGAGAGGCTGTTCGTAAGCGGAGTTACCTTCGAAGGATTGAGCCTCGCGCTCGAACTCGTCGGCGGAGAACTGGAAATCGAAGAGAGCAACTTTGTTAGAAACTACAACGGCGTTGCAATCAGAATGGAAAGCGGCTCGGTAAGTATCAAGACCACCGTGTTCTCGAACACGACGAGAGCGGCGATTTCTTCGGTAAGCGACGGAATTACGGTGAGAAACAATACGTTCGAGTATAACGGAATTTCCCTCGACCTGCCCGAAGGCAGCACGATAAGGACGAACGTCAATAACAACAACGTTTACGAAAACAACGGCGACGACGACCTGTACGAGTAAGGAAAGAGAAGAAAAAACTTATAGCGCGCCGTGTTTCACTTTTGTCGAAACACGGCGCGTTTTCTTTCACAAATGTATCTTGTATAAAATCAAAAATTAAAAATCCAAATATCGGATTTCAGGTCGATATTTTGCGATAAATATGGTACAATAAATTGAAACGAACACGGAAACGCTGAAATTTCGGATAAAATCCGCAAGGTTTCGGAGTGTAAAACAGAAAATATGGCGGAAGTTGCGGGGGAAAGAATAATGGCTGACGAACTTCAATTTGTTTTATATAATATCGACAGAGAAGACATTAAAGTTAAGGTTGCCGTTCAAGACGAAACCATTTGGGTCACACAACGCGGAATGGCAGAACTTTTTGATTGTTCGCCCGATAATATTTCCTTGCACTTAAAGAATATTTATCAAGACGGAGAATTACAAGAATCCGAAACTGCCGAGAATTTCTCGGTAGTTCAGACCGAAGGCGCTCGTCAGGTGTCAAGAAATATAAAGTTTTACAACCTCGACGCCATTATTTCCGTAGGGTATCGAGTCAATTCTCGCCGCGCAACGCAATTTCGTATTTGGGCGACAAATATATTAAAAGAGTTTATCAAAAAAGGATTTGTTTTAGACGACGAACGCTTAAAGCAAGGGGAAACGGTTTTCGGCAAAGACTATTTCCGTGAACTTTTAGAAAGAGTTCGCTCTATTCGTGCAAGCGAACGTAGAATTTGGCAACAAATTACCGATATTTTTGCCGAATGCAGTATTGATTACGATAAAAACTCTACTGTCACGCAAGACTTTTACGCCACCGTTCAAAATAAATTTCACTATGCGATAACGGGACAAACCGCCGCCGAAATCGTCTATTCGAAAGCGGATAGCGCAAAAGAAAATATGGGGCTTACTATGTGGAAAAACTCCCCCGACGGCAGAATATTAAAGTCCGACGTAACGGTAGCTAAGAATTATCTTGACGAAAAACAAATTAAAAAGTTGGAAAGAACGGTTTCGGGGTTCTTTGACTACGTGGAAGATTTAATCGAAGAAGAACGTACCTTCACAATGCAAGAATTTGCGCAGGCAATTAACGCCTTTTTGGAATTCCGTAAATATAAGATTTTACAAGGCAAAGGCACTGTTTCCAAACTTGACGCGGAGCAAAAAGCAACGCGCGAATACGACGTTTTTAATAAAAAGCAAAAAATTACTTCCGATTTCGATAAAGAAGTAAAAAAACTTATCGGTAAAAAAGAAGATTAACTTTTATAATCGGTAAACGGTTTCAATTCGGTTTCTTCGTATTCTAATAAGCCGTAGAGAAAATTGTTTTTTGCGCTTAGCGCAAGGCGCGGTTTATTTATATTTATAATAGAGCATACAGTGGCAGAACCCTTCGAAGTTCGGGTCTTTTATCTGTTCTTTGAATTCCTTGCACATACAGACGGTTTCTTCCGTGCGTTCGCGTTTGCAGGGGCAGTAACCGCCCGTGCGTTTGAGTCCTTCTTTGACTACGTTTACTATTTTTTCGTCGGGGTTGAAGATTACTTTCATTGTTTTACTCCTTTTTTATATTATACCACAGGATTTGAGAAAGAAGACGAATTTCGCAAGCATTATTTTTTTCTTGCGTAAGCGGAGGAAAAGATATATAATTGAAAAGATTAAAAGAATAAAAAAACAAACGGAGTGCTTATGAAAAAATTATTCAAAGAATTCAAAGCGTTTATCAACAAAGGAAGCGTGCTCGACCTTGCCGTAGGTATGATTATCGGCTCGGCGTTTACCGCGATAGTAAATTCCCTTGTAAAAGGAATACTTACTCCGCTCATCAACTGGATACCGGGGACGGACGGAACGGGCGCGTTGCAGACGGTTTTAAGACAGGCGGTTCTCGACGGCGAAGGCAACGTGGTGACCGAAGCGTTGATACTCGACTGGGGCGCGGTTATTTCCGCAATAATAACGTTCCTTTGCACCGCGATAGTGCTGTTCCTGCTTGTTAAAATGTTTAATAAAATGAAAGAAACGGGCGCGAAAGTAAAGGCGAAAGCGGAAGAAACGGTAAATACCATTAAGAACGGAATTACCGAAACCTCAGGTGAACTCGTGGAAAACAAAGAAGAGCCCGCCAAAGAACCCGCGGAAGCAACGGCGGAACCGGTGACGGAAGAAAAACAGGAAACAACGGAAGAACTTCTCAAACAGATAGTCGAACTTTTGAAAGATAAAAACGGCGACGGGCAGGAAAAAAACGAAGAAGAAAACGCGTAAGGACGTATCCGAAGGCTTACGCATTGTTTATAATAAAATAGGACGAAAAAGGTTTTGAAGAAGAAAATTAAGTTATTTTTTACCATTCCGAGAACGATAATGGTCAGTTTTGCGGCGTTGATACTGTTCGGCACATTTCTTCTCGCGTTGCCTGTTTCGTCAAAAGAGCGCGTTTGGACGGGATTTTCCGACGCGCTTTTTACCGCGACAAGCGCGACGTGCGTAACGGGACTCGTAGTGTTCGACACCGCGACGTATTGGAGCTATTTCGGGCAAGCGGTAATTCTTATTTTGATACAGATAGGCGGAATAGGTTGTATGACGATTATTTCGCTGTTTTATTTTTCCCTAAACAAGCGAATATCTTTGAAAAACCGTATGGTTTTTATGCAGGCGGCGGGCGCGATAGAGCTTAGCGACGTGATAAAACTTGTAAAGCACATAGTTTTATGGGTCGCGGCGGCGGAGTTTGCGGGAGCGGTTATTCTCTGTACGCAGTTTATTCCCGTGTTCGGGTGGGGGTACGGAATTTGGGCGTCGGTTTTTACCTCGGTGTCGGCATTTTGCAACGCGGGGTTTGATATATTCGGGGTGATTTCGCCTTTTTGCTCGCTTACGCCGTTTGTTTCCAACGTAGTAGTTAATCTTACGGTCTGCGCGTTAATCATATTCGGCGGGTTGGGCTTTCTCGTGTGGAGCGATTTGTTCGTCCATAAATTCAGATTCGGCAAATGTATGTTGCATACGAAAATGGTAACGGTCACCTCGATTGCGCTGTTGGCTTTCGGTTGGGTGGCGATTGCGATTACCGAAAACGACGCGGCGTTTGCGGGAATGAGCGTCGGAGACAAGATAATGGCGGCGTTGTTTCAGTCGGTTACGACGAGAACGGCAGGGTTTAACACCGTTTCTATGGGAGAACTTTCTGCCGCGGGAGAAGCCGTTTTCCTCGTGCTTATGATTATCGGAGGAAGTCCCGGTTCGACCGCGGGCGGTATAAAGACTACGACGTTTACCGTCGCGCTTTTGGCGGCGTTTTCCGGAGTTAAACGGGATAAAACGGTGACGGCGTTCAAAAAAAGATTGGACGATTCCACGGTAAAACAGGCGTTCGGCGTTATATTCGTGTATATTGCGGTGACGACGATTGCGGTGATTATCGTTTCGACGGCGGAAAAACTGCCGATAGGAGACGTCGTTTTCGAAACGGTGTCGGCGATTGCCACGGTAGGACTTACGAGAGGCGTTACTCCGTCGCTCGGAACGCTGTCGCATATAACCCTCGCCGCGTGTATGTTTCTCGGGAGAATAGGTTGTATGACGTTTGTGCTTTCCTTGCGCGAAAGTTCGAGACCCGAGCCCGTGCAACGACCCGTGGGTAAAATTTTAATAGGATAGGAGAAAAAATGAAATCGGTACTTGTTATAGGAATGGGAAAAGCGGGAGCGTATCTCGCTTCGAAATTGCAGGAACTTGGAAACGAGGTTATGATTATCGACAAAAACGAAGACACCGTACAGGCGCTTGCCGCGGAGTTTACCGACGCGAAAATCTGCGATTGTACCAACGAAAACGTGGTACGCGCGCTTGACGTGGGAGCGTTCGACGTGTGTTTCGTTATGATAGGAGAGGATTTTCAAGCGTCGCTTGTCGTCACCGCGCTTTTGAAGAAGTACGGGGCAAAATACGTCGTGGCGAAAGCGCAACAGGACATACAGATTACTTTGCTTAAATTTATCGGCGCGGACGAAATAGTTTTTCCCGAAAGAGATATTGCCGAACGGCTCGCCGTCAAGTTCAACTTCAAAAACATTTACGACTTTACGCCCCTTCCCGACGATTACGCGATATTCGAGATATCGATACCCGAGGAGTGGGAGGGAAAAACGCTGTCCGAACTCAGTCTGCGTTCGCAATACGGAGTCAACATAATCGCGCTGAAAAGCGAAACGGGAGAAATCCGTATGCCGTCGCCCGCGGACGCGTTGAGCGCGAAAGGGCACGCGATTGTCGTCGGGAAAAAGAAAAACGTTTATAAATTAACGGATAAAAAAGCGTAATAATTCAAAACGGAATAAAAAAAGGGAAACGCAACGGCGTTTCCCTTTTTCGCAAACCGCGAAGGTATTACCATTTATTGTGAACTTTTTCGGCGAAACCGAGTTTGTCGTGAATCTCGATAACCGTTCCGTCGTCGAGGACGGCTTTTCCGCTGAATTTTCCGAAAACCTGATGGGGTATCATACAGAAAATTTTGAGGTCGACGGGTTCGTATCTGTCGATAATCGGCGTGAAGTCCATATAAAAACGCCCGTCGTTGGACGTGAAAGTCCAGGGCGACATATAGTCTTCGTCGCCGTCCTCATCTTGCGGAATATTGAAAATAACTTCGTCTATTTTGTGGCTCTTTCCGCCGTAGAAAAGCATATTTTCCGTCGCTTCCGTGTTATTTCCGAAACCGTAACCTATGTTGAAACCGAAAGTTTTGCCGTCTTCAAGCGTGGTTTGCAGGCTTCCCCAGTACCAGGTGTTGTCGTAAGTCCATACGCCTCTGCCCCAGTCGAGCGTGGCTTGCGCGCCGTTTTCCTTTGTAAGAACGTATTTCTTGTCGCCGAAAGAAAAACTTCCGTTCGCCGTCATACAGTTGATTTTCTGATTGTAGTAGAAACGTCCCTTTTTCGCAAAAGGCGTCGCGATAACCATACTTTCTTCGGGAATATCGGTAAGGGTTACGTCGAAGGAAAGGGTTTCGCCGTTTTTGCCGAGTTTGGGGTATTTGCCGTAAATTCTGCGTTTAACGCCGTCGTTGAGGAAAGTCATTTCCACCGCGCCGTTTTTGTATTTGCTGTCGCCGATAACCGACGTGCGAGGGAGATTGATTTTGCCCATCGGGAACAGAATGACGGAACTTCCCGTGACTTGCCAGACTTCTTCGAAATCGAGCACGGTAGCGCTCAGCGCGCCGATATAACCCATATCCGCTATTGTAAGACAGACGGCGCATTTATCGTTGCCGATATAATAATAGTCCCACTCTTTAAGAAGAGCTTTGCTCGCCGTTACGTTTTCGCGGTTGTATTCCCAAAGGAGTTTTTTCGCGTAGCCCGCGGCGGCTATGTTCCCTTCCGAGTCGAGAAGTTTTTGAATGTTGGTGATTTCCGTCTGTTTCATAACTGACCTCTTTATAGTATTATATAATTTATACTATATAATTATAGTATCGGTTCGAAAAAGTGTCAATACCCAATTCTCCGACCAAACGTTACACGGAATTTTACCGCAGTCGGTAAAAACCTTTGTGCGGATAAAATTTAATTCCGTGTAAGTCGGGCTACCAAGGAAGCAAAATGACACATTTTGCTTATAAACTTAGTTCGCAAGGGGTTCACGCCCCTTGCTCGAACCCCGTACGGGCAAAAAGTAAAAAGTATGATTTTTACTTTTTGAGTATTTGAGCAGTAAAACGGCGGATAAAACAGAGTTTTCACACAAAAACAAACATAATCTGTCCGTTCAGCCGCAACAACAAATCGTATAGCATATTCCTTTGTTCTGTAAAAACAAAATTTTTTATTTTTTTTATGAAAAACGCTTTACAAATAAAAATCGGCGGTATATAATGGTCACATAAACGCTTTAACAAGGTAAAGTGTTAAAACAATAAAGCAGTAAAGTGTAAAAGGAGAACGAAGAAATGAAAAAGAATATTATCAAAGTGATAATCGCCGCTATGGCAGTAGTGCTTGCGGTCGGAATGTGCGTAGGGCTTTGCGCCTGCGGCAGCGACAACTCGAAAGACGTCGAGTACATTAAAGAAAAGGGAACGCTTATCGTAGGCGTTACGGACTATGCGCCGATGGACTACCAGGAGACCGAAGGCGGAGAATGGATTGGTTTTGACGCGGATATGGCGAAACTGCTCGGTCAGGAACTCGGAGTTAAAGTTGAATTCGTAGAAATCGACTGGGAACAGAAGATAACCGAACTCAAATCGAAGAAAATCGACGTTATCTGGAACGGAATGACGGTTAGCGACGACCTTGCAAAGAGTATGGACTTCTCGTATTCCTATTCGACCAACAGTCAGGTTGCCGTAGTTAAATCCGCAAACGCAGGAAAGTACACGACGCTTGACAGTATGAAAGGCGCAAAAATCGTGGTCGAAAGCGCCTCTGCGGGAGAAACCGTTGCAAAAGAAAACTTTGCCCAAGATAAAATCGTAGGATTACAGGGACAGATGAAAGCGCTTGAAGAAGTTTATATGGGAACGAGCGACGTAGCTATCGTCGACCTCACGCTTGCGGCGAGCAAATGCGGACAGGGAAGTTTCACCGACCTTAAAATCGTAGACGGACTGAGAATCGGCGAAGAAGAATTTGCGGTAGGAATAAGAAAAGGAAGCAACCTTACTGCGGAAGTCAACAAATGCCTGGTTAAATACTACAAGAACGGCAAGATGAACGAACTCAGACTGAAATACGGCGAGGACCAGATAGCTCTTTGCGACTTGTCTGACAAATAAGATAAAATGAACTTTCAACAAATATCTTTACAATTACTCGAGGGATTCGGCACAACGTGTTTGCTCTTTGCGCTTACGCTTGTCGCCGCAATCCCTTTGGGCTTAGTAGTGGCTTTCGGCTCGATGTCGAAATTCAAGCCTTTGAAATATCTTACAAAGGGTTTCGTTTGGGTTATAAGAGGAACGCCTCTTATGCTCCAAATTTTTGTCGTATTTTACATACCGTCGCTTGTGATGGATATTCCTATGCGCTCGCGCGAACTCGCCGTGCTTATCGCCTTTATAATCAACTACTCGTGTTATTTCTCGGAAATATACCGCGGAGGGATAGAGGGAATAAGCCAGGGGCAGTACGAAGCGGGAGACGTTCTCGGACTGAAAAAAAGTCAGACGTTTATGGTTATTGTTCTGCCGCAGGTTATAAAGAGAATAGTGCCGCCGATGAGCAACGAAATAATAACGCTCGTCAAAGATACTTCGCTTGCAAGGGTAATCGGAGTAATCGAACTTATAAGAGCCGCGGAAAAAATTCTTTCCGGATACGGTCTTATCTGGCCTCTGTTCTACTCGGGCGCGTTCTATCTGATTTTCGTCGGAATACTCACCATACTGTTCAACTATATAGAGAAAAAACTCAGTTACTATAAGGTGTGATATGGCGTTACTGGAAATAAATAAACTTACGAAAAAATTCGGAGACAACGAAGTCTTGAAGGGTATCGACCTTAAACTCGAACAAGGCGAGGTTATGTCGATTATCGGTTCGTCGGGAAGCGGTAAGACAACCTTGTTAAGATGTCTGAACTATCTCGAAACCGCCGACTCGGGAACCATCGTCCTCGACGGAGAAACGCTCTTCGACGGGGCGACCAAGGAAAAACAAAGCGCGGAGGAAATAAGGCAAAAACGCCTTAACCTTGGACTTGTATTTCAGTCTTTTAACCTGTTTCCGCATTATAACGTGTTAAAAAACGTCACGCTTGCGCCTACGCTCAACGTGAAGAACAAACTGCAAGCGGAAAAAGAAAAAGCAAAGAGTCTGAAAGAAAAGAAGCAGGCGAAAGCGCGCTATGGGAAAGCGAAAGCGGAAGCCGTAGCCTCAATAGAGGAAGAAGCAATAGAGGTGCTTAAACGCGTAGGTTTGGGAGATAAATTAAAGGCTTATCCGTGCGAACTGTCGGGCGGACAACAGCAGAGAGTAGCCATTGCGCGGGCGCTTATGATGAAACCGAAGATTTTGTGTTTCGACGAGCCGACGAGCGCGCTCGACCCTGAACTTACGGGAGAAGTTTTGCGCGTTATCAAAGAGCTTAAAGACGGCGGGAGAACGATGATAATCGTAACGCACGAAATGGGCTTTGCAAAAACCGTTTCCGATAAAGTAATATTTATGGCGGACGGAGTGGTAGCGGAAAGCGGCACGCCGCAAGAGGTGTTCGACAACCCGCAGAACCCTGTGACGAAGGCGTTTCTTGCGAATTCGTTGGAGGCGGAGTTTTAGACGCAGGGCTTCCGACCACACGTTGCGCGGAGATTTTCCGACAGTCGCTACGCTTTGTGTCGATAAAATCTTGTATCCGCGCAAGTCGGACTTCCGCGGAAGCAAAATGACACATTTTGCTTAAAGCAAAGCGTTCCGACCAAACGTTACACGGAATTTTACCGCAGTCGGTTGAAACCTTTGTGCGG
>CAYQKV010000010.1:0-86628 GCA_964418255.1 uncultured Christensenella sp.
CTCCGACCACACGTTATGCGGAGAATCGCTCGCGGTCGGCATTTAGTCGACGCGCGGACGATTTTTTTTATCCGCATAAGTCGGACTTCCAAGGAAGCAAAATGACACATTTTGCTTATTATTTAAGCTCGTAATGGGTTCACGCCCCTTGCTTATCCCCATAAGGGCGACGCTCTCGGTACTCGCCCGTTCGTGTCGATTATCTCCGACCACACGTTATGCGGAGAATCGCTCGCGGTCGGCATTTAGTCGACGCGCGGACGATTTTTTTTATCCGCATAAGTCGGACTACCAAGGAAGCAAAATGACACATTTTGCTTGTTATTTAACTTCGTAAGGGGTTCACGCCCCTTACTTATCCCCATAAGGGCGACACTCTCGGTACTCGCCCGTTCGTGTCGAAAACGTAAGTTTCTCCCCTCTCGTGCTCTTCCTTTACAAAAAAATCTAAAATCTTTTATTAAAGAGTATGCGAGGGAGAAAACCTTTTTGGGCAAAAAGTTTCTTCTCCCTCGCGCTCCCACTTTACAAAAACTTTTAATATTTATGTTTTGTTTTTTCTCTTTAATTAAGCGTCACTTAAATAAAGAAATGAAAGTATTAAAATTCCGTGTAACGTCTATTCTTCTACTGATGCGTTGAATGATTTGGGTTTAACTGATTAGCGCGATTATTCACACTTGCCTGATGCGCGCTACTATTTGGGTTAAGTTGATTAGAATGATTATTCGCGTTCGCCCGATATGCACTGTTGTTCGGATTGTGTTGATTCGCCCAATTGTTCAACTGCGTTTTCGTGTGCGTTTTCGATGATACTCCGCCCTTCGCCATAAAAACCTCCTTCCGAGCAAATTAAAACCTTAATTACATTGCAAAGACTAACAATATCGTTAACCACATCCCTCGTTTTGTCCCACAAAAATATCTAACGGTTCTTATTTCAGCTCGATATTTTGTTATATAACGCAATATAAAATAAGATATCTTGAAATTCCAATCGCTTTTCATTTTTTCTATCTTACTTATATAACGTCACTTTGATTATACTACTACATTTATGTAGTGTCAATTATAAAATTACATTTATGTAGTAGACTTCAATTATGAGAATGTTTGCCGAGCGGTTAAAAGAGTTGCGCTCAGAAAAGAATATTTCGATTATGGCGCTTGGCAAAGCTATCGGCGTAAGCGACGCAACGATTTGCCGTTGGGAAAACGGAATCTCCGATATAAAAAGCGACCAACTTATACTGTTAGCTAATTTTTTCGGCGTATCCACAGACTTTATTCTCGGCTTAGACGATTAACATACACTCTTTTAATATCTTCTGCAAACAAGTTTGATTTTTCTCTAATTTTACTTACGCAAACGCCGCTTAAAAATTGCTTTCGTATTTTAATTGTTGTATCATATATGCGTTTACGGAGGAAAACGTATGTACGAAATCATAGACAGTCACGCTCATATTTATCCCGATAAAATCGCGGACAAAGCCTCGACGGTTATCGGAAAGTTTTACGATATACATATGGATTGCAACGGTTCGGTACAAGGACTTCTGGCGGTCGGAAAACCTGCCGGGGTAAGCCGCTATCTCGTTCATTCTGTTGCAACGGTGCCTCATCAGGTAAAGAGCATAAACCGTTTTATTTTGGAACAAACCGCTCTTCACCCCGAATTCATTCCGTTTATGACCCTTCATCAGGATTTAACGGCGGACGAAATCGACGAAGAAGTTAGTTTCTGTCTTCAAAACGGTTTTCACGGCATCAAACTCCACCCCGATTTTCAAAAGTTCGCCATAAATTCGGATGAAGCGCGCAAAATTTACGACGTGGTCGGCACCCGTATGCCCATTCTCTTCCACACGGGCGACAAACGCTACAATTTTTCCCATCCCGATTTTCTTGCGCAAATCGCAAAAGAATATCCTCATATGCAATTTATCGGCGCGCATTTCGGCGGATACAGCTGTTGGAAAGAATCTGAACTCGCTTATAAAGGGCTTAACAACGTGTTTTTCGACACCTCCTCATCCCTTGCGTTTCTTTCCTCCGAAGAAGCGACGCGACTTATTCATTCTATGGGCGCGGAACGGTTCTTTTTCGGCACGGACTATCCTATGTGGCTCCCGAAAGAAGAAATAGAGCGCGTGCTCAAACTCGACCTCACCGAAAGAGAACGCGAAGGAATTTTCGCAAAAAATCTCTTATCTTTTCTCTCTCTCGACTGACCTTATTTCCCGTCCCCCGCGGCGTTTCGCCGCCTGGGACGGCACAAAACGCGGCAAAACGCATTGAAAAAACGCGAAACTCCCAAATTCAGAGTTTCGCGTTAAATTTTTGCGTTTTGCCCCCGCGTTTTATCTTTTTCAAGCGGACAAAAACGATTTTATTCGAAATACCCCGTCGCAAGGCACAAGACTATGCCGAGAAGCACGTTTTGCCCGTCGGGTATAAGCACGTTGACGAGTTTATCCTTAATCGGGTGCGCGACCGCCTGCGCGAGCAAAGAGGGTTTTACCCGTCCCGTTTTTCTTCGGAAAATCTTATACTGCGCGGTTTTCTCGTCACCGAAAAACACAAATTCGCTGTCGAACGAGCGCGCCTTTTTCTCGTCGGGCACGGGTTCTCCCTTTTCCCTTTCTGGCGCCTCGAAATAAATCCCGTTTTCTCCGCGTTTAAGCACCACGCAACCGCAATCCGCTATGGTAACGCTTACTTTTTCTTCGTTTTTGAACACCTGCGCTACCGCTCTGTTTGCGCCGTTATATACGATAAGACCGTTTTTTACGGGCGACAGCCTGTATACGGGCGCCTCCTGCGGAACGCGCGCTTCTCCCGTAAGATAACTTACCCGTCTCGGCAGTGTGATTATCATTCCGCGTCCTCCCCGCTTGCGGCGTTTTCTTTCGCTTGTTTTCTTTCTTTTATTAAAGCGACCGCTTCCTGTTGTTGCTTTTCGTTGAATTTATAGAAGAACAGCGGTATTACGGTAAGGAAGAAACTGATTGCCGCTACAAGCACGAGCATCGTCCACATAGTGTCTTTTCCTGCGGGTGTAACCGAAGCGGCGTTGTTCGCCTCCACTCCCGCCATATAGTATGCCAGAACGCCTACGAACGCGCCGACCGCCATACCTATTTTATTTATAAGCGTTTGCATTGCGAAGCAAATACCCTCCGCTCTTTCGCCCGTTTTCAATTCGAGATATTCGACCGTATCCCCTATCATAGCGTAGGTAAGGATATTTCCGAAGCCCGAGGGGATACCTGCGATAACGAGCGCAATCATAAGAACTACCGTCGTAAGCGTGCTCGTGTAATTACCGTGGTCGAACGCTATACCGACTACGAACGCCGCAAGCATCGCCACGCCGCCGATTAAATGCGACACTATATAAGTATTTTTCTTGCCGAATTTTTTAGTGAAATAAGGAACGAGAATCGAAGCTATCAATCCTCCCGGGACGACCGCCATATTTAACAAAGCATACATCGATTCTTTATTCATTATATACTTCGCAAAGTAAAGTCCGCCCGTGAAAGTAAACAGCAATCTCGCCGCGCCGCCGATACCCGAAAGCACGATGAGCATAAGCGGTTTATTCTTAAACAGGAGTTGAAGATTGTGTTTAAGCGACGGGGCTTTTTCCGTCGACAGATTGCGCTCTTCCGTATTTTTGAACCCGATATAGAACAGCGGCAGAGAAACTACTACGCAAACCACCGCTATAATGAAGTAAGTCATTCTCAGTTTTTCCGAAGCAAGTTCGGGCGTGAGTCCCTTCGTAACCCGTTCGGTTATTAGCGGAACGATTATCGTCACGAGTCCCGCGCCCGCCGTGCAGAACAGACGCGCCACGGTGAGTAGATTTCCTCTTCTGTACGTGTCGTTACTCATAGCGGTGGAAAGTCCCCAGTAAGGAACGTCCGCCACGGTATAAATAATACCCCAGATTATGTACATTATCGAAATAGCCGCGAAACCGCCGTCGGTGTTCGGATACCAGGGTAAGAAACAAATAACCGTCATAATGGCTATCGGCAACGCCATCCATTTAAGATAAGGACGACATTTACCCCATTTAGTGCGCGTTCTGTCCACGATGGAACCCATAATCGGGTCGTTAAGCGCGTCGAAAATTCTCGCGCCCAGCATCAGAAACGCAACGGCGAGGGCGTTGAACCCTATCGCGTCCGTCATAAAGACCGTCAGATACGAGCCGATTATCGTACAAATTATGTTCTGCCCGAACCCGCAAATGGAAAAGCTCAGAGCTTCTTTGGACTGCATTTCGCCGTCGCCCGGAGTAGCTCCGAAAATCTTATCCGTCAAACTTTTAATCTTCTCTTTCATATCCTTACCTTTCCTCGACTTTATTTATCCCGCGTCCGAATCGAACGGAATTTCCTTTTACCTCGCCGCTCCTTACGCCCATCTGTGGTGGCGACGACGACTGCGCGCGCGTTCTTTTCTCCCTTTCTTGCTCCCCGAGAACACGACGGCAAGCACGAACAGCACGAGAAGCGCGAAAATCGCTACTCCTATCCATATAAATATCGGAGAAACCGTCTCTTTAACCTCGGTTACGAACGCTATATCTTCAAGAGAAGCGCAACTTAAATAATACGTCCCGTTTTTGTATTCATACTCGATTTCACCGTATCCGCCATCTCCGTATCCGTAAATTTTAAGTCCCGCGCTATGTTTTACCGCGGACGGTCTCAACGTAAGCTCATAGGAAGAATACCCGAGCGCGACCTGCCCTACGCCCGAGAACACGTTTATATCGTATGCGGCAAGCACGTTCGTTTTCTTTCCGTCTTCGGTAAGCGCGTCTATTCTTTCCGCGAGTTTATCTTTATTTTCGGTATCCAAAGCCGTAAGTATTGCGTACGTTTCGGGGGATAAACCGAATTCGCACTCCTCTTTCGAAACGCTTATCGTCACCGCGTCGGTAACAAGACTGCTACTCGTTACGGTAAGCGTTCCTATGGTAAGCGTAGCGGTAAGAGTAAGGTCTTTATAGTTCTTTTTCGAAACGACGGCGGTATACTCGTATACGCCCGCGTCGACGAAAAACCCTTTATCGTATCTGACGGTCAAGCCCTGCCATTTTTCTTTGTCGTAAGAAATCTCCGGGAAGTGTCTTTCTCCGTCGTAAAGCACTTTCATATCCTCGAAAGTTATACCGGTAAGAGAAGCGGGACTTACCGTATAAACGCTGTCTCCCACCGTAAGAATAATATTGCTTACGTCTCCCGCGTAATACACGTTTATCGGATAATCTCCCGCGTCCGACTCTGCGGAAACGGATAAATCATATCTTATATAGGCGGCGATTTCTTCTTTCAACGCGGCTATATCTTCCGCGCTGTAAGCCGCGCTTCCCGAAGTAAGACTTACGCCCGTCCTTATCTCCGACGGCTGATTTCCGTAAACGTGCCCCGAACCGACCGCGAAAATCGTAACTTCCGCAGGCAGTACGGTAACGTACGCGCTTCTGTAATCGATAACGTAATGCTCGGTTTCTTTTTCTCCGCTCAAAACTATGGCGTAGTTCCCCACCGCGGCTATTCTCGAAGCGGACGAAACGACGGTCGTACCCGCGATAATCGAACTTACGTCTTCTTCAAGCACCGTACCTTCTATGCTTATCGCCGCCCTTATTTCCTCTTCGGTTTTCGGCGAAACGAAATAATATTTGTCGATATTCGGCGCGCACACCGTTATTCTGCTCTTTTCTATTTTAAGCGTAGCCGTTCCTTCGAACGCAAGTTCGTACGTAAACCCGCCGTCGTCTCCCACGCGGAATTCGTAGCCACCCTCGGGCGCGCCCGTTCCGTAAACGGTATATTCTCCCGGTTCGAAAACATTTTCCGTAACGTCTTCTTCCCCGCTTGCGCCTATCTTAACAATTTTTATCCCGCCCTTGAAATCGCCGAGGTTTTCTATGGGAATTCCCATTCCCTCAATACTTATCTCTTCGACCGCCGCAAACGGGTCTATTCTCTCGCCGTAAACGCTCTCCGCGGTTCCGCCCAACTTAACGGTAACTTCGCGTTTCTCCGCGACAAGTTCGATTCCTATCTCTTTTTCTCCGTAAAACTCTCTTCCGATACGGAAATAAGTCTCGCTCGCGACGAAAGTTTCTCCTATCGCCACGGGAACGTACTCCGCTCCGTCGTAAACGTAATATCCGTCCTCTTTTACCGTCCGCGTTTCGTCCTCTTCGACCGCGAGAACGTAGTATTCTTTATCCGCGGCAAAAACTTCGTCCGCGGTAAGCGCGTACCCCGTTTCGGTTTTTTCGTAATATTCGCCCGAAACGCTTTCTCCCTCTTCTGCGTCGAATTTCTCCGATTGCAAAACGTAATAGGTCTTTCCGTCGACGTATTCCGCGTCGTTTGTAAGAACGTATCCCTCCGCCGTCCGTTCGTAAACCTCTTTTTCAATCGTAAAATCGATTTCAAACGGCATATATTTATCCGCGGCTTCGTAGAAGAACCCGTAGACGTTGCTGCCCGCCTTCAATACTCCCTTTTCTTCAATCGGTCTTAACTTTCCGTTATCCCTCGTTCCGTTTACGTAAAACTCCGCCGTCGCGTTGAGTTCGTCGGTGGGAATTCTTTCGCCCGCGTATAAATCGGAAAGAGAAGAAGAAACGCTCACGTCGAAATCCACCGCTTCGAAAGTCACCGCGACGTCTTCCGCGGGCAAATAGTGCGCGTTTCCGTAACAACTTACCGTCACGGTAAACGCCCCTTCGCGTAAAATTTCGTAAACTCCGCTTGCAATTTCCTGCGCGGAAGTTCCCGCAAGAGAGTACGAAACGGAAAGTCCCGTCTTTCTCCCGTCCTCGGTCACGCTCGCAGCCGCCACCGACACCCTTCCGCCTACGGGAACGACTACGTTTTTTCCGTCCGCCTTAAAAGCGGTGGAAATAAACTGTCGTTCTCTGTCCTGCGCGGGCGTTATAGCAAGAGGCAGAATTACGTTTCCGACGAGCGTAAAGTTGTTCGAAATACACTTAACGCGCAGGAAATAATCTCCGTTTTCTTCGATTTGCGTCGTGTCCGGCAGAGGGTTGAGTTCGTTTTCCGCGTCTTCGTACGTCGCGTAAACCCTTGCCGTTATTATTTCCGGGTCGAGCGCGGTCGTCTCTATGTCGGGCAACGCTTCCCTGTTGTATATTCTTATTTTTTCGGTGATTACTTCAATCTCCGCAGGGTTTATTCTTCCGTTAATAACAATGGTCTCGATTGAATAGTTCCCGAATATTTTCTCGGTTTCGCGGGTAAACCCTTTGAAAAACGCATTCCTTACAGTTATCTGCCTGTTTCCGCTAAGCGCGAGGTCGTACTCGGCGGTTTCGTATCCGACGGCGTACTCTCCCGTTTCGAACGCTTCCTTAAACCCGTCGCCGATAACGTCGTATCCGCTTTCGAGTTCCACCGATACAATGCGAACCGATGAAGAAACGTTTCCGTCGTACGTCTTTTCCCCGTCTTCGGCAACCGCCGCCGTAGTTACGAGTTTTTTCGCGGAAATAAATGCCGTCGCCGCTCTGTCCGTCGTTATCTCTTTTTGATATTTATCGTACAACGCCTCGTTTACCAGCGTGAAAACCGCTTTCCTTTCGCCCGCGTCTTTACTTTCGAATTCCGCGCGAATATCGCCGTAAGTTACCTTTCCGCTACCCAGTCCTTTCATAACAAGCGCGACCGAAGACGCGTTCGCTATCGTCGCAGACACCGTTCCGTCGTATTCTTTGTCGCTTACCCGCACGCTTCCGCCGCTCACGTCGGAATTGTTCGTCCAGTAAAGCGCGGCGGGGGTTATCCTCGCTTCCGCGGCTACGTAAACTTCTTCGGCGGCGACGTAATTGCCTGCGTCCGCGCCCGTCAAAAACGCTCCGTAAGCAATCGGATAGGTCTTTCCCGTTTCCCTTGCGTAAAGAGTTTTTTCGCAATCGAAATAAACTTCGTCCCCGTCTATTATTCCTATGGGGTTGAGATTACTTAGCTTACGCTTTATTTCGCCGTTTTCCGCAATCGCGGTCGTTCCGTCGTAAGTTTTGTCGAGCGCGCCGACGTATTCCGCCTCGGAAATCACTTTCGGCAGAATGGTAAGCGTGCCGTTAAAAGTCGAATTTCCGTATTCGATGACGTACTCGTACGCGCCCGCGGAAATCGGTCTTCCTTCCATAACTTCGCCGTTACGCATATAAGAAACGCCGAGCGCGGCGGAAAGCTCGTTAAAAACGCCCGTTTCGTAGTCGTATTCGGAAAACACCGTCGTTTCGTCGAGAACGCTCTTTTCCTCTCCGTCGTAAACGCAGACTATGTCTTTATTTTTCAGAAAATAAAGATAACCCGCTTCGCTGTTCGCTCCGCCGATAACTATTTCCGCGGAATACGGTTGAAAATCGGAATTTTTCACTTCTACCGTTATCCGGTCGGCGAAAGGATAAATTCTGTCGCAGCCCGCCTCGGTCAAATCTATCTTTCTGCCCGCGCCGTCGACAAACTCGGCGTCGAGCAAAACCACGTATTCGTTGTTCGCGACGACGGAATAACTTTCGAGTTTTATGCTTTGCGGCAGGATGACGTATTGTTTATCGAAAGAAGTTATTTTCGCGTTCGCGTCGTTGTAAATATCCACTCTGAGCGTGTACGCTCCCGCGGAAATCGGAGAAACTTCCTCGCCGTCTTCGTTCAACGCGGCGTAACGGTAAAAATAAGGCGTTTCCGTGTCGGATACGACGTCGAAAACGGGGTACCGCGCTTGCCCGTCGTAAAGAAGTTCGTCCTGTCCGTCTCCGAGGATTACGGAGAAGTCTTTTGCCATCAGGGTTCCCGAAGCCGTAGCGGTAAGGGTGAATTTTTTACAGAGATACAACCCCGCGTTTTCGATTTTATCTACCCCCGCGCCGCTATAATGAACTTTGATTACGAATTTAATATATTTGCCGCCTTTAACTTTAAGGCTCGCGTTTCTCCACGCCGCGGTTTCCGCGCCGCTGTCGAAAAATTTCGCTCTGTCGCTCTCGGTAAAGTTTTCTCCGTCGTCTGAGACGAAAACGGCAAGTTCGTTCGGCACGCTTTCTTTCTGTCTTGTGAAATACCGCAAGCCGAGTTCGTACTCCCTGTCGTAAAGACCGAGAACGGGCGAAGTAAGGCTTGCCTCCATCGAGTACTGTTCGGTTTTGTCGCAATCAAGCTCGTAGTAGTACGCGTCCTCGCCGTCGAAAACCGTCTCGCTAAACGCGGGCGCGTTGCGATAGGTGAACTTCTCCCAGCCGTCCGAGGAAAGTTCGATTGTGTTCGAAAGCGAATCCTCGTCCGCAAATTTTATATTCGCGCCAAACCGTTCGCTTGACGGAACGGACAAAAAAAGAAGCGCGACGGCAAACGCCGCGATTAACACGAGAATTATTATTTTGGATACGCCGGAACGCGTCATTCTCACTTTCTCCGCTTTTAATTAAAATAAAATATTTATTAAATTATATCATATGCGCGGGGGGAATGCAATACCCAAATTTCTATGCTCCGACCAAACGTTGCGCGGAGATTTTCCGTCAGTCGCTAACGCTTTGCGCCGATAAAATCTTGTATCCGCGCAAGTCGGACTTCCAAGGAAGCAAAATGATACATTTTGTTTAGATTTCAGCTCGCAAGGGGTTCGCGCCCCTTGCTTATCCCCATACGGGCAAAAAGTGAAAAGCGTGGTTTTCACTTTTTGGATTTTATTTTTACTTTCTTATTTTCCCCTATTTCGGAATACTCCTAATTTCTTAGATAATATAAAACCCAATCTATCGGGTGGGCGGGTGGGCTGACGCGATAATTACACCACAGTTCCATTCTATACAAGTATTCACCTAACCTAAGAGAAAAACTTCTATATTAAAAAGCCAAAAGTTTTTGTAAAGAGGGAGCGCGAGAGGGGAGAAACTTTTTGTCGAAAAAGGTTTCCCCTCTCGCAATCTACGCTTAATAAAAGATTTTAGAATTTTTTACGGAGCGAGGCGCGGTCCGTCGGGTCTGTAAACCTCGCTTACCGATTTGAGAATTTTTTTAACGTATCTGTCCGTCTGGGCTCTTAAACGCTCTATTTTGGGAGTAGTAAAGTTAAAAATATCCCGTTCCGTCATTTCCATCATAGAAAAGAGTTCTTCTTTGTTTATGACTTTAATGCCGCTTTCCGAAAGATTATGGGTTATGTAATACAGTCTGTCCCCCTTTTCTCCCTCGTCTTCGTCGAAGCGGACGTAGTAGTCGGCTTCGCGGATATTTCCGACGTATCTCGCGCCTTTTTCCGCGAGACATCCCGCGAGTTTAAGCGCGAAGACCCAGTCGTCTTTTTCGAGTTTGGTTCCCGAACATATTTTTTTGCCGGCAAGCGGTCCTTTCGTTCGCGTTATTTTGAGGTTGTTCGCAAAGTTTGCCACCGCTCCGCGGCACGCGTTACGCGCTTTTTTTACCGCCGCGCGTTCGCTTTCTATTCCGTCGTAGAATATTTCTCCGTCGCGGGTTTCCCCGACGTAACGCGAATATTTGTCGATGAGTTCGCCTAAGGATACCGACGTTTTATCGCATATCGCTTTCGCCACAAGCATAGAAATTTCCGCGTCGTCGTCGCTTTTGTGCAAGGTGTAACCGTCTATATTTACGCCGAGTTCGTGAATGATTTTTTCCAAAGAAATTTGTTCGAGCATACGCACGTATTCGCGGTAGACGTCCTGAATATCGAAAAACGAATACGCAAAAAACGGCATTCTGTATCTTCTACACGCAGTGCACAGATACCTTACGTCGTTGGCGTGAGAAAAACCGATTATCGTCTGTCCGTCTTTTTCGAGAATATCGCGTATTTTATCGTAAACTTTGGGGAAAGTCGGGCTCTTTCTAAAAACTTTCTCGGGATAAGCAAGCGTTATTCCTCTGCCCTCGTCGCGTTTTTTCTTACTCCGCGCACCCGTACAGAACGCGGCTTCGGGATTGATAAGAATATCTTCCTTTTTCAGAATACGGAAATCCTCGTCCGTAAGGACGTATCCGAAACTGCACATACTGCGTCCTTCGCTCGCCTCTATATCGAAAAATAAATACTTCAAACCGTCTCCTTAGCATTAAAATGTCGAAAACATTAAAACCGTACTATAATATCATTTTATTTTCCAAAAGTCAACGAGGAATAAGGCGCGGATATATTACGCCTCTTTACGCCCGCAAAATAAACATCATACAATAACAAAACACCATTTGTTTTCATAAATAAATGCGGATAAAAATTAAATTTTGCGGGCTTTTGGGAAAGTCTGCTCTACTGTACAATATTCGGGGGCCCCAAAAAACGCTTTTGTTTTTTGGAGCTTCTGCACCTACGCTTGCCTTTTCGAAAAAATAAACGCAATCTGTCCGCTCCACCCTACAACCTTTTACGTTTCTTCCCGCCCATAAAAAGAAAAACGCGCCGTTTTAATCGGCACGTTTTCTTTTACTTAATTTGACGTCTTATTTCTTTTTCGCAACAGGTTTTTTCTTTGCGACAGGCTTTTCCGCTTTCTTTTCCGAAGCGGCTTTTTTCGCAGCCTTGTTATAAGCCTTTGCGCAAGGAGTCACTTCCGTTTTATCGCAAAAAGCACAATAATCGTACTCTCCGCAAGTATCCGCACCTTTTTCCTCGCTGTCAATCCACTTACTCACGTCAAGTTTTTCCTGTAATTGAGCGTTTGTGAGCTTTGCCATTTTTAAGTATACCTCCTTTTTCCGATTTTCTTTAATTATACAAAAAACGCTTTTTATTGTAAAGCGTTTTTCGCAAAATGTCGATTTTTCGATTTTACCTTTTTTTTATCGCGGAATTTATGCCGCGGCTTGCGGATATTTGAACTGTCCCCACGGCCACGGTCTGGTTATCTGCCCGTTGTCCGTCGGGTCGTTGTCTATTCCCTGACCGAAATTATATCTGTATCTTGCCGTCGGGTAAGTTATATACGGAGTTTCTTTATGCGAGCTGTCGTCGGGCACAAGCAGATATTCGTGACTGAGATATTCTTTTCCCGTACTGTTTTCCAAGCTGTTGCCCCAGGTCGTATCCACCATATACCACACGCCGTTTACTTTTACTTTGTTCCAGGCGTGCCCTTCGTCGTTTACCGTACCCGAAATTTTAAGGCAATCTAACCCTTCTATTTTCGCCAACGAAAGGTAGGCTTTGCTCAGTCCGTCGCATATAGCGACTCTGCTTCCGTAGTCGAACGTGCCGCCGTCGCCCAGTCCGAAAACGCCTTCCATATATAGACAACGGTAGCTGAAAAGTTCGCTCACGCCTTTATCTTCGTCGGTGTAAATTTCATCGGTGAATTCGTAGTCGTACACCACGGTGTTGACTAAATAGTCGTAAATTACGTGCGCTTTGGTGACTTCCGACGCGTCTTCCGACAGTATTCTCGTAAGAATACTTCTCATTTCCTCGTACAGATACTCGGCGTTGCTTCCTTTTTCGGGCAACGGGCGATAACCTTTTTTAAGCGCGTAATAGAGTTGGTCGCTGCTGCTTACGGTCGCCGTGTCGTTTACGTCGTCTATCGCAAATTCCCTTTCGGTTGCCAACGGATTTTCTTTATAATGCACCGTCTCGGTATTATCGATGGCGTTTTGGTACTTAGACGCGCTCGTCGTCGTATATTTCGGGTCTTCGTCATAAAGGAATTTAAGATAAATCATCCCTATCTTTCCCGAGCCGTCCACTTCGAACGAATAGTTATACGCGGCGGAATCTTCGTAAGCGTCTATCGCGCTGTAAACTTCGTAGCCGAACGCTTTCTCCCAGCTTCCGGTATTGTAATACGACAGATAGTCGTAACCCATATACACGCTGCATTCGAGCTCGTAACACCCTTTATCGTATTTGCAATTTTCGCGGAAAATAATGAAATAACTCCAAAAATCAAACCATTCCGAGCGGTTGGCTATATAATAATCGACGTCCTTGAACCCCGCGCTTACCGTTTTCGTAAATCTATCGTAAGTCGCCGCGTCCAGTCCGCTGTACGAAAAACTTTCCCTTCTCGTGGTTTTTCCCGTCACGGCGTCGATATAAAGCGTCATATCCTGCCAGTAGGAATATCCGAGGTCGGAAAGAGAAGTTTTTCCCAAAACAAACCCTTCGTCACCCTCCGTATAAGTTTCCGTTTCTCCGTCGGCTTTTACGGTAAGCGCGTATTTCGCATTGTCCGAATAGTCCCATTCCGCGTACATTTTGCCGTCCTCGAACGTAACCCCGAGTACGTTCGCGTCGCCGTAAGCGTATTCGCGGTCGCTTATCGACTGCGTTCCCATAGCGTCCAGGAACGCTCTCGCAAAAGAAATACAGGAGGTCGCGGTCGCGCAAAGCAACACAGATAACAAGAGGATTAAAACTTTTTTATGAAATTTACCGCTCACCGCAACCTCCTTTGACCTATATTTTGCACCGCCAGCCTTAAAACAGTTTTAACGTTTATAATTATTATATGAACTAATTATAAAAAATCGTCGCCGAAAACCGCTTATTCTTCCGCGTCCTTGTCGTCGTCGGTTATTTCTTTTTCGTCCTGTCTGACTTTCGCGTTGATGTCTTCGAGTTTATACGTTCTCACTTCCTGACTGCCGTCTTTGAGGGTTATACGGATATTGCTTTCGCGTTTGAGCAGGTTGTTGGAAACCACGACGCCCTCTCCGTCGGGAGTCATCGCCGAGGTATTTACTTTCGGCATTTTCCCGAACGCTTCCTGATAATACGCGTTCTCGTATTTGAGACAGCACATAAGTTTTCCGCAACAGCCGCTTATCTTCGTCGGATTGAGGCTCAACCCCTGAATTTTCGCCATTTTTATGGAAACTTTCTCGAAATCGCGCAAGTAAAGCGTACAACAGCACGGTCTGCCGCAAGCGGCGAGCGCGCCGCGCATTTTTATATCGTCCCTTTCGTAAATCTGTCTCAGTTCGATTCTCACTCTGAACACCGAAGCGAGGTCTTTGACGAGTTCTCTGAAATCGACGCGTCCTTCCGCCGTGAAATAGTAAATTATTTTCTGTCTGTCAAACGTGTACTCCGCGTCTACGAGTTTCATCTCCAACCCTTTCTCCGCGATTTTTTCCTGTCCCGTTTTCATCAGATAATCGCGTTTGGCGACGTTTTCGTTATGCCTCTTTTCGTCTTCCGCCGTGGCTTTACGCATAACCTCTTTAAGCGGCGCGACCACCTTATTTTCTTCCACTTCGTGGTTCGCTTTTTCCACCGTTCCGTATTCGACGCCGCGCGCCGTTTCGGTGATAACGCCGTCTCCTTTCGCAAAAACAATCCCTTTCGGTGAAAAATAATACGTTTTCCCCGAATTTTTGAACTTGACAGATATTACTTCTTTCGCCATTTATATTTAGCCTCCAAAATTTCCATAAGCATATACGCCGCCGCGGAATAAGGGTTTACGTTGGCGGCAAGTTTTTTCCTCGCTTCGTTCACGGCGCCGACCGCCGCCGCCGCGCTCTGCGCCGTATACCCTTCCGACGCGCGCCCGAGGTCGTACTCTCTGTTGACGGTAAACAGCGGCGCGTCGCTCCCCGCCGTCCGTTTCATCACGTCGCACAGTATTATTTCCATAAAATCCAGCGTGGTTTTCACGCTCTCTTTTTCGAAAAGCCCCCCGTAAACGTATTCCGGCACCTGTTGCGATTTTTTCAGTTCCGCCATCATAAGAAAGGTCTTTTCGTAAAGTTCCCTGTATTCCTTTTCCCGACAGAATTTTTCCGCTTTTTCGTAGTTTCCCATAGAAAACGCAGCCGCCGCTTCCGCGTCGAGCGGGTCCTCCCCGTCGGCAATCAATTCCGCCGCGACGTCTTTTGCCGGAATGTCTTCGAGATACAGTTTTTTTCCTCTCGACCGCAAAGTAGCGAGCAATCCGCTTTCGTGCGCCGCGCCGAGAAACATCGTAAGATTTTCGGGCGGTTCCTCGTACGTTTTCAACAGTTTGTTCTGCACCTGCGGAGACAGCTGTTCCGCGTTGTCGATAACCACTATTTTTCGGTCGCCCACGACGCATTTGACGTAAACTTTTTCCAGCAACCCTTTAATATCCTCGACGGAAATTTTCTCTCTTCCGTCAAGCCTGTACAGTTCGACGTAGTTCCCTTCGAGTATCTGAACGCAGGTGGCGCATTCTCCACAAGCGGTCGGACAAAGCAACTTCATCGCGGCGAGCGTGAAATAAGAATCTCTGAGTTCCCCGTCCTCGCCGTAAACGATATACGCGTGACTGATTGCGCCCTTTTCCGCGTCCGCGGCAAACCGCCTGTATGCGGCGTTTTTCTTAACGAGGTCGAAATTCACTTAATCAACCCTCTTTCGCGTAATTTTGTCACTATTCTCTCCGCGGTGACGTTTTTGTCTTCGTCGGGGATTACGGTAACGAACCGTTTCTCGCTCTCGGCTAACTCGCGAAAACCCTTGTAAACGGCAAGATGAAAAGCGTCGTTTTCCGCTTCGAGCCTGTCGTTTTCTATCACGTTGCCTTTCTGCCGCCGCCAGGAATTGAGCGGGTTCATATCGATAAACACCGTCGCGTCGGGAAGACACGTACGCACTGCGTAAAAGTTGAGTTCTTCCACGCGCTCTTTTCCCAGCCCTCTCGCATAACCCTGGTACGCAATCGAACTGTCGAGATACCTGTCGCAAACCACGATTTTGCCTTCTCTCAATGCGGGAAGGATAAAATTATCGATATGGTCGCACCGCGCCGCCGCAAAAAGCGAGGCTTCGCACTCCGCGCTCATATCGTCGCGCAAAATGATTTCGCGGAGTTTTTCGGCAAGAACCGACCCGCCCGGCTCGCGGGTAAACACCGCGTCCTGCCCCGTTTCTTCAAGGTATTTTTTAAGCATCGCAAGCTGCGTGCTCTTTCCCACGCCCTCGCAGCCTTCGAAAGTTATAAATTTAGACATAATTTCCTCTGTAATTATTTTAACACAAATATCTTTTCTTTTTCAAGCCCGAATACCGCTTCGCGTAAATTCTCCGAACGAAGCAAAGCTATCTGCTCTTTCGTAATAACGTCGTGAGAATAAATAAGCGGAACTCCCGGCGGATAAAATCCGACCTCGCAGTACGCCTTCCTCCCCTCCGCCTCGGATAAATCTATCGCTTCAAAGTCCCCGCCGAATTCAATCGGGGCCGGGTTAGGGTGGGCTTTGTACGGGAAGTCGAGACAAGTTTGCCTCTCCAAATCCCTTATCCCGTTCACCGCTTCCGCAAGCGAGACGAGAAATCGGCAATTTTCGCGGTTCGCTATAAATACGACGTCGTTTCCTACCGCAAACTCGGCTACGAACCCTTTATCGAACAAGGCTTTCTCTACGCTCTTTCCTGCGTACGGAGAGGAGAGAACTATGCGCGTTACGTCGTCGCTTTTCTTTACGAAAAAAGGCGGTTTAATTGCCTCGGCAAAGTTTTCCGCCGCGGAAATAACTTCGTCAAAGTACCTTTCCCCGTTCTCTTTGTAGTCGATTATCGCCCGTTCAATCGAACAGATTATCGCAAACGACGGAGAAGTCGAATGAAGTATTTTCCTTGCGAGAGCGCACTTTTCGGCATATTCTTTTTTTACAGCGAGCACGCTTCCGCCCGTCATAACCGGCAAAGTTTTATGCAGACTAAATGCCGCTAAATCCGCATATTCGGAAGCCGAAACAGGCAGTTTTTTGCCAAACGCAAAATGCGCGCCGTGCGCGGAATCGACGATGATTTTTATTCCTTTTTCTCTTAAACGCTTAGAAAGATTGTCAAGCGGCAAAACGTTTCCGAAATAGTCGGGGGAGGTAAAAATCGCGGTTCTTACTCCGCTCGGAATTTCCGTTTCGGGCAAAAGTTCGTCGACGTGAAACGCCTTGCAACCGAACACGCGCAAAGCGTTGTAGACAGAACAATGGGTTTTCCCCACTATCAGAAACGCCCCGTCGTCTTTGGTTGCGAAAATCGCCTGAAAAATACTTCCCGTCGTCCCCTGCGTGGAAATAAAACAAGCCTCCGCGCCGTAAGCGGAAGCTATGTTTTTTTCAAGTTCGGAAATATGCGAAATCGGCGACAACAGATTATCCGTGTACGGAAGCTCGGTTACGTCGCATTCCGCCGCGTCAATCGTCAGATTTCCCGCGTGCGACGGCGTATGAAACCTTATTTTGTCCGCGCAGGCGTGAATCGACCCGATAAGCCCTTCGGTCAAATTACTCTCCCGTTCTCGTGATTGAGATAATGTCGAAAACCATTTCTCCCGAGGGAGTTTTCGCAACTACTTTGTCTCCCGGTTTATGTCCGAGAAGCGCGCGTCCGATGGGGCTCTGGTCGCTTATTTTGTTTTCGAGTACGTTGCTTTCGAGGGAAGAAACGATTGCGAATTCCGTTTGTTCGTCGAATTTCTCGTCGTAAACTCTCACCGTCGTCCCGATGTTGGCGTGCGCGTCGTTTATGTCCTGTTCGTTGATTATTTCAACGTCGCTAAGCACGTCTTCCAGTCTTGCAATTTCGATTTCGTTGGCCTCCTGCTCGCTTTTCGCCGCAGAGTACTCGGCGTTTTCGCTGAGGTCGCCGAATTCCTTAGCCGTCTTTATCGCTTTGGAAATTTCATCTCTTTTTGTTGTTTTGCGTTCTTTGAGTTCAAGAGTAAGCTCGTCGAATTTCTTTTGCGTAAGAATATTTTTCGCCATTTTTTCGTAAAACTCCTTATTTCGTTAAACACGCTTTCGCGCGTTTTTATTTCTTAGCTATTATATATTATTGTTGAAAATAAGTCAACGGTTAGGCGGCGTTTTCCCCTTTTGCGATATTTTCGCTTAAAGGCGTTCGACTTATTTTTCCGTTTATTTTTCCATAGACGAAAGCCATTCCGCAACGCTTGCGTCGGACGGCATACGCCAGTCTGCGCGCGGAGACAGGGAAACCGACCCGATTTTCACTCCGTCGGGCACGCACGAACGCTTGAACTGTTGCGAGAAAAATCGTTTCAAAAATACGCCGAGCCATTTCTTTACCGTCTCTTTATCGTATTTCCCCTCGAACGTCGCCGTAGCAAGATACAAAATCTTTTCGGGCGGAAACGCGTACCGCGAAAAACAGAACAGAAAAAAGTCGTGCAAATCGTACGGTCCGACCTTGTCTTCGGTTATCTGCGTTATGTTCTTCCCGTCGGAAGGCAGAAGTTCGGGGCTAATCGGCGTGTCAAGAATATCCCGCAAGGTTTTCTCCGCCGCCCCGCCGCGCTTCGTCGCTTCGTATGAAACGAGATGTTTTACGAGCGTCTTCGGCACCGAACAGTTTACTCCGTACATCGACATATGGTCGCCGTTGTAAGTCGCCCAGCCGAGCGCGAGTTCGGACAAATCTCCCGTTCCGATAACCAATCCGCTTCGCCCGTTCGCAAAATCCATAAGAACCTGCGTGCGCTCCCTCGCCTGCGCGTTTTCATACGTTATATCGTAGGTCCCTTCGGGGTGTTTTATATCGCTCAGATGTCTGTTCACCGACGTGCGGATGGAAATCTTCACGCACTTCGCCCCGAGTTCTTTCGTGAGTTTCTTTGCGTTCCTTAAAGTCCTGTCGGTGGTCCCGAAACACGGCATTGTGATACCGTAAACCGTAAATTTGCTTCTTTGCTCGGGCGCAAGAAGTTCTTTCGCTCTTACCGAAACGAGCAAAGCGAGCGCGCTGTCAAGCCCGCCGCTTATTCCGATAACCGCGCACTGCGCGCCCGTATGAATAAGTCGTTTCGCAAGCGCCTGCGACTGTATGGAAAGTATGAGTTCGAGCCTTGCGTCTCGCCCTTCCCCCTCGGGCACAAATGGTAAGGACGGATATTTACGCGTAAGAGTAGTTTCCGCGAAAGAAATATCCGCTTTGATTATGCGATATTCCGTCGCGGGTTCGACGTAGGAAGCGTATTTGGTTCGTTCGTATTCGAGAAGCGCGACGTCGATTTCCGTCGTCGTAATTCCGTACTCGAAAAGTTTGCTTTCGGCGAGTATTTTACCGTTTTCCGCAATAATGTCGTGCCCCGCGAACACCATATCCGTCGTGCTCTCTCCCGCCCCCGCGTCGGCGTAGAGATACGCGCAAAAAAGTTTTGCGGATTGCATAGATACGAGCGAACGCCGATAGTCCGCTTTACCGATGAGCTCGTTGCTTGCGGATAAGTTTACGATTACGTTCGCGCCCGCTTGCGCGTGCGAAACCGACGGCGGGTTCATCACCCATAAATCCTCGCATATCTCCGCGGCGATTCTGAGCGACGGCATAGCGTCGCAGGTTATGATGACGTTTTTCCCGAAAAGAGTTCTCTGTCCTATGATTTCCGTTTCGAAAATACCCTCGGGCGCGGGCGAAAACTGCCTTTTTTCGTAAAATTCATTGTAGTTGGGTAAAAAAGTTTTGGGAATGAGCGCGAGAACCTTCCCGTCGGATACCGCCGCCGCGACGTTGTAATTGCGCCCCATATAATTAAACGGAAGCCCGACGAACGCAAGCGCGCCGCTTCCCACGGTAAACTCGGCGAACGCTTTCAATCCCTTTTCCGCCGCTTTAAGAAGCGTTTCGTGATAAAACAGGTCTCCCGCCGTGTATCCCGTAAGACAAAGTTCGGGGAACACAACGATTTTCGCGCCGCAGTTTACGGCTTTTTGGTAGAGGGACGCTATTTCCGAAACGTTGTAGTCGACGTCCGCAACTTTCAGACGCGGCGTCGCGCAAGCGACTTTGATAAATCCGTATTTCATTATTCTCCTTCGATAAACGCGATAAAATTCAATCTCGAAAACAAGATTTTTATAAAAATCGAATTTATCCGACCTATAATATTTATATTTTGTGAAAATTTTACCACATAAGCGTGCCATAAGCAAACATTTTAATAATTTTTTTATAAAATCGCGGTTCAGCAGAACACAAACCGCGTGACCGGACAAAAACAAGCGGAAAGCGAAAAAGAACAAAGAAATTTTTGCGAAAAGAAATTTTTTTGAAAAAGATGAGAAAAAACAGTTCACAGAATCAAAAAAATGCGGTATTATAATAAGGTAACAACCTTTCGGGCAATTGACTCAGCTGGTAGAGTGCCTCCGTCACATGGAGGAAGTCAGGGGTTCGAGTCCCTTATTGCCCACCAAAAATCGGCAAACTCCCTAAGAGCTTTGCCGATTTTACTTATTACCTCTTCACTCTTAACTTTTCACTCTTCACTAATCTTGCCGATTTTTGGAAGTAATAAGTAAAAGTGAATAGTGAATAAGTATGGTGCGCTTCGCGCTAATGTAATGAAATTTACCGTGACAGGCGTGATAGACGCATCGTGGATGCAAGCAAACTATGTTTGCGCAGTGCTTGCCGATACGGCAAGTACGTCGGAGCGAATCCCTCTACCTCCACCAAAAATCGGCAAATTTCGTAAGAGGTTTGCCGATTTTACTTATTACCTCTTCACTCTTAACTTTTCACTCTTCACTAATCTTGTCGATTTTTGGAAGTAATAGGTAAAAGTGAATAGTGAAGAAGTATGGATAAGTAAAACAATATCCGATTGCCTTATCTCAAACCTTGCTAAACTTTGCCTTTTATGTCATAATTTGTATACCGATATTAAAATAATAAAGCGAGAGCACAGTGTTTGACGAAATTATAAAGTACAAAAAGCCCATTCCGCAATCGTTGATAAATTACGGATTCGTTTATGACGGAAGTTGTTATCTGTTCCGCACCGAAATTCGAAACGGTGAATTCGAACTTACCGTAATAATCACCGATAGCGGCAACGTCGATACAAAGTTGGTTGAGAAAAACGGCGAAGAATACGTCTTGTATAAGACTTCCGCCGTCGGCTCTTTCGTCGGAGAAATCCGCGCTTTAATCAATTCGGTAATATCCGACGTCGTCGAAAAGTGTTTCGGTCTCTCCGTTTTCAAAAGCAGGCAGTCGCAAACAGTAATCGATTTTATCCGAAACAAATTCGGGGACGAACCCGAGTATCTATGGGAAAAATTCCCGAATAACGCGGTTTTTCGCAGAAAAGAAAACCGAAAATGGTACGTCGCCATTCTTACCGTCGAGGGCAATAAACTCGGTCTCGACTCCGACGCCGTCGAGGAAATCATCGACTTACGAATGAACCCGACAAACGCGCAAGAACTTCTTGCAAGAGAAAACTATTTCCCCGGTTGGCATATGAATAAAAAAAGTTGGTACACCTTAGTTCTCAACGAAAGCCTCCCCGACGACGAAATAAAACAAAGAATAACCGAAAGTTATAATTTAGCGAAAAAGTAAAACCCGTACCCCGAGAAAGAAATTATTGTTTATCGATAAATTTTATAGAAAAATTATTGACAAACGATAATTTTTTCGTTACCATATAGAAAACGAACCCATAGGAGGCAACAATATGGAAACGAAAAATAAAATTCTGAAAACGGCAAAGGTTTGTTATATCGTATCGAAAGTTCTTTATATACTGAGTTTTGCAGTATGCACGATATTTATCGCGTTGGCAATCGCTTTATCTTTAACGCACGCAATCGAGAGTCTGTCCGTTGCTGAGACGGCTATTCTTTTCTCGACGTTCGCGCTCTATTCGTTTATGAGCATAGGTTTACTCTGGAACGTAGAAGGAATTTTCAAGAGCATCGGAGACGCGCAATCCCCGTTCGGCGAGCGCATAAGTCATTATCTTAAAAAAATTGCCGTGTTCACGATACTTCTCTCTACCGTTCCCGCTCTTGTCGGGTCAACCGTTATGCGGGCGGTCTGTCCCGAAACCGAACTCGTATTCCCCGTATCTTTCGGCGGCATTATCGCGGGAATTGTGTTATTATTATTGGGAATGTTCTTCAAATACGGCAAGGAACTGCAAAAAAACGACGACGAAACGCTATGATAATATTAAAATTAAATAAAGTAATGAAAGAAAAAGGGGTCAAATTAAAAGACCTCGCGGAAAAAATCGGCTTGACGGACGCAAACCTGTCGAACATAAAAACGGGCAAAATATCCGCCATCCGTTTTTCCACCCTCAATTCTTTATGCAAGGAGTTAAACTGTCAGCCCGCCGATATTCTCGAATACGTCCCGGACGAAAATATGGAAACGAACTGAATAAACTCAGCCACAGCGGCATTTAGCGATTTTCCTATTTGTATATATATAAATAATGTGTTAATATACACAATATATCCCTATATATGCGCAAGGAGAAATAAAAATGTCGGAAAACGAAAACGCCTATACGGCGAGCTCGAACCACAACGCTCTGCCTGACGGAATGTTGGAAGTAAGACATATCAAAAAAGAATATAAAACCAAAAACGGCGCCGTAACCAAGGCTTTGGACGACGTATCCCTCAATTTCCCCGAAAACGGAATGGTTTTTATACTCGGTAAATCGGGCAGCGGCAAGTCGACGCTATTAAACGTGTGCGGCGGGCTTGACCGTATGGACTCGGGCGAAATAATCATAAAAGGCAAAAGCAGCAAAGACTTCTCGACGCAGGACTTCGACAGCTACCGAAACACCTACGTCGGCTTTGTATTTCAGGAATACAACATCCTCAACGAGTTCACCGTAGAACAGAACATCGCTCTCGCTTTGGAGTTGCAAAACAAAAAACCGACCAAAGCGGTTATAGAAAAGATTCTTGCCGACGTCGACCTTACGAATTTTGCCTCGCGCAGACCCAACACGCTGTCGGGCGGGCAGAAGCAGCGCGTGGCAATAGCGCGTGCGCTTGTCAAGGAACCGGAAATCATTATGGCAGACGAGCCGACGGGCGCGCTTGACAGTAAAACCGGTCAGCAAGTATTCGACACTCTCAAAAAACTTTCCGAAAACAAGCTCGTAATCGTTATTTCTCACGACCGTGATTTTGCGGAACAGTACGGCGACCGCATTATCGAGCTTAAAGACGGCAAAATTATTTCCGACCAGACGCGCGCTACCGAAGGCGAAGGCGCAAAAAACGTGCGTTTTTACGGCACGGACACCGTCACGGTAAGCAACGGCGCGGAAATTACCGACGCGGAACTTGAAAGCATACGCGATTTTTTATCTAAATCCGGCGGTTCGGCCGTCATATCCACTTCGCGCGAAAAAATAGCTAAGTTCAAGGAAGACCGTCCCGAAATAAGCGTAGGCACGTTCGAAAACATCAAGGAACAGCCCGCACTCAAACAGTACGCGCCGCAAAAACTCATACGCTCGCACCTGCCCGTAAAACACGCCGTAAAAATGGGCGCGGGGAGTCTGAAAACCAAGCCCGTAAGACTTATGTTTACCATATTCCTTTCGGTTATAGCGTTTGTATTGTTCGGGCTTGCGTCCACTTTAATGCTGTTCGACGAGCACAGCGTGCGCGTGCAGACGTATAGGGACGCGCATATCGACTAGATTGCCATAGGCAAAGAATATCAAATAACGGATACCTACGACGGCTATTCGTACAGCTATTTCAACGACACCAAAATGACGAACGAGGATTATCAATCTCTTGCCGAAAAGTACGAAAAGTCCATACCCGCCGTCTGTCGGGAAATACAAATAAGCAATCTCAATCTGAGCGCCAATGCCGCGCAATTCTATTCGCAGTACATCAATACCGTAATACCCGCAAGTCCCGTTTTGACGTTAATCGCCGGCAGAATGCCCGAAGCAAACGACGAAATCGCCGTAACCGACTTTTTATACGACGCTTTCAAATCAAAGGAAAGCAAATTTACGTATACCAAAAACGGTCAAAAGGTTGCCCTTACTATAAATAGTCCGCAGGACATTTTGTATAGCGCGCAAAATCCGGTGACCGTTCGCAATAACGACGACGAATATAAAATAGTCGGCGTGTTCAAGGGCAACACCGTCGCGTCCGATTATCAATCGCTCAAAGAAAAAGCCGACAACAACGAATATCTCGAAAATATGGGATTCGGCGAGTACCTATGGTATGAAGAGAGCCGCATAGGTATGTACTCGACGATAGCCGTCACGCCGTCTCTGTTTGCCGAGTTAAAAAATCTGAGCGGCGGCAGCGTGAGCGCAAGCAAATACTTTAGGTACAGCGACAATGCTCCGTATCTTGCTTTCGATAAAGACGATTACGTCAATTTTTATTATTTAGCCGCCTACGACGGCAATAAACTTCCCGTATACGGTTTAGGCGGAAACCTGATAACCAACGTCGGCAACGGCGAAATCGCGTTAAGTTACAACCTGGTCGCGTCTTATTTCTGCCGTAGATTTAATGCGTTTCAAAGCGAGCTTGAAAATGATGAAGAGTATCAAAATACGTTGTATGCCAAGCTCCAAGAATTGCAAGAAACATATAAAAGCGAGCACGCATATCCGCAAGAAAGCGATTTTGAAGATATTGACGGCAATGTCGATTATGACGCATACAACGCCGCAATCGAAATTTGGAATGAAAATTGCGACGAATACGTAAGCGATACGATTGTATCTTTCCGCCGCGATTACGCGTATTTACAACTTGTTAAGCAATATGAAACCGCCGCGGAAACAGCGTATAGAGCGAAAAATCCCGAACCGACAAACGGTCAATCGTCGGAACACAACGCCTGGGAAAACGGACTATACGACGCGCTGTACAATGCGAATCCCATTCGACAGCTCGATAATATAAGCCGCGACTATGACGGCAACTACACTCTTTCCGATTTTCAAGCGGTGTTCGCCGACGTAGTCAACCTGTTCGACGAACTCGGTTTGGAGTTGGGACTTACTATTTACGACGACACCACGTCCGAGACAAGCGTCGCTCTCGTCGGGTACTATGAACGTACGGACAGCGATACTATGTATTTAGGCGCCGACCTGTACGAAAACTTCTTCCGGGCAGATAACGATTACTATCAATCCGATACCAAGTACGAAGAACCGCAAGACGCGTATATCGACTACGTGTACGTCCCGTACGACGGCTCGACGTCGCGCATAAACAGTATTCTGGATTTGCACGGCAAACTGAATAATGACGATTCCGCTTTATGTATTAAAAACACTGTAAACCAACAGCTCGACACCGTAATAAATATGGCGTCCGTGCTGGAAATCAGCTTTATCATTGCAGGCGCGGTGTTTGCGTTGTTTGCATTTCTGTTGATGTTCAATTTTATTTCGGCGTCCATTACCGCCAAAAAGAAGGACATAGGCATTCTTCGCGCAATAGGCGCAAGAACGACCGACGTGTTCAAGATATTCGTTTCCGAAGCGTTCATAATCGCCGCGATATGTTTTGTAATATCCACGGCTGCGTCTTTCGGATTGTGCGTGCTGCTTAACTCCATAATAATGAACGACGTAGGACTAAGCGTCAGCCTGTTCGCATTCGGACCGCTTTCGGTGCTTTGCATCTTGGGCGTCGCGCTTGTTACCGCGCTTGTATCCACGATAATCCCCGTGGCAATATATTCGCGCAAACCGCCTATCGCGAGCATAAGAGCTCTTTAATCGGTGCTTGTCGGGCTTCGCTTGCGAACCTCGACGTTCTTCGCTTTCATATGTGCAAAAGCTAATTCTTTTGAAATAAATTCCCAAAGTTCTTGCTTATCAGAATTTGCAGGTAATGTAGGTCATACCTTACTACATATTTGACTTGCAATTCTTATTTTGTCCTTATCTATATCATTAAACAGTACATTAAATTGCTTTTCAGTATTGCCTTGGGCGACATTACAAAAGATATTAGGGCCTTCAACTGCTGTACATAGTTCGCCGTCCAAATAATTCCAGCGTTGCTCATACAATCTATAAAATTTATATTATCATTCTCTCTATTGCAAGCAGCAAAAAGCCATTGTCTTACATATTCACGAATATACTGAATTTTATGCCGTGTATGTTCTTTTTTATTTATCAAATACACTTTTCAGTTTCTAAAATTTCGCTAAAATTTGTATTCATTTATTCCCCAAAAATAATTACAAGCTCTTAATTGCGTGTACAACCTTATCTATAAATTTTTCATAATTGTTATAAATTATAGAACTACCAAAATCAAAATTTAAATCTGATATAGTCATATCAAATTCGTTATTTAAATAAAACTCTTCATATTCTTTTTTATCAGCAAATGTATGACTTACGTCATTGTTTTGAATATGTACAATAAATACAAGCGTTTTAACGGGTGTATGTAAAAATTCATTGACATCGTCTTTTGATAAAACAATATATTTCTTTAAATTATGTTCGTTAATTTTTTCGGGTTTCGAAATTTCACCACCCTTTTTAAAATAAGGAACACTATCAGGAATTATAAAAATCTGAAAATATGGAATTTTAGCTGAGCGAATATTCGCTGTTTCGCCAAGCATATTTTCGAAGTAATTATTTGAGTTCTGCTGATAATTGCTCATTACATATTTAACAGCTATGCCCGCAATAGGTTTCTTGCGTTCAGTAATAGTAATATCGACTGCTTTATCTACATATCTTCCGTTAATTTTCTTTTCTTTACCCGCTTCAAAACCCAACGAATAAACTTTATAATCATTATCGTTTAACCGCTCTTGCAAATCTTCTGAAATAGCGCCGTGTAAAACGCATAATTTTTTATTACTTCTTGCGCCCGTCTGCAAATAGGTAATAAACGATTTTTTAAGAATAGCTAAAAATTGAGAATTGTTCATTTTCAAATCCGTTCCTTTGTGAGTATTTATATTCAAGATAATTTTTTAAATCTTTCGACGAGAAAGTATAATAGCCGCCGCTCTTATATTTTCCAAGCAGAGATATATAGGAAATAAAGTCTTCGCTATATATCATTTCTCTTAATTCAATTTCAGGAACTTCGGTCAAAATGTAAAGTCCACTATAAACGCCAATGCCCGTATCACATTTTATAAGTTTTAAATCGGATTGCGTTTTAATCAGCGCGTTAATAGAATATTTGCACCGATAAACATCGTTTATCCCTTGCGTCCTTCCAAACCCATACCAACCGCTATTTTTTTCTAAACTACGGGCTAACAGCAATTCTTTATGAACTTCAAAGTAATTTTTAATTTTTGAATTTGCCGTTAAATCTTCAAATGGAACTAACTTGCCTTTGGTGTAAGGAAAAATACATTTATATTGCTTACCTGTTGACGCTTTTACGATAGGTATGGTAAATTCGTCAAAATTAAAGTTACCGATAAAAAAACTGTCGGCAAGAGTAGCAAAACCATTTTTAACGGCGAAATGGTCTTTTGCCGTGTTAAAGTTTAAAATATTTTTCAATTCTTCTAATCTTTTCTTTTCTGAAAAATAGAAATTATCACATATAAAATAGTCTTCTACACTTAATGTATCTACATAATAAGGAAAATTATTTTTATCTTCAAACTGATAATAATCTGTTGTTGTGTTTTGACGATTGTTTTTTAAAATCGTAATGGTCGTATATGTGGTTGCGGTAAATGCCTGAAAATGCTTTAAATCTACTATTTTTTCAAGCAAATTGTTATTTACTAAATGTAAACGCATATATTTACCTGCAAGACTGTTAAAAAACGAACTCGGCGTTATATAGCCTAACACACCGTTTTCATTAAGCATATTTAAACCGATTTCGTAAAAAACGATATACAAATCGGTCATACCGTTCTGAGCGAAAGAAAATTTTTTAATGCTGCCAAAGCTAGTGCCTAAATTATGAACTCTTACATAAGGCGGATTTCCTAAAACAAAGTCCATTTTTCCGTTATATTTATTTACCGTCAAAGTGTCGGCGCAGTTTATGTCCCAAATAACGCTGTTTAAGCCGTACCGACTAACTATATTATTTAGATTTGCGACGCACTTTTTACTTTCGAATTCGTCTATTTCGATACCGTGAATATAGGTAGATAATTCTTCCGACAGCGTTTGCCGATTATCACTTATTTTTAAAAACTCTTTACAATATCTATCTACAATGGCAACCAAAAATGCTCCATCACCGCAACTATTGTCAATGGCGTGTTTTTTTAATATCGCCTGCCCATGATAGCTTGATAAATCAAGGACGTTATCAACGATAAATTCAGGCGTGTAAAATCGCCCATTAAGTTTTTCGGTTGACACCGCTAACGCTTCCGTTTTCATATATACGAATTTATTATATTATACTTGAGCTTTTTTCGCAATAGTTTGGATTATTCAAAATTGTTTAAAATTTAATTTATGGCGCGGGCACTTGAATGAACAAGCGCGTGGCTACGCCGCGCGGACAAGCTCACGCCTAAAAGAAAGAAATTGAACGAATCAAAGATATTTGAAACGCCGAGCGGAAAGGGCGTTCGCCGCTAAACCACATTTTAACGCTTTTAAAGCGGTGCCCGTCAGGCTTCGCTTGCGAACCTCGACGTTCTTCACTTCCATATGCTCGAATGCTACAACCTTTGTTGTACATTTTTGGCGCGCCATAGGGGCTAACTCGCATATGTCTTTCAAATTTATTTTTTTCCGTCAAGGTCGTTTTCTCTGTGCTCTTTAATCAGTGCTCGTCAGGCTTCGCTTGCGAACCTTGTAGAGGTTCTTCACTCCCCTATGCGCAAAAGCTACAACCCTTGTTGTACCTTTTTGGCGCGCCATAGGGGCTAACTCGCATATGTCTTTCAAATTTATTTTTTTCCGTCAAGGTCGTTTTCTCTGTGCTCTTTAATCAGTGCTCGTCAGGCTTCGCTTGCGAACCTTGTAGAGGTTCTTCACTCCCCTATGCGCAAAAGCTACAACCCTTGTTGTACCTTTTTGGCGCGCCATAGGGGCTAACTCGCATATGTCTTTCAAATTTATTTTTTTCCGTCAAGGTCGTTTTCTCTACGCTCTTTAGGTGGTGCTCGTTGGGTTTGCCTGTCGACAAACCTGCGAACCTTGTAGAGGTTCTTCGCTTCCCTATGGCGCACAAAAAAAAACCTACAAACCTGAATGGTTTGCAGGGTTTTTTGGCGCGCCATAGGGGGTTCGAACCTCTAGCCTTTGGTTCCGTAGACCAACGCTCTATCCAGTTGGGCTAATGGCGCATTTCTTTATTTGCGCTTTATATTGTATTGCCTTTTTCTCGAAAAGTCAAGGTTTTCGCCGTATGTTTTGCCTTTAATTTTTTCCTTCCTTTTTCTTCCCGTATTCACTCCTTGCTAAAAAGGAAAACGCCCGCGCGTTTCGCTTCGGGCGTTCATTTTTCGAAAAGTTCGCCGCGGAAAATTTCCGCGGCAAACTTTTATCCTTTATTCCACGTCCTGTAACGCCGCGTATCCTTCTTCTCCCGTACGCACTTTAACTACGTTCTCCACGTCGTACACGAAAATCTTTCCGTCTCCGATATGTCCCGTATAAAGCGTTTTCTTCGCCGTTTCGATTACCTCTCTCACCGGCACCTTGCTCACCACTATATCGACCTGAATTTTAGGAAGCAGCGTGGGTTCGACCATAACGCCTCTGTAATACTCGGGTTTGCCTTTTTGGGCTCCGCAACCCATTACGTGGGATACCGTCATTCCCGTTATACCTATATTCATCATCGCGTCTTTCAAAGTTTCCAGCATACGCTCTTTGCATATGATTTCCACTTTGGTAAACTTCGGCGTGCCCTCTTTCTTTTCCGCTTTTACGGGCGTTTCGTCATAAAACGCAGGCATTTCCTTTACTTCCACCGCTTCCGCAACGGGCACGTCTCCGGTAACCGCTATCGCTTCGGGATAAGCGATATTTTCCACTGCGGGAACGAAATCGGCGTACGCGCTCGGAAGTCCGTGTTCGGTAATATCCAAACCTCTCAATTCTTCTTCGGGCGAAACCCTCAATCCTATCGTCTTTTTCAGCGCAAAGAATACAAGGAACATCGTTACTCCCGTCCAGGCGAGGATACAAACTATTCCGAGAATCTGCACTCCGAGCACTTTCATACCCGCGGCAAAACTCGTACCGTGAATAAGCGCGTATATCGGTCCGTCTACTCCTGCGGAAGCCGTAGCGGTAGAGAACAAGCCCGCGGCAATCGTACCCCACACGCCGTTTGCAAAATGCACCGCCACCGCGCCTACGGGGTCGTCTATATGCAATTTTACGTCCAGCAAAAGCACGACGACGACTACGAGTATACCGCTCACCGCGCCGATAATCGCAGAACCTATAAGGTCGACCGTATGGCACCCTGCCGTCACCGCCACCAAACCTGCGAGCGAGGCGTTAAGGCACATAGACACGTCGGGTTTTTTATTCTTTATCCAGGTATAAATCATACATACCACCGTCGCTACCGCGGGCGCAATCGTCGTGGTAAGGAATATTTGCGCGAGTTGCGTTCCGTCCGTCGCCGCCGCTCCGTTAAAGCCGTACCAACCGAACCAAAGTATGAACACGCCCAGCGCGCCGATGGGGATATTGTGTCCTGGAAACGCGTTTACCTTCGTAACTTTTCCTTCCGCGTTTCTTATGTATTTTCCCATACGGGGACCTACCATTATCGCGCCTATAAGCGCGGTAAGTCCGCCTACGGAGTGAATTACCGCCGAGCCGGCAAAGTCTATGAACCCGAGCTTAGTAAGCCAACCGCCGCCCCATACCCAGTGCGCCTCGATAGGATAAACTATAAGGCTTATCATAAACGAATAAATGCAATAGGACAAAAATTTCGTTCTTTCCGCCATCGCCCCCGAAACGATTGTCGCCGCCGTCGCGCAGAACACGAGGTTGAATACGAACGTAGACCAGTCATAAGTGTCGAAATTTTTAATTATCCCCGCCGTAGGCGTTCCGAGAAACCCGCCCAATGCGTCCGCGCCGAGCATTAACCCCGCGCCCAGCAAAATAAACGCCACCGTGCCGATACAGAAGTCCATAAGGTTCTTCATTATGATGTTACCGGCGTTTTTCGCACGGGTAAAGCCCGTCTCGACCATCGCAAAGCCCGCTTGCATAAAGAACACGAGCGCGGCTCCGATTAAAAACCATATTCCGAAAGCGGTATCCGTTACCGTCTTCTCAATCAACGCTGTAATGTTTTCGGCTGTCATTTTTCAATCCTCCAAAAATAAGTTTTCCTCACAACTTCCCTACACCGAGAACAGCAACTCTCCGTAAGTTGGCATCGGCCAGTATTCTTTTGCGGTAACCGTTTCCAGTTCGTCCGCAATCGCCCGCATTTTTTCCATAGTGGGAATTATGCTGTCCTTGCAGAACCTCGAAAGTTCTTCGTATCCCATTTCTTTCGCCGTGGCGAGCAATCCTTTAAGCACTCCCGTCTCGTCGTACAGTTTTCCGCTGAGCGAAGCAATCTTTGCCACCGTGCTCTTTTCGTATCCGCAATCCGCGTCCGCTATTAACTGTTTTTTCGTGAGCGCGGACGAAGCAAGTTCTTTCGCGTAAGCGGTAACGGCGGGCAAAATCTCCTTCGCCGTCATATCCAGCATCGTGAGCGCTTCTATATTTATTACTTTGCAATATGTTTCCAGCGCGATTTCGTATCTCGCGCGCGCTTCTTCCTTAGTAAACACGCCGTGCGAAGTGAACAGTTTCACGTTCTTGTCCGAAACGTAATAAGGCAGTGCGTCGGGCGTGGTTTTCAGGTTGAGCAATCCTCTCTTTTCCGCTTCCGCAATCCACTCGTCGTCGTAACCGTTGCCGTTGAAAATTATCCTTTTGTGCTCTTTGATAACCCTCTTTATCAAGTCGTTAAGCGCGGCGTGAAAATCTTTGCTCCCTTCGAGTTCGTCGGCAAACTGTCTAAGTTCTTCCGCAACCGCCGTGTTGAGAATTATGTTTGCGCAGGAAATCGAGGCGGAAGACCCCAACATTCTGAACTCGAACTTGTTGCCCGTAAACGCAAACGGCGAAGTCCTGTTTCTGTCCGTCGTGTCTTTCGGGAACTTCGGCAGGACGTCTACTCCTATTTTCATCTGCACCGCTTCTTTCGATTTATACGCTTTGCCCGTTTCAATCGCGGTAAGTATTCCTTCAAGTTCATCTCCGAGAAACATAGAAACTACCGCCGGCGGCGCTTCGTTCGCGCCTAATCTATGGTCGTTGCCCGCGCTCGCAACCGATATTCTCAGTAAATCCTGATACTCGTCCACGGCTTTTATAACCGAGCAAAGGAACAACAAAAACTGCGCGTTCTCATACGGCGTGTCCCCGGGTTCGAGCAAGTTCGCTCCCGCGTCGGTGGAAATCGACCAGTTATTGTGCTTGCCGCTTCCGTTCACGCCGTCGAAAGGTTTTTCGTGAAGAAGGCATACGAGCCCGTGCCTCTTTGCAATTTTTTGCATAAGCTCCATAGTGAGCTGGTTGTGGTCGGTCGCTATGTTCGTCGTGGCGAAGATAGGCGCAAGTTCGTGCTGCGCAGGCGCAACTTCGTTGTGCTCGGTCTTTGCAAGTATCCCGAGTTTCCAAAGCTCTTCGTTTAATTCGTTCATAAACGCCTGCACCCTCGGCTTTATCGTGCCGAAATAGTGGTCTTCCATCTCCTGCCCTTTGGGCGGCATCGCGCCAAAAAGCGTTCTGCCCGTAAACATTAAGTCTTTACGTTTTTCGTACAGCGCTTTGTCTATCAAGAAATATTCCTGCTCGGGTCCTACCGTAGTTTTAACGCTTTTTACGGTTTCGTTTCCGAAGAGTTTGAGAACCCTTAACGCCTGTTTATTGATTGCAGCCATAGACCTTAAAAGCGGAGTTTTCTTATCGAGAGCTTCTCCTCCGTACGCGCAGAACGCGGTAGGAATACATAAGCATTTATCCTTGATAAAGGCGTAGCTTGTCGGGTCCCAGGCGGTGTAGCCTCTCGCTTCGAACGTAGCGCGAAGTCCGCCCGAAGGAAAACTCGAAGCGTCGGGTTCGCCGCGGACAAGCTCTTTCCCGCTGAACTCCATTATTATACTTCCGTCCTTAGTGGGCGAAATAAAACTGTCGTGTTTTTCCGCGGTAACGCCCGTCATCGGCTGAAACCAGTGTGTGTAGTGCGTCGCGCCCTTTTCCGTCGCCCAGTCTTTCATCGCGTTGGCTACTACGTTGGCTACCGTTATATCCAAGGGTTCACCGTCTTTTATCGTCCTCTGCATCGCCTTGTAAGTGTCTTTGGGAAGTCTCTCTTTCATTACGGTATCGTTAAATACCATTGAACCGAACATTTCGGGAATTTGTGCCATTTTCTTTTCTCCTTTCCATAACGGATTAAGTTTTGAAATAACAAAAAAAGCGCCACGGACTAACGTCCGCAGCGCCTTTGCTGTTTATTTGCCCACAGTATAGCACCGTGAATTTAGCTTGTCAAGAAAAAAAATGCATTCCAACCAAATGTTATGCGGAAAATCGCTCGCGGTCGGCATATAGCCGACACACGGACGATTTTTTTATCCGCATAAGTTGGACTTCCAAGGAAGCAAAATGACACATTTTGCTTAGAGTTTAGTTCGCAAGGGGTTCACGCCCCTTGCTCGAACCCCATTCGGGCAAAAAGTGAAAAATGTGCTTTCCACTTTTTGAACATTTTGCCCGAAAACTTTTCGCGTCAACCCACCCTCCCACCCGATAGAGTGGGTTTCTTTTTTATTCGTTATCTGTATCCGCTTTGTTTCCTTTATCTAAGTTCACATCCCGAATAAATTTAATATAACGGATAAATACCCTCACTTATCGGGCGGGTGGGTGGGCTGACACGGAAATTTCGCCACCTTTTTATTTCCTAATTATAACTAATCACCTAACCTATGAAAAAAACAATATACCCAAAAGCGAAAAGTTTTTGTAAAGGGAGAGCGCGAGAGGGGAGAAACTTTTTGCCTAAAAAGGTTTCCCCTCTCGCAATCTTAATTTATAAAAAATGCTTGACAGCGGGAAATAAGGGTGATATATTAAACGAGAACAAAGGCGTTCGCATTTTTACGGAGAGGCATCCGCAATAATGCGGACGCCTTTTTTAATTTTGCGGGAGATACGCTTATGTTGGAAGGTCAATTCAGAAATCCGTCGGGTTGCGCGATAAGCGCGGTGTTCGACAAATCGGGCGAAAGGTTCAGCGGCGAAGCAATCGTTCGGTCTATCTCGGTTATGCACGACAGAAGCAACGGGCTCGGCGGGGGCTTTGCGGGGTACGGGATATATCCCGAATATAAAGATTACTTCGCTTTTCATATATTTTACGACAGTTCACAAGCCAAACGCGAATGTGAAGAATACCTCGAAAATCGCTACGATATAGTTAATTTAAGCAAAATACCAACACGGAAAATTAAAGAAATCACCGACGAACCGCTTATTATGCGATATTTCGTCACTCCGCTTAAAACCAAACTCGACAGCGTTCAACTGTCCGAAGACGAATACGTCGTGCGAAGCGTGTTTTACATAAACACGAACATAAAAGGCGCGTACGTGTTTTCCAGCGGCAAAAATATGGGCATTTTCAAAGCCGTCGGCTACCCCGAAGACGTAGGCAGATTTTATATGCTGGAAAACTACGAAGGGTACTGTTTTACCGCTCACGGCAGGTATCCGACCAACACTCCCGGATGGTGGGGCGGCGCGCACCCGTTCGGGCTTCTCGATTTATCCGTGGTGCATAACGGCGAAATTTCTTCTTACGACGCCAACCGAAGCGCGATGGAGACCTACGGCTATAAATGCACCCTGCTCACCGACACCGAAGTCATTACCTATATCCTCGACTATCTCACGCGGAAAAAAGGTCTCTCCTATAAAGAAGCGGCGGCAGTTATGGCGGCGCCGTTCTGGCAGACGATAGAGCGCGCAGACGAAAAAGAAAGACAGCGCCTTACCTATTTAAGACATATCTTCGCGTCCCAGCTCATCACCGGACCGTTTTCCATTCTCGTCGGGTTCGACGGCGGAATAATGGCGCTCAACGACAGGTTGAAACTGCGCTCACTCGTCGTCGGAGAAAAAGGAAAACGCGTTTATATAGCAAGCGAAGAAAGCGCGATTAGAAAAATCGAGCCTTCTCCCGAAAAAATACGCTACCCTAAGGGCGGCGAACCCGTTATCTACACTTTGGAGGCACGACAATGATAAATTACGGCGTCAGTTTATTCGAGGTCGTAAGAAATTACGACAAATGTATAGGTTGCAGAGTATGCGAAAGGCAATGCGCCAACCTCGTACACCGCTTCGACGAAGAGTTCGGAAAAATGATTTCCGACAGCTCGAAATGCGTCGACTGCCAACGTTGCGTATGCCTTTGCCCGACGCACGCGCTTAAAATCACCGAAAACGAAAACAAATTCCGCTACAACGCGAATTGGCAAATGCGCTACTTGACGGAAATATACAAACAGGCGGAAACGGGCGGCGTTCTCCTCTCTTCGATGGGAAACCCCGAACCCTTCCCCGTCTATTTCGACAAAATTCTGCTCAACGCGTCCCAGGTAACCAACCCGTCTATCGACCCCTTGCGCGAACCTATGGAAACCCGCGTGTTCCTCGGCTCCCGTCCGCAGGAAATTAAACGCGACTCCGAAGGAAACATAATTCCGCAAAACCCTTTGCACCTCTCTCTTTCTATGCCGATGATGTTCTCTGCTATGAGTTACGGTTCGATAAGTTACAACGCTCACGCTTCCCTCGCCCGCGCGGCGGAGAAACTCGGAATATTCTACAACACGGGCGAAGGCGGTCTTCACGAAGATTTTTATAAATACGGCAAAAATACCATAGTCCAGGTCGCTTCGGGGCGATTCGGCGTTCACAAAGACTACCTCAACAGCGGCGCGGCGATAGAAATCAAAATCGGTCAAGGCGCGAAACCCGGTATCGGCGGGCACTTGCCCGGCGCAAAAATCGTCGGCGACGTGTCGAAAACCCGTATGATTCCCGAGGGTTCGGACGCGGTTTCTCCCGCCCCGCACCACGACATATATTCGATAGAAGACCTGCGCCAACTCGTCTATTCCATTAAAGAAGCCACTTCTTACACGAAACCCGTCATCGTAAAAATCGCCGCCGTTCACAACGTGGCGGCAATCGCGAGCGGCATCGCGCGAAGCGGCGCGGACATAATCGCAATCGACGGTTTCCGCGGCGGCACGGGCGCGGCTCCCACCCGCATACGCGACAACGTCGGTATCCCGATAGAACTCGCTCTTGCAAGCGTGGACGCCCGTTTACGCGAAGAAAAAATCCGCGACAACGTGTCCCTCGTTTGCGCGGGCAGTATTCGTTGCAGCGCGGACATCGTAAAAGCAATCTGTCTCGGCGCGGACGCCGTTTACCTCGGTTCCGCCGCGCTTGTAGCTATGGGTTGCCACCTATGCAGAACTTGCAATTTGGGCAACTGCAACTGGGGAATAGCTACCCAAAAGCCCGAACTTGTAAAGCGACTTAACCCCGACATAGCCTCGGAAAGACTGGTCAATCTCCTCACCGGGTGGAACCACGAAATTCAGGAAATGATGGGCGGTATGGGAATAAACTCTATCGAGAGTTTACGAGGCAACAGGCTTATGCTCCGCGGCGTGGGGCTTAACGAAAAAGAACTCGCCGTACTCGGCATAAAGCACGCGGGCGAATAACGGAGGGCATATGAAAAGAATTTACGTCAACGAAGAATGGTGCCTCGGCTGCCACCTTTGCGAATACTACTGCGCCTACGCAAACAGCGGCGCAAGAAATATGGTTTACGCTCTTAAAAACAAGCCCCTTCGCTCGCGGGTTAAAGTGGAAGGCGAAGACAGAATCACGTTTGCCGTGAGTTGCCGCCACTGCGTAAATCCCGCTTGCGTTTCCGCTTGCATTTCGGGTGCGCTTTCCAAAGGCGAAGACGGCGTGGTTGCCGTAGACAAGAGTAAATGCGTCGGTTGCGGCAGTTGCGTTATGGTATGTCCTTACGGCGCGATAGAAGTAAGCGAAGAGCACGTCGCGACGAAATGCGAACTGTGCCTAAACAACTCGTTCGGCAAACCGCAATGCGCGCTTCACTGTCCGAACAACGCGATAGTTTACGAGGAGAGATAGATATGAAATACGTACTTATCGGCGGTTCAATCGCCTGTTTAGGCGCAATACTCGGCATTAAAAGCGTTGACGAAAACGCTGAAATAACCGTTTTTTGCGGCGAAAAAACTCCGCTCTATTCCCGACCTTTGATTTCCTACTACCTCGAAGGAAAGACAAAAGAAGAAAACCTTGCGTTCAGGGGTTCGGATTTTTATTGCAAAAACTCGGTCGATGCTTTATCATATAAAGTAACGAAAATAAACGTTTCCGACAAAACGGTTACGGCGGAAAACGGCGAAGTTTTTCCTTACGACAAGCTCTTCGTCGGCACGGGTTCTTACCCGTTCGTTCCCCCTATGCAGGGTCTGGAAAAGGTCAAAAACAAGACCTGTTTCTACACTCTCGAAGACGCGAAACGCTTGCAATCCTCTCTTTCCCCGTCTGCGGAAATTCTGATTGTCGGCGCGGGACTTATCGGACTTAAATGCGCCGAAGGATGCTACCCTACGACGAAAAACATTACCGTCGTCGATATGCAAACGCGCGTACTTCCCAACGCGACTACTCCCGAAGTCGGTAAAATTCTTGCCGACAAACTGACGGAAAAAGGAATCGTCCTCAAACTCGGCGCGAGCGTGTCTTCTTTCGAACAAAACGAAGCGACTCTTACGACGGGCGAAAAAATTCGCTTCGATACCGTCGTTCTCGCAATCGGCGTACGCCCCGAAGTAGAACCTCTCGCCTCGGCGGGCGCGAAAATAAACCGCGGAATAATCGTGGACGAATATATGCAGACCTCCCTTCCCGACGTATACTGCGCGGGCGACTGCGCCGAAGGTTACGACGCGGTGAGCGGAGGAAAACGCCTTCTTCAACTCTTCCCGAGCGCCTACAACGGCGGCTATGCGGCGGGTCGGAATATGGCAGGCGAAAAAGAACCGTTCCTTACCGACGTCGCTCTCAACTCGACTTCGCTGTTCGGTCTGAAATTCACTTCCTGCGGCTCGTACGACGGAGAAAAAATCGAAACCGTAACGGAAAACGGATACAAAGCGTTGTTTATTAAAGACGGATTTCTCGTCGGGTACATTCTCGTAGGCGACGTGAACCGCGCGGGAATTTATACGAGATTGATTTCCCACCGCGTTCCCCTTGCGGAAATCGACGAAAAAACGATGCTTGATTCTCCCGCGCTCATCGCTTACGACGCGGAAACCCGTCGCAAGTTCCTTGCGGAAGAGGCGTAGGAGGTTATATATGGAAATAAGCGCGAAAAACAGAACTTATAAAGAACTAAACGAACTTATCAAAGCCGCGGACGGAAACGTCGTCGTAACCGACGCGCTCGGAGAACGCTTCATCGCCTGCGGGCTGAGCGATAAAACCGTAACCGTCGTAGGCACCCCGGGAAACGCTCTGTGCGCATACCTCGACGGCGCGAGAGTGGAAGTTTTCGGCAACGGGCAGGACGCCGTAGGAGACACTATGAACGACGGAACGGTCGTCATCCGCGGAAGCGTCGGAGACGCGCTCGGCTACGCAATGCGCGGCGGCAAAATTTACGTGCAAGGCGACGCGGGATACCGTCTCGGCGTACATATGAAAGAATACAACGACAAAAAACCCGTCATAATAATAGGCGGAACGGCGGGAAGTTTTCTCGGCGAATATATGGCGGGCGGCATTATCGCAGTTCTCAATCTGAAAAACGAAAAAGCCGCGGTCGGAAACTTCACTGGCGTCGGAATGCACGGTGGAAAAATCTTTATTCGCGGCGAACTGGACGCGGTGCTTCCGCCTCAGGTTAAATGCGAAAAAGCGAAAAAGGGTGACTTAGAACTTATTAAAGGTTACCTTAACGAATATGCAAGCGAATTCGGACTTGACGGAGAAAAACTCGCGGGCGACGAATATTATATTCTGACCCCCGACTCGACGAACCCGTACAAACGCCTTTACACCGGCAATTAAACGATACTTTCAAAGAAAAGGAAACGGACGAAAGGAGGATATAAAATGACAACGGCATTAGAGCTTTCTCAATTCATAAAAGAGAACGACGTAAAATTCGTAAGGCTCTCGTTTATCGACCTTGACGGGCGACAGAAAAACATTTCGGTTATGGCGGAAGAACTTCCGACGGCGCTATCAAAAGGCGTTCCTTTCTCCGCGGCTGCGGCAGGTTTCAACGGCAAAAACGGAGACGACCTTTTGCTGTTCCCCGACGTATCCACCCTTCATATACTTCCCTGGCGTCCGCAACACGGCAGGGTCGCGCGTTTTCTCAGTTTTATCAAGAACGCCGACGGCGGCACGTCGTATTTCGATTCGCGTTCCCTTCTATCGGGCGCGGTCGCTGAGCTTCGCTCTGTCGGGATAACCTGCGACCTCGGCACGGACTGCGAATTTTACCTCTTCAAAACCGACGACGAAGGGTTTCCGACCAAGAACACGCACGACAACGCGGGATATTTCGACATCGCGCCCCTTGATAAAGGGGAAAACGTGCGCCGAGAAATCTGCCTTTGTCTCGAAGAAATGGGAATTCGTCCGCTTTCATCCCACCACGAACGCGGACCCGGGCAAAACGAAATCAACTTCGCCGCGACCCACGCGCTCGAAAGTTGCGACAACTATATGATTTTCCAGTCGGTGGTAAAAGCGATAGCTTCGCGCAACGGGCTGTTCGCTTCGTTTATGCCGAAACCCCTCGAAAACCGCAGCGGAAACGGACTTGCCCTCAACCTCGCTCTTTTCAAAAACAAAGTATCCGTTTTCGACGCCGAAACCCTTCAACCCGAAGCGGAAAGTTTTATCGCGGGCATACTTAACCGCGCGCGCGAAACCGGACTTTTCTTTAACTCTTTTCCGAATTCGTACGAACGTCTCGGCGAATTCGGCGCGCCGAACTCCGCAAAGTTCGGTTGCGAGCGCATAGACTATATGCGGCTTGCTTCCAAATACGGCGCGAAACGGCTGGAATTCCGTTCCCCCGACAACGCGTGCAATCTGTACGTCGTACTCACTTTGATTCTCAAATCCGGTCTCGCGGGGATAAAAAACGGCGAAAAACTTCCCGTTTCTCCCATTCCGCTTCCCAAAACCATACGCGAAGCCATACTTGCGGCGGAGAACAGCGAATTTCTGAAAGACGCGCTCGGGGAAGAATACGTCCGCGACATAACGGAGAGAAAAACCGCGCTTGCGGAAGAATACGAAACCGACAAAGCGCAGGCGAACCAAACCGCGTTCGAAAGAATCTGAGTAAAAAAATATGCTGAGCACCCTGATTGTATCGGCAAGCAAGGTAATGACGGATTTCTTTATCGAGACGCTTGCCGGAATATCGTACGATGAGCCGACGGTAGTCAAAACCTGCGGAGACGCGCGCAGGTTACTCGTCGAGCGCGCGTTCGACCTTTGCATAATAAATTCGCCGCTCACGGACGAAACGGGATACAAATTAGCCACCGACATAATCGGCGCGAAAGTCAATCAGGTAATACTCGTTCTCAAACAGGATATTGCCTGCGAAATAGCGGCAAAAGTGGAAGATTACGGCGTTTTTACCGTGGAAAAGCCCGTTTCCGGCGCAACTTTCCAGACTGCTCTCAAAATGGCGGGCGCGGCGTATCGGCGGTTTAACGCTTTCCGCAACGAAAACGAACAGCTAAAGCGCAAGCTGTCCGACCTCAAACTCATCAACCGCGCAAAATGCCTTCTCATCGAAAAAGAAGGACTGAGCGAAGACGAAGCGCACAAGAAAATAGAACAGGAGGCTATGCGTTACCGTTTGTCGCGCACGCGTATAGCCGCGGAAATCATCAATCAATACGACGAATAAACTACGAAAGGAACAAAAAATGACAAAATTTATTTTCGTTACGGGAGGAGTTGTTTCGGGACTCGGCAAAGGTATCACCGCCGCTTCCCTCGGACGGCTTCTCAAACAGCGCGGACTTAAAGTCGCCTCGCAAAAACTCGACCCCTATATGAACGTCGACCCCGGCACGATGAGCCCTTATCAGCACGGAGAAGTCTACGTCACCGAAGACGGCGCGGAAACCGACCTCGACCTCGGACATTACGAGCGTTTCATCGACGAAGACCTCAACCGTTACAGCAACCTTACCTCGGGTAAAGTTTACTGGACGGTTCTCAACAAAGAACGCCGCGGGGAATACCTCGGAGAAACCGTTCAGATTATCCCCCACGTCACCAACGAAATCAAATCTTTTATTCTCAAAAACGCGGAAGTCACGCAAGCCGACGTTATGATTACCGAAATCGGCGGCACAATCGGCGATATAGAATCTCAACCCTTCCTCGAAGCCATAAGGCAACTTTCGATTGAAGTCGGTCGCCGCAACTGCCTGTTTATTCACGTCTGCCTCGTTCCTTACATATCGGGTTCGGATGAATTCAAATCCAAACCCACCCAGCACTCGGTAAAAGAATTGCAGGCGATGGGTATTCACCCCGATATTATCGTGACGCGCTCGGACAAGGACGTAGGCGACAATATCCGCAAAAAAATCTCTCTGTTTTGCAACGTCTCCGAAGACTGCGTTATTTCCAACACCACTCTCGGCTGTCTGTACGAAGTTCCTCTTATGCTCCACGAGGAAAAAATGGACGACGTCGTCTGCCGCGAACTCGGTATCGACGCACCCGAAGCCGACCTCGGTCAATGGAAAGCTATGGTGGACGCCGTTCACTCCCGTAAGGGTCAGACGGTTATCGCACTCGTAGGTAAATACGTAAAACTTCACGACTCCTACCTTTCGGTAGTCGAAGCTCTCTATCACGCGAGTTTTGCCTGCGGAAAAAATCTCAGAATCAAATGGGTGGACAGCGACCTCGTAACCGACGAAACCGCGAAAGAAGTGTTCAATGGTTGCGACGGAATCATTGTTCCCGGCGGATTCGGAGACCGCGGAATCGAAGGAATGATTGCTTCCTGCCGCTATGCCCGCGAAAACGGCGTCCCTTATTTCGGGATATGCCTCGGTATGCAAATTGCAGTTATGGAATATGCAAGACACGTTTTAGGTTACCCTGACGCGACAAGTCGCGAATTCAACGAAAACGGAAAACACCTCGTAATAGACCTTATGCCCGACCAGCGCGGCGTTATCAAAGGCGGCACTATGCGCCTCGGGGCATATCCGTGCAAAATAGCAAAAAACAGCGTGATGAAACGCTGCTACGGAATAAGCTCCATTTCCGAACGTCATCGTCATCGTTACGAATACAACAACGACTACCGCGATGAACTGATAAACGCGGGACTTGCCGTAAGCGGAACTTCTCCCGACGGCAGTCTTGTCGAGACAGTCGAACTATCCGAACGCGACTTTTTCGTAGGCGTACAGTTCCACCCGGAATTCAAGAGCCGCCCGAACAAACCTCATCCGCTTTTCGTGGGATTCGTCTCCGCGGCGATAAAATTTTCGGAAAACCGTTAGTTTCCGAAACGGGCGTAAATGCGGTATAAAAGGAATGGACATAGTGAAGTGATTTTGGACGAAAAGCGAGCCGCGTCATCCCGAAAAACTAAAAGTCTTTTTTGTGATTTCGCCCGTTCTTTTATTCCGATATAATTCTTCTCGCGCAGATATAATACGACCAACGCTTATCGCTGATTTTCTCCGCTACCGCGTGGTCGGAAGCGGTGTGTAAGATATACCCGTCGCCGAGATACAGCGCGACGTGCCCTATCCGTTCGGTTCCCGTTTTATAATACCTCGAAGCGTTTGTAAAAAACAGTAAATCGCCGCGTTCAAGCGCGGCTTTTTCCACGCTCTTTCCTTGCCCAACCTGCGTTCTCGTATTGACTTGCAAAATTTCGTCCGCGCCGTAATAGAAAATGTATTGCATCAGCGACGAACAGTCGAAGGCGGTTACATCGAACCCTCTGTTCGGTCTCCCCGTTCCGTCGTGAAGCCTTACCGCGCCGTACACGTATTTCGTCCCAAGCAGGTTGAACCCTTCTTCGATAACTCTTTCCGTTTTTTCCTCGCCTTTTTTCATCGCGACCTTTTCGGTAAACGCTTCGGACGCGGAAACGTATGCGGTTTTCCCTAAATAGCGCGTCTCGTACCAACCGTTTTTCTCTCCGAAATACGCCGCCATATCCCCTTTATCGAGCGTTCCGAGAGATTTATAAGAAGTCCCCGCGCCCGTTCTCACGTTCAGTCCGTCGGTCTTGCTTCTTATGTACAGAATAAACTCGGTTCCGCCTTTCTCCGCTTCTTCTCCCGACTCTTCCCCGTCTTTTTCCTCGGGTTCGTCCGAACCCGTCTCCGCGGCGTTTTCCGCTTCGTCGGAATTCACGATTTCGCTTGACCGTTCGTCCGCGCTGTCGTCGGTCCCGTTCGTTCTCGCGCAACCGACGAAAACCACCGATAAAAAAGCGAACAAAAATACAAAAACAACCGCCGTTTTCTTTTTCATAATTTTTTCTCCTTTTGCAAAAAAATAATACCACGAAAAACGACGTGTTTTCGTGGTATATTTTTACATTCAATCTTAATTTAAGAATTATTCCGCTGTTTCACCTTCAATTTCGGGCGGCGCGGCGTCCTGTAATTTCTCAAATTTTCTCAATATCGTGCTTGTTTTGGCGTTGACGTCTTCGAGCGTTCTGCCCGCCGTGCCCACTTGATTTTGCGCTTTCTGCACCAAATCGGCAAACCTCTTAAAGTCCGTTCCGAACTTGGAAAGTTCGTTGAAAATCATTCTGCTCGATTTCTGCAACGCAAGCGTGCGGAACCCTATCTGCAAACTGCTCAGCATCGCGGTGACCGTCGTCGGACCTACGGGAATAACTTTATACTTATTTCTCAGTTCTTCGAGTAGCCCCTCGTTACGCACGACTTCGGCGTACAGTCCCTCTATCGGCAAATACATAAGCGCGAAATCCACCGTTTTCGGCGGTCTTATATAGTTTTCGTTTATGCTTCTCGCCTGCACTTTTATTGCGCTTTCGATTGCTTTCGCCGCGCTCGCGACGGTTTCCGCATTCCCCTCTTCCGAGGCTTCGACAAGTCTCTGATAATCTTCGAGCGGGAATTTTGCGTCTATCGGCAGATACACTTTCTCTTCGTCGGTTTTTCCCGGCATTACCACGGCAAAATCGACGATTTTCTTTGCGTCTCCGTTCCTTCCGAGATTAAACTGCGTTTTGTACTGTTGTTCCGTCATCACGCTTTCGAGAATTTTCGCAAGCGACATTTCCCCGTACACCCCGCGCGTTTTCACGTTGCCGAGCATCTTTTTGAGGTCTGTAACCCCTACGGTAAGGCTTTGCATTTCTCCGAGCCCTTTGTTTACCGCGTCCAGCCGTTCGTTTATCGCGCTCACCGTCTGCGTAAGACGTTCGTTGAGCGTGGAAGTAAGTTTTTCTTCGACTACTACCCTTATTTCTCCCAGCCGTTTTTCGTTGTCCTGCCGTATCTCTCCGAGGTTTTTATCGAGCGCGACTCTCATCTCGTCCACTCTTTTTTCATTGCCTTCGAGCACGGTCTTTATATTTGTCGCGACCGCGTCGAGCGTGGTTTTCATTCCGCCTATAAGCGCGGCGTTAGACGTAGACACGGCGGTATTGACCGTCGTGTTTACCATTTCTTTTATCGTCTTGTCCATCTGCCGCATATCTTCGGCGAGTTTGTCTATTTTATCCGATAATTCCTTCTGTTTAGCGAGAATTTTCTTTTTCCCGAACAAAAAACACATTCGTTACCTCATCTTATTGCCTTTGGGAATTCCCTTTACGCCCTTTCTGTACATCGAATGACGATACGCTCTGTTGTAACTGTTGAGGAACCTGCGATGACGAATACCCGCGATTATCACGACGAGAATAATTATCCCGAACAGCGCCGCGCCTATATATATAAGGTATCTTATCATCTTGGTGTCGAGTTCGAGTCCCAAAATCGTGCCGTACTTTCCGTCCGAAGTATCCGTCTGTTCCATCTCCGCCTTTACGCACAAAACGTAGGTTGAAAGTTCGTCGGTGGCAAACTGTATGCTTCTTCCGTCGGGCATAATCTCCGTGCCGTTTACGAGTTTAACCGAACCGTCGTCCGAAAGTTCGTACACCGAGAAGAAAATATAACTTCTGTACTCTTCCTCAATCGGCAACGTAACGGTAATGTCGCTCGCGCTCGTCTGCGAGTATGCTCCCGAAAGCGCTATTCTGTGCACGGAAACCACCGTCCTCGGCAACGTCTCCGAAACCGTCTGCGCAAGCAAACTCTGCGCGTTGGTAAACGTGCCCGTCGTCGAGCCGTACACCGTCACGTTTATCGTCGCTCCCGGCGCAAAGTCTCCGTCTATCGCCACTCCCAGTTCTTCGTCTACAAGCAGTAACACTTCGCAGGACTCCTTCAAGTCCATAAGTTTGTTGTAAAGGTTGGAAGTAAAGCACGCTTTCTGGTCCATAGTCAGGTTCCTGTACTGGTCGTACACCCTCAGAATGTCCTCGTAGTCCTCTCTCTCCACCATATTTATAGCGGGCAGAGCGATTACGTTGTCTTCCGTTCTCTCAACCTCTCCCATCAACGCTTCGAGCTGTCCGAACACCGTCAAAAAGTTCTGATAATACGCATAGTATTTGCTCGTGGAGTCGCCCGTTATCGCGGACTGTATCCATTCTTTGCCGTATGTCTTATAGTCGTTGAACGTCTCCATATACTCGTACATTTCCGCGTAGTCGCTTCTCAATTCGAAACTCGTTCTGTTGTACAGTTTTTCGAGATAATCCTGATAACCGCTTATCTCTTTTCTCAACGTGTTCTCTCTGTCTCTCAGTCTGGAAATCAGATTTTCGAAATAAGAAACTCTGCTCGTTTCCATATATCCGCGCGCTTTGGCGAGCGCGTCTTCGTACGCCGTCACCTGCGCGAGGTCTTCGTCGGTAAGCGTAAGGTTGTTTACCGTAAGTCTGAACGGCAGAACGTAAAAATCTATACTCGCTTCGTTACCCGCGTAGTCTTTGACGTACACTCTGACGTAACCTCTGTACGGTTCGCCCGTCGTCTTTTCGTATCTCGTGGAATTGTCCACGCTGCTTGTACTGAGAATATATCCGCCGGGCGTAAACGCGAAACCGCGGCTTTCTTCCTTTATCGTGATATACTCGCATATTTCGATATTCGCTTCTTCTACGTACACGCGCAAGTCAATAAAATACTCTTCTCCCGCGATTACGTTCATTCCGCCGTCGAAACGTATTACCGGCGGCGTGGTGTCGATGTTTATTACGAATTCTCTTACGTAACTAAGTCCCGCTTTGCTCGTCGCGGTAACCGTAATAACGCAGGACTCGGATTTTTCGATAGAACCTACCGAATCGCCCCATCTCGTGGGCGCGCTTTCCGCCGCCGTGCTGTCCTTGTTTTTGACGGTATACCAGTATTCGACTTCGGATACGTTCTGCGCAATCGCGCTCTTAGACACGCTCACCGTGTCCCTGTTCGTCCACTGTCCGCTCGTCACAAGCTCGGTTATACTCGAATTCTGTCTGTACGCCTGTCCCGTCAACGTGAACTCGGGCACCACCTGGTCTACCGCAAGTCTTACTTTAATCTGCGAATAAAGCGCGTTCGTGCTGTTTCCTATCGCCGTAACGGTGAGCACCGCGTCTCTGTTTAAGTTGAACCCGTCGAGCGTGTCCGTGCTGAATATACGGTTGTTCGTGAGTTTTTTACCGAAAGAACCCTCTTCCGCGGTGGATATAATCGACGAACCGTCGTTATATTCGAGGTAATACATATATGTAATTCCGCTCGCGGGCATAACCAGCGTGTTTATCTGTATGGTTATCGGACCGCCCGACCACTTAATCGGGTCTTTGGTAAGGTCGGCTTCGCCGCCGTAGTAAGTAAGGTTATCCGAGTCGAGCGTGATAACTTCGAATTCGGGCACCGTGTCTTCCATCGCGATATACGCGTTCCCGTAAACTTTCGTCGCGCCCGCTTTATTTCTTGCGCGGAACGTGAACACTCCGTTGACGCCGTTTTCAAACGGTCGATTGCCTTCCGGGTCGACGTAATTACCGAACAGCGACGGGCTGAACGACAACGTAGCGTCTTCTCCCGAATAATACCATTTCGTCGCGCCGTAATCGAGGTAATCGAACCAGGTCGCTCCGTTATCCACGCTGAACTGGAACAGGATATAGGACTCCTCGTGAATAGGCGCGACGCTGCCCGTACCCGTAAGGAAGATATTTATCGAGTTCTTCCACAGATACGTGAACATACCGGTCTGTTCGCTGTAAATACCGTTCTGTTCGTCGTACCTCATCGTTCCTTCTACCGTTCCCGGGTCGCACACGAACCGATACACGCGGCTGAGGGTTATATTCCCTCCCGTCATCTCGGTCGCGCCCAACGCTTCCGTCCCCACTTCGTTTTTCGCGAACAACGCGTAATACACCGTGGAATACGTGTTCTTCGACAGTGTTATTCCCGCCGCGCCGAACAATCCCACCGAACTGTTTCCGAGAAGGGTAAAATCGCTCTTGATATAATTTAACGAACTAACTTCCGCTCCGAGGGGCAGATAGTAAAAACCGATAGTCGAACGCGAATCGTCGATAACCCGTCTCAGACTTATTTCTTCCGTGCTGTAATAAGTCAGAACGTCCACTTCCACGCTTCCCACGGTAATTCTGCTCTCGTCCGCCCTTATTCCCTCGGCGAAATCCGCCGACGGTTCGCGCGAATAAACTATCGCCTCGTCGATGTCGGGCGTCGTATTGTCAATCCTTATGAGCACGACCGACGCCGCCTCCTGTTTACTTCTGTATCCCGCGCCGTTGCACACCGACACCGCGATATAGCCCGAAAATCCCTCGTCGATAAACGGCAGAGTGAATTCGTAACTGTAAGAATCGGTGTTTTCGGTAAGCAACCCGTTGTCTACGAGTATCCAGCCGTTGTCGGGAATTCCGCCCGTAACGCTCGCTAAACGCATATAGTAGAAAGTGTAAGAAGAATCGATTTTAACGCCGCCCGCGTCGTCGGTTTTCACCTGCACGTTTACGAAAATTCTTCCTTTAACCCATTCTCCCGCCTGCATATCTTCGGTAACGTCCGCGCCGTTGTCGTCCGCCTGCAATTCGTAGGTTATCACGAGGTTTTTCGTGTCGTAATGTAATTTTACGACGTACGGACCCGCGCCGACCGTCTTTCCGTCGTACGCTCTCGCCGTGCTCTCGATAAATATCGCGACGTAAATATCTCCCACCGCGTCGCTTTGGATAACAACGGGCAGTTTCACGCCCGCGGCAATCGTGACGAAATACGCTTCGGTCAGTCTTCCCGCGTACGAAAGCAGTTCTTCTCCCGTCATTCCGTCGCCGTTGAAGAACTGATATTTAATGATATAATGGTCTTCCACGCCGTTTCTGTCGATACTGCTTGCAAATGAAAACTCGGTATTTTCGCATACGGAAAATCCGTAATCGCTCATATCCACGTATCTTTGTCCGCTCGCGCCGCTTATAACGACGTTCTCTTCCTTATTCCCGCTGTTTGCGGTGAAGTCGGAAATCGCGACGACGTCCGAAGTATCTATATTCGCCGTAAAATCGACGTCGGCGTATTTGCCGCTGTTGGTGTAAACGCGCCACTTGTACTGCCTGCTTCCTATGTAAACGCGTTCTCCCTCTTCGAGTTCGTCCTTAATATCTATCGTTATACGGTAAACCTGCCACTGCCATTCTATACCGTTTTCATCTCTTTCGAGCACGCTTTCGCTGACGTCCATCTGCTGATTTCTCGGCTGCCATACGATTTCTCCCGTATGCTCGTCGCGCAAGATTTCTCCGTTTTCCGTCGCGTATATCATCTCTTTGACGTAGTTGCCGCTCACCCCCTCGCGCACTCTGAGCACGAGCACAATCTGTCCGTTTACCCAGCCGGGGTTCTCGACGTCTAGATAAATATAGTCTTCCTTCGGAATATCTTCCGTCGGATGAATATATCCCGAAAGCGTATACACGGGGTCGAGAACGTCTATCCTTATTTTGTCGTCGGTCGTCTCGGTGTTCGCGCTGTTCTTGCCCGCGGCGTTCTTAGCGTAAACGGTAAACGTGCTGTCCGCGCTCGCCACGAGGTCGAACTCATACCACCAGCGCACCTCGCTTTCCTTTTCTTCGTGGAACTCGACCGCTCTGCCTCTCGCTCTGCTCGCTTCGCCTACGGCGTTCGTCGCCTGGTAATAGAAATCGTAAGTAACCGTAGGAACGGAATAAGTTCCGTCCGTTCCGCGTTTGCTGTCCGTAGGCACGCTCACTCTCACCACCGCTTTGTCCGCTATCCAACCGAGAGCGTTCATCTCTGCGGTTATGTCCCCGAGTTCGATGAGATACGCGCTCTTTATGAGGGTAAACGTCGCTTCCTCTTCGTCGCTCGCAAGCCCTGCGTTGCTCACTATACGGAATTTGAACGTGCGCGTAACGCTTATTATGTCTCTCGTGGAAGCCGTGAGAACGTATCCCGTTTCTCCCGTGGAAGAACGAACCTGCGCGGTCATATTTCTCCAACTTCCCGTGTAAATGCCGTCAACTTTTTCCTGATACTGGAACACCGTGCCCGACGCGTTGTTTATGGCGACGCCCGAAGCGTTCCTGTTATAAACGTAAACTTCTATATCCCCGTTGGCGTAGCCGAAAGAAACGGTTCCGTTCGCGTCCGTAGAAGAAGTAAGCGTCTTTTTCCTGCTGTCGTCGTCGGGGTCGGTGGTCGCCGCGCTTAAATTCACGTTCGGCGTAGCCGAGTCTATATTGACGTTGAACGCGGTGCCGTATTCGTACACCGTGCCCGCCTGGTTGGTCGCGCGGAATTTAACCGAACCCACCGTAGAAGAGAACGTGGTGCTCCCCACCGCCTCGGCGTAATCTCCGCCGCCTACGGAAACCGAATAAGTAATCGCGCTGCAACAACCGCTTATATCCTGCAACGTAAAGGAAACCGCCCTGCTCGTCCAACTGCCGTTGACGTATTCTATTCTGTTGCCCGTAAGGTCGGTCGTTTCCGCAGAGACGGAAAACTCGGGTCTGTACGGGTCCATTCTTACGGGATATTCCCCTTCGTGTTCGCCGTATTTCCACAACGCTTCGACGGTCCCCGAAATGTTGGTTACACGGAAAACGAGAACTTTGCCGTCAAGCGCGCGGTCTTTGACTTCCACCGTGTTGCCGTTTGCAATGGGAATAAAGTTCTTGCCGTCGTCAATCGAATAGGAAAGAAGCTCTTTCCCCGCGTCGAAAGCCTGTCCGCCTTCCATAAGTCCCGTCGTGATTTCGAAGGTAAGATTAGACGCGAGCCACCTGCCGTCGTAAACGGTTCCGCCCGCCATACGCGCGGTAACGCCGGTGATTTCCGGCGCGTAATCCGCCGTGCTCACCGTATATATCAGATTTCTGTAAGTCGGGAAATATTCTATTACGTTGGTTACCTGTCCGCCTTCGCTCGTCGTGCTCGAATATTCTCTGCGGAAATATACGTAACCGGTAAAATTCGAATTAGCGTCGGAGTCCATCCAGTAGTAGACCACGCTTTCCGTATCTTCTACGGCTTCGTAGCGGTTGTTTTTATCGATGGTAATCCAGGTCGCGGCGGCTTTTTCCGCGTCGGTGTTCAGTTGTCTGGTAGATTTACAATACTTAAACGTGCTACCGTTTGCGATTTCGCTCGAAACGCGCACGAAGAAGTCTATTTCAGTATCGGAATATACGGCAATCGGTCCGTTGATTACCGTGAAGTTTACGTTCGGGTCGGTTCCTTCGCTTATTCTCATTCTTACGGAAGGACTCCATTGATAATCCGCCGCTTCCGCGCTCACGCCTGCGTTCGCACGCGCGTAAGAAAAAAGCGTTAATAAAAGCGTCAACGCCGCAAGGACGGCGATAATCGCCGCAATAAATGCTTTGAATAGATTTTTCTTCGCTCCCAAAACCATACTTCTACCTTCCATTCCGATGATGGCGTCTCCGTCGGCGCGTCCAGGAAAGACACTTCCGCACATTAAGACGATTATATATTAACATAAAATAATATTTATTTCAATACCTTTATACATTTTTAAGGCTGTTTTTTCCGTCCCCCGTTTGCTCCGCTTACCCATATGTAAAAAAAATTTGAAAAAAAGGAAATTTTTATGCAAAAAGTAGTTTACAAACAAAGTTTTAGTAAATATAATATATCCACGATTGCGATACGTAAAAATTCATACGCATTCGTTTAAGGAGACGATTTATGGCGAAATATAAAAAATGTCCGCGTTGCGAAATAAACTATATCCTCGAAGAAGAGGAATACTGCGAAATCTGCAAACAGGAACTCAGCGGCGCAAAACATATCGAAGACGACGAAATCGACGACGAAGACGATACCGGTCTCTGCCCCGTCTGCCGTAAAAACTACCTTGCCGACGGCGAAACCGTCTGCGAAGAATGCGCTCGGCGCGAAGAATACGCCCAGTCCTCCCTCAAAGACGACATAGACGAGGAAATTCCCGAAGAAGACGATTCCGAAACCGCAGTGGAAAGCGAAGACGACGACTGGGAACTCTCCCTCGAAGAAATGCAGGACGAAGAATTCGCCGACGACGCTTTCGAAGACGAGAAAACCGAAGACGAAGAAGAGGAAGAAACCGAGGAAGAAAAACTCGACGAAGATATCGACCTCGACGACCTCGGCGACCTCGGCGACGACGATGACGAGGAAGATAAAGAAACAGAAGACGAAGAAGACGAATAATCTTCCCTAAACAGTATTTTCGGGTTTCGATTATCGCATTTCGGGTTCCTCGAAAATATAATTAAACTTAATTTTTGCAATAACAAACGCCCTCTCCGCATTGCGCGGAAAGGGCGTTTTGCTTTTTTTGTTTCGCCTTGACCGCCGCTTGCGGTCGCCCCTTCTTAATTCACTTTTTTGAACTCGTAGAAGCCTTTGCCTACGACTTCCGTTCCCGTCTTAGGCGCGTCCGTTCCGTCGCAGTAAACAAGCGCGCTTCCGTTTCCTGCGTTGGACGCGTCGAAAGCGTAGTAGTACTGATGCGTTTGTTTTTCGCTCGCGCCTTTACCCGCAAGGCAGAGCACGACGTCGCCGTTAATCGTAAGCGTATAATTTCCGTCGAGGTTGAACACGGGAATATAGTATCTTCCGTCTTCCGCGAGGAATTTGCCGTCGACGGCTGTGTCGACGTTGACAATAACGTCCCCCGTAAGGTTAAGCGTGACGTATTTCTGTCTTTCGTAAGTTTCGTATCCCGCGCCCTGGTACGCTTCCACAAAAGCGGAAAGGCTGTCGTACGTCGTCCCGGCAAAGTCTATCGACGGTTCGGAAATCAACTCGTAATTCGCGCCCGTAGGCACGCCGTGTTCGTATTTTAAGGGTTCGTCGACGAATTTAATTATACTTCCCAGCATTTCGTTGAGATTGCCGTTCCATATAAACGCTCTCTGCTCTTTGGGAGTGTTGGTCATATCGTACTCCTCTCCCGTCGCGTCGATAACTCCCGCTCCCGCGAGCACGGCAAGGGAAGAGCCCTGTACCGTTTTGGTAACTTCTCCGCCTATATCGCTCAGTTTCGTGTTTTCGTCTATAAGACTGAGCACTCCCGTCTCGAGTTTTTCCTGCTCGAACACGTCTTTAAGTTCGAGGCTGTCCATACGGTCTCCGAGACCTTTCATCGGGCGATAATACCCTTCATATTCTTTGGTCTCGTACACCTCGTAACAAACCGCGTCGTTTACTATCGCCGTTTTGGGCGAGTCGCCGTTCATAACGCAAACGTACGCTACTTTTTCGCCTTTCGCGTTCGTTATGTATTTATAAACCTCGCCTTCGAGCTGTTTAAGAATATCTTCCGCGTCGGGAACGGTCGCGTCCGCGTCGTTTTTGCTTATGAAAGCAAGTCTGTCCGACAGCGTTGAATATCTTATCGATTTAAGCACCTGCGCGCTTTCTTCGTCGATATCTATGATTTCATCGAGGAAAAGACGGTCCACCGTCTCGTCCATTTTCGTCACGAGCGTATTTTTAAGCGTGAGCATAAGCGGCGTGGTGGACGGGTCGGTTTCGTCGATGTCGACTACGTCTCCGAACATAAGCGTCGAAATGCTGTCGTTAAACCCGATTAACGGATGGTTTTTGTCTTCCGCGCCCTCTCCCGCGCGTTTGGTTTCATAGCAAAGATACTCGTCGTTTACCGCGTCGTAAACCCTTATTCCATCTTCGATGACGAACACGTACGGCGTGCCGTCTTCTCCGTAAATATACTCGTATCCGTCCGCTTCCAACGCCGCGACCGAAGCATAACTTTCGCTCGCTCTGAACGCCGCGTCGTACGCGTCGAACTCGGTTTTATTCAGTTTTACGGTAACGCTTTCAATCGACGCATATTCGAGCTTTTGCATAATTTTTTCCGAATTTTCGTCGATATCCATTATATCCCCGACGAACAAAGATTTAATAATGCCGTCGGCTTCCGTTCCGCCCAGTTCTCCTATCGTCGTGTCTTTGAGCGCGACGAGCACGGAGTTACTCTCGTTTTCGTCGATTTCTATTACGTCGGAAAGTTTAAGTCCGTCGATTGCCTCGGTGAGTTTTTCCCCGCCGATTTCGGAAATTTTCAAATCCTGTATCGCTTTCAGAACGGCGTTGCTCTCTTCCTCGGTTATCTCCACGAATTCGTTCAATTTCTTTTCGGTAAGTCCTTCGAACGCTTCGGAAATGGGCGTAGCAAGGAAAACGGGGTCTTTGAAAACGGGCATATCCGGCAAGCCGATTTCGAATTTTTCGCTCACCTTCTCCACCGTAAGCGACTGCGCCAGCGTCGCGCCGAGGTTTGAAAAAGTACTTTCCTTAACCGTCGTTACGTCCGCGCCCGCCATATTGTACAGCGCGTCGCTTATCGCGGGATAACCTATCAAGCCTTCGAGTTGTCCGACCGTGGTCACGTCCATATCGGAAACCGCGCTTATAAGTTCCTGCACCCAGGCAAGCACCGTCTTGCTTTCCGTCTCTTCGTCGAAATCGAGCGGAAATTCCGTCTTGCTCGTCACCTGCTCTTCGATTTGCCCGACAGTCGCTTTCGTGAGAACGAAATATATTCCCCCCGCAATTCCGCCGAGCGCAATCACCATACCCAGTATGATACATATCAATACGAGTAAAATTTTACCGATAACGCTGCTTGTAAATTTCATAAACTTCTCCCCTTTTTATCCTATAAGCCTCGTAATATCCGTTTTTGCCGCTACGCCCGAAAGCCTCGCCGCGATATTCGCCGCGGTTTCCGCCGCGCCCGAACTTTCTCCCGTTCCCGCAAACCTGCCGATAAGTCCCGCTATCGTCTCCTGCAAATTAGTGGATTTGACGAGGAAATCGTACAGGAAGTTGTGTTCGTACAAAAGTTTCGTGACCGTGGAAGAATTTATCAGTTCGTTTACCGGCAGAATAAACGTGTACGTTCCGAGAAGTCTTACGACGGCGAGCACGCCCCAGATGAGCACCATAGCGAACGCCGCTCCGACAACGAGTCCGAGAAGTTTGTCTACGAAATGCCCTATATACGTTCCGTGAACGAGCTTCTTAATCAGGAACATTATCAGCCTGACGATTATATAACTCAATATCCACAGAATAATGAAAACCGCCGCAAGCAGGATATAGACTATCGCCGCCGTGGAAAGCACTTGCGCAAGGGTGGTGGTAACCGCCGCCGCGCCCTCTTCGCCCGCAGACGGATTGAGCACCGCTTGCGTATTCTTGCTTGAAACGACCGAGTCGAGTATGCCGCCGAGCATAGAATACGGCGTTCCTTCGAGGTAAGCGCTTACCGTATCGTAAACGTCCGTACCGTGAGCGATGACTATCGTGCCGTCGGTGTTGAAAGTAATGTCCACGTTCGACGCGTCGATTTCCGCGGGAATAACGCCCTGCACCTGCTCGTCCAACGTTTCCAGAAGCCAGTCGTCCACGTTGGTCTTGTCGATAACGAACGACGTAACCGTGGACGCAAGCACTATCGCAAGCACGAGCGCGGCTATTCCCGAAATCAATCCGAAAATAAGTTTGTACATTCCGCGCCACAGTCCGAAAATTATCAACAGCACCGCTATCACGACGACTATGACGTCCAAAATCAATCCGTTCATTTATCCTCCCTGCTCTTTCGCAAAGCCGCGCCCTCCGAAAATTTAGGGCTACGTAAATTTATATACATAAATTATTATACATTTATGCGCGCGGTTAGTCAAGAAGAAAATTATTCTTCGTTTTTTCGACCTTTTTTTTCACCTTATCCTCCCGTGTTTCCCCTGCCTCCGTTTTAACGCTATCGTGCGATATGGGATACTTTATAGCCATATTAAGGTGACTTTTATCTTGTGTTTGCGTTCATATAAGCCGATGCAACGCGTCGGCTTTCGAAAGGCGCGGACGCGAAAAGCTTGCCGCAAGAAACGTCTATGCGGAATAAAAAAACGCGGAAAGGCAATCATCACGGGTATGAGAATTACCGTACCCAAACCCGTCGTCATATGTATAGGCACGCCGAAAGTGAGCGGCGACAGCCTTGGTCCGCGCGTGGGCGACATTCTTATCGAAAGATACGGAGTGGACGCTTACGTTTACGGTCGCACTTCTTCTCCCGTCACGGGAGTAAACTGTTCCAAATACTTCGAGCACATACGCACGCACCACGCGCACAGTCTCGTCATAGCGGTGGACGCGTGTCTCGGAACGCGCGCGGACATAGGGAAAGTCAAGTATTCCCTCGACGGTCTGCGCGCGGGCAGCGCGCTCGGAAAACTGCTCGGAAAATTCGGGGATATAGGTCTCCTCGGCGTGGTCGCGCAAAAATCGAACGACAATCTGGATTCGCTAAGGCGCGCCGCCGACGAAAACGTGGAGATTTTATCGTTAAAAATCGCAAAAAAAATTCAAAATCTGATAGAAAATTTAAGGTTGACTTATAAATTCTGACTTACACTCCCCTTAAACAAGGCAATATCGAAGATTAAACCGTTTGCTTTATCGGAATAATTCTGATATACTGTTTTATAATATTTTATACGGGAAAGAGGGTTACAAGTGGATAATAAACCGAACAACAGCAAAAGAACTCTGATTATCATATTTTCGCTTATACTCGTGGCGATAGCCGTCGCTCTTCTGATTTCCAATCTGAACAGAACCGCGGTTAAATCGTATACCGAGTTGTGGGACGACGTAAAAGCGGGCAAAGTTACGGAAATCGCGTTCTCCGATTCCTATTCCGCCACCGTAATAATAGATACCGACGGCGCGGCGGGCAACAAGACGGAAAAATACAACGTGGTCGTCGTTTCGCGTACTCTCGCCGACGACATAAAAGCATATTGCGAAGAAAACTCCCTCGCTATGCCGAAAATAACTCTCACCAACCCCAACAGCGGCACTTCGTGGTCTACGATAATTTCCATTCTCAGTTTCGTAATCATCGCCGTACTTGCGATTATTTTGATTATGAGTATGCGCGGCAAGGGCGGCAACGGCGCGCTCAACTTCGGCAAGACCAAACCGAGAATAGCCGCCAACGTCAAAGTTCGTTTCTCCGACGTCGCAGGCGCGGAAGAGGAAAAAACCGAACTCTGCGAAATCGTGGACTTTCTCAAAAATCCCCGTAAATTTATCGAAATAGGCGCGAAAATTCCCCGCGGCGTTCTCCTTGTCGGTCCTCCGGGAACGGGTAAAACATTGTTTGCGAAAGCAGTCGCAGGCGAAGCCAACGTGCCGTTTTTCAGCATCTCGGGCAGCGACTTCGTTGAAATGTTCGTAGGCGTAGGCGCAAGCAGAGTCCGCGACCTTTTCGCTCAGGCAAAGAAAAATATGCCCTGTATCATATTCATAGACGAAATCGACGCGGTCGGACGTCAGAGAGGCGCGGGTCTCGGCGGCGGTAACGACGAAAGAGAACAAACCCTCAACCAACTTCTCGTTCAGATGGACGGTTTCGACACCAACGACGGAATTATCGTTATGGCGGCGACCAACCGCGCGGACATTCTCGACCCCGCTCTTCTCCGTCCCGGCAGATTCGACAGACAAATCTACGTCAATATTCCCGACGTCAAGGGAAGAGAGGCGATTTTCAAGGTGCACGCCCGCAATAAGCCGATTAGCCCCGACGTCGACTTCCGCACCCTCGCCCGTATGACGAGCGGTTTCAGCGGAGCGGACATAGCCAACCTTCTCAACGAAGCGGCAATTCTCGCCGCGCGCAATAACCGCAAAGTCATCATTATGCACGACATTCTCGAAGGCATAAACAAGGTTATCGCGGGACCGCAGAAAAAATCGCGGGTAATAACCGAAAGCGACAAGAGAATAACCGCTTATCACGAAGCGGGACACGCAATAGTCGGCAGACTTATGAAATACTGCGACGCGGTTCAGGAAGTCAGCATCATTCCGAGAGGAATGGCGGCGGGCTATACTTTGAGCCGTCCGAAGAACGACAACAGCCACGTCACGAAAAACAAATTAAACGACCAAATCGCGATGATGCTCGGCGGAAGAGCAAGCGAAGAGATAGTCATTAAAGACATTTCCACGGGCGCGAGCAACGATATAAAACGCGCGTCGGATATAGCGCGCAAAATGGTATGCGAATGGGGTATGAGCGACAGACTCCCCAACCTCTTCTTCGGCGGCGACCAGGAAGTCTTTATCGGAAGAGACTATCAGACGCAAGTAAGTTACAGCGACGAAGTAGCGGGAATAATCGACGAGGAAATCAAGAAAATCATCGAAACCAACTATAAACGCGCTTACGAATGTCTGGAAAGCCACAGAGATATTCTCGACAATATGGTAAAACTCCTCTTCGACCGCGAAACCATTTACTCCGACGAAGTGGATATGCTTATGGACGGCGTTTCCCTCGACGAAATCAATAAATATATCGACGAAAAGAACTCGAAAATCGAGGAAGAAGCCAAAAAATACAACCCGCCCGTAATTAAACCCGCTTTCGACCCGGCAAGCACCATTATCGTCCCCGGCGAAAAAACGGATAACGGCTCTGACACCCCCGCGGGAGAAACTTCGGAAGCTAAACAACCCGAAAACGAGATTAAACCCGAAGAAACGGATAATAAGGATAAGGATACGGACAAACCCGAAAACGACGAAAAAGAATAAGTTTCTAAAATAAGGAAAAGCAAACTAATCGGTAAAGGAGAGCGGTTTATGGACAAATTCGAAGATTTACGGATAGTTGATAATTTTTATCAGACTTCGGCGTTTTTCCCGATGCCTACGGTAATCGTCTCCACGGTGTCGGAAAACGGAATGACCAACTTCGGTTCGTATTCTCTGTGTTTTCCTTATTATATTGCCGGAAAAGAGTACTACGCAATGCTACTCGAATGTCGCAACAGTTCGAATACGGCGCAGAATATCCTGCGCAACGGCAAAGCCACGCTTAATTTCATTCCCGACGACAGAAAATTTTTCCGCGAAGCGGTACGGCTCGGTTTTCCCGGCGAAACCACCGAACAAAAGATGAAAGATTGCATCTTTACCCTCGTCGAAAGCGACCTCGGTAATGACCGTCCGAAAATCGCCGAAGAAGCGTATCAGGTTTTCGAATGTACGTGGGACAGTTCTCTCGAAAACGCGTTCGAAGACAAGGCGGGACAGCTCGAAGGCTACGAGCCTCCTTACCGCGATTTCAACGGCATTACGAGCAAATTCGGCGCGCATTTCATTCTGAAAATCGACCGCATTCTTATGAAAGAAAAATACCGCAATTCGATTATAAACGGCGTAAAAGGCAAAGGTTTTCCCCGCGTCCCCGTAGACTACGGCTACCGCGACAGCACGAATTTCTGGTATACGAAATTTTCCAAACCGTATCCCGAAAAAATACAGGCGAAAGAGGGCGACGTAAGCTCGGTTATTTACGCGGCGAAAAGGATAGACCCGAACGTAACGTTCACCGACGAGGCGTGCGCAAGTCTTACCAAAATACCCAGAGTCTTCCTCAAAGCCGCTCTCACGCAGATGGTGGAAATCGCGAAAAGCGAAAACATTTCCGTCATCGACCCCGCCGCTTTGAAAATTATCAACGACAAGAGACGGCAGGAAAAAAAGAATAAATAAATTTCCCTTAACTTTGTTTTTTCCGTTGCTCTGACGGAAAATTTTATGTATAATTTTGTTATGCTCTTTTAAGCAAAAAAAATATAAAATATAAAGGAGAAAATGTAAAATGAAAAAGTTTGTTTGTCCCGTTTGCGGTTATGTTTACGAAGGCGAAACCGCTCCCGAAAAATGCCCTCAGTGCGGCGTGCCCGGCAGCAAATTCAAAGTTGAAGAAGGCGAAATGAGCTGGGCGGCGGAACATTTTGTCGGCGTAGCCAAAGACGCTCCCGAAGAAATTCTCGAAGGACTTCGCGCCAACTTCCAGGGCGAATGCACCGAAGTAGGTATGTACCTCGCTATGGCGAGAGTAGCTCACCGCGAAGGCTATCCCGAAATCGGTCTCTACTGGGAAAAAGCGGCTTACGAAGAAGCCGAACACGCTGCTAAATTCGCCGAACTCCTCGGCGAAGTAGTAACCCCCTCCACCAAGAAAAACCTCGAAATGCGCGTTGCGGCGGAAAACGGCGCGACCAAAGGCAAAACCGACCTTGCCAAACTCGCAAAACAGCTCAACCTCGACGCTATCCACGACACCGTCCACGAAATGGCGCGCGACGAAGCAAGACACGGCAAAGCGTTCGAAGGACTGCTCAAAAGATATTTCAATAAATAATAAATATCAATAACAAAATATCGACGCGGCGGTAAATTCCCGCCGCGTTTTTTGTTTCCCGCAAACCAATTTCGGACTTTTATGACATTATGCTGCATAAATCGTATTGACTTTGGGACATTATAATGTTATAATATTCTCGTAGGAGAAAATTCGATATGAATAATATTACCATTTATCACGGTTCCGTCTCCGTGTTGGAATGCCCCGTTTACGGCAAAGGAAAACCGTATAACGACTACGGGCGCGGTTTTTACTGCACCGAATCTCTCGAACTCGCAAAAGAATGGTCGGTCGAAGAAAACCGCGACGGCTTTGCCAACAAATACTCGCTGGATTTGCAAGACTTAAAAGTTCTCGATTTATCTAAAAAGGAATTCACCGTTCTGCACTGGATAACGCTACTGTTGCAAAACCGCGTCTTTAACTTGAAAAGCGATATATCGAAACTCGGAAAACAATATTTAACCGAGCATTTTTCCTTGCCTACGCAATCCTACGATATTATTAAAGGCTACCGCGCCGACGACTCGTATTTCGCTTATGCGGAAAGTTTCTTAAACAACACTATTTCCGTGCAAAGATTGTCTGAAGCGTTGCGCCTCGGCAACCTCGGCGAGCAAATCGTTTTAATGAGCGAAAAAGCGTTTTCCCGTCTCCGTTTTATTGGATACGAAGTCGCGGACGCCGCCATTTATTTCCCCCTAAGAAAAGAACGTAACGACCGCGCAAGAATGGAATTTTTATCCGACCGCCGCGGTACGCCGCCCGTAGACGATTTATATTTGAACGATATTATAAGAGGAATTCGCGCCGATGATACACGCTTACAGTGAAAATTTACTGCCTACGGTTCAGTCAAAACTCGCCGCTATGGTCGAACTCGGCGTTTTGAACGAAGGTATGGAAATAGATGAATTTATAGATATGTTTCTGTCGTCTCCCGTATGCCGCGCTTTCGAAACGGCAAACCCTGTCCTATCGCTCGGAAAATCCGCAAACGAATTGCTTGCTATCGTCCTCAATAAAGAACCGAAAGAAGTAGAAGAAAACGCTTACGCCTCGCCTGAATACTGGACGGGTTATGTCCTCGCCTATGCGCAATGGTACTTTAACAGACCGTTTTCCGAACTCGTCGCAGCCTATCCCTGCTCGAAACTCATCGAAAATTATTTTCCTTATCACGAAACGGATATTACAAACGCGTTAGACCTCTACCGCACGAAATTAAACATCGATAACAAACTTAAAACTCTACGCAACAAGAGAAACCTAAGCCAAAGCGAACTTTCAATTCTAAGCGGCGTGCCGGTGCGCACAATCAAAGCATACGAACAAGGCGCAATCGAAATCTCCAAAGCGCGCGGAGAAACTCTCTATGCTCTCGCCAAAACCTTAAATTGCACTATCGAAGACTTGTTGCAATAACTTACGCAAACACGCTACATAAAAGCGGCACTTTTTATCGTTATAATAATATAAATACGGGCATTTTTGCGCCTAATTTCAATAGTCTTTCATTTCGATTATTTTTTAACGGATAAAATTTGTCTCGACAGATTTTTCCAATACTCTTCAATTTCTTCTTTTGTCATACCGTAAAACGGTTTATCTTCTTCGCGAAAAAGATTGACAATTTTTAGTCCTCGTTTTTCCGCATAGCGCAAAGCCGTTTTCGCTCCGCTCCTACGTTTCGAAGTATCAACGTAGCATATAAGCGTATTGCAAGCGTCTATCATTTGCCTATTGCTCAATGTTATTTGCCGTTTGTAGTAGACGTCCTCAATTTCATATATAACGGTTTTAACATCGGCATATGGAGCAACTTCATACTCACCGTTTTTTTTGACAATGTTTAGACTTGTAATGACGACTTCTATTTCAATATCGGAATAAGTACTCCTTAACCGCCTACACATATTTAGCGCAAGACTGTCAAACTCACCGTGCGTTCCCATTGTAAACGCAGTGCAACCATTTGCTATTTCGGTATGAATAGCATTTTTGAGCCTTTCTTCTATATCTTTTGCGATTATCCGTCTATGTCCTATAAATGCCGCTTTCATTTTCTCTCCTTAACTACTAAAAGATATTTTCGTGGAATTCCGTAAATTATTATAGTAAATTTACAACGGCAAGTCAATTTCGTGGAGTTCCACGAGAGATATTTTTTTATATTACATATAATAAATCGTGGAATAACGATAAGGTATTTCACGAATTTATATGAAAACCAACGAAGCAATCTTAAAACGTATCGAGGAGATATGTCAGGAAAAAAGTCAAAATATCTGTAAGGCGTGCTTAAACGGCGGCAAGTCGCCTTCGGCTCTTTACGACCTAATAAAAGGAAGAACAAAATGTCCGAAAGTAACAACCGTCAAAAGTTTCTGCGATGGCGCAGGCATTACGTTATCGGAGTTCTTCGACAGAGATTACTTTAATAATTTAGAGGATGACGATTAGCATAATGAAAGAGCTGTTTACTTAACGCGACAGCCTTTTTTATTATTTGAATTATTCTTTTTATCCATTAAATAAAATAAAAATCGCGAGAATATTTTTTCCCTCATTTTTTCCCATTATTCAAAAAATAAGGAACGCGAGTTCGAGTCCGCCGAGGGCGGCGAGCAAAGCGGGCGCGGATATAGCCGCGCCGTAAAAAACGAACTTTCCGAAGCCGAATTTGACGTTATGTTTACTTAAAATTCCGCTCCACATAATACCCGCCAACGCGCCTACCGGCGTGAGAAACGCTCCTATGTTCGTCCCGGCAATCGCCGCGAATATACTGATTTCCGACGCTTGCCCCGCAGAAAATACCGCTTCAAACAACACGCTTGCGGGAATGTTGTTTATCACGTTGCTCGCAAGGTACGCTCCGAAGCCGTAAAGAAATGAATTATCGCTTCCGAGCAATTTGTTAATATGGTCGGTAACGCCGTTGTATTCAAGCGCGAGGACAATTACAAACATTGACAAAACAAATGGTATGAGTTCCCACGGGGCGCGTTTAAGGCACTCTTTTATCTCTTTCGGCATTTCTTTATGGATTAGTTTATGTATGCACACGCAAAGAAAAAGGCTCGCCGCGAACGCGAGGCAAATATACCACATTTCCCATTTTATATAAGACGCGACGACAAGCAGCGCCGTACACCCAAACAGGTGCGTAAGTCCTATAACAAGTCCTGTTTTGTCCTCGATATGAATAATCGGGGTATTCCCCTCGATGACTTCTTTTTTCAATTTTTTCCCGAATATCGCCAATAGAACAAGATAGGCTGTCAATCCCGCCGTTATTGTAGGTATAATCATAATTTCGGCGTAGCGCGCAAAGTTTATTCCCGCGCCCGTTGCAAGGAATATATTTGTCGGATTGCCTATAATCAACGTCATACTCCAAGTGTTTGCCGAGACGAACTCGCCTATCAGATACGGAAGAGGGTTAATTTTCGCATTTTTGGCGAAATAGCAAATAAACGGAGAGAAAGTAAGAACGACTATATCGTTGGAAGTAATTACCGTCAACGCTCCCACGGTAAAATACAGCGCGGAAAACAGCGCAACTCCGTTATGTCCTGCGTGTTTAAGCGCGGCGGTTGCGAGGTATTTGAAAAAGCCTATTTCATCCAAATATACGGACATCAAAGTCATAGAGATGAACAATACGAGAATTTTGAGCGGATTGACAGCCGTATCGGCGGTAAGCCCGTCGGCGACGTAGTTAACATTCACGCAACCGCATAAAATAAGCACAACCGCGCCGACGAACGCGGGCGTCCAGTAAACGGCTATCTTTCGCCCTTTTACCGTAACCGACGGCTTAACGAGAACCAAACATATAACCGCCGCGCACGCGACCGCGGAAATAACTATTGCTTTTATCATAAATAAAATACCGACTTTTTTCGTCGGTATTTTATACCCTGTATATTCATTTGTCAAACAAACGCAACGCTTACGGCAAAATAAAGCCTATCCCCGCGCCGAGGAAAGTTCCCACGGCGTATCCGAGAGAACCGCAAAGTAAGCCTACCGGCGTTAGTTTTTCGTCGCCGAGCTGTTTCGTCACCGCCGGGATAAACGCGGGTCCGTACAGTCCCGCCGTAAGGGTAACCATACAGCAATCCGCGTCGATTTTGAAAATTTTGCACAAAACGACGTGCAGGACGAACGTTCCGAGGGTAATAGTGGTAAACATCAGAAATACGTACAGATATTCCAACCCGAAATCGTTAAAATCGATACTCATCGAGAGCGCGACGGAAAATACGAGAATGAGGTAATGTCCCGTCGCTCCCGTACCCTTTACCGCGCGCAGTTTTTTATTAAACGACCCGACGAGCCCGAGCACGGTAACCGTCACCATAACCGCGGGAACGAGATAGTCCGTCATTTTTCCTTGTACCGCGCCTGTAAGATACCAAATCAATATTCCTATTCCCGCGCCTACCGCCGCCATTCCGACGGCTACGAGTATCGCGACGGCGAGTTTCTTTTTCTCGGCTTTATCCCCGTAATCGTCAACGTTTGCCACTTCTCCCTCTCCCGAAACGTAAGCGACGGGTTTTTCCGCTTTGAGAATTTTTTTAAGCAGCGGTTTACATAAAGTCAAAAGGAAGATATAAAACACGCCGCCGATTATCATATCCGAAAGGTTGGCTACGGCGATAATATTTTGGGCGATTCCCAAAATGCTGCCTATCGCGTTGAGGTTTGGCGTACCGCCCGTATACAGTCCCGTCGCCATTCCCGCGAGTTTTCCGCTGTCGTCCACCACTGCGCCGAAAATGAAACAAGCGGCTACCGAAACCACAATTACGGACGCCGTAAGTAAGCCGAACGAACCTATCGAGCGTTTTGACAACCGCTTAAAAGAAGCAAAATCCGTCCCGAACAGAAGTAAGGGTATCGCTATTCCTATCGCCGCGTGAGAGCCGATTTCTCCGACGTCCGAGTTAAAAGAAAATTCGAGCCCCGCTTTGTTTATACCGAAGACAATCAACGCGACGACTATTCCGAATAGGTACGCCGCGCCCACGGTGCCTATCGCTTTTATGGGTTTTGTCTGTCTGAATTTGAGTAGCAGAAGGGGCACTCCGAATATGATGATAATCTGAATTATAATCGCGGCTATTTCCATAATTAAATTTCCTTTCCGTAAATGCGGTAAACTTTGGAAATTCGTCCGCCGAACTTGACCATAATTTTCCAGGATGCGACGTTCTTTTCCATAATCGTGCCGCCCTCGAAGTAGTTTATTCCGAGTTTGTTCATACTGTCGTAGAGGTCTTTATACAGAAGGGAAATCACTCCTTTCCCCTGATACTCGGGCACTACGTATTGCAACATTCCGCGGACCCTGCGTATTTTGTTTTTGCCGAAAATAAACGCGAACGGGTCGATTCTACCCTTGGTTTTACTCAAAATTTCGTTATAATCTTTTAATACGAGGCAAAATCCAATCGGTCTGCCCGTGCTCTTTTCCCTTGCGATTTTCACGAGCGAAGGTTCGATAAACGCCTTCATATTGTTAAACGTCGATTTAATAAGGGCTTTCGACGGCGCGGCTTGATAGTTAAGTTCGAAAGTCGCCTCTTCGAAAATCCGATGCACGTCGTCCACTTCTTTATCGATACGTTTAAGGTCGAGCGGAGAAATTTCCACCGCCGAGCGCAACGGGCACAATTCCGCGAGCCTTGACGCGAGCTTGTAATTGTCTTCCGTAAGGTCGATGCGGACGGTATAGGTGTCGTATGCTTTGGTAAAGCCGAGTTTTTCTAAAAATTCTCCGTAATACGGGAAATTATACGAAGTGAAAATCGTATGCGGTTGGTCGAACCCTTCTACAAGCACGCCCCTGCGCGTATCCGGGTCGAACGGCGAAAACGTGCCTTCTAAATAGTTTACCTTTCCGCGGAAAGCGTTCTCCATATAAGAAAACAGTTCTTCCGCGACGGAAAAATCTTCTATCGCGTCGAAATAGGAAAAATATCCGACCCTTTCCCCTCTCTGTTTGCTGTCCCCTTCGCCGAACAAAATACGGCCTACCACTCGGGAATCGCGTACGCACAGCACGGCTTCCGACCGTTTTTTGACGAGAACTTCGCGTTCGAGCTCTTTTTTAAGAGAAAAGAAAATCGGGCAAGCGAAATTTTTATCATCGGAATACAAATCACGCACAAAGTAAACGAACTTGTTCAATTTTTCCGCATTGTCGACCTTGACTATCATTTTGTCCTCCGTAATAACGATAAATATATTAAATTTAATTATATCTAATTATAATAAATATACTCTTAATTGCAAAAAAACGCAAACGCGAACACAGAAAAACCGCTAAGGCGCTTGCCTTAACGGTTTTTTCTTTATATAAGGAGTTGTTCTAATTCTTGCTTTTAATCTTTTTGCCGCCGCTTTTTCCTCTTGCGCACGAGCCCGCGTACGGACACCCTGCGCAGGAGTGGCAACCGCTTTTTTTGTTCTTTATCTTTCGCGCCGCGGAGACCGTCGCCACCGCCGCTACGAACGCTATCGCAAAAACAAGTATTACTATTTCCAACGGTTTCATTATGCCTTCTTCTTAATTCTCATTTTCGTTTTCAGTTTGGAAAAATCGATTTTCCCTTTGTTGTTGAGCACGATTAACGTCGCCGCCGCCGCAATCGCCGCCGCGAAGATGAAGGAAGTCCACCACCACGAACCGATTACGTAAACGAGAGTCGACACGACGTACGAAGTTACCACCCAGAACACAAGCGTCAGGTTAAACGATTTCTTCGACGGCAGTTCCGCTTTCGCCGTAGCCACCGCGGCAAAGCACGGAATAGTGAGCATATTGAACGCTATGAACGAAATCAACGCGGGCACGGTTATTCCCGTAGCCGTAATCATCGCGCTCGCCGCGCCTATTCCCCCGTCGGCTTCGACGTCGATTGCCGCGCCTACTATGCACGCCGCAAGCGTTCCGAACGTCGCGATAACGTTTTCTTTTGCGATAAGCCCGGTAATAGCCGCCACAGCAAACACCCATCCGTACGCGCCGAGCTGACTTCCGAAGCCGAGAGGGGTAAACAGAGGTTGAATCAACTGTCCTATTCCCGCAAGAATACTGTTGTTTATTTCGGTATCTTCCAGGTACTTCCACCCGAACGAGAAATGGCTGACAAACCAAATCACTATCGTGGAAGCGAGTATAATCGTGAACGCCTTTTTAACAAAGTGTTTCGCCTTGTCCCACAGATGCAGCATCAGGTTTTTGAACTGCGGCATATGGTATACGGGCAATTCCATAATGAACGGCGGCACGTCGCCTTTCATCGTAGTGTTCCTCATAAGAAGTACCGTAACTATCGCCACAACTATACCCAAAACGTACATTCCGTATGTTATAAGGTCGGTATTCGGTAACCCAAACGCGACTCCGATGCCTCCGGCGATTGCCGTAAGAATAGGCAGTTTCGCTCCGCAGGAGAAGAAAGGAATAACCCTAATCGTAGCCACTCTCTCGTTTTTATCGGCGAGAGTTCTCGTATTTATCGTAGCGGGAACCGAGCAACCGAAACCCATTATCATAGGCATAAACGCTCTTCCGCTCAGTCCGAATTTTCTGAACAATCTGTCGAGAATGAACGCGACGCGAGCCATATATCCGCTGTCTTCGAGTATGGAGAAAAACAGGAACAGCAAGAGTATTTGCGGCAAGAAACTTAAAACGGCAAACAGTCCGCCGAGCATACCGTCGCACACAAGCCCCGTCGCACACGAAGCGACTTCGCCCGCTTCCATCGCGCCTTGCACCGCTTCGGTTATCGAATCCGTCGCAAGCCCTATAAGATTCATCAAGAGCACGCCCGGCGAAGCTATACCACCTTCTCCGAACAACCCTTCCGCCGCCGTACCTTCCAGAGAAACCCAACCGTCGGGCAACGCCGCGCCGATAAACAGGAAGTTTTCCGAGAAAGTGAGGTGGAATATGGCAAACAATATCACCAAAAAGATAGGTATGCCCCGGATTTTATGGGTAAGCACTCTGTCCGCTTTGTCCGAACGGCTGAGTTTTTGCTTGTCCCTCTTTTTCCCGCGTTTCAACGCCGAAGAATAATTCGCAGTAATATATTTGTATCTCGCGTCCGCGATTATCGCTTCGAAATCCCCGCCGAACGCGTCGTCTTTGAACGTCTTTTTGAAATTATCCACCATAACCGCGGCGGAAGGGTGGTTTTTCGACTCGATTTCGTCGAGCTCGACAAGTTTTATCGCGTGAAACAGAGAGTTCTCGACGCCCTGTCCTTCGAGCGCGATTCTGCAATCGTTTATAAGGTGCGCGAGCGCGTTTCCGTCAAGCACGGATTTCCCGGCTCTCGGCGTTTTGCTCGCCTCGTACCCTTTCTCCATAAGTTCGTCCAGCCCGCGGTTTTTAAGCGCGGACACGCCTACTACCGGCACGCCGAGGTTTTGAGAAAGTTCTTTCGCGTCGATTTTGTCTCCGCTCTTTTCCACCGCGTCCATCATATTGAGCGCAACCACTATCGGCACGTCGATTTCCATAAGTTGCGTAGTTAAATACAGATTTCGTTCGAGGTTGGTCGAATCTACCACGTTGATTATGCAATCGGGTTTTTCGTCAAGTATGTAGTTTCTTGCGATAACTTCTTCGGGCGTGTACGGGGAAAGAGAATATATTCCCGGAAGGTCGATTATCCGTATCGGCTCGGCGCATTTTTTGTACGCGCCCTCTTTCTTGTCGACCGTAACCCCGGGCCAGTTCCCCACGTGCGCCGTCGAACCCGTAAGTCCGTTAAATAGCGTCGTTTTTCCGCAGTTGGGATTGCCAGCAAGAGCAAATTTAAGCATCCGCCACCTCCGTAATTATCTTTTCCGCTTCGGTTTTCCTGAGCGTAAGTTCGTATCCGCGCAAAGTGACTTCCAGCGGGTCCCCGAGCGGCGCGCGCTTACGCATAACCACTCCCGCGCCGGGCGTAACCCCCATATCCAACATTCTGCGCCTGAGAAGTCCGTCGCCTGCGACCGACTTTATCACCCCGCGCTCTCCCGCGGTAAGTTCGTTCAGTTTCTTTTCCATCTATACGCCTCCTCTTTTTTTATGCGACGAATATCTTCATCGCCAACATTGCGTCCAGCGCAAGCCGTCCGTCTTTTACCTTGCATATAATACTGCCTCCGCTCCTCGATATAACTTCGATTACGGAATCGAGCGTTATCCCGAGATTTTCAAGATGCTTCTTCGTCTTGTCGTCAACAAGCACCTTCACTACCCTCAACGCCTTGTTCTCCGGCGCAACAGTTATCGGCATATCCACCTCCCGAATATGAATGTGAATGTTCTTTCATATTTTGACAACATTATATGCGCGTCGAATTCGATTGTCAAGCGTCTATGGAAAAAATATGAAAGAAATTTCGCATTATTCTCAAAACCTTTCCTTGCAAGATTTCGGACGCACGGAGTTTGCGCAAAACCTAATTGTGTAGTATAATAAATAAAATCTGTATAAAAGCGGAGGAAATATGGCAGAGACGGTGCGCACGCCGCGGCAGCAGCGTTCAATCGACAAAAAAAACAGGATAATAGAGGCGGGCTACACGCTTTTTGCGAAAAAAGGCTATTACAGCACGAACACCGCCGAGATAGCCAAAGAAGCGGGCGTGTCCACCGGTATAGTCTACGGATATTTCCGCGACAAGCGCGACATATTGATTGAAGTTATGAATATCTACGTCGAACAGGTGTTCCGCCCGATAAACGAAACTTTCGACAAACTCTCCCCCCCGCTCGATTTCGACTATATAATAAAGACGGCGGTGGACGGCGTGGTAAAAATGCACAAAAAAAACGCCGCCATACACGAAGCCCTGCACTCCCTTTCCCACACCGACGAACCGGTGAGACTGCGTTTTATCGAACTCGAAGACGAAATGACCAAGCAACTCTCCGAGCGGCTGAACGCGTGCGGCATCGAATACCCCGACGTAAAAGAACGCGTACACCTCGCCATAAAAACCGTGGAATCATACGCCCACGAATGCGTCTACGACAAACACCCGTACCTGTCCTATCCCGATATGCGCGTCCTCGTAGTGGAAATGCTTAAAAGACTGTTCACCGGCGCGTAGACCTTATATAAATATAACAACTCAAAATGCAAACGGTTTTTCAAATTAAATTAAAAAAGACGGTTCGTTCCGTCTTCTTTTTTCTCGCTGCTAAAATACTATGTTTGGGTTGCTGTATTTTATATTATGGATACTTTATTCCGCACATAGGCTATAAGCAGCGTCAACCTTTATTATGGTTTTCGAAGTACTTTTTCAAAACGGCAAGGCTTTCTTCTCTTAAAACGCCCGCCGTTACCTGCGGTTGCCAAAACGAATTTTCGAACACGATTTTCGAGCATTCGCACCCTTCGTTTCCCAGAATATTTTCCAAATCGACGTTGCTTGCGCCGTAAACGAGTCTTCCGAGTTTTACCCAAACAAGCGCGCCGCTGCACATAAAGCAGGGTTCGCAACTCGAATACAAAGTGTACTCTCTTAAATCGGTTATTCCCGTAGTCTCGCAGAAACGGCGGATTAACCCCGCTTCGCCGTGAAAGGTAGGGTCGTGCTCGGTATAAATCCGATTTTCGTTTTCGAATACGATTTCTCCGTCCTTTACCAACACCGCGCCGAACGGTTCGTTGCCGTGCTCGACCGCCGAAACCGACAGCTCAATCGCTCTTTTCATAAAAAATTCGTCGTTCATACGTATTTCCTCGCTTTGAAAAATATTTTCCTGAAAATCTTTATCTCTTAGAGTATACCATAAAAATCCGAGCGTCGCTCAAACTTTTCCCGCAAGGCGTTCGCGCTGAAATTTTCCCGTCGGGGTTGCGAGAATTTTCTTCGTATGATATACTTATATTAAAATTACCGCTCTCAATCCTAAGGAGATTTAATTATGTTGGGAAAAGAAACTTTTGACTTTTGGTACGCTCACGTCTCCGCTTCGGAAAAACCCGAACTCGACGCGATTAAAAACGACCCCGAAGAGATAAAAGACAGGTTCGCCGCTCCTCTTGCTTTCGGCACGGCGGGTATGCGCGGCACGGTCGGTCTCGGAACCTACCGAATGAATTCCTACACCGTCGCGCGGGCAACCGCGGGTCTTGCGGAATTTATCTGTTCTCTCGGCGAAAACGCAAAAAAACGCGGCGTTGTCATCAGCTACGACACCCGCCGTTTCAGTCTCGAATTCGCGAAAAAAGTCGCCTGCGTTCTCAGCGCATACGGCGTTAAAAGTTTTCTTTTCAACGACGTTCATCCCGTTCCTATGTGCAGCTACGCGATAAGAAAGCTCAATTCCGCGGCGGGCGTTATGATAACGGCAAGCCACAACCCTAAAGAATACAACGGCTACAAGGTTTACGGCGCGGACGGCGCGCAGATGAGCCCCGAAGACACCGCGGTGGTGGTAAGTTATATTGACAAAATCACCGACTGCTTCGCCGTCAAAGAAGACGCCGTTCCCTTCCCCGACAGCATAAAAGGTCTCGATAACGTAGCCATAAACGAAAACGTCACGGTGATAGGAAAAACGCTTGACGAAAGTTACTATTCCGAAATCGAAAAACTTTCCCTTTCTCCCGACGAGGTAGCTAAATACGGCGGCAATCTCAAACTCGTCTACACTCCCATTCACGGCTCGGGTTACGTTCCCGTAACCACCATTCTTTCCAGGCTCGGAATAAACGTCACCTGCGTTAAAGAACAGACCGAGCCCGACACCGAGTTCTCCACCGTACCCATTCCCAACCCCGAAAACTCCGCCGCGCTCGAAATGGGCATCGCCCTCGGCAAAAAAATCGGCGCGGACGTGGTAATAGGCACCGACCCCGACTGCGACCGTATGGGACTTGCGGTAAAAGATTTTTCCGGGAAGTTCCGTCTTCTCAACGGCAATCAGACGGGCGCGCTTCTTCTCGACTACATAATCACGCGTCTTAAAGAGACAAACTCTATGCCGAAAAAACCCGCCGTCGTAAAAACAATAGTCACCACCACCCTTGCCGACAGGATAGCTCAGGCAAACGGCGTAACGGTATTCAACGTACTCACGGGTTTCAAATTCATCGGCGAAAAAATAAAAGAATGGGAAAAGAGCGGCGCGTACACGTTTATTTTCGGATACGAAGAAAGTTACGGATACCTGCGCGGCACCCACGCGCGCGACAAAGACGCGGTCGTCGCTTCTATGCTCACCGCGGAAATGGTCTGCTATTACGTTTCCAAAGGCAAAGGGCTTTACGAACGTTTGCAAGAACTGTTCGCAAAATACGGTTACTACCGCGAAGCGGTTACCTCGGTAGCGTATAAAGGCATAGACGCAATGAAAAATATGTCAGAAACTATGGCAAAACTCCGCAAAAAGACGTTTACCGAAATAGCGGGAGAAAAAGTTCTGTTCACATCTGACTACCTCGCGCGGAAAAATTCGTATCCGTCCGGCAAAACGACGGAAATCGACCTGCCCGTTACCGACGCAATCAAATACAACCTCGACGACGGACAGTTCGTCTGCATACGCCCGTCGGGCACCGAACCCAAACTCAAAGTTTACGTCCTTTGCTATTCGGATTCGGAAGACACCGCGGCGGAAAAAGCGTCGGCGCTTCTCGAAGGCATTAAAGCCGAACTGTAAGAACGCAATCTGTCCGCTCGGCATCCGCAAATGAAGTTAAAACACGTTAAACTCGTAAGAAAAGCAATCGTAATAGGCGTTTTTATCGCGCTTATTGCGATTTTTTCTCTGCTTAAACTCAGCGAAGACGTCTCCGAATATTTCTTCGCAAGAGGTCTTTCCCGCGGATACGTTTTCGTCGTCGGGCATATTACCGACATTTTCGATTTCTCGGTTTTCGGCGTTTTCGTCATCCTCGCCGTATGCCTGTTTCTTTTCGGTATTATCCGCATTATTTATCTTTTGAAGAAAAAACGCCGCACCGACGCGTTGTCCTGTCTTGAAAAAATCGTTATCGCAGTTCTTTGCGTCGCGTTCGTGTACGTCGCCACCGCGGGCGGTTGTTACAACCGAAAAGAAATGCCTTTGCCTAAATACGAAGGCGAACAGCTTACCTCGGAAAAAACCGCGGAGATTGTCCGCGCATATCTGACCGACTTTAACGAAATAGCCGATTCTCTCGAATACGTCGACGGAAAATCCGTCTGTCCGTATACTTTCGACGAACTTGCCGACGTGCTTATCGACGAATACAAACGCATCGACGACAATTACTTTTCTTCCTTTACTCCGCACGTAAAAAAAGCGATTACAAGCAAACTTATGAGTTATACGGGAACCTGCGGCATAACCTTTCAACCCCTCGGCGAAGCCGTGATAAATTACGAAACTCCGTCTTGCTATCTCGCCGTAACCGCCGCGCACGAACTCGCCCACGCGAAAGGCGTTATGCGCGAACGCGACGCAAATCTGCTTGCTTACTACCTACTTATAACAAGTGACAAACCTTACCTAAGGTATTGCGGTTATATGTATTCTCTTCGCTACCTTACCGCCACACTTTCCGAACTCGACTTTGAACTATATAAGGAAGTTATGGCTACCTATCCACGTAAAGCGGTAACCGACAGAGCCAAAGAAGATGATTTCTGGCTGGAAAAAGAAAGCTGGATAAACGACGTATCCGAATTTTTCAACGACCTATACCTAAAACTTAGCGGAGTAAAAGAAGGCACGGCAAATTACTCCGACCCCTCCCATATAAAACAGGACACGGAAATCATCGACGGCAAACCCGTCGTTACCGTAAAAATAACCTACTCCGACACGGCGAAAATGTTGATTTTCAACGCTATGTCCCGGTTCGGCATAACAGTTTAACCGTCCGAAAAACAAAACCGCTTTTAGCGTCACGCTGTAAAATTATAAATTTTTTTTGAGAAAAAGAAAAACCCGATACGTTTTGCGTCGGGTTTTCTTATGTCTTTTTAGTGTGGAATTACCGAATTATTCTCCCTTAAACGGAAGCAATCCCATAATTCTCGCTCTCTTGATTGCCACGGCAATATCTCTCTGATGCTTTACGCATACTCCGCTGGTACGGCGGGGAATGATTTTACCGTTCTCGGCTACGAAACGCGGACGGCGTTCGCCGTTACGTTCGAAGTTCTTGTCGTTGTTCTTTTCAAGGTCTTTAACGAAAGTTATATAATCGATTTCGTCTACTTTGTTGACGCAGAAAGGACATACTTTCCTTTTGGGAATACGTTTGTATCCGCCTCTGTTTTCTTTAATCATTATTCCTCCAAATTAATTAAATCAGAAAGGCAAATCGTCATCGCCTTCAACGGGTTTCAAATCGGAGATTTTCTGAGACTTAATCGCGGGCGCAGTGCGCGCTTCGGGCAGTTCGTTGCTTTCCGTCTCGCTGCGCGTGCTCAAAAATTGCACTTCGTCCGCAACGATTTCCACCGAATACCTTTTTACTCCGTCGCTCGTCTCGTAGTTCTTGTTCTGAATAGAACCGCAAACTCCTACCTTGCTACCCTTTCTCAAATATTTTCCGCAGTTCTCCGCCATACCGCGCCAACAGATTACCGAAAAATAATCGGTCTCTTTCGCTCCGTAACGGCGAGTGACGGCTATGGAAAATTTGCAGTTGGTCAAATCGTTTGAAACAACCGATACTTCGGGGTCTTTGGTCAAATTACCGATAAGGAATACTCTGTTCATTGTTCCTCCTTAAATTCTCGTTATCATCTGACGAACGATAGCGTCGTTGATTTTCATCTGACGGTCAATCTCGGCAGGTGCTTCTGCGTTTGCGGTGAATTTTACCAAAACGTAATATCCTTCGGTTTTTCCCGCGATTTCATAGGCGAATTTCTTCGTTCCCCATTTGTCAATCGCTTCAACCGTACCGCCCAACGACTCGATTAACGCGGAAAATTTGTCTACGATTTCGTTTTTGCTCTCTTCCGCAAGACCGTTATCGATAATATACAATAACTGATATTTGTTCATTGTCGTTTTTACCTCCTTTTGGACTATTTTTCGGCCACCGCCGATTACGGTGGCAAGGAAAGGCTAAGCCTACTTGTATGAAATTATACACAATTTGCTTTTTTTTGTCAATTATAATTCAATAAGTATATTAACTATTTTCTTTATCTTTTTTTCTTTTAACTTTCCGCTTCTTTCCCTTCTTTTCTCGCTCCAAACCGGATGCCTTACCTCCGTCCTCTTTCGTACCTCTCGTTCTCTTTTTCCTTATTTTGCCTCGACACAAATCTTTCTATATTCGAAAATTAAGGTATCCTATTTTTAAGTTTTAATATCCTATTGTTGACTAAAATGAAAGCCGCCGCGCATTCCTAACGGGAACGCGCGGCGGCTTTCGTTGGTTTAGGTGAATAGACAATTACTCTATTTCGATTTTCTTCGCTTCTACCTGTTTCGGTTTGTCCTTAGGCACGCAGATGCTCAGAACGCCGTTTTCGTATTTTGCTTTTATGTCGTTTTCCGTTACGCCTTCGCCGACGTAATAGCTTCTCGAACACTGAATTTTACGTTCTCTTCTGAGGAATTTGTCTTTGCCTTTTCCGTCTTCCTCTTTCTCGGTTTTCTTCGCGCTGATGGTAAGATAGCCTTTTTCAAGAGAAAGCGCGATTTCCGATTTGTCGAAACCGGGAAGTTCCACGTCGAGAGCGTAGCCGTTTTCAACCTCTCTGATGTCCGTGTTCATTCCGTCGGGTTTGTCCTCGTAAAACATAGGTCTGAAAAAATGGTCGAACGCGTCGTCGAGCATATCGAATCCGTTGTTGTAATTTCTGATAAGATAATTTTTCATATTAGCCTCCGTTACGTCTAACGTAAATTTTATTTTTTAGCAATCGCTTAATCTGTTTGTTAGCACTCACTTCTTTCGATTGCTAACTATATTATAGCACCTATTTTTAAGCTGTCAAGGGATTTAAGATTATTTTGTGAAAATTTTTATATAAATTTTTCAACAAAATTTTCTTCTTCTCATTTACTGATATTATTGCCGCAAAAAGGCGAGCATAAACATAAAAGACCTGCGAATAAACGGGAAGGGAATCAAACGATATAAAAATAAAAACGAAACGCTTGATTTTTTCGCGCGCGTATGATATTATAATGAAGCGTTAAAAAAATGCGGTATTAACTCAGCTGGTAGAGTGTCTTCTTGACGTGGAGAAAGTCAGCGGTTCGAGTCCGTTATACCGCACCAATAAAAAAGGGTATCATATCGATACCCTTTTTTCTTTGCGCGGTATACGGACCAACGAACCGCAGGTTATCAAATCGCTAACTCTTTCGTTTTACTCAATGAAAAAGTCCAACGTACAACCGAAATATTCGGCAAGTTTAATAATCGTTTCGGTTTTGGGTTTCTTCCCTCGTTTCCATTTCGAAATCATAGATTCGCCGAACCCGCAATCGTGCGCGACTCTGTATTGCGTTATTTCATTATCTTGTAATAACGATAGAAATTTATCGACAAATGAAACTTGTTCATAATCTGCTCGTTTTTCTCTGACGTCGGTCAATCCGAAAAGATAATCAACGGAACAATTCAATTCTTTCGCGACCCTTACTACACAATCGACAGAAGGAAAACTCCTTAAACTAAGCCACCCGGCGACAGCCCTTTCCGCTACTCCGATTTTTTTAGAAAATTTATTTACCGTCAATCCCGTTTGCGCCAGATAATCGTTTATGTTTTCCACAAAAACCGATAAGTACTCCATAATATCTCCGCTTTATCCTGTTTATTTATGATAACCGTCGCGCCGCAGGACGGCATATATAAACGGGTTTCCCTCTGAAACAGCCGTCCGTTTTACTTTACATTTTCAATTTTCTTCGCAAATATTTTTGATTTTTTCTATGTCTCCGCCGCAAAGAATTTCGAGATTTTCGAATATTTTTTCCTTAGACCAATCCCACCATTTCAATCTTAGCAAAAAGTCAATCGTTTCGTCGTCAAAACGCTTGCGTATTTCGCGGACGGGATTTCCTCCGACTATGCGATAAGGCAAGACGTCTTTCGTTACCACGGAATTTGCTCCTATTATCGCGCCGTCGCCGATATGCACGCCCGGTAAAATCGTTACGTTTTGTCCTATCCAGACGTCGTTTCCGACAACGGTATCGCCTTTATACGGCAAATCTTCGAGTTTCGGCGCGACCTTTTCCCAACCGTTACCCATTATATTAAAAGGATATGTCGTAAACGAATTCATACGGTGATTTGCCCCGTTCATAATAAATTCAACGCCTTTCGCAATGGCGCAGAATTTACCGATAATCAACTTGTCGCCGATAAAATCATAATGATGCGTAACGTGCGCCTCGAAATTCTCCGCGCCTTCGTTATCGTCGTAATATGTATAATCTCCGACGATAATATTCGAACGCTTTATCACGTTTTTGATATAGCACAAACTCTTGATGTTTTCGTTCGGAAACGCTTTGTTCGGGTTCGGACCGAGTAATTCCATACTTTCCCTCCTCTTATAATTTTATCATCCTTATATCGACTCAATAAAAGAATATCCGAAACTTTTTAATCCGTCAAGTACCCGAACCGCTCCACAGCATAGCGTATTCGCTTTCGCCCGTGCCGATAAGAGCGGTCCACGCGCCCGTATGCCGCCTGCCTTATTTAACGAAACTCCTTCTATACGGTTACCGTTTAAGCCGATAAAGGCGACTGTTTCGTAGTTTTATGTGCATACATAAACTTTCGCTTGCGACAAAATACTTTTAACAATTATATCAAGAATACGTCCGAACGCGCAATTGTTTATACCGATAAATTTTCTTTTAATCGGTCACCTTGCGTTCCGTTTTCGGTTTTGCAGCTATCGCTTTCGCGCCGTCTCCGCACAAATCTAACGCTTTATAAATTCTACTTCCGTATCTCCGTTGTTACAATCGACGGTCAACGATTTTTCGCCGCCTTCTTTATTTAACGGCAGATTACATTCGCCTTTCTTAATCGTGCAGGAAACGGAAAATTCGTCCAAAGTTCCTACAATCGACCCTTTTATATCTCCGTTTTTAGCGGTCAAACCGACAGAATCGCCGCCGTTTAAGCGTTCGATTAGGATATTGCCGCCGTTTGCGTCTAAATTTACCAGTCCCTTAAACGACAAATCCGTTATTTTTATATCTTCGTTCGTCGTGCTTACCGACAACGAAATAAGCATATCGTCGGGTATTTCCATTCTGATTTTTCGATATTCGTCCGCCGCTTTCATCCCGATATAGTCCGTCCATTTTTTGTCGGATTCGAGCTTTACAATCATTTCTTTATCCTCAGATACTCGTTCGGGAATATTTCGTTCGGATTAGGTATTTTAGCGTTCATTTCTTTCATTGTTTCGATAATTTTTCCTTATAACTTTTATGCTTCGACAACAAGCATTTCTATTCTGTGGCTTACAACCGTACAGCAGTCCAATCCGCAGAGTTTCAATTTGTCGTTTCTCCATATACTGTGCAAGTTTTGTTCGTCCACCGTTTTGTCGAACCTTTCCCTCAGCTCGGCATTGTGCCAATGCCCGAAAACCACGGTTTTATCTAACCCGCCGGGATAGTCGTGCTCGAATTTCATTATCATTAGCGGAGTTTTCGACCAACACGCTTTTTGCCAAATTTCCTCGCCGACATCGGAAAGATTTTCGGTAATAAAACGCAAGTTTTCCGTATCAAACGGAAGAAAACCGTGCAAAAACAGATGATTTTCCGTTTCGAAATAGTAAGGAAGGTTCAACAACCAGTCCATAACCTCCCCGTGTCCGAGTTTTTTTAAGTCGTAAGGCGAAAGCGTATCCGTTTCGGGATTTTTCCCGAGAAAAGAATATACCGTTCTGTCTTCGCCGTTAAGAACGTCGATTTCCGAAAGACTGCGACGGAACAAAATTTTCCTCAGAATCAATTCGTGATTACCAGTTAAACAAATCGGCGCGTTTTTATGAACGGACGACGTAAGGTAGTCGTAAATCCCTTTACTCCCCTTGCCTGTCTCCGCGCGACCGAAATTATCCCCGCAGGAAATAAGCGTATGAAACGCATTCCCTTCTTCGTATCCGTATTCCGCAACCGCTTTCATAAGCGCGTCGTAATCACCGTGAGCGTCGGAAAAAACAAAATATTTCATATCCACCCCTTTTCCCGCGTTTGATTTTCTACCCGCGTCTTTATATTATATCATCTTTACCCGAAATCACGACAAAAGAAAAGCGACGTTTCACCGACTTTATAGCGATGTACTAAATCTTGCTCATTTGAATACCGCATTGCGGCGCTTCGTTTAGAAAAAAGACACTGCTAAATGCAATGTCTTTCTAACACATAAATCATTTTAGAAAAATATCTTATTCCCAACCCTGTTCTTTAATATATTCTTTAATACCTTTATTTATTTTTGATACATCAACATCGGAAACCGCTTGCTTTTCATACGCGGTTGGTCTATCCCTTCGTAATGTATCTTGATAGACAAACTGTCTTATGTAATACTCATTTTGAACTCTTCCACCATACGAATTCTTTGCCGCAATTGTAAGATAGTAATATGTCTCTTCATTTCCACGATACAACTCTTCAGTTTTTCGAACTTCTATAAGTTGTACTGAAGCTGGGTCTTTGAAATTGCTCAACTCATTCGTTATTGCATAATAAATTTTTCCTTCATTTTCGTTTAATATTGCAGTACCTTTTGCCACATAACCACACCTTTTACAACGGCTATCTTTTATATATCCTGCTGGAGTCAAATCGTGCTCTAATGGAGCTTCCTCTATTCCGCATAATACACATCGTCTGCTTTCAGTGCAAGTTTGTTGTTCCCTGTTCCAAACATGTTCACATTCTTCATCATTCTTACTTTCACCACAAGCACACAACAAGATTGACAAAATGCCAATAAAACTTATTGTTAACAAAAAACTAACCACTTTTTTCATAGAATTCTCCTTTGTTTTTTAGTATAATAGATAAAAATTAGTTCTACATCTTAAACGTCTTTTCTTAAAATTATTCAATAACCTTTGCAAATCATTTTTTTCGAAAGCCCTTTTTGTTTCTTGCTTTTAAGAAACTTTCAATAGAAGTTATCGGTATGTGCCATGGTGAACCTTCCTTGTCTTGCGTAGCATTTTCTATCAAACCTTTCCTACAATACTTTGCAACAGTTTGCTGAGTTAATCCAAGCCTTATTGCGGCTTCTCGTGTTCCAATATCTCCCATTGTCTATCTCCGTATTTTTTCTACATTATACATCACTTTATGATGTATGTCAAGCATAAAATATCATAATGTGTGATAATCTTTAATATGGAAGTGTCAAAAAAAATAGGAAATAATCTTAAGCAAGCGCGAAAAGATAAACATTTAACACAGCAAGAAGTAGCTGATATGATGAAAATGACACAGCAACAATATAGCCGTTTTGAAAACGGCATTTTTCAATTAAATTATGAGCAGATTCTTTTTTTATGCTCTCTCTACGAAATTTCTCCTAACGATTTATTTTACATCGGAAAGAACAAATAATTATAGCAATCCACAATCTAAAAACTTGCGAACCAACGGTCCCGACTGCGAGCACAGCTCTTGTCCGCTTTGGCTACGGGCAATTCACCGGATTGTCCGTTTCGCGTCGCGCCCTGCCTGCGCTTCTCGGCTTCGCCTGCGATGCTATTGTGTTAATCCTCGGCTCATTGATTCGCCTTTCATATATAGTAATAATTACAAAAAAGACATCGCTTTTGGCAATGTCTTTTTCGTAATGGCTCACCAAACCAATTAAAGGCGAACCCGTTTCCATTAGGAGACGGCTTCGCCTTTATTGTGTATTTCAAGTAACAAAAACTGACGAGGGAAAATCCTCGGCAATTTTTGTTACTTGTTTTTATCTTTTGACTGTAAATCTTGTGCTTTATGCCTTTTCTTCCATTTTAGCAAGTAGGCTAAATAGAAAAATGTTGATAATAGACCAAGTGCAAAAATTATGATGAATATTACTTTACACGCCAAATAGCATTTATAGTTATCTGTTTGGAATGGACTAAAACATAGCGGTAAAATTATACATAAGAAAGAGAATGCGCCAAATATACATAATCCTGATTTCATGCCCTTCGGCAAACGCAACATTTCCTTCTTTGTTGATAGTTGTGCTATCTCATATTTGCAAGTTTCAATCTTAACATTATTTTGATCGATAGCATTATAATTATCCCTACGCCATATACCAACTACGCGAGGCGTTTCAAAAATTGCGGTGGAATAAAAAGAAGATGAAGATTGTTTTATGAGTGCCTTAATTGTGTTCTTTAATATCGTATATGAAAAGCTATCATTAATATATTTTGTCGCTATGCTATTCGGAATATCGTCTGAATTTAATTCTTCATCTTTTTCAAATACTAATCGCAACTCGCTCATTAAATCCAATGCTTGTTTCCAATAGGGTAACAAGACTTCAAATGAGATGTCCACTTGCTCGTTTTCCGGATAAAAGTCCTCAAGGTTATTATTATTGAGCAGGTTATCTATATGCTCTAAAATAAACTCTTCTGCATCATCTTTATCCAGTTCTGCTTGTAGCCGAGCATTTTCGCTTTGTAGAAAGTTTAATTCATTGTTCAGAGCATATAAATTTTCTTCAACCATCTCTCGCTCTCCGCTTATTGAGAGTAATTTGCTGGCAATAAAACCACCCAAAATGGCTACAAAACTTGCTGCGGCAGCTGAAATAGTTGTTAAAAAAGAAGTTAAATCGTACATATGTTTTCTATTCCTTTATTCTAAAATCCGGATTACTCCTTCAATAAAAGCAATTTCTGCATCGTTCAATTTTTGCTTATAATTCACGACATACTTCACCAAAATTTTTGCGCCTTGCATCGCCAAGAAATTCTCGGCATTTATATACCATTGAACATCATTTGTAGGCATTTCGGGATTAACTTTGTTCCATATGATAGTTTCAGTAAAATATTTTAGAGTTAATGAATTTATATATTCTTTCATCTCGTGATATTGTTGCGTAGCAAAATAGGAGCGAACTTTATTGACATCATCTATCAAATCCTTCATTTCTTCTACATCTTTGAATTTATCAAATATCTTCAAATAGTCATTCATACTTTTACTCCATAGCTTCTATTTTTCTCTTTGTCCCAGTAGAGTTTGGGATATTCGTTTTCGCTGAACACCCAAACATTCTCATTAAAGATAAGGGCGTCATATTCATCCTTATATTCTTTGAAACCTATTAGACTCTTATCTTGAAGCATTTTGTCTGTCCATTTATTGGTTATATCGCGTTTATTGCTTGAACCATAATTGCCTATGCAAACAAATTCTGCAGTATCCAAACAATAACATGTTATGTCATCGTATCCTTGCTGTGTAAAACATATTCGCGCCACGTTTGCGGAAGGCTTATCCTCACCGAGAATGCTAGTTCCTATTTGAGCTTTAACACTACCAATAACAATGCAGTTTTTTATTATGCCACCCAAAAATGTATGTGATATACCAGAAGCATAAGCACTTGACGAACTACCATAAGTATATATATCTGCATATACGATACAATAATTTATTTCCCCAGTATTTTTATGTGTAATTCCGCCAGATTCCCCAGCATCAAAATAAAGCCTATTGCCAGCCAAAGCGCTTACGCTCCCAAACACTTGACAATATTCTATTACACCATTATTTGTTTGTGTAATACCACCAACTTGTCGTCCATTTACAGTTGCTAGAAACTTACAACTACGAATTGTCCCATTGTTGCTTTTTGCTAAGGAACAAGAAGACGAAGTTATGTTTTCCAAATATAAATTCTGAATGAGCCCATTATTAGTATTGATAAGCCCACCAGTAATCGTTATATTTGAGAGCTTATATCCTTTTCCGTCTAATATGCCCGTAAACGGATTGTTTTCATCTCCTAAAGTTTCAATAGCTATATTTTCAAAATCAATATCGCTTGTTAAGTAATAATAGCCCGCCAGATTTTGACTTATGTTTTTGAACTGATCTACTGTGCCGATTGCTACAAATTCCACACCTTGCTCCCAAACAGCGGCAAAAACTTTATTTCCATAGCTACCGGCAGAAATAACAAGCGATTTGTTAGGTGTATGGCTATCGGTTGAAATCCAACCTACAAAAGTATATCCTTTTCGTATCGGGTTGGTAATTGTTATATCTAAATCTTCAATTGTATAGCTTTCAGCATTAGATAATACATTGCCTCCGTTTAATGAATAAGAGACTGTATAAGTTATTACATCCCATTTAGCGGTAACCTCTATGTTGTCGGCAATATTCCAAACATTCAATCCAGCTCCAAGTTCATCAGTTAACTGCGCATTTATATTGAACCAGCCGACGAAGGTATATCCTACTTTTTCGGGCACATCAAATGTGAAACTGCTATCAAAAATGACATCTTTAATTTCATTTCTATCGCCGTCGTTTGCATTTAATGTGATAGAATAATGATTTGCTTGCCATTTAGCGATATAGTTTAATTGGTGATTAGGCATAGGGAACTCGAAAACTAAATCATCTGACAGCAAATCATTCCCTTGATACCAACCAACAAAACTATATCCAGTATTTTCATTAGCCGTTAAAGTTACCGTACTCCCATATTCTTTTTCTCCGACACCAGAAATTAAGCCGCCTTTTTCATTATTACTTGTTACGTTAACGGTATATTTGTTAATATTCCAATGAGCGTAAACCGTAGCGTTATCGGCTATATTCCAATCAATAACACTTATACCAAACGAATCTGTATATTGAACATCACCCACATACCAACCGGCAAAGGTTGCTTCTGTCCTTGTCGGCACAGGTAGTGAGAATGGACTATCAAAAATAAGTGTTTGGTCATTGCGAGACAGCTCATTTCCGCCGTTGACGTCTAAACTTACAGTGTAGCTATTCTTATTCCATTTAGCATAATAAGATATATCGTTATCTTGTATTGTAACTTCTAATTGTGTGTTCGTTGTTACAAGCTCATTATTGCTATCGTACCAGCCTACCCAAGAATAGCCGTCGTTGGTATGTGCTGTTAAAGTATGTGTTGAATTATAATCAAAATCTCCTGTGCCAGTAATAGTTCCAGCGTTTACAAAGTTAAGGTTTGCAGATAGGTTATATTTATAGATTGTCCATTGTGCGTACAGTTCAATATCGGTTGAAATATTGTAATTTACAAAGTCTTGTCCAGTAAGGTATTCATCGCCTGTACCGTCTGCCTTCGTGTTCCAAGCGGATAGGGTATAGCCAATCATTGAAAACGTTTTATCATCACGAAGCGAAATATGTGAATCATATATTACTTCTTGCGTTTCTGTTTCGGTATTGCCATTGTTGGAATGGTATGTAATACTAAGTTCTTTTGCTATCCAATTCGCAATTATAGTTGTATTTTTCAATATGGGCTGATTAAATTCGTAATCCCAACCAGAGAAAATATATCCGTCACGAGTAGGCATAAAGACATCTAAATATTCACCTTCCATTATTGTTTTAGGTAATATATTTTCGCCACCATTGGTATCAAACGTTACGACATATAAAGGCTTCCTACGAATTGTCAAAGTATAGACTTTTGACTGCCCAGCATAATTTTTAACAACGACGTAAAAAACATTATCGCCTGCCTGTAAATTTACTGTTCTATCTGAAATCAATATACCCAATGAAGTATCTCTATATAACTGCCAACTATTGAGCATAGGAACGTCAAATCCGTCAATAGAATAAACGGTAATATCATTGTCAACAGTACAATATATCGACGAGTGTTCTTCATCTATCACATAGCCTGTATTCCCCATAATACGAGGTGAGCGTGGAATTAAGAAGAAGCACGCTAAAAAAATTATAATTATGGCTGCAGCGGCAAATACAATTATAGATATAAGATATTTTCTGTTTGGCTTAGTATTGGATACGACAGTAGTTGAGGTTTCCGGTTGAATTTGTTCTGTAACATCTTCGTGTTCGACCATTTCATTGTCCAGAAGATAATCTATTGATATCCCAAAAATTTCTGACAGTTTTTTCAGCATACCAATATCAGGCTCGCCATTACCGCATTCCCACTTGCTAACAGTTTTATTTGATACGCAAAGTTTATCTGCTAACTCTTTTTGCGATAAGCCACTTTGTTTCCGTAACTCTGATATTTTTTCGCCAATAGTATTCTTGCTCATTTGCTCACCTCGCAATAATTCTATCATAAAAACAGCTAAAAGTAAAGAAAAGCTATTGTCTATCGGTCTATATTTAATAGATAGCTGTCCACGAAAGAGCGATATTCAATCTACGGTTTATGGACTCGCTTTTTTCAATAAAGTTGTCGTTAAATTGTAAAATACGATTAAGAAGTATACTCACCTAAGTAAATATCCACCCGCAAAGCGGGTGGCTTTACATTTTCGGGCATAGCCCTATCTTTTACTGGCTGCGCACAAATGATGCGCTACTATATAATTGACCCGCCAGCCGCGCATTTGTTAATTGCTATCAGTCAATAGGTCTCTTAGGTCAAAAAATACTCATTTGAGCTTCTTATATATTTAATATATCCTTACACCAAAATTCGCGATTTCGGTATGCGTATTCCATATTCCCCATAAAACAAGCATATATATTATCAGGGCATATTTCCCATTCGTATAGCATCCGCAATCTTTCTCTAATTTCCAGTCTTTTATCTTCATAAAAAACTTTCGCCTGTAATTGGAGCAAAACAATATGATACTTGCGATGCCATTTTGTTTGTGCTCTGTAAAATTGTGGCTCTGTCCTATCTGGCAATTGAAGGGTTCCGACTTCGAGCACAGCTCTTGTCCGTTTTGGCTACGGACAATTCACCGGATTGTCCGTTATACGCGTCGCGCCCTGCTTGCGCTTCTCGGCTTCGCCTGCGATGCTAATAGGTTAATCCTCGGCTCGTTGGTTCGCCTTTCAAATATAGTAATAATTACAAAAAAGACACCTCTTCACTATTCACTCTTACTTTTTACCTAAAATCCTGAATGTGTATTTAGTGAAGAGTGAAAAGGTAATAGTGAATAAGTAAAAATCCCGAATACTTTCGCATTCAGGATTTTAATGGCTCCCCCAGTTGGACTCGAACCAACGGTCCCGACTGCGAGCACAGCTCTTGTCCGCTTTGGCTACGGGCAATTCACCGGATTGTCCGTTATACGCGTCGCGCCCTGCTTGCGCTTCTCGGCTTCGCCTGCGATGCTAATAGGTTAATCCTCGGCTCGTTGGTTCGCCTTTCAAATATAGTAATAATTACAAAAAAGACACCTCTTCACTATTCACTCTTACTTTTTACCTAAAATCCTGAATGTGTATTTAGTGAAGAGTGAAAAGGTAATAGTGAATAAGTAAAAATCCCGAATACTTTCGCATTCAGGATTTTAATGGCTCCCCCAGTTGGACTCGAACCAACGGTCCCGACTGCGAGCACAGCTCTTGTCCGCTTTGGCTACGGACAATTCACCGGATTGTCCGTTACGCGTCGCGCCCTTTGTGCGGTTTCGCTTTGCGAAATCCTACGCAGGCTCGTTGGTTCTTAGTTTAACATAGGAAATAAAAATAAAAGAGATATCATTTCCGATATCTCTTTTATTTTGGCTCCCCCAGTTGGACTCGAACCAACGACCCTGCGGTTAACAGCCGCATGCTC
>CAYQKV010000011.1:0-35857 GCA_964418255.1 uncultured Christensenella sp.
TACACGGTTATTTCAATAAGACACACAATATTATGTATAAAAAATGAATATTTTGTGAGAAATTACTTAACTTTGAACTTTATTACCACGTCATTGTTTTTCGATAATGCAATGTGGTCGATAATTAGGCTTAAAAAAATGCGTTTTTCGTTATGGGAAAGGTTGTCGTAATTGGAATGAAGCTCTTTTATATAATCTATCGTTAGAGTCGGCGTCGCTTTGATTTTTGTTTCTTCCGACTCGATGATACGCGTTTGTTTGTCTATTTCTTTATCGATGTCGGATACACGTTCGGCATAAGTGTTTTTGTCGATAAGTCCGTCCATATAAAGGTCAAGCACTTTATCTCTTTTTGCTTTTATAGCAGCAAGTTCCATTTTCAGGCGGTCTACTATGCCGCTGACGACGCTTCCCGAGACGAACGTCCCGAATTTAAGCGCGCGGACGTGTTCTTCCACGACGTCTTCAAGCTCTTTGGCGTCGTAAATTTTATTAAGGCATTTGGCGGGGTGGTATGTTTTGTCTCTTTTTAGCCTTGCCGCGCAACCGTACACGCGGTGACTGTAATCTTTCACTGTGCCGTCGGCAAGCGTCTGATAATTTTTATATAACTTTCCCACGTATCTGTTTCCGCACTCGGCGCACACTACGAGTCCCGTTAAGAGGTAAGGGGAACAGTCGTGTTTTTTTATAGTTGTATTTTTCTTCATTTGTTCTTGCGCTCTCAGATATGTTTCGTAGCTTATAATAGGGTCGAAATTGATTCCTTTATACATATTGCCTTTATAAGTAAAATAACCGGCGTACATACTGCGGTGAAGAATTGCTTTGCAACACATCGGGTTTCCGAAATACGGGTGATTAAAATGCGCCGAAGCATATTCGTAGAGTTTTCTTATGCTGTATCCTTGAAGGTATAAATCAAAGATTTTAACAATCATCTCCGCTTCTTCGGGGACGGCTTCGTAGTAATCCGTAATTGGGTTTTTTCTGTATCCGAACGGGAGTTTGTTCCCCGGCGCAAGCCATTTACCGTTTTTAACAGCTTGTTCTTTTCCCATAACCATACGTTCGGTTATGGTTTCTCGTTCGAGTTCGGAAAACGTCGCGTTGATTTTCAGAGCGGCGCGACCGAAAGGGGAGGAGACGTCTATCTGTTCGTGAAGGGAATAGAGTTTGACGCCGTTCGGCTCGAAGACGTCGTCTAAAAGTTCGATAATATCGCGAACGCGACGCGTAAGTCGGTCGAGGCGATAAACTACCACTACGTCTATCAGATGCGCTTTTATATGTCCGAGTAACCGCGTAATAGCAGGACGGGCAAGGTCTTTCCCAGAATATCCGTCGTCTTCGTACACGTCGAAAACTTCATATCCCTGGCTTTTTGCGTATGCCAAAAGTTTCTCTTTTTGCGCTTCGAGAGAATAACCTTTGTTTGCTTGTTCAAGCGTAGATACGCGCGTGTAAAGTGCCGCTTTCATATTTTATATGCCTATGCCTAAAAGTCGTTTTAAATTATTTATGTCAAAATTCATACTGTTCGCAATATTTTTCCAGTAATTGGTCGGAATGTTATCTAATAAGGTTTGAATTGAGATTAGCAACTTAGAAAAAAATTCAATAAATTCTTTTCTTGGCATAAAATGTTTGAAGATTACGACGATTGAAATGAGATTGTTTATAGGCAGTTGCACAAAGTTAAGTATTCTTTGAGCTTCGGCATTTGGTCTAATGTCATATTTAGTAGTATATGTATAGAGACGTTGGCAATGGGCGCAAGCATTTCTGACTTCTACTAAAATACATATAAAATTGAAAAGCTCATTTTGTTTAATAGGCAATCCGAAAATCTTACCGATATGCGTTGCAATTATATGCTTTGTATTTGGGAGAAGACAGGCATAAAAATTTCGTATATCGTTAAAATTTAATATATTAAAAATAATCCAAATCGGTATGTCTCCATAGTTGCTTTTATAATGGCGAATACAATCGTATTGCTTATTGGTTGCATATTTAGGATGTAGGGCGGTGCGAATCTTTTCTTTAATTGTTGAAATCAAATCATTAGTTTTTTGCGCGGTTTTTGTGTTATATGTGTTGAAAGATTTTTCCTCTAAATAATTCAGTTCTCCGTGAACAGAAGAAAAATCATAGGATATTATGGATTTTAATATCTTTTCAATGACTAATATCTTTGTTAGTATACTGGACTTCAAGTCTATGTCAAAATTGTAAAGATTAACAAGATATTCAAACTTTGTGTTCTCGATAAATTTTTCTCCGAGAGTATTGTTTATATCAACAAAAGGGCTTTTGAAACCGTTTATTAAATTATAGTATCCAACTTTTTCAAGTGTAGTTTTAGCGAAATTTTCATCTGATATAATCATTCCGCGAGTTTTCAGAATGGCAATTTGCTCATCTATACTTTTGTGTGGTTTAAGAAATGTCATTTTTTAATAAAAGCCAATGACAAATAGCATTGGCTTTTAGTTTGTTTTGTAATGCTACATATAGCGCATTACACCTTATTCGTGCTAAATTAGATTTACCATTTAGCAGTTTTAGGATAACATAACTTAAAATTTATGTCAATACTATTATATCAAATTTATAAAAATTTAGTACGGCTCTTCTCCTTTTTTTATAGTATTTTATTGCGTTGTTGCGCAAAGTAGCTAACTGCTTTGCATTGTGTCGTATACAAGGTCTTTTCCTGAATAACCGTTGTTTTCATATGCGTTGAACACTTCATACTCTTGGAGTTTCTCTCTTTTTGCGCTTCGAGAGAATAACCTTTGTTTGCCTGTTCAAGCGTAGATACGCGCGTATAAAGTGCTGCTTCCATTTATCATCCTATTGTTCTGATATTTTCTCTAAGTGTTGAGGTTTTATCGTCATAATCTTCTTTCGTTATAAGATTCTTTTCGAGAAGCCATCCTGCGCATCCATAGTAAACTTTTAAGATTTCCTGTCCTATACCGTTTAGAGAATCCACATAAAAATGATAAGTACCCGACGACAGTAAATTAAAAGAGGCGAGACTTAAAATCACGTGTACTTTCTCATATTGTTTTTCGGAAGGTAACTTTTCCGCTTCGTCAAAACCTTTCATTTTTGCTATATTATCCATAAGCGCTTTCTGACATCCGTCGGAATAAAATTCGTTGGAAGTATAATTATGAATAATTTCTATACATTTACCGATAAAATTTTTCTTGCATTTAGATAGTTGGTCGTGTTCTAATTTAGAGCCGACGCAGAAAGCGATTATAATAGAAACTATTATTCCGACGGCATAAACAACGCTATTGAAAATAGCATATGTAATGCCCGTTATTGCGGCGTCGCCCAAAAGCAGTAAAAAGAAATAAATTAAACTTTTTTTGTTATATTTTTTCGAATGTATATAGGTTTTATTATACTCATAGTTCAGATTACGCTCTTTTTTGATTCCGATATTCATAGAAATGCCACTACATAGAGCCAAAGCAAAGGTGTATATATATATGCTTCCGACGAAGTATGTGATTACTTCGGCAACGGCAAACAGAATTATCAAAACGATAACATAGAATGCGTTCGATTTATGATTACTATTTTTTGTACGGACGGTATGCGTTTCGGAAGTAACGACGTTTTTTGTTTTTTGTTGAGAGGGAGTATAAGTTTTTATAGGGACGTTTTTGTAAGGTACCTTTTTATGAATTGCATAAACGATTCCTGCAATAAATACGATTAAGGCAAAAATAATGCTTAAAACGATTATAATTATACGAGTGGACGCGTCCATAGTGTCTCCGCAATTTATATTTTTCTAAAAAGATATACGACTTTACCCAATATTCTGCAAAATTGTAAGTCCGTTCCCGATATTCTTTTCGTCGGATATTCCGGATTCCGTGGGATTAGTTCTACCCAGTCGCAGTTTTTCTCATATCTGACTTGTTTTATCGTGGCTTCGTCTCCGTTATATAAAACGATAGCAATACTTCCGCTGTCTACGGAAGAGCACCGCTCGACAAGAACCCTGTCACCGTCAAGAAACTGAGGGTACATAGAATCACCCGAAACGCGCAACACCATAAAGTCGGATTTTGCGCGACCTTTGATAATAGACAACGGAACTTCCTGTATCTCATCCGTTTTGTCTTCTATTGCGACGCCGTTATAACCCGCTGTGATTTTCCCTATAATCGGAAAATCAACTATGTTTTCGGAAAACAAATTTTTTGCTATCATTTTATTTCTGCCGAGGAGATAATCAACCGAAACGTTAAAATATTCGGCAATTTTAAGAAGCATCGCCTGGTCGGGTTCGCGTTTGTTGTTTTCGTACAGTGAAATAGTGCTTTCCGCTACGCCTAATATGTTGCCCAACTCTTTCATAGAGAGCCCTTTGTCTTTTCTCAGTATTCTTAAAGTTTCCATATTTCCTCCATAACGAATTATAAACTTTACAAGTTGAAAAGTAAAGAGCAAAATAAAAACTTTGCAAAGAGAAAAGTTTTTGCAAAAAACCACTTGACAAATCGCAAAGCAACCCATATAATAAAGTCAATCTTGACAAAATGCAAAGGAGAACTTATGAAATTAAGAACTATCAGGAAAGAAAGAGGCTTGACACTTAGACAAGTCGCCGATAAGGTGGGTGTTTCCGAAAGCTGTATCAGTCTTTATGAAAGCGGAACGAGAAGACCCAACATAGACACCCTTAAAAAGTTGGCGGAGGTTTTAAGGTGTTCGATTGACGACTTGTTGTCTGAATAAGGTGGCGGACGTAGCGGAATGAAAAAGGAAGAGATTCTGAGCATTATTAACGGAGGGTTTACGGAAATGAAATCGGCGCAAGCAAGAGCGGCGGATATACCGCAAAGAGTTAAGCAAAAGGTGTGGGAACGGGACGAAGGGAGATGCGTAGTCTGCGGGTATAACCGTAATACTATGCCTAACGCGCATTTTATTCCGCGTTCCAAAGGCGGTCTCGGAATAGAGCAGAACGTAGTTACGCTTTGTACGAATTTTACGCCTAATCAGTGTCATTACAAATATGATTTCGGGACAAAAGAAGAGCGCGAAGCTATCGGCGCGAAGATTGAGGAATATCTCGGGTCGGTGTATGACGATTGGGACAAAGAGCTTCTCGTATACAAACGTTGACACAAAAGCGGACCTTTCAACATATTAGGGAGAAAAGGAGTGCTATGAAAACGAAAAAATTCAACGTAACGGTAGTATTCGGAGACGGAACGGTTATGCGCGGCGAGGATTTCAAAAAGAAAGGAAGGGTTATTCTTCCCGAGAACAACGCCGAAATAAACAGTGAAGCGCGCCGTCTTTTTCATCCCGAGGAGATAGCGGAGGACAGGAGACGTTACCGTCGGGAGCTTGCGGCGAAACGAAGAGAAGAACTCATCAAAGAGTTGATTGAGATACAGAAAGGGAGCGTCGTATGAACTACTATATGCGAGAAATCAATAAAAGGATAAAAACCATATCCGGTATTTACGCATTTATTCCGTATATTGAATTTTTCAAATCCCGGAGTACGGATATAACGAACTTTAACAAAAACCTGCGGGTTCCGTTTAAGCGTACGTCTTGGTACGGAGCGGTTTTGGCTTTGAAAGGACTTAAAGAGGATACTGTATACGAGGCGAGCGAAAAAGCTTTGAAAGGGGCGTTGGATGAAAAGATACAGAGTGATAAACATATCGAAAAAAGGAAAAGACTTTACGGTGACGATTGACGGAGTCGTTCGCATTTTAAGAAAAAATGACTTGAAAAAGTTTTTGAACCGTAGAATTTACGACAATATCGCGCGTGGTTTTCACGGCGAAATAATATTCGTTGAAGAAATTATACAAGGAGATAAAAAAGATGACTGAAAAAATGAAAGAAAAAATCATAGCGAAATTGATACTCGGATTACCGTTGTCCGAAAAAGAAATTTCCGCGCTTTCCGATAACGAGAAGGGGTTAAGCCGCAAGGAAGAGGAGATTATATCGGAAAAAAACAGACGACTTGAACGTATGTGCAACGGCAGGGAGTTTTGCGTAGGCTGTCCGCATCTCGTCAAAGTAGGAAAGAACAGATACGGAAGTTGCGAAGAGTATGTCGCCGTGCAGATGATTATCGAAGCGAGAAACAAATAAAAGGAGAAAAGGAAAATGGAAAATCAGTTGATATTCAGAGAAGACGGAAGCGTAAGCGAGGAAGAGAGGAAATTTATTTCCTGCCATAACGACATCGTGTATCTTGCGCGTTCCGCATACGATTTTGCCTATAAAATGGCGGTTGAAATAAAGCGTATGCGAGACGAGAAGTTGTATATTGCCGGCGGATATAAAACGTTTTCCGAGTACACCGAAGCCGCGCTCGGGATGAAGGAAAGAAATGCTTATAACTACATACAGATAGTCGAAAGCTATTCCGAGCAGTATTTGCAGGCGAATGCAAAACTCGGGGTTACAAAATTGTTGTTACTTTCGTCATTATCCGAAGGGGACCGTGCAAAAATAGAAGAGGACGCGGAGTCCTCTACTGTAAAAGAATTGAAAGAAATGGTCGCCGCCGTAAAAAAAGAACAAGGCGAACAACTTGCGCTCATCGAAAAAAAGAAAGATTCGGAAATCAGAAACATACGGACGGAGAACGAGAAGAAAATAAAAGAACTCGAAGAGAAATACCGCAAGGCGACGTTGGACAAAGAAGCTCTCGAAAAAGAGTGCAGAGATTTGAAAACCGCGCCGCCCACCGTTAAATCCGTGGAGAATCCCGTTTTGGAACAGAAGATAGAAACGCTCGAAACTCGGCTTCGGGAAGCCTCCGTCGCGGAACAGACGTTAAAAAAGCAACTGGAAATAGCCAAAGACTCGAATATGACCAAATTCGCCGTTAAGTTCGAGGATTTGCAGAAAGTGGTCGGAGAAATCAAAGTATTGCTTAACGCATTGTCCGCGGATAATCGCGAACGGTGCATAAAGGCGTTGCAAAGCGTTCTCGGAGGGTTTGTCAAATGAGAAAGAACGATTATATTGAGTTACTCATAGAAGACAACAAGACAACGGGAAATAAACAAGGTTTATACGCCGACGTCATCGATTGCACGGATATAGCGTTAAGCCAAATGCCGACGGAATTCGAGGTGGATTCGTCCATAGGGTTGGAAATTCTTTTCGGAGAGATAGAAAAAGCCGGAAGGGATTCTCCGAATTACTGCGTCGGACCGTTCGAAGCGGCGGGAATAATAGCGAAAAAACTCGGCGCGACTTACGTAAGGGCGTCTTTACGCAAAGAAAAAAAGGAAAACGACATAGTCAGACTCGAAGATTTACTGTAAGAGGTTTTTTATGAAGTACGCATCCGAGGCGGAAAGCCGTCATTTTTTCGATTTCGTTTTTTACGAAACCGATAAGAAAAATATGTATATTTATTGTCCGAACTGCCGACGGGAATACGAAACGGAGATTTCGCGGCAGAATCCCGTATCCCGTATAAAAGAACAGCACAAACCTTGCGAATGTTTTTCGTATCGCGGGGTGCAGCCTAAATATAATCAAAGCCGTTATGAATATCGCAATTTGAATCGGGTGATTTCCGTAGGAGAATTCGAAAATAGGGGCAACGGCGACGCCGCGTTATGCGTGTACTGGTATAAAGCCGACTTTTCCGCGTCGAATTACGACGCGTTCGGTTATGTTTTCAAAAGACACCCGGTGTTTTCCGAAGAAAAAGTAATTGAAATACTGTATAAGCGTGATGGAACGGTATCGATGAAAACGTCTTTATATATTCCTATGTCCGCTCATTCCGTATCTTCGGGACGGTGGCGGGACGTTAAACGTTGGAGATATTCCTGTTTTTCCTTCGATATTATCGAGGAGTCGTTTTCCGAGCTGAAAGGAACGTGTCTCGAACGTTTCCTGTCCGATATTCCCCGATTTTTGGAAAAAGAATCGGATATATTCAATATCGAACGTGCGGCAAGCGAGACCGTAGCGGCTTTTCTTATACAGATGCACACGGCGTTTGCAGTAAGAAAATTATGGAAAGCGGGATACGAACGCCTCGTTACCAATAAGACGTTCGAGTCTATGTCTCCGAAAAATTATCCTTTACGCTATATATGGGGAGAGAATATTGTTAAAAGCGGTGTTACCGTAAATTATCGAGGGAAGAATATCGAAAATATTTTGAAAGTAGAACCGTCAAAGATAGATTCCGTTTTCAAACGAAAGGATTTAAGCGTTTCGGAATTAAAAGCGGCTCGGAAGATATTAAAAATCGGCGTGGAGCTTAACGCGCAAAACGTAAAAATAGCTATGTCGGGTGCCTTCGGTTTTTTAATTGAGCTTTTTCAAACTACAAATCAAAGTATGCGAAAAATGTTTAAGTATTTGCGTTATGAAGCGAATAAAAACGGCGGTAATTACGGGTCGGCTGTGTCGGATTATTACGATTATATCGATATGTTGAGAAAACTCGGAGCAGAGTATACTCCCGACGTCGTTTTCCCTTCGCATTTTAAGGAAGCGCACGACAGAACGGCGGAAACTTTGAGGGCTGTAACGGACGAAAAGAAAAACAAAGCGTTCGAGTCTGCCGTAAGAGATTACTATAACGCCTCGTTTGACAACGGGCAATACAGCATAAAGGTTATAAAATCGATAAAGCAATTAAAGAGCGAAGCGGCAAAGATGCATAATTGTTCGGCGGGATACGTCGACAGAATAATCGGCGGAGATTCCGTGATTTTTGTCATAAGACAGTCGGCTCATCCGAGAACCGCTTTTTGTATGCTCGAATACAGTCCAAAAAGTAAAAATATAGTGCAAAATCGCGGAATAAGAAATACAGCCGCGCCGTCGGACGTGCAGAAATTTGCGGAAACGTGGTTAAAGAATACAATCGCGTCTCTACGGAAACGAGTATGTGAAGTTCGATAGTCGGAATAAAGCGAGAGACGGTACGTCTTTTTTCGTCCTCGTAATGGGTATTAAAACAACGACGAACTTAATTACTTTTCCGAAGTACGCAGTAAGTAAAAAAGGGGGGTGCCGCCGTCTGCCAAGGGGGGAATTCCCCCATAGGAAGACATAGAGAGGCGAGATATGAAAAAGTATACGCTTAAAAACGAAGAACAAGAGCTGTTTTACGAGAGCATAGAACATAATACGCAGGAAGAGGCGATTGCGGCACTTAAAGATAAGCGCATCGTAAAATACAGGACAAAGACGGTACGCGCAGGAAAACAAGTGTACGTCGAAGTTTTTCCGATATGGAAAACGTACGACGGACTGAGAAAGGCTCGTTCGGTGAATTCGAGAAACGCGCAGGTAAAGTTAAACGACAAAAACGCAAAGAAACACGCGGTAAGGTTGGTTAATCAGAACTTTACGGACGAAGACTTCTGGGCGACGTTTACATATCTCGATAAATATCTTCCTAAGACGAGGGAAGAAGCGGAAAAAAATCTGCGTAAATTTATCCGCGCGCTCAGAGATAAAGCGAAAAGTAAGTACGGCATAAAATTAAAGTGTTTTTACGTAACCGAGTTCGAAACGGACCCGAAGAAAGGGAAAATACGGTGTCATCATCACTTGATTACGAATTATCCGAACCGCGACGAGCTCGAATCGACGTGGAAATACGGCGGGAGGAACAACGTACGAAGGCTCTCGGCGGACGAATACGGGTACGAAGGTCTCGTGCTGTATCTTCTCAAAGGCGAGAAAAAGGGCAGGAGATACGGCGTAACGCGCGGGATGGAGAAATATAAGGTCACCGTCGCCGACGGGAAAATAACGCGCGGTCGGGCGATGAAAATCGCGCTGGGCGATATAGACGGCAGGGAGTTTTTCGAAAAGAATTATCCGGATTTTCTTATGAGCGACATCAAAGTCAGGTTTTCGGACGTGGTGAGCGGCGTATATATCTGCGTGCGTATGCACAGAGGGGGATAGTATGTCGTATAAGCCCACGGGACGCCCTGTCGGTCGTCCGAGAATTTTTTATGCGGACGGTGTTCCCGCAAGCGTAGCTAAACTCGTCAGTGCGTTCTGCGCCGATTTGCCGCGCAGAGAAAGCGTGATTTCGTCGAAAGATACCGACGAAAGGGTTTTGCGTGTGTATAGACATCTGGACGAAGCTATTTTTAATTCGCTTGCGGACGTAGAAGAGTCGTTGAGGGGTGCTTTTCTAAGCGATATTGCGGAGAATCGAGGGTACGGGCAGAGCCTTGCGAGCAAGGTTTTATCGTATAAGGCGTATTACAATCGGAAGCGGCAAGTAATTTACAACATTGCCCGATATTTGGATTTGGTATGAAAGAGGAAATCCCTCTTTTATTTTTTGCAGTCGGAATTAACGGTATCCATTTCGAGTTTATTCTTTGCTAAAATTTTATCGAGAGAAGTTTTCGGAGGAAGAATGGCGAGAGGAGAAAAGCATAGCGACGAAATAAAAGAGAAAGCGCGAGCTTTGCTTGTGTTCAAAAACGCGTCTGCGGTGGCGAAAGAACTCGGTTTGCCTTACTCTACCGTGAAGACGTGGGAAAAAGAATGTATGAAAACTACGTCGGGAGAAAACCTCGAAGAACTTCGTAACGAAAAAAAGCGCGCGTTCGTGGCGAGCGCGTGGGAACTGATAGAGAAAACGGAAGCAATTCTCGCTCGAAGAGTCGAACGAGCCGCGAACAGCGAAGCGGTACTCGACGAAATCGTCAGTGAAATAGTGGAGGAGGGAGAGTTGACGCCGGATAAGAAGAAAGCGATTTTGACTAAGCTATCCCTCGTTCGCCTTGAAAACGTAAAAGAACTGGCGGTACTGTTAGGAACGTTGTACGACAAACAGGCGCTCGCGTGCAAAGAGTCGACGCAGATTTTCGGCGGCGAAGAACGTAAATTCGAAGATTTTGTATGATAACCGTATCTGATATTGCAGAAACGCGCAAAAAGTTGTGGCGAAAGCATAACGACCTCGATTACGATAAAGAGTTTACTTCCGCCGCGGCAAGGAAAATACTGTCGGAAAAGTCGCTTATAGAGGAGGTTAAAAAGAAACCATATCTGCTCATAGAAGTCGCTTTTTATATCGTTGACAAGAAGAAGAAAACCGTTCCGTTTTTTCTAAACGAGGTACAGAGAGATTTCATATCAAGGCTTGAAAAACTCGGAACGAAAAAGCCGTTTTTCATTCTGAAAGGCAGACAACAGGGCTTTACGAGTTTGATTACGGCGGTACAAGTTTCATACGCGATAGTAATGCGAAATTTTTCGGGTTTTACCATAGCGGACAGCGGTGGAAATACCCGCGCGATATTTAACGATAAAGGCAGAATGGTATACGAACGCTTGCCTAAGGAACTGAAACCGACAGAGCGATTTAACAGCGTAAACGAATTGTTTTTTGACAAATTAAACTCGTCGTGGCGAATATCTACCGCGACGGATAAAGTCGGACGAAGCCGTACGCTTAACTTTGTACATTTTTCGGAAGTAGCGTTTTATGAATGTAAATTGGCGGATTTACAAAAAGGTATAGGCGAAGCTATGACGGAAAACGCTTTCTGCGTATACGAAACTACGGCTAACGGGTTCAACGAGGCGAAAGATTTATGGGATTCGGAGTCTTGTCATAATCTTTTCTACGAATGGTGGCGGACGGACGAATACAGAAGTCGCGATTACGAGTTTCTCGAAATAAAAGACGCCTGGCTCGAAAAACGAAAAGCCGTGCTTGAAGAAAAGGGACTCGACAAGGAGCAGATTACGTGGTATTGCAAAAAATACGCCTCGTATCTTGACAAAAACACGATTAAACAGGAATATCCGTGCACGCCCGAAGAAGCCTTCGTTTCGTCGGGAAGAAGCATTTTCGACGTCGAAGCATTGCAGAATCGCCTGGCGTTAATGGGAAAAGAACAAGGGAAAAGAGGATATTTCAAATACCGTAAAAAGTGCGAAGCGGTAACCGAAGGCGAGGCGGTATGGAGAATAACAGATATTGAGTTTGTAGAAAGCAACGACGGGTATATAGCTTTATACGAAGAACCGAGGGTTCAAAAAGATAAAACGGGACGGGTGGCGGCGCGCGCGCCGTACGCGATAGGCGGAGATACGGCTGGCAGCGGAGAGGATTATTTTACCGCAAAGGTAATAGATTGCCTCACCGATAAATGCGTCGCGACGTTGAGAATTCAACGCATAGACGAGGACTTATACGCCGAACAACTATATTGCCTCGGAATGTATTATCACGAAGCGTTGCTCGGGATAGAAACGAATTATTCGCGGTATCCGACAAGAGTGTTATCTCAAAAATACGGCTATCCGAACTTATATATGAGAGAGCGTCTCGACAGGGTGGATGAAAAGAAAGAACTCGTCGCAGGGTTTGAGACTACGGAGCGGACGAAACGTATCATTATCGGCGGACTGGTAGAGCTTATGAGAGAGTTCCCTTACGCGGAAAACGACAAAGAAACGTTAAAGGAGATGACCACGTTCGTAAGAAAGGACAACGGTGCGACCGAGGCGATAAACGGCGCGCACGACGACCTTGTTATGGCGGCGGCTATCGGACATTTCATAGCGAAAGGCGTGCCTAAGATGTGGAAAAAAGCGGAACCTTATAACGAAGATTTCATATCGAAGAATTTCAGAGAAACCGAGGAAAGCGAAACTTTTATCAGTTGGGGAGATATATAAAATGCCGTTCGGAAAGAAAAAAAGGGAACTCGAACAGAAGATAGAGGCTTTGAGGAAAAGTCTTTACGAATTAAGCGAAAAAGTTAAATCGCTAAGCGATGAAATTACCGCGTTGAGAGGCGCAACGGGGGAAATAATGCCTTTTTCCCTCATTGACGAGTGGCTTAACGGCGGGAAAGACGGAGAAAAAGAAGAATGATAACGGAAGATACGACGACAAGGCTGTGGAGCGATTATCAGAACGGTTTGGCATACCAGGCGTCGATAGGACTGTCGCGGGATTTGCCGCAGTACGTCAGATTTTACGAGGGAAAACAGTGGGCGCCTGCGACTAAGAAGACGCAAAATCTGCCGCGTCCAGTGATAAACATCGTAAAAATGATTTGCAGAAGCAAGAAGAGCGCGATACTTTCCGCACCCGTAAAAATCATTTACGAATCGGACGACGAAACCGCGGACGTCGACAAATTCAACCGATTTTCCGAATATATGCAAAAGGAAATGCGGCAGGACGCGCTTGACAGAATCGCCGTAGGCGCGGGAACGGTAAAGGGAAGTTACTTTTTCCACTATTATTGGGATTCGGAAGCCATAGGCAAAGACGGGATAAAAGAGGGCGGACTGCGCTGCGAACTTATCGACCCGTTGAATATCTTTTTTGCCAACCCGAAAGAAAGTGACGAGCAAAAGCAAAAATGGATATTGATTGCTACGCGCGAGGACGTAGAATCCGTTCGGGCAAAGAGAGATAAAGGTGTTGCCGAAGAAGACATTACGCCCGACGAAAGCACGGATAAATACGGCGCGACGGAACCCGACGGGAACAAACTTTGTACCGTACTGACGAGATATTTCAGAATAGACGGCGAAGTTTATTGCGAAAAAGCGACTCGGAAAGTCGTCGTAAATAAGGCGTTTCCCATCAGCCCCGATATAGAGAAGGCGGCGCGGGTAATCGAAGAAGACGCGCCGAATAACAGTTTGCCCGATAATCCCGAAACGAAACCGCTTACCGACGGTCGTGTACGGGCGACGCTGTATCCGATAGTGGCGGGAAGTCACGAGCCGAGGGAACAGTGCATTTACGGCATAGGAGAGGCGGAAGGGATAATACCAAATCAAAAATCCATAAACTTTACGTTTGCTATGGCACTTTTGAACGTTCAGAAAATGGCGTGGGGCAAATATATCGTCAATAAGGACGCGTTAAAAGGACAGGTTATAACCGACGAACCCGGACAGGTATTGACAGACTACTCGGCGGTGGGAAACGGGATAAGGAAATTAACCGAACAGGACATACACAGCGCGCCGTCGCAACTTGTGGATAGTCTGATGCAGATGACGAGAGCGGCAACGGGAGCGACCGAGGTTATGACGGGAGAAGTCCTGAGAAACTTGTCGGGAGCCGCTATCGCTCAGTTACAGTCTCAGGCGACGCAGCCGATTTCCGATTTGAGAAAGGCTTTTTGGGAAGTCAAAAAGAAACAAGGACTTGTTCTCGCTCAATTCTTCAAACTTTATTATGCGGAGAAAGAATTCGTTACCGAGTCGGAAGACGCTTTGAAACAGAAAGACGTATTCCGCGGAAGCGATTATTACGGTACCGAATTCGACGTAGTGGTAGAAGCTACGTCGGGAACGCAGGCAAGCGCCGCCGGAGATATAAACGTGCTGGACGTGTTGCTTGCAAAAGGACTTATATCGTTGAAAACGTACCTTAACGCATATCCGTCGGAGGCGTTGACGAACAGAAGCAAGATACTTAAAGGCGTGGAGGAAGACGAAGCGAACGAAGTCGCGGCGTTGAAACGGCAGAACGAGGAGTATTCCGCGCAACTTACGCAGGCGACGGAACTTATAGAGAGACAAAAAGAGACCGTGGATAACGTGGTGTCGCTTATAAAAGAAAATAACAGTCTGAAAACGGTTATCGCCGATTTATACAACGAAGCCGTAACAAAGATACGCGAGGGAAACGCCCGTATAGACGAAAGCGTATCGGCGTACGAGAACGTCAGAAACGACGCGACGACGCTTGCGCGAATGGTGGCGGAGAGAGAGGGTTTATTAGTGAAAAACACGCAGTAACGCGAAAAAATACATTACGCAGCAACGCGGAAAAATGCAAAGAAGGAGGCAAGGAAAGAATGGAAGTTGATTTGCAAGCGCAAAAAGAAATCGAGGAACGCAACGACGTTTCAGGCGGTATAAACGCTGATACCGCCGCTACCGAAGGACAGGAACAAACGGAAGTTATGTCGAAAGCCGACGTAGAAACGGCTGAGACAGACGGCAGAAGTTCCGAGAACGCGCGTCGGAGAAGGGAAGCAGAGAGGCAGAAAGAATTAAGGGAAGTGCGATTGAAAGCGGTTATCGAAACGCTCGGCGGAAAAAACCCTTATACGGGAGAAGAAATCGCCGACGAAGCCGACGTGCAGGAGTATTTTACGATGAGGGACGTATCCGCTCGCGGCGGAGACCCGTTGTCGGATTTCGCTTCACAGAGAAAGCGCGAAGAAAAAGCGCGTATCGAGAGCGAGAGGAGGGCGGAACGCGAAGCGGAATGGTACCGCGAAGACAAAGAGAAATTTTCATCTAAGTATCCGGATATAAGCGTAGCGTCTCTTGCGCAGGACGAGACGTTTATCGAGTATGCGGGCGGAAAAATCGGGACGGTTCCACTCATCGAAATATACGAAGATTATCGAAAACTTACGGCGTCGCTCGAAAAAAAGTCCAAAGAAATGGCTACGAGAATGGTCGCCAACGCAAAAGCGTCTCCCGGGAAGTTGTCAAGCGGAAATCCGCCCGACGACGGATATTTCACGCGGGAGCAGGTACGTAAAATGACGCCCGAAGAGGTGCATACGAATTACGAAAAAATCAGAAAAAGTATGTCTAAATGGAGGTAATAAAAAATGGCATATGAAAATTTTATCCCTCAGGTATGGAATGAGGGAATAGAACGCGAGCTCGAAAGACTTTGCGTTTTTGCAGAAGACTGCAACAGGTCTTACGAAGGGAAAATCAAAGGGAAAGGCGAATCGGTAAAAATACTCGGCGTCGGTAAACCGACTATCAGAAGTATGGATAAAGAAAACAGCAGCGGAAAAATCGAAGGTCCCGAGACCGTGGAAGACACTTCGATAATCCTTCCCGTAAATCAGGTTCGCTATTTCAACTATATGGTAGGAGACATCGACAAAGCGCAAGCCGTAGGCGGCGTTATGGACGCTTTAAGCGCGGAGACGAGCGAAGGACTGTCTAACGCTATGGACGAATATATCGCGTCTTTGGTAACTGACGACAGCGTTGAGAAATTGTATTCTACCGTACAAAAAGTAGTCGCGGCGGAGACCACGACGGCGGGAGAAAAGTACGTCCTTGACGTTATCGACGAAGCGATTGAAAAACTTCAAGAAAACGACGTAAAGGGTTCTACGGAAATAGTCGTCACCGTTTCTCCGAAGTTTTACAGGCTTTTCAAAAAAGCGTACAGAAGCGAGGACACCGACAACAGTAAAATTCTCAAAAACGGAAAAGTCTGCCAGTACGGAAACGTGACGGTAAAACTTTCGAACAACGTCAAGAAGACTTTGTCGGGCAGCGACCGTGTGGACAATATTATGATTCGCACCAAGCGCGCGATTGCGTTCGTAAATCCTTTGACGCACACCGAGCCTTATCGTCCCGAAAGCAACTTTGCCGACGCGGTTAAGGGCTTCGTTCTGTTCGACGGAAAAGTCGTAAGACCGAAAGAAATCATCAATATCAACGTTAAATACTGAGGAGGTGCGATATGAGCGTTGTCAGAAGAAACGAAATAGCGGCGGTTGAGCTCGAAGCGCTTACCGCTAATACGGAAAAAGCCGTTCCGTGGGAAGGCGCAGACGAAAAAAATATTCTCGTCGTGCAGAATACGGGAAGCGCGGCAACCACGCTTACGATAAAAGCTGGGAACGGAATACAGGGCGTAGCGGATAAAACTCTTGCCGTTGCGGTGGGAGTAAGTCTTGTGAAACTCGAAAGCGGACGATTCAAAAACGTAAGCGGAACAAACAAAGGTAAAATCGTAGTGATGAGCGCGGGAACGCCGAAAGTAGGCGTAGTCGCTCTCGAATAAAAAAATAAGCGCGGAGGACGATTTATTTCGTTCTCCGCATCGGAGGAGGAATATGGGCACGATAACTATCGGAGACGTCAAAGTCGCGGCATTGAAACTTATGTTTACGAATTACGGCGATAAAATTACGTCAGTAGACGGCGACGGTTACGATAATATATCTAACCTCGAATACGACGCGGAATACGGAAAGTATCTCGTAAATATGAACGAGTGTATAAACCGCGCGGTAACGAGACTCTCGGCGGTCGGCGTTCTTCCCGTAAAATCCAAACAGATAAATTTGCAAAAAGGAAACAAAGCCGAGAGAATAGATTTGAAAGAGAATATTACAGACTTCTATCGTCTGATAAAAATAATCAAAGAAGAGGGAGACGAGTATATTCCCGATTATCCGTACTATATGGAAGGGGACGGAACGATACGAGTTTCCGCGCAGAATAAAGACTGTGCCTTGATAATCCTTTACGAACCCAAAGAAAGACTCATAACCGACGGAACGCCGAACACGGCTGTTTTCGAAAACGTACCGGACGAGCTTGCCTTGCTCATTCCGTACTTTATCAAAGCGGAACTGTTCGAAGAGGAGCAACCCGAACTCGCTACCCAGGCGAGAAATATTTTCGAAAGCAGCGCGGCGGACAGAATAGGCAACGCTTATGCGGCGCAGAAAGTCGTTTCTGACGTGTACGGAGGATGTCAATGATACAGCTTCCTTCCACTAAAACAAGGAATAAGAATACGTTTACCATTTCCGAGCTTAAAGGCGTCGACGCGTGGAATAACCCGCTTTCGGTATCTCCCGACAGAGCGGTTGTTATGCGTAATATCGTAAACAGAAACGGGCTTAACCATAAGCGGTACGGGTGGGCGCAGGACGGAGCGAGTTTTGACGGAGCCATAGACGGTTATTATAAAGCGACGTTTTACGATAAAACGTGGGAAATAATATATGCGGGACATAGTTTTTACGTTAAAATCGACGGAATTTTGAGTAAAAACGTTTATTCTTCGTCGTTGTTGACCGAAAACCCGACAAAGTTTTACTTTCACGACGGGAAAGTGTTTATAACGGGTTGCGGGGATTATCTCGTATTCGAGCCTTCTCGGAACGGCTATTTTTCCTTTTCCCGAGTGGCGGACAGTAAGCACGCTTACGTTCCTCTTACGTTTATAAGCGATTATTACGGGAGCGACAGAGGGCTTGCCGTAGTGGCGGGAGAAAAGAGCAATATGCTGTCGTCGTGGAGAATAAACAAGTTTTATGACGCGGATTGCGCAGCAGCAACAAGAAGCTATCGCCTCGACGTGTACAACGATAAACCTACGACTACGCCGGTAATCGACGAAATAGGGTCCGTAGACGTTAGCTGGATTGACCCCGATAGAGGAGAGACGGCGTTCAGTGTAATAGAAAACGGCGAAGCGTACAGAGTGATTGCGGCAAACGATGAAAAAAAATCCGATAACGGATGGTATGAGTTTACGTATAAAAACACGAAGTATTATTTACAAGCGAAAGCGTCAGATACGGCGAAAACTATAATAGGATTAGTTATTCATAACGGTACAATTTCGACTCTCGATTTTAGAACCTGGAAACTAAGAAGTTCTTTGCCATCAGAAATGCCTCCACTGTATGATGCTACACTTATAAAAACAGGTTTTGTCTCAAGTAGGATACTTGCAGACTTTGATATAACCGGGTATAAGTTAACTTTTTCAGGAAGTGGAGAGTGCAGCACATTAAGAAACCATACAGAATGGGAATATAGGGTAGGAACGATAAAAAAGATTTATTGGGTTGCGCATTCTTCGGATTGGGACCAGTGCTTTCTTACGGACGGCACGTACACTTACGCTATGGCGGCGCGCGGAAATTGGTTGTCAAAGTATACCTATTATGCCGGCGCTTCTGCGGCAAATCAGTATCCCGACGGCTTTTCGGGAGAAAGCCATACTTATGCTTCCGAATTTATTTTTCCCGAAGGAAGCCGATTTGTATCCCTTGAAAAAAATTGCGGGGAAATTCTTTACGACGCGAACGGAGAAGTTGCGGAACGGTTTTGCAATGGATATACGTTAGCGTACAGTTCGGATGGGACTGTAAAACACGCGGGCGTAATTTGTCCCTATTCGGGGGAATTATCCTTTATTCGTTACGTAACGGAAACGTGGGACGGAATAGGAGATGAAAAAATCCCCACTATTTCCGTAAAATTCAAAACAAAGAATTCCGAAAGCGCAAAAATATCGAAGTGCACCGTCAGCACGCTTTTCGGATTAAACGGGAATTCGGACAGATTATTTCTCGGAGGAAATCCCGATTATCCAAACGTAGATTGGCATTCGGGATATACGGACAAGGACGGGAAAGGCGGAAACTTCGGTTACTTTCCGTCGGACAGTTCGGCAGTCCTCGGGACGGCGAAAGCGGCAATCAAAGGGTATCAGCGGTTATCCGACGGCACGCTTGCCGTATATAAGGAAAAGTCGAACGACGAAGTTACGCTTTATCTGAGGAGTGGAGTAAGCGAAACGGATTCAGACGGCAGAATTATAGAATACTATCCAAATAACGGCGGTTACGTTACGGAAGGCGCGATAAATTCCGAGTGTTTCGGCGTTCTCGGAAAAGATATGCTTATGCTAAGCGAAAATGGCGTATTCGGTCTGGAAATCGACGATAACGTCGCGTCGCAACAAAGATTTCTCAAAGAACGCAGCAAGCCCGTAAATTCTCTGTTAAAAAAACACAATTCGCTTAAAAACGCCCGCGCGGTCGTATTCGATAATAAATATTTCCTCGCGGTCGACGATACGGTATACGTCGCGGACGGTAGATATACGAGAAAAGAACGCGGAGATATGAGCGATACGTTCAGTTACGAATGGTACGTTTGGGATAACTGTTCGGTAAGAACCTGGATAACCGACGGAGACAGACTCGGGTTCGGAACGGACGACGGCAGGATATGTTTTTTCGGCGACGGCTTCAGCGACATAATGTTTATGAATATAAAATATCCGAATATAGGGTTTAACCGTGAAGATTTCGGCACGTCGGGTTTTGTTATTAACGCCGAAATAAAATTTCCTTCTCCTGTCGTGGTAGACGGGAGAGAGTATAACAAAGCGATTTTCAAGAACGTTCTCGGAGGTATACTCGGACGGTGGGCGTTTACGTTTTCAAGCTACGAATTAGTCGCTCGATACGCAGAGGACAATGCGACGGGGCGCGGAAACGCCGAAAGATATATCAGAGAATTTATAAAAGAAGGCGACTATGTCTATTTTACCTCGGATTATTACGGCACCTGTACTGGAAAGCGGCGCGTTATGTCCGTAGACTATGACGCGTTGGAAATACATATGCAGCATACCGTAGGTGAAAAATGGATGGTTGCGGCAACAGGCGAAAGATATACGGAGGCGCAGAAGCCGCCGAACGTTGATTTTATTCTCGTGGATATAGGAGAAGGTTATGTATGTCCGCGACAAAACGTGTACGGGAAATTCTTTTATGCGTCGAAACTTATCGGTTTGAGTTTTTCGGGAGTATGGTTTAACGCAGAGGAGTTGGCAAAAAGCACCCCCGATATAGGGGTTTCCGTATATGGGGAAGTCCCGGTAACCGCGTTTTGGCAGACGGGCGCGCTTAATTTTGGAACAAATTTTTACGTAAAGCAAATCGAGAGCGTTTCCACTTTAACGGAAGGACATATGAAAGTGAGTTTCGAGACGAGGACGGATAACGGATATTCGATTGAAATAGCTAATGCGGGAAAGCCGTTTGATTTTGGCGATTTGGGGTTCGGGGAAGTAAATTTTACAAACCTTATGGACGACGAAAACGGAGTATTGCCGTTTACTCGTCCGGTAAAAAAGACGTTCGGAACGTTGGTTTTGCGGATAGAAAATAACGCGGCAAACGACTTTGTTATACACGAAATAACGTTTATATATAAATTACTCAGAAAATTGAAAGGAGTCAGATAATGATTAAGAAAATATCCAATGCCAGCATAGACGCGTTAAAAAAGAAATCATATTTGCCGGACAGCCCGACGGCGCAAGGGTATAAACCCGCGCAGATAAAAAAAGCGTTGACGAGTGCGATTACCGACGACCAGAATTCCGTTGTTGCCGAAATAAACAGAATAGTCGACGAACTTAATACGCGCGGATTTGTCGCGGGAACCGTAAATTTTACAATTGAGTCGGGACAAAAAGGGGAAAACGGAAGCGTAACCGTTAAAGATAACGGAGTTTCGGGAGTGGAAATAAAGGTCGTATGTCCATACGGCACGGATGAAGAAGAAGTGCAGCGCCTGATAGACGAGGCGATAGCGTGTAAACTCAACGCAGCCGATATAGTAGACAGCCTCGATAGCGAAGAGTCGAACAAACCCCTTAGCGCAAGACAAGGCGCCGCGCTTAAAGGATTGATTGATAAAATTCAACAACTTTTAAGCAGCGACGATTCTATGCTCGATACCGTGCAGGAAATAGTCGAGTATATCAAACATAATAAGTCGCTTATCGACAGCGTAAGCACTAACAAGATAGATAAAAGCGATATAGTAGACAGCCTCGATAGCGAAGAGCCGAACAAACCCCTCAGCGCGAGACAAGGCGCCGCGCTTAAAGGATTGATTGATAAAATTCAACAACTTTTAAGCAGCGACGATTCTATGCTCGATACCGTGCAGGAAATAGTCGAGTATATCAAACACAATAAGTCGCTTATCGACAGCGTAAGCACTAACAAGATAGATAAAAGCGATATCGTAGACAAATTAACTGCCGACGAGAAAAAACCGTTGAGTGCAAGACAGGGCTTAATGTTAAGCAACAAAATAAACGAATTCAGATTGCATTATGATGAACACATAAAACAGGAATCGGAGTTTCAGCAAAAGTTTGCAAGGGTTCTTTTTCCCAAACGCGACACTTCTTGGGGGGACAGTAGCGCGTATTATGACGATTATCGTGCTTCTCTCGAAGAACAAATGCTTGAGTTGGGATTATCCGACGAAAACGGGATTCGTTCTTTCAATCATATCGGCATAGGCTTTTTCAAAAAAAACAAAAGAAACGGCAATCAAATAATAATAGGACATAATTGCGCTGCCGGCGGGAATAGCGTGCGTATCACAGTTGGAAAAGAGGACGTAGATGCGGGGGGCAATACCGTAAGTATAGGAGCGAATATCGAGAATAGAAGTCTGTATTCCGTGGTTATCGGATGCGATAATAGAGCAGGTGGAGTAGATTCGGATTTTGAAGGAGGAGAAGTCGTTATAGGACAGAATTGTGCGGCGAACAAAGGAGGTATTGCCATAGGGCGTTATGCGGTATCTAAAAAACTCCACGGAATTTCGATAGGTACGGGAACGAAAGGTGACGCGTTTGTGGAACTCGGTTCTTTTTTGCCCGGTGGGTCGGGCGTTATATTTTCGGTCTGCGGGGTGCCTATGCTTTTGCCGGACGGAAACGGAGGAGCATATATTCCGACGGGGCTAATCGATTTTAGTCCGTTTGTATCCGATGCGTACGAACCTAATTCTTTGAGGGCGTTGTCAGCGAACAAAGGGAAAGAACTCAATGATAAAATTACGGTAATACAGGCGCTTTTGAAAAGTAACGATTCTATGCTCGATACAGTGCAGGAAATCGTCGAGTATATTAAAAATAATAAGTCTCTAATAGATAGCGTAGTGACAAATAAGGTCAACAAAGAAGACATAATCGATAATCTTATAAGCAATGTTTCCGATAAACCGCTGTCTGCGGCGCAGGGATATATTCTTAAAACGCTTATAGACGCTATTCCGGGATGGGCAAAAGCCGCGCAGAAACCCACTTATACGGTTGACGAAATCGGCGCGGAACCCGCTTTTTCCAAAAATTCAGCGTTTAATAAAGACTTCGGACAGAGCGAGGGAACCGTATGCGAAGGCAACGACCCGAGACTTTCCGACAGCCGACAAGCGAGCGACGTTCCCGATTACGTAAAAGCCATAACCCAGGAAGATATACTTAAGTGGCGCAACCCCGAAACGTCGTATTCAGGATTATCCGATAAGCCTAAGATAAACGGCGTCACAATCGACGGAGACGTTTCTCTTTCGGACTTACATATCTCGGCTTCTTTCGGACCGGAAGAAGGGCAATCGTTGTCCACGATATATTTCAACAAGAACGTAAGCATAGAGAAAATGTCCGCGTTTCTTTCTGCGCTCACGCCTTCGATAGCAACGGGTTTAACGGGCAGCGCGGAAATTTCCGTAGTGTTCGAAACTACGGAATATCAGGGCGTTTATTCGATTGATTTGAGCAAATTCGGAGGAAGCGGACACGCATTATCCATTTGCAACGCTTCGTTTGCGGAAGACGGAGTCACTCCGATATTTAGCGTATTAAACATTGTCTTTGTAAGCGAATACAGCGAAATAAATCAGGCTATTATCCAAAACTTTTATGCGGGTTTTACTTATACGAACGCAGGATGGCAGGATATATCTTCATTCGGATGCATCTCGTCGGAGATATATTCTATTGTGCCGAAGAATCCGGAGCTAAAAAACAAAGTAAGCGCGTTTATCGGCACGGATACCAAGTTGTGGGATATTCTCTCGATGCTGAACTAAGGAGGTAAAGAATGAAAAAAACTGTCGGGAAAGTACTTGTAATTTTATTTTTATTAACGCTTGCGTCGGCTTTATTGCTCGTAGCTTTAAGCGTCGAAGAAGTCGCGTTTGCCGCGGATGAAAACGAAGATAGTCGGGTCGCGGGAAGCGAAAACGTTTTCGACGAAATCCTGAAAAACGAGCTCGTGCAGAATATAGCGACGTTCGTATGTTCGGTTTTCGGGTCGCTTGCGGGTTTGCTGTGCGTAATACGAAAAATAAAGAATACGGGCGTAGAGATGCGTACGGCGATAAAAAGATGCGCGGACGGCGACGAAGCGGTCGAAAAAACTGTTAAGGAACTCATCGATGCGAAAAAATCTTTGGAAGAAAACGCGATTGAGATGAAGAAGGAGATAGAAAGTTTACGGGAAACGGTCGGTTCCTTGCTCGAAACGAACAAGGAAATCGAAGAAGCAAGGAGATTGGATTCCGAAAAAATACGCCATATGTTGCAGCTCGGGTTCTGCGGCAACTCGGAACTTGTAAGAAGCGGAAAAGCGGCGGCGATATACGAGGTAAACAATGGCAAAAACAACTGAGTTAAAGCGGTTAAAACGAAAAAAAGTTATTCTTTCGATAATACGTTTTTTCGTGTCTGTTGCGCCGCTTGCGGTTGCGGTGGCGTTTAATTGGGGAGAGTATACCCGAACCGTGAGAGCGGGCGTGTCTCTTGCGGCGGGAGGCGTTATAGCGTTTATTCTAATCATATTAAAATTGCTAAATCGCGTTCCGAAGAAAGTAAACGGCGTTGTTAAGTACGGTGTAGCGTTTGCAATGACGTATCTTTTACAGGACCTGCTTAACGACGCGGTATTGCTTACGGGGTGCGCTTTTGCGGGCGAGGTGCTCGATTGGTTGATTTTTACCGTTCCGATTAGAAAAACGGAAGAAAAAATCGCCGCGGAAAACGCTTCCGATTCCATATCGGAGAAGGTATCGGAAAAAATAGAAGCCGTGCTTAACGGCAAACTGAACAATCTGTGAGGCGGATAATGAACGACGAAATAAAATCGGTGGAAGAAAGTATAAATCAATACATAGCCAACCTAAAAAGTATTCCGAAAGAAAAAATAACCGCGGTAATTTACATAATAATCACCCTCGTTCTCGTCGGTTTTTTTCAGTTTATAAGCGCGGACTTCGCTCCGTCGATATTCCTGAGCGCAAATTTTTGGATAAGCGAGGCGACTACGCTCGTGATAATTTTCACGAGCTATCAGGGCGGGATAAATATCGTATGGACCGAGCAGTTGAAAAATACAGAACTCTTAAACGCTATGGCGGAATACGACAAGCTGAATAAAAGAGACACGGATTTCGAAGAGTTTCTCGCGTGCTATAACAGAGATTTGAAAAAAGCGGCTTTCGTGCGGAAACAGGAGAGAATTCAAAAGCGGATAGAGGAGCTTTTGCCGATAGTCACGGCAGGAATCAGGGAAAAACTGACAAGGAAAATAAAAGAAATAAACGCAAGCATATCGGCAGACGAGCTTGAAGCGCGTATCGACGAAAGACAAGTTCGGTATTACAGAATATACGTAAGCGATTTTTTCACCGCTTCCGCGAAAAGCACCGCCGTGAAATTGAGGTCGAGGGGGAATGCGGAAGCGGGCAAACTCAAAGCGAGTATAAAAGGTTTTCCGCTTACGATAGCCATAGCGACGCTTACGAGCAGTATGGTATATACCATAGCCGACGGCGCGGTAACAAAAACGGTTATCGTTAATCTTGTGATAAACGCGATAATATTCGGGCTTCGCCTTGCGAACGGAATTCTCAAAGCAAGCAAGGTCATATACCAGGAAATTCAGATGCCGCTGGAATTCAAAAATCAAATACTGAGAAAATACAAAGAATGGCAGAAAAAGGAGGGACGCATAAGTGAGCAATGTTAACGACGTAAAGAACAAATTGAAAAAATATTATCAGAACGCTTCGGGAAAGCAGTATGATTTCGATACCGATTTTGACGCGAATATAAATCAATCGGGCGTAAGAGGTTCTAAACTCGAAGAGTTAAAGGCAAAGACAAGAGCGTATCTTACCGCTTCCGACGCATATGGCGCGGCGGATAGCAATTACGACGCAACCGTGAAAGGAATAGAGGAAAGACGGAGCGGCATCGAAGGTCTGCGCGATTCGCAACTCGCCGAAAACAATAAAATTGCGATGAGACAGGCAAGTGTTGCGGGTTCGAATTATGAACTTTTGAAACGGTATTTACCCGAATATAACGCGCAAGCGGGAATGGGAAACCTCGGAGCGGGGAGCGGAGCTCATACGGACGCATACGCCGCGTATATGTCCGCGTTAAGCGAAAGCGCAAGCAACGCTGCCGACAGGAAAACAAGCGTAATGCAAAATTATATTTCCAACGCAGACGAACTCAACAGGGAAAAAACGAATGCGGAAAGGGAAAAACTATCGGCATACGGCGCGGCAAATAAAGAATTATCGTCGGCGTTGAACGTGGCGGACGACGCCGCTACGGCGAGAGCCGCAGAGCAGAATACCGCGGTAAAAGATAAAGCGTTGTCGCTTATGGCTTACGGAGCGAACGAAGACGGAACTTATAGAAAGGAAAGCATAGAGAAAGCGTTTAAGTATATTAAAGATTTCGCAACCGATGAAACCTCCGCCGACGAAATAATAAAACAGTTGACTGCCGAGACATTGGATAATTACGAAAGCGGAGCAAAGGAAAAATACGACGACGACCCGAGTAACGATAATATATGGGGCAGACTTAAAGAAGGCGTCGATATGGAGAGGAAGAAAAAGTACAGTCTGTATTTCGACGGAGAGAAGGTCGATATAGAAACGTCGAGTTCGGCTATTGATTACTCCAAACTAAGCTCGGAAGCGCAGAAAGTGATAGACGAAGCGCAGAACGGAGATTTGGTAAAGATAGACCAAAGAATTTACGTGGTAGATGACAAAGGCAGAGCCGACACAGACCCGAGGTTAATTCTGTTACAAAACAATTCCGGTAGACTGAGAGACTTTGCGGATAGATATGCTTATAAGGTAACTGTCAAATAAGTTCAAGAAAATGGATACATATTATTTTTCTAAAAATACCAAGCAAAGCGGGTTAAATCCGTATAACAAAGCTGTTTCCGTTGCGAAAGAGAAAAAGCCGAGCGTAGGCGAAAAAATTTTGCATACGACGGGGGATATTTTCGCAAACATTATTTCGGGCGCGTCGAAAGGGCTCGAAGGCATAGTCGACTTAGGCGCCGGTATCGGCGGAGCAATAGCGGGGATATTCGATAAAAACGCGCAAAATGACGTTAAAAACTTTATGTCGAGAGACCTTACGGGAGAGCTGTTTGCCAACAAATGGCAGGACGACTTAAAGTATTCCTATCTTAACGACGGTAAAGTCGGTCGTTTTGCCGAAAAGACGTTAAATGCCGTCGGACAAATGCTGCCTGCCGTAGTTGTAGGACTTGTCACGGGCGGCGCGGGAGCCGCCGCGTCCGTAAGCCAGGCGGCAAGCCTTGCGACAATGGGAGCAAGCGCCGCCGGTACCTCCACGGAAGAAGCGTACAATGAAGGCGCGGATTATTATAAAGGACTCGGATACGGCGTTGCAAGCGGCGCCGTGGAGATGGCTACGGAAAAAATGACGGGCGGCGCGCTTAAAGGCGTTATTGGCAAAGGAATGTTTGACGGAGCGGGTAAGGTCGCCGCGACGGGAGCCAAGAGAGTGCTGAAAAACGCTGTGGAAGAGGGTGCGGAAGAAGTCGTAAGCGAACTTGCGAACCCCGCGTTAAAAAGTATTTACAAAGGGAAAGAAGCCTTTGACGAATACGGAGACGCGGACTACTGGAAAGGCGTTGCCGAAGCGGGGCTTGTCGGCGGCGCGACTTCCGTCGTATACGGCGGTACGGTCGGAAAGGTCCTTGCAAAGTCGGGATACGGGTATACTGGTAAGGATGCGGACGTTGCGGAAAGCGTGGAAAAAGTGAGAGAACTCGAAAACGAGCGCAACGAACTTTGGGCAGACGGAAAACTTACCGCCGAAGAGAATACTAAGATAAACGAGTATGTCGAAAGGAACAATGCAAATATCGAATCCGTACTCAAAAAAACGAGTACGGATAAACGAGGGAAACTTATCAGGGAGTTCAATCTGGAAAGTCGGTTTGACGAAAACGGCAATCAGACGGGTTTGCAGTCGAATGCAGAAAGTTCGAAGTATCTTTCCCCGAGAATAGATAGAAAACGTGTGGCAACCGATTTAAGAGCAATGAGCACGGAATTGAATTCGGAAATGAGTATATATAACGGGGAACTCAGTGCAAAAGGAGAGCAATCGTATAAGAAATTCAAAAAAGCGGTGAACGCGCTTAACAGGTTATCGGGCGTTGACGTCGGCGTCGCCGTACTCTCGCCGAATCCTTCGGCACGGTATAACGGAAGCATAATAAATAATAATATTTACATTTCCGCCGATAATTTCGAAGACAAAACCTGGGCGGAAACGCTTGTGCACGAATATACGCACTTTGCCGAAGGGACTGCGGCGTATAATAATCTCGTCGCTTATTTATCGTCGGACAAGAATTTAAGTATGGACGCCATAGAAGAATTTATCGACAGAGGATATGCCGATAATGTCGGTTCCGATATTGACTATCGGGAAAGCGAAGAGTATAATTTAAGTGCCGATGAAAAACGGTTTTCAAAGAAAACACCGTACAGTCAATATCGTACCGTCGCCAAAATATGGGCGCACGAAACGAGTACGAAAATCGGCGATATGAAAGAAATATATAATCCCAAAACCGGCAAGTTTGATACAATAGTTGCCGACGGCTCGGATGAAGGATATCACATTGTTGTATCGAAGCGTTTCGCAAATAAAGCGGTCAATAATTTAATTGAGGAGAGAAAAAATAATGGACGTTACTCCCGAAAATCGAGAACAGATGATAGAGTTTATAGATATGATGTTGGCTCGGAATATGGACGAACTGAAAATAGAAGCGATATTAACATATCTGGGAGACGAGAAACAACTGAAAGCGTTGACGGACTTCATAGAAAAGAACAAGCCGGTGGAGGATTCTCAGATACAGTGCAAAGCGATGATGTTGAGCAAGCCGGGATGGATTCCTCCGAAAGAATGCGTTTCACGGTGGCCGAACTTGCTCACCTGAAAAGCATAGACGATAAGAGGTATACGCCGGAAGTGGGCGGAAGGTCCTCGGACGACGCGCAATATTCAAGGAAAACGACATACAGTCAATATAGTACTATCGCCAAAATTTGGGCGCACGAAACGAGCACCCAAACGGGCGATATGAAAGATATATTTAATCCGAAAACAGGTAGGTTTGATACGATAGTGGCGGATGACTCGGATGAAGGATATTACGTTATAAAGTCTCGTGTTTCAAATGACATTGGCAAAAGCAGAATTAAGGAGAGGAAAGGTAATGGAAATTACTCAAGAAAATCAGAAACAGATAGACGACTTTATCGATATGATGTTGGCTCGGAATATGGACGAATGGAGGATAGAATCTATACTGACATACTTGGGAGACGAGAAACAACTAAAAGCATTGACGGACTTCATAGAAAAGAACAAGCCGGTGGAGGATTCTCAGATACAGTGCAAAGCGATGATGTTGGGCGACCCCGATTGGATACCTCCGAAAGAGTGCGTCTCACGGTGGCCGAACTTGCTGACCTGAAAAGCAAAGAAAGTAAAAGCTTAACGTCGGAAGAAAAAGAAAATTTTTCGGACGACGCGCAGTATTCGAGAAAAACTCTTTATAGTCAATATCGTACCGTCGCCAAAATATGGGCGCACGAAACGAGTACAAAGGCAGGCGATACGAAACAGATATACAATCCGAAAACGGGTAGGTTCGATACGATAGTGGCTGACGGCTCGGATGAAGGATATCACGTTATAAAGTCGTATACTTCAAACGAAAAATCAAAGAACAGAATTAAAAAGAGGAGCAGCAATGGAAATTACTCACGAAAATCAGAAACAGATAGACGATTTTATCGATATGATGCTGGCGCGGAGAATGGACGAGCTGGATATAGAGGCGATTCTGGCATATTTGCAGGACGAAACGCAGCTGAAAGCGTTGACGGACTTTATAGAAAAGAATCAACCCGTGGAAGACTCACAGTTGGTTATCAAAGCGATAATGTTGGGCGACCCCGATTGGATACCTCCGGAAGTAGCAATCTCACGGTGGCCGAACTTGCTTACGTAAACGATGTAATAAATAATAAAAATTTCAAATCGGAAACCGGCGCGATAATGAGCGAGCGCGCTTTGGGAAACGAACGGTTTATAGCTAAACTTGTAAGAAGCGATACTTCTCTTGCCGAGAAGGTTATCAACAAGATAAAAGACGGTATCGAAAATCTGAGAAGTTTTGAAACGGCGGAAAAGAGAGCGGAATATAAGTTTTTACAAAAAGCGGAAGGATTGTATCTGAAAGCGATTGAAGAAGCGGGATATAAATACGTCGGCGGGAAAATCATCAGACCCGATAAGGACGAAGAAGAGGAATCGGAAGCCAAATCCGAAGAGCAAAAATTTTCGAAGAAAACGGTAAAATACATTCCATACGATAGAGTGGGAGAGAAAACCGTAAAAGCAATCAGAAATCGTTTATCCGACTTGTATCAAGACGTTGAAAGCGCGGTCGCGGACGGATTTGCCATTGAAAGCGGGAACGTGATTTATGTTGTCGATTCGGGAAAAGAAAACGGCGAAATCAGATTTGGTATAAGACGAAAAATAGCAATAGAAGATAGAGAGAGAAGAGAGAGATATATTAAAAATATAAACAAGGAGTCGGCGGAAAATGGTTTTGGAAACAGAACGATATTTGAGAGAACTGGGATTAAACTGGGTAACGATAGCGGAAGCGATGTCGGACGACAACATAGAGAAGACTTGCCGAATGATAAAAGAAAATCCGAAGATAACGAAGGAAGAATTTCTTCTGAAAATGGGGATAGAGGAGTTCAGTTATTAAAGTTTTCACTTAAATCCGACAGTCGTCGAGGCAATAAAACGGTAAAATACATTCCATACGATGGAGTGGGAGAGAAAACCGTAAAAGCAATCAGAAATCGTTTATCTGACTTGTATCAAGACGTTGAAAGCGCGGTTGCGGACGGAATTGCTATCGAAAGCGGAAATACGGTTTACATTGTCGATTCGGGAAAAGATAACGGCGAAATCAGATTTGGTATCAGAAGCAAAATAGTAATTAACGATGACGCTTTAAGAAAGCAAAGATTGGAGATAATAAATGACAGAGCAATATCAAAAGGGTTCGTTAGTAGCGAGCTATTTGGACAAATTAAACGTTCATCCGGTGACGGTGGCGGAAGCGGTATCGGACGACAATTACAGAGAGAGTTATCGGTTGATTCAAGAAAATCCGAAGATAACGAAGGAAGAATTTCTTCTGAAAATGGGGATAGAGGAGTTTATAGATTAAATGATAATCATCAACTAAGCGATTCTCGGATTAGATATTCTTTGAAAAGCGGAGCTGCGATAAAAAGTTATAACGAATGGGACGAGAATTCCGAAAAAGGCGGAAATAGCGGCAAGGCAACGATTTCCGACGTAGACAGTCGCGGCAGGGCTTTAAGTAAAGCGCAGATAGAATATTTCAAAAACAGCAAAGTCGTAGACAATGAAGGCAGACTTTTACCGGTATTTCACGGTACCGACGGTAAGTTTTTTACATTTGATAAGGCGCTGCGCGGAAATAACACCGATGAGAAAGACTCGAAATTGGGTTTCTTTTTTACGTCGTCGGAAGAAGTCGCAGAGGAATACGCAACCTATACTAAGGAAAATAAACTTTTTACCGTTATGCGCATAATCGCAAACGACGATAGCAGCATATTGGAAAAATTACACACTTTGGACGAAGTGTCGCGTATGCGTGGTGACGAAAACATCGAGGAATACAAAAAACTTGTTTTCAAAATCGAAGACGGAATAAACGATATTTATGAAGTTTATCTGAATCTTGTCAATCCATTAGAGGTTGACTGGAAAGGAGAAGCGTATAATAGCGAAGAAATGTTTCGCGTTATTAACGATGCCATTGCAAGCGGAAACGACGGCGTTATTATAAAAGACATAGACGATGCGGTAGATTGGGTCGGCAATTTAAGCAATACGTATATTGCGTTTGAACCGAACCAAATTAAACTTACTTCGAACAATCGTCCCACGGCTAATCCCGATATAAGATTTTCACGAAAAAACGATAAAAGTATCGTAAACTATGCGGCAAAGGCGTTAAATAACGAATCGGCAGACGGTGTGCGTTCTTATGCCCAAAACACGCTGAAAAAAGTATACGGCAAGTCAGATGCTAACGAAGTATTGAAAAAAGTGAGCGCGTGTCTGGAATTCGACGACGGCAAATACGGAGATATAAGCGGAAACAAGGGCAAAATAACCGATATGTTATATAATGCTTTGAATACCAAAGCCGAGGGAGAAAGGTATAAAACCGCTCTCGATATTGTCGATTATATTTTAAGCAACGTCGCCTTGAAAAACATATACGAGAATGATTCCGACGATTGGGCGATAACGACCTTAGACATATTAAAACCGTATCTTCACGGGATAAAACTTGATTCTATTAAGGAAGAAATACGCCGTCGTTACGGCAACAATAACAGGGTAAATTTGTTATGGGCGGCAAAGGACGGAATCGCGCCCGACGTCGTCGCGCAGTCTCTTGCCGAGGAAGGAATAGAGATAGACGCAGTGAACGAAGCGGACATATTTTTTAAGATAGACGAACTTTATACCGACGCGAAAGCAACTCTGAACGGCAAGAAGAAAACCTTTATTAAAGACGTTTTCGGAGAAGACAAATTGAAATCTCTTCGTGACGAAATGGCGAAAGAGATATTAAGGGGCTATGATTATGCCGGGGAAACGACCGCGTATGCTCGTATGAAACGGAAATACGAAGATAGAATCGAGTCGTTAAAGTCAAAGTTATCCGATTTGGCAGACAAAAACACGGCTACAAACGCCGTTTTGGACAGCATAACAAAGTTAAGAAAGGTGAACAAAGGAGAGTTTTTTAACGCTACTCAATATAAACCCGACATATTTAAGGCTACGATAGGAAGATTGACGGCAATCGAATACCGTGGAAATCTAAACAAAAGCGGGACGCGCCGACTTATTAAAAATCTTCGGGAATGGTATCAGCCCGAAAACAAAATGTTGTCCGTCGAGGACGGAATTCAGGATAAAGACCTATATCGTTCGAGAACCGCTTATAATGAAGAGATAGGAACGATTCTCGATATTATCTCGAATGGAACAGGTGATTTGAGTTTGACGGAACTTAAATATCTTAAATACGCAGTCGATTATTTTACCACTCTTGTAAGTACGCACAATAAGATATACCGAAAAGGGAAGTATGTCGAAGCGAAGTCGGTGGCGGAAAGATACGTTAAAATTGCCCACGAAAACAGGCGTATCGTCGTAGGTTGGATGGCGAATAAAACGGGATATGCGTATACCCGTACTTTCGGAGACCCTGCTACGGTTGTCAGACAGATGGATAAATACGAGAACGGTTTTTATACCGAAACGTATGAAGAGTTAAGGCGCGGCGCGGTGAATTCGCTCGTTATGAATATGGAAATTCGCAGTGGGCTCGACGAGTTCATAAAAAAGCATAAAGGATATATAAACGCCATATCGAAAGAAAAAATAAAGTATTACGTAAGCGACGACGCGTCGTCCGCCGTGGAGCTTACGAAGTCAAACGCTATGAGTCTTTACCTTACGCTTAAAAGAAAACAGGCGTTGAAAGGGTTGGCGCAGAACGGGTTTCTTTATGCCGAAAACGGGAAAGACATAAGAATTCCCGGGTTTATCGGAACGGATGCCGAAGTTTCCGAAGATACGATGAATAGTATTGCGGCTATAATAAAAGACAGATTATATTCTCAATTTTCCGCCGCGGATAAACAATATATCGAGATAATAGAAAAAGCGTTGAACGTCGATTGTAAAAAGGCTAAGCACGACGTCGATATTAGGCGGCAGGGTTATTCTACGGTACTGGAAGATTATTATTATCCGATTCGTCGCGCGCATATAGCGAAGAACGTCGACGGCAGTTTCTTTGACGAGGTAAATCGCGTAAGCAATGCTTCATTTAATCAAAAAACGGTAAGGGGGGCAAAAAGCGAATTGCTTATAGAACCGGTAAGCGAAGTGGCAGACCGCCATATAAGAGCGATATCGCAATACGCGTGTCTTGCCGAGGTTATAGATAATTATAACGTTCTATTCAATATCGATATTGCGGATAACGCAAATAAGCCCGTTTCGGTCCGCACGGAGACCGCTGAAATATGGAGAAGAGGAAAGAGCGACGTTTTCGAACACCGAGCAAATAAATATTTCAAACAGCTTATGGGCGACGTTCAGGGGATTTCCGCCGAAGGAAATACGATATGGGCGAGAGGTCTTTCGTTTATAAGAAGCGGCTATGCGAAATTCCAGTTAGGGTTTAACGCGAAAGTATTGTTTTCGCAGTTGTCGTCATATATCGCGTCAAGCGGTATTCTCGAATACGGTTCGCTCGTTAAGGGATTGAAGATAAGCGGAAAGGATGTGGATAAATACTGTCCGCTTGCGAAGTTAAGGAATTACGACCGTACCGTGATAAAAGCGCAGGGCGTTATCGATAAGGTAGGAGCCGTTGGGGACGTTCTTATGAAACCTATTTCCGCGGTGGACCGTTTTGTAATAGAGCGGCTGTTCGGAGCGTGTCGGGCGCAGGTTATGAAAGACGGTAAAGGAGACGTAGGGACGGAAGAAAACCTCAGAGCCGCAGGAGAGCTTCTAACGGAAGTAATTCTCGAAACGCAGCAGAATTCCATAGCGACGGAGAGAAGCGCCGCAATGCGCTCAAATAACGAGTTTATGAAAGCGATAACTATGTTTTCTGCGGACGCTATGAAAGTTATAGGAAGAGTGATAGATTCCGTCGGTGAAGCGTCGGTCTTGAAAAAGCGGATAAAACTATGCGATTCGACTAAACGCCGCGCGGAGCTTGAAAACAGATTGAAGAAAGTACGGAAAAAAGAAGCGAAGACGATAACCGCGCTCGTTGCGTCGGCGGTATATATGGCTTGCGTCGCGCAGTTATTTAGATGGCTTTATAACCGCGACGACGAAAACACAGACGTTGCGTTGAATATGACTCTTGACGCGGTTGGAAATATGTTCGGCGGACTTCCTATTATAAAAGACCTATACGCAAGGCTCGTAGACGGATACGAACTCGACAATTATGCGTATAGCGTATTGAACGACTTATTCGATACGGTCGACGATATTTTTACATCCGCGGAGAAAATAATAGACGGCAATGCCGAGAAACAGGATTTTACCTCTTTAATCAAGAAAACGTTTTACTCGGTAGGACAGCTTTTCGGAATACCCGTGCGGAATATTTATAATATGACGACAGGAATAATCGGACACATAAGTCCGTCGACAGGATATGAGATAAACGCATTTTTTTACAGCAAGAACTATCGTTCAGACTTAAAACGCGCAATCGAAAACGGCGACGAAAAAATGATAGCAACGATAGCGGGCTTGATTATTGATGAAGACGTGGGCGATATAAGGGATAGTTCGGTGCGGAAAGAATTAAATGCGCTTATAAAAGACGGATACGACGTTCTTCCCCGTAGCATAGGAAAGAGAATTGAATATAACGGCGAGGAATACGCTTTGAGCAAGGAAGATATAAAATACGTTGAAACTATGTATGCCGACGCGAGCGAAAGTCTTTCGAACATTATGAAAACGGCGAGATACAAAAACGCTTCCGCGAAAGTCAGAGCAAAGACGGTAAAAAATACATACAAACTTACTTACGAAATGGCGGTGGCGGATATGGCGGGGCAGACTTCGACGGAGAAAAACATTTTGTTTTCGCAGGTATTCGACGTTGCGTTTCTGTCGTTCATACTTGCGGCGGTAAGCAACCTTGCCTCGGATAAAGATAAGAACGGCAATGTCGTGAGCGGTTCGCTGAAACGGAAAATAGAGCTATACCTTAATTCTCTAAACTTGACATCGGCGCAGAAGTATATAATTATGGGATATTTGGGATATAAAAACACAAAAGGAGAAAGCGAAGTAAAGAGCTACATTTCGAAATACGGCTTAAACGACAGCGAACAGAAAGCGCTGCTCAAATATTGCGGATATTAAAACTGTCTATGTGTCTATTGAAATAACTGTATA
>CAYQKV010000012.1:0-34204 GCA_964418255.1 uncultured Christensenella sp.
AATCGGCAAATCTCATACGAAATTTGCCGATTTTTGGCGGAATGGGCGGGATTCGCTCCGACGTGCTTGCCATATCGGCAAGCACTGCGCAAACATAGTTTGCTTGCGCCCAAGGCGCGTCTATCACGCCTGTAAAGGTAATTTCAATACATTAGCGCGAAGCGCACCATACTTCTTCACTATTCACTTTTACTTATTACTTCCAAAAATCGGCAAGATTAGTGAAGAGTGAAAAGTTAAGAGTGAAGAGGTAATAAGTAAAATCGGCAAATCTCATACGAAATTTGCCGATTTTTGGCGGAATGGGCGGGATTCGAACCCGCGTGCCGCTCATCACGACAACACGATTTCCAATCGTGCTCGTTACGACCCCTTCGATACCATTCCGTATTTATTTTCCGCGCTTCGCTTTTTATTTTTCGCTTCGCGCGTTTTGCTTATCTATTATACCCTATCGTCGCCGATTTTGCAACTGTTTACAATATAATTCCTTTCCTCTTTTTTCCCGTACTTTTTTCTTTTCTCTTCTCCCGCGCCCTCTTCTCTTTTTTTCTTCGTCTTATTTGCGTTTTACGTCTTTTACCGCTTGCTCTATCCCTTTCAGGAAATAAAACTCATTATCCTTTTCGTTTGTTATTTCTTCGTCGTTAAATTCTATTTCGCGTACGGTATAATCGATATTTGTTTTAACTTCGTTCTTTGCGCAAATTACCGTGATATTTTTATTCATACTTCTTGCGATTTTTATTATTTTCTCGCAATATTTTTCCTCTTTTTCTTTTCCGTCGAAAATTTCTTCTCCGCAAATTATTTCGTCGGCGTTTTTGATTTTCTCTTCTATCTTTTCTCTTTCGATAAACCGCTCGGTCTGCGTTACCGTTTCTCCATTCAGAAACGCTTTGACGAAATACCCTAAGCCGCCCGCCGCGCCCGTCGTCTTCTCTTCGGCGTTCACTCCTAAAAACGCGGTTTTCTCTGCGTATTTCACCATATTGCGTTCAAGTTCCTCTCTATGCGAAAGTTTTTTCGCGCCCTTCTTTTCCGAAAGTTTATACGCGCACCCGTTTTCTCCGACAAGGGGATTTTCTTCCTTACATACCGCCGTGAAATTCGCCTCCTTAACGCGTTTATCCATACCGCCCATATCGATTTCCGCTATCTGTCCGAGCGTACCGCCGGTAGGCACGAATTCTTCGCCGTTTTCGTTTACAAACCTCGCTCCGAGGGCAACCGCCGCGCCCGCGCCGCCGTCGTTTGCCGCAGTTTCGCCTAACATAAGCGTTATTTTCTTTTTCCCTAATTTCAACGCCTGCAAAATCTGTTGTCCGAAGCCGTAACTCGTTGTAAACGCGGGGTCTTTTATCATTGTCTCCTCTAAATCCGAAGTGTTTTTCGTCGATATAAGCGCTTCGTTGTCCTTTACGGCGTAAGTTGCCTCTTTCAGGAAAAAGTTCGCGTCCTGCACCTTGCCGCCCACGATTTTCCAGTCTTCCTTTTCAGCAAGTTCTTCCGCTCTTTTATTGCAATAAAACGGAATTATACTTTCGACTTCGCAACCGACGTATTCTTTTTTAAGCTCTCCGTCGATAAGGAGATTAAGCCTTTCGGCTGTCAATCCGCTTTTGCCGTCGAAGTCGTCCATCATTACGAAAAATTTCATACAAACCGCCTTTTTATCGTTCCCAACGCGATAATTTGAAATAATATTCCCATTTTAACATATTCTTCTGTTTTTAACTATTCTTTTTTATTGTCAAAAAATTTCTTTTTTCTTAAAAACGTCGAGTGTTTTACTAATGTTTACCGTTCTACAAAAGATAATAACGTTTGACATTTATTTTTTATTTATCTATAATTTAGGTATTTTACATAATCCGATTTCGATAAAAGCGAATAAAAGGAGTATTATGAAAAAAATTACCGTAAAAAAACTCAGCGCGAAAGACATCGCCGTTCTTTCGCTTATGGTGGCTCTCACCATTGTTTTCTGTTTCGTTCCGATAAGTTTCGGACCCATAACGCTCGCTCTTATGATACTGCCCACGCTAATTATAGCGCAGGTAGGCGACCTGAAAACGACGTTTGCTCTCGGTTTATTTATGGGACTTATTAACTACGTCGCCTGGTTCACTACGAAAGCGGCGAGTCCGATTGCGCCTATTTTCCAAAACCCCATCGTTTGTATCGTTCCCCGCGTTCTTATCGGTCTGGTTTCTTACGGCGTGAGAAAACTTTTCGAAAAATTCATTCTCAAACCGAAATACGTCGACGTAAACGGTCGGATGACGCTTTCCAACAAAAAATCTCTCATCGCGCTCGACCAGGTTTCCATTGTTCTTGCAACCGCGCTCGGCGTAGTGACGAACACACTTTTCGTCGGACTTTTCACGCTTGCTTTCTTCAACGACAAGGCTCTGCCCTCTGGCACGGTAATAGACATCGAGTATATCTTAGCGTGGTTCGGCCTTAACTTCCTTATAGAAGTAATCGCGTTTTCCCTGATAACGCCCGCTCTTACATTTGCATTGAGAAGCGCGAAACTCGTACCGCAACCTCATTATACCAAATTCAAACCTGTTCTCGAAGAAACGCAAACCGAGGAAGACGCGAGCGAACCAAAAAATGACGAAAAGAAAGACGACTGATTTTTTTCACTTTTTCCCGAAACCGATTCGGTTTCGTTTTATTAAAGATAACAAAAGAAATCGCGGAAAATTTTCCGCGATTTGTTCTTTATATCATTTTGCTTACGAATTTTAATTCCTACCGTTTTCCGTTTACCTCGTCGTCTTCGTTTTTCATTTTATCGTCGGTTTCCTTTGTCTTAGGCTTTTTATTTTTGACGAAGAGCGCGATAACCAACGAAACAATGGAAATTGCGACGAAGATAATCAGAACGAGAAAGATAATCGGCGCGTATTTCCCTAGTACGAGGTTTAACAAGGTAATAATCAATCCGCTTGTGAAATTTCCGATTACGATTGCGGGCACGCTGTATTTATAATCGAGATTAAGGAACGCGGCGACCGCCGAGCCCGTCCACACGCCGGTTAGCGGCAAAGGTATCGCCACGAAAAGAAAAATACTCAACGCTTTTCTTCTGTTGATTTTGCTTGCGGCGTCGGTTTTTCCGTCAGACGATTCCATTTCTATCTTCTCGGCTTTCTTTACGAATAAATTTTCCACCGCGTTGGCAAATTTTTCAAATATCTTTATTCTCTTTAACAGTCGGAGTACCGGGACGAGACAAAGCAATAAAATCGGGCAGACTATCAGGGCGCTTACGCACGCGAGCAACCAGGTTATCCACGGATTCAGTCCGAGACTTATCCCGAGCGTAATCGCGCCGCGCACTTCTATCGTCGGAATGACCGAAACGATGGCGGTAAGCCAGTACGGGTTAGCCGTGCACGTATTCTGCAACCACTGCGTAATCGCTTCCATCATAAATGCCGCCTACTTTTCTGTCCTCAATATATATTCTACGCATTTTGCCGCTACGTTTATTCCCGTAACGCGCTCGAATTCTTCAAAAAACGCGTTGGTGTTGACTTCTATGACGACGGGGCTGTCGCAGAACAAATCCACTCCGCAATATTCCGCTCCGATAGTTTCCGCGGCTTTCTCGGCAACTTTTACGAACTCTTCGCCGATATTTTCCGCTTTCCCTTTCCCGCCTTCCGCGGCGTTACTTCGGAAATCGTTCTTATTTTCGAGTTTTATCGCGCCGATTGCCTTGCCTCCCACACAGAGCACGCGCAGACTTTTGCCCTTGCTTTCCTCTCTGAATTTCTGATACAAAGCGTCTTTAAGTCCGAATTTTTCGTCGGCGGAATACAGTTCTTCTATATTATTTATTAAATAAACCTGTTCTCCGAGCGACCCTTTCGCCTCTTTTGCGACGAGCGGAAAGCCGAGTTTCTTCGCGGTTTCATTCAAAAATATTTCGTCTTTTTCGTAAAAATATCGTTTCGGTCTTATTACCGTTTCCTGTTGTTTTACCTCGCCGCAAAGTTCGACGAACGTTCTGCCTTTATCATCGGCTTTCTCTATCGCGTCCGCGCAATTTACTATTCTTACGCCCTTTTTCTCCATCATTCTCGCAAGGGCTACGTCTTTATCGAAGAAAAAAGCCCGTTCGAACGGAAAATTCGTTTCGCTCGTTCCTTTATCGTTCGGATAAACGACCGCTTTCGCGCCGCGTTTAACGAGCTCTTCGCAAATTCTTTCGACCTGACGCCCGTATGCTTCCGATTTATAATATCCGTTTACGACTACGCCTATTTTCATTTTTCGCTCGCAGTAAGAAGGCAGTTTCCCACAATCGCGGATTTTACGTTTGTTTTATCCAGCGTAACCGTCAGCTGTCCTTTTTCGAAATTGTTCATATTCACGGCTTCGTACCAGGTTTTTCCCGAAGCGGTCGCCTGCGCGTTGTATCCTTTCGGCGTGTAGATTTCGATTATCACAACGAGTTCTCCGCTTTTTGCCGCAAAACCCGCTATCTTTCCGCCGTTATCCGCGGCGGTAAACTTTATCACGCCCTGTCCGTATTTTTCAATCACGATAAGGTATTCGCCGTTTTTGTCGGTTCCGGTTTCCGCCCTTTCCACAAGCACGTTGCCTTTATTATCCTGCACCGTAACGAAAAACGTAACCGCAAGCCCGTTGTCGCCGTCGTTGATATATCCGTCTCCGTTTTCGTCCAGATAGAATTTTCCGCTTATACGCGTTTCTCCGCCGAACGCGGAATACTGATAATTTTCGCTCTTAAACGTAGGCAAAACGTAATCGACGTACTCGTAGACGTAATTTCCGTGTTCGTCCGTGTTTTCCGAACTTCCTTTTGCCTCTCTCTGCGTGAAAATCAAGCCTTCAATCGCGTTTACATATTCGGTGGGCGTCCACGCCGATATGCCGAAATTCTTTCCCGCGGTCGCTCCCGCGTCCGCTCTAACGTCGTTGGTTCTCTTGCGGTCGTTAAGAATGGGTCTCCGCCCGCCCGTACCCCAGTTTACCGAGCGCGTGCTTGTATTCGGTAAGTCGCCGTATGCGTGCGGGTATCCTATCGGATATTTTTGGGATTCCGCTTTCCAACTTACGCTGTCGTCGCTGCCTATCACCGAATAGACGTACCAGTCGAACGCGACGCGTTTTTTATTCTTATACGCCGTATATGAACTCTTTGTCGAATAACTTTCAGACAAAATCAAAGTCGCGGCGTTTTCCGTGATTTTTTCATAAGTTTCTCCCGATACGGTTTGATTTTCGTAAGCGTACGTTCTCTTTTCTCCGTCTACTTCCTCGCTCGACACGATTTCGACGGCGACGGGAGAAACGCTTATATCTTCAATCATTGTCGCCGCTATGAACGCGGTTCCTTTTTCCGCGGTAATGCCGCCGTAGTTTATTTCGTCGAACTCCGCGCTTTTTTCGGTAATAAACGGGTCGCACAACGTAAGTCTCGACGGAAGATAGGCGTTTTCTATGGTTTTTCCCGAGGCTAAGTTAAGGTAATGCGCGCACGCGAGCGCGATGTTCGCTCCCACACCGTAGCCGAGAAATCTTATTTCCCGTTTGCCTATATTTTTTTCGATACATTCGTTGTAATAGATTGCGGCGACGATTTCCGAAAGCGAATATCCGAAGTTACATTCGACGGTTTCGCCCCCGTCGACGTATCTGCTTTTATACGTCGTATAAATTTTCGCAATCGACGCGTCCGCACCTTCGCACAGGAGTTTTTCCGCGTGAAAAACCGCGACGTTGAATTTTGCCGTATCCGTCCAGTACGACTGCATATCGTAAAATTTTCCGTCATCGGTAAGTTTCAGTCCGTTGCCTTTTAACCCGATTTTTTCCGCGTTGGTATCTTCCGAAAGATAGGTGACTTCCTCGCCGTAGACCTGCGCGTCAAGATTTACCGTAAAAACCTCGTTTTCCTCGGTTTCTCCGTGAAAAACGAACAGCGTGGGTTTTTCCTCGTCGTAGCCGTCAAGCCATTCGAAAATCAACGTTCCTTTGTCGCGGACTTCTTCAAGTCCTTTCACGTCGGAAATCTTCAAAAATTCCTCTTTTTTTTCGCAACCGAACAATGCGAACGCCGCCGCCATAATTGCGATTACCGTAAGCAATAAAATTTTCGCCTTTCTTCCGTTCATTTTTCTTAATAGATTATCTTCTCAGAGGTTGCCGCAATGTTTTACTGCGTAAACGCCGCCTTCCGCCGCGGGGCAGGGTTTGCCTTTGCTTCTCGCCACGCGCGAAATCTGCACGTCTTCGGTGTTCACCACGTCGACTTTTCCGTCTTCGTGGATTATCGCGATGTCGTACGCGTTAGTTACCGTTCCCGCGTAAATCAAGTCTCCTTTTTTGACGTCAATCTGATTGTCGCCCTTTCTCGCTCTCTTCGTGCTCGGGACGTTGGACGCGTAAATTCTCTTTGCAAATCCCGATTTCGTCATAAACAGCACTTCGCCCGCCGCGACGTTGTCTATCGGGTCCTGTTCGAGCTGACCCGCGAACGCGACCGACGCTTTGTCGTTAAGCGTCATACCGATTACGCCGCCGGTTTTTCTGCCCGTCACGTTGAACTCTTCGTGGGGAATATTGAGGCAGAAACCGTCGTCGCTTACCATAAACACGCACGTGTCGTCCTGTCTTATTTCCACGTTTATCACTTCGTCGTCGTCTTTAAGCGCGATTGCCTGATAGAAATTCTTGCCGATGACGTACTCTCTTACGTAGCTCTTCTTGACCATACCGTTGCGCGTGAAGAAGTACAGTTCTTTATCCATATCCTCTTCTCCGAACGAAAGAAGTCTTACGCACCTTTCGCCCATAACCGCGTCTTTAGCGAGGTCGAGAATTTCCGTGCCCTTTCCGCTTCTTCCGTCGGCAATGTCGTCGGGGTTGATTTTGAGGCAGTTTCCTTTGTCGGTAAACGCGTAAATCTTATTGTTCCCGTCTGCGTAAATCTGATCTCTTACGACGTCGTTTTTCATCGACGGCTTAGTTCTCGCGTTGGAATTCAAATACTCCACTTTTCCCGCAAAGCGCAACGAGCCCGTCGCTCCGCAAAGCACGAACCCGCGTTTTGTCGCGCTCTTTCCCGCTTCGAAAGGTTTCTGCTCTATTTCGTCGAAACTGTCCACGATAGTGGTAAGCCTTTTTGTTCTGTACTTATTTCTCGTTTCGATAAGTTCGCTTCTCACAACTGCGAGCTGTTCGCTCTTCGAGTTTACTATTTTAACGAGTTTGGCTATCAGAACTTTGATTTCGGCTAACTCTTTTTCTATTTTGCCTACTTCAAGTTTGGTAAGGTTTACCAGTCTGAGGTCGAGTATGGCGTCAGCCTGTTTTTCGCTTAGCGAATAGGTTTGTCTCAATTTATCTTTCGCTTCCGAGCGGGAATTGCTGCTCTTTATTATTGCGACGACGTTGTCTATGTCGGGCAGAATAATCGCGTACCCGTCGAGGATATGTTCTCTTTTTCTCGCGTTTGCAAGGTCGAACTGGCTCCTTCTCAAAATTACTTCGCGTTGATGCGCGATATAATATTTGAGCATCTGGATAAGTCCGAGTTGTTGCGGTCTTCCGTCTGCAATCGCCACCATATTGACGCAGAAATTGCACTGCAACTCGGTTTTTTCATATAGGAAATCAAGCACTTTCGTCGCGTCTTCGCCTTTTTTGAGTTTTATTGCGACGCGAATTCCGTTTCTGTCCGATTCGTCGACGATTTCCTGTATTCCCGCGAGGACGTTGTTTTTTCCGTTTTTCGCGTTGAGTTGTTCGCGTAAATCTTTGATTTTTATCTGCAACGAACTCTTGTTCACTCCGTAAGGGATTTCGTGAATGACGATATTCTGTTTTCCGCTCGCCTCGTTTTCTATATCGACTTTCGCGCGCATTACGATTTTCCCTTTGCCCGTCGTATAAATCTCGGCAAAGCTGTCTCCCTCTGTGATAAATCCGCCCGTCGGGAAGTCGGGTCCTTTTATTATTCCCAGCAGTTCTTCTATCGTGATTTTGGGGTTGTCGATAACCGCCACCGTTCCGTCGATGACTTCGGTGAGGTTGTGCGGAGGAATTTTCGTAGCGATTGCAATAGCGACGCCCGCGGTTCCGTTTACCAAAAGGTTGGGAAATCTTCCGGGCAGAACGTCGGGTTCTTTCAGGCTGTCGTCGAAGTTCTTATTCCATTTTACCGTGTCTTTATCGAGGTCTCTGAGTAATTCGCACGCAAGGGGAGCGAGTTTAACCTCTGTATAACGCATTGCCGCCGCGCTGTCTCCGTCGATAGACCCGAAGTTGCCGTTTCCGTCGACGAGAATGTTTCTCATATTGAAATCCTGCGCGAGTTTAACCATAGCGTCGTACACGGACGAGTCGCCGTGGGGGTGATACTTACCGAGGCAATCGCCGACGACTCTCGCGGACTTTTTATACGGTCCGTCGGGTTTCATATTGAGTTCGTGCATCGTATAAAGTATTCTTCTCTGAACGGGTTTAAGTCCGTCTTCCACTCTCGGCAACGAGCGGTCGAGGATTATGCTTTCCGCATAAGGCATCATATAATCGTGAATAGCTTTTTCGAGAGGCTGTTCTATTATCCTCTCTTCGAAAACTTCCGCGACTTCGTTTTTCTTTTTGCTTGCCATCAGTCTTTACCTCCGTATTTCAAAGCGAAAGAGTCGATTTTGTTGAACTTAGCGTAGCGGAATATATATTCTCTTCTCTTTTCCGCGCCTTCAGTCATCAACGTATCGATTATCTCGTCCGCTTCCATCGCGTCCACGATTTTAACTTTCGTAAGCATTCTCGTTCTCGGATTGAGCGTAGTTTCCCACAACTGGTCTTTGTTCATCTCTCCGAGACCTTTATATCTCTGAATGTGCATATCTCCCGACGCGCCTTTCATCTCTTCCACGACCTTGTCGAGTTCTTCGTCGTCGTAGGCGTATTTTACTTTTCCCTTTTTCTCTACCTTATAAAGAGGGGGCATTCCTACGTACACTTTGCCCTCTTTTATAAGTTCGGGCATAAGGCGATAAAAGAACGACAAAAGCAACGTTCTTATATGGTATCCGTCGTAGTCCGCGTCGGACAAAATTATGATTTTATGGAATTTAAGGTCTTCTATTTTGAAATTCGCGCCTATTCCAGTCCCCAAAGCGGCGATTATCGTCCTTATTTCTTCGTTCTGATAAATTTTTTCCTTATTGCCTTTGAGTACGTTGAGGGGTTTTCCTCTAAGGGGCAGAACCGCCTGCGTTTTGCGGTCTCTTCCCTGTTTCGCGCTTCCGCCTGCGCTGTCGCCCTCGACTATGAAAAGCTCGTTGTTTTCGGGAATTTTTCCCGTGCACGAAGCGAATTTACCTATAAGCGCGGTTCCGCTTATCGTGTTTTTCTGTCTCTCTATCTGGGCGGCTTTTTTGCTCGCTTCCCTGACCGAGGCGACCTCCATCGCTTTTTTGACGATATAATCTCCGATGGCTTTATTCCTCGAAATCGACAAAAACGCCGCGAGTTTTTCGCTTATAACGCCGTCCACTATAGTTTTTACTTCCTGATTGCCCAGTTTTTCTTTGGTCTGCCCTTCGAACTGGGGTTCGTTCATCTGTACGAGCAGCACCGCGGTAAGCCCTTCTTTGAAATCGTCGCCTTCGAGTTTCTTTCCCGCGTCCTTACCCTTGAAAAGGTTGTTGTTCTTTGCGTAATCGTTCATACACCGCGTGAACGCCGTTCTGAACCCCGTGACGTGCGTGCCGCCTTCCGTAGTCCTTACTCCGTTTACGTAGCTGTACAGTTTTTCGTATATTCCCGCGTTATGCTGCAACGCGAGTTTTACTCTGACTCCGCCGCTTTCCCCTTCGACGTATATCATTTTGTTTACGCCTTCCGCTCCGTCGTTGAGATAGGAAACGAAATCCACAAGTCCGTTTTCGTAGCGGAATTCCGTTCTTATTCCGTCGGTTTCTTCGGTTTTTCCGCGATTATCGGTAAAAGTAATCATTACGCCTTTATTGAGAAAAGCGTACTCGCGCAATTTGTTTATTATGTCTTCCGCGTCGAAAATTATCGAATCGAACACTTCCGCGTCGGGCATAAACGTCACTTTCGTGCCGCGTTTATCGGTTTTCCCCACAACGCGCAGGGGTTCTTTAAGTATTCCGCTTCTTATTTCTCTACCGTCTCTCGGAGAATGAAAATCTATCTGATAAATCTTTTTTTCGCGGTAAATCTGAACGGTGAGCCATTCGCTGAGCGCGTTGGTTACGCTTGCGCCCACGCCGTGCAGTCCCGCGCTGAATTTATAGTTGTCCGAATTGAACTTGCCGCCCGCGTTGAGCGTGGAAAAAATAAGTTGTACTGCGGGCACGCCCTCTTTGTGCATATCGACGGGGATACCTCTTCCGTTGTCTTCCACCGTCGCCGAACCGTCTTCGTTGAGCGTAACGTCTATCTTTGTCGCGTAGCCGTTGGACGCTTCGTCAATCGCGTTGTCTATGATTTCCCAAAGTATATGGTGCAACCCTTTTATGTCGGTCGTACCTATATACATACCCGGTCTTTTCCGAACGTGTTCTAGTCCTTTAAGTACGAGTATGTCGCTGGCGGTATATTTGCCTGCTGCCATTTTTTCCTCCTTGGTTGCTTTGTTTTGTAAATCTGTTTTTCTTAACTAAATATTCATATCTATTTAATTAAACCAAAAAACACAATAAAATATCTTAACAGAATTAACGCGTTTTGTCAAACCCGTTCTCCACTAAGGAGTGGACATATCGCAATGCTTTCCGTCCATAAAAACAGGTGTATAATTATTAAAGAAAAAGCACTTTCTTGTTATTATTATGGATAAAGCTGATAAAATCAGAGTTTTTATGGACTTTTCCGTAAGTTTCACCTACTGTACGATAGTACAGCGACGGTTCACTTACGAAAAAAATCAACGCAATCTCTCCACTCCGTCTCCGTCTCCTCTCCGTTTCTATTATATTTTATTGTTTCTTTCCCGTCGGTTTTCGCGGGGAATTTACGCGGGTTTCCGCGTGAAACTATTCCCCGAGTCTTTTAATTATCGTTATGAATTCCGGCGAATATCTTCCCGGCATAGGGACTATGATTTCCGTAGGTTTTCTGAGCAACAAATTGAGCGCGACGTTTTCGTTTTCGTCGTCGGTCATTTCCGCGCACACCAAATCTTCGTTGTTGTCGTCGAAGTAAATGCCGTTGTCTACGACGAGCGTTCTCGACAGCAAAACTTCCCCGCCCAGAAAATACTTTATCAGAGCGAGCACGTCTTCGTCGTCGTTGCACTGTTCGTATAATTTGTTGGCAAGCGTGCCGAGCGCGCGCCAGCCGTAATCGAGCTCCGCGAGCAAAAACGTAAATATTCCGTCGAAATTCACGTCGTTTGCTTCGGGCAATTTATTTTTTACCGTCTCTTTTTCTTTATCATAGTCCTGAGCGAGAAGCACGCCGCAGAACGCGCCGAAGAGCGCGCCCCGCCGTCTTTTCGGGAACGCCTTGATTAGCACGCGATATTTGCAGAAAAGAACTATGGCTTCCGACACAACGTCGCGGAACGCCTCTTTCGACGTTTCCGTTTCGAGAACCGTATTCGTCCCCGTCTTCTTAATTTCGGTCTCGCACCCGAGCGCGGCAAAACTGTCGCCGAGGTACTTTTCGAGAACGCCGTCTTCGTGAAGGGTTATCGTAAATTTTTCCATACGCATTATAGTATATGTCTTATCATCCGAAAAATCTGACGGTTTTTTTCGGACAAAATTTCTTCTTTCGTTTTTCATCTTTTCACCGTTTCCTTTTTTCTTTACGTTTTTCTTTACGTTTACAAACTTCGCGCGGTCCAAGCCGCAAATTTTTTCGATATTCTCGTTGAAAAGAACCGCAACTTAAAGCGGCTCTTTTAATTGTTATAGCTTTTTTATTATAACTCTTTTCTTTCCTTAGGCCCGTCTTTCACGTCGTAAACCAACTTAAATTTCTTTCCGTTTTCTTCGTAGTCTATTCTTACGGTTCTTTCGTCGAGATACTGCGCGTCCAGCACCTTTCTTTCCGTTCTCGCAAAGAATTTCTTTACAAGTTCGGTTTGCTTTTCGTCGTAACCGCCCACGTTGTCGGAAACGAACAGCACGTCGCCGCACATATTGTTAATTTCGGCAAGCAAAAGTTTCTGTTCGTTGGTCAATTTCAGTTTACCGCTTCTTACAAACAGCGGGTCCACGCCCGTAAGGTCGTTGTTTCTCAGATAGAACACGTCGGGGTCGTTTACGAAAACTCTGCCGTTGAGATGCCTGCGAAAGACGGTGTTGTTCATCGCGTTCTTTGCGCTCGGAAATTCCTGGTTGGTGCTGGCTCCCACTATTCCGTCCGACATACTCTTCGAAACGTCGCAACTTATTCTGCACGCGTCCACAACGCCGAACGACGGGAACAGCGGCACGCCGCAACCGAGTATGAGCGTCTTTTCTCCGACGCATTCGCGCAGGAAGTCCATCGCTTCGCACATAATCTGTCCTCTGCTCTTTCCTCTTCTCGGCGTGATACATTCGCTGTACAAAAAGTCGAGTTTAACCATATCGAAACCCCACTCGTTTATCACGCGATTAAAGAAATTCTTTATATGCGCCGCCGCTTCGGGAATATAAAAATCCAGCGTTCCGCCGCCGCCCCAGGATATAACTCCGAGTTGCGTTTTCCCGTTTTTGGGGTTCTTTATCAACCAGTCGGGGTGTTCTTTTGCGACCTTGGAGTCGAAAGCCGCGCTGAACGGCGCCATCCATACTCCTGCAAGATATCCTTTTTCGTGAATTTTATCCACGACGCTTTTGATTCCGCTCGGGAAAGTTTTGTAGTTACATTCCCAATCGCCTACTTTGCTCTGATAACCGTCGTCAATCTGGAAAATATCCGCGTGTTTTCCTACTTTCGCCAAACCTTCGAGGTCGCGCAGAATGATTTTTTCGTTTATATGACCGTAGTAGTTATACCAGCTCGTATATCCGGCAAGGTGGGTAAGTCTCGGTTTCGGGAAAGCGAGGAAACCGAAATACGCGTCGAATACTTCATCGTACGAACCTTCGGTTCCGTACAGTTCGAAAATCGTATAATCTCCGCTTACGGTGACTCCGTCGACGTCTTTCTGGACGGTGAGCGAACCTTTGTTCATATCGTGGTGGAACACGGTATAACCCGTTCTTTCGTTGGTCGTTCCGTACAGTTTAAGATTGCCGTCGGAATTTACGTATGTATAAGAGTAGCTATGGAACACGCCTTTTTCCGAGGTGTAATTCTGAAAATCGTAATCGCCGAAAAATGACGCGAACGTTCTTACGGGAGGATATTTTCCGAGTCCGGACAGACCTTTCTGCACGTCGCACGCTTTATATTCTCTCGTCGTCGTCCAGGACTGATAGCCGTTTGCGAAAACTCTGTCGCCGTCTTTATATTCGTATTTTCCCGAAAGATAGGCGTTAATAAGTTCCATTTTCTTTTTCGGTCGGAGAATATATTTAACCGTGTTTTCTCCCTTCTCTACGGTAACGGAATAGTCCGCCGTGTCGTTGCCTTTGGCTCTTATTATGCCCGAGCCGCCGAGTCTGTACTCTAATCCGAATTCGTAATTTTCAAACATAAAAAACTCCTCATAATTATGTTAATTTTTTCCATTATAGCATAGATTTTTGCCCGTGACAACCTTTCTTTGTCGTTAAAAAGACCTCTTTGCGACAAATTATTTGCATTTTGCAATATCTTGTTATATAATAAATTTGCTAAAATGCGTTTTGCGAGGATTTTATGATACTTTTGATGGATGTAGGCAACACCAATATAAAAATCGGTCTTGCCAACGAAAAAAAACAGCTTAATACCTGGCGCGTGGCTACGGACACTTCCCGTACCGCGGACGAATTCGGTATGATACTTTTCGATTTGCTCAGTCAAGCGGGTCATTCTTTCGGCGACATAGACGGAATTATCATTTCCAGCGTCGCTCCGAGCATAAACTACACCCTCGAGCATATGTGCACTTATTATATGAAGAGAAAGCCGATTATGGTTTCTCCCAAACTCAACCTCGGCAAAATAAGTCTCGATTACAACTCGCACGAACTCGGCAGCGACAGAATAATAAACGCCGTTGCGGCGTACGAACTCTATTCCTCGCCCGTCATCATCGTTGATTTCGGCAGTTGCACGACTTTCGGCGTAGTGGACGAAAACGGCGTTTTCCGCGGCGGTCTCATCGCTCCCGGCATTAAGTCGAGCGCGGAAAGTCTTGTCAACACCGCGGCGAAACTCCCTCGGATAGAACTCGTCAATCCTTCCGCGGTTATCGGTAAAAACACCGTGGAAAATATGCAAGCGGGGGTTATTTACGGTTTCACGGGGCTTGTCGAATATATTGTAAACAAAATAAAGCGCGAACCCGGATTCGGTTCGGCAAAAGTCGTCGCAACTGGCGGTATGAGCCAGCTCGTCACACAGAACAGCGACGTAATCGACGTCGTGGACCGCGCGCTCAGTCTCAAAGGTTTGAAAATACTATACGAATACAATAAAAATTTACAGAAAAATTAAGGAGAATTTCTTATGAAAAAAATCGGCGTTGCCCTGCTCGGACTCGGCACGGTAGGCGGCGGAACTTACCGCATTCTCAGAAACAACGGCAAAAATATCGCAAAGCGCGACGGCGTGGAAATCGAAGTAAGACATATCATCGAACGCGACGTAAGCAAGGCTGTCGCTCTCGGCGCGGATATTTCCACCGTAAGTCAAAACATCGACGACGTGGTAAACGACCCCGAAACGAAAATAGTAGCGGAATTTTTCGGCGGTATCGAACCCGCGAAAACCTTCCTTATAAAATGTCTTCTTGCGGGAAAAAGCATCGTCACCGCGAATAAAGAACTGTTTTCCAAACACTGGCCCGAACTCGAAGCCGCGGCTAAGAAAGGAAAAGCGGGACTTTATTTCGAAGCGAGTTGCGTAGGCGGCGTTCCGATTATCCGCACTCTTACCCAAAGTATGCAGGGAAACAACATTCTTTCCCTCAAAGGCATAGTAAACGGCACGACGAACTTTATTCTCTCGAAAATGACGGACGAAGGAAAAGATTATGCCGACGTTCTCAAAGAGGCGCAGGAACTCGGCTATGCCGAAGCGAACCCGTCGGCGGACGTGGACGGATTTGACAGTATGTATAAACTCAGCATACTTTCCAGCCTTGCGTTCCATAAGAAAGTGCCGATTTCCGAAATTTATCGCGAAGGCATTTCTTCGGTAAGTAAAGTCGATATAGACTTCGGAAAGAAATTCGGTTACACCTTGAAACTTCTTGCAATTGCCAAGCAAACGGACGGAAAAATCGAAGCGCGCGTTCATCCCGCGTTTATCCCCTCCGACCACCCTCTCGCTTCGGTTAAAGGCAGTTTTAACGCGGTGTTCATTCAGGGCGACAACGTCGGCGACATAATGCTCTATGGCAGAGGCGCGGGCGACCTTCCCACGGGTAGCGCTATAGTGAGCGACATTGTTTTCGCCGCGAAACAAACCAAACACCAGTACACTTCGTTCCGCAACAGCGACAACGTAAAAGCGTCGGATTTCACTAAAAATTACGTATGCCGTTACTATATAAGAATGAGCGTAAAAGACGAAACGGGCGTGCTCGCCAAAATCGCCGCGGCTTTTGCAAAATACGGCGTAAGCATCGATATGATGCAACAAATCGGTTGCGACGATGAAGCGACGATAATTTTCTTAACGCACGAAACCCCGGAAAACGCTCTGCACGGCGCGATAAACGCAATCGAGAAACTCGCCTGTCTCAACGAAACGAGCGCAATCATTCGCGTGGAAAAATAAGCGGTTGTAATCGAAAAACAAAAAAAGGCGAGCAAAAACGTGTCAGACTAGGGAAATTATTTTTACGGATAAACAAATAGCCCGCTAATTTAGCAAACGAAGTCAGCGGGCTATAATTTTCATTGGATTGAGCAATAAATTAAAGTTATATCAACTCAATCAAAAAAAGTTTGCTTCTTCTATTCACGTTTCGCAAGCCTGCGTAACTTATTGGTTGAAATCGGAAAGGCAGCCGACTGCGGAAGCTATTTTTGTCATCTCGAAAACTTACGGCGTTTCTTCCGATTATCTTCTCGGACTCACTGATTACTGACTCCGCTTTCTATACCCGATAACGTAAAAAATGTATAAAGAAAAAACCGCGTCCCGAAAACAAGGGTAGCGGTTTTTATTCGTTTAGTTCTTAAAATTTGTTTTTCGATTTATTCGGCTTCGGACAAAACGGGCGGTTTTATCTTAGTCACCACGTCGAGCGCAAGGAGTTCGTTTCTCACTCTTAGGCACTCTTTTTCCTCGCTGTCCTTAAACTGAGTCATCACGACATAGGGTTCTCCGAGTTCGTTATATTCCCCTAAGTACACCGCTCTGATGGGTTCGTTCTGCGTTTTCGAGGTTATTTCTTTCAGTTCGTATTTTCCTTTTATCACAAACGCCAAATTTTTGGGAAGCAATATGCCGTTTAAGTAAATTTTCTGTTCGGTATCTATCCCGTTTATCAATTTTTTTACCGCTTCCGACTCGTAATCTATCCCCTCGACATACAGCCCGAGGTCGGTTTCTAACCTTCTGATGATTTTTATCATATCCTTAAAACTTTCCGTCGGGAAAAGCCCGTTGACGTATTTTTCAAGTCCGCTTACGTCAACTGCCGCGTTTTCTCCCGAAGTTATGCCTAACCCTGCGATAAAGACGTTCGCCAAAGTAATTCCCGTTTCGTTAAGCATTATTCTCAATTCGAGGTCGCCGTCCGGCGTTAATTTAATGTAAGTTTTCTTTTCGTCGAGAAGCGGCGTAATTTCTCTCCCCCACACTTTGGCTGTATCGAGTTCGTAAAACACTTCGCTTTCAACGAAAACTTTTTCCGTTTCCTCTTTATCCTCGCACGCCGTAAACATTGCGATTGCCATACAACATAAGACGAGAACCGCCGCCGTAAACGCTATTTTTTTAACTATTGCATTTTTCATAGCCGTCACCTCTTCTCTCAATAATTAGGCGTAACGCCGTCAATGGCGTCGAAATACATTTCGGTTATCGCGTCGTAAGTCGAAGCCTTGTCTATCGCTTTTTTCGTCGCTTTTATGTCGACTTTCGTATCTTTATACAGTCTGTCGAGTTGTTCTTTTCTGAGCGTTTTGTAATTTGCAATCGCGTAGTCGTGGTCGGCTATGCCCAAATCTTCGAGTTTTTCCTGCAAAAGTCCCGCGATTACCGCGTGTCCCTCGTTGCTCGGATGTACGCAGTCGGGGTAAATAAGTCTGTCGAGGCGGTTTACGTCCGCTCTATACAGTCCGTCGAATTTCGCGTTGACGTCGATTATGCTGAACTGTCCGGGGTTATAGACAAGGTATCTGTATAGCACGTTGTTCATTCTGTTTATCAGTAACCCTGCGATATTATAAAAGTCTTCTTCTGTTACTTCGGGGTGAGCGTCTCTTACTTTTTGTTTATCTTTTTCCCCCATCGTGGTCGAACCGGGATACATAGGATTGTACACCGTTTGGAAAATAAGCTCGGCTTCGGAATTGAGTTCTTTTATTCTCGCCACAATGCCCTCGATATTGCTGTACGACTCGGCGAGAATTTCGTCCACTTCGGTATAGTCCGCGGGAGTTTCAAGCGCAGCCATAACGTACTGACTGAACCCCACCTGCAAGAGGTCGTTGCCCAAAATCGAAACGACGATTACGTCCGCTTCCATAATGGCGGTTATCGGCGCGTATGCCGTGTCGTCGGCTTCGCGGGAAATATAATCGAGGAGCTGTCCCGTCTTATGCCCGCTAATCGCGCGGTTTCTGTATGTAAATCCGTTTATCTGTCCGACTACGCCGAGGTAAGAATAGTTATCTCTTTCGATGACGGGAGACGGTCCGAGCACACCCTCGGCAATCGAATCCCCGAGCACGATAATTTTCGTATCCGAACGGTTCGCATTATCCTCTTTGTCCTTGTCTTCGCACGAAAGGAAAAAACAAGCCGTTATGACTATCGCCATAACGCAAGCAGTAATTAAAATCAGTTTCTTCTTCACCGCACATAACCTCCTTATTCGCATCGCCCGAGCCGCGCGACGAACTATATCTATGATAACCTTTTTTCCATATTTTGTAAAGTAGCGATTTTTTTCGGAATTTTCGGCTTTTTGCAATTATTTTGCGAAACAGTCTTGAAAAAACCGCGCTAATGATTATATAATGATTATATAATGAAAAGAAAGAACTTCGTGAGGTCGAAAAAAATGAACAAACAGACGGAAATTACGGAAAAAACTTCTCTTCTTAAACCCGACGGAATGGTAAACGCGGTAGGTTGGTGTCGACGTTGTTTAGTCGATTACAACAAGGAAAACATTCCGAACTCTTTACGTATACGCAAAAAGGAATGGGACTTCTATCAGGTCTCCGACGGCGAGTGGCTTATTCAGGTTTGTTTTGCCAATATAACCGTCGGAGCCGCCGCTACCTGCGACGTAAAAAATCTGAAAACGGGAGAAAAATATTCTTTCGCTTCTATCGTTCCCGCCGCGTTTAACCGTTATGTTCTCACTTCGCAAAACGCCGAAAACCCCTCTGTTTTCGAGTATTCCCAAGGCGGCGTTTATCTGAAATTCGACGTAAAAAAAGACTATCGAGAAATCGTGTTCAAAGCTAAAAAAGGAAGGAAAAACATAGATTTATATTTACGCGCTTCTCATATCCCCGATAACGAATCCATAACGATAGTTACGCCGTTTAGTCTTCCGAAACGCTTTTTTCTGACAACCAAATATAATTGTATGCCTACGGAAGGCAGAATTATTCTCAACGAAAAAACCGTCTCGTTCGCCCCCGATAAAACCTTTTGCGTTCTCGACTGGGGCAGAGGCGTATGGCCATACAAAAATTACTGGTACTGGGGAAACGGCGCGAAAATAATCGACGGAAAACTGTTCGGTTTCGAAATAACCTGGGGCATCGGCGATACGTCTTTCGCCACGGAAACCTGCGTTTTTTACGACGGAAAAGCGCACAAAATCGGCGCGGTGGACGTAGCCGTTCACCCAAAAAAACAAGGATATATGAAACCGTGGGTTTTCTCATCGGACGACGGACGGTTCAACCTTACGATGACGCCGTTTTACGACAACGCAAGCGGTATGATATTTATGGGGCTTGTCGGAATGAAAACGCACCAGGTGCACGGTTATTTCAACGGCACGGTAGTTCTCGACGACGGGAAAGTTTTGGAAATTAAAAATATGTATGCATTTTGCGAATACGTAGAAAATCGCTGGTAGCAAGGAAATAATTTATCAAATTAAACTCGTCTTAAAGCCCATTGACTAATTTCGGCTCTTATTATATAATTAGCTTAATTATGGATAAAAATTTTTTATTACGCGCGCGCACGCGCTTGCTCATTATAGTTTTATTTACGCTTTTCGCTCTCGCGCTTACGGCGGCTCTTTTGCCGTATAATAATGCGGCGTTTGCCGACGAAACGTATTTTTCTTCGGGCAGCGGCACAGGAAACGACCCTTATATCATTTCCACGCCCGCGGAACTCGTTTATCTATCCGACCTCGTAAATTCCGGAACGAAACGCGCCGACGGAAAAATGTATTCCGCCCTCGCTTATCGCCTTAACGCCGACCTGGATATGGCGGGAATTTCCTTTTCTCCTATCGGGAAAAGCGGCGCTTCGCCCTCTCTTTCTTATTATATCGAAATATCCGACGTCGTTCGTTCCGCGCCCGGTTTGTCGGGTTTTTGGGTGAGCGCAAATTTCAACTCTTACTTTTACGTTCTCGAAGACGGAGAATACGTAAAGTGTTCGGATACGACATCTTATGCCGAATACGACGAAATTCTTTTTGCTTCGACCGATTTTTACTACTACTATCAATTCGAAACCGCGTTTTTCGGTACTTTCGACGGGAACGGACATACGATTTCCCATCTTTCCGTAAGCGAAGCAAGCGACTGTGCCGGGCTTTTCGGCTACGCCGTCAACGCCGAGATTAAAAACCTTATTCTCGAAAACGCTTCGGTAAGCGGTTCTTCCGACGCGGGAATTATCGCGGGGAATATTTCCTCGTCCGTTATTTCTAACTGCGCGGTTATCTCCTCTTCCGCCGTTTCGGTTTCCCCTTATTCCGCGGGTGGCGTAGCGGCGGTTCTTTCTCCCTCGATAAAATACACCGCCGACCTCGGCGGATACTCTTACAACGAAATGGAAGACTATCTCTACCCATATATCAACACTCCGCGCGCTCAACTCGTTTCGAATTGCGCGGTAATAGGCGGCGAATTTATCGGTGCATATGCGGGCGGCATTGTAGGTTTTGCCGAAGAAGGCGCGATTACCGACTGTTTTTCTTCCGCTGCCGTAACCGCCGAAGAAGGCGGCTTTAAGGGTTGTCTCGTCGGTTCGCTTGTTTCTCCTTCAAACGCATCTTACTGCCTCGGCGTGAGCGGCTCGTTGTTCGGTAAAATCGAAACGGAAACGGAAGAAGAAACGAATTTTTCCCATTGCATCTATCCTTCGGACATATTATCCGACGCGCTCGTCGATTGTTCTCTTACTACCGAAAACATACTTACTTCCGCGACCGAACTTCTTTCCGACTCGTGGAACGTCTTTGAAAACGACGGGACGACCTACTATTACCCTTCTCCCGTTTCTTATGCCCGTCAAAATCTTACCGCATATTCGGTGAGCATAGACGGCGCGCAAGTTGCGCTTATAAACTCTCTTACTTTAGACGGCGCGATTTACGTTTTGCCCGACGGTTCTTTGGACGGTTATAATTTCGAATATTACGAAATCGGCGGCGTTCGTAAAAACGCGGGAGAAACCGTTTCCCTTTCGGGAGACGTATCCGCGACCCTTTACCGTTCGCTTATCGCCCCGATTTCATCCGACCTTACGGTGGAAATTCTCAGAAGTAACACGGTTTATTCTGGAGAAGAATTCCTCGCGGCTTCCTCGTCGTATTCCGACCCGTATATGCGCGAATTTACCTTGCAATGGTACAAACTTTCACCCGACGGACTTACTTATTCGCCCGTTTCTTCGGCTCACGACGCTCTTAATTTAACGCGCGTTTCCGATAGCGGTTCGTATTTTTGCCGAGCGACGGTTATTGCCGACGGAAACGTCAATCTCGTTTCCGAAAACGCGGTCTACGTCGATTCCGACGTATTCGATTTTATCGTATCGCCCAAACCCGCGACCGTAGATATTTACGCTTCGAGCGGCGGCGCTTCTTCCGTCCCGTTTACCGGTTCCGTCTATTCCATCGACTTTTCGCGCTCGTTTACAGGCGTAATTTCTACGGACGAAAGCGCGGTTTCCGTAAGCAACTATGCTCTTACTCTTAACGGCGCGCCGAGCGAAGCTCGCTTAGCGAACACATACCTCGCCACCGCCGCAGTCTCTCACCCCGATTATGTTTTTACTGTAAGAAACGGTGAATTTACGGTTACCCCGGTGCCGATTTCGGCTACCCTTACAGGCTATAACGGCTTATACGACGGCAAAAATCATTCCGCGACGGCAAGCGACTTTACTTTCGTCGGAAGTCCGTCGTACAAAATCGAATATTCCTTAGACAACGAGACGTATTTTTCCGATAATTTCGAATTTACCTCGGTGACGGACTCTACGGTGTACGTAAGAATTACCGCGCCCGACCACGAACCTTTTGTTTCTTCCGTTTCCATTGTCATCGCGCCTTTACCCGTGACGGTGACGGCGGCGGAAAGTTATGAAAAACCGAGTAAAATTTACGATTTTTCTACGGCTTTTCCCGTTTCCTCTATCGACGCGTCGCATTATACCCTTTCTTACGGCGGCGATTTCGACGGGACCTGTCCGATAACCGTAACGAGCGTGACTTCCCTTTCTCCCAACTGCGGAGATACGGTTTGCACGGTTGTTTTTGCGATAAACGACGATAATTTCGTTCTCACGAACTCTTCTGTTTCCATTGACGCCGTTATCCGTCAAGGCACGGTATCGATTGTTCCGAAGAAGTCTTTAAGCGCGGTCTATCGCGGCGGCACGGACTATATAAACGCTATAAAATCGGAAGATTACGAAATCATATCCGACTCGTCCGTGACTCCTCTTATCGGCGTTTATTCGGCTGTTTCCGATTCGCCTCGCGTAAAACTTGCCTCTTCTCTCACCGTAAAATTCAGCATTTCGGGCACGAATTTCGTATTCGAAAACGGCACGGGAGAGTATGTTTTCGAATTTTCTCTCACACCTAAAAAACTCACCGTCGACCCGTCGCTTGTTCACGCCGTCAACCGAGACTACGACGGTACGACCGCCGTCGAGGTTTACGCTGAAAGCGGAGCTACGGTCGGCGCGGTTTCGGGCGACGACGTATCCTTTACCGTTTCTTCCGCGGTCGTATCTTCCCCCGAAGCGTCCGAGGAAGCGAAAGCGGTAACTATCCTCGCTTATTCTCTCAATTCCGACGATTACTATATCGATATTTCCGAAATCGCGCCTATCGCCGTTCTTATAGGAAAGGCGACGCCTGCGTTTACCCCCGTTCCGTCGGAAGACACGGTTTACTCTTCGTCCGTTTCTCTTCCGTCTTTAAGCTATCGCGGCTCGGTCGACGGGGTTATCGAATGGCTGCCTCTTCACACCGACGAAAAAGGCGTTATCGACTTAAATTACTACGAAGTTTCCGCGGAAAACACGATTTCTTTCGGGTATGTTTTCACTCCGACCGACTCGGTAAATTATAAGACGTACGAAGGTTCGTTCCCCCTTAATTTCGTCGTAAAAGCGGCGTACGAAATAGAAGTTACTTACTTAGGTAAAACGGTTTTCGAAGCGTTTGAAAAAATCGACGTTTCTTTCCTATCCGTATACGCCTTGTACAACGACGGCGACCGCGTTCTTCTTTCGCCAGGCTCGGGCGGATACAACGTTTCTTACCCCGACGAGCGCAATTCTTTCTATGCGGACGACCTGTTTTTCACCGTTTCTTTCACGGCGAAAAACGGCGTTTTTTCAAAAGACGTAGCTGTAACGGTAAATAAAATCGTAATAGATTTGCCTGTTTCTTCCCCATCGTACGAATACAACGGGCTTTCCCGCACTTATATTCCCTCTTCATACGTTCCCTCTCTTATGAGCATTTCAGACAACGTGCAAACGAACGCGGGAAACTACGCGGCGATTCTCACCCTCACGGAAACCGCTTTTATTAACTACCGTTTCGACAATGAAAACGGGAGAAAAGCGGAAGCCCCCTGGGCGATTACGCCGTTAAAAAAATCCTGTCCTTTCCTCGAAACGAATTCCTACGTCTATACGGGCGACCCGATAGCTGCGGTAGTTCGCAACGATTACAACTCAACTTCCGATTTCTTTACGGTAAGCGGCGACGTATCGGCTATTGACGCGGGAGACTATACTCTGACGGTTTCCCTGATAAGCAAAAACTATTACTGGACTGAACTTAACCATTCCGACTCTCTCGTCTTTACCTGGAAAATTCTTCCCGTGGTCGTTACCCGTCCCGTTATCTACTATGACGCTCCGTTTGTCTACGACGGCGAAGTTCATTCCCTTATCGTCGATGAAAACCCTGCGTATACTTTAAGCGGAGACCTTGTCTGGACGAACGCTTCGTCCTACGTTGTTTATGCCGCGCTTAACGATGTAAAAAACTATGTTTGGGATAACCAAACCACCGAAACGGTTACTTTAACTTACGAAGTCGCTAAGCAAGTCGTAGCTAAACCCGTATTTACCACGACGTATATATACTCGGGCAAAGCGTATGCTCTTAACGTAAACGAACTTGCGGGATATTCGGTAAGCGGCACGACCCGCGCGGTCAACGTCGGGTTATATTCCGCCACTTTATCCCTTGAAAGCGAAAGTAACTGCGTTTGGTCGGACGGCGAAAGTTCGCCTTACGTCGTAGAATGGCGTATCTCCCCGATTTACGTTTCCCTTCCCTCGGTAGCGGGCACGTCGAGATATACGGGAAGCGCGCAGGAAGCGTTGATTACCGCGGACAGCGTATATTGCCGCGTTACAAACAACGTCGCAACCGTAGTCGGTTCGTACGTAGCGACGGTATCTCTTATCGACAAGCGCAACACGCTCTGGGCTAACGGCACCTCTGACGATATATCTGTAAACTGGGAAATCGCGCCTGCGGTAACGGAAATTCCTTCCGCGCCCGAGAACGTACTTTACAACGGCATACCTCAGACCGCGTTTATTCCTATCGACTCTTCCTACGTCGTTTCGGGCAACGTTCAAAAGGACGCGGGCGTTTATACGATTACCGTAACCCTGCGCGACAAAGCAAATTACGTCTGGTCAGACGGGACGACTTCCGACAAGACTTTCGAATGGAAAATCTGCCGCGTTACTCTTTCTTCGGACGGAGAAAGCTCTCCTCTCGAAGCGTATGCGGCGGGAACGCCTCTTTCGAGTCCATATAAAGACGGTTATACCTTCGACGGATGGTATCTTAGTCCCGATTTCACGGGCGAAAAAGTGGAAAGCATTTCGGAAATCGACGGCGATATAACGCTGTACGCTAAGTGGGTGGAAAATAAAACCTCATCAAACGGCGGTACGGAAACGGGCTCCAAACTCAGTGAAAAAGCGATAATCGGTATCGCGCTCGGCGGAGGCGCGTTCGTAATCGCGCTTCTTATTGTCGTACTGGGAATAGTTCTTAAACGGGGTTCGGGAGGCGGAAGAAAACGCCGCAATCCTCACGACATACTGTAACTTTACAAAAAGTCGGCAAAAAAAACCTTGTTCGCAAGGTTTTTTTATTGCATTTGATAGCATTAAAAAATAAAAACTAATCTTCGATTTTTGCGATAAAATCCGTGATTTCGGGAATTATCTTTTCAAATTTTACGCCGTACAGGTGATTTTTATCGGGTACGGTTTTTTTGATAGCCGAAAGGGTAAGTTCCGCGGCGGTCGCTGCGGCTTTATCCGCTTCGCACCCTCGCATAAGCGCGCCGGTAAAACAGGAAGCGTACACGTCCCCGGTTCCGTGTCTGTTCCCATCTATTTTTTCGTGCATATAGTATTTGATTTCTTCTCCGTCGAACGTCGCCACGCCGATTTCGCCGTCGTTAAAACTTACTCCTTTAAGCACGACGTTTTTCGCTCCGAGGTCGCGTAGTTTAATGCAGATTTTTTCGATATATTCTTTACTATGGTTTTTCTCGATATATTCGCTGTCGGTAAGTAGCGCCGCTTCCGTGAGGTTAGGAAGCGCGTAGTCCGCTCTCGCCACCAGCCTTGCCATTTGCTCTACGAAGTTTTCGTCGAAACCTTTATACAGTTTTCCGAAGTCCGCCATAGCGGGGTCGACGATGATTTTTGCGTTTTCTTTTCCCAACTCGTTAAAAATTCGCAAAATATAATCAATCTGTCTGTCGTCGGCGATATACCCCGTATAAAAGCCGTCGAAATTTATGTTTTCTTTTTTCCAGTGGTCGATTATCGCGGGGAAATCGTCGGATAAGTCGCGGTAGGTAAAGCCCGTAAACCCGCCCGTATGCGTGCTGAGCACCGCGCTCGGCAGAATGCACGTTTCTATTCCGAACGCCGAAATTATCGGCAAAGCGACGGTAATCGAACACTGTCCCACACACGAGACGTCTTGAATTGTCAGTATTCTTTTCATATTAAAATCAATAATCGAGTATTTCTTCGTACGCGTTCCAGTTGCGCCCGCTCGTCACGATTTCTTTGACTTCGTTCGAAGCGAACGTCACGGTTATTTTCGTTCCTCGTCCGTAGAACACGTTTTCTCCGAGGTCGGTTCCTTGCGTTCCGTACGCCTCGTTAAACACGATTTCTTCGAGATTTGCGTGTCCCGATAACGCCTCTTTTCCTATCTCTTTAACGCCTTTGACGAAGGTATATTTCTTTGCGTTGAGCGCGGCGAACGCGCTTTCCGAAATGAATTTCACTTCGAAATCGATAATAACGTGCGCGACCGCTCCTCCGTCGGTCATAAGCAGGGTCGCCCCGTCGGCTTTTATTCCGAAATATTCGCCGCTTGCGTTTTCCGCGCCGTTTTCATCGTACATCGTTTCGTCGTAGTCCGCACCGAGCGCGCCGGTGTAATACCCGAGAATAATACCCGTGTTTCTTCCCTCGTCGTCCGCGAACCGCAAGATTTTTATTCCTTTCTTTGCGTCGTACCAGTTCGTTCTCGAAAACGCGTCTTTCCCGACAAACGCAAGGACTGCTCCGTCCGTCGCTTCCACTAAGGATATTCCCGTGCAGTGCGCGAACGCTTCTTCTCCTATATAATTCAATTTATTGTCAATCGTTATCTTTCCGTTTACGTTTCCGAACGTGACGAGCACCGCGTTGTTTCTGAACGCCCGTTCTCCTATTCTCACGAGGTTTTCCGTTCCTTTTACCGACGTAAGGTATATTGCGTTCGCGAACGCGTACGCTCCTATTTTTTCCGTACCCGCAAGCAAGTTGTACTCGCTAAGCAATTCAAAGTCGACCGTATACGCGACGAGGGTCTTTTGTTCCGCCGCGCCGAATTCATACCCGCTCTTCATTCCTTTTATTTCGGTAAACGGGCACGCTTCGTCCTGATAAATCGCTCTGTCGCTGTCGATAATCACGTAAGAAAGCTCTGTTTCTCCCTCTTTCGGCGGGGTTCTTTCAAACTTGACGAGGTTGCAATTTCTGAACGCTCCCTCTTCGAGGAAATATAGGTTGAGCGGCACGGTAACAGTTCCTATATACTGCGCGTAGTTATCGAGCGCGCCCGCTTTTATGCCTATTACGGGGTACCCGCCTTCCACTCTCGTGAAGTATTTTATACCGCCGTCGAACGTAGCCGTCGCCTGAACGTAAGTTCCGTTGCTTAAAACGAAATAGTTTTTATACGCCGTCGTCCAGTCTGTCTCCGCCGCCGCTTCCGCCGTTTTATCCAGATATTTATCTATCGAAGCGGGTATCTGCAATTCGAGATTGTCAGTAAGAATGGTTTCGGGCACGGCTCCCGCGTCGTTGGTCGTGACGTAGTAATAATCTTTGTTTTCTTCCTGTCCGTAACCTTTCGCGCTATACTGTTTCGAGTTTACGAAATCGACGAGAACGTATCCGTATTTTAATTCTCCTCCGTCGTAAAAACTCACTTCTTCGTACACAAGCCCTTCGGTACCCCTCGTTACGTCCGTCCATTTTGCGTAAAGCCGAACGTCGTTTTCCAGCGCGAAAGCGAGGTTCTCGAACTCCGTTTCGTAAACGTTCGTGTACGCCGAGTCGGTATAATAACCGCTGAAAGTGTACTTTATTTCGCTTATTCCGTTATATCCGTAAGCGTGGTTGAGGTCGATTGCCGAAGACGAATATTTCGGAGATTCTTCTTTGAGGTCGTAGTTTTCGTACGTCGTAAGAAAATCCGCGTACCGTTCCAATATCTTACTCACGGTAACGAGTTTCGCATACGTGGAAAGTTCTCCTTCGTACAAAGAGAAATTGTCGGTATTAAAATAGCTTAAACCTACGAAATTCGTATGTTTATCTCTGAATCCGTTTTCGTACAGGCTTGCGAGCAACCCAGCGTAATTTCCGATAAATTCGGTAACGTCGCCTATTCTCGCCATAAGTTCATCCGTATACCCGGCGTTATCCAGCGCGGTTTTTATATTGTTGCCCCTTGCGGCGATATTTGCGTATTCTGTCGGGAAATCGGTTATTCCCGCCGCTCCCGCGTTGTCGAAAACGGTCAGATAATATTCGTATTCTCCGCCGTCTCCCGTCGTATAACCCGCGTAATCGTGCGCGTACACCGTGCTTACCGCGTTGCGATAATCGGCGGCAAACGCGTCGGTTACTCTCTTTATCGCGTTGATATTATCTATTGTCCCGAAAGTCGTTTCGAGGTAATTTTTCAACGCCCCGAGGTAGTACGTTTGATAAAATTCGTTGCATTTTACGTTGTCGTAATAAATCTGTCCGCTGAGCGTGCTTTGCGTTCCGTCGCTTTTGCCTTTATATATCATCGACAAGTCGAAAATTTCTCCTACGGGGAGGTTGTACGCAATCGTGTTATCCGCCACCAGACACTCTTCGTACGGGTAGCCGTCCAGACCGAGTTCGGTAAATCCTATAAACGCCGTGCTTTGCGTTCTGTCGAATATCCGCACGTTGACTGTTTTCGTACATTCGTAATGCGCGTAATAATACGTAGCGGATTTTCTCGCGGTAAAATCAGTCAGTTCTTTTCCGCGGTAACCCGTTTTAAGATACAGACCGTAGGGCGAATCGTACCACCCGATAAATACGTACGGCGCGACTACGCCGTTTATCGATGCAGTCACCGTTTCGTTGGTAATCGGCGGGGTTATGCTTTCGTTTTCCGTATAGTATTCCTGTCCCGCTTTGGGATAAACGCCCGCGTTAATGTAATTATCCGTAGCGAAGTCGTAAGTATAGAAGAACATAACTTCGTACTTGCGGTTGTCGCTATCTTTGCAATAGAACGACGCGGCGTCGCCTATTTCCACGGTTTCCCCCGTTTTGAAATCGACTTTTTCCGAGGTAAAGCCCGCATTTTTATACCATTCCACCGTCCAGTCTTCTTCCTCGTTGTATTCGGGAACTTCGTTCGTGACGTAATACCCGCCTTCTTCCGACTGTTTCTTTACCGTAAGGTCGGTGTTTTCTTTAAGGAAAAGTTTTTCTATATCCGTCCCTTCAATCGAGGGGTTATATTCGTTTAGTCCCGCTTTTAACTTGAACGCGTTGTCGCTTATAACGTACCCCGTGACGTCTTTTGCCGGGAACATCGTCGCCGTTCCGTCGATTTCGGGCGAATGTGGATAGCACGTCATATCGTAGATATTTATATCGGCAAGGTATTTTACTTTGAAAGTAACAAGCGTTTTCTGTGCGCCGTTTTCCTGCCGTACGAGTTTTACGTCGAAAGTCTTTTTGATATACAGCGCCTTAACCGTGACGTCCCCTCTTATTTCCGTAAGTTTTCCGTTGCGTATCGTCGCTATGTAATTGCCGTCCGTATCGTTAAGCGTCCACAAACTATCGGATTCGCCCTCGGGTCTTTCTTCGGGCGAAAGGAAAATCTGTCTTTCCTCGCTCCATATCATACCCGAACCGTTATAGAGTATTTCGTTTCCGTCTGTATCGTAGGAAAGATAGCACCATTGTCCCGTGTATCCCACTATGCCGTTATCGTCGTACAAAAGCGTGGGAGAACTTATGTCGGGTTCCTGCGTATGTTCGGAAAAATCGAACCCTGTGTTCCAGTCTACCGTGAAATCTCTCGAAGCGGCGGCGTTTTCGTACGTTCTTTCCAATTCCGGCGCGCCGTTTTTCAGGTTCGTTTTCGTCTGGGTCTCTTTGCCGTTGAAAATTATGATTTTATAAGTAAGTATGGTAAACTCGGGCCGTATCGTCGTATACGGCTCGGTAAGCGTAATCGTATTGTCCGCGGGCATTTCTTCGTACAGTTTTTCCCCGTCTTCGGTTTCGTTGTCCTCTGCGTGGTTGACGTAATAGACGAAACGGGACGTATACCCTTCTTTTTCGGGCTTAACGTAAATGGTTCCCTCTCCCACGGCGAATTCCGTTCCGTAATCGAAAGTTCTCTCAACGTCTATCGTTTCGCCGTTGGTGTTTGCGTAAACGACTTTGACTATACATTTTTCCACGGAAAAGTTTGCTTTGACTATCAAATCGACGGTTACGTTATTTGCGCTGCCGTTGGTTACGTTCCAGCCTATAAAAGTTTTCCCCTCGGTGACGAGTTCGTCGGGGTATTCGAACGCGTCCACGTCGATTTTTTCGCCGTAATGAATTTTTTCTTCGTAAATAACCGAATTGTCGTAGTCGTAAAATCTCACCGTGCATACGCGTTTATCTATCCATTTTGCGTAAAACGCGGTGTTTTTCGTCAACGTATAAGGTTCTACCGCCCGTTCGCCCCAGCTAAGTATTCCGCCGTCGGAATCGAACGCCGCGTCGGGGTACCACCCGTCGAACGTATACCCTTCTCTTTCCGGAATCGAAAACGCGGTAATCGAAGTGCCGGCTACGCTCTTTACGTCGCTCCCGCCGCGGGAATAAAACGACGCCACGAACTTGCCTTCCGCGGCTACGTCCACGACCTCGAACGTGTAAAAGCCCGTTCCGCCGTCGTAATTAACGGCTACGGTATGTCTGCCCGCCTGTTGAAATTTAAGTCTGTCCGTTCCCGAAATCATACTGTCGTCGAGTTCAATTTTGATTGTATCTTTATTCGTATATACGACTTCGAGAATTACGTCGCTTAAAATAATGTTGGTATCGCCTTTTAAGTACGCGCCTTCGGGCGCGGATATGACGGTGATGGATTTAACCGTAGGTTCTTCCGCCTCTTTTTCCGTACACGCAAACGCCGCAAGTGCAAAAATCGCTGTAAAAACGGCGAGAACAATTATTTTAAGTACGGAAATTTTTTTCATATAAAGCCTCTGCTTCTCCATTCTACGTTATATGTTATATAATAACATATATTTCTTTATTATGTCAAGTAGGGGGCTTTTCATAATGCATATACTTTTTCGCTGTTCCGAATTGACGAAAAAAACCTTTTTTCGGGTAAGAATTTCTTAAAACTTATTCTATCAGGAGTTCCCAGCAGGCGTACAGCGTGGCGTGTCCTTGAGTAACGAAAGGAAATTCGATTTTTTCTCCGAAACAGTCTTTATTGTCGTACCACCCCGTGAAAATCATCCCTTCTTTCGTAGGTTCTTCGGGTTCTCTTACGAGCAGCCCGTGAAAACTTCCCGCGTCCGAGCCGCCGTTTGAATCGAAAGTAACGGTATATGTCGTAACGCCTCTGCCCGTAGCGTCGAAATACTTTACGCCAAAGTCCCAGAAATATTCGTAGGCTTCTTTCGCGTTGTCGGGAATGATTATCTTAAATCCGCTCGCGAACTCTCCGCAGTCAATCCCTTCTTCGCCCGTTTTAGGCGGAACTCTCGAAGTAACCGTCATTTCTTTCAGTTTATCGCATTTAACGAACGCGCCGCCTCTTATTTCTTCTACTTCGCTCTCCTCTTCGAACCTGAGATTTGTCATCTCCGTGCAATAATAAAACGCGAAGTCGCACACGGTTTTCACCGATTTGGGCAAGAACACCGAGGTTATTTTTCCCGTTTCGTAAAACGCGAAATTGGAAATCGTCTCCGCGCCTTCTTTAACTCTCGCTTCTCCTTCGAGCGCCTGCGGCACGCGGTACAGCGTTTTTCCGTCCGCTCCGTAAAGGAGTCCTTCTTCCGCTTTGTAAAACGGATTTCCGCTCTTTACCTTAAATTCGGTTAAATAGGGAACGGACGAGTAGTCTTCGTAGTTTTCCACGCCTTTTCCGAGGGTAATTACGCTTACTTTCGAATTTTCGAACGCACCGTCTTCAACCGTTATCACCGAATCGGGGATAACCGCTTCCGTACCCTTTTTGTTTGCGGGATAGTTGTATAAAACCGTAAAATCTTTCGAGTAAAGTATCCCGTCTTTCGCGGAAAAGTATCCGTTACTTTCGTTTACGGTAAAACTTTCCAGCACGGTCATTTCTTGAAAAGCTCCCTCTTCCGCGCTTGCGTTTTCTCCGAGCGTAAGATTTTTTATGGAAGAATTATATAAAAACGCGTCTTTTCCTACTTTAATATTTACGGTATACTCTTCCGTTCTCAGTCCCCGCGGATACGCGCAAATTATTCTTTCCTCTTTATCCGATACGTCTACGAGGGCGTCGTTTTCCACGGCGTAATTTTCGTTTACTCCCCTTACTTCGAACCGCGTCAAAGAGACGCACCGATAGAATTCTTCGTCTATTTGCGCAACGTTTTTTCCTATGAGAAACAGTCCAACGTAAGAACGGTTTTTCATAAATCCGCTCGCGATTTTAACGACGGGAAGTCCGAGGTGTTCGTCGGGCACGCAGACCGAATACGATGGGTCTCTGTAAGAAACGGCTACGAACGCTTTACCGTCCTCCGTTCTTTCGTATTCTATCCCGTCGCTTCCTTTCTCAACGTCCGTCCATCTGGCGTAAAGCGTCGTGTCTTTTGTCGCGGTATACGGGAAAGTCGCTCTTTTTTTATAATATTTGTCCTCGTACCAACCCTCTATACGGAACCCGTCTTTGGTCGCTACGGGAAAAACAGACGCGGTTTTTTCTCTTTCCGCCACCGCGCTTCCGCCGTCGCTTTCAAACGTAATTATCGGGTCTGTCTGTCTTTCGCTGCACCCCGCCGCCGCCATAACTATGATAAAAACAAGCGCGAGGAACGCGAAAGCCGTCCTTTTTTTCAAAGCCCGAGCACCTCCGGAGGGAATTTATTCAGTCCTCTTTTCAACTCTTCGGGACTGAGTTGCGGGACTATTCCGTTCACCCAGCCGATGTTGGTATCTTTCTTTGCTTTATCGTTGTAATGCGTCGCCATAACCGTGCACAGGAAAGACAAGTCGTCGTAATCCGCGTCGATTTTGAGTTCGGTGCATTTTTTTGCGAAACTTCTTATCTCGGCGGCGAGAAAACTCGGTCTGTACGGTAAAAATTCGTCGCTCGCTATTATACCGAGGCTTACTTTTTCGAACACGCTGTGCCACAAGGCTCTGTTGCTCTTTACGGTAAACTTAACGCAGTCGAAAATCTCTCCTTTGTTTTCGAACGCAATCGCAATTCTACCCTCGTATCCGCATTTCAGCATTTCTCCGACGAGCCTTCTTTTTCTTGCGTCGCCGACGAACGGGGAAATAAGCGTTTCTTTATATGCTTCGAGCATTACGTCGTCTCTCGGGTCGAGGATTTTCGTCATTCTCATAAGAAGTTTGTCGCTTGCGTATGACAAGACGTGTTTCGCCGCTTTTTTAACCTCGTAATCCTCGCGCGCGCCCCGGTTGAGCAAATCCGCGTCCCCTTTAACGAACGTAGCGGCAATCGCTCCGTACACGGGCACGATTTTTCTTTCGAACATACTTTCGAACACGTCCGTAGGCGCGCCGAACCGTTCGTATGCGAGTTTATATACGTTCCAGTATTTATCCCCGTCTTTTTTATTGTCTTTATGGTACGAAAGCGCAGCCATATAGAACAGCGCGACTTCGTCTATTTCACATTCTTCGAGGAGTTTTTCAAAACAAATTTCCGCGCACTCGAATTCTTCTTCGTCGATAAACGCTTCCGCCACTTCGCCGAGCACCCTTCTGTCTCCGATTTCGTCTACGAAAAATTTAACGCCGTCGGTTATAATCGCCCGCGTAACCGGACTGCCCTGCAACATTACGCGGACGAACTCGCCGCTTTTGGCGGCAAAAATCCCCGTAAGCAAAAGCAGTTTGTACGCGTGCGCGGACAAGTCGATTTTCTTTCCGTCCTCTATTGCGTCGTAAAGTACGCCCGTTACTTCGTCGAGACACTTTAAGTCCGGAACGAGTTCGCACAGAATATCTAGTCCCTTTTCGTACTGTCCCGTCTTAAAGTAGTTATAAACGTCGTTATATCCCAAAATCGCGTCGCTGTCGGGCGCGGGCAGGTCTTCCATATCTTCCATAATGTTGTCGTACGGTAAAAATTTATCGTACGCGATGGAATAATATCCGCCTTTATCCGCTTCCTTACACGCGCGGAAAAGCGCGTTTCTCGCTATTGTTACGTTGCCTATCGACATAAACATATCGGAAAAGCACCTGTAAACCAACGATTTTTCGTCTGAATCCGCCGCTTCTTTCAATGCGTCCGCAAGGTTATGCACGCAAATAACGTATTTCCCTTCGCTCGCCGCAGCCGCGGCAAGACGTATAAGTTCTTTAAGGTCGGGCTTGAATTCCACTACTGCCACAGCTTTTCGACCTCCTCTCTTCCGTATTGATATTTCTTTCCGCAGAAATGGCATACTATCTCTATTTTGCCCACTTCCGCGAGTATTTCTTCACATTCCTTTTTCCCGAGACTTCTCAGCGTATTTGCTATTTTTTCCTCACCGCAATTACACTTCAACGCGATTTCCTCTTCTTCGTACCCTTCCGCGTCGAGGTGCGCAAAGTAAAAATCGAA
>CAYQKV010000013.1:0-34062 GCA_964418255.1 uncultured Christensenella sp.
GCTCAAATATTGCGGATATTAAAACTGTCTATGTGTCTATTGAAATAACTGTATATACCGAAGTCTCGGGTCCGAGCAGAGCGATTTCCGCGTTTCCGCTTATGAGAGCGGTCATACTTTTATCCGAACCTCCGCCGTTAGTCAGGTCGATTTTTATACCGTTTTCTTCGAAATAACCTTCGTTTATCGCTACGTAAAACGGCGCGTAAAAGACCGAGTGCGTCACTTCGTTCACGCGGACAACTCCCGCTTCCGTTTTATTGCCGCACGCAACGAAACAGAAACAGCCGAGTACGGCTATCGCCGCCGCGAGAATGAGCGTAAGAATTTTTTTCATTATTAACCTCCTTTTTTCGCTTTTCCTTTCGGAAAGCCTATATTACATTCTTATGTCTTTGCGCGAGGCGGGTGATACTTTTTGCCGCGCGAAAAAACGGCGCAAAGAAAGAGGAGGCAATAATAAACTTTTTACGGAAAAGTCAGTAAAAGCCTAATCTTATCCGCTGTTTTACGGCTAAATACTCAAAAAGTAAAAATCGCATTTTTTACTTTTTGCCCGTACGGGGTTCGAGCAAGGGGCGTGAACCCCTTGCGAACTAAGTTTATAAGCAAAATGTGTCATTTTGCTTCCTTGGTAGTCCGACTTACACGGAACTAAATTTTATCCGCACAAAGGTTTTAACCGACTGCGGTAAAATTCCGTGTAACGTTTGGTCGGATAATCTAAACGCGATATATCCACATCGTAAATTTCAGAAAAGGTTAAATTTTTTATTATTAAATAATAACGGGAGAAAATTGCGACTCAGAGTTGAAAACAGAGACTATGTGTGCTATAATAATTTCCGACTGCAAACGAAGTCACTATATATGGTTAATAAATTTAATAAAATAATTATATTTGTTGCTTTCATTCTCACGGCGAGCTTTGCGGCGTGCGCGGCGTTTTTTTTAACTTCGAAAGACGCCGATTTCCGCGCTTTTGCCGATGCGCCCGTATATACCGAGAGGGTTAAGGGAACTTACCTTGTCGGGGCGGACGGAATTACTCCGACGGTCGAAGAAAAGGACTATATAAAAGGCGGGTACGCGTCGAACGTAACCGTTACTTTCGCCGTTTCCACAAGATTTTACCTCTTGTCGTATACCCTTGACGGAACTTATTTCGTCGACAGAATAACGGAAACGCCGTCGGACGGCAAAGTTACGTTCGTCGCGGATAAAACGGGCAGATACGTCCTTACCTGCGCGGCATACGAAGAGCAGACCGCGGAAAATCCGATAGGAAGTGCGACCGAAGAGTTTCTTAACGACTCAGACGCGCCGCTTGTCAGTCCGAACGCGGTTTCGGGAAACGGAGAATGGAAACGAACGGGGCAGGACTGCGTCTTCACGGTGGACTGGGGCGCGTTTGCGGACGAAAGAAGCGGACTCGGAATACTTTTGTACCGTTTCGGCTACGATGACGGAACGTATTCTTCGATTTACGAAGTCAACCTGCTTACGGCGGGAAAAACCGAACTAAGCGTAAACAAAAAGTGTACTTTGTTCGTCGCGTGTTCTGATAAAGCGGGAAACAGAACGTCCGCAATTTATCCGCTCGATTGTTTCGACGACTACGCGCCGCCTATGCCGACGTATGAAATTACTCCCGCGCTCGGGGCGGGCAAATACGCGCAAAGTTATGAAATAAAGGTGGAATTTCTGCCCGATAACGGCGGGAGCGGTCTGAAAAAAGAGCAGTCTTATTCGATTAACGGAACGACGTATCGGTTCGAAGCCGAACCGCCCGTGCCCGAAACCATTATCCTCGACAAGGCTATGGATTATACGATAAGACTTTACGCAACCGACAACGCGGGCAACGTGTCTCAGACGGCGGAAATTACCGTTCCGTATTCTGCGTTCGATATTTCTTTGCCCGAAGTGAAGGAAGTTACAAGACAGATTGATTTGTCGGGAGAAAACGGGTTCTGCCGGGTTATCGTAAACGCAAACGACAGAAACGAAAGCGGAATAGCGAGCATAACGAGCGAGGACGGGAAAATTGTGTTTTCCCCTGTACAGGGGACTACGGATTTATATTCCGCCGTTTTCGATTGCTACGGCTTCGGACAGGAGCTTATTCTGATTATTACGGACAACGCGGGCAACAGAACGCGTTACGTCGTCGCATTTCCGTATTTCTACGACGCGGAAATAAACGAAGCGGTGAGAAAATGCGTGGAAAAATTGCGCGGAACCGATTTAACCGAATACACCGCCGCGGCGGTTAAAAGCATAAACGACGGAATAACCAAAGTAAACTTGCTGTTGTCTCTCGATAACTCCGCGAAAACCGAAATTATAAACGCGGTAAACGAGCTTGCCGCTATTCCCGACGTAATCGTTACCACGGTTTACGAAATAGAATCCGCGCCCGAGTACGCGTCGGCGAATATTACGTTTGAGCTTAACGAGAGCGATTTCGGCGCGTATCCGAAAGGTTCGGTAGTTACGGTGACGCTTTCGAAATATACGGGCGAGGAGAAAGATTACGCGTCGGTTGCGGGCTTTACGAGAGCCTTTTACGACTATTTTTCCATTTCGGTGAAAATCAACGGAGAGAATTTAGCTTCTCCGCTTAGCGAAGGGATATACGTCGGAATGAGTAAACCCGCGGCGTATTACGACAGAGACGTTGCGATTATCGACGCGGCAACGGGAAAAGTCGTGGAAACGGAAGTTAAAAACAACCGCATTTTTTTCACTGTCAAAAAAGATGGAAACTACGTTCTCGCGGTAAGCGGCGGTAAAGCGGTTACTTCGGGAACGGGCGACAAGAAAACGATTTCCGTTTTCGGCAAAACTATGGACTTTTCCGTATTCCTTTGGATAGTGTGCGGAACGGGAGCGGTAGCCGTAATTGCAGTCGCGCTGCTGTTGATTTTGAAAAGGATAAGAGGATAAAAAAATGTTTACGACGGTAAAAAGCTACGCGCTCGACGGAATAGACGGTTACGCGGTAGAAGTGGAAGTTTTCGCGCAGAACGGTTTGCCGTCGCTTGATATAGTGGGACTTGCTACCAGCGCGGTAAAGGAATCGAAAGAAAGAGTACGCTCTGCGATAACCAACAGCGGTTTCGACTTCGGTGCGCATAAAACGGTTATAAACCTCGCGCCTGCGGACGTGAGAAAAGAAGGTTCGGGACTCGACCTCGCGATAGCAATAGGCTATCTCGCGGCGATAGGGCAGATACCTTATACAAACTGCGGGGAGTACGTCTATCTCGGTGAACTTTCCCTTGACGGAACGGTGAGGAGAATAAACGGCGTAATGCCGCTACTTCTAAGCGCGGTGCAGGCGGGATATAAAAAATTCGTTGTGCCGAAAGATAACGCGAAAGAGGCGTCGTACGTCCGCGGAGCGGAAGTTTACGCGGTGGAAAGCCTTTCGGAAGCGGTAGGGCTTGTCATCGGATTGAAACACGAACCGTTGAAAACGTGCGAGTACGACGACGGAGAGCGCGTCGCGCCCGAAGTGGATATTGCGGAAATAAAAGGACAGCTCATCGCAAAACGCGGGCTGGAAATCGCGGTGGCGGGAGCGCACAACTTGCTTATGTGCGGTTCGCCCGGCACGGGAAAAACTATGCTTGCGAAGTGCGTGACGGGAATAATGCCGAAAATGACTTTCGAAGAAGGCGTGGAAGTTACGAAAATACACTCTGTGAGCGGATTGATTATGCCCGACGACGGAATGGTAAAAAGGCGCCCGTTCCGTTCCCCGCATCACACGGCGAGCATATACAGCCTTACGGGCGGCGGAAGCAAAGCTACGCCGGGGGAAGTGAGCCTTGCGCACAACGGAGTACTTTTCCTCGACGAAATGCCCGAATATAACAGAAAAACGCTGGAAGCGTTGAGGCAGCCTCTCGAAGACGGCAAAATATCCATAGCGCGAGTGAACAGAAACGTGGTATATCCCGCGAGATTTATGCTTATTGCGAGTATGAATCCGTGTCCGTGCGGATATTACGGGAGCGGGGTAAAGGAATGTACCTGTACGCAAAGGGAAATACTGAATTACGTTTCGAAGATTTCGGGACCTCTGCTTGACAGAATAGACTTATACGTTGCGGTGGATAATATCGAATATAACGAGTTCCGTTCGAAAGCGGAAGCGGAAAACAGCGAAACTGTGCGCGCGAGGGTGGAAAAAGCGAGAGAAATACAGCTTAAACGGTTCGCGGAATACGGAATTTATACGAATTCGCAGATGAGCAACACGTTGCTCGACAGGTTCTGTAAAATAGACGATGACAGCGAAGACCTTTTGAAAACGGTGTTCGAAAGCAGAAATCTCAGTCCGAGAGCCACGACGAGAATTCTGAAAACAGCGAGAACGATTGCCGACCTTGCAGGAAGAGACGATATAGCGTTCGAGGACGTGGCGGAAGCCGTGCAGTACAAAACGCTCGATAAAAAGGAAATGATATTCGGATGAAACTCAGTGAAAAACAAAAGGCGGTTCTAATCGTCGCGTCGGCGTACGGAATAGGAACGGTAAAAGGCAGAAAACTGCTCGGTTCGACAGACCTCGAAGGAATTGCGGAAAACCTTCCGAAATACAGGGGAATAATAACTTCCATACTCGGAGAAAAGGATTACGGAGAGATATGCGTGAGCGCGGCGGAGTTTGACTTTCGCGAGCTGGAAACGAAACTCGAGAAAGCGAACGCGACAATAGTTACGATGCTCGACGAAGAATATCCGAAAACGCTTGCGTGCTACGACGACGCGCCTCTTTGTCTGTACTGTAAGGGCGACGTAAGGTTGTTAAACGCGCCTTGTTTTGCTGTAGTTGGGACGAGATTTCCCACAAAATACGGAATAAGGGTTACCGAAGAGTTTACTACGAGACTGAGCGAAAGATTTTGTATAGTCAGCGGAATGGCGCGCGGAGTGGATTCCTGCGCTCATAGAGCCGCGCTCAACGCGAGAGGTAAGACGATAGCCGTGCTCGGTTGCGGAGTGGACGTTGTTTATCCGCCCGAAAACAGAGCGTTATACGAAGAAATTGCGGAAAAGGGACTTGTAATAAGCGAATACCCGCTCGGGGAAAACGCGGTAGCGCATAACTTTCCCGCAAGAAACCGTATAATAAGCGGACTCGGCAGGGCGGTGCTCATAACCGAGGCGGGAGAGAAAAGCGGTACGATGCTCACGTTAAATTATGCTTTGAACCAGGGAAAAGACGTGTTTTGCGTACCCGGAAGCATTTACAATAAAGCGAGCGCGGGATGTAATAAGGCAATAAAAGAGTGTCAGACGAGGCTTGTCATAGACGTAAACGACATATACGGCGAACTCGGGATGACGAAAACCGACGTGTCCAAACCGAGCGACATACAGCTCGACGTAAACGAGGACAGTATAATAAACGCGTTGAACCGCAACGGAGAAATGCATTTCGAAGAAATTCTCGGAGTGGTGGATTTAACCGTGCCTCAACTTAACGCACTGCTTATAAAGATGACGGCAGTGGGATTGATAACGAAAACCAAACACAATTATTGGAGTGTATAGTAAATGAAATTAGTAATCGTAGAATCGCCTACCAAGGCAAAGACAATTCAGAAGTATCTCGGTAAAGATTACAGGGTAATGGCAAGCGGCGGACACGTCTGCGACCTGCCCGAAAAGAGTCTCGGAATAGACGTAGACAATGATTTTAAGCCGAGTTATGTTATGGTAAAGGAGAAAAAAGACACCGTAAAACGGCTTAAAGCGGCGGTAAAAGAAAGCGAACAGACCTTTCTCGCAACCGACCCGGACCGCGAAGGGGAAGCAATCAGCTGGCATTTAAGCAACGTCCTCGACCTTGGAGAGAACGCGCAGAGAATAGAATTCAACGAAATAAGCAACCGCGCGGTAAACGCCGCGATACAGCACCCGAGGTCGATAAATATGCACCTCGTGGACGCACAGCAGGCAAGGCGCGTGCTCGACAGACTCGTGGGTTATAAAATAAGCCCCATACTTAACCAGAAAATCAAACAGGGACTGTCGGGAGGGCGCGTGCAGAGCGCCGCTCTCAAAATGATAGTGGACAGAGAACGCGAAATCCGCGCGTTCGTACCCGAAGAATACTGGAATATCTTCGCTATGCTCACGAAAGAAGGAAAAGCGTCTGCGTTCAAAGCGTCGCTTAACGATAAAAACGGTAAGAAATTCAAAATAGAAAACGCGGAAAAAGCGGAAGAAACGGAAAAAGAACTGAAAACAGGCGTTTATTCTGTGGAAGCGGTTAAACGCGGGGAAAGCAAATCCCATCCCGGCGCGCCGTTTACCACCAGCACGTTGCAGCAGGACGGCTCTACGAGATTGCAGATTACCGCGCCCGAAGTAATGCGTCTCGCACAGCAGTTGTACGAAGGCGTTAACGTCGAAGGAATGGGACTTACCGCGCTCGTTACTTATATCCGTACCGACAGCGTAAGGGTAAGCGAGGAAGCGCAGAAAGAAGCGAAAAGTTTCATAGAAAAGAACTTCGGAAAGGAATACGCGCCGGCGAAATTCAATTACTATACGACCAAAAGCGCGAACGTGCAGGACGCGCACGAAGCGATAAGACCGATTTCTCTCGCGGTTACTCCCGAAAGTATAAAGGATAAGGTAGCGAGAAACCTTTACAGACTGTATAAACTGATTTACGACAGATTTCTCGCAAGTCAGATGGCGGAAGCGGTATATAACACGCTCAACGTAAAAATTAAAGCGGAGTGCGCAACCAACAAGTACGGTTTCAAAATCACCGGAAAAACCGTGATATTCAAGGGATATACCATAGCGTACGAACACGACAAAGAAGAGGAAGAGGAAAACGGAGCGCAAAAACTTCCAGATTTTACCGAAGGAGAGAAACTCGAACTCAAAGAGATAAAGAAAGAACAGAAATTTACCAAACCGCCTACGAGGTTCTCCGACGCTACGCTTATCAAGGCTATGGAAGAAAACGGAATAGGAAGACCGGCGACTTACGCCAACGTGTTGAGCGTGCTCGCGCACAGAGAATATACCGAAAAGGAAGGAAAACTGTTGAAACCCACTCAACTCGGGGAAACGGTAACGCAGTTTATGGAAAAGAATTTCTCGGATATAGTAGACGTACAGTTTACCGCGTCTATGGAAAACAAACTCGACGACGTAGTAAGCGGAAATAAATGGCAGGACGTAATAGCGGCGTTCTATCCTCATTTCAACGAATGTATAACCAAAGCGTACTTCGGGGAAAAACGCGTGAAAATCGAAGAGGAAGTGACAGACGTTATCTGCGATAAATGCGGAGCGAATATGGTGGTAAGAAACGGCAAGTTCGGAAAATTCCTCGCTTGTCCCAATTATCCGAAATGTAAAAATATAAAGAGCATCATAGAACCGGTGGCGGTTTGCCCTCGTTGTCACGGGGACGTCGTTAAAAAACATACGAAAACGGGAAAAGTTTTCTACGGTTGCGCCAACTATCCCGAATGCGACTTTATGAGCTGGGAACTTCCCGCGCCCGACTTCTGTCCCGTTTGCAGAAACGTGATGAGAATAGTGGTTAAGGACAATAAAAAACAGTACGTATGCGTAAACAAAAATTGCGGACACGTCGAGTATCCGAAAGAAGAAGATGACAAATAAAATAACCGTAATAGGCGCTGGTCTCGCGGGTTGCGAATGTGCTTATCAATTACTTAAACGGGGATACTCTGTGGATTTATACGAAATGCGACCCGTTAAAGGCACGCCCGTGCACAAAACGGGGATGTTCGCCGAACTCGTATGCAGCAACAGTCTTAAATCCGACGACCCGTGCACGGTGCAGGGGCTTCTCAAAAAAGAACTGAGAACGCTCGACTGTATGACGCTCAGAGCGGCGGAACAGACGAAAGTACCCGCGGGCGGCGCGCTCGCAGTCGACAGGACGGAGTTTTCCAAAGCGGTGGAAAAAGAGCTTGCCGAGTACGAAAACTTGAACGTAATACGGGAAGAAGCGACGGAAATTCCCGACGAAGAAGGATTTGTCGTAGTTGCGACGGGACCGCTTACCGAGGGAAAATTCGCGGAAAGCGTAGCTAAGGTTACGGGAGAAAGCGAATTGCATTTCTACGACGCGGTCGCGCCCATAGTGACGGCGGAAAGCGTGGATAAAAATAAATCTTTTTTTGCGGGAAGATACGGGAAGGGCGACGACTATCTCAACTGCCCGATGAACAAAGAGGAGTATGTCGCGTTTTGCTCGGAGCTTGCCAACGCGGAAACGGTGATACTCAAAGATTTCGAAAATAAAGACGTCTTTAACGCTTGTATGCCTATCGAAATAATGGCAAAACGCGGAGAAGACTGTATGAGGTTCGGACCGTTAAGACCGGTCGGAATATACGACCCCGAAACGGGAAAAAGACCGTATGCGGTGGTGCAACTCAGGAAAGAGGATAACTACGATTCCCTTTATAATCTGGTCGGGTTTCAGACGAATCTGAAATTCGGAGAGCAAGAGAGAGTTTTCGGTATGATACCCGCGCTTAACGACGCGGAGTTCGTCAGATATGGAGTTATGCACAGGAATACGTTTCTGAATGCGCCGAAGACGTTAAATGCCGATTTCAGTTGTAAAAATAACGAAAAACTGTTTTTCGCAGGACAGATAAGCGGAGTGGAAGGGTACGTCGAAAGCGTTATGAGCGGACTTATGTGCGCGATAAATATCGACAGAGAAATAAGAGGGAAAAAGCGGGTTTTGCCGCCTGAAACCACGGCGACGGGAAGCCTTATGCGGTATATCGCCGCGCAGAATTCGGATTTTCAGCCTATGCACGTAAGTTACTCGCTTATGCCGACGTTGGAAAATCCCGAAAGAGATAAGAAAAAGAGAAAGGAACAATACAGCCGCAGGGCTGTCGCGGCTATGGAAGAATTTGCCGAAACGATATTAAAGGAGTAAGGATATGGAAATAAGAGGTACGACGATTTGCGCCGTCAAAAGAAACGGCGTTACGGCGATAGCCGGAGACGGACAGGTGACGATGGGACAAAGCATCGTAATGAAAGGCAACGCGCGTAAAGTTAAAAGAATATACGACGATAAAGTCGTAGTTGGGTTCGCGGGAAGCGTGAGCGACGCGTTTACTTTGAGCGAAAAGTTCGAAGAAATGTTGCAGAAATATTCGGGAAACCTTATGAGAAGCGCGGTTGAGCTTGCGGAAAGCTGGAGAAACGGCGCGGCGCAACGAAATCTCGAAGCGATGTTAATCGTCGCGGACAAAGAGAACGTCTACGTTATCAGCGGAGACGGAAACGTAATAGAACCCGAATCGGGCGTTTGCGCGATAGGAAGCGGCGGAAATTACGCTTTGAGCGCAGCGCGCGCGTTGATGGAAAATACAGATATGAGCGCGGTGGATATAGTGAAAAAAGCTATGAAAATAGCCGCGGATATATGTATTTTCACCAACTATAACGTAGTTGTGGAAACAGTCGGAAAGGAGGAGAAATAATGGAACTTACCCCGAGACAAACCGTAAACGAACTTGACAGATATATTATAGGACAGAACGAAGCGAAACGCGCGGTAGCCGTCGCGCTCAGAAACAGATACAGACGGAGAATGTTGCCGCAGGAAATGCGCGACGAAATCACGCCGAAAAACATCATAATGAAAGGACCTACCGGTGTAGGTAAGACGGAAATAGCGAGAAGACTTGCAAAACTCGTCAAAGCGCCTTTCGTTAAAATCGAAGCGACGAAATTTACCGAAGTGGGCTACGTCGGAAGAGACGTAGAAAGTATGATAAGAGACCTCGTAGAGGCTGCTATCAGAATGGTGAACGAAGAAAAAATCGCGGAAGTCGAACCGAAAGCGAGAGAAATCGCGGAAGCGAAACTTGTAAACGCTATTTTACAGGTAAAAAAGAAAGCCGCGCCCGATAAGAGCGAAGACGAATTGAGAAGAGAGCTTTACGATTCGTTGCACGAAGGAAAACTCGATAAAATTCCCGTAGAAATCGAAGTCGAGGAAGCGCCGAAACAGCTTACGCTCGGACCTATGGGAAATCCGCAGGACAACAACTTCGGAGAAATCATAAGCAGCATAATGCCGAGAAAGAAGAAAAAACGTAAAATTAACGTCGCTACGGCGTTAAAGATTTTCATCGCGGAAGAAGCCAACAAAATGATAGACAAGGAGTCGATAGCCGCGGAAGGATTGAGAAGAGCGGAACAGGACGGTATTATATTTATCGACGAGCTCGATAAAATCGCGTCCAAAGGAAATTCGCACGGACCCGACGTCAGCCGCGAAGGCGTGCAGAGGGATATTCTGCCGATAGTTGAAGGTTGTACGGTAAATACGAAATACGGCAATATAAAAACCGATTTTATACTGTTTATCGCAGCAGGCGCGTTTCATATATCGAAAATTAGCGACCTTATACCCGAATTGCAGGGAAGATTTCCGGTCGTAGTAAGTTTGAACAGCCTAACCGAAGAAGACTTCGAGAAAATTCTGAAAGAGCCCGACAACGCAATAATAATGCAGTACGCGGAACTTCTCAAAGTGGATAAGATAAACCTTAAATTCACCGACGACGCAATAAAAGAAATGGCGCGCATTGCGCATCTCGAAAACGAGAACAAAGAGAATATCGGAGCGAGAAGATTACACGCCATTATGGAAGCGTTGCTCGAAGAAGTTTCTTTCGAGGCGGGCGGCGAAACTCAGGAAGAAACAGAACTCGTCGTGGATAAAACTTACGTCGACGCGCACCTTGCGGACGCGCTCAATTCGATGAATTTGAAAAAATATATTTTATAAGCGGCACGGAGAGGGCAAAATGATAAATATACCAAAGGGAACGAAAGACGTACTCCCGCAGGAAAGTTATAAATGGCACTACGTCGAAAACGCGGCGAGAACGGTAGCGGCGGATTTCGGGTTCAACGAAATAAGAACGCCGACTTTCGAGCATACCGAACTTTTCCTTCGAGGAGTGGGAGATACCACCGATATAGTCAATAAGGAAATGTATACGTTCACGGATAAAGGCGGAAGAAGCATATCTCTTAAACCCGAGGGTACCGCGGGCGTTGCGAGAAGTTTTGCGGAAAACGCGCTTATAAACGCGCCGCAACCGACGAAAATGTACTATATAACGCCTGTTTTCAGATACGAAAAACCCCAGGCGGGAAGACTGAGAGAACATCATCAGTTCGGTATAGAACTGTACGGAAGCGCAACGCCTTACGCCGACGCGGAAGTAATCACTCTCGCGAAAGAGTTTTTCGACCGTATCGGACTTAAAAACCTTGTGCTGAACCTCAATAGCATAGGATGTCCGACGTGCAGGAAAGACTATTCGGTCGCGCTTAAAGAACACTTTTACGCGAGCAAAGATAAACTTTGCCCGACGTGCCTCGAAAGATTGGAAAAAAATCCGCTGAGGGTGCTCGATTGTAAAAATCCCGAGTGCAAAGAAGTGGCTGTCGGCGCGCCTAAGGTGCTCGACTACTTGTGCGACGAATGCCGAGAACATCACGAAAAACTCTGTAAAACGCTGGATTTGCTCGGCGTAAAGTACGAAATCAATCCCAATATCGTGCGCGGACTGGACTATTATACGAGAACGGTTTTCGAGTTTGTTTCGGACGAAATCGGGAGTCAGGGAACGGTCTGCGGAGGAGGAAGATACAATAATCTGCTTGAAGAAATCGGCGGAATAAGCGCGCCCGCGGTAGGATTCGGACTCGGACTTGAAAGACTTATTATGGTTATGGAAAACGCGAAACTTTCCTTCGGGGAAGAACCGAAACCCGATATTTATATCGCGCCGTTAGGCGAGGAATATTGCGCGGCAGCCCAGAAGATAACGCTTGCGCTCAGAAGAATAGGAATAAAGGCGACCACCGACGTCGTGGGAAGAAGCCTTAAAGCGCAGATGAAATACGCAGATAAATGCGGAGCAAAAAGGGTCGTCGTAATCGGCGAAGAGGAAACAGAGAAAAACGAGTTCGTAGTGAAAGATATGTTCACGAAAGAGTGTAAAGCCGTTTCTTACGATGGTCTGACGACGGGACAATGGAAAGAATAATGAAAACGGAGGCAAGAAAATGAAAAAATTATCGCAAAGCGAAAGCGCAAAGATAAACGAAGGAAAAGTCATCGTTGATTTCTACGCGGACTGGTGCGGTCCGTGTATGTATATGAAACCTTTTTACGAGGAAGCGGAAAAGGACTTAAACGCCGAAGGAATAACTTGTTACGAAGTAAACGTTGACGAATGCGAACAACTCGCCGTAAAGAACAAAATCAACTTCATTCCTTGCGTGATTTTCTTCGATAACGGCAAGGAAATCGACAGGTTTACCGGGGGCAGAGACAAAGAGGGCATAGTGGAGTTCGCTATGAAAAACGTGAACAAATAGTTGCATTTTTGTTTGTTTAGCGGTATACTTTTGTCGAAAGAAAGGAAATGTCGGCACGACAAAAAGGAAACAACAGCTTTTCGGTAGCATAGGCTACCGATAGGAGATAAAAATGAGGATATATCTTGATAACGCCGCAACTACGTCGGTGGACGAAAGAGTGCTTGAAAGTATGTTGCCTTATATGACGGAAACGTATGGCAACGCTTCGAGCCTTCATTGTTTCGGAAGGGACGCGGCGGCGGCAGTAGACGAGGCGCGTGCGAAAATAGCGTCTGTTTTCAACGCAAAGCCTCAGGAAATTTATATAACGAGCGGCGGAACGGAGAGCGACAACTGGGCGCTACGGGGAGTCGCTCACGCAAACGAAAAACTCGGGAAACATATAATCACCACCGCGGTGGAACATCCGGCGATTATGCAGACTTGCAAACAGCTCGAAAGAGAGGGGTTCGAAATAACCTATCTTCCCACGGGAACGGACGGAAGAATAAATGTTTCCGACCTCGAAAAAGCGGTGAGGGACGATACGATTCTGGTTTCGGTTATGTTTGCCAACAACGAGACGGGCGCGATACAGCCGATTAAAGAAATCGGAGCGTTTTGCAAGGAAAACGGAATAATCTTCCATACGGACGCAGTACAGGCGATAAGCAGTATAAAAATCGACGTGGAAGAATACGGCATTGACCTTTTGAGTTTGTCCGCGCATAAATTCCACGGACCGAAAGGAATAGGGCTTTTGTACGTGAGAAGCGGAGTAAAAATCGACAGACTGATTTTCGGCGGACACCAGGAAAGAACCTATCGTGCTGGTACGACGAACACACCGGGCATAGTCGGTATGGCGAAAGCGCTGGAACTTGCCGTCGACGAAATGGAAGAAAACAATGCGAAAATCAAAAAAGTAAGAGACAGATTCGTTGAACGCGTGCTGAAAGAAATACCCGATTGCAAATTAAACGGCGGTATGGAACACCGACTGGTAAGCAACGCTAATTTCAGTTTCGACTATATCGAAGGGGAATCCATACTTATGACTCTCGACTTGCACGGAGTGGCGGTAAGCAGCGGTTCGGCGTGCAGTTCGGGCAGTCTCGAACCGTCGTACGTAATACTGGCGACGGGCGCGAGTATAGAGGAAGCGCATAGTTCGATACGGTTCAGTTTCGGAAAAGACAATACGATTGAAGAAGCGGACTACGCGGCGAGCGTACTGCGCGACGAAGTGGCAAAACTTCGCAGTTGGTCGCCGTTGTTCAAAGAAATAAAAGGAGAAAGCCAAAATGTATAGTAAAAAGGTGTTGGATACGTTTGCAAACCCGAAAAACGTAGGAGAAATAGAAAACGCCGACGGAATAGGAACGGTCGGCAATGCCAAATGCGGAGACATAATGCAGGTGTATCTGAAAATAGAAAACGATATTATCGTGGATGCGAAATTCAAGACGTTCGGCTGTACCGCCGCGATAGCGAGCAGCAGTATGGCGACGGAGATGATAAAAGGCAAGACCCTCGACGAAGCGTTGAAACTGAAAAACGCAGACGTCGTGGAAGCGCTCGAAGGACTGCCGCCGCAAAAAATTCACTGTTCGGTGCTCGCCGAAGAAGCGATAGCGGAAGCGATAAAAGATTATCGGGCGAAGCAGGGCAAATAGTTTCAAAATAGCGTTCGATAGTTAAAAAATTTTTCGCGTAGAAAACGCAATAAAAACCGTCCCAAGATTAAGGGACGGTTTTATGTTTTTCAAAATGGGAACGTGATATTTTTAAGCACAAAACTGCTCCTAAATAAGGGAGCAGTTTACGTTATTTTGTATACGAAAAAATTATTTGTTGTTCTTTTTCTCCGTTCTGAGACAACGGGTGCAAATATAACGATAGGTGACTCTGCCTTCTTCGTCTACTCTTTTAACCTTATGAACGTTGGCTTTCCAACTCCTTCTGGTTTTTATATTACTGTGGCTTACTTTGTTACCGCTTATCTGCGCTTTGCCGCAAACACTGCAAATTCTGCTCATTAGTGACCTCCTATTAAATAAACGCAATTTATTATACAACGCTTTTATCCGTTTGGCAAATGATTTTTACAATTTTTCCAAATTACTTGCAAAATTCGGTGGGATATATTATTATATAAATAGTAAAAGCGTCGTCTTGCGGCGCGGGGGAGTGTAAATGGCGTTACAGACCAGCAATATTTACGGAAAAATCGTAGTCTCGGACGAGGCAGTTGCTTTGGTTATAAAAAAAGTCGCCGTGGAATGTTACGGCGTGGCGGAACTCGTCAGCAGAAGACTGAGCGACAGCGTACTTATGCTCTTTAACAAAGAACCGGTTTCGAAAGGAATAAAACTGGTTACTTTGGATAACAGAATTTTTATAGATATTTACTGTCTTATAGCAGACGGAGTCAACGTCGAAGCCGTTGTGGCGAGCCTTAAATCGTCGGTTATTTACCACGTCGAGCATTTTACCGGAATGCGAGTAAAATCCGTGGACGTGCACGTTGTCGGAATGAGGCTTTGAGCGTTGAATATGGAGAGGAACATAACAAAATGATTACTGTTTTGGCGGCGAGTCAGCTGCTCGATATATTTAGGGGCGCTAAGCAGAATTTATTGCTTAACAAATCTTATGTGGACGAACTCAACGTTTTTCCCGTGCCCGACGGAGATACGGGAACGAATATGGGGCTTACGATTACTTCTACGGTAAACGAAGCCGCGGAAAAGGAAAACGAAAGCGCCGTCGCGATTATTACGGCGATGGCAAAAGGCGCGCTTAAAGGCGCGAGAGGAAACAGCGGCGTAATTCTCAGCCAGATAATAAAAGGAATGAGCGAGGTTATCGCGGAAGCGAAAACTCTCAACACGAAAGCCTTTGCAAAAGCCTTGCAGGCGGGCGCGAACAAAGCGTACGAAGCGGTTACCCACCCGAAAGAAGGCACGATACTTACCGTTATCCGTATTGTGGGTAATTACGCGGTGAAAATATCTTCGAGAACTTCCGATTACGTCGAGTTCTTCGAAAAAATCTTGGAAAAAGGAAATCAGACGCTTGCGGAAACGCCGAAAATGCTTCCCGTGCTTGCAAAAGCGGGCGTAGTGGACAGCGGCGGACAGGGACTTATGTTCATTCTCGAAGGAATGTACAACGTGCTTGCGGGCGTTCCGATGAAAGAAATCGCGGTCGAACAACCGAAATTACAGAATCCCGACGAAGACGTACACGATTTCGACAATATTCAGTTCGCGTATTGTACGGAATTTTTCATAATAAATCTGAAAAAGCAAACCACTCTTGCCGACATAGACAAATTTCGCGATAAACTTATGAAAATAGGCGATTGCGTACTTGTTATAGGCGACTTGGAAATGGTTAAAGTCCACGTTCATACGAATTCTCCCGACAAAGCGCTCGGATACGCGCTGCAACTTGGAGAACTCAATCTGCCGAAAATCGAAAATATGCTCGAACAGAACAGGGCGTTGAAAGCAAAAAAAGCGCGCGAGCGTAAAAAGATGGGCTTGCTCGCCATAAGTTGCGGAGATGGTTTCAGAAAACTGTTCGAGGAAGCGAACGCGGACGAAGTGCTCGAAGGCGGACAGACGATGAACCCGAGCGTGGAAGATATAATCGAAAAGGTAAAAGCGATTAACGCGGATAACGTTTTCGTTCTTCCCAACAATAAAAACATAATTCTTGCTTGCGAACAGGCGGTAAAAGAGCTTGACGATTGCAAGCTGATTATAATTCCAACAACAAATATGTCGCAGGGCTTTTCCGCGGCGATAGCGTATATGGCGGACGCCGACCCCGAATGTGTGGAAGAAGCGATGAAAAGCGCGGCGCAAAGCGTAAGTTGTATTCAGATTACGCATTCGGTAAGAGATACGGAAATCGACGGCTTTACTTTGAAAACGGGAGATATTATCGCGCTCGAAGACAAAGTTATAGATAAAGGAACCGACGCGAACGAGGTCGCGCTCGACGCGCTTTCGCAAAGAGATAAAGACTCGGTATGCGTGATAACTTTGTTCTACGGCGACGGCGTAAGCGAGGAAAAGGCGGAAGAACTGCGCGACAAGGTTACCGATATGTTCCCCGACAGCGACGTAGTGCTGTATAACGGCGGACAACCGCATTATAATTATTTCATCAGTCTGGAATAACCCGAAAAGGAATGTTATCCGATATAAAGGGAATAGGTCCCGTAACAGAAAAAAGGCTTAACGAACTGGGGATATACGATTCGGAAACCCTCGTTTCGCGCGTGCCTACGGGATATATGGATATGTCTGTAATCGCCCTTCCGCAGGAAAGCGCGGAGGGTGATTTTTGTTTGTTTGAAGCGAAAATCACAAAAATTTCCAAACCGTTCAAAAAAGGAAAACTGGAAATTCTGAAAGCATACGCGGAATGCGAAAATTGCAAAATCTGCCTGATTTGGTTCAATAGAAATTATACGCTGAAAATTCTGAAACTCGACAATTTTTACCGCTTTTACGGAAAGCTCAAAATAGAGAAAAATCAGTTGAGTTTTTATAATCCGATTTTCGAGGACAGTTGTGAAAAAAACGAGCTTGTAGGGATAAAACCTATATATAGGACAAAAGGTTTAATTCCGCAAAAGACATACAGAGGCTTCGTCGAAGAAGCAATGAAGAAGACGACCGTCGTAAGCATAATGAGTCGAGATGAGGAAACGAAACGCGGACTTATGAGCCTCGAAAAAGCGTATAGAGCTCTTCATTTTCCCGAAAGTATGGATTTGAAAAACGCAAAACAGCGCGTCATTTTGGAGAAAATCACGAGAAGAATTTGCGCGTTCAAGATAGCGCAAAGTAAACAGGCGCGCGCAAAATGTAGGAAATATGATAAAAACGTCGATTTTGCACCGTTTTTCAACGCTATGCCTTTTGCTCTCAATAAGTCGCAGACGGACGCGCTGGAAAGAATGAAAAAAGCTTTTTCGTCCGAACAAAAAGTAAATTGCGTTTTATGCGGAGACGTGGGAAGCGGCAAAACGGCGGTAGCGGCGGCGGCAGTGTATTTTGTGGTAAAAAACGGTTATCGCGCGGCGATTATGGCGCCCACGGAAATACTCGCGAGACAGCATTATAATTTCCTTAAACCTATTTTTTCCGCACTCGGGATAAGCGTAGGTTTTTTGAGCGGAAGCGTAAAAACATCGGAAAAGAACAAGTTGATTTTTCAGATAAAAAGCGGTTTTTTCGACGTGGTTATAGGCACTCATTCTTTACTGTACGTAGAAGGGGAAATACCTATGCTGAGTTTTGTCGTAGAGGACGAACAGCACAGGTTCGGAGTGGCTCAGAGAACCGGACTTATATGTAAAGGCGTGGGCGTGGACGTGCTTACGCTTAGCGCAACGCCGATACCGCGTTCGATGCAGCTCGTAGCTTACGGCGAGGTGGAATATATAACAATCGCAAGGAGATTCGATTCCACCGTAAAAACCGCCGTCGTGCCCCCGGAAAAACGGGAAAAAATGTGGAGATATATTTCGTCTGAGTGCGAAAAAGGCGGACAGGCGTATATCGTCGCGCCGAAAATAGACGACGCCGAGGGCGCGGAAATAGAGTCGGTGGAAGGACTCGCCGAAGAGTTGAAACAGTACCTGCCTTCGGAAAAGACAGGCGTTTTGCACGGAAAGATGAAAGCGTGCGACAAACAGTCCGTTCTCGACTCGTTTGCGAAAAACGAAATTTCCGCGATAGTATCCACGACCGTAGTCGAAGTTGGGATAGACGTGCCCAACGCTTCGATAATCGCGATAATGGACGCGGAGCGGTTCGGACTTGCCACTTTGCATCAACTGCGCGGGCGGGTCGGGAGAAACGGACAGACGGCGTATTGTTTTTTATACACCTCAAAACCGCCGACGGACGGACTGAAAACTATGTGCGAATGTTCGGACGGATTCGAGCTTGCGGAAAAAGATTTCGAAACGCGCGGCGGCGGGGATATTTTCGGGCTCGAACAGTCGGGCGGCGGCTCGATAGAGGGGATGACGGTTTCCGCCTTAAAAAAAGCCAAAGAAATAGCGGACGGCGTAGACTATGTAAAAGCGGAGAAAATGCTCGAAGAAGAGATTGATAATTTCTGTTTGCGCGACGTAAGCCTTACCTGAAAAGCGGCGCGATGAGATTAAATGCGACCGAATAACCCCGAAATTCAACGAAAAATCGGACTTGATAAAGGGATAAACGGCGTAAAAAAATATTTGTCGAAAAACGACGGCATTATTTTTGCCGAAACGTATTGATTTTTATTTTATTAAGTGTTATATTTATATATATATTTCTAACTCGGGACGGAGTATGTATATGAAATCGAAAAGATTGGTTTTGCTGATAGCGATGATTTTTATTCTGGCGGTTGCGGCGTTCGGGTGTACGAACGGCGCTACGACGGACGTAGACGGAAACGAAGTCGTTATCAAATTTGAGGATATAAGCGAAGTGTCGGTGCTCGACGCGGAAACGCTCGAATCGCAGGGCTTTCTCATTGACGATTTCAAACTGTCCCTCATTACGGTACATATTACTTATCTTACCGAAGGTTCGGTGGATATTCCGCTTACCGAAAATATGATAAAAGCCGAAAGCAAGACTTCTTTGACCGCAGCGGGAGTGCATAAAATCTACTGCTGTTACGGCGGGAAATTCAATTTCGAATTCACGCTGAGATTGTACAGAACGGAAACCAACCTCTATGAAGTTACTTTTTACGACGAAACGGGCGAACGCGTGGTGGGAACGAAAGTTCTCGAAGAGGGCTCGGTCGTCGCGCCGCCGGCTATGCCTACGAAAGAAGGGTATACGCTCGTAGGGTGGAGCGATAAGGCTACCGGGAATATAGTTACCGATTTTACCGTGCGGAGCAACGTAGCGTACGTGGCTGTGTATGAACCCGATTTTTACGACGTTAATTTTTATTATACCGTGGGAGAAGTAAGCACGCTTATTTCCACCGCTTCCGTGCCGAGAGGAGGAAACGCGCTCGATTATGCGCCCGCTATCCCCGTCGTGTCCGGATACAGCAACGGAAGATGGAGCGACGAAAACGCTATGGCTTCCGTGCACGAGGGAAACACCGATTTTTACGCGGTCTACGACGCGGACAAGGTGCTCGTTTATTTTTCTTACTATAAGTACGTCGAAGGCGAATATTACGACGAAAGCATTTCCTGGAACGTCAACCTCGAAACCGAAGGAGTAACCCCTCCGGGGGACGCGGAAAGGTTGAACAACAACGTGTTTCTGTACTGGTACGTCGAACGCGACGGAGTAGAGGTAAAGGTTTCTTTCCCGTATAAAGTCACGGGAGAAATGAGGTTTACCGCAAAGTACGTTTCGTACGCCGCGGGTTCGACTTCTCTCGATTACGAACTTAACTCGGCGGGAACGGCTTATACCGTCGTCGGACTGAAAAGCGGAGCGACGGAAGATACCGTCGTTATACCCAAAACTTATCTCGGAATTCCCGTTACTTCGGTAAAAGCGGGAGCTTTTTCGTATAGCGGTGTCAAAAGATTTGCGGTTGCCGCGGATAACTCTTATTTCCGCGCGTACGACGGAGTGTTGTATAACGCCGCGCTTACCGAATTGATTGCATATCCGACCGACGCGGAAAGAACCTCTTTCGAATTCGAAGAAAGAACGGTAAGGGTGGGCGCGTACGCTTTCCGCGGAGCGAAATATCTTACCGAAGTTACCTTAACTCAGAACGTAACGACGATAGGGGAAGGCGCGTTTTCCGAATGCGCGTCGCTTGTTTCGCTCTCCGTTCCCGAAAACGTGACGGTGATTGAAAAAGGATTGGTGGAAAATTCCGCCGAACTCGTCTCTTTAACGATAGGAAACGCGGTTACCGAAATAAAAGACAAAGCGTTTTACGGAGCGGCGTCCCTTGCGGAAATCGCTTTGCCGTCCACGTTGCAGACCCTCGGAGAACAGGTTTTCGCAGGGTGCAAAGAGCTTACGCAGATAACGATTAAACAGACGACGGCAAGCAGGTCGAATTTTTCGGTGGAAAGCGGAGCTCTGTACGGATATGGTGCGGGCGGAACGAACCCGAAATATTATTTGTATGCGTACCCGGCTAAATTTTCAAGAGGTAACAACGCTTCCGAGTACACCGTTCACGCCGACGTAAGAGTGGTAAAGAGCGGCGCGCTTTCGTTTGCTGCGATAACCGGCGTAAACTGTACGGCTCAGAGAGGAATACTTTTCGAAGATTACAGCGTGGTGTCTTCTACGCTCGTTTCTATGAGGTTCGCGGCGGGAAACGTAACGCTGTCTCAAAATACTTTCGGAGATAAGAAACCGAGCGTTATGTATCTTTCGGAAGGAACGACGTTAAACGACGATTTGGGGATAAACACCGTTGTAGGAACGCCCGACAACTCCTATCGCGATTTTATAAACGGATTCGCTTACGAAATCAACGACGAAAGACAGGCGGTTATCACCGCGTATAAAGGAACGTCTTCGACGGTCAACGTCCCCGGAACTTTAAGCGCGTATACCGTGGTGGGAATTAAAAACAACGTCTTTGCGGGAATGTCTTCGATTAGAGAAGTCGTTCTTCCCGACAGTTTAAGAGAAATAGGCGACGGAGCGTTCAGAGGGTGCAAGAACCTCGTTAAAGTTACGTTCGGGAAAAACCTTGTTAAAATAGGAGAATACGCTTTTGCCGATTGCGGAGAGAACGTAAATTTCGACGGAGGGGAAGCCTCGGTCGTCGAAGTAGGAACGGAAGCTTTCGGAAATTACGATAAAAAGCAAGCCGACGAAAACGGTCTCGTATGCGTTGCGGGCGTGCTGCTTTCATATACGGGATACGACAAGAAAGTTACGGTGCCGTCGGACGTTACCGTTATAGCACAGGGAGCGTTTAAGGACGCGCCGTACGTTTCGGAAATAGATTTTTCCGCCGCTTCGTCCCTTGTCGCAATACTCGCCGAGGCGTTCGACGGGTGCGAAGAATTGATTTCCGTAGAATTCCCCGAAAATCTCGAATATATCGGAGAAAGAGCGTTTTACGGATGCGTAAGACTGAAAAGTATTATCGGCAAGCCTGCCGAGACCGACACGACGGCGTTCGATTGTACGGGAACGGAAGAAAACGAATGTTTCGTTTCGGACGGAAACGTTCTGATTAAATATAACGGAAACGCGGCGACCGTCGTCATACCCGACGGGATAAAAGAAATAGGAAACGGCGCGTTTGTTTCGAACGGAGCGATTCGCTATGCGGTGATGGGGAGCGACGTGACGACGATAGGAAAAAGCGCGTTCGAAAACTGCCGGGAACTGCTCGCGTTTACGCCGACCGTTTCTCTTGAAAAAATAGACGGCGCGGCGTTTTACGGATGCGAGAAACTTGCTACGCTTAATCTGGAAACCGCGCCGAAACTCGAAAGCATAGCTTACGACGCGTTCGAAGGAACGGCGTGGCTCAGACTGCATACAGACGATTCGATTATCGTAAACGATATTTACTACCGCTATAATGGAACGCTCGAAGAATTGCATATACCGAACTCGGTGAAAACGATTAACGAGCGCGCGTTTTACGGTAGCGCGGCGCCGCTTACGCTCTATATTCCCGAAAGCGTAACCTCGATAGGAAAAGAGGCGTTTGCCGAATCGGGAATAGGAATTTTCAACTTCGGACTCGGCAACGTTTCCGTCACCGAAATCGGAGAAAGCGCGTTCGAAAACTGCTACCGTTTATCGTTCCTGGACGTCAGAAGTCTTGCGAAACTCAAAACCATAGGAGCGAGGGCGTTTGCGGGAGTTAAATCCGAAGAGAGCGGCGTTTTGCACTTGTTTATACCCGCGACCGTTACGGAAATAGGAGAAGCGGCTTTCGAAAACTCGGGAATATGCACGGTGAGAGTGGAAGACGGGAGCAGACTGGAAAGGATAAACGAAAAAGTGTTTGCCGGTTGCTACGCTTTGCAATCGGTGATTTTCGAAGGAAGCAGCCGTCTTAACGAAATAGCGGCGAGCGCGTTCGAAAACTGCGAGGAACTGAAAATATTCAACAATACCGACTGCGTCCTCGAAAGAATAGGCGACAGGGCGTTTGCGGGCGCGGTAAAGCTGGAAAATTTCAAAATAAGCGAAGAAAGACTTATAGAAGTGGGCAAGGACGCCTTCGAAAACAATAAATTCGTTGCGGATAACGATGACACTATGGTTTTCGCGGGAACCGTGCTTATAAAATATAACGGAACGCTGAACACTACGGTCGTTATTCCGTCGAAAACCACCGCGATAGCAAATTCCGCGTTTGCGGGCAACAGTTATATAAGACAGATAATTTTCGGAACGAACGGTAACTCCGCATTGAGAGAAATACAGGACGAGGCGTTTGCGGGGTGCGGTTCGCTTACGACTTTGAATATTCCCGACAGCGTCGAAAAAATAGGTAAAAACGCGTTCTCGGGTTGTGTGTCGCTGACCGACGTCGATTTCGGAAAAGGACTTACCGAAATAGGTTTCGGCGCGTTTTCGGGTTGCTCGGAAATAACGCAAATCACTTTGCCGTCAAGTCTGTCGACTTTCGGCGGAGGAGTATTCGCAGGGTGTGAAAACTTAGTGGAGATTTATATATCGGGCGCGGAGAGTTTCTGTTCGGACGAAGGGATACTTTACGAGTATTCCGTTGTGAGAACGGAAAACGGTGAACAGATAAGAACCGCTACGCTTTTGGGATATCCCAACGGGTTTTACGCGGTAAACGGCAAATATGCGGTGCCCGAAACGGTAAGAGTAAACGGCACGGTTTACAACGTGACGGGAATAGGAGACTATGCGTTTGCAGACTGTCCGGAAAAAACGATAAAAGAAATCACCTTGCACGATAAAATCGAAAAAATCGGCGCGGGCGCGTTTGCGGGAATTAAAGCGGACGTTGTTTTTGCCGAAAACGCAACCATTGCCGAAATCGGAGAATACGCCTTTGCGCAGTATCTCGGCAAAGAAATAAATATACCTTCTTCGGTTACCGCGATAGGACAACGCGCGTTCGAGGGGGCGAAAGAACTTACCGTTCTTACCGTGCCGTCGTCCGTTACGGAAATAGCGTCCTACGCGTTTTCCGATACGAGTATGGCTATCGTCTGGGAAAACGGCGGTTCGGTCGGAGAACTTGCCGATTACGCGTTCGTCGGGTACCTCGGCGAAGAAATAACAGTTCCGACTTCGGTCGTAAAGATAGGACGGAACGCGTTTGAGGGCGTTACTTCGCGCATAGAGATTGCCGCGCGGCTTACGGCGATAGACGAATACGCTTTCTACGGCTATGCGGGAACTTCCGCGCCCGTTATTCCAGAAGGAACGGAAACGATAGGAGATTACGCATTCGCGTCGATGACGAAAGCAACGGAAGATTTGATAATTCCCGAAAGCGCGATAAACATAGGAAGATATGCGTTCGATAAAGTTGCGGCAAGAATTGTTTTCGCAAGCGGTTCAAATATGACAACGATAGGAGAGTATGCGTTTGCGGGATACGCGGGCGCGACTTTTGCCGTGCCGCAGAGCGTAACGGAAATCGCAGAATACGCGTTTTACGGTTGCGATAACCTGGAAACGGTGGATTACGGCACGGATACGGACGTTGAGATTATAGGAAGATACGCGTTCGCAGAGTCAGCAATTAAAGACCTTGTCGTTCCCGATTCGGTGAAAGAAATCGGAGAGAGAGCGTTTGCGTCCTGCGAAAAACTCGAAAGCGTAACTTTCGGGGAAAACAGCAGTATGGAAAAAATGGGCGAAGGAGTCTTCGCTTCCTGCGGCTCGATAAAACAAGCCGCGCTTCCTTTCGTCGGAGCTGATAAAGGTATTGCGATTAACTCGCATATAGGTTACGTCTTCGGTGCGAGAAACTATGCCGACAATAAAGACTTCGTGCCGCAGTCGCTGGAAACGGTAAAAGTTTTATATGGGTCGATTGAAGCGAACGCGTTTTACGGGTGCGACGGCATTCTTTCCGTGGAAGAAGGAAACGGAGTAGACCACGTGGAAGAAGGCGCGTTTATAGGATGCGACTCGATAACCGAACTTACCGTGTCTTACGGCGGCGTTTTCGGAATGTTGTTCGGCGCGGACGCATACAGAAACAACGGCTCTTACGTTCCGAGGTCTCTCGAAAAGGTTACGATTACAAAGATAACGGAACTAAGCGATTACGCGTTCTATTATTGTATGAACGTTCGTGAAATCAACCTTCCCGATACGCTTACCGTAATCGGCGATAACGCGTTTTTCAACTGTTCGAGACTGGAAACGGCGAAAATCGGAGAGAACGTTGTATCCATAGGAAATAACGCTTTCGCAAGATGTTCTTCTCTCGTGAAAATAAGCGTAGACGAAAACAACGCCCGCTATACGGACGACGACGGCGTGCTATATGAAAAGGACGATGAAACGGTGACCGCGAAATTGCTTTCTTACCCGCAGAAGAGAAGCGGAACCGAGTACGAAATATCCCTTGTAATAGGAAGAAAAGAATATGAAGTAACGGAAATCGGAGGATATGCATTCTATTATTCCGAACTCAGCGAAACGGAAATTCCCGAGACTGTCGTTTCGATAGGAGAATACGCTTTTGCGTATTCGTCGGTTAATTCCGTGAGAATAAGAACGGACGCAATCGGAAGACACGCATTTACCGGAAGCAGAATAAGAACGGTGTACGTCGAGCACTCCTCGCCCATCGTGCTTGCAAACGACGATTACGGTATTTTCACAAACGCGTATACCGTGCACGTATCGCAGGCGCTCGCGGATTCGGTAAGAGAAACTACTTATATTTATAAAAACTTCACGTTGCTTACGACGACCGCGACAAACAGAGTTATGACGGTAGATAAATACGGAGTAAGATACGTCGTTTATTATAAACCGTCCACGGCGGGCGGAAGAAATCCCGTCGATTTGACGATAAGAATGACTTCTCCCGATTGCGGAAGACTTACGATAGACGGCGACGAAATAAGCGGAGAAAGCAGATATATTGCGGGAACGGTTATTTCCCTCGGAGCGATTCCGAACGACGGATACGTTTTCGTCGGATGGTTTGCGAACGATACGCTCGTGTCTTCGAATGAAAATATCGAATATACGGTAGAAGACAGAAACGTAGCGTTGAGCGCAAGATTCGTGTATATCGGAGAAGGCTCGGGAACGGAATGGAGCGTGCTGGAAATCGGCGACGCGTCGGCAAACGGGGACAGAAGCGTGGTGTATTACCTCGTCGCCGCGCGCGACGACATCGATTTATCCGATTATACGGTACTGATTTTCGATGGAACGGGCGCAGTCGGATACACGGCGGAAAGTCACGAAACGCACAAAAACATCGTTACTTCGATAAAAATCGGCGAGGGCGTGACCTCTTTGCCGAACGGAGCGTTCGAAGAGTTTATTCAGGTAAGAAACGTCTCGCTGTCGTCTACGTTAAAGGTAATCGGAGAAAGAGCGTTCTACGGATGTTCGAGGCTGACGCAGATTGTCGTGCCCGAAGGCGTCGACGTTATAGGAGCGAGCGCGTTTGAAAACTGCCTTAACCTTGCGCGCGTCACGATTGAAGAGGGCGCGGAAGAGATAGGAAGCAGAGCGTTTGCGGGTACGGTTATAAGCGAAATAACCCTTCCCGCTTCGGTTGCGAGCATAGAAACGGACGCGTTTATAGGATGCGGCGCGTTGAAAAATATATACGTGGCGAAGAGAAACGTTCGATTTGCGGGAAAAGACGGAGCGTTGTTTACTTTTGACGAAGAAACCGGCGAAGCCGCGCTTTATATATTCCCGTCGGGAAGAGACGGAATTTATACGATGAGCGACAAAGTTTCGGCTCTTTGCGGCGAGTACACCGTTACCGCGATAGGAAGTTACGCGTTTGCAGGGTGCGACGCGCTCGAAGGAATAGTTATCTCTTCTTCTGTGAAAGACATTGAAAGAAACGCATTCGAAGGGAGCGGAATAACCGTCGTGGAAACCGACGGAAACGAAGTCTTTGCCGCGGTCGGCGGGGTTCTCTATAAATACGGAGAAACCGAGCAAGCGGCGGAAGCGGAAGTTATTTACAATTATTCGGGCGAGGAGGTTCCCTCGTTCGTGGTTATCAACGGAAAACAATATACGGTCGTCAATCCGTAAAAGTAGGTCGAAATATGAAGAAAACGTCGAAAATATTTATATGCGCATTACTTATCGTCATTATCGGACTGATTGCGTCCGCGTGTTCTGAAAGCGAAGTCAGAATAGCGGATATAGAATCGATTGACGTAGAATGGTTGGGAAACGATGAATTCTCCGGGTTTCCGATAGAAACGTTCGACATAACCCAACTTAACTTAGTGATTAAGTATAAAAATACGGTGGACGAAAACGGGATAGAAGTCGAGGGCGAAACTATCACCAAACCCGTGCGGGAACATATGGTTAAAGCGGAAGACCGCGTGAAACTTACCACGACGGGAACGAAAAGCATTACGCTTATGTGTTACGGGCGGGAAGTAACTTTTACTATAAGACTGTATAGCGAAGCGGATGAAAAGTATACCGTGGCTTTTTATGCGGAAGACGGGGAAACGCAGCTCGGGAAAACGCAGCGCGTAGCGGAAGGCGGCAGAGCGGAACAACCCGCGGTGCCAGAGAAAGAGGGATATAATTTCATCGGTTGGATAGATTTCGATACGGGGAAAAGCGCGATTTTCGATAACGTAAGAAAGAATTTGAAACTGATTGCCGTATACGAATCAAAGAACGTCACCATAGGGTATTACTATCTCGACGGCGGTGAGGAAGTGAAAATTTCCGAAATAAGCGTTCCTGCGGGAACGACGGGAGAAAGCCGCCTGCCCGAACCTCCCGTAAGAGAGGGGTACGAATTCGTAGAATGGCAGAAAGTAGACGACCTTAAATTTTACGCCGTTTACGAGGAAATAAAATACAGAGTAAAATTCGTTTACAGAAAATATACCGACGGAAAATACGTCGACGGAGAATACGACTTCGGCGGGAAATACGAAGATTCTCTTTCCACGGTTTCGGTAGGAATTACGGGCGCGGATACGGAAATAAACCCGCCCGACGACTACCTGCCTACCGACGGCAACAGCAAGGGATTAAGCGACGCAAACGATTATCGTTTCGCGTACTGGTACGTCATAAGAGACGGCGAAGTTCAATCCGTCGATTTCCCGATTTCTCCCGAGGCGGCGTACGAGACGACTTATTACGCGTATTATATTGATATAAACGCGGGAAGCGAAGGGCTCGTCTATAAAAAGAGCGCGGACGCTTGCATAGTGAGCGGATATAACGGAAAAGGTGGCGTGGTCGTTATACCCGAAAAGACAATTATCGACGGGGTTGTGTACGACGTCGCGGGAATAGGAGACGGCGTGTTCAAAGCGTGCGAGGTAACCGAATTCGTAGTCAGCGGCGAAAATTCTTATTTCAAAACGTTAAACGGCGCGCTTTATAACAGCGATTTGACAGTATTGTACGCATATCCGTCGGGGGCGGCTACGCAGACTTTCGACCTTGCGGAGACCACAGAAGAAATCAGTTCTTACGCGTTTTTCAACGCAAAGAACCTGATTAGTGTGAGAATGAACGACAGACTTACGCATATAGAAGACTTTGCGTTCAGAGAATGTACTTCTCTTACTTCGATAACAATTCCCAAAAACGTAGTAACGATAGGAGAGGGCGCGTTCAGAATGAGTTCTTCAAGCGCGTTGAAAACCGTAACGTTTACGGGAACGGAAATTCTTTCTCTCGGAGACGAGGCGTTTTACGGGCTTAACGAATTGACATCTCTCGTGTTGCCCGCTTCTTTGGAATCTCTCGGCGACGGAGTGTTTTACGGTTGCTCGGGTCTGAAATATATAGACGCGACGAGCAATTCTTACTTTAACGAGTACAACGGCGCGCTTTACAGCAACGATTATCGTACTTTGTACGTCTATCCCGCGGGATACGGCGACAACGAAAATCCCGAAGTTGTTCTTCACGAAAATTGCGGTACGGTAGTAAGAGGAGCGTTCTATTTTGCCAATATATCCTGTATAACCATACGTTCGGCTTGCGAACTGGAAACGTACAGTATAGTCTGCCCCGCGCTGGAGAGCGTGAGAATAGACACGGCGGATTTCGCTTTCGACAAGGCGTCGTTTATGCAGGCGTTTGCCGAATACGCGCCCGAAACCGTCTTTGTCATTGCCGACAATACGTCTTTCGCGGCGGCGGAAGCAAGCGGAATAAACGTAAACTATTACGACGAATGGCAGGGACTGAACAACTACTACGAAGGGTACGCTTTCTATGTGAACGACGACGGAGTTACCATAAGCGCATATAACGGAAATTCGGTTACGTTGAATATCCCCGTTATGATAAACGGAATGCCCGTTACGGAAATCGCGCCCAATGCGTTCAACGGAAATTCTTCGGTTACCTCCGCGATAATTCCCATCGAAGTGACGAAAATAGGCGAACAGGCGTTTATGAATTGCAAATCGCTTGTTTCGGTAACGATGCTTGCGGGAGAGGACGCCCGTCTGGAAATAGGAGCGAGAGCGTTCTACGGATGCGCGCAACTGACCGATTTCATAGTGAACGAGGGCGCGAGGATAAGTGATTTCGGAGAATATGTTTTCGACGGGACCGAAATCATCGAAAGAGAACAAGACTTTGTCGTGGTAGCGGACGTGCTTATTGCGTATAGCGGCAGCGATATGAGCATAGAGGTGCCGAGCGGCGTAAGATACATAGCGACGGACGCGTTCAAAGATTGCGGATTTATTACGGAAATAACTTTCGAAACGGGAAGCGTTCTCGAAACGATTGACGAATACGCGTTTCTTAACTGCACGGGAATAGAAAGTATTACTTTGCCGTCAAGCATAAGATATGTGCGCAATAACGCGTTTTACGGGTGCGATTATCTGTATTACGTCAAATATCTTGTGACGGAAGAAACCGTATCGCTCGGAAACGAGGCGTATTATCAGGCGGGAGGATTTTACGGAGAAGGAGTGTATTCCGAATTCGTGGATACCGTACAAGGCACGATTTATTATCACGTCGGTACGGCGCAGACGTTAGTCGGCGGCGTGGCGTTCGTAGAGCAGATGTCTCCCGAAATCAGCCCGAGCGATTTGTTTATAGGGTGGTATTACGAAAGCGATTACAGGACAATGGCGCGTTTCCCGATAAGCCTCGGCGTGGAAGAAAGATTGGATTTGTACGCACGCGTAGAAGAGAATACATACGTCTCCGACGGTCTGGTGTATTCGAGGAACGAAGACGGAACGTATTCGGTAAGCGGATACGTAGGCAGCGACGAACACGTCGTAATTCCCAAAACGTATATGGGCGCGGCGGTTACCGGCATAGGAGAAAACGTCTTCGGAGAAACCGTGGTGGAACTTACCATACCAAACGAGCTCAATCCCGTCAATTCGCAGTACGTTTCCGATATAGTTACGATAGGACTGGACGCGTTCCTGAAAACGGAATGGTATAAAAATATAGCGGGAGACTTCGTCATTTACGACAACCTTCTCGTAGCGTATAAAGGGGATTCGAAAGTGGTTATCGTCCCCGATACGGTAAGCGTGGTTGCGGACGGAGTGTTCAAGAACAACAAGAGTATAGAGTACGTCGAACTGCCGCTGGAAGTAAGAACTATTCCCGCGGAGCTTTTCAGCGGATGCACTTCCCTTAAACAGGTTAAACTGGGAAGCGAAGTTTCTATAATAAGGGAAAAGGCGTTCGCAGGGTGCGAGGCGCTCAAAGAAATAAACTTCGACGAAACGAACTCGCTCAGCATCATAGCGGCGGACGCGTTGAACAATACCGCCTGGTTAAAAGCGTACGATTACGATTGCGTTATTATAAGCGGTATACTCTATCGTTATTTCGGAAGAGAAGAAACTTTGCACATACCGTCGGGAGTTACTAGCATAGCGGAAAACGCTTTCGCGGGTAATTCCGACCTTGTGACGCTGTACCTTCCTTCCTCTCTTGTGACGATAAGAGAAAGAGCGTTTGCGGGAGCGGTTTCTCTTAATGCGGTGCATATTCCGTCGGGAAATCCGTCGATTGCGTATATTATGGACGGCGCGTTCGCCGATTGCTATAACCTCAGTAAAATTGATTTTGCAAACGCTACACAACTTTCGGAAATAGGGGACGGAGCGTTTGAAAGGTGCTCGGCGTTAAAAAGTCTTTATATTCCGGCAAACCTTACTTATCTCGGGAAAAACGCTTTCGCGTATTCGGGAGCGGAAACGGTGACGGCGGCGAACAATTCGAGACTGGGAGCGATAGGAGAGGGCGCGTTCCGCTATTGCCGCTCATTAAAAAGCGTGACGTTCGAAGGCGAAAGCGGACTTGCGACGATAGGAGCGTACGCGTTTATGGAATGTACCGCGCTTGAAAGATTTTACAATCCGCTTGCGCCCATTACGACGTTCGAAGCGTATTCCTTATATAATTGTCAGAACCTTACGAAGGTGGATATAAACGAAAATTCGCTTAGGGAAATAGGACACAGCGCCGTGTACAGACTCGGATATATTTCCGCGCAGTATAAGAATATGGTTATACTCGGAAATATCCTCGTGTCTTACGACGGAACGGATAAAATCGTGGAGATACCGGCTTCGGTTACGCTTATTTACGATTCCGCGTTCGAGGGAAATACCAATATAGTGGAAGTGGCGTTCGCGGAAGACAGCGCTATAAGGAGAATAAACGACCGAGCGTTTTTCGGTTGTTCGAATCTTGCGGAAATATATTTCCCCGAGACGCTCGAATCGGTCGGGTATAAAATCGCGGACGGCACGCCGTGGTACAGCGCAAAGCTCAATTCCGAAGAATATGTCGTCATCAATAACACGCTTATAAAGTACAATATCGATTATACGAGACAGGCGGATATACCCGAAGAAGTGACGACGATAATAAGAGGCGCGTTCGACGAAAGTTCGGTTTACGATATAAAAATCGGAGCTAACGTAACGGAAATAGAGGAAGGCGCGTTCGACGGAATTATCCCCGCGTCGTGGGAAGAAGCGGGAACGACGGTAACGGGCTGGACGCTTACGATAGACGGAACGGAACCTCCCGAACTCGGTTACATAAACGAACTCGACGGATGCACGGCGGTATACATTAACGACGAAGACACGCTTGCGAAATTCAGACTGAACGAAAAATGGAGCGTGCAGAACGATTTGATGAGAGTTATCGCGCGTTATCAGATAAATTACGTCGTTGCCGAGGGAGAAGCGGAAAAGATAAACGGCGAGACGGTGCACGCGTTGTATAATCCGAAAGAGGTCGAACCGTATAAAACTACGAGTAAACAGTACGTTTTCGTAGGCTGGTTCAAGGATTCCGGTTACGCGGAAGCGCTCAGTTATCCGTTTATCCTTACCGAAGACGCAAGCATATACGCAAAATGCGTGGACTACGATAAAGGTAGCAATCCGGAAAAATATATTCTGGAAGTCATAGAGGGAAGCAACGATTATACGATAAAAAATTATCTCGATACCACGGATAAAAACGTAGTTATCATAACCGAACAAGCAAACAGAAACATTTATTCCATAACGGGATATCTCGGCTATATCGTGTATTCGGGAACGGAATACGATAAATATGTGTATAACGTCGAAGAGAGAGTGTTCGAAGAATACGACCCGTACGGAAGTTATCCCGAAGGAACGGTGACTTACAGAAAGAATACCGTTATCGAAGAGTTGAGTTTTGCAAATAATTGTACCATAGAGGTGCTCGGAGAAAACTGCTTTGCAGGGCTTAGCAATCTGACGAAAATAACCTTGCCTTCGAGTATAAAATATATATCGGCGGAAGCGTTTGCGGGTTGCGAAAATCTCAGAGAAATAGTTTTCAGCGACGGAATAGAAGACGTAGTCGTAGCAAGCGGAGCGTTCAGAAATTGCACGGCATTGCAATCGGTGACCATTCCCGACGGAATAACCGACCTCGAAGACGGAGCGTTTGCGGGTTGCGAAAACTTAAGAGACGTGTATTTGCAATCGGAAATCCCCATCGTACTGTATAACGGGGCGTTGCCGTTCGACAGAATACCTTCGCTCAGAATTCATATTCCGTACGGAAAGAAAGCGGTGTACAGCTCGGGCTGGGCGGATTATTACGATTACCTCGTAGAAGACAATAACTGACAGGAGAAAGTTTTATGAAAAATTATAAATGGACGCAGGGAATAGCGGAAGCGGACGCCGCGAGAAACAGAGAAAGAACGGTCGTAAAGAATATATTCGTATCGACAATGAGAGGGGAAGGGTTTACCGAAGTAACCCTGCCCACCCTCGATTATTCGGAAAAATATATATTAAACAACGATTATTACACGGCGCAAAATCATTTTAAGACGGTCGCGCCCAACGGCGAAGTGCTTTCGGTCGCAGACGACATAGTCGCGGGACTGATTTCCTTTTCGAGAACAGAAATGGAGACGAAAGGGAGACTATGCGCGTTCGGCGAAGAATATTCATTCCTTGCCGAAGAATTCGGAAAGACGAAAAAATTCGGGCTTGCGGGAATAATTTACGGTGAAAGCGGAGCGGCGGACGAAGCCGACATAATAGCCGCGGCGGTAAAATATGCGACGGAGCTGGGAGTAAAGAACCCAAAGGTAGTTATAAGCAATACGGATATTTTTCTCGGCGTGCTTAATTTGTTCGCAAAACGGGAAGAGAGCGTCGAAAGACTGAAAAAGATAATAAGCGGCAGTATAGAAAACGACGTGGATTACGCGGTGGCGCAGTCGATTTCTTCGATTAAAAACGCCGAAGGCGGAGTGGGTATAATAAAAGAACTTTCGGCAAAGCTCGACAATAAAATAAGCATATCGGGTTTACTCGACGTTTTCGAAACAATCGGCGTGCTCGAAGCATATAATTTAGCGGATAAAGCGACGGTTAAACCCGCTTACTTAGGATTGAAACGTTACGATAAAGGAATGGTCTTTGCGGTTAAGGACGAAAAAGAAAGAGTGATTGCGTACGGCGGCAGGTGCGACTGCGTTAAAGGTAACGACGAAATCAAATGTCTGTACGTCTACGCAAACGAAGAAGAGGGAGTCGTCGCGGCAAGAGACAACGGAGTAATCGAAAACGAAAAAAGCAGATATATCACCGTCGCGGTTGCGGAAGGAACAACCGCGCTAGTTAAAGCATATAAAGTAAGGAACGACTTTGCAAAGGAAAACCTTATCCCCAAAGTCGAATACAACGTGACGAAACAGGACGCGTACGCTTTGATGGGGGACAATAAGGGCGGAATGGTCATATATATAGACGAAGAGGGGAACATAACGTACAGCTAAAAAAAATTTTGTAAAAAGAGGATAAAATACTTGCATTATCCGTAAAGATTTGATATTATATACAAGCAAATAGGTTACGCCTAATTGATGGTATCATTTCAGATAAGCGTATGCGGGAGTGGCTCAGTGGTAGAGCGTTGCCTTGCCAAGGCAAATGTCGCGGGTCCGAATCCC
>CAYQKV010000014.1:0-27502 GCA_964418255.1 uncultured Christensenella sp.
ATCTTATATCCGCGCAAGTCGGACTACCACGGAAGCAAAATGACACATTTTGCTTATATCCTTAGTTCGCAGGGAATTTTTCCCCTGCTCGACCCCTATATGGGCAAAAAGTGAGATACTCCGACCAGTCGTTGCGCGGAGATTTTCCGTCAGTCGCTGTGCTTTGTGTCGATAAAATCTTATATCCGCGCAAGTCGGACTACCACGGAAGCAAAATGACACATTTTGCTTATATCCTTAGTTCGCAGGGAATTTTTCCCCTGCTCGACCCCTATATGGGCAAAAAGTGAGATACTCCGACCAGTCGTTGCGCGGAGATTTTCCGTCAGTCGCTGTGCTTTGTGTCGATAAAATCTTATATCCGCGCAAGTCGGACTACCACGGAAGCAAAATGACACATTTTGCTTATATCCTTAGTTCGCAGGGGATTTTTCCCCTGCTCGACCCCTATATGGGCAAAAAGTGAAAAATGTGCTTTCCACTTTTTGGGTATTTTATTAGGTATCCGTTTTATTTTCTGAATTCAAGGTTGCGCCTAATTTAAGGGAAAAAACTATATTGATAATACGAAAAATTTTTGTAAGGGAAGAGCGCGAGAGGGGAGAAACTTATATTTTCGACACGAACGGGCGTGTACCGAGAGTGTCGCCATTATGGGGATAAGCAAGGAGCGTGAACCCCTTGCGAGCTTACAGTGTAAGCAAAATGTGTCATTTTGCTTCCTTGGAAGTCCGACTTATGCGGGCAAAGCATTTATGCGCACAAAATGTAATGACTGCGCTAAATGCCCGCATAACGTGTGGTCGGAGTGTTTTGTATTGCTTTTTTGCGGTTGGTGCTTTATAATGATACTGTATGAAAAAAGCGGTTAAATGCGCGGTTGCGATAATTTTTGCGGTTGGTTTGTGCGCGGGGTTATGCGCGTGCGAAAGCGAACGGCAATTCGTATACACGGATTTGGAACATTTCGGTTCTGCGTTCAAGGCGGTGATTTACTGTTCGGAAGAAACGTTCGGCGTTTTCGAAGAAAAAACCGACGATATTCTCGACGAACTGAGCGCGGCTTTCGACGAAAATATCCCGACGTCTTTTATTTCGCGGTTCAATAACGCCAAAAGCGGGGAAAGAACGGAAATCGACAGCGTTTGTCTCGAAGCGTTTCGCATAGCGGAGAAAGCGTTCGCTTTGACGGACGGGTTTTACGACCCGACCGCGGCTAATCTCGTCGACCTATGGGGCTTTTCGCCGAGGTTTTACGGCGTTTCCAAACGGACGGAAGAATACGACAGAGTTTCGGACGAAAACGGAGCGTTCCCGTTGCCCGATAATGAGTATATTGAGGCGTTTAGTAGTCTTGTAAGGTTAAAAGAGGTGGCCGAAGTCATAGAAAACGACGGAAAAACCTATATCGTCAAAAAGAAAACGGCGCAGGCGAAAGGAAAGACTTACGAGGTAAAACTCGATTTCGGCGGGATAGTAAAAGGGCTTGCGGTGGAAAAGGTTACGGCTCTCTGTCGCGAGCTGGAAATAGAGAAAGGGTATATCTCCTACGGAACGAGCAGCTTGTACCTGATGAAGAACGCTTCTATGTCCGACTGGGATTTGACGTTGACGAACCCGCGAGGGGAGAACGGAGAAAAGACTTATTTCAAGACGAAACTTTCCTCTTCGTCGGCGGCGACGAGCGGAGATTACGAAAGGTACTATTTCGTCGGAGACAGAAGATACAGTCATATTATCGACGTGAAGACGGGCGAACCGGTAAATAACGGAGTGTGCGCGGTGACCGTCATCGGAGCGGGCGCGGGGATAGGAGATTGCCTTGCCACGGGTTTGCTTGCGTCGGGAAAAGAAACGATAATCGAATTCGCGTATTCGGACTACGCAAAAGAAAACGGAATCAAAATAGTGGCGGCGTTCGAAGAGGGCGACGGAATGAAAGTTTTTACCACGGTCGAAGAATACGAAACGCTTTCGGGTGAAGAATATGAACGATAGAGCCGAACGCGTCAGAAAAGGAAAATTTTTTGTAAAAAAAGACCTGATTATTTACGCGGCGGCGGTTGTCTGTATAGCCGCGCTGTTTATCGCGGTTTTTGCGGGGAGAAAAACTGAGCCCTTAGACAAAATAGAAATATATTACAAAGAAAACCTGATATATGTCTATGACATTTCCGAAAAAAATGGTATAATAACCGAGACAGGCGCGGAGTACGTCGAAGAAACGCCGAAGGAAGGCGGTCTTTCCGTAGTCGTAAACACTCCCGACGGCTTTAATAAAATCGAGTTCGAAGACGGCGGCGCGTTCGTTTCCGAAGCCGATTGCAGCGTTAAAGCCGATTGCGTGAACGCTTCGGGAAAAATCAAATCGGGAGGAGACGCGATTTTCTGCGTTCCGCACAGCCTTAAAATAATAGGCGTAGGAACGGGAGACAACGAGGTGGTTTTATGAAACGACGTTTTACCGCCAAAAGAATAGCTTTGCTTGCCCTTCTGTGCGCGGGCGCTTTGTGCGTTTTCGTCGTGGAAAATCTATTCCCCGCGTTCCTTGTGCCGGGCGCGAGACTCGGGCTCGGAAACGTGTTCACTATGCTTTCTCTCGTGCTTCTCGGAAATGCGGAAGGGATAATACTCGTGGTGGTAAAATCGGTTCTCGGGAGCCTCATAATCGGGAATACGGGAGCCCTTATTTACAGTTTAAGCGCAGGACTGGTTTCTGTTTTAATCGGAATTGCGCTGCTGGGGATAAAAAAGGAAGTATTTACGCTTACGGCGATAAGCGTTCTTTGCGCGATAGTGCATAATTTCGTACAGACGCTTGTTTTTTGTCTGGTGACGGGACAAACTTACGCGTTGTCGTTTATGCCGTACCTTGCGTTTATCGGAGCCTTCGGAGGGATTTTGGTCGGCGTAAGTACTACGCTTATAATAAAGAAAACACCCGCGTCCGTGTTTGAAAAAATAACGGCGGAGAGAAACAAGGAGGATAAATTTGGAACCGAGAAAAGGTAAACTTTTTTTCCGCGGGATACACGTTCCCGACAGGAAAGAACTTGCCCGAAACAGCGCGATAGAAGTATTCGACGCGCCCGACGTAGCGGTGATTTCCCTTTCGCAACATATCGGCAAACCCGCCGAACCTGTCGTGGAGAAGGGAGACTACGTTGAAATAGGGCAACTTATCGGCAAAAAAAGCGGTTTTGTCAGTGCAAACGTCTATTCGAGCGTAAGCGGGACGGTTACGGGAATAGAAAAACGCCGCGCGGCGAACGGTTCGCTCGGCGACTACGTTGTTATAGAAAACGACCGACTCGACAAAAAGAGGTTTCTCGAACCGCTTGAAGACAGAGAACCCGAGACGATTAAAGCGAGAATAACCGAGGCGGGAATAGTCGGTATGGGGGGAGCGGGATTTCCCACCGACGTAAAACTTTCGCCGAAAACTCCCGTAGACACGCTTGTTATCAACGCCGCGGAGTGCGAACCGTACCTTACCTGCGATTTTCGTCTTATGATGGAAAAAACCGAAGAGGTTATAAGCGGCATAAGGCTGGTAGCGAAAGCGCTCGGAGTTAAAAATATCGTCGTAGGCGTGGAGAAGAACAAACCCGAGGTTATAAAACTTTTTTCTTCTTACGACGATTTGCAGGTGGTCGTGCTGAAAAAAGCGTACCCGATGGGAAGCGAAAAGCACCTTATTTACTGTTGCACGGGGAGAAAGGTCGCGCCGGGCAAACTTCCTTCGGATGCGGGTTGCGTCGTGCAGAACGTTGCGACGGCGTATGCCGTCTATGAAGCGGTGGAGTTAAATAAGCCGTTGTACGAACGCGTTATGACGGTTTCGGGCGACGGCGCGGTGACGCCGAAAAATCTTCTCGTCAGAACGGGAACGAGTTTCTTTGCTCTGCGGGAATACTGCGGAGCGAAAGACAACGTGAAAATGTTTGTGTGCGGCGGACCGATGATGGGACCCGCTATGCTCAGTACCGACATTCTTACGACGAAAACGACTTCGGGATTTCTGATGCTCACCGATAAGGAAGCGGATATCGACGACCCCACGCCGTGCATTAACTGCGGCGCGTGCGCGGACGTATGCCCTATGAAACTTCTGCCTATGCAGATTGATTTCTACACGCAGGCGGGAGATTACGAAAAAGCGGCGGAAATCGGCGGCGTTAAAAACTGTATAAGCTGCGGTTGCTGCGCGTACGTATGTCCCGCAAAACGTTCGCTCGTGCAGAGCATAACGCTGTGCAAAGCCAAACTTGCGGAAAAGAAGGGAGGGAAATAGTTATGGATACCGTAATAATCAGCGACACCCCTCATTTAAGGAAAAGAAGAACGACGAAAGGGATAATGCTCGACGTGCTTATCGCGCTCGTGCCCGCTACCGTGGCGGGACTGGTTTATTTCGGCGGAAGAGCGGCGGTAACCCTGGTTTTATCCGTGTTTTCCGCGGTGGCGACGGAGTTTGTCTGGCTTCTTTGTAAAAAAATGAGTTTCAAGGCGATTTTACGACAGTTCGATTTCACGAGCGCGATAACCGGACTTTTGCTCGGGCTTACGATGCCGCCTCTTGCGTACGAATATTGGTACATACCGATTTTGAGCGGAATTTTTGCCGTAGGCGCGGCGAAAATGCTCTTCGGAGGCACGGGAAAGAATATCGTAAACCCTGCAATCGCGGGAAGAGTCTTCGCGTTTATAGCGTTTTCGGGCGCAATGGTCTCGGGTTGGATACAGCCTGCTTTCGGAGCAATCGAGGGGAGCAACGTAGTTACCGGCGGCGCGACGCCGCTTACCGAACTGCTCGGAAACGGATTGCAGTCGGTAAACGTAAGCAATCTCGATTTGTTCCTTGGAACGGGCGTAGCGGGGTGCATAGGGGAAACCTGTAAACTCGCGCTAATCGTCGGGGGTATTTACCTTGCGGTAAGAAAGGTAATCAAACCGCAGTATCCTATTATATATATAGCGGTTACCGGGCTTATCGGCGTGTTCACGGCGGGCAACGACTGGAACGTGTTTTTGCCGTACGTACTGAGCGGCGGACTTATTCTCGGAGCGATATTTATGGCAACCGACTATGTGACCAGCCCGAACAATAAGATTGCGTCTTACGTTTATTTCGTTTTGCTCGGCGTAGTGACCGCTTTGCTAAGATACGGAACGAAAATCGAAGTCGTCAGTTTTGCGATACTGCTTATGAACCTCATTGTGCCGCTTCTTAACACTTATATCCGTCCGCGCCCGTTCGGGTCGGTTTCGGTTATTAAGACGTTAAAGGCGAAAATCGAAGAGAAAAAGGCGAAGAAAGCGGCGAAGGAGGAGAAATGACGGTAAAACAGTTTCTTAAAAGCAAGGCGCTTAAATGCGTGCTCGTGCTTATGTGCATAGCCCTCGTTTCCGGCGCGCTTCTTTCGATTTGCAACGACTTACTCAGCGTTTCCGACGAGGAACGCGTTTCTCGCACGATAAAGAAGATTTACGGGCAAGAGGTAAGTTACGAAGAAATCGAGGTCGATTACGCTACCGAAAAAGGCAGAATAGACAATATTTATAAACTCGAAGACGGGAATTTCCTCGTTAAAAGCACGGGATTCGACGGGTATCAGAAAGGAACGGTGTCCGTGTGGCTCGTCGCGAAATACGAAAGCGGCGTTTACGTCGGGATAGACGACGTAAGCATTGCGGGCAACGAAAAACAAACGCTTATGAGTAAATTTACTTCGGGCGTTTTGTCTAAGTTCGAAGGAAAAGGCGAGGAAGGTTTCAACGAAGTGGTGGGCGGCGCGACGTTTTCTTCTCACGCGTTAAACAACGCCGTCAACGTGGCGGCGGAATATTTCCTGTCGGGAAACGATTAAGGAGGGAATATGAAAGCGGAAAGAATTAAAAATATAGGAATAGACGGGTTACTTAAAAACAACCCGACTTTGCGCCTTGTCCTGGGAACGTGTCCTACGCTTGCTCTTACCACCGCCGCGATGAACGGGATAGGAATGGGGCTTGCCGTTACGTTTATACTGATTTGCAGCAACGTGATAATTTCCCTGTTGAGAAAGGTTATCCCGAACGAGGTGAGAATACCCGCGTTCGTGTTGATTATCGCGACATTCGTTACCCTTGTGAGAATGTTGCTCGACAAGTTCATTCCCGATTTGTACGAATCGATGGGAGTGTATTTGCCGCTTATCGTCGTAAACTGTATAATCCTCGGAAGAGCGGAGAGTTTCGCAAGCAAAAACCCCGTGCTGGATTCCGCGTTTGACGGACTGTTTACCGGTCTCGGGTTCACCTGGGCGATGACCGCTATAAGCATAATAAGAGAAGTGCTCGGCGCGGGTCAGCTTTTTGGCGTAACGCTGTGGGATTTCAAAATCGAGTTCTTTACTTCGAGCGCGGGCGCGTTCTTCGTGTACGGACTTTGCATAGCGTTGTTTAACGGCGCGTATACGAAAATCGAATCGAAAATGAGGAAGAAACGCTTTATTAAAATGTATAGCGCGCCGATAAGCGAAGAAGCCGTGGAAGCCGTAGCGGCGGAAATCAAGGAGGTGAAATAATGGGTACGTTTTTAACCGTAATTATTCTCGCCGTCTTTGTGAACAACTTCGTAGTCGTGCAATTTTTGGGCATTTGTCCGTTCCTTGGTCTGTCGAAGAAAACTTCGAGCGCGGTCGGTATGGGCGTAGCCGTCACCGTGGTAATGGCGATAACCTGCCTTATTACTTATCCGATTTATACCTATCTGCTCGTGCCGTTCGGGCTGGAATTTATGGAAATAATTGTCTTTATTTTCGTAATCGCCGCGTTGGTGCAGATGATAGAAAAAGTCATCAAAAAATTCAGCCCGCCGCTATATAATGCAATGGGAATTTATCTGCCGCTTATTACGACGAACTGCGCCGTTCTCGGCGTAGCCGAGGCGGTTATAGATAAAAGCGCGATGATAGCGTCTTTCGGGGTTTCCAACCTCGGAGTAAGCGTGCTTTACGGCGTTTTCGCGGGAGTCGGTTTTACCGTGGCGATAGTAATTCTCAGCGGATTGAGGAGCAAAGTCGATTATCTCAATACGGGAAAAAGTATGAAAGGTTTCCCGATAACGATGATGACGGCGTGCTTTATGGCTATGGCGTTTTACGTCTTCAATATGATAAGCCTGTAAGGAGGAACAAATGATAGGAGCAACTGTAAATTGGGGAAAAGTAGGGCTTGTCCTCGGCATAGTGGCGGCGCTCGCGCTCGTCTTTGCCGTGCTTATACTGATTGTAACCAAAGTTTGTAAGATAAAAGAGGACGAAAAAGTCCTTAAAATACTGGAAAACCTCGCGGGCGCGAACTGCGGCGGGTGCGGGCACACAGGTTGCGAAGGCTTCGCAAAAAGCCTCGCTTGCGGCAAAGCCTGCCTGTCCGATTGCAAAGCTACGAGCAACGAGGCAAAAGCGGTTATCGCAAAAATCGCGGGACTTCCGTTCGAAGCGGAAGAACCTACGGTGGCGGTAGTTAAATGCAACGGCGGAATAAACGCCGCGGACAGATTTTCTTACGTCGGAAACGAAGGGTGCCTGAACCGAATGGTTTATCAGGGCGGGAACAAAATCTGCGCGACGGCGTGTCTCGGCGGAGGAACGTGCGCGGGAGTTTGCCCCGTGGACGCGATAAAACTTACCGACGGAAAGGTGGCGAAAGTTGCGCGGGAAATTTGTATTTCGTGCGGAGCGTGCATAATGAACTGCCCGAAAAACTGTATAGAGAGAATACCCGCGTCGGCGAAAATTTACGTCGCGTGCAGAACGCATTGCAAAGGTAAAGAAACTATGGCGTTTTGCAAAGCGGGGTGCATAGGATGCGGATTGTGCGCCAAAAAATGCCCCGAAGGCGCGATAACTATGGTCGATAACCTGCCGGTAATCGACTACAAAAAATGCACGGGTTGCTATACTTGCGTTGAAAAATGCCCGAGGAAGATAATTAAAAAAACAGACGAGTAAAAGAAGTTTTCCGACCAGCGTTGCGCGGAGATTTTCCGTCAGTCGCTAACGCTTAGTGCCGATAAAATCTTGTATCCGCGCAAGTCGGACTTATAATGAAGGAAGCCGTACCGACTTTCTTTTCATTTAAGTTCGCAAGGGGTTTACGCCCCTTGCTCGAACCCCATTTGGGCAAAAAATGAAAAATGTGCTTTCCATTTTTTGAATATTTCGACTTAAAATATGTCGCGTCAGCCCACCCGCCCGCCCGATAGAGTGGCTTTCTTTTATTTATTATCCTTTCTATTTCTCCTGATTTAAGTGGATACTTAATATAAGTGAAAGACCATATAAACAATACGAAAGTTTTTTGTAAAGAGGGAGCACGAGGGAGAAGAAACTTTTTATCAAAAAAGGTTTTCTCCCTCGTAAACTCTCTAATAAAAGTTTTGTTTTTGTAAGGGGAGAGCGCGAGAGGGGAGAAACTTTTTGCTTAAAAAGGTTTCCCCTCTCGCAATCTAAACTTATAAAAAGTTTGTCGCCCTCGCGAAATCTATTTATAAAGAAGTTATGTAAGAACAGGCGTTCATTGCGGCGTTTGCACCGTAGATGAGAAAAGGAATGAAGAAAACAGGCGGATAAAAAGTTTTCATTATGTTATACCAACGCCCTTCGAAGTATTGTGCTCGAAGGGCGTTGGTATAAATCGGATTTAGATTGATATTTATTTTTTAATCTGTCAATTTATCTAATGTAAAAGTCGCTATTGCTGTGAATTGCAGAGCGGAGAGTTGTTCGCTTATTATATTGTTTTGTCTTATTACCGTCGAAAAACCTTGATATGTAAGGTTAGTAAGGTTACTGAGTTTGTTGGAAAGCAAGTCTAAATTGACGTTTAATCTATCCAAACAGGAAACTATGCTACTACGATATATTTCGGTTTCAAACATATTTATGGCTTCTTTTAGGGTGTCCGCGCGTCGGTCTATTACTAATGCCAAAAGACAGTTTACGTGATATTCGTCTTTGTATTTTTCAGGAAGAGGGATGCTTTCGTTTAGTTCGTTATATATCTTTTTTAATAAGGGGACTTGTTCAAGAACTCGGTTTATATATGAATTTATAGTTATGTCGTATTTTTTACGTTTTTCGTTTATAAACTCAACATAACTCGCATCGTTGAGTAAATTATTTTTTTCCCACTCTTTTTTTTCCATTAACTTGATATATGAGTCTCTGAATTTGTCAGGTGTTTTATCAAAATGACCTAGACCACCCAAAAGAGCAATTAGAAGCGACCCAGAAACACCAATACAACCAATGAATATGCCCAAAGGAGTACTTTCAGTTGAGCGAGCAACAGACACCGCAATTATAATGAAGATAATAGCGAAAATGACGCCTCCGATAGAAAACGCACGGCATATGGTTGAGCTGACGCGATTTTGTTCTCTGGCGATTTCATCATTATGAGCGGTAGTTTTAGCCTTGTATTCTTCATATTTTTGATTAAAAGAGGGATTTATGTTGTGGAACTGTTCGACGATTACAGGCTCAACGGTAGTACTGTAATATTTTTCTTTGTCAAAATTTACTTTTCTGACGACAATACTTCCTTGGTAATTTTTGTCGGAAACATCATCGCATTGCGATAATCCTTCATCAGCGAAAGGTTCGGCTTTTTCGAGTTCGTGGCACTTTTCATAGAAATTATGCCAGCAATAAAGGTCATATTGTAGCTTTAAGTTATCGTCCTGCGTTTCGGAAGAGTTATTGGTCGCGTTTTTTATGATACGGCTTACGGGCTTAGTAGCTTTAATCGGCACGGAAATATCGTCAAATTCTTTTATCATACTTTTAATATCATTTGCGGAATAAACCGTTCCGCAAGATTGACATATAAAATTGCCGTCTTGTTTCGTGAAAGAATCATTTGAGCAAATTTCGCAAATAATCTTTTTCATAGCACTTCTCCTAATTATGCATAATTGTATAATTAGCCCCTTGGGGCTATTTCTTACGATTATATCACCTTAGTGCTAATATGTCAATTAAGAATATGCAGTATAACGAAGAAAGTATGGTTGTTGCTTGTCGCATTAAGCAGTTGATGTCATTGGAAGGGCTTAATCAGAGCGATTTGGCAAGGCAAATCGGGGTAAAACAAAATACCATAAGTGCTTGGCTGTTAAGGAAGAAAGAACCGAGCATAAAGTCCTTATGGCTTCTTGCCGATTATTTCGACGTCGATATTGACTACATTGTCGGAAGAAAGGATTTCTGATAAGGTAAGTCGAGGAACAAAGTACTTAAATTTCAAGCTAAGATGAATTGTCAAACTAAGTGCAACACTTTTTGAGTTCAAGTTCAAACAAATCGTTAGCAGATTTGTAGTTAAGGACTTTTCTGGGTCTGGCGTTAATTAACGCCAGATTCTTTTTAAGCGTCTTCTCTCCCACGTGGGAGAGATTGCGACCTTTGGGATAAAACTCTCTTAAAAGCCCGTTAGTGTTTTCATTTGTTCCTTTTTGCCACGCACAGTACGGGTCTGCAAAATATACTTCGCATTTAAGTCTTTCCTCTATGTTGCGCCAATTCCCGAATTCGCTTCCTCTGTCGCAAGTTATGCTTTTCACCATTTCGGGAGGCAATTCTTTTAACGCTTTTACCACCGCATTTTCCATTGTTGCGGCTTTTCTATCCGGCATCCATATTGCTATGTAATATCTTGTTTTTCTTTCGGCAAGCGTTGCAAAACACGCTTTGCTCTTGCCCAGTCCGCTCACTACCGTATCTACTTCCCAATGCCCAACTTCTTGACGTTTGTATACACTTTTATCTCTTTTCCGTATACTTTTTCCTGTTGTAAATTTCCCACCGTTACCAAGGCGTTTCCTCGTCTTGCCTTTCTTTCGGAGCACTTTTAGATTGCCTTTTAACAAGTATCCATCGTATAACCAACGGTATATTGTTTTGAACGAGGGAACGTTTAATTCGCTGGCAGCATTTGATATCTGCTCGGGCGACCACGTAGTCAAGAGCTTACTCTCTATATAATCTATCAATTCTTCATTACCAAACATTCCTCTATGACAGAACCGCCGTCGGTACTCATATTTTCGTTGAGCGGTAAAGGGATAATACGCAGGTTTGCAATTCATATACGACTTGTTTCGCAATATCTCTCTTGATATCGTGCTTACATCTCTGTCTATCAATCGTGCTATTTCTCGATAACTTTTTCCCTCGTTGTAAAATTTTCGTATACAACAGCGCTCTTCTATGGTAAGATGTTTGTAGTTCATACTTTAACTCCTGTTTTTTGTTTTGTCCAAACTACATTATACAGCTGTTTTTGTATGAACTTCTTTTTTTCTTTATGTGTTGCACTTGAAAGTATAATTCACCGCTAAAATAAAACCCGAACGCTTTTTGCGTTCGGGTTAAATTATTATAAACAAGTTTTACAGTGCGGCGATATAAGAACAAGCGTTCATTGCGGCGTTTGCGCCGTCGCCGACGGCGGTGGTGAGCTGACGGACTTTTTTCGCGCGGCAGTCGCCTGCGGCGTAGACTCCGCTTGTTTTCGTTGCGCCCGTTTCGTCCGCTATTATATATCCGTTTTCGTCGAGAGAAACGAGATTTTCGAACGCTTTGTTGTCGGGAATTTGCCCGATTGCGACAAAACAGCCTTTTACGGGGAGAGTAAACGAGGTTTTTTCTTCGCGGCGGGTAAAAGTAAGACTTTCGAGTTCGTCTTTTCCGTTGAAGGCAGAGAGGGAAACGTTGGGGATAATTTCCACGTTGGGGAGTTTTCTGAGAACTTTAACCAGAGCTTCGTCGCCGAAGAATTTGTCGAACCAGGTGCAAACGTAGACTTTTTTGCAGTATTCGGAAAGGAGAATTCCGTATTGAAGAGCGGTGTTGCCGTCCCCGATAAGGGCGACTTCTTCTCCCGAATAAAACGCGCCGTCGCACACCGCGCAGTAGGATATTCCTTTGCCCGTGAATTCTTCTTCGCGAGGAAGGTTCATATGTTTATGTTTCACTCCCGCGGCGATTATCACGCTTTTTCCGTAGAAAACGTCGTTATCTTCGGTTTCCAGTCTGAATTTGCCTTCGTCTTCTTTGGTCACGCTCTTTACGCGCGCGAGTTCGAGTTCCGCGCCGAGGTCGGTTATCTGGTCGTAGAGTTTTTCGCTCAGTTCCAGTCCGCTTATGCGTTTATGCGTAGGAAAGTTCTCTACGCGCGGAGAGGAGGCGATTTGTCCGCCTATCGTTTCCTGTTCGAACAGGGTAACGCTTTTACCGTTTCTTAACGCGTACAGCGCGGCGGTCATACCCGCCGCGCCGCCGCCGATTATCAATACGTCGGTCATAGTTTTCAGCCCTTTATTTTACGCTTTCAATGTATTTTTTGATATTGCTTGCGTTCTGATATTTGACAACGCTGTCGCCGTTTACGATTACCAACGTGGGAGCCTGAATTATTCCGAACTTACTTACCGCGTCTTTGTTATCTTCGGCGTAAATTTTTTCGTATTTAATTCCCGCTTTGTCCAGCATATTCGCGCTCATTTTGCAGTTGGGGCAGGTCTTCGTCGCAAAGAGATAAATTCCGTTTTCTCCCGTTTCTTTTGTTTCGGAAGGAGCGGCGGGTTCTTCGCAGTCGCAGGGCGCGCCGTGACGGAGCACGCTGTTTTCGATGTCGTATTCCTTTCTTTCGTCGTATTCCTGGCGCTTTCCGTCGTTCCAGTTCTGTACGGGACGGTAATAGCCCGTTATACGGCTGTAAACTTCCGCGTTGCCTCCGCATACGGGGCACTTGAAGTGTTCGCCGGGGATATAACCGTGGTCTTTGCAGACGGAATAGGTCGGGGAAATCGTATAGTAGGGGAGTTTGTAGTTCTCCGCGATTTTTCTTACGAGGGAAGCCGCGGCGCGCCAGTCGGGGAGTTTTTCTCCGAGGAACGCGTGGAATACCGTGCCCGAGGTGTACAGGGTTTGCAATTCGTCCTGAATGTCGAGCGCGTCGAAAATATCCGAAGTGAAGCCGACGGGAAGGTGCGAAGAGTTGGTATAATAAGGCGTTTTGCCGTTTTCCGAAGCGGTTATTATGTCGGGATAACGCTTTTTGTCGTGTTTGGCGAGACGGTATGTCGTCGATTCCGCGGGCGTAGCTTCGAGGTTGTAGAGGTCGCCGTACATTTCCTGATAGTCGCTGAGTTTCTCGCGCATAAAGTTGAGAACTTTTTTGGAGAATTCCTGCGTTTCGGGATGCGTCATATCCTTACGCAGCCAGTTCGCATTGAGACCCACTTCGTTCATACCGATAAGACCGATTGTCGAGAAGTGGTTGTTGAACGTGCCGAGGTATTTCTTCGTGTAAGGATAGAGACCTTCGTCGAGGAGTTTGGTTATTACCGTTCTCTTGACTTTGAGACTGCGCGCGCTTATGTCCATAAGTTTGGTAAGGCGGCGGAAGAAGTCTTCTTCGTTTTCGGCGAGATACGCTATTCTCGGCATATTGATGGTAACTACGCCGACCGAACCCGTGGATTCGCCGCTTCCGAAAAATCCGCCCGATTTTTTGCGGAGTTCTCTGAGGTCGAGACGGAGACGACAGCACATACTGCGTACGTCCGACGGTTCCATATCGCTGTTTATATAGTTGCTGAAATAAGGCGTGCCGTATTTAGCGGTCATTTCGAAAAGCAACTTGTTGTTTTCCGTTTCCGACCAGTCGAAATCGCGGGTAATCGAGTACGTGGGTATCGGGTACTGGAAACCTCTGCCGTTGGCATCGCCCTCTATCATTATTTCGATAAAGGCTTTGTTTACCATAGCCATTTCTTTTACGCAGTCTTTATACTTGAAGTCCATTTCCTTGCCGCCTACGAGAGCGTTGAGTTCCGCAAGGTCGTTGGGAACCACCCAGTCGAGGGTTATGTTGGTAAACGGAGCCTGCGTGCCCCAGCGGGAAGGCGTGTTTACGCCGTAAATAAAGGACTGTATGCACTGTTTGACTTCCTTATAAGAAAGGTTGTCTACTTTTACGAAAGGAGCGAGATAGGTGTCGAAAGAGGAGAATGCCTGCGCGCCCGCCCATTCGTTCTGCATTATACCGAGGAAGTTGACCATCTGATTGCAAAGGGTGGAAAGGTGAGACGCGGGGGAGGAGGTTATCTTGCCCGGAACGCCGCCGAGACCTTCCTGAATGAGTTGTTTGAGAGACCAGCCCGCGCAGTAACCCGTGAGCATACTGAGGTCGTGAATGTGAATATCCGCGTTGCGGTGAGCGTCCGCTATTTCTTTGTCGTAAACTTCGCTCAGCCAGTAGTTTGCGGTTATCGCGCCCGAGTTGGAAAGTATAAGTCCGCCTACCGAATAAGTGACAGTGCTGTTTTCCTTTACGCGCCAGTCCGCGACTTTAAGATAGGAATCGACGATTTCTTTGTAGTCTAGAACGGTCGATTTGAGATTACGGAGTTTTTCTCTCTGTTTACGGTAAAGGATATAGGATTTCGCAACGTCGGCGTAGCCCGCCTGAACGAGAATGTCCTCGACGCTGTCCTGAATGTCTTCGACCGCGATTTTGCCGTCCTTTATCTTCGGCGTGAAATCGCTGGTGACTTTAAGAGCGAGAAGGTCGATAACCGTGCTGTGATATTCCTTGTTTACCGCTTTGAACGCTTTGGTGATGGCGGCGCTGATTTTTGCGATGTCGAAATCGCACTCTTTGCCGTCTCTTTTGATAACTGTGTACATTTCTCCTCCATATAACGTTTTTTATATATTTTCGTAAGTATTTAACTATATAAATGCCTTTTTTACAGTCCGCGCAATTCCGCAGAGGGGACGAATTTTTTTACTATCGATAAAAACTCCCGCATTTTATCTTCGCCGACCCCGCGCGCGTTTCCTATGAGATTTCCGCTGTCGACGAAATTTTGCAGAAAATATCTTTTCGCGCCCGAAAGCCACGTTCCTATATCTTCCATAGATTTTTCGTCGTGATGTCCGTCCACCACCGTCGTGCGGAATTCGTAATCGGTTTTTCCCTCTTTAAGAAAACTTACGCTTTCTTTTATTTTGGATATATCCGCGTTTACCCCCGCGGTAAGAGCGTATTTTTCCGGCGAATTTTTTATATCCATAGCGACGTAGTCGACAAGTTTTTTTTCGACGACCGAACGGAGTTTTTCGGGGAAACTGCCGTTTGTGTCCAGCTTAACCGAATACCCCAGGGCTTTTATCTCGGACACAAAACTTTCTATGCCGCTTTGCATAAGGGGTTCGCCCCCCGTTATACACACGCCGTCGAGTACGCCTACGCGCTTTTTCAGAAAAGAAAGAACGTCGCTTTCCGAATAAACCGGTTTTACTTCTTCGACGAGGAGCGCGTTGTGACAAAACGGACAACGATAGTTGCAACCCGCGGTAAACACCGTGCACGCAACTTTCGACGGGTAGTCGAGAAGGGTAAGTTTTTGAAGTCCGCCTAGTATCATTTTTTCACTCCGTCTTTTCCCGCAGTTTTAACGGTCAAGACGAATTCTAACACAAACCGATTGACTTGTAAAGTGATAAAGTCACACAAAAGGGAAATTGCCCGAAAATTTTTTAACCACAACATTTTGTGTGAGACGTAAAAATTTAACCGCAAAATGTTTGAAGTCGGTTTTTTGGGGAACGAATTTGTAGCGGGGGATACGGAGGAAGGACAAAACGAAAAAACGGCGTGAAAAGGGAACCCTTTCTGCGGATAAACGGACCTAATCGCGGGCGAATTTCGTAAAACAAGTTTGACGACAAGCGGCGTGAAACGAATACCGCGGGGAAACCGCTTGCGCTTACGGAGGGAAGTGTGGTATACTTATATGGTTGCGCGTAACGCGCGCGCGGAGAGCAAAAAAATTATGATTATATCCGACATAAAATTAAGGACGGCGGTAAGCGGCGCGCAGGGCGTGGCGTTTTGCGGTGGGAAAGAAGTCGAAGGCGGCGTGGAAGTGGCGTTCGGGGAGACGGCGGATTTCACCACGTTTTTCAACGCGTTCGACGCGGAGTTTTTCCGCGAATACACTTCGGTGGAAGAAGTTAAGTTAAAGCTCGATTTCACGGGGCGCGCGTGCGTTGTGATAATCAGATACTTCCGCAACGCAAAACCCAAGCGGGGCAAACCGTATTCGTACGAACGCGTGGCGGCGTGCGTAAGCGAGGGCGGGTGCGAAATAGCCGCCGACGTAAAGCGCGGCGGAATTCTCGGATTCGTACTCAAAGCGGAAAGCGACGTGCTGCTTCGGTCGGGAAGCTGGGAGTGCGACGATTCCTGCAAAAAAAACGACGTTCGCGCGGGCTTCGTCATATGCACTTACAAACGGGAAAAAGATGCGATTAAAAACGCAAAGACGTTATGCGAAGCGGTGGAAAACGCGGACGTATACGTCGTGGATAACGGAAACACGCTGACCAAGGAAGACCTGCCCGAGGGCGCGCGCCTTATCTATAACCGCAATTTAGGGGGAAGCGGCGGGTTCTCTCGCGGAATGATTGAATGTCTCGACAGGAAAAACACGCACTGTATTTTAGTGGACGACGACGCGTTTACGGACGGAGAGACCGCGCGCAGGTCGGTGCGGATTTACGAACTTCTCAAAGAAGAAAAAAAGAACGTAAATATCGGCGGAGCGATGTTTTCTTTCTCCTCGCCGTCTGTTGTTTACGAAGCGGGAGCGTATGCGGGGAAATCGAAGTTACGGTTCCCGAAAAGTAATATAGAGATAGCCGATAAAAGCGGTTTACTTAATTTTACCGCGAAAGCGGAAATCAACTATTGCGGCTGGTGGTATTGCTGCGTGCCCGTATCCGTCATCGAAAAAAGCGGGCTTTCTATGCCGTTTTTCATTAAATACGACGACATAGAATTCGGAATGAGGACGAGTAAAGAAACCAACCTTGTCTGTCCGCTCGGGATAGGAGTATGGCATCAGGATTTCGAAACAAAACTGCCGTCGTATATTTACTATTACCTGAGAAGAAACGCGCTGATAACCAACGCGGTTACGGGAAAAGGGTCGCTTGCATACGCCTTTTTCAGACTGTGGGGAAGCGTAGCTATGTTCTTGAAAAAAGACAAAAAGACTTTGTCTTACGTTTTCGACGGGTTCGACGACTACCTCGAAGGCGCGGAGTTTTTGGAGAACGTCGACGGGGAAGAACTTAACGAAGAAGTGAGGAGCGCGCCGAGAAAGGAGCGCGGAGTTTTGTCTGCGTTGGGCAAAGCGATTGCGCTGTCTGTCAGACTGATGTTTTTATCCCGCAAGGTAAATGCTTGTTACAGAGAAAAGCGGGACGGGTTGTGTTCGGCGGAGAGTTGGAGAAAGCGGTTGGATTTGATTACGGAATAAAACGTTTCGCGCAAAAAGATAAATGACTTTTGCGCGATTTTTTTTGTCCGTCTACGGTTTGACATATATAGTGTTTTTTGATAAAATAAATAAAAATATTAAAGACGCGAACGGCGGAAACAACCGACGGAAAGGCGGGGGACAGGCGGGCGCGAAAGTTAAGGAGAATTTATTATGGCATATACCGAAAGCAGGCAGCCGACCGACGTCGTCGCGATAGAAATGACGGACGGAGGCAAGATGGTCGTCGCGCTCGACGCAAAAAACGCGCCGATTACCGTAGCCAACTTCAAGAAACTCGTCGGAGAAGGGTTTTACGACGGACTTATCTTTCACCGCGTTATAAGCGGCTTTATGATACAGGGCGGAGACCCGACCGGCACGGGTATGGGCGGAAGCAAAGAGACGATAAAAGGCGAGTTTGCGCATAACGGCGTAAACAATCCCATTTCCCACGAAAGAGGGGTTATTTCTATGGCGCGCAGTATGATGTACAACAGCGCGTCGAGTCAGTTTTTCATCTGCCACAAGGCGGCGCGTTTTCTCGACGGAGAGTATGCGGCGTTCGGAAAACTCGTCGAGGGGGAAGAAACGCTGGACGCGATTGCGTCCACGCCTACTTCGCGCGGAGACAGACCGTTAAAAGAACAGAAAATAAAACGGGCGTATTTTGTGGAATAGTCCGTAATAAACAAGGAGAATATATGGAAACCGAAATGGATTTACTGAGGTCGAAACACGGCTTTGTATGCGATATGGACGGAGTTATTTATCACGGGAACCAACTTTTGCCCGGGGTTAAAGATTTCGTCGAATGGTTGCAGAAAAACGACAAACGCTTTCTTTTTCTGACGAACGCAAGCGGGAAATCCCCGAAAGAATTGCAGAGAAAACTTCACCGTATGGGGCTGGAAGTCGCGGAAGACAACTTCTACACTTCTGCGCAGGCGACGGCGAAGTTTTTGTCGAAACAGGCGCCGGGTTGCAGCGCATACGTTATCGGAGAACCGGGGCTTTACAACGCCATTTACAACGCGGGCATAACCCTTAACGACGTTGACCCCGATTACGTCGTGGTGGGAGAAACGTTCAATTACAACCTCGACTGTATGTGCAAAGCTATGAGAATGGTGGAAAAGGGCGCGCGGCTTATCGCTACAAACAGCGACCTCACTTACCCCGACGAAAGCGGAAACGTTCCCGCGTGCAGGGCGTTGGTTTCGCCGATAGAACTTACGACGGGAAGGCAGGCGTATTATATAGGAAAGCCCAACCCGCTTATGATGAGAACCGCTCTTCATATGCTGGACACGCACTCGGGCGACAGCGTTATGATAGGAGACAGAATGGACACCGACATTATAGCGGGAATAGAATCGGGTATGACGAGCGTGCTTGTTTTGAGCGGCGTGTCGACGAGGGAGAACATCGCGGTGTTCCCGTACAGACCGAATTATATTCTCGACGGAGTGGGCGACATTCCGACGAAAGCGTAAGAGAATTTTGCGTAAAAGCAGGGAGGAATATTTATGAAACAAGGGAAAGTTGTTATTTGCAACATAATTATGATGGCGATTTCCGTCGCCGCCATAGTTACGCTTATTATCGGGAGTTTTATGACGGTAAATCTGAAACTCAATATCGACGGCGAAAAGATGTCTTCCGTCGCGGGAAACGAAGGAACGCCCGAAGAGGGAACGCCCGGCGAAGGTGAAGGCGCGGGAAGCGAAGGAGATTTCTTAAAGGATATTCAAATCGAACTTCCGATAAAACTCGAAATGAAGAGTTTAGACCTTATTAAAAGCATTTCCGAAAACCCCGAGCCGCTGATTAAAGACACGATAAACGGAGTGACTGGGAGCGCGGTGGACGCCATTCTCGCGCAGACCGACGTTATTATGACCAAGTTCGTCACGGTAGCGGTAGACGAGGTCGTGAAACAGGCGGAAGAGCAGGTTAAAAACGAACTCATCGAACAACTCGGCGAAGAAAACGTAACCGAAGAACAGATTAAGGAAAAACTCGAAACCGATTACGGCGTGTCGGAAAGCGACGTGGAAACGTTGAAAAACGAGGCGTCCGACGCGTTGAAAGCGTTGCTTAACGGCGAAGAGGACAACGTGGCGGACTGTCTGGAAAAATCGGAAACGCTGGATAATCTTATCAAGGTTTACGCAGAGGAAGAACTCAAAAAGGAAAACGGCGGAGCCCCCGTTACGCAGGAACAGATAGACGCGAAAGCCGCGGAAATCAAAAGCGATACCGTTTCCGAATGCGAACAAGCGATAGAAGACCTCAAAGTGGACGGGGAACTCAATAAAGAAACCGTCGTGGTAGGCGCGCTTTCGCAAGCGGGAATAAAGGACGAAAACGGCAACGAAATGACGTTTGACAGCATAGACGACGTAAAGGCGTACATAACCGATTACTTATATTCGGCGGTTCCCGAAACCGCGGCGGAATACGCGGGCACGGGTATGAAAGTCCTCGGAATTTTCATTCTCATCGTCATAGCCGCCTGGGCGTACTTCCTTATCAAACTGATAGTTAAAACTCTGTTTTCGAAATACAACAAAACCGTCGGTATGTTCTTCCCGAAATTCTTCGGCTGGATGCCGCACGTATTCTTTGTCGGCTTGCCTATGTTGTTGTTTAATAATCTCGACAAAATAGCGGAAATAGCCGAAACGCAAGCGGGAATGGAAGGGCTTGCGGAAACGGTAGCCACTCTTACTTCTTTCGCGGAGATAAATATCGCTTCTCTTACGTGGGTAAGCGCGCTTTGCTCGGTGCTTCTTCTCGTCATCTGGATACCGTACTATCAGTGGAGAAGACGGCTTAAACGTATGGCAAAGAACAAATAACGGCTTATAGGATAAGGAGCGTTGTCTTCTAACCTTGCGGCGTTCATCTTCCGAAAACGCAAGACGATTGTGTAAAATGTGCCGAAAAGGTTACCCGAAATCATATGTAAGGCAACCGAAAAACGCAATAAAACATATATAAAAGCATAAAGCCTTTCCGAAAGCGGAAGGGCTTTTATTTTTGAACGCGGAACGTGTAAAAATACGGTAAAACACGCAAAAAACAGGCAAAAACACGCGTTTTCCGAAGAAATAATCAATGGGAAAAAGAATAAGTGAAAAACAGAATGAAACATTGCTTAAATGCGCGCGCGTCCGTTGACAACGGAAAAAAGAATATATATAATATAATATATACTAAAATAATTGCGAGGTTTTGCGAGGCTGTATGAAAAAGATAGCGTTGGCTCTGTTGTTATGTTTCTTCTGTGCGTGTTGTTTCGGCGCGTGTATGGAAATAGAGACGGTCGTTAAGGACGGCGGAGGAAGCTCGGGCGGAGACGCGATAGGCGTGATAGGAGATTCCACCGACGGCGAGGTTGAAGAGAAACCCGACGGCGCGCAAAACGCGGACGATATTTCCGACATAATTTACAGTGCGTTCGGATATATCGAATTCGGGTTTTATCCTCAGACGATTGCGGAAAAAGACGCGGTCGAACAGATGAGCGCGACGACCGATTCGACGGGGTATTATGTGAGCGCGTACGACAACGAGCACTATGCGAGAGTCGCGCCCGCGGACGTTTACGCTTTGTTCGAGACGGGATACGAATTTACCGACGAAACCGAGATACAGGCGAGAGGTACTTACTATTTCAAAGTCGAGCCCATCAAGTGGCGGGTCTTCGCGCAGCTCGACCTCACGGGCAATATGAAAAACATTTATCTTGTCAGCGACCTTATTCTCGACAGTTCGGCGTTTTTAAGCGATAAAAATTACGCGCTCGACCCGACGACGGACGAATACCGCAATCTTACGAACGGTTCGCTCGCCAACAACTGGGCGTACAGCGAACTCAGAACCTATCTCAACGACGATTTTTACAAAAGGGCGTTTTCTTCGTTAAGCGACGAGGACAAAGCCAAAATAATAGAACGCGACGTCAGCGAAGTTTGCGACGACTACGACCAAGAAAACTCGAAAGAAAAGGTGTTCGTTCTAAGCTACGAACAGGCGCAGAACCTCACTACGCTTAATTCCGTGGTGAGCGATTACGCGCGTTGCAGAGGCACCTGGATGAGCATTTATCCCGAACTTTACGGCAACGGCAGATGGTGGCTTTCGACGGCGGGGGACAGAACTTACCGCTCTTGCTACGTGTCCGACCACAGTTCGATAAGCCGCGCGGGAGAAAGCGCGGGGTCTACGTTTATGGGAATTCGTCCGTCGATAATGTTAAACGTTTCGGACGCGTTCGAGATTTTAACGGACGAAGAGGAGCAAAAGTGAAATATATAGTAATACTCGGAGACGGAATGGCGGATTTGCACAGAGGACCTCTGGGCAACGCCACGCCGTTGGAACTTGCGAAAAAGCCCAATATCGACGCGCTTGCGGCAAAAGGCGCGGTGGGGCTTGTCGCGACGGTGGACGAAGGGTTCAAGCCGGGAAGCGACATTGCGAATTTAAGCGTGCTCGGGTACGACCCGAAGACGTGTTATACGGGGCGTTCTCCCCTCGAAGCGCTCAGCATCGGGGTAAACGTGGGAGAAGACGACGCGTGTCTTAGAACCAACCTCGTCACCCTCGGCGAAGCGGACGAATTCAACGAAAGAATTATGGTCGACTATTCGGCGGGAGAAATTTCCACGCCCGAGGCAGCGGAACTGATAAAGGCAATCGACGACGCGATGAAAAACGGCATTATAGAGTTTTACAGCGGCGTAAGTTACCGTCATTGCGCGCTTTTGCACGGGAATAAGGACCTTTCGGTCGAGTTCACGCCGCCGCACGACATAAGCGGGAAAAAGATAGGAGAATATCTCCCCAAAGGCGACGGAAGCGACGTTTTTATCGATTTGATTAAGCGTTCGATTGACGTTTTGAAAGACCATCCCGTCAACCTTGCGCGAATGGAAAGCGGAAAGAGACCGGCAAACGCGATATGGTTCTGGGGAAAAGGGACGAAACCCAATCTCGAAAACTTCGAGACGAAATACGGACTCAAAGGCGCGATGATAAGCGCGACGGATTTACTGCGCGGCATAGCCGTGGGAGCGGGAATGGACGTTATTGACGTCGAAGGCGCGACGGGGACGCTTACCACTAATTTTATGGGCAAAGCGGAAGCGTGCGTGGAGGCGACAAAAACCCACGATTACGTTTACGTTCATTTCGAGGCGCCCGACGAATGCGGACATCAAGGCGACGCGCAAGGAAAAATACTTTCGGTGGAAAAAATCGACGAAGTAGTGGGTTACGTAAAGGAAAAAATGGACGAAAGCGGCGAGGAGTACTGCATTGCCATACTTCCAGACCATTTTACTCCGCTTATTACGAGGACGCACCTCGGCGAGCCCGTGCCGTTCGTCGTTTACAATTCCGTGCGGAACGCGAAGAGCGGGTTGAGATATACCGAACGCGATGCGGAAAAAGGACTTTACCTGAGCAACGGAAGAGCGCTTATTCAGTATATGATGAAAAGCTGACGCAAAAGATAAAAAACAGAGAAAAGAGGCAAAAAAATGAAAGAACTTACCACGGAACAACTGAGAAAAGAATATCTCGGATTTTTTAAGAAAAAAGGACATACGGTTATACCGAGCGCGTCGCTCATACCCGACAACGACCCTACGGTATTGTTTACCACGGCGGGAATGCACCCGCTGGTTCCCTACCTTCTCGGCGCGAAGCACCCGGGAGGAACGCGGCTTACCGACGTTCAGAAATGCGTGAGGACGGGAGACATCGACGAAGTCGGAGACGCTACGCACTGCACGTTTTTCGAAATGCTCGGCAACTGGTCGCTCGGAGATTATTTCAAAGAAGAAAGTATTTCGTACAGCTATGAATTTCTTACCGAAGTGCTCGGGATACCCTCCGACAGGCTTGCTGTGACGGTGTTCGAGGGCGACGAAACCTGCGGAGCGGACAAAGTGAGCGCGGAAGTTTGGGAGAGAAAGGGAATTAAGAAAGAAAACATATTTTACCTTCCGAAAAAGAACAACTGGTGGGGACCGGCGGGAATAACCGGACCTTGCGGACCCGACACCGAGATTTTCTTTATTACGGGCAAAGAAAAATGCTGCGAAGAGTGCTCGCCCGCGTGCGACTGCGGACGGTACGTGGAAATATGGAACAACGTGTTTATGGAATTTTTCAAGAACGCGGACGGCTCTTTTTCGCCTTTGTCGCAGAAAAACGTGGATACGGGTATGGGGCTGGAAAGAACGGTCGCTATGCTCAACGGCTATAAATCGGTCTACGAAATCGACGTTTTCAAGCCGATAATCGAATATGTAAAGGAAAATTCCTCTTCTTTCGACGAGCGCGGCGCGAGAATTATCGCCGACCATATCAGAACGGCGACGTTTATGCTGGGAGACGAAAAAGGCGTTACGCCGAGCAACGTCGACCAGGGGTACATATTAAGAAGACTTATAAGAAGAGCGGTGCGCTTTGCGAGAAGTCTCGGGTTCGACGCGGCGTTGCTTGCCGAAGTCAGCAAAAAATATATCGACGAGTACGCGCCGTATTATGAAGAACTGCGCCTTAACGAGGAAAAAATAATCAAAGAACTCAACCTCGAAATCGAGAGGTTCGGAAAGACCGTGGCGCAGGGGTTGAAAGAGTTCGAAAAACTCCTCGGATACATTCAGAACAACAGAATGAGCGGAAAAGCGGCGTTCAGACTGTACGACACGTTCGGTTTCCCCATAGAAATGACGGTGGAACTTGCCAAAGACAACGGCATAACCGTGGATACGGAAGGGTTCGAACGCGCGTTCAAAGAACACCAGGAGAAATCACACGCGGGCGCGGAACAGAAATTCAAGGGCGGGCTTGCCGACAACAGCGAGGCGACGAGCAGACTGCATACCGCTACGCACTTACTGAACGCGTGCCTTAAAAAAGTGCTCGGCGACGACAATATTCAGCAGAAAGGAAGCAATATAACCGCGGAAAGACTGCGTTTCGACTTTAACTTCCCTCGTCCGCTTACGCCCGAGGAAATTAAAAAAGTGGAAGACGCGGTAAACGAGATTATAAAAGAAGACGTACCCGTCGTGTGCAAGGAAATGCCTATCGAAGAAGCGAGAAAAGCGGGCGCGGTCGGCGTGTTCTCGTCCAAATACGGCGAAGTCGTAAAAACTTATACAATGGGCAAATATTCTATGGAAATCTGCGGAGGACCGCACGCGACGCATACGGGAGAACTCGGACATTTCACGATAGTGAAGGAACAGTCTTCTTCGAGCGGAGTGAGGAGAATAAAAGCGGTAATCGACGGGAAATAAAAAAAATCGCGAAATGAGAAAGGGGTCACGATGAAGAGAGGAGTAAAGTTATTATTTATTTCAATTCTGCTTTGCCTGACGGTTTGCGCGCTTGCGGCGTGCAACTTCGATTTCGGCAACAGTTCGAATTCCAACCAGTCGGGGAATTCGGAGCAGACGGAAAAGAAGATAACGTTTGCCGAAGCGGAAGAAAATTATGCGAAAAAGGACGTTAAACGCGCGGATTCGACGGCGTATCTCGGCGTAACGTTTTATCTTGCGCCGCTCAGTTCGAACTCGGAAGAGGCGTTTGAAAAACACACGCTTTCCGCCGTTGCGGATACGAAAAGGCTCGCCTCGGAAGAGGCGACGTACGCCGATTTGGATTTGAAACCGGGCGATGAAGTAAGCGACAGCGTAATAGGGTTGTTGTCCGTGGTAAAGCAGGCTCTTTCGGGGGATAAAAACGACATTATTATGGGAAATCTCGACGAGGACGTCAAGAGCGCGCTTAAAGAGATGGCTTCGTTCGTCGAATATATGCAAGGATTTTTGCAAGAAAAAGTAGATTTGTACGCGCGGGCGGGCAGACGCGACGGCGTGACGAATTTCAAAGCGGGTTACGCTTATCGCAAAACCGACGAAGAAACGGAGAAAGGCGAAGGCTGGTATTCGGTCGGCGACGATTTTATCAAAAGTATTTTCGGGTTCGACCCCGCGACGACGAATTTTGCCGACGGGCTGTATCCCGCGGCGTTTTTCGACGTGACGAAAGGAAAAGACGAGGCGCCCGAGCGGGTAGATAAAAGCGGTTCGGCGGCATATGACGTGAGATACAACGCAGACGGGATACGTAATTTTATAGATTTGTTCTCGGAGAAGTTATGGGAAGCATTGGAGGGAACCGAGCTCGGCAAAGACGGAAAGAACGCTATTGACGGAATTGCGGATAAATTCGCATCGTGGCTGGACGAAGAGAAATCGGCGTCGCGTTTCGCCGCGACGGTAGGCGCGGACAAACTGCCGAAAAAAACGCGCGCGGAAACTGCGCTTGTTTTCAATATAAACGTAAACGAGTTGCGTAGCGGAATAATCGCTTTGAAAAACAACGGCGTAGTGGACGAAAAGACGGCGGATACGCTTAATTACGTGCTTTATATGTTATCCTTATATACGCGCGGAACGAACGGAGAGAAGGGCTCAATCGGGTTGGAACTTAATTTTTACGCCGAAGAAACCTATTCTTACGCCGCGAAAGACTGTTTGGTGGACGGCATAGACGACGATATGTTCATTTCGGATGACGAAGACGGAGAACGGTTAAAAATCGAAGATTATTTCAAAAAACTGACGGAAATCGAGGCGGAAAAGTTTCTTGCGGACGCGTTTGAAAGTTTGGGAACGGAATCCGAAGAGATAATCGTGGCGGTCAGAGAAAAACTCGGGTCGCTCGACGGGGTTACGCTTGCGGAGTTGAAGAAAACGGCGTTTGTTACGCTCGGCGAATATATTACCGACGACGAGGGGATAAAAGAAATTATAGCGCAAATAAAAAAGGAGCTTTTTTCTTAAATCAGATGAAAAAACTGATTATAAACGGACAGGAAATCGAGGCGGAAGAGGGCGCGCCCCTTAAAGAAACGCTTATCGGTTTGGGAATGTCGTTTCCGTGCGGTGGGAACGGCAGGTGCGGCAAATGCCGTATAAAATGCGACGAAATCGAGCCGACGGAGAGCGACAGACGTTTTCTTACGGAAAACGCGATAGCGGACGGTTGGAGAATTGCTTGCGATAAAAAAATCAACGCGTCTTACAATATAGAGTGTCCGGTTTTGACGGAAAACGTGGCAAGAAGGGAACTTACGTCTTGCAACATAGTTGTTTCCATTGAAGAAAAAGAAGTGAAAATCGGTATCGCCGATGACGAGATTGCGGAAGAAGTTCGTTTAGTCAACCCGTTATATACCGAAAACGGTCTTGCGGAGATTGCAAAATCGTACGAGCGCGACGGGGTTCGTCTCACCAAACTTTTGCGCGCGACTTTGGCGAAAGAGAGTATCGAGCTGTTCGAAAAATTCGGCAAGGCGAAAGCGGAGACTTTTGCAATAGCGACGAACGGGTTGTTTGCGCGGATACTTACCGGTTTGCCGCTTGACGGCGCAGACGTTGATTTCAACTCGCTTGCCGACGCGCATAATTTCGATTTACCTACCGAAATCGTATATTTTTTACCGATAATAAACGCGTATATCGGCGGAGACGTTCTTTGCGAAACGGTAAACTGTTCGGAGAACACGCTGTTTCTTGACTGCGGCGATATTTTTACCGCGCTTTATATAGGTAAAGATAATAACGAAGCCCTCGCTATGTGGGATATGAACTACGACGAAATCGGTCTCAGAGCCGTTCGCGCTGCGGTGAAACTCCTCCGTAAAAGCGGGTTTACTCCCTTCGTTCGTCTGTACGGCGAACACGCCGAGGAAGCGGAAAGCCTGATACTCGAAGAGGGACTTGAATGTTCCTTCTCTCAAAAACAACTGTCAAACGCGGCAAAAGTGCTCGGCGGTCTGCGCTTCCGCGCTAAACTCAATAAGGAAAAAGCCCGCACAAGCGTCGTCAACGTTCTCGCTAACGAAGAGTTCCATAAGTATTTTTCAGAAGAATAAACGTTTTGCGAGGGAGACAAACTTTTTATAAAAAAGTTTCTTCTCCCTCGCGCTCCCTTTTTTCAAAAATAGTATTTTATTAAGCGTAGTGTGCGAGAGGGGAAACCTTTTTAGGCTACGCCCGACCACACGTTATGCGGAAATTT
>CAYQKV010000015.1:0-25851 GCA_964418255.1 uncultured Christensenella sp.
TGCGAGAGGGGAAACCTTTTTAGGCTACGCCCGACCACACGTTATGCGGAAATTTACTCGCGGTCGAGATAAACTCGACGCGCGGATAAATTTTTAATCCGCATAAGTCGGACTACCAAGGAAGCAAAATGACACATTTTGCTTATTATGTAAGTTCGCAAGGGGTTTACTCCCCTTGCTTATCCCCATAAGGGCGACACTCTCGGTACACGCCCGTTCGTGTCGAATATATAAGTTTCTTCTCCCTCGCGCTCCCTCTTTACAAAAACTTTCCTTATTTATGTATTTAATCTTTCCCTTACATTAAGTGTAAACTTAAATGGATGGAAAAGAAAAGGAATAAATTAAATTCAAAAAGTGGAAAGCACATTTTTCACTTTTTGCCCTTATGGGGATAAGTAAGGGGTGTGAACCCCTTACGAACTTAAACAAAAAGGAAGTCGGTACGACTTCCTTCATTATAAGTCCGACTTGCGCGGATACAAGATTTTATCGATACAAAGCGTAGCAACTGGCGGAAAATCTCCACGCAACGACTGGTCGGAAGCCCTGCGCCGTGTGGTCGGAATTTATTCCGTTCTCAGCGCCACCGCCGGGTCTTGTTTCGCGCCCATAAACGCGGGAACTACGCCTGCTATCACGCTCAAAAGGAAACTTATCAGCGTCATTACCACAACGTGCCACCATTCGACTATCGCAAGGTTGGGTATGCCGACGGCGGATTTAAGCAGCGCGTTGACAGGCAACGTGATAAGGAAGCCGATAAACACGCCTAATAGTCCCGACGAAAGCCCGAGCATACCGCTTTCCGCCATAAATATCATCGTTATGTCGCGTTTTCTCGCGCCGACGGAACGAAGTATTCCCACTTCTTTTCTTCGTTCGAGTACGGAAGTATAGATTATTACCGCAATCATTATCGAGCTTACTATCAGCGAAATTGAGATAAACCCGATAAGCACTTTGCTTATGGCGTCGCTCATCGTGTTTACGAAACTCATCATCGTACTGAGCATATCGGTATATTTTATTGATTTATCGGGGTTGTCGGTATTGTAACCTTTAATAAAGTCCACGATTTTTTCTTTCGCCGCGAAAGAGGAAGAATATATCATTATGGATTTCGGTTTGGACAAATCGGCAATGCCCATTTCGGTTATACGTTCGTTATAACTTGTCGTAGAAACGAATTTACGTCCCGTAGTAATATCGATATACTTGCCGCTGTCTTCGTCGTACGCCGCTTTTTGCGCGATTACCGCGGGGTGATTTTCCGCTTTTTCGATGAGGTAGTTTTTAAGGGAAGAACAGTACCCTATCGCGCCGTTTATCATTGCGGTAGAGCCTTTGCTAGGGCGAATTACGCCTACAACCTTCGCTTTTACCGAATAATTCGCCTTGATATATTCGGGGTCCTGCAAGGTTTTGTCGTGTTTCGTCCAGAATTCGTCTTCTTCTCCCTTTTCGAAATAATCGTAGCCGCCCATAACGTAGTACGTTTTGCCCACGATGTCGCTTACTTTGTAAGTCGAACTTGAAAACGAGTCGTCTTTGTCGACGATAGCGGAGAAAATATCCGATTGTGATTTAAGTCCGAGCATAAACAACGAATAGTCGTTGAGCTGATTCTTTGCGTCGGCGATAACGACTACTTCCGCGACCATATCCCCGTTTTCGTCCTGATATACGTCCGTTCTCGGCCATTTCGAATTGCCGATGAGTTCGTATTGAGAATGAATAAGCGACGTGCTTTCGCTCATTTCCGCCCACGCGCTCATCATTTCGGCGTACGGCGTAATCATTTCTATAAACGAATCGGGCAATTTGAACGCTCCCGACATATCGTCGAGCGCACTGTTCATAACGTCGAGGAAAGGTTCGGTTTTCATAAGACGTTCGCTCGATTTCGGGTCGTCTGCATACACGTGCATAGGAATGCCGTATTCGTACTTTACATAACCTAATTTCTCGTCGAAGTTTTCTTCGATATATGTTTTGAAACTTTCGAGGTCGTTGGGTTTTGACATATTCGTAAGTTCGCCCATAACGCCGCCGAGAACTTTATTCGTGTAAATGGTGTCGCCGTCGGGGTAATCCTCTCTGTCTATCGCGCTGTCGCCCATCATTTTTTCCATAAGCGACATAAGGCTTACCGACGACTGTTCTATCGTCAGAGGATAGAGAGAAAGAGAGCCTTCTTCGAGGGTGTGAATATACGCGTTCACGCCCGTGGAAATAGCAAGGACGAGAATTATGCCGATAATGCCGATTGAGCCTGCAAACGAAGTCAACGCGGTGCGCACCTTTTTGCTTACGAGGGTTCTTGCGCTTAGTTCAAGCGCCGTTGCAAACGACAGGTGGGATTTCTTTTCGCGCGCCTTTTTCACATTGTTCGTCTTCTCTTCCGCTTTTTCCTCCGCGTCGGCGGCGCGATTATTTCCGTTTTCCTCTTGTTTTTCCGCGAAAGGGTTTGTTTCTTCGGTTATTTCGGTTTGTTCGGTTTCCGTCTCCGCAATTTGTTCCGAGGGTTCGTCTTCGGGAACGAACGGGTTGGTATCGCCCGAGACCATACCGCCCGAGAGGTTGATTATACGCGTGCTGTATTCTTCCGCAAGGCTGTTGTTATGCGTAACCATAACGACGAGGCGGTCGTTGGCGACTTTTCTCAATAAATCCATTACCTGAACGCTGGATTCTGCGTCGAGCGCGCCCGTAGGTTCGTCCGCGAGAATAATGTCGGGGTTGGTGACCAAAGCGCGGGCGAGCGCGACCCTTTGCATCTGTCCGCCGCTTAATTGAAGGGGCTTTTTGTAAATCTGTTCTTTCAGTCCGACGGTTTCGAGAACGGCAATCGCTCTTTTGCGACATTCCGCTTTTTTTACGCCCGCCAAAATAAGGGGCATTTCCACGTTGCGGACGACGTTCAGATGGGGAATGAGGTTATATGACTGAAAGACGAAACCTATTCGTTTGTTTCGGTAGTTGTCCCAGTCCTTAGCGGAAAAATTTGCCGTGGAGACGCCGCCGACGATAATTTCTCCCGAGTCGCCGCAGTCGAGCCCGCCTATAATGTTCAAAAGCGTGGTTTTACCGCAACCGCTCGGTCCGAGAATGGACACGAATTCGTTCTCTCTGAAAGCGACGTTTACGCCTTTAAGGACGTTTACAACGTTGGTTTTGCTGAGGTAATAATTTTTCTTAATGTCTTTTAAGACTATCATTTTCTCCTTAAATTTCCGCTTACTTTTATCGGTTTTGCCTGCTTGTTTTCGTTGCGAGGCGGCTATAAAACGGAAATAATATTACAATATACTATATCCGCAATAAAATGTCAAACGCTTGGAAAATAAGAAGGAGAGGATATATCGCATTGCCTTACGTCGATAAAAACATATGCGAAATAATTAAAGAAAAAGTTTTTATTGTTATTATCGCAAAAAGCGGATGAAATCAGAGTTTTTACAGGCTTTTTCGCAAGTTTCACCTACTGTACAGCGGTACGGCAACGGTTCGTTTACGAAAAAACAACGCAATTTCTCCACTCGGCAAAAGAGCGCACGGATTACGATTTTCAACGCAATCCGTGCGCTCGAACTTTGTCCGAAAAGTCGATTAGAGGTAAATTTAATCTTTCTTTTCGTTTTCGTCTTTATCCGAACGAGGCGTCTTCATCTCTTCGATTTCGTCGGAGACCGTCGAACTTCCCTGTATGGTTTCTTCGATTGATGGCGCGGTTTTGTTTTTGCCGCTTATCTTGGCAAACACCGCGGAGAGTTTGTCTTCGAATTTATCGAGGAGACCCTTTTTGTTGAGGAAATAGATTGTCGTTATTACCGCCGCAATCAGTACGACTCCTACGGCGAGGGTTATTCCGACGGTTGCGCCGTAAGAAAGTTCCGCCGCGACAAATCCCATCGCTATATACACGATAAAGCACATTGTCGCCACTATCGTTGCATACGGCATCTGCGTTTTTACGTGGTCGAGGTGGTTGCATCTCGCTCCCGTGCTCGCCATAATCGTCGTGTCGGAAATCGGGCTTACGTGGTCGCCGTACACCGCTCCCGCGAGAACCGCGCTCATAGCGAGGTACAAAAGCGCGGAATTTGCGCTGCCGAGAATACAGAGAGAAATGGGAATAAGGGTTCCGAAAGTTCCCCAACTGGTGCCCGTAGCGAAGGAAATGATGCAAGCGAGCAGGAAGAACACGGCGGGGATTATGCCCATAGCCATCGTGGTATTGGTTATTCCCGTGGCTTCGTCGTAGCCGAATACGCCCTGAATAAACATTCTCGCGTTAAGGCTGCCCTCCTGTCCTTTCGCGCCCATAAGCGCGCAGAGCGTCCAGGCGAACGTCAGAATAAGAATTGCGGGAACCATAGATTTGAAGCCTTCGGTGAAGCTGTTCATACAGTCCTTAAAAGAGAGGCTCTTGCTGATTGCGTAGTAAGCGATGGTGATGATAAGAGCGACCACGCTGCCTACGGCGAGGGAGATACCGGAGTCGCAGTTCGCGAACGCTTCGGTAAAGTTGGGATAACCCGCTTTATAGCCGTTGTAGTACATAGAAAGAACGCAGCAAACTATAAGGGTTACGACGGGAACTACGAGGGAAGCGACTTTACCTTTTTTCGCGCCGTCGGATTTGATGTCTTCGGTGGGAAGGTCGGTTTCGCCCGCGTAAAGGTCGCCTTTTTCCGCGCATTTTTCATTCTTTTTCATTTTGAAAATATCGAGTTTCAAAATAACGAACGTCACCATCATTATTATGGTAAACAGAGCGTACATATTGAACGGAATGGTTTTGATGAAGTCGACGAGACCGTTGCTGTCGTCTCCGAGGAAGCCGGTAACCGCAGCCGCCCAGGAAGAGATAGGCGCGATAATGCAGACGGGCGCCGCCGTGGAGTCGATGAGGTAAGCGAGTTTCGAATGGGAAAGTTTAGCCTTGTCGGTGACGGGGCGCATTGCGCTGCCCACGGTCAGGCAGTTGAAATAGTCGTCTACGAAAATAAGGCAGCCGAGACCGATGGTGGCGAGTTGCGCGCCCGTTTTCGTTTTGATTTTCGAAGAAGCCCATTCTCCGTACGCCTGCGAACCGCCGGATTTAACCATAAGTACGGCGAAGATACCCAGGACGACGAGGAAGATTAAGATACCGCCGTTGTCGCCGAGCTGCGCGCCCATCGTGTCGAAAAGAAGGGTAAGCGCGTCGATGGGATTACCGTTTGTGAGGAACATCGCGCCTGCGAAAATTCCGGCGAACAAACTGAGGTAAACCTGTTTCGTAATGAGCGCGAGAATAATCGCGATAATCGCCGGGACAAACGCCCAGAAAGTACCGATGAAGAATTCGCCTGCGCTCAGTAACTGAGTGAACATAGTTGATTTTCTCCTGATAAAGTATTTATTTTTACCGCTTATAAACGGAAAAAACGCGCGACAACGGGGAAAACCGTTACCGCGCGCATAAAAATTTTTCTTACGTCAGGCAACGATAGCTCTCCACCGTTAAAGTGACAGTACAGGAGGTATTCCCTCGGGTACCAGCAACGGGTTTTCGGTCGCAAACCCTATCGCTTCGGCGGAAAAGCCTTTCTTTACGTCCGTCCGAACCGAACTTAATTTGACGTAAATACTATTCTGTTCCGCGCCTCTATCGCTTTGTTTGCATAATAGCACACCTTACACCCCTTGTCAATATTTTTTGTCGAATTGTAAAAAAAACCTTCGTCTGTTATCCCAAAAATACGGGAACTATGTTATCATTAGAAAAAATAATATAAATATATAATGTTGCGCGCAATGCGCGCGCGTAAGGAGAATAATGTTAACGCCGCACAGCTTATCTAAGGAAGAAGTTCTTGCCGACTTAAAGACCGCCGAGAACGGGTTGACGAACGAAGAAGCGAAAAAAAGGCTCTCGGAATTCGGAATTAACGAGTTCGAATCCACTAAGAAAAAGAGCCTCGTCCGCAAATTTTTTGAACAGTTCAAAGACGTAATGATAATAGTTCTCATCGCCGCGGCGGCGGTAAGCGCGGCGATAGCGATTGCGCAAGGAGAATACGCCGAACTCATAGACAGCGGAATTATCCTTTTGATAGTAATCGTAAACGCGATAATCGGCGTTGTGCAGGAAAACAAAGCCGAAGCCGCGCTCGACGCGCTGAAAAATATGAACAAGCCGTACTCGAAAGTTATGCGCGACGGCGCGCCCGTCAGTATAAAAAGCGCGGAAATCGTCCCCGGGGATATAGTCGTTCTCGAAGCGGGAGACGTAGTGCCCGCGGATTTACGCCTTATTTCCACCGCTTCTCTGAAAATCGAAGAAGCCGCGCTTACGGGGGAATCCGTCCCTGCGGAAAAGGACGCGGAAGCGATTATTGACGAGAAAGCGGCAATAGGCGACCGCGCGAATATGGCGTTTAGCGGGGGTACGGTTTCTTACGGCAGAGGCGTTGGCGTGGTAGTTTCCACAGGGATGAAAACCGAGGTCGGCAAGATAGCGAAAATGCTCGCCGATACCGACGAAACCGAGACCCCGCTTAAAAAACAACTTGCAAAAACGGCGAAAGTTTTGTCCGTGGCGGTTCTTGTAATCGCGGTGATTATTTTCGCGGCTACGCTTTTAAGGCATACTTCGGAGATAGCGGACAGAATAGTGGACGCGTTTATGACTTCGGTAGCGATAGCGGTGGCGGCTATACCCGAGGGACTTCCCGCGGTGGTTACCGTCGTTCTTGCCGTAGGCGTTCAGAAAATGAGTAAGCGCAACGCGATTATCCGCAACCTTCCCGCGGTGGAAACTCTCGGTTGTTGTGAAATCATATGTTCGGACAAGACGGGAACGCTTACGTTAAACCGTATGACGGTAAAAGAACTCTTCACCGTTTCGGGCGGCGCGGTGGCGGCGGAAAACTACGACGGAAACGAAGGAAGAGAACTTCTTGCGAGAACGCTCGCTCTTTGCAACGACAGCGTTAAGTCGGAAGAAACTTATCTCGGAGACCCGACGGAGACCGCTCTCGTCGTCTTTGCCGAAGACAACGGGTTCGATTACGCCTCTTTGAAAGAAGAATGGAAGCGTGTGGACGAAATTCCCTTTGACAGCGTTCGTAAACTTATGACCACCGTCAACGAGCGTGGTGGAAAAAGAATGGCTTACATTAAAGGCGCAACGGATATGATGCTTGAAAAATGCGCGTTCGTTCTCGATGGTGAAAGTATTCGTCCGATAACCGAGGCGGATTCGGCGGGTATAAAGAAAGCGAACAAGGAAATGGCGAAACGTGCGCTTCGCGTACTGGGAGCGGCGGTTAAATACGAAAACACGGAGGACAAGGGCGCGCTTGAAAGCGATATGGTGTTCGTCGGGCTTGTCGGTATGATAGACCCTCCGCGCGCGGAGGTGAAAGACGCCGTTAGGTTGTGCTCGAAAGCGGGAATACGCCCGATTATGATTACGGGCGACCATATCGATACGGCAAGCGCGATAGCGAAAGAAATCGGGATTTTGCGCGACGGAGACGAGGTTATGACCGGGGCGCAGGTGGACGCGATGAGCGACGAAGAATTCGCTGCGATTATCCGTAAAGTAAGCGTTTTTGCGAGGGTTAGTCCGGAAAACAAAGTGCGAATAGTAAAAACATATCGGGGGTTCGGAAACGTAGTCGCTATGACGGGAGACGGAGTAAACGACGCGCCGTCGATAAAGGAAGCGGATATAGGAATAGGAATGGGAATTACCGGGACGGACGTGTCTAAGGGCGCGGCGGATATGATACTCGCCGACGATAACTTCGCCACAATAGTCGGAGCGGTCGAGGAAGGTCGTAAAATTTACGCAAATATTACGAAAACCGTTAGATTTTTGCTTTCGGCGAACATTGCGGAAGTGTTGTGTTTGTTTATTGCGACGGTGATTTTAGACGTGGAGTTTCTCACACCCGTAATGATACTTTGGGTAAATCTCGTCACCGACAGCTTGCCCGCGCTCAGCCTCGGTATGGAAGAAGCGGAAGCCGACGTAATGAACTGTCCTCCGCGAAAATCGAAAGAAAGTCTTTTCCGCGGAAAAACGGGACGGGACATTATCGTTCAGGGGCTTATGCAAACCGCGCTCGTTATGCTGTCGTTCTGTCTCGGAAACTACGTTCTCAGCGACGGCGTGGCAAATCACGAAGTGGCGATGACTATGGCGTTCGTAAGCCTTTGCGCAATACAGCTGTTCCATAGTTACAACCTTAAATCGGAAAAAGGAACGATACTTAGTCGCAGGCTTTTCAAGAACAAGTGGCTTAATATTTCGTTCCTTGTCGGCGTTGCGTTACTTTGCGTAACCGTGCTTATTCCCCCGCTTCATCCGATATTCAATACGGCAAGCCTTAACCTGAACGAATGGCTCATTGCGCTCGGGTGCGGAATAGCGATAATTCCGATGGTGGAAATGCAGAAACTAATAGAAAGAAAAATTCCGACCAAGTGATGCAAAGCGTTCCGACCAATCGTTATGCGGAAATTTACTCGCGGTCGAGATAAGCTCGACACGCGGATAAATTTTTTATCCGCATAAGTCGGACTTATAAGGAAGCGTCGCGTACCGTTCCGCTTAATATGCAAGTTCGTAAGAGGCAAGCCCCTTACTTATTCCCATATGGGCAAAAAGTGAAAAATGTGCTTTCCACTTTTTGAATATAAATTATTCCTTTTTATTTCTTTATTTAAGTTAATATTTAACCGAAGAGAAAAAATAAAATACAGATAATAAAAGTTTTTGTAAAAAGGGTGCGCGAGGGAGAAGAAACTTTTTGTCTAAAAAGGTTTTCTCCCTCGCAACTTTTTAATAAAAGATTTTAGAGTGCGAGAGGGGAGAAACTTTTTGCCGAAAAAGGTTTCCCCTCTCGCAATCGCTATTTAGAAAATAATATTTTTAGAAACGAATTCGGAGAGAGATTCGGGGAGTGAAGTGTTGAGGAAGAGTTCTTCGGCTTTTCTTGCCTGTTCGATGAGCATAAGCAAGCCGTTTGCGGCGGTTATGCCGTTTTTCTTGGCGTTTTTGACGAGAAGAGTTTCTTTCGGGTTATAGATACAATCGAAAACGCCGTTTAAGCAAGGGAACTGCGAAACGTCCAAAGGAACGGCGTCGATTTTCGGGAACATTCCGACGGGGGTGGTGTTTATTATTACTTCGGTTTCCGTGCGTTCGTAGACGTTTTCGTAGTTTATCTCGCTGTTTCTGCCGACTTTAAGCACGGAGATTGCGCCGAGTTTTTCCGCGACGTACGCCGCGGTTCTGCTCGTTCCTCCCGTGCCGAGAATAAGCACGTTTTTCCCTTTTATCGCAATCCCCGCTTTCGCGAGAGCGAAAACCATACCGTCAACGTCGGTGTTGTAGCCGATTATCCCGTTTTCCGTTTTCACAACGGTGTTTACCGCGCCTATTGCCGCCGCCGCGCCCCTTGTTTCGGTAAGGAACGGAATTATTTTTTGCTTATACGGAATCGTCACGTTGAACGCGACGGGTTCGCTTTGCTTGATAAAAGAGGCGAGCTCGCTTTCTTCTAATGGAAAAAGAGCATAGTCCTTTATGCCGAGCAAAGCGTGTATGGTCGGGGAAATCGAATGCCCGAGAGGATTGCCGATAAGTCCGTATTTTGCCATAATTACATTATCTCTTCGTAACCGCCGAGGAAGACGAACCTGTCGCAGGTGTTGTCGAGTTCGGCAATGAGGTTAAGCACTTCGGGTCTTCTTATATCCGCGTCGAAGTCGAAGTAGAACGCGAACTCGAACGGGGAAGAACCGATGGGTCTCGATTCGAGTTTGGTAAGGTTTAATCCGAGCGTGGAGAAACGGTTAAGAAGCCTGTTCAGGCTACCCGTTTCGTGCGGAAGGTTCACCATAACGGAGATTTTCTTCGCACCGTCGAAAATTTGCAGGCGTTTGGAAACCGCTATGAAACGAGTGTAGTTGTCGTCGTTGGTCTGAATTTCCGAAGCGAGAATTTTCAACCCGTATATTCCCGCGCAGTCGCGCGAAGAGATGCAGGCGACGGTTTTGTCCCCTCTTTCCGCTACTGATTTTGCGGCGAGAGCGGTGTTTTCGCAACGGGTGAGTTTTACGTTTTTGAAGTTTTTCAAAAATTCCGAGCATTGGTTTATCGCCTGTTCGTGGGAGACGATTTCGGTTATGTTTTCCATAGTCGCGCCTTTGGGGGCGAGCAGGTAGTGTCCTACGCGAAGTTTTACCGAGCGAACGATATGGCAGTTATGTTTTTGCATAAGGTCGTAGACCGCGTCCACGCTTCCCGCCGTGCTGTTTTCAATCGGCAGTACGCCGTAAGCGCACAGTCCCTTTTCTACCGCGCCGAAAACCGCGTTCCAGTCGCGGAAATACATTATGTCGGACAGCGAGAAGAGTTTTTCCGTCGCTTTTTGCGAATACGCGCCCGCTATTCCCTGGCACGCGACCGTTGCGGAAACGGGATATTTCGCGTCCGATTCGAGAGCTTGCAGAATTTTCGTTTTCGTCGGGGATTCCGCCGAACAAAAGTGCGACTGATACGCTTTCGACGTTGAGAAAAGCGTTTCGAAAACTTGCTTTGCGTACAGTTTTATGTCGTCGGGAAGCTCGCGCGTAACGCGGTTGAGAATACTTTTTTCCCGTTCGGTGTTTTCCACGGGGAGGCCGTTCGCTTTTTTCGCTTCGGCGACCGCTTCGGAAAGTTTCATTCGTTCAAGGTATGCTGCGGCGATTTTGTCGTCGCACGCGTCGATTTTCGTTCTGATTTCGCCCAAAGTCATTTTTTATATCTCCGTTTAGTTTTATTTTTTACAGTTTGTTTTCTTCTAAAAATTCGTCGAGAACGGCAAGAGCCACCGCGGCTCGGACTGCGGCGACCGCCCTCGGAACTATGCACGCGTCGTGTCTGCCTTTGATTTCTATTACCGTATCTTCTCCGCTCTGTAAATTCACCGTTTTCTGCGGCAAACTTATCGACGGCGTGGGTTTGACGGTTACGCGCAGGGTAATCGGCATACCGTTGGTTATTCCGCCGTTTATGCCTCCGTTATTGTTGGTTTCGGTTACCACTTTGCCGTTTTGAAAGACAAACGGGTCGTTCGCTTCGCTTCCGCGTTTTTCCGAAAAATCTTTACCTAAGCCGAACTCTACGCTTTTTATTGCGGGAACTGCGAAAAGGGAAACGCTTATCCGACCTTCCGTGCCGCCGTAAAGCGCGTCGCCAAGACCTATCGGAACGCCGTAAACGATACATTCTATCGCGCCGCCCACGCTGTCGCCGTCGCTTCGTGCCCGAATTACTTCTTCCGTCATTTCTTCGGTTTTGCTCAATGCGAAAAGTCCGTTTTTCTTCGCGTTTTCTATTTCTTCGGGAAAAATCGGAGCGTCGGAATAACTCTTGCCTTTTACTTTTCCGATTTCCGAAACGTACGCCTCGATTTTAACTCCTTTGCTTTCCAAAATTTGCAACGCGATACCGCCGGCAATGCACATCGGCGCGGTCATTCTTCCCGAAAACCGTCCGCCTCCGGCAAGGTCGACTTTGTCTCCGTCTTTAACCGTCGCGACGTAGTCTGCGTGGGACGGTCGGGGCGTAAACTTGTATTTGTCGTAGTCGGACGAACGCTGGCAGGTGTTTTGTATAACCGCTTCCACTACGTCGCCGCTTATTTTTCCGTCGGCAATACCCTCGGTGAAAATCGCTTTGTCGGGTTCTTTTCTCGGGGTACTCCACGCGTTGAGACCGCTTTTTCGTTCGTCGAGAAATTCCTGAACGCGGGCGGCGTCGACAGCCGCGCCACGGGGTAGTCCTTTAATCCGGACGCCGATTTGCGGAGCGTGCGAAGCCCCGAAAATTTCTACGGATATTTTAGAGAACGGATTGTACATCTACTATTCCTCCTGTTTTTTCGAAATCGGCGAAGAACGTCGGGTAAGATTTTGAGACGCACTCCGCGCCGATAAGCGTGGTATTTCCTTCGGCGACCGAAGCGGCTACCGCCGCCGCCATAGCTATTCTGTGGTCGTCGGGAAGGTTAAGAGTACAGCCTTTCGGCTTGCCGAGACCGATGATTTCTATTCTGTTTCCGTAATCGGTCGCTTTCGCGCCGAACGCCCCTAGCATTGACACGATTTCCGCGGCGCGGTCGCTTTCTTTTATTTTAAGCCGTTCCGTTCCCGTAAGCACGCTTTTCCCGTCGATACAGGCGGCGAGCACGCCCAGCGCGGGCGCGGCGTCGGGGCAGTTCTGTACGTCGAAAGTAAACGGCTTAGGAGCGCCTTTTTCTACGGTCACGGCGTTTTCGTTTTCGATTACGTTTGCGCCCGCTTTTTTAAGACAGTCGAGTATCGCCTTGTCCCCTTGCGTAGAGTTTAAGTTCAGCCCTTTGAGCGTGAATTTTCCCATCGCGCCGCAGACGGCGAAAAACGCCGCCGAACTCCAATCGCTTTCCACGGAAAATTTTTCGGGCGAGCGGTATTCTCCGCAAACGGTTATTTCGTTTTCCCCGAGTTTTACGTCTATTCCGAAAGACCGCATTACCGAAGCGGTTATATCGAGATAGTTTTTGCTTACGATATTTCCTTCGGGAATTATTTTCCCGCCGCCTACAAGCGGCAGAGCGAGCATCAATCCCGTAATAAATTGCGAACTTACGCTCGCGTTAATCCGATATTCTCCTCCGCTTATTTTCCCCCCGAGGGATAGAGGAAGGCGGGACGAAGAAAATTTCGCGCCGTGGCGGGTAAGCTCGGAAACAAGGTCGCCTATCGGACGGGAAGCGAGCCGTTCTGTACCCGAAAATAGCGTTTCTACTCCCAAAGCGGCGACTACGGGAAGCATAAACCGCAAAGTCGAACCGCTCGCGCCTACGTAAAGTTCGGCGGAAAGAGGCAAAAAAGAGGCGGGCGAAACCAAAATGCCTTCGTCCGTTTCTATAACGCTTTTCCCGAGGCGGCGTAAACACTCGCAGGTTGCGGAAACGTCGTCGCCGACGAATCTACCTTTAAGCAGGCAGGGTTTATCGGCGAAAGCCGCGGCTATAAGCGCGCGGTGAGCGACGGATTTCGACGCGGGTAATTCGATTTCGCCCGTCGGTAGCGAGGGGGTTATTACGACGTTCATTTTATGTATTCTCCGAATTCTTCGAGGGTCATTTTCGTTATGCGGCAGTCGCCGATTGCCTTAATCGTGACGACGTTTATCCCGCCGTTGTGTTTTTTCTTGTCGGACGAGGCGGCTTTTGCGAGGTCGCAAGCCGGATAAAGAGGGTCTCTACTTAGTCCGCAGGAAGAAAGCATAGAAAGAATTTCTTCGCAGTCGTTTTCGGATAATTCTCCGCATTTACGGCTTGCTTTTGCCATAACTTTAATTCCCGCGGCGACGGCTTCGCCGTGAGGAACGGAATAGGAAGAAAGTTTTTCTTCGGCGTGACCTACGGTGTGTCCGAGATTGAGTAGTTGTCTCGGTCCGCTTTCTTTTTCGTCGAGTTCGACGATTTTCGCTTTGTACGACGCGCATAGAGAGCAGAATTTTTCGAGGTTGTCGGAATTAAGCCCGTCTTTTAGAATTTCAGCTATTTTTTCGCCGCAAAGAACGGCGTATTTAACTCCCTCTCCCAGTCCGTTTTTCCATTCTTTTTCGGGGAGAGTGGATAAAACGTCGGGGTCGAAGAAAACGCCCGCAGGTTGGCAGAACGCGCCTATCAGGTTTTTACCCGCGTCTATGTCCGCGCCCGTTTTTCCGCCGATGGAAGAGTCTATCGCGGCGAGAAGGCTCGTGGGAACCTGAACGTAGCGGATTCCGCGCATATAACACGCCGCGGCAAAGCCCGTAATGTCCCCGACGACGCCGCCGCCGAGGGCGACGAACGCGTCGTCGCGGCAAAAACCGAGGCTTGCCGCGACGTTGAGTATTTTTCCGAAAGTATCGAGGGTTTTACTCTTTTCTCCCGCTTCGAAAGTCAGAGTTTTTACGTCGAAACCCGCGTTTAATAAAGATTTCCGCGCCGTCGCCAGATAAAGAGGCGCGACGACAGAGTCGCTTACTATAAGTATTTTTTCCGTTTTGGGAAGAAGCGGACGGCATTTTTCTCCGATTTTTTGCAAAATTCCGCGGGAAATTTCGATTTTATAGCCGTTTTCCACCTTTACGTCTATTACGCTCATTTGTCCTCCTTGCGCTTTTCCCGTATCGCGTTTTCCGCTTTTGCTTTCGCTTCCACGCCTTCTTGTAAAAGCTCGCGGAGTTTCTCCGCGTCTTTTGTTTCGATTGCCTTTTTGTATTCGGCGAGGTTGTTGATAAGTTCGCCGATACGCGCGGACAGGTTGTCCGAGTTGTCGAGAAAAAGTTCCGTCCACATATCCGGGTTAAGGCGCGCTACGCGCGTAAGGTCGCGGAAACTTCCCGCGCTGAACCCCGCGTGACGGGAAGACAGCGGGTTTTTGACAAAGGACGAGGATACGACGTGGGCGAGCTGAGAGGTGTAAGAAATCATTTCGTCGTGTTCTTCCGCCGAAGCGAGAACCGACCCTTCGCAACCGACCGCCTTGAAAAAGCCTTTTACCTTTTCGAAATCTCTTATGCCCGAGTGAACGGGGGTGAGAATGACGAAAGAATGTTCGAAAAGTCTGACGGTGGAGTGTTCTATTCCGCTGAATTCCCTGCCCGCCATCGGGTGCGCGCCGATAAAACCTATATCGGGAAAAGAAGAACGGAGTTCTTCCATTTTCGCGACGACCGCGCGCTTATTGCCGCAACAGTCGGTCACCGTCGCGCCTTTTTTGAGTTTCGGACAGATTTCGGGCAGGAGTTTAACCGCCGTGCGCGGGTTAATAGCAAGGACGACGAGGTCGCATTCGGCGAGTTTTTCGTCGTCGAGAACGTCGCTAATCGCGCCGAGCATTTTCGCTTTGAGAACGGCGGACGCGTCGACGTCATAGCCGTAAACGGTGAAATCGGTTTTCGTAAGCGCGGCGCGCCCGAGCGAACCGCCGATTAGACCGAGACCGTAAAGAGCGATTTTCATATGCCCTCCTTATTTAATCGAGTTTTTTTCCTACGACGGGGAGCATAAATTCCACCGCGTTCATAACTTCTTCGAACTGGTCGGGACGGAGAGACTGCGCGCCGTCGCACAGGGCGTGCGGCGGGTCGTTGTGAACTTCTATTATAAGTCCGTCCGCGCCCGCGCCCACCGAGGCGAGAGACATAGGACGAACGAGGCGGGAAAGCCCCGAAGCGTGGCTCGGGTCGACGATGACGGGAAGATGGGTTTTCTCTTTGAGAAGAGGTATCGCCGAAAGGTCAAGCGTGTTGCGGGTGTAGGTTTCGTAAGTGCGGATACCGCGTTCGCAGAGGATAATTCGTTCGTTGCCTTCGCTCATAATGTATTCCGCCGCCATAAGCCATTCTTCCATCGTCGCGGCGAGTCCGCGTTTGAGAAGTATGGGTTTGTCCGTTCTGCCGACCGCTTTGAGAAGGTCGAAGTTCTGCATATTGCGCGCGCCGATTTGGATTACGTCCACGTCCTTGAAATCGGGAAGGTGGGTTTCGCTCATAAGTTCGGTAACTACGGGCATACCCGTTTCTTTGCCGACGGCGAGAAGAATTTCCAACCCCTTGACGCCGAGACCCTGAAACGCGTAAGGTGAAGTTCTCGGTTTGAACGCGCCTCCGCGAAGGCACGCCGCGCCCGCTTTTTTGACGGCTTTTGCAATGGAGAGAACCTGTTCGTAACTTTCAACAGAGCAGGGACCGGCGATAACGGTGAAGTTGTCGCCGCCGAACTTGTGCCCGCCCACGTCCACTATCGTGTCGTCGGGGTGGAACTTGCGGTTCGCGTTTTTATAAGGTTCCTGAATACGGGTGACGGATTCTACCATATCGAGAGACCGAAGAAGGTCGATGTCGACTTTTGACGTGTCTCCGACGAGACCGACGACGACGGCGTTGTCTCCGCGGCTGACGTGAGAACTCAATCCGAGGGATTTAACCCATTCGAGAAGGTTGTCGAGCTGTTTTTTGTCGTAACCGTTTTTTATCGTAACAATCATAATGCCACTTCCTTTTTTATTGTATTTTTAACGTAAAAAAGCGACCGCGTTTTGTGCGGTCGCTTACTCTTGCGTTTCGTTTATATTTTGCTTTACGCCAAGTTTTTAACCGCACTAAAATTGACTGCTAATAAAGTAGTAGCCGTAAAAGTATCCGTTAAAATAAAACTTTCTTGCGTTGGTCATACCTCAATTATATAAAAGCGGTTTTTCTTTGTCAACAAATTTTTTTTTCGCGCCGAAAAATTTTTATGTTTTTTTTACAGATAAAGTAACCGCGGGATTGCGGTAGTCGGTTTCTTAACGAGACATTGAATGCGAGCCGGAGGGCGGGTGGCGGGAATATTTGTTGACGGTATAAATAAAATAATGTATAATGTTATCTATGAAAGAAATACGGTCGGGCGCGAAACGCGTTCTTAAAGAACTGCGACGCTGTAAAAACATAAAGGAATTCATCGAATTTCTGCAAAACGTAGACGCGGCGATACTTGTCTTTATTCGGATGATTGCGCTTATCGTGGGACTTTATTTCGGCAAAAAACACGTCGATGAAGACGATTCCCAAAATAAAACTTCTCACGCTTTTAACGACGGTTTTGTCGTAAAGAGCGTAAACTTTTACGGCGAGACTTGCGCGCCTTTTAAGTATACTCCCCTTTATTGTTAACCTTAAATAACGGCGCGTTTTTTGCGCGGACGGCGGGTTTTTCCGCAGGGGGGAAAAGAGGAATAATTTTCGGGAGATTTTATTATTATGGCTGACTTTATAATTACTACGGAAAATACGTGCGATTTGTCGGACGAGTTTCTCGCTTCGCGCGAAGTGAGGAAAACTTCCCTTCACTATTTTCTCGACGGAGTGGAATACCCGAGCGAAAATTTCAATGCCAAAGACTTCTACGATAAACTGAGAAGCGGAATAAAAGGCACGACGAGCCAACCGAACGCGTACGACTTCGAATCGCTCTGGACGCCGATACTCGAAGAGGGAAAAGACGTGCTTCACCTCGCTTTCGCTTCCGTTTTAAGCGGAACTTATGCCAACGCCTGCGCGGTTTCCAAAAGACTTACGGAAAAATATACCGACAGAAAAATTACAGTAATCGACACCAAAAGCGAATCCGCGGGACAGGGTTTATTAGTCGATTTGGTATCCGAATATCGCCTAAGCGGGCACTCTTTCGACGAATGTCGCGCCTACGCGGAAAATACGATACAAAAAGTAAACCATATCTTTACCATAGACGACTTGCGGTGTCTTGCAGCTACGGGAAGGGTGAGCAACGCCGAAGCGTTTATCGGCAATCTTTTGCAGATTAAGCCTCTTCTTTATACGAGCGAGGAGGGAAAGCTCACGCCGTATGCGAGAGTTATCAGCCGAAAAGCGGCGATAAACGGACTCGCGGACAAAATCAAAGCCAAATTTTCGGGAGAAAAGAAACTTATATACATTACGCACAGCGACTGTCTTAAAGACGTGCAGAGCGTTGTCGACAGAATTTCTTCTCTCGGCGCGGAAATAAGAATTCTCGACCTCAACCCCGTTATCGGCTGTCATACGGGCGCGAACACAATAGCCGTATTCTTTCTCTCGGACAGCAGGAACGTAAAAGGATAACGGTATTTTTATGAAAAAAACATTTTATCAGAAAGCGGCATTGGCGGTCGCCCGTCTTGTTTTTCCGCGTGCAAAAGTAAAAAACGAAACTCCGGCGGAAGACGAACCCGCGGTATTTTTGTGCAATCATTCGGGCGCGATAGGACCCGCGCTTATGACGCTTTATTTTGAAAAACCGCATAAAACGTGGCTTATAAATTATGTTCTCAATAAGGAAAAAAACGCGAATTTCGTTTTTCACGATTTTTTCTTCTGCCGCTCGAAAAAGCATAAAAAACCCTGGCGGTTACTTTCCCGTTTAGTCGCGTTTTTATTACGCCCTCTTCTCTATCTTGCAGACCCGATACCCGTTTATCACGACAAGAATATGTTGACTACGTTTAAGGAAAGCGTCGACGCGTTGCAGGGCGGGCAGAGTCTGGTTATTTTCCCCGAGTGTCCGGAAAAACACTCCGAATTCGTAAACGATTTGTACGCGGGGTTTGCCGACCTCGGAAGAACTTACTATGCGTTGACGAAAAAGAGGTTGAAATTTTATCCCGTTTATGCGGAAAAAGCGAACCGCGCGATATGCATTGGCGCGCCGATTGCTTTCGACCCCGCGCTTCCCGCGCACGAACAGAGAATTGTGATAAAAGATTTCGTACGCGACAACATCGACAGGCTCGCGCGGACGTTGCCCGAACATAAACCCGTACCCTTCCTGCCCGAGGTCTGGTACGAATATTACGGCGAGTATCGGGACAATATGCTCGAATACTGGAAACTTTTCGAATGACGATTACTCCGATAGCTTATATAAACAACGATTTTCCCGAAAAATTCGGCATACCGCGGCAAAGCGGAATGACGAACCTTGTTTCTACGGTGATTTTCACGGAAAAATATTCTTCGCCCGACGCGTTCCGCGGACTCGAAGGGTTCGACTACGTCTGGCTTATATGGGGGTTCGACCGTTCGGACAAACGGGAAAACCTCACCGTCAGACCGCCGAGGCTGGGCGGCAACGAAAGAATGGGAGTTTTCGCCACGCGTTCTCCCTATCGCCCCAACGGGCTCGGGCTTTCGTCGGTCAGACTTCTCGCAATCGAAAAGACGGAAAATGGCGTTCGGTTGAAAGTAGAAGGCGCCGACCTTGCCGACGGCACGCCGATTTACGACGTAAAACCCTATCTTCCGTTTACGGACAGCCACCCCGAGGCGAAAGGCGGGTTTGCCGCGGAGAAATTTTCTTATAAACTGAAAGTCGATTTTCCCGAAGAACTGAAAGAAAAATTGCCGAAAGAAAAAATCGACGGGCTTATCGCCGCGCTTTCTCTCGACCCGAGACCCGCATACCAGGAAGACGGGCGGGAGTATGGTTTCGAATTTGGCGGGAAAGAGATTAAATTTACCGTGGAAAACGGCGAACTCACCGTTCGCTCGGTGAAATAGAAACCGTTTGAGCCGAACCGTTTTCCGGCTCGGGTTTAACTGTTTTTTTGAGTTTTTTAATTACAAGCGCGTAGAACACGACGCTTTTTATCGTCGCAACAACCCAACCGATAGGCCAGGAAATCCATATGCCGTCCGTCCCGAGCGGGCGGGAGAGAATTATCGACAAAGCTACCCTTAACAGCAGGTCGCAGAACGTAGCGATTGCAAACGGCAGCATATTTCCCGTACCCCGCAACGCGCCGTCGGCAATGAGTTTAACCGCGACGACGGGATAAAACGGAGCGACGATGAGAAGAAACCGCGCGCCGACGGCGAGAGCCTCGCCCGACGGATTGTCGAGGAAACCGAGGAGAAGATATTTTCCGAGCAAAGCGTAGATAAGGGACAGCGGAGCGGCGATGACGAGGGCGGCGATTATTCCTCCGCCGAAGCCGGTCGAGATGCGCTTTATCTTTTTCGCGCCGAGGTTTTGCGAAGCGAACGACGACATTCCCGAGCTCATCGTCACAAGGGAAGATACGGCAAAACTGTTGAGTTTTATCGCTCCCGAATATCCCGCGATTACGCTTTCGCCGAAAGTGTTGATAACGCTCTGAATTATAATATTTCCTATCGAAATAAAACTCTGTTGCAGAATGCTCGGAATGGCGATTATGGAGATTTTTGCAAGGATTTTCGCGGAAAAGAAACGAACTTTGCGTTCGGTTTTCATTTTTCTCAGTCTTAAAATAACGAACAAAACGCTGAGAGCGCAACTTACGCCCTGGCACATAAACGTCGCCCAGGCGACGCCCGCTATACCCATTTTGAAAACCGCGACGAAGAGAATGTCCGCGCCGATGTTGGAAAGGGACGAGGCGGCGAGAAAACAAAACGGCGTGAGAGAATCTCCGAGCGCGGAAAAAATACCCGTGGAGACGTTGTACAAAAATACGAACGGCAGACTGTAAATATATATCCGCAAGTAGAGAGCGGAGGGAGAAATCAGGCTTTCGGGCGTGTTGATAAGGCGCAAAATTCCGTTGCAGAAAACCAACCCGACCGTCATAAGGACGGCGCAAAGCACGAAAACGGAAATAAACGTCGTGTACACGGCGGTTTTCAGGTCGTCGATTTTGCCCGCGCCGAAAAACTGTCCGATGACGACAGAACAACCTATGTTGCACCCCATAGCGAACGCGAGAAAAATAAGGGTGATTTCATAGCCGTTGCCTACGGCGGCAAGCGCGCTTTCCCCTATGAATTTTCCCGCGACGAAACTGTCCGCAAGGTTGTAAAGCTGTTGAAAAACCATACTGCCGAGAAGCGGCAGACAAAAAAGAACGAGTACTTTTCTCGGGTTGCCCACGGTTAAATCTTTGTTCATTTTTTCACCGCTACAAATTATATGCCCGAAGAAAAATAATGTAAAGTAAAAAGGAGTGGATATATCGCACTTATTTTCGCCCGTAAAAACATATATGAAAATAATCAAAAAAAGAATTTTCTTGTTATTATTGTGAAAAGCGGATAAAATCAAAGTTTTTATGGGCTTTTCCGTAAGTTTCACCTACTGTACGATAGTACAGCGACGGTTCGCTTACGAAAAAAATCAACGCAATCTCTCCACTCCGACAGTAAAATTTTTATTTACCGCTTGTAAAAAGCCGTAAAAGCCCGATAACTCTCGTTTCTTCGAAAAATTCTAACGGTTTTTCCATCGCGAAGAAAGGTCGTCAATTTGTTTTGCGAAACGGTCTAAATCGCGGTTAGAGTGTCCTTTCTTGCTTAAAGCGATACCCAAAAGCCGTTCTGCCGCCTGTTTCAGGCGCTGAAACGCGGAAGAGAAACCGCTGTGATTTTCCGCTGAATCGGCGGGGTTTGCTTTTTCGGTTACGCCGAAGTCGAGACATTCGCCCGTAACGAGGTCGTAGGTAGAATTCGGATAGGGCGCGACTGCGGGAAAGCGCAGTTTTTCCTTGATTGTTTCGGCGAAGTTTGTTGCGGAAGATTCCTGTCCGTGGTTTACGAAAACCTTTTCGGGCGGGATTTTTATTGAAGACAGCCAGTCGAGGAGAATTTTGCTGTCGGCGTGTCCGCTTATACCGTCCATAACTTCGATATGCGCGTTTACTTTTACCGTTTCGTTGAACAGGGTGACGGACTTCGCGCCGTCGGTCAGCGTTCTTCCGAGCGTGCCCTCGGCTTGATAACCGACGAAAAGAACGGTACATTCCGCGCGCCAGAGGTTGTGTTTGAGGTGGTGCCGTATTCTGCCCGCGTCGCACATACCGCTTGCGGAGATGATGACTTTCGGCGTTTTGTCTATGTTGAGGAACCGCGATTCTTCCGTGGTTTTCGAAAGGCATAAGCCCGGGAAACGCAGAGGGTCTATCCCTTTGTCGAGGTCGGCAAGGGTTTCTTCGTCGTAGAATTCGCGCATACCGCCAGAATAAATTCCCGTCGCTTCCGCGGCGAGCGGGCTGTCTACCCAGACGGGGAAATCGTGATTTTTAACTAAATTTTTCCTCTTGATTTCGCGGAGAAGATAGAGCATTTCCTGCGTTCTGCCGACGGCGAAAGAGGGAATAATCACGTTGCCGCCACGGTCGAAAGTGCTTTGAAGAACCTCGCATAATTGCGCTTCGTAGGACTTGCGCGGCGGGTGCAGGCGGTCTCCGTACGTCGATTCTATCACGACGTAATCCCCTTCCGTCGGGAAAGACGGGTCGCGTATGAGCGGGCGGGAAACGTTGCCTACGTCGCCCGAGAACAGAATTTTTTTCGTCGTTTGGTCTTCCGTCGCCGTGACGAGTATGCTCGCCGACCCGAGGAGATGCCCCGCGTCGGAAAATTTTACCGTAACGCCGTCGAAAAGCGAGTAGTTTTTTTCGTATTGACAAGGAGTGAACAGCGATAATGAACGAACCGCGTCGTCCATTGTGTAAAGCGGAGGAAAAGCGTTAGTGCCCGAACGTTTTGCCTTTCGGTTATGCCATTCCGCTTCGGTTTCTTGAATATGCGCCGAGTCGCGGAGCATAATCTGGCAGAGTTTTACCGTGGCGTCGGTAGCAAAAATTCTGCCGCGGAAACCGTCGGAAAAGAGTTTCGGAATTTTTCCCGAATGGTCGATATGCGCGTGAGTGAGAAGAATGCAGTCAATGTCGGACGGCGCGACGGGAAGAGGCGTTTCGGCGAAAACTTCCGCGCCCTGCCGAAGTCCGCAATCGACGAGAATATTCCTGTTTCCGACGCGCAAAAGAGTGCACGACCCGGTGACTTCCCTCGCCGCGCCGATAAACGTAATCTCCATAAATTTCGCCTCCGTGTTATATCCATAGTATGCGCAAAAAGCCTTGCGGTTTACTATAAAGACAGTATATCACGGGAAAGAAAAAATAACAAACGCCGCCGATTAAGGGTAATTTCAAACTATACGCTTTTTCTAAAAAGTTTATTATTGAAAGTTTTTCAAAGACAATATAGATTGATTAAGGTTTTGTTCGCAATGTTTCAATCTTTATAAAACATTTGATAGATTTGAACTTTTACTACCTTTGCGATTTTAACAAGAGCGTCTATTCTATAATTTTTTTCATTATTCATTATGTTTTTTAATGTGCGTAAACTTATGCCACACAATTTGCAGAACTTTGTTTTTGAAATGTCGGCTTTTATTAAATAACTTTCAATTATCTCTTTCTTAAATTCATTTTTCATACTCTGTCCCTAATTGGGGACAATTATAACATCCCTAATTAGGGATTGTCAAGCGTTTATCCCCAATACGGGATACAATATAAATTAACAAAAGGACAATATGGAAAAATTTTCGGAAAGATTAAAAGAATTGAGACAAGAAAAGGGATTATCCATTCAGGGGCTTGCGAAAGAGGTTAAAATCAGTTCGTCGTCTCTTTGCCGTTGGGAGAATTGTCAGGCGGACGTAAAAGGCTCGCAACTTGTTATACTTGCCGTATATTTCGGCGTTACCATCGATTATTTAATGGGTTTGGAAGATTAAACATTTTTGTAAAATCGATTTTTGTAAGCATAAATCGAGACTATTTGCCGAGAGGGTTCGGTTCTTGAATAAAAGAAGTCGGCGGGTTAAAAAGTAAGGAGAGTAATGCGGTGCTCTGGTCCCGAACCGCGGCGAAACTTTCGCTTTTTACTTACTTTTTCGCTCTGCTCAAAAGTAAGCGGTTATGCTCGGTTTCGCCTTTTCCCCAAAAAACTTGCGTTTTTCGGGGACCCCGTTGAGATAAGAGTGCGCTTGGTCCTGACCAAAGCCGCCGGGAATCAAGAATATCGGGAAATAAAAAAGGGAAAGCGTCATTGCTTTCCCTTTTTTATTTGGTCGGAGTGACTGGACTTGAAATGCGCGGCACTCTGGTCCCGAACCGCGGCGAAACTTTCGCTTTTTACTTACTTTTTCGCTCTGCTCAAAAGTAAGCGGTTATGCTCGGTTTCGCCTTTTCCCCAAAAAACTTGCGTTTTTCGGGGACCCCGTTGAGATAAGAGTGCGCTTGGTCCTGACCAAAGCCGCCGGGAATCAAGAATATCGGGAAATAAAAAAGGGAAAGCGTCATTGCTTTCCCTTTTTTATTTGGTCGGAGTGACTGGACTTGAAATGCGCGGCGCTCTTGGTCCCGAACCGCGGCGGAACTCTCGCTTATTCGCAATTTTGCTCGTCACAACTTCGCAAACTTGCGTTTTTTGCTCGGTTTCGCCTTTTCCCCTAAAAAACTTCGTTTTTGGGGGACCCCGTTGAGATAAGAGTGCGCTTGGTCCTGACCAAAGCCGCCGGGAATCAAGAATATCGGGAAATAAAAAAGGGAAAGCGTCATTGCTTTCCCTTTTTTATTTGGTCGGAGTGACTGGACTTGAACCAGCGGCCTCTTGGTCCCGAACCAAGCGCACTACCAAACTGTGCCACACCCCGATTAAGCGGTAACAGTATTTTATATCGTTTTTTGATTTTTGGCAAGTGTTTTATAGTAACTTTATCTTTTTTGTGCTATCATTATATTAAAGTCAGGGAGATTGATTTTATGGCGGAAAACAACTTAAACGGTTCGGTCGATAAAGCCGTTCTTCATCCTTTTTCTTCGGTGAAAAAGGTTTTTGCGGTTATCGGCGGCAAAGGCGGGGTCGGGAAAAGCACGGTTTGTTCCCTTCTCGCCGTCGCAATGAGTCGGCGCGGTTATCGGGTTGGAATTCTCGACGCGGATTTGACGGGTCCTTCCGTTCCGCAAGCGTTCGGATTGAAAGAATCCGCAACGGGGTCTTCCGACGGGATTTATCCCGTATTATCCAAATTTGGTTTACAGATTATGAGTATGAATCTCCTGCTTGAATCGCCTACCGAGCCCGTCGTATGGCGCGGACCCGTTCTTGCCGAATACGTCAAAAGTTTTTTTACCAGGGTCGTCTGGACGGAGCTTGATTATCTTTTTATCGATATGCCGCCGGGCACGGGCGACGTGCCGCTGACCGTTCTCTCTTCTCTTCCTCTTTCGGGCGCGATTTGCGTTTTCACGCCGCAGGAACTCGCCCTTCTCATCGCGGAAAAAGCGGCGAAAGCGGCGGAAGAACTCGGCGTTCCCGTAGTCGGCGCAGTGGAAAATCAGTCCTATTATATTTGCCCCGACTGTAAAGAAAAATTTTATCCGTTCGGGCAAGGCGCGACGGAAAAATTTCTTAAAAACAGGAAAGAGAGCGGGATTCTTACGGCGGAAATTCCCATTTCGTCCGATTTGGCGAGCCAGACCGACAGAGGTCTTATCGAACTTTACGAAGGAGATTTTCTCGAAGAATTCTGCGATGGGTTGGAGAAGTTATGCTGACGGAAGAAGAACTGACCGCGGCGTTCCCTTTTTACGAAAAAGCGAGCAAGAAAACGCGTGAATTCCTACAAAAGAACGCTGAGAAAAACTATTTCTCGAAAGGCGAACGGTTGCCTTACGAAAACGGCGTCCGCTATTTTTACATACGGCGAGGGAGCGTCAACGTGTTTCGCGAAGGGGAAAACGGCGGAGAGTTTTTCCTCTACCGCGCGGCGAAAGACAACGGTTGCGTTACGTCAGATTTATTGAAATATGAATTTGCAGCGGCGAGCGAAGTCATTGTTTTTAACGAGGAATGTTTCGTTCAGGCGTGTTCGGGCGCGGGCGGCGCGTATTTCCTTTCGGTTTCGCGCAGGCAGGAAGACAACGCGGTTTTGCAGTTCGATTCCATTATGTTCGACAGCGTGGAAAGTCGGCTTGCTTCCGTTCTGCTTGCCGCGAGCGCGCGGGCAAGAAGTCACACGCTTAACTTTACGCACGAACAGCTCGCTTCATTCATCGGGTCGAGTCGGGAAGTTGTGACGAGAAAACTTTCTGCCCTAAGCGAAGAAGGCGTGCTGGACGCGGGAAGAGGGAAAATCATTCTTAAAAACAAAGAAGCGTTAAAAAAGAAGAAATAAGGATTTTTTCAAACCTTTAATCAAAATCTTCGCGTTTTTTTGCGAAGAAGAAGCATATAGCGAGCCACGACGGAGCGAAGAGACGGCGGCTTTTGAACGGAATTTTTGCGGCGCGGGAAAAATTTATCGAAAATTTGAAAAAGTGAGCGAAAATCATTGACAAAAAAAAGTTTTTAGGTTATTCTATGTTAGCTATTATGTTTAATGGCAAAAAAACGTACCTTGAAAGAAGAACAGAAAGGTTTAGAAAGTGTAATTAAACGAAGTT
>CAYQKV010000016.1:0-21067 GCA_964418255.1 uncultured Christensenella sp.
CGCAGTCGGTTAAAACCTTTGGGCGGATAAAATTTATTTCCGTGTAAGTCGGACTGGCATTGCCCCGACCACACGTTATGCGGAAAATCGCTCGCGGTAGGCGTAAAGCCGACACGCGGACGATTTTTTTATCCGCATAAGTCGGACTTCTAAGGAAGCAAAATGACACATTTTGCTTACAATGTAAGTTCGCAAGGGGTTCACGCCCCTTGCGCGAACACCATTTGGACAAAAAGCGAAACACTCCGACCAATCGTTACACGGAATTTTACCGCAGTCGGTTAAAACCTTTGGGCGGATAAAATTTATTTCCGTGTAAGTCGGACTTATAATGAAGGAAGTCGTACCGACTTCCTTTTCATTTAAGTTCGCAAGGGGTTTTCGCCCCTTGCTCGAACCCCATTTGGGCAAAAAGTGAAAAATGTGCTTTCCACTTTTTGAATTTAATTTATTCCTTTTTTATTCCTTTATTTAAGTTTACGGTTAAATAAATACAATAATTAAAAAAATCACTCTATCGGGCGGGTGGGTGGGGTGACACGGCAATTTTGCCACATTTTCATTCTATATAAGTGTTCACCTAATCTAAGAGAAAAACCTCTATATTAAAAAAGCTAAAAGTTTTTGTAAGGGGAGAGCGCGAGAGGGGAGAAACTTTTTGCCTAAAAAGGTTTCCCCTCTCGCAATCTACGCTTAATAAAATATTTTTTGTAAAGAGGGAGAGCGAGGGAGAAAAAACTTATATATTCGACACGAACGGGCGTGTACCGAGAGTGTTGCCCTTATGGAGGTCGAGCAGGGGAAATTCCCTTGCGAACTTATATTGTAAGCAAAATGTGTCATTTTGCTTCCTTGTAAGTCCGACTTATGCGGGCAAAGCATTTATGCGCACAAAGTGTAACGACTGCGCTAAATGCCCGCATAACGTCTGGTCGGAGTATCCTAAAAAGGTTTCCCCTCTCGCAAATCACCTTAGTAAAAATCGTGATTTTTCCCTATTTGGCGGTATTTATTGTATCTTTTTTCGAGTAATTCCTCTTCGTTTTCGTTTTGAAGAGTTATAATTTCTTTATATAGGGCGTCTGCGATTTGTTTCATAAAAAATTGTTTTTTCGGTTCGTCGGCAAAATCCTTGGGTTCATCGAAAATCACGTCCACTGCGCCTGCTTTTTTCCCTTCTTCCGCGGTAGGTTTCAACCACTCCGCCGCAATATCCGCTTTTTTTGCGTCGTTTAACAAAATTCCCGCACAGCCTTCGGGCGTTATCACCGAATAATATGCGTTTTCCGTCATAAAAACTCTGTCAGCCAAAGCAAACCCAAGCGCGCCGCCGCTTCCCGCTTCGCCTATCAAAAGCGCGATTATCGGCGTTTTCAACAAACTCATTGCCCTTAAATTTTCCGCTATCGCCTGTCCTACTCCGTTTTCTTCCGCCTCTCTATCGCATTTCGCGCCCTGGGTATCCACGATAGTTATTATCGGGCGACGGAATTTTTCAGCCTGTTTCATAAGTCTGAGCGCTTTTCCGTACCCGCCCGCGCCGCTCATTCCGAAATTTCGGGACACTCTTTCTTCGGCGGTTTTTCCTTTTTCGATAGCGATAACCGTAATCGGCTCGCCGTATAATCGCGCGACGCCCCCTACTACCGCTTTATCGTCTGTTCCGCGCCTGTCGCCGTGCAATTCGACGAAATCGGAAAACATAGAATTGACGTAGTCAATCGTCGTCGGTCTTCCGCTTTTCCTTGCGATTTTTATTCTCTCAAACGCGTTTTCGTTCATTTTCCCCTCTTTCTTTCGTGGAATTTCAACATTCTGGCTATAAAATCTTTTTGTTCTTCGCGTTCAACCACTGCGTCGAGAAAACCTTCTTCCTTAACGCGGTCCGCTCTTCTAAACCCGTCGTCCACGGTTTCGTTCGTCATCTGTTCGACAACGCGTTTTCCCGCGAATCCAACAACAGCTTCGGGTTCCGCTATTATCACGTCTCCGAGGCTTGCAAAACTCGCCGTCGCGCCGCCTAACGTCGGGTCGGTTAGACAAGAGAGATAAAACAACCCTTTTTCTCCGTGTCTTCCTATTGCCGCGGAAACTTTCGCCATTTGCATAAGGGAATAAATGCCTTCCTGCATTCTCGCGCCGCCCGAAACGGTAAACCCAACTACCGACAAATTATTATTGACCGCATACTCGAACAGCTTCGCCAGTTTCTCGCCGACCGCCGAGCCCATCGACCCCATCATAAAACGCGATTCCATTGCAAAAACGCAGGTTTCCGTCCCTCCTATTTTGCACTTTCCGCATATCACCGCTTCGTTTTCGTTGCTTTTCGATTTCGCAACGCGTATTTTTTCTTTGTAATTCGGAAAATCGAGAGGGTCGAAAAAAAACTCTTCTCCGTAAAGCTCGACGAAACTACCTTCGTCCGCAATAAAATTTATCCTTTTCCTTGCAGGAAAAGCGTTTATCTTTCCGCAATTCGGGCATACGAACAGATTGTTTTCGGCTGTAATTTCCGAAAATTTTTCTCCGCATTTTTCGCACGCAAAGCATTTCGCGCCATTCGTCGCCGTCGTTTTTTCCATTTCCTATCCTCTGAGTATTTTCACGGTTTCTTCAAGCGATTTTACGTCCGTAACGCCGAAGACACGCGCGAAAGGCAAGGTTTTTTCCACAAATCCCGAAAGCGTGGTTCCCGCGCCCACTTCTACGAACGTGTCCGCGCCGCTTGCCGCGATATTTCTTAACGTTTTTTCGAAAAGCACCTTAGAACATACCTGTTTTGAAACCGTTTCGATGATTTCCGCCGTTCCGTTTCCGTACGGTTCGCCCGTAAGATTTGCGTATATCGGGACCGACGGGGCGTTTATTTCTTTCTGTTGCAAAAAATCTCTTATTTTTTCGCTTACCGCCGCATATGCGGGAGTGTGGAACGCGCCGCTCACCCTTAATCTCACGGCTCTGCCGCCCGCGTTCTTTACTTCTTTGCAAAATTCGCTTAAATTCGGTTCGTTTCCCGCGCAGGAAATCTGCCCGGGGCAGTTGTAATTTACAGCGTAAACTCCGGTTTTTTCGCAGAGTTTTTCCACCGTTTCGCTATTTAACCTTACGACCGCGACCATTCCGCCGTTGTCGTTTTCCGAAATTGCTCCCATTTCCGTTCCGCGCATAACAGCGAGTTCAAACCCGTCTTCGTCGGAAATAACCTTTGCAAACGCAAGCGCGGGTATTTCTCCCAACGAAAATCCGGCGACCGCGGACGGAAAAATTTTCTCCGTGCACAGTTCGTACGCGCAGGCAAGGTCGGTAAGGAAGAGACAAGGCTGAGCGTTTTCCGTTTTCATAAGTTGGTTTCCGTCCCCTTCGAAGCACGTTTTTTTCACGCCTTGCAAGATTTTTTCGCCCATATCGAACAGACGTTTTCCTTCCTTTCCGCGTTCGTACAGGTCTTTACCCATACCGACTTTCTGCGCGCCTTGTCCCGAAAAAAGAAACGCGATTTTTCCCATCTTACCCTCTGTCGAAGACGTAATTTTTATCCGCGACGGCGAACGTAAGGCTGCCTTTGGCAAAAACCGTTTCTCCCACGCATACCGTTGCGTCAAAAGCCGCAAGCGTACCTCCCGAGCGCGTTTTTTTCACCGTTATTTCCAGCGTATCCCCCGGAATAACCGCCTTATTAAAGCGGAAATTATCCACTTTAAGCAGAACGTTTACCGTATTTTCCGACACGAAATCTATGCAAATCGAACATAGCTGCGCGCAACATTCGATAATCAACACTCCGGGCATAACGGGCGCGTCGGGAAAGTGACCCGTAAAGTAGGGTTCGTTTACCGAAACGTTTTTAATTCCTTTTGCGTATTCTCCCGCCTCAAACTCCGTCACCCTGTCGACAAACTGAAACGGCGGGCGTTGTTGCAACCTTTTGTTCACTTCGAGTATCGTCATCATAACGAAAGACCTCCGTCAAGCACTATTATCTGTCCCGTGACGTAACCGAACGCGTCCGAACAAAGCGCGGAAACGACGTCCGCGACCTCTTCCGCTTTACAAAATCTCTTCATCGGTATCGCTTTGAGATATTCTTTTTTCTTTTCTTCGGGAATAGCGTTAAGCATATCCGTTTCCACAAATCCGGGCGCAACCGCGTTCACCCTTATTCCCATCGGCGCGAGCTCTTTCGCAAGCGTGGAAGTCAAGGCGTTGACCGCGCCTTTCGTCGCCGCGTACACGCTCTGCCCTTCTAACGCAAGTATCGAACTTACCGACGACATATTTATTATTATTCCGCTCTTTTTACGGAACATCTTCAACGCCGCCTGTTGCGCGCAATAGTAATATCCTTTGACGTTGAGATTGATACATTCGTCAAGGGTTTTGCTCGGCACGGTAAGTAAATATCCGTCTTTCACGACGCCTGCGTTGTTTACGAGCACGTCAATCCCGCCGTTTGTTTTCGCAACGTCGTTCATCATCTTTTTAACCTGAGCTAAATCTGTTACGTCCGCTTTATATACAGTAGCGTTTCCGCCGTTATCCGTAATAATTTTCGCGGTTTCTTCCGCTTTTTCGTCGTTTTTCGAATAGTTAATTACGACGGCGTAACCGTCCTCGGATAGTTTTATCGCGCACGCTCTGCCTATCCCGCAGGACGCGCCTGTAATCAAAGCCGTTTTCATTCTTCCTCCTCGTTTTTTCCAAGCAATATTGCGCAATACGACCCGCCGTACGCGTACGAAATAACAAGCACGGCTTTTCCTTTAACGGAAAATTCCGTTTCGTAAGACGTTCCGTCCGCTTTGTAAACGCATCCGCCGTTTTTTACCTTCCCGTTCAATAACATCGCGGCGTGCGCGCACGCAAGCGCGGCGGTAGCCGCCCTTCCTTCTCCCGTCCGCTTTTTTATCGCGATTATCGGAACGTCCGCTCGGAAAATCTTATTTATCGCCGCTCTCTCGGTCGCGTCCGTCTCTTCGTCTCCGCACGCAAATCCGATAATCGCGCCTACGCCGCAAGGCGTAATCTTCGCGTCTTCGAGCGCGTTGTTTATAGCCGTCGCAAGCCCTTCTTCCGAGCCTTTCAATCTGTCATTTTCTACACTATTATTCCCGAAACCGTATCCCAAAACAGTGCAATAGGTTTCCGCTCCTCGCTTTTTCGCTTCTTCTTCGCTTTCAATTAGCAAAGAAACGCAACCGTCGGACAGGACGAACCCTTTGCCGCTATTGTACGGAGGCGTTATTTCTTTTGTTAACCATCCTCTACGTTCGTACAGTTCGGTTATGTTTTCGCCGTTTTCGTCGGCGCCGCTGCAAACCGCCGCTTTTACCTTTCCGCTTCTTACTGTCTCCGTCGCGTACGCTATGCTGCATAGTCCCGCTTGCGCTCCGCCCGTCACCGTGGCGTTATAACCTTTTATCCCCGCAAAAATGGAGAAGTGCCCGCCTGCGGCGTTGTACACGGTGTTGGGAAACTTGAACGCGCTTCCGCCTGCGTTTCCTTTTTCTTTGATGATTTTCTGGAATTCCGCGCCCGTTCCGAGCGCGCCGTCTCCCGTTCCTACGATTATCCCTACGTCAAACGCGTTTTCTTCCGTTATCGCAAGTTTTCCGTCCGCGAGCGCGCCCGCGCCCGACAAGGTCTGCAATTTGCTCAACGTATCCAGCTTGCGACAGAAAGACGGCTTTATTCCCGCTTTTACGAAATCTTCCGCATTAAGGGCGGTTCTTAAAACTGTTTCCTCTTCGCTTTTTCCGCTGTTCCAGTATTCGATATATTCTTCTTTGTCTTTTGCCGACGGCAGAACTATTCCCAGTCCGCTAATCACCGCTTTTCCTTTTTTTTCCGCGCGTAAAACATCTCCTTTCCTTCCGAAAATAATACTCGCGTTGTTTCCGCCGAAGGCAAAAGAATTGTTCATAACGTATTCGAGACGTTTTTTCTGCGGTTTGTTTGCAACGAAATCCATTCCCGAAGAAACTCCGTCCTCTTCTTTTTCAAATCCGAGTGTGGGAAGAATTACGTTTTCATTCAACATTTTTATGCAAAACACCGCTTCGAGCGCGCCTGCCGCGCCTAAACAATGTCCCGTCGCCGCTTTCGTCGAACTTACTTTCAAATCGTCGTTTTCCGAAAAAACCGTCCTGAGAGATAATTTTTCCGCGGAATCGTTCTTTTCCGTTCCCGTTCCGTGGGCGTTGACGTAAGAAATATCTATCGGCGTTAAACGCGAGTTCTTCAACGCGGTTTTTATTGCGTAAATCTGTCCTTGTCCGTCGGGTCTCGGCGCGGTTATATCGAACGCGTCTCCGCTTATTCCGCTTCCCAACACTTCGCAGTATACTTTCGCGCCGCGTTTTTCCGCGTGCTCAGCCGATTCGATTACCAGCACGCCCGCTCCCTCTCCGAGGGTTATGCCCTCGCTTCGGTTAAAGGGAGAACACCCTTTGGGGTCGAGCGCGCGCAGCGCGAGAAATCCCGCGTACGGTACGGAAGCGAACGAATCCGCTCCCCCGACTATCGCTACGTCGGCTTTTCCTTCGCGAATTAAATCACAGGCATAGGAAATCGCTATCGTTCCCGCGGCGCAGGCGTTGGCGACGGTTACCGCCGCGCCCCCCGCGTTGCAAAGCCTTGCCATATGGGTTCCCACCGCGCCTATGGGCATTTCGTTAATCGCGTTCTTACATTCTTCCTCGTCAAGCGTTCCCGAATATAATTTTTCTCCGCTGATAACGCCGCCGATGCAACTGCCCATAACTACGCTTAACCGCGGGTCGGTTTTTTCGCACGAAAGTCCCGCGTCGAGTAACGCTTCTTTCCCCGCTTTAAGGGCGAGGCAAGACGTTCTGTCGATATTTTTATCGAATTCGTCGTTTAAGTCGTCGTTGATTTCCGCCGCGAGGTCGCTGTAACAACCTTCGATGACAACGCGTTTTGCGCGCTTGATTCCGCTGACGGAATCAAGCGCGTTTCGGAAACATTCCTCAACGTTGTTTCCCAAGGCGCAGACCATACCGAGACCGGTAACGACGCATTTTATCCTTTCCGTCACTTTTCCCTGCCGCAATTATTCCTGATTTTTCTCGTAATTTTCCATAATAAACGCAGTAATGCTGTTTACCGTGGCGAACGTTTCGCGGGGAACGCCGGTCATAGAAATGCCGTATTCGCTGTCCGCGAAAGCGATGATTTCCAACGCGTCGATAGAACCGAGCCCTATATCTCCGTCGCCGAACAAAAATACGTCATCGGTTATGAGTTCTTCTTCGACCCCGAGCGTTTCAACCAAAAAATTTTTCAAAGCCGTTTTTACATCGTTTTCGTTGAGCATAAATTTACCTGCCTTTTATATATCGTTTTTGATTACCACGGCAAAGGCGTATTCGCCGTCGTGGCTTATGGAAATTTTCAATTCGGGTCTTCCCGCTACGTAAGGTTTTCCTTTTTCGTCGCCGAGAATTTCGTATTCCAGATACCGTTCGTCCTGCGTCGCTTTGAAAATCGCTTCTTTCCCCGCCCATCGTCCCGCGGCGTACTCTCTTCTTCTCTTTTCGCTTTTGAACGCGGAAAATTCGGCGTACTCAGACGGTTGCAAAAATTTGCGGTAGAAGTTTTCTTCCTTTCCTTCGAACCTCTTTATAAGCGCGACGTCCGCTCCGATTTCCATTTCTTGCCCCTTTTCTTTTTTTCAATTATAACAGATATACTTTGATTATTCAATCGTTACCGTTAAAAAGATTTATCCACTCGAATATGCGTTTCCTTTCGTTTGTTTCGTTTTGGTTTATTCTTCGCTAACCGCGATTTATTAACTCTTTGTTATATTCGTTTCCAAGAAATCCGTCGACGTCTTTTATCGCGTTTTTCGAATACGCAATCAGAAGTTTGACGTACATCATTTCCGAGGTATACCCGTTTATAAATCGAACGTTGTCTCCCGCATTTTCCGCGACCTTAATAATGGTATCGTACACGTTTCCCTCTAAATCGCAAGGGGCGATATATACGGGCGCTTTACATTTTTCGAACAGACTGACTATCGAATTTTCATTCTTTTTGTGCCTTTCGCTCCCTTCAACGCACACCGTTCCCGAATGGTAGGTTCCGTGCAGGACGGCTTTTACTTTGGTAAAATCGTAAAAATCGTAGTTGAGTCCAACATACGGGTCGATTTTCAAAACAATGTTTTCCAACTCCCACTCGGCGAACAAATCTATACGGTCTTCGTTCGCTTTCTTGTCGCAAACGTGAGTTTTTCCGAAAAATTTTCCTTGTGCGTCTTCGATTTTCGTCATTCCCACGCTGAAAAAATCTTCTTCGTAATTTCTGCACTGGGTTAAACGCGAGGCGTAATGCAAGTACATATTGCCGTCGGAATTGCGATAAGAAACGTATACGTTCGGCGTTATTCCGTTGCAAATACACTCCGTCGCCGCGATAAAATTCGCCGTTCCGTTGGCTTTTTCCGACGAAAGCGCGTCGTTGCTCGACACGAGAAAGACGGGAACGCCTATATCCCTTAATATCAAAGAAAACAGCGCGGACGAATACGCGAGCGTGTCCGTGCCGTGGGCTATGATAATTCCGTCCATAATATTTTCTTCGGAAAAAACCCTTTCTTCGTTAAGCGACGGATAATTCCCACGCGCTATGGCGGTATCCCTTACTTCCGCGGTACTACGTAGCCTTTTAATAATATAGTTCCATTTTTCCACGGACATATTCTCGCTGAAAATTCCGTAGTTTTCCGTGGTGATAAAACGTACTTTATCCGCGTATTCCGAAGTCGAGTTACGAAAATTTTCTTCGAGCACCGTTCCCGCTTTCTTTCCCTGGCTCTTTACTCTGCCGTTATATTCCGAGCAGATAGTGCCGCCTGTAAGTACGACGAGAATTTTCTTGTCTTTTTCCCTCTTCGTTTTATTCTCCATATCGTTTAATTATCCTTAAATTTGAAGTTTTGGGTTTCCGTTCTCAAAAAACAGGGCGTACGTTTTACCGTTTCGAGTAAGATTTAATCCTTACCTAAACTTAAACGCCGCCCTTTGTTTTCCCTTGCAAAAGTTCGTTTTCCGCTATTATTTTTTAATCGCGGACTCTTATATGAACTTCCCTAAGCTGCTGTTCGGTAACTTTTCCGGGCGCGCCCATCATAAGGTCTTGCGCATTGCCGTTGAGCGGAAACGCGATGACGTCCCTTATAGACTCGTGGTCGGTAATGAGCATAATCATTCTGTCCACTCCGGGCGCCATACCTGCGTGCGGCGGCGCGCCGAAAGAAAACGCCGTATAAAGCGCGCCGAATTTTTCCGCAAGGACTTTTTCGTCGTATCCTGCGATTTCGAACGCTTTTTTCATAATTTCCGTATCGTGATTTCTCACCGCACCCGAGGAAAGTTCCACGCCGTTGCACACTATGTCGTACTGGTACGCGAGGATATCCAGCGGGTCTTTATTGTCGAGCGCGTCCAGTCCGCCCTGCGGCATCGAGAACGGGTTGTGTGTAAAGTCGATTTTTTTCTCTTCTTCGTTAAATTCGTACATCGGGAAATCGACGATATAGCAAAATCTGTACGACGAACGGTCGATAAGGTCGAGGTTTTCGCCGAGCCACGTTCTTATCTGCCCCGCAAGTCTGTTGACGTTTTCTTTTCTGTCGCATATGAAGAAAATCGTCTCGCCGTTCTTTATTCCCGCCATAGTTTTGAGTTCGGTTTTCTGTTCGTCGGACAGGAATTTTGCGATAGGTCCTTTGTAATCGTCGCCGTTAAGGGTGAGATACCCCAAACCTTTCATTCCTATTTCCGTCGCGTACTTCAAAGATTTTTCGAAGAACGACTTCGGTCTTCCCGCGCAATCCGCGACAATTCCCCTTACGGGTTTTCCTTTGAAAATCGGAAAATCGACGTTTGCGAAAAAGTCGGTTAAATCGATGATTTCCAGCGGGTTTCTGAGGTCGGGTTTGTCCGTTCCATATTTAATCATCGCTTCTTTATAGGAAATTCTCGGGAACGGCGGTTTTGCGATTTCTTTATCGGTAAATTTTCTGAACACGCTATAAACCACTTCTTCCGCGACTTGAAGGACGTCTTCCTGTTCGGCAAACGCCATTTCGAAGTCGAGCTGATAGAATTCGCCGGGCGACCTGTCCTGTCTCGCGTCCTCGTCTCTGAAACACGGCGCAATCTGGAAATACTTATCGAAACCCGACACCATAAGCAGTTGTTTGAACTGTTGCGGCGCCTGCGGCAACGCGTAGAACGAACCTTTATGTTTTCTGCTCGGCACAAGATAATCCCTCGCCCCTTCGGGAGACGACGCAGTGAGAATGGGGGTTTGTATTTCTGTAAATCCCATATCTTCCATTTTCTTTCTCAAAAAAGATATAATCTGCGCGCGCAACATTATATTGTTATGCATTTCCATATTTCTCAAATCGAGATACCTGTATTTAAGTCTCACGTCTTCCCTTGTGGAAACCGAACTTGCAATTTCGAACGGCAAGCGGCTCGTGCATCGTCCCAAAACCGTGATTTCTTCCACGACAACCTCTACTTTCCCCGTCAGAAGTTTCGCGTTTACCGTTTCTTCGTCTCTTCTTCTCACCTTTCCGTTTGCGGCGATAACCGTTTCTTTCTGCAATCCGGCAATCATCGAGTCGTCGTGCACGACAAGCTGAGTGAACCCGTACCCGTCGCGGAGGTCGATAAAAATTACGCCCCCGTGGTCTCTTATCGTGTCGACCCACCCCGCTATTTTTACGTCTTTGCCTATGTGTTCTTCTCTCAATTCGCCGCAGTTGTGCGTTCTAATCATAGCCATACCTCTCTCTATATATTATTTATTTAATTCTTTTTCCATAATCTCTTTGACAACGGAAGGATTGAACTTTCCTTTTCCGTTTCTCATCACCTGTCCGACGAGAAATCCTATAGCTTTTTCCTTTCCGCTTCGGTATTCCTCCGCCGCTTTGCCGTTCGCCGCGATAACTTCGTTTACGAGTTTTAACAGTTCCGAGTTGTCGTTGGAAACGAACAGTCCGCGTTCTTTAAGATAGTTTTCCACGTCCTCAATTCGTCCGTTTATCATTTCGGCAATCGCGCTTGTCCCCTCTTTTCTGTTTACTTTTCCGCTTTCGACGAAAATTATCAGTTTTGCCGTTTCTTTCGGCGAGATATTAACTTTTTCGAATTCCGTTCCGTTTTCGTTGATAATACGCGAAATGCTCCCCAGCATCCAGTTCGCCACGGCTTTGGGCTCCGCGCCGCTTTCTACAACTTTTTCGAAGAAATCCGCTTGTTTTTTGTTGGAAACAAGTCTTCCCGCGTCGTATTCGGACAGTCCGTATTCTTTCGTGAACCTTTCTTTCTTTTCGTCCATAAACTCGGGCAGAGTTTTCCTCACGTTTTCTATTTCTTCGTCGGTTATAAGTATCGGCGGAATGTCGGGTTCGGGAAAATATCTGTAATCCTGCGCATTTTCCTTACTTCTCATAGCGTAGCTCGACCGTTTGTCGTCGTTCCAACGCCTCGTTTCCTGCACGACGCGCTCGCCGCTCGTCAAAAGGTCGATTTGTCTTTCCGCTTCGCTCTCTATCGCTCTTTCTATCGCTTTGACGGAGTTGATATTCTTCATTTCCGTTCTCGTTCCGAGTTTGTCCGTTCCTCTCTTTCTCACCGAAAGGTTTACGTCCGCGCGCATCGAGCCTTCCTGCATTTTGCAATCGGATATTCCGAGATAGGTAAAGAACGATTTTATTTTTTCGAGGTACGCCGACACTTCCGCCGCGCTTCGGAAGTCGGGTTCGGATACGATTTCGAGTAGTGGCACGCCGCATCTGTTATAGTCGGGGTACGTCTCGTTGTCGTAGTCGGAATGTATCAGTTTCCCCGCGTCCTCTTCCATATGCATTTCGTGAATTCTTATCCGTTTTTTTTCGCCGTTTACGTCGATTTCCACGTATCCGTCGTGCGCAATCGGTCTGTATAACTGCGATATTTGGTACGCTTTGGGCAAGTCGGGATAAAAATAGTTCTTACGGTCGAACCTCGTTTCCTTTTCGATAACGCAATTCAGCGCAAGTCCCGCTTTAATCGCCGAATTAAGCACTTGTCCGTTCAACACGGGAAGCGTCCCCGGCATACCCATACACACGGGGCAGCAATGGGTGTTCGGCGCGCCGCCGAATTCGGTCATACAGGCGCAGAAAATTTTGGATTTCGTCGACAGCTCGACGTGTACTTCCAGTCCGATGACTGTTTCCCATTCTCTGTTCATTTCAAACCTCCCGCTCTTTTCAGGTGATAGTCGGTTGCTTTCTGATATGCGTATCCGATGTTGAGCACCGTTTTGTCTCTTCCCGCCGCGCCTATAATCTGCGCGCCTATCGGCATACCGTCTTTATCGAATCCGCAAGGAACGGACAACCCGGGAAGCCCTGCGAGATTTACCGAAACGGTGAATATGTCCGAAAGGTACATTTTCATACTGTCGCTAAGCGAACTTCCTATTTTGGGTGCCGTCATCGGCGAAGTCGGGCATACAATCGCGTCACATTCGTTAAACGCGGTTTCGAACCCTTCTACGATGAGTCTTTTCATTTTCAACGCTTTATTATAGTACGCGTCGTAGTAACCCGACGAAAGAACGAACGTCCCGAGGAGTATTCTCTTTCTTACTTCCGCGCCGAAACCTTCGCTTCTCGTGTTTATCATAAGGTCGTCTATCGACGGACAGTTATCCGCTCTGAACCCGTATTTTACTCCGTCGAAACGCGAAAGGTTGGACGACGCTTCGGCGGTTGCTATTATATAATAAGTAGGCACGGCATAGCGGATAAAAGGAAGGTGAATTTTCTTTGCGACAGCGCCCGCTTTTTCCAGTTCTTTAATCGCGTTTTCCACGCTCTGACGAACTTCGCCGTCCACGCCCTCGCCGAAACATTCTTCGGGCACGCCTATGGTTTTACCTTTGACGTCTCCCGTCATCGAGTTATAGAAAGAACCCGCGTTTTCCATTTCGTTCGAGGTCGAATCCATTTTATCCGCGCCCGCTATCACGTCCATAATCGCGGCGCAATCGAGCGCGTCGCGCGCTATCGGTCCTATCTGGTCGAGGGAAGACGCGTAGGCAATCAGACCGTAACGGGACACCGCGCCGTAGGTAGGCTTAAATCCCGTCACTCCGCAGTATGACGCGGGCTGTCTTATGCTTCCGCCCGTATCCGAGCCCAACGCGCAGACGGCTTCTCCCGCCGCCACCGCCGCCGCGGCTCCGCCCGAAGACCCTCCGGGAACGCGGTCTTTATTCCACGGGTTTTTCACCGCTCCGTAATACGAAGTTTCCGACGTGGAACCCATTGCGAATTCGTCCATATTGAGTTTTCCCGCGACGACCATATCCGCGTTTCTCACTTTGCTTACGACGGTTGCGTCAAACGGCGGTTTGAACCCCGTAAGTATCTTCGACGCGCAGGTGGTAAGTTCTCCTTTTGTGCAGATGTTGTCCTTTATTCCTATGGGAACGCCGGCAAGAATGGAATTCGTCTTTCCTTTTTCTATATTTTCCTGCGTCTTTTTCGCTTCTTCGCGTATTTTTTCCGCGTCGAAAGCTGTATAAGCGTTGATTTCGGAATCCTGCGATAAGAAACTTTCGCATACTTCGTCCGCAACTTCCGTCGCCGACAGTTCTCCGTTTCTGATTTTCTTTCCTATTTCTACGGCGGTCAAATCTTTAATTTTCATTTTTCACCTCAATCGACGGTTTTTGGAACGACGGGAGTTTCTTCCGTGTGTTCGGGCGCGTTCGCAAGCAGTTCGGCTCTGTCGGAAGACTTTACGATTTCGTCCTTTCGCATAACGTTGGTCAATCCTTTTACGGACATATCCACGTCTTCGGTGTCGATAGTGGAATTTATCTCGTCCATATAATCGAGTATCGAACTCAGTTCGCGACAAACCGAGTCGATTTCTCCTTCCGAAATTTTAAGCCTTGATAGTTCCGCCACGTACTCGGCTGTTTTTCTGTCGATAACCATTTTACCTCCGCTTTATTTCCTTATTCAATCCTCTCGCAGGCGCGTTAGAACTAAAATAAAAAAGTCTCCCGTCCCGCTTTGGGACGAAAGACTGCTTTCGTGGTGCCACCCAAATTCAACCGCGCAAAACGCGATTCTCTTTTTCGGGAATATCGTTTCCCTCTACGGGCGGTTCTACTTGCGAAAATCTTTTCGCTTTCTTCCGCCGACTCCGAGTGTTATTCGTTTGGTTTTCCGTACCGTTATTCCAGCGTCAACGGCTCTCTTTGACGTTCTTTCCAAACTACTTTTCTCTTCAACGTCCGATTTGTTTTCAGTATATTACGGGCGGAGACCTTTTGTCAAGCGTTTTTGCATTTTCCGCGTCTTTTTCTTACGCCCGATTCGTCTTTTTTATAACGAAAACTTCGCCTTATGCGCGTTTATTCGGGTAAAGTCGTATCCTCGTCCGTTCCTTCTTCCACGGTTGCCGACTCGATTACGCCGTCCGTACATTTTATACTGCATCCCGATAAATAATCCATAGAATCGTCTTTGACAATGCTATACCACTCGTCTATCGTCCCGTCGTAATTTATCTCCGTCAATTTCTCGCAGTCTTGTAGCGCTTCAACCTCGATACCCGTAACGCTGCGCGGTAAACTTAAACTCTTGAGACTGCAACCTTCGAAAGCGCGCGCGCCGATTGTCGTCACTCCGTCGGGAACAGTTATATTCTCCAAACGAGTACAACTTTCAAACGCACTCTCGCCTATGTCGGTCACGCTGTCGGGTATCTCCACGCTCGTCAAATTGACGCACCTGAAAAAAGCGTTTTTTCCGATGTTCGTCACGCTGTCCGGAATAGTGACCGACGTTAGTTCACTACACTCCATAAAGGCACGATTTCCTATGCTCGTCACCGATTTACCTTTGTACGTAGAAAGAATTACCGCTTCCGTTGCCTCGCCTTCATATCCGCTTACTGCGTAAGTGCCGTCGTCTTTCAATACAAAACTCAAACCTTGGGTTCCCTCAGGCAACTTATCTTTTTTTGAAAAGTTCGCACGCGCCAAGCGCGCCTATGCAAAACGCCAGGGCAAGCACAAGTAAAATAGAAAATAAAAATCTTTTCGGTTTTGTTTTTTTCATTTAGCCTCTCCTTTCCCTTCCATTTACCGTATAGTATATAATCCGCCGAAGCGCAAGAGCGTTTTGTAAAGAGGAGTGGTTATATCGCGTTGCTTTACATCCGTAAAAACATATGCCAAAATAATTAAAGAAAAAGTATTTTCTTGTTATTAGTGTAAAAAGCGGACGAAATCAGAGTTTTTTTCACTTTTCCATAAGTTGAATCGGGGTCCCCGAAAAGCAATATGCTTTTCGGGGTGATATTTCTGTACGTCGGTACAGCGACGGTTCACTTACGAAAAAAATCAACGCAATGCGTCCACTCCGTTTGTAAAAACTTTTCGAAAACGTATGTAAGCAAGTTTCTTTTTCTATGTCCGAAATAACGAAATAAAACCGACAAAAGCGCGGCTTCTTAATTCGTTTATCCGTATGCACGTTTATTAGTCCAAAGCGAAAAAACGCAACTGCATTTAATTGTCTAATTTATCGGTTCGTTGCGACATATACAAACAATTCACTTCAAACCCGAATTTTTTATATAACTCAAAAGCCTTCACATTGGGCGCAAAAACCAGCAACTGTGTATATTCGCAGTCGTTTTGCTTAAAAAAATCGTTTGCCTGTCGCAAAAGCCGTCGTCCTATTCCGTTTCCACGCAAACTTTCGGCGACTACCAACTCGCTTATAAACCCGATTTTCGGACAAGTGGTAGTATATTCCGATTCGCCGCCGCCCTGAAAAATCTTACACACCACAAGCCCGACAATTTTATTTCCCAATCGGGCTAAAAATATTTTGCCGCTATGTTCTTTCATTTCTTCCATTACATAAGCAAAATATCCTTCTCTGTAATTATCTTTTAGCGTCATCACTCCTCGCTTATCTAAATTCGCAAGGTGCGTTTGCAATTCCACCAATAAATTTTTTACGTCCTCGTCATAAATCGGACTATATTCAATAATGTTCACTTGCATTTTATCTCGATTGCCAATACTCCGAATTCTTTTTCCTGTTCCTTTGTGTAATATCGATACATACTTTGTATTGCCTGTTCGTAAGTCAAATCTCCGCATCCTGTTTTGGAAAACAGATTAGAGGAAAATAATTCCTTGAAATTGTCGAATCTATAAAGGTTCGTTACCGTAGCCGTTATCCATTCGTAGCTTTTTTCTTGTCTGTAAAATATGACCGTATCTCCGACTTTTATGTTTTTACGTTTTTCGTCGTACAAACGGATTTCCACGGTTTTTTCTCCGCTCTTTATCTTTTCAAACGGTTCGTCTGCAAGGCGCATTTCTATTGCTCCTTTTACTCGCACATTATTGCTTTGAATAAACTCTGCGAACTCACGGTATTGCTGTTCGAGACTTTTCGTCATTGTGTCATAAATTCCGAGATAATCCGAATACATATTTTCGTCAAAGCAACAAAACTCCACCGTCATACCGTAATCGGCGTTATTTTGCAACCATTCGATAACGGTATTCAAAGCGATAGACGTAGCTTCTCGCACCGGATAGCCGTAAACTCTGGTTGATATTGCCGGAAAGGATATAGACCGTATCTCATAAGCTTTCGCCAAATCCAACGAATTACGGTAACAAGCGGAAAGAAGTTCTTTGTCTTTTTCTCTTCCGTCGTATATCGGTACGACGGTATGTATAATCCGTTTCGCATTCAGATTATAGCCTTTTGTAATAACCGCCTCGCCTGTTTTACAGCCGCCTATCGCCTTGCACTCCGCAAGAAGATTAGGACCTGCGGCGCGATGAATCGCGCCGTCAACTCCCTCTCCGCCGAGCAGAGAATTATTCGCCGCGTTTACAATACATTCACAGTCCGAATTTATAATATTGCCCTGATTGATTCTTAAATTATACATATTTCCGTTCCCTTTTAGTCTCGCGAACTATCGTCATCTCTGACTTCAGTGTTAAGGACAAATACTTCCATTTCAAACTCGTTCAATATAGCATTTATCGCCCTGATGTCGTAAATCTTTCTCTCGATACAATATTTCATTATTATGTCAAGCCTGAATTTCTCTTGAATTGTATATCCCGCGCTGTTTAATACTTCCTCCGCTTCCTCCAGATTGCATTTCAAACCGACAATTATACGCCAAACCAACGGACGTGTGATGTTTTTACATCTAAAGGATGTCACACGCGAAAAATCTTGTCTTCTGAGCATCACATTGTTATATACCGTGGATGACTTCTCAATATTATGTCTGTCCATAATTTCAAAAACCTTTGTAGCAAACTGATTACTGTTACAGTTGCTTCTAACTTCATTATATAGTTTCATAAAATCGTCGTTTCCGGAATACCTGGTACTGCACCGCATTGTTCCTTCGAAAAACGCGTCGCCTTCGTTTCTTGCAACAAATAGGTTTTTATCGGTCTCTTCATTACTTACTTTTTTATCTGCCTCGGAATCTTTCCTTTTATCTCTAAGAACGTTTACGTTATTTTCGTCAAGAATTTTGTTAAAACAGATGTTTTTACTTTCGGCACCCTCTTTTCGCCTTAAACAGTATATAAGAAGCCTGTTCCGATTCGTCTCGCTCTTCGCCATAAACGAATCGATTTCCGCCCTCATCTCCTTGTACCTTTCCGCGGCATAATGCTTTTCTCCGGTTAAAAGTATACGCTGTAATTCCATTTCCGCTTCTGCGTGTATCTTTCCTTCATTATCCCCTTTCGTTGCGTTAATTTCGAGAGCGATTTCATCGATTTCCTTTTGAATATCGTCTTTCGTCGTCCTTGTTTTTATGTGCTTCATTATCTTGTCCTCCCTTTTTGTATTTTTTCGACTATAAAAGTTATATCATTCGATAGTACAACACTTATGCGAAACAACATTTTTAAGTTCTTCAATATTTATGACAATATTATCACCTCTGTGGTTCTTTCTTTAATTCCTGTAAGAAAATCATAACTTCTTTAATTGTCATTTCCGCATAATTCTCCTGTTTGTAAATATTTAATTGCCTTTTCCTTCAAATATCTTCCTCGGGACGTTTTTTCTATAAAACCGATTTTGATGAGGTATGGTTCGTATTCCGAGCTGTATTTTCTTGTATCCATACCTATGCGTGCGGCAATCGTTTCTTCTCCCATCGGTTTATCTCCGTTTTCTTCAAGTACGCGGAGAATTTCCAAATCTTTCTTTTCAAGTCCTATTGCGTCAATGCCTCTTTCTTCAAAATATTTTTTTACCACGTCCAAATCGATATTGGTTGAAACTCGTTGTCCGTTATTATCGTAAAGCGCCGTATCCAGTCCGTCTACAAAAGAGTTTACATAGCGAATAGAGCCGCGGCTACGCGGAATACAAGCCTCGATTGCTTCATCGGTAATGGTAAGCCCTTTTGCCGCCACTTTATTTTTATAAATGCGTTTGAGTTCGTCGGGCTTATACTCTTCCATCTGAAACTTTAACCTCAAACATCTGTCTTTAATCGTAGAAAGAACTTTATTATCGTCTGTCGTTGCAGCTATAAAGGTAAAATTATCAATAGGAATACGCTTTACGTTGCCGTTTATATCGGGCGGAGATATGTACACGCGGCTGTTAAGCAACGTCAACAAACTTGATTGAAGCTCTTCCGTCAACATATGTATTTCATCGAAAGCAATTACGACCGGTTCGTTTTCCCTCGCAACTCTCATTAAAAAGTTTTGCAAGGCTTTAAGCGACTGCTTGCTGTTACGATATTGAGAACAATCCATCCACTCGAACCTGACCCCGAGAGCTTTTGCTATAAGCTGCATTAACGTCGATTTTCCCAATCCGGGATTGCCGAACAGCAAAATATTATCGAGGTATTTTCTGCCCTGCGCTTTTGCTATGGCAATTTCTTTTAACAATACTTGCACTATGTGCTGTTGTCCGATAAAGCCTTCCAGTGTATCCGGCGCAAATGTCGGTTCTCCTTTACTTCCGCCTTTATCGCTTACGGCAATCGGCGGCTCGACAGGTTGAACGGGAATTCTCGGCTCCTGTTCGGCATCGGGTGTTTTCGGCTCGACAGGCTGAACAGGGTTCGGCTCCAACTCGATGACGGGAATTTTCGGTGTAAAAGGCTTCTCTTTTTGGGGTTGTCGCGGGTTTTCGTCAATCGGCGTATCCATAATGCCCTCAATATTGACCTCTGCGTCAGGAGTAACTTTCGTACTATCCTTAGGCACGGCAATACTTCCTTGCCCGCCCATAATGTCTCCAAACGACGGAATGCTGTCGTCGATAATCAGACCGAAAAATTTCTGTACCCGGCGGTCGGTTAAACCGTTGTTACGAATTATCTCTATGTATCCGCCGAACACTTTCTGCCAATAAGAAAGTTTCGCTTTTGTTACGACGCTGTCTCCGTTTTTAAGCGCATACTGCTCGTCAAACAAGTCGTATAGTCCTTTAAGTCCAGCAATCGTAGCGTCAACGTCGTTTCCTCTCGCCGCGTAAAGCGCAACTCTGTATTTCTCTCTGAATCTGTCTGCAAATGTCATTTCTTTTCCTTCCTTTTATTTAGTATTTTTTACTTTGTAATTTCGCCGTCCGTGCAATGCACAATATAATTCCCTGCGTCTTGGTCCCAATAGGATTCTTTCTTAATATCACTCCATTGTTTCATCGTTCCGTTATACGTTATACTCGCCAAACTGCTGCATTCGTAGAACGGTCTGTATCCTACACTCGTCACACTGTCGGGTATAGTTATGCTCGTTAAACTGCGGCATTCGGAGAACGCATACCCATAAATAAACTTTGTATCGCTATGTATAGTGCAAGAAGTTATATTTTTATCCTTTGCTTTAATCAGTATTACATACGGATTATTGGCATTACCTAAATAATATCCGCTATCGTATTCGTTATATTGCAAACTGCTGCATCCACTGAACGCATTGTCTCCTATGCTCGTCACGCCGTCGGGGATTGTTATGCTCGTTAAACTGCTGCATCTGTCGAACGCATAGTCATACATAAACTTTGTATCGCTGTGTATAGTGCAAGACGTTATATTTTTATCCTTTGCTTTAATCAGTATTACATACGGATTATTTTCATTACCTAAATAATATCCGTTATCGTATTCGTTATATTGCAAACTGCTGCATCCGAAGAACGCTCTGTTTCCAATACTCGTCACGCTGTTGCCTATTGTTACGCTCGTTAAACTGCTGCATCCGGAGAACGCACCGCTTCCTATACTCGTCACGCCGTCGGGGATTGTTATGCTCGTCAAACTGCTGCATCTGGAAAACGCTACGCTTCCTATACTCTCTCCGCTCGTGATAACTACCGTCTTTAATGAACTTTTCGGTATATATGATATTGCTGTCGTTGGCATAGTAGCCGTTTCTATCGGGCATCCGTCGAACGCTCTGTTCCCTATACTCGTCACGCTGTTGCCTATTGTTACGCTCGTTAAACTGCTGCATCCGGAGAACGCATACTCATAAATAAACTTTGTATCGATGTGTATATTGCAAGACGTTATATTGGTTTCCTTTGCTTTAATCAGTATTACATACGGATTATTTTCATTACCTAAATAATATCCGTTATCGTATTCGTTATATTGCAAACTGCTGCATCCGGAGAACGCATCAGAATGGATAAACTTTGTATCGCTATGTATAGTGCAAGACGTTATATTGGTTTCCTTTGCTTTAATCAGTATTACATACGGATTATTTTCATTACCTAAATAATATCCGTTATCGTGTTCGTTATATTGCAAACTGCTGCATCCGTCGAACGCACTGTATCCTATACTCGTCACGCTGTCGGGGATTGTTATGCTCGTTAAACTGCTGCATCCGCAGAACGCATAGCTTCCAATACTCGTCACGCTGTCGGGAATTGTTATGCTCGTTAAACTGCTGCATCCGGAGAACGCACCGC
>CAYQKV010000017.1:0-18219 GCA_964418255.1 uncultured Christensenella sp.
CCATACCTACGGCGAGAGCGGTCGCCTTTTCCAGTGAATCTATGAGCGTTCTTTTACGGAAAATCATTTTTCCTCTTACGTCCGCTATGGGAAAAAGCGTACTTTCCTTTATTTCTTTCGTTAAGGCGGGAAGAATCGACCTCGGCGCGATAATTCTCGAAACGCCGCACCCCGCCGTAATCGCGGCGAGAGAAGACGCGGCAAGTTTTACCGCTCCGCAATAGTTTTCGCAGCCGCCCATAACCGCGGCGAAGCCGTAATCTCCTTTATGGGAAAAGTTTTTTCTGAAAGAGACGAATTCCGCGAAATCTTCCGCTTCGCAAAGTTTATAATATTCTCCATTTATGGGTATTCCTATATCGACGTTTTCGAGGCGCTTTATCGCGTCTTTCGCTTTCCCGAGAAAATGTCCGCTTTTATAAGTTCCCACGCTTACGGTAAGGTCGCTTATCACAAACTTTTCACCGAGTCCGTTATCTCCGTTAAGTCCGCTGTTTATGTCTACCGCCAGAACGAACGCGCCCGAATTGTTGATTTTATCTATTATTTTTGCGGTTTTTTCGTCGGGAACGCCTTTATAACCCGTTCCGAAAATGCAATCCACGACCGTATCGAACCCGGAAAAGTCCTCCGTTCCGTCGATTACGCGGTATTCAATACCTTTCTCTACGCACAAATCGAAATAATATTTGCCGCAATCGGAAAATTTTTCTTTCAACAAAAACAGCACGCATTGCCGCGTGCCGTCGTATATTTCGAGGGCGATGACGAAACCGTCTCCCGCGTTGTTGCCCGTTCCGCACACTATCGCGGTTTTCCCGTTAAAATCGTGCGTTTTCGCAACCGCTTTACCCGCCCGAAGCATAAGCGTGCGGGCGGAAGTTCCGTTATCGATTTCCTCATTGTCCGCTCGGCGCATCACCGCCGTGGAGACAACCTTTTTCATTTCTTTCTCCCGAGCAGTCTGCGCGCCATAACGACGCCCATTACCGAAGCCATCATAAGTCCTCTCGTCCAACCGCTCGAATCCCCGAGGCAATGGAGATTTTGTATGTTGGTATTCAAGTCGGAATCCATTTTTATTCTGTTGGAATAGAATTTTATTTCCGGCGCGTACAAAAGGGTTTCGCTTCCGGCAAAACCGGGCACTACCTTATCCACCTGGTCGATAAATCCGAGAATGCTCGTCATCGTTCTGTAAGGGATTGCGCTTGTGATGTCACCCGCCACCGCGTCTTTTAAGGTAGGCGTAACGTTACCTCTCGGCAATTCTTTTTCCCAGGTACGTTTTCCCGCTCTTATATCGCCCAGCCTCTGGACTAGTATCTGACCGCCGCCGAGCATATTGAGAAGCTGTCCGATGTTCTGAGCGTACAGAATAGGTTCGTTAAACGGCACGCTGAAATGATGGGAACACAAAATAGCGAGGTTGGTATTTTCCGATTTTCTGTCCTTAAAAGAGTGACCGTTTACCAACGCGAGGTCGTTTTCGTAATTTTCCTGCGCGACGTATCCGCCGGGGTTCTGACAAAAGGTTCTCACTTTGTTTTTGAACGGTTTCGGGTAACCTATGAGTTTGGACTCGTACAAGGCTTTATTTACCGTTTCCATAACTTCGTTGCGGAGTTCCACCCTCACGCCTATATCGACTACGCCCGCTTCGTTTTCGATGTGGTGCGTTCTGCACATATTTTCCAACCAATCCGCGCCTTTTCTTCCGGTAGCGACTATGGTCTTTTCCGCGCGGAATTCTTTGCTTCCCACCGTCGCGCCGTAGCAAACGCCGTTTTCGATTATCAGATTATCCGCATCGCTTAAAGGGTAGAGTTCCACGCCGTTATCGAGCAGATAATTCTGTATGCGCAAATACAAATCGTGAGCTTTTTCCGTGCCGAGGTGTCTAATCGGGCAATCGACGAGTTTAAGGTCCGCCTGAATGGCTTTAAGCCTTATGTTTTTGATTTCCTCGGTGTTTTCAATTCCCTCGATATGTTTATCCGCGCCGAATTCGAGGTAAATCCCGTCGGCGTAATCGATGATTTCCTGCGCATACTGTTCTCCGATAAGTTCGGGCAAATCGCCGCCTACTTCGTAGCTTAAAGAAAGTTTGCCGTCGCTGAACGCGCCCGCGCCCGCAAAGCCCGAGGTTATGTTGCAAGTGGGCTGGCAGTGCACGCATTTTCCCGTCACGTTTTTCGGGCAGCTTCTTTTATCGACGAGTTTTCCCTGGTCGAGAATGGCTATTTTTTTATTGCTTTTGTTTTTAATCAGTTCGAGCGCGGTAAAAATCCCGGCGGGACCCGCTCCTATAATCAATACGTCGTACATAATCAGTCAACCTCCGTTTTTCCGTCGGATATTCTAACACAAAAGGAATTTTTTTTCAATCGAAAACGCCCTTTTTCGCATTTTTTATTCCCTTTTCCCTTTGTTTTATCCCGTTCACCCTTCTCATCTCGTCATTTTCTGCTTAATACTCGGAAACGGACGTATTTTATTTGAGTTTTTTCCCTTATAATGTTAATATAATTTTTAATAATTGTGAATAAAGTTTTTTTGAAAAAGTTAAGGGAAGCCTGTTTTTCCGTTTTCCCGATAACTTTGATAATCGTAATACTCAATTTTGCCATAAGCCCGATGGACAAATACTCTTTCGGGTCGTTTATCGTGGGGGCGGTTCTTCTCCTTTTCGGCACGGCTCTCTATTCCCTCGGCGTGGATTCCGCCATAGAGCCTATCGGCGAACATATCGGTTACAAAATAAGCCACACGAAAAACGTAGTTTTGCTTCTTCTTGCGGTCTTTTTAATCGGCTGCTTCGTAACGATAGCCGAGCCCGACCTTACCGTTCTTTCCGGGCAGGTTTCGATAAACAGCACGGTTCTCATTCTCACCGTTTCCGTCGGCGTGGGGCTTTTTATGCTTATCGCTATGCTCAGAATGATACTGCGCATAAATCTCAACGTCGTTCTCGCGATTTTCTACGGACTAACTTTTCTCCTTCTGATTTTCGTCGACAAGTCGATTATTCCTCTTGCTTTCGACTCGGGAGGCGTGACGACGGGTCCTATTACCGTACCTTTCATAATGACTTTGTCCGCGGGTATAAGCGCGGTTATCGGCGGTTCGAAATCGCAGGAAAACAGTTTCGGCACGATTGGTATCTGTTCTATCGGACCTATCGCCGTCATACTTATTCTTTCCTTGATTATGAAAACCGAAAGTTCGGCGGAACTCACATATCTTACCGAGCTTAACTCGGTCGGAGATATTTTCATCGTTTACCTCAAAGCTCTTCCGATATACCTGAAAGAAGTGGGAATCGCTCTCGCGCCCATTACGGCGTTTTTCCTTATTATGCAGGTATTTTCCATAAAACTGCCCCCAAAACGCCTTATCCGCATACTCGTAGGTTTGCTCTACACCTATATCGGGCTCACTCTTTTCCTTACGGGCGTGAACGTCGGTTTTATGGCTACGGGTACATATATCGGCGCAAAGGTCGCGGAAGTAAACCGTTATCTTATAATTCCCATCGGAATGGCGGTAGGCGCGTTCATCGTACTTGCAGAACCCGCTATACATATTCTCAACAAGCAGGTCGAAGAAATAACGGGCAGTATGATTTCCCGAAAAACGATGTTCGTCGTTCCTATGTTTTCAATGGCTCTCGCCGTCGGCGCGTCTATGCTTCGCGTAGCCACGGGAATAAGTATGCTTTATATCATTCTTCCCGGATATATCATTGCAATCGCGCTGTCGTTTTTCGTACCGAAAATATTTACCGGCATTGCGTTTGACTCGGGCGGCGTTGCGAGCGGTCCTATGACGGCGACTTTTCTTCTTCCCTTCGCTATGGGCGCGTGCGACGCTCTCGGCGGCGATATTCTTTCGGACGCATTCGGCACGATAGGCACGGTCGCCCTCGTTCCTCTAATCGTTCTTCAACTTCTCGGTCTCATATACAAGATAAAGAATTCCAAAGAAGCCGCTCGTCTCAAACGCAGTAATGCCGAACTTCTCGCCCGCGAAGGCGAAATCATAGAATTCGATTATACCGACGGCTGCGAAACGAACTACAAGGAGGAACAGTGAAAGGACTTAAACTTCTCGTCATCATAGTAGACAGAAAAGACGTCGACAAAGTCGCGGAAACTGCCGCGTCGCAAGGCGCGTCGTTCGCTCACGTCTGTTACGGGCGCGGAACGGCAAACAACGCGATACTCAATATGCTCGGACTCGGAGAAAGCGAAAAAGGCATCGTGTTCGCCGCGGTAAACTCCGATTCCATAGAAAAAATATATTCCGACCTCGACTATCTTTTCGATTTCCGCAAGCCCGGCGGCGGAATATCTTTCACGATTCCTATGTCCGCGGTAGGCGGACCTGCGACTTTGCAAATTCTCTCGGGCAATAAGGAGTAATTATGGACAACGGATACGAACTGATTTTCACGATATTAAACCGCGGTTTTTCCGACCTCGCTATGGACAGCGCGCGAAGCAGCGGCGCAACCGGCGGCACGATAATAACCGCGCGCGGCACGGGTTCGAAGGAAGTGGAAAAACTCTTCGGCATCACCATATCGCAGGAAAAAGAAATCATCCTCATTCTTACTCCCAAAGAAAAGCGCAACGATATAATGAGCGCGATATGTAAATCCGCGGGGCTGACCACGCAAGGCAAAGGCATCGCCTTTTCCGTTCCCGTAAACGACGTGCTCGGAGTAAGTTTCGGTATAAGCCGTCCCGCTTCTCCGTCCGCAATCGAGAGCGAGACGCCCTTAAAAGAAAGCGAAAAAACCTTGCCCGAAGAGGAAAACCCGACGGATATTACGCCCTCTTCTCCCTCTTTTGAAAATCCGTCGAAAACTATCGTTTCGGATACCGAAAATCAAACTACGGTCACGGAAAACAAGGAATAAGATTATGTCTAAGTGTTATCTTTGTCCGATAAAGTGCGGCGCGGACAGAGAAAAAAGCGTAGGCGTTTGCCGCGCGGGCGGCGAGATGAAAGTATGCCGAATCGCTCCGCATTTTTTCGAAGAGCCACCTATAAGCGGCACAAACGGCAGCGGCACCGTGTTTTTCAGCGGTTGTTCTCTTGACTGCGAATTCTGTCAAAACCACGAAATAAGCAAGTCCTACGTAGGGAAGACGATGACTCCCGCCGAGCTTGCCGCCGAAATCAAGAAGTTGGAAGAAAGCGGCGTTCACAATATAAACTTCGTTACGCCCACGCATTTTTCCGATAAAATAAGGCAGGCTCTCGATATTTACCGTCCGTCTATTCCCATTGTCTACAACACTTCCGGGTACGAACTGGAAAGCGTGGTGAAAGAACTTCTTCCCTACGTTGATATTTTCCTTACCGATATGAAATACTCGTCGGACGACGCGGCGTTAAAATACTCGAAACGGGCAAATTACGTCGAACATTGCAAAAAGTCGCTTGACGTAATGGTAAAAAACAAGCCTCTTATCTTCGTCGGAGATTTAATGAAACAAGGCGTTATCGTAAGGCACCTCGTTCTTCCAGAAAATCTCGAAAACACTTTCGGAGTAATCGACTATTTTGCCGAAAACTACAAAGACAAGGCGTACTTGTCCGTTATGTCGCAGTTCGTCCCCGCGTACAAATCCACGCTTAATCGCGTTCTTTCTCCCCTCGAATACAAAATCGTATTGAAAAAACTCTTTTCTTCGGGTATAGATAATTGTTTCGTACAGGAACTTTCCTCTGCGAAAACCGAATATATTCCCGAATTCTACACCGAACCGGATTGACCTTTACGCGCGTTCATTTCCATAAAAATTCTCAGCATATTCATAACGTCCTTGCCGAAAACTTCGCTCATATCGCTCGGCGCGTTTCTCTCTTTTTTTACGTTTTCTTCGACGTTTTCTTTGGGCTTTGCGTTACCTCGGTTTCCGCCCATAAGGGACATAAGCATAGCCGCCATAGGATTGATTCCTCCGCCGCTTCCGCCGCCGTTTCCTCCGCCTGCGCCCGCAAACATTTTCATCATCATTTCGGGTGAAACTCCGCCCGACCCGCCGTTTTTTGCGAGCAACAACGGCAACAACATCATAAGATTGGCGTTCATAAACTCTCCTACTGTCTTTTAAGCTGTGCAATCAGCTCTTTCATTCTCGCGGACTGTTCGGGGGTGAGAAAGGTTTTTACCTGTCCGTAAAACGAATCGAGTTCGTTTGCCGAAATGTTCCCGCTCGAAACGCTCCCCACTCTGAAAAGTTCCTGCATAAGCTGTTCTTCGCTCATCGACGAATACTTGTCTATCGCTTCGGTCGCGCTCATATCATTACGCGGTTTTTCCCGTTCTTTTTTCGCGCTTTCCGCTTTTTTTTGTTCTCTTTGCTTCCGTCTCATATATTCGCCTACGTCCATAATTTCCTCCGCCGTACATTATATTCGTCCGCTAAGAATTTCGTGCGATTTTTTTCATCGCTCGCACGGCTTTCAACGCGTCCGCGATGGTGTTGTTGTTTCCGAACGAGAACCGCACCGCGCCTCGTTTTTCCGTGCCGAGATAGCCGTGCATAAGAGGCGCGCAGTGTATTCCTCCTCTTACGCATATTCCGTATTTTTCCGACAGTTCTCCCGCCGTCTCTTCGCTGTCTAATCCGTCGACGTTGCAGAGCACTATCCCTCCGTCGCTCGGGTAAACCGTGACGTTCTCTATTCCGCTAATCCCGTCTTTCAAAACTTTGCATAGTCTTTTTACACGGGCGTTTATCCTTTCTCTTCTTTCGAACGCGTACTCCGTTCCTTTGCCGAGCGCGATTATTCCCGCGGCGTTTAAGGTTCCCGCTTCCAGTCCTTCGGGTATCTCGGTCGGTATTTCGAGTTTATTTCCCGAAGTCCCCGTCCCGCCCGTTATCAAGGGTTTGATTTTTTCGTCGTACTTGCACAAGAGAAAACCCGTGCCTTGCGGTCCGAGCAAACCTTTATGCCCGCTCGAAGCGAGCATATCGACGTTTTCATAGTCGAAAACGTCGTGACCAGCGCTTTGAGCGGCGTCCATTAAAAACTTCGCCGAAGAATATCTTTTTACGACGGCGGCGAGTTTTTCTATGTCGGTAGCTATTCCGTTTACGTTGCTTCTTGCGGTTATCGCTACCATTGACGTATCTTTCGTCAAGGCTCTTTTAAGCGGTTCGACGAAACCGTTTTCGTCGGGAGAAATTATCACGAGTTTGATTTTTCCATCGATTTCCAATCTTTTCAGCGTTCTCAGCACGGAATTATGGTCGAAAACCGTTGTTATCACCCTGCCTTTAAGGTCGCTGCCGAGTATAGCGAGATTCAACGCTTCGGTACAGTTTTTCGTAAAAATAACGTTTCCGTCGAAAAAGTTTTTTCTGATAATTTCCCTTGTTTTTTCTATTTCCAACGCCGTTTTCAAACCCGCTTTATGTCCCGCTCTTCCCGCGTTTGCGGAAAACACCGTCGCTTTTGCCTGCGCAATCGCCGCCGAAATCGGTTTTCCTCTGCTGGTTGCGGCGTTGTCGATATATACCATATTTCCTCCGAACATTTCACTGCAAAAAATCAGTATATTGTATTAGATACATAAGAAATTTATTCTCGGGAGAAGAACTATGGATACACTTGCCGTATTTCGCTCACGTAGCGAAGCGTTGAAAATTTACAACCTTATGAAAAAAAACCGTCTTGCCTGTTCTACGGTGAGCACGCCCGCCCGTCTCGGCGTGGGTTGCGGGCTGAGCGTCGTTTTTTCCGACTCCTCGGTCGATTCCGTTAAAAAACTCATCGCGCAAAGCGGAGTGAACTCGTTTGTCGGTTTTTTCCGCCGATAGGCAACCTTTTTTCGCGGCGCGCTTCTTTCGGACGCGCCGCAATCCGAAACATTATTCCCGCTTTTCTTAAAAACGCGAAAAAACTTTGACATATTGCATTAAATAGTTATAATAATATTTATAAGTTTATGAATGCATTCGAATTGAGCTCGGCTACGGCGCCCGCGGGCGCGTACCTCATCGACGGTAACGACGGTTTTCTCGTCAAAACCGCGGAAAGTTATTTTCGTTCCCTTCTTCCCGAAGGGTCTCTTTCCCTTCGCGTTATCGACAGGCTTTCTTCGGCGGAAGAACTTTCTTCTTCGGTCGGCGTTTATAATTTCGACGGTATGCCAAACGTGGTTATCCTTCGCGACCCCGACGCAAAGCTCGACGAAAAGGGACATTCCCTTCTTCTTTCTTTGCTCGAAAACGGCGTATCCCCCGATTATCTCGTGTTTACCAACCCCGCGTTTCTTACCGCGGCGGAGAAAAAACTCGTCACGGTCGTAAGTTGCAATTCGCCCGACAAATTCCGTTGTATTCAATACGTCGAAAAACTTTTCCCTTACGGGATAGAAAAGACAGCCGCCGCGCTTCTTGCGGACTACACGGAAAACAACTTGGCAAAAATCGATAACGAGAGTCAAAAACTGTTATCGTTCTGCGGAGAACGTCGGGTAAATATCGACGACGTGGAAAACCTGGTTTCGGAAGACCGCGAAGTTCAGGTATTCGCTTTTGCCGACGCGGCGATAAAAGGAAATTCCGCTCTTGCTCTTCAACGTTTGGAAAAACTCCGCAAATACGGTTTTCCTCCCGCGAAAATTCTCGCGACGCTTTCGGGGCAGTTTCAGCGGATGCTTTTCTGCGCATTATCGCCCCTGAGCGACGAAGAACTTGCGGCTAAACTCAAAGTCAAGCCTTTTGCGATAACCAAAGCGCGCGAAGGTAAAAAAATCGGCACAAAGCAATTAAAAAGCACGTTCGAAATGCTTATAGATTGCGAATATAAATTCAAAAGCGGCGAAATAAGCGAGCAAAACGCGCTTAACGAAGCCGTAAGCAAACTTTTGCGAAAGGAGTAAAAAATGAAAAAACTTTTCAGCGATTCCGTCGTCTCTCGTTTACGTTCGGTTCCGTCGTTCGTGTGGGTGATATTCGTTATCATTTCCTTTTTCTTTTCACGCGCGTACGAATTTCTCCTTATGGGCGAATATTATGCGGAAATTCTTGCGGAAGCGTACAGAGAACTCGGTTATTCCACAAACACGGTCACGGTCGGCGTTATCTTTTCTCTCGTCGAAGCGGCTGTTTACGCCGTCATATTCGAGCTCATCCTTGCGATAGTTTACAACTGGGCTGTAGGCAGGTTCCGTTGCCAGATTAACCGCTCGGATTTCAAATTCCGTCTCAGATATTTCGTTATTCTGGTAAACCTGGTAATCGGCGTTCTTTCGATAGGTTATTTCTTCACTCAGTACGAAAACGGCGTTCTTACGCCGAATATTTCCCTGTTTTCGGGCAAGGTCAATCTTCTCGAAGCGGAAAATCCTTACTACGCCATTCAGAGTTCGGTTCTTCCCTTCGTCGCGGCGGCGATTATGGCTATCTTCTTTTTCGAAGATTTCCGTTCACGCTACGTTCCGCCCCGCAATCAACCGCAACTTTTTACCCGTTTCGGTATGATTTTCATCGGAATTAACCTTATACTGTTCATTTACAGGCTCTTTCAGACGTTTCTTTTATTCAAAAATTCAACTGCCACTACGCCCGAAATCATCGCTTACTCGCTCGAAGCGTTTTCCTACGTCGCCGTCGGCGCGGCATATTACCTTTATTACCGTAAACTGAAAAAGGATTCCGAAAATCAAATCGAAATCACGATTGACGATTCGAACGATAAAGGCAAAAAAGAAAATATTTACGACGATTTCGGTTTCTGATACGGAGGTTTTATGGCTGGTAAAATAGTATCTTTGGTTCTTTGCGGTTTATTTCTCGTGCTTGCCCTATGGTTTTTCGCGCGGAAAAAATCCCCTGCTCTGATGGCAATCGCGGGAGTGGAAATTCTTCTTCTTGCTCTTATGCAACTTCTCTCCTGGTTCGTCGACGCGGATTTTTCCTTCGGCGTCGTGATTTCATCTATTTTCGTTATCGCGTCCCTTTTTGCGGCGATAGCGGTTTATCAGAGCGATTTCCGCAACTTTTTCCTTCGTTTATCTCGTTTTCACAAGAAAAACGCCGATTTCTCGGTAACCGATGAAGAGATGCGCGAGAGTGTGAACGCAATCGTAACCGCCTGTCAGACTATGGCGAAATCGCGTACGGGCGCGTTGATTGTCATCGTTAAAAACAAAATCGACCAGTACATTCTCGATTCCGGCATCAAGCTCGACGCCATTATAAGCGCGCCCTTACTTGAAAGCATTTTCAACACCCGCTGTCCTATGCACGACGGTGCGGTCATCATAAAAGGCAACAAAATTCTTACGGCGGGGTCGTTTCTTCCTCTTTCCAAAAACGAATCGATAGCAAAGGACCTCGGCACCCGTCATCGCGCGGGAATAGGGGTTACCGAGGCGGAAGGCAGCGAAATAATCAGCATAATAATCAGCGAAGAAAACGGCATTATTTCGACGGCGGCAAACGGCGTGCTTCGTCGTTATCTCACGCCCGAAAGACTTTTCGACATCCTTTACGACCCTTACCGTTCGGACGGCGAAGAGCGCAAGCCCCGTAAATCGAGAAACTTTTTGCATAAATAACTATAAATATATATCGGAGAAACAAAATGAGCACAGTTAAACATTTCCCCGTTCTTCTGCCCAAAGACGTCGCTATGGACAAGTGGGCGGTTATCGCGTGCGACCAGTACACGACCGACGTCGGTTACTGGCGCGCTCTCGACTCGTTTGTTAAAGACGCGCCGAGCACGCTTCGTCTTATCTTTCCCGAAATTTATCTTTCGGAAAATATCGACAGCCGCATAAGCTCGATAAACGCCGCGATGAAACTCTACTCGGAAAGCGGAATTTTTCGCGAAGTAAACGCTTACGTACTTACCGAGCGCACTCTGCCCGACGGGAGAAAGCGCGTAGGTCTTATTACCTGCGTCGACCTCGAAGAATACTCCTACGTATCGCCCTCGGGTACGATACGCCCGACGGAAGAAACGATAGAAGAACGTCTTCCCGTAAGAATACATATCCGCGAGAACGCGCCGCTTGAACTTCCGCACATTCTTCTTCTTATGGACGACGAAAAGAAAAGCGTCATAGAACCCGTTTACGCTAAGCGGCAAAATCTTGAAAAACTTTACGATTTCGACCTCAATATGAACGGCGGGCACATTTGCGGCTATGCCGTTCCTTACGATATGATACCCGTTTCTCTTTTCGACGCTCTTCTGTCCCCCGAACTTCAAACGGAAAAGTACGGAAAAGACGCGGGGATACTTTTTGCCGTAGGCGACGGCAATCACAGTATGGCGACTGCGAAAAAGTGTTGGGAAAAAGTTAAAACCACGCTAAGCGAAGAAGAAATAAAGAACCACCCCGCCCGCTACGCGCTTGTAGAAGTCCTCAACGTTTACGACGACGCGCTGGATTTTCTTCCGATACACCGCGTCGTGAGCGGCACGGACGAGAATTCTTTTATCGACGGTTTATCCGCGGTTTTAAGCGGCGAAGGTTTTATCACGGTGGCAACGCGCGACGGAGAAAGGCGTTTATCCTGCCCTATTGACGCGGAAAAAACTATTATCGCGGTGCAAACGTATCTTGAAAAAATGCGGTCGGAAACGGGGCTCAAAATCGAATACGTTCACGAGCCCGAACAGGTTATATCCGACGTGAAGAAAAACGGCGGCGTAGGCATTTTTATGCCGCATTTCCCGAAAAACAAATTATTCGATTACGTAGTAAACGTCGGAAAACTTCCGAAAAAGGCGTTTTCCATAGGTGAAGAAAAAACAAAAAAATACTATATAGAAGCTAAAAGGATTAAGTAAAAAATGGAACTGAAAGTTTGCAAATTCGGCGGGACTTCGATGGCGACGAAGGATTCCGTCACACAGGTAAAGAACATCATTCAAAGCGACGTTTCCCGTCGTTTCGTTATCGTCAGTGCGCCCGGAAAGCGGTTTTCGGGAGACGAAAAAGTCACCGACCTGCTTTACGCCTGTTTCGAAGAGAAAAAAATATCAGGTAAATGCGACGGATATTTTTCGAAAATCCGCGAAAGATTTTGCGGCATCGTAAACGAACTCGGCTTGGATTTCGACATTACCCCCTATCTCGACGAAGCGGAAAAAGGCATTATCGAAAGCGAAACGCCCGATTTTGCGGCGAGCCGCGGAGAATATCTCAGCGCGATTATTATGTCCAAAGTCCTCGGAATGGATTTTGTCGACGCGGGCGAAATCATAAAATTCACGGCAAAAGGCGTATTCGATTCCGAATTCACCAACGACCTTGTAAGCAAGCGTCTTTCTTTCTACAACGGCGCGGTTATACCCGGTTTTTACGGCACTCTTCCCGACGGCACGATAAAGACTTTTACTCGCGGCGGAAGCGATTTTACCGGCGCAATCGTAGCTCGCGCGGTGGAAGCGGATATTTACGAAAACTGGACGGACGTAGACGGTTTTATGACAACCGACCCCCGTATCGTCAACAACCCGAAACTGATTGATTATCTGAGTTACGACGAACTTCGCGAGCTTTCTTATATGGGCGCGGGCGTTCTTCACCCCGAATCGACGTTCCCCTTGCAGGAGACGAGTATTCCGATTAACATTAAAAACACGTTCAACCCCGCCGCTCCCGGCACGATGATAATAAAAGACACTACTTCCGTCGCCTCTCCCCGTCTGATTACGGGTATCGCGGGAAGGAAAGGTTTTACCACGATTTTCATTAAAAAATCGATGATGAACGGCGAAATCGGGTTCTGCCGCAAAGTTCTGTCCGTTCTCGAATACTACGGAATAAATATGGAACATATGCCTACGGGTATTGACACGATGAGTTTAATAATCGCGGACAACGAACTCGAAGGTCATCTCGACGAAATTCTCGACCGCATACGCGGCAAAGTCAACCCCGACCTTATTTACGTTTACCGCAATATTTCCCTCATAGCAATCGTCGGACACGGAATGAGCAACCAACTCGGCACCGCCGCAAAGGTTTTCTCCGCTCTCGCGAACGCGAATATCAATATTAAAATGATTGACCAGGGAAGCAGCGAACTTAACATAATCGTAGGCGTAAATTCCGACGATATGAACAGAGCTATTTCCGCTATTTATCACGCTTTCTTCTGATAATTTCAATTTTTGAAAAGTAAAAGTCGGAGACCTTTCTCTCGGTTTCCGACTTTTTTTCTTAAATATTACGCCCTACGCTTTTTACTCACGCGTTTTTTACGCCGCGGCAGTCGTCTTTTTATTTGTTATTTCGCTGAACGCAAAACACAGCGCGCACAATGCGATTAAGCACCACGGAGTTATCGCAAACGTAGTGCGCGTAGCGACAAGTCCGAACGCAAACTGTAAACCGAACCCTATCGCGTATGCGCCGCCCATATGAAAACCCGTAATATCCGCCGATTTTTCCACTCCGAACCTCGCGGGCACCGCGTGTATAACCGACGGGAATATCGGTCCGAACCCGAACCCTATAAGCAGCAACGCAATAAGCAAAGCAACGTCGTTTTTTGCAAAAAGCATACCCATTCCCACGACAGAACAGACTATGCCTGTCCTTATCAGGTTTTTATCGGAAACTTTGAGAGACAGTAACCCCGCGGCGAACCGTCCGAGCATTATTCCGCCGAAAAACGCCGAAATATACCCTGCCGCGCGCGAAGGAGTAAACGAAGAATTATTTACGAGATAACTTGCTCCCCAAGTAATCAGAAGCTGTTCCATCGCGCAATACGCGCCGAGGGAAAGTATTCCGAAAATCAGACCTTTTGTTTTCAGAATATCTTTAACTTTGATTTTGGGTTTCTCTTCTTTAACTTCGGGTTGCTCTTTTTGCTTTGAATTGTCGTACTTTTTCCACAACACGAGGGATAGAATCACTATTAAAGAAATGCCGAACTGGATATAAGAAACGGTGCGGTACCCTGCGCGCCAGTCGTTTTCTCTTAAAAAATACGACATAATAAGCGGACTTACCGTTATGCCGACGCCCCAAAAGCAATGCAACCAGTTCATATGAATCGCTTTATAGTGCACCGAGACGAAGTTGTTCAGTCCTGTGTCTATCGCGCCCGCGCCGTATCCTCCGACGATAGCGAACGCCATCATCACCCACAAATTCGGCGCGAAACTTATTCCGAGCATACTGATTGCGGTGAGCACTACGGAGACCGCCGTCACGGGACCCGTCCCGAATTTTCTTATGAGCGCGCCTGCAAAAAAACTTATTCCGCCGGTAGTCACGGCGACGATAATCGTATACAGCGAGCCGTAGCTTTCGCTTAGTCCGAAGTCGAGATGAACTACGGGCCACGCCGCTCCGAACATAGAATCGGGCAAGCCGAGAGAGATAAACGTTATATAAATAACCGCGAGTAGTAAAGTCATATATGAAAATTATTTTATCATATAATCCGTTCAACCGCAAGTTTCCGCGTCGCGAGATTTTATGAATAAACCCGAAAAGATTTTTATAGTTTTACTATCTGTCGTCCGTTCTCCCGAGAAGATAATCTATCGAGACCTTGAAAGTTTCCGAAAGCACGACCAGATTGACTAATGACGGCGTATAATTTTTGTTCTTCCAGTTTGTGGTATAACTCGTCGTAATATGCAATTTTTGCGCGATGGCATAATCCGTCAAATTCTTTTCTTCTTTTAATTTTTGATACCTTGTTAAAAAATTTTCTTCGGTTTCCGCTCTTAAAAAATAAGAATTATTCGTTCTTCCCAAAAGATACTCGACCGAAATGTCGAAATAATCGGCAATTCTTACTAAAATAGCCGTTCTCGGCACAACTCCGAATTCGCTAATTTTAACAAAGACGTTATAATCTATATTTAAGAGTTTTGGTATTTCCGATTTTTTACAGTCTAACTCTGCTGTAAGTTCCAAAAATCTACGTTTGAATTTCTCCGATTGTTCCATAATTGCAATGGTACAATTTATTATTTCCAAAATAGCTAATTTATAATTATAAAATAGCTTGATTTTTGTTAAAAGATAGCGTTATAATAATTTTATTATCAATGAAGGAAAAATTATTATGATAAAATCTTGTTGTTGCACGGGTCACCGTCCTAAAAATTTTCCGTTTGAGTATGACATTGACAAACAAAAACACGCAGTATACTTAATGCAATTAGAACAAAAAATAATAATTGCTCTCGATAAATATGGGATAACAAATTTTATTTCGGGTATGGCATTAGGCGTTGATTTGGACTTTGCGGAAATTGTTTTGAATTTGCGCAAAAAATATTCCATTACATTAGAGTGCGCTTTACCCTGCCCCGACCAAACTCTGAAATGGAAAGAGAAAGACAAATTGCGGTATAATACCATATTAAAAGCCGCAAATATAATTAACGTTGTTTCGGAACGATATACCTACGAATGTATGTTCAAACGCAACTGTTATATGGTAGACAAAAGCGATTTGGTAATCGCAGTATTTAACGGATTGAAAAAAGGCGGAACTTGGCACACAATTAACTATGCCGAAATGCAAAATAAGTATATTGAATTCGTAGAACTTTGTAACATCAACTAAAAAATAGTTCTATTGACCAAAATCAAATATTTTTCAATTTTGGTCAATAGATTTTTTTGAGCGGCATATATAGTCGGTCTATTGGTTTTCGTTCCGACATAGGTAGGTCTTTGGTCGTCTGCGCCCGTATCGGGAAATTTGTCGTCGTCCCGCAAGTTTAACCGTATATTTATTGCAATTTTCTTTTGCGCGCAAAAAAAGACCGAAACGTTGTTTGTTTCACGTATTCGGTCTTTTATTTTTTTGTTTTGTCGGAAATACAGTCCTTAATTATAGTTTATAAATTCCGAACTTTGCTTTTTATCATCTTTTTGTATACGACAAATCCTACTCCGCCCAAAATGAGCAACGCTCCTATGATAATGGGTATCAACCACAGCAGGTTAAACGGTTTCTTTTCGGACCCTTCGTCGACAAAGATAAATTCCGACAGTTTATCGGTATTTACCACTGCGTAGTTTCCTTCCACGCTGTACTCCATATCCGTTGCGGTTTCTCCGTGCAAATGGAATACCTTAAACTTTTTATCTTTCAAATCCTCGCTTATGCGCAAACGAATAGTTAACGTTCCGTCGGGCTGAACGCTCACGCCGTCGCTCTCTAACTTTACGTCATACGCAAGTTTGATTTCGCCGCCCACCGTGTTCAGTAAAGTTGCATATTGCGCAAAATTTTCCTTTTGAATTACCGTTACGACAAGGTCTATATCGGATGCTAAACCGTTCGGCGCAGATACGATTACTTCGTCCTCGTCACTCTCTTCGTTTTTCCCGACAAGCTGTGCGACGCGTTTAGCCGTCTGTCTCGTTTCTGCGTGCTCTCCGTTGTGAGCGCATACGCGCGTTTCTTCGCCGAACTCCTCTATCGTGGCTTGCTTTGTTACCGTCCATTCTCCCCAGTCGTGTCCGAGCGCGGCGATTTCTTCATAAGTCGTATGGTCGCAACGCGAACAGATATCATACGCGTTCCAGCCTGCTTCCGTACACGTTGCCGCTTTTCCGTCGTGGTGAACAAGGTCGTGTCCGATAGCGTTCGTTTGGTTTACTTGTTTTACTTGCGCAATAAACGCGGGGTTTGTAAACGTTGCCGTCAACGTATCGTAACCGCCCTCGGTACAGATAGGATAAGTCGTTACCGAAACAGCGACGACCGTTTCGCTTTCTTTGTGGCTGTCATCACGCGCACAAACGCGCTCGGCAGTACAGTTATTCCCTTCCCACGTATAAGTTGCCGCTCCGAAAGAGTGCCCTAACGCTTCTATTTCTTCATACGTCGTGTAATCGCAACGCGAACAGGTAACGTGAGCATTCCAGCCGACTTCCGTACAGGTAGCCGCTTTCGCATCGTGGCTTACTTCGTCGTGTCCGAGCGCTTCTATTACCGTTACTTCGGATTTTTCTTCACAACGGGTACAATGTTTGGATTTGCTTCCCGGAGTTGTACAGGTCGCCTCGGTATCCACCGTAAATTCTTCTTCATAGTCGTGCCCGAGCGCCGCGATTTCTTCATACGTCGTATGGTCGCAACGCGAACAGGTGACGTACGCGTTCCAACCTATTTCGGTACAGGTTGCAACTTTCGCCGCGTGAGCTACTTCGTCGTGTCCGAGCGCGGCGATTTCTACTTTTGTCGTATAATCGCAACGCGAACAGGTAACGTACGCGTTCCAACCGCCTTCGGTGCAAGTCGCCGCTTTCCCTTCGTGAGCTATTTCGTCGTGTCCGAGCGCTTCTATTTCCGTTACTTCGGATTTTTCTTCACAACGCGCGCAGTGCTTCGACTTGCTTCCCGCAGTTGTGCAAGTCGCTTCGGTATCCACCGTAAATTCGTCTTCGTAGTCGTGTCCGAGCGCGGCGATTTCTTCATACGTCGTATAATCGCAACGCGAACAGGTAACGTACGCGTTCCAGCCGACTTCCGTACAGGTAGCAGCTTTCGCATCGTGGCTTACTTCGTCGTGTCCGAGCGCTTCTATTTCCGTTACTTCGGATTTTTCTTCACAACGGGTACAATGTTTGGATTTGCTTCCCGGAGTTGTACAGGTCGCCTCGGTATCCACCGTAAATTCTTCTTCATAGTCGTGCCCGAGCGCCGCGATTTCTTCATACGTACTGTGGTCGCAACGCGAACAGGTGACGTACGCGTTCCACCCACCTTCGGTGCAAGTCGCCGCTTTTGCTTCGTGGCTTACTTCGTCGTGTCCGAGCGCGGCTTTCTCAACTTTCGTCGTATAATCGCAAAGCGTGCAAGCTTCGTATGCGTCCCAGCCTACTTCCGTGCAGGTAGCCGATTTCGCCTCGTATTGCCACACTGTATGCCCTGCCGCAATTTTCAATTCTTCCGCTGTCTTTTCAGCGCCGCTTATAAAATCTTTGTTGCATACCGAACAATGGTCGTGCGCAAGCACGCCGTCCGTAGTACAGGTTTTGTTTATCTGCGCTACCGAACTTAAAGTGTGACTTGCAGGAATTTTAAGCTCTTCCGCTGTCTTTTCAGCGCCGCTTATAAAATCTTTGTTGCACACCGAACAATGGTCGTGCGCAAGCACGCCGTCCGTAGTACAGGTTTTGTTTATCTGCGCTACCGAACTTAAAGTGTGACTTGCAGGAATTTTAAGCTCCTCCGCCGTCTTTTC
>CAYQKV010000018.1:0-14684 GCA_964418255.1 uncultured Christensenella sp.
TTTTTATTTCTATTCTATCCCTATTCTCCCCACCCGTCAAGACTTACCTTAAATGGGGTAGGGGGATATAGCGCATTGCTTTACGCGGAAAATTCTCCGACCAAACGTTGCGCAGGAATTGTTTTAACACCGAATATGTTCACACTATTTGCAAGTATGGGTATCTTAACGCTTGAATTATGTATATAAAAGTAGGCTTTTTGCTTTAAGCAAACAGCCTACTTACATTTAATCGTCAAAAACGAATATAATGTTTATAGTTTCGATATGTCAAAAAACATAACAAAACTGCCGTTACGATTACTCTGTTTCTTTTGTATTACTTTATTGTAAAACCGACGGTAAAAGTCGAAAATAGCAATCTGCTATCAACTCGGGAGTTTCGGCGCAGTCGCGGTTCATCCACCACAATATCAATTCGGTAAGGGAAGTTATCAGATGATTACTTAGTAAGCCGTCGGGAAAACGCTTTTCGGTTTCTTCGCGAATAAAACCGTTCACGAGTTCGTTAAGGTACACCCTTAAATCCTTGATAAACATTTCTTTGCTCTCCGAGCGCAAAATTCCGCAAAGTTCCTCTTTGTCTTCGGAAAAATGGTAAAACATATGCGTTACTTTATGGCGAAAATCGTTCGTGTTCGAAAAATCGTGATGTTTCTCGGGCGTGAGCGACGGGCAAAAAACGTGCGCGAAAATGTCGGCGCACACGGCGTGAAGCAATTCGTCTTTCGTCTTGAAATGTTCGTAAAACGTAGACCGTCCGATATTCGCTCTGTCCAGAATATTCTGTACGGTTATTTCCGAATACCTCTTTTCTTTGGTAAGTTCGGAAAATGCCTCTCTTATCGCTTGTTGCGTCTTTTGCTGTCTTCTGTCCATTGTTTCACCGCTTTTCAGATTGCGAACAATCTGTTTGTTATCGTACACATTATAATATGTTTCCCGTGATTTTGCAAACTTGTTTGTAGATTGTACAAGTATATACTTATTTAAGCATTGACATTTATATTGAAATAGACTATTATAAAACAAAACATTGTAAAATGTTCGCTAACGAATATTTTCAAAAGAAATGTCTAAGGCAGGCAAAACCAATGATTTTATCTTTCGACAGCGGAAAAATCGTCGCTTTTACGACAAGCGGAAGCCGTACCGTAGCGGACGGCATAGCTTTTTCGCTGGAAAAAGGGCAGTCTCTCGCGCTTATAGGCGAAACGGGTTCGGGGAAAACGATGACTGCGCTTGCCTTAATGCGGCTTCTTCCCTCAAACGTAAAACAGACGGGGGGTAAAATCGTATTCCTCGGAGAAGATTTGCTTTTGAAAAAAAATATCGTCTCCATACTCGGAAAGGAAATCGTATACATTCCGCAAAGCGGCGCGGACTATCTCAATCCCACCGCAACGGTTAAATCGCAGCTGTTCGACCAGTTGAAAAAAAACGGCGTTCCCAAAGAAAAGCGGCTTAGCGAAGCTACAAACAATCTTGAAAAAGCGGGGTTCGGCAATCCCGAAGAAATTTTGAAAAAACGTTCTTTCGAACTTTCGGGAGGAATGGCGCAGAGAGTCGCCGTCTCGCTTTCTTTATGTTCCGCCCCAAAACTCGTCGTCTGCGACGAAGCGACCAACGGACTAAACGACGACGAAAGCGCGACGTTTGTAAACAAACTGAACGAACTTTTCCCCGACGCGGCAAAACTCGTCATAACTCACGATATTCGCGTTGCGAATTCGTGCGACAAAATCACCGTTCTTTGCGGCGGAAAAGTAATGGAAAACGGAGATAAAAACCGCGTGCTTTCTTCTCCCCGCCATCCGTACACTCGTTCGCTCGTTCGGGCATTGACGAAGAACGGAATGACTCCTACTCCCGTGCTTCGCGCCGCGCAAGGCGACTGTCCGTTTTTCTCGCGGTGCGCCGAAGCCGACGAAAAATGTCTGCGCGAAATACCTTTCGTCATAGACGAAAACGGCGGCAGGAGGTGCGTTCGTGATTGAAATTAAAAACCTGAGCAAAGGTTTCGACGGTCGCACGGTGTTACAGAAAGTAACGCTTGACATTCCGCGCGGCGCGTTTACCGGACTTTACGGCAGAAGCGGTTGCGGAAAATCCACCCTCGCGAAAATTCTTTGCGGCGCGCTATCCCCCGACGAAGGAGAAATTTTTTTAGACGGGAAACAACTATTTCTCAACAGAAAATACGACAGAGAAACGGGAAAAAGGATTCAACTTGTCAGGCAACAACCGTTTTCCGCGCTCGACCCCGTTCAGAAAATAGGCGACGGACTTACGGAACTTGCCCGCTACAACAAACTCGCTAAAACCAAAGCGGAAAGGCGCGCCCTGGTTGAAAAAGCGGCGGACGATATGCTCTTAAACAGGCAAACGCTTAACTCTCTGCCCTGCGCGATTTCCGGGGGCGAAGCGCAACGGGTTTCCATAGCGAAATGCCTTATGCTTAACGCGGAATACGTCATACTCGACGAGGCGACTTCTATGCTTGACGTATCCACGCAAGCCAACGTTTTCGCTCTTATAAAAGACCTTGTAAAAAACCGCGGGCTCGGCGTAATCGCGATTAGCCACGACCTCGATTTGATTAACCTGCTTTGCGAAAAAATATATTTCTACGAAAACTTTACTTTTAAGGAAATGCAAAAATGAAAAAAACTCTGAAACTTGTATCGATAATATTCGTATTACTTATACTTTCTACCGCGGTTTTTGCCGCTTGCAAAGACAAGACCGAACCTGTCGACACGGTCATCGTCGGCACGACCGCCGTAATAGAAAAGGCGGTGCGCGGCGAATACGACTACGATATGCTCGCTTCGGGGAACAGCGAAATTCCCATCGTTTATCAGGACGCGGAAGGCGTTTTTCACCCGCTGCTTGCCGATTATTCCACCGAAGATTCGAAATCCTGGACGTTTACCGTCAAGGACGATATGAAATGGTCGGACGGCAAGGACGTCACCGCAGAAGACATACTTTTCACCCTTCAATATGCCGACGAAAGCGAAAACGCGACGAACTTTGTCGGGAGCGCGCCTAAATATGCGGGCTATTCTCTTTCCGAAGACAAAAAAAGCGTAACGCTGGAACTTAGCAAAGCGAACGTTCGGGAACTAAGCAATATGACTTCGTTCAGGGTTATGCCTAAACATATTTACGAAAACAAATCCGCCGGCGAAATCACCGAGGCGGACGGCAGAGTAGTTTGCGGACCGTACGTTCTAACTTCGTTTAACGTCGAAGCGAACTCTCTTACTTACGAAATCAATCCGTATTATCCGCAAAAACCCAACGTGACCAAACTCGTTTACAAACTGTTTTCTTCCGCCGACGTAATGTACGCCGCGCTTAAAACGGGAGACGTCGACGCCGTATGGGCCTATTCGTCGGGAATTCCGTCCACTTACCTAAACAGCCTGAAAAACTCGAATCTCACGTTTATGACAGGTTCTGCCACAAACGCGCCCGCGGTGCTGATGTTCAACAATTCCATCGCGCCGTTTAACGATGTCAATATTCGACTTGCGGTATCTTATGCGCTGAATTACGAAACCTTTAAGTCGCTTTTTGGCAGCGAATACGCAAAAACGCCGAACAAGGGTTTCGCGCCCGAAGGCACGGTCGGATACAAGGAAACCGAGCCGCTCGAAACCGACTTTGCGAAAGCCGAAGAGTATCTTGTTAAATCGGGCTATACAAAAGGAAAAAGCGGATTTTACGAAAAAAGCGGCGAGGTTCTGTCGTTCGGTCTCACCGTTCGAGCGACGAACGCCACGCATATAAGGTACGCGGAAGTTGTGAAAATCTGTCTCGAACAGTTCGGAATAAAAGTAAATATAGACGCGTTGGACGGAACGGCGTTTAACGTAAAAACAAGCAACAAGTTCGCGGGAGAGAACAACACGACCGTATCCCATCAGGCGGCGATAAACGGTTTCACTTCCGCGGGAATGGGAATGATGAACGGGCTTGGGTCTATCTACGTCGATAAAAACCACGCCGTTCAAGGCGGCTGCCAGGTTTCCGACGCGGCTTTTCAAGAGATACTTACCGAAATGAGCGCGGCAAAAACGCCCGAAGAATACGTCGCGGGCGCAGGCAAACTTCAAGATTACTACGCGGAAAAAATGCCGCTCATCGCCCTTTATCGGGACAATATGCTGTTTGCCTATAATTCCCGTCTGAGCGGTTTCGTAATAGACGCTGTTTTCGGGATAAACAACGTAAACAGCTGGCTGTCGGTAGTCGCGGCGAAATAAATAAAATTTGCAGAATGCGCCTTGTCGTCGGCAATTCGGCGGCTAAGGAAATAAAAAAAGGAGGAGCGCGTGAAAAAGCATTTACAAAACATTGCGTTAAGCGTAATTTGTTTTCTTTTCGTCGTAGTCCTCAATTTTGCCTTGCTGAGACTACTCCCGGGCGACCCGATAGCGTATCTTACGGGTATGGACGAAGAAGGTCTTTCCGCCGAGCAATACGAATTTTACCGCCGCGAGCTTCATTTGGACGAAAACGTTTTCTCGCAGTTCGGCTATTATCTCGAAGATATTTTCGACGGGTCGCTCGGGTATTCTTTCAAAAAGCAGGCGACCGTTTCCGACCTTATTTCTTCGCGCGTTTCCGCGACGATGCAAATCTCCCTTCTCGCCACGGTTTTATCCTGCGGGCTCGCCCTCGTATGGGGGCTTGCTTCGGGCGCGAAACGCGGCTTGCTCGATAAAATTTCCACGCCGTTAAACGTGCTCACAAACACGTTTCCCACGTTTCTAATCGGAATTTGCCTTATGATTTTTCTGTGTTTCGACGCGCGAATTTTTCCGTATATGGGCTTGAATTCCGACGGCGTAACCGCGGGGACTACCGAATATTTCTTCGACAGGCTTTATCATCTGTTTTTGCCCGTTCTCACCCTGGTAATTGCAATGACGCCGTCGCGGTATCTTCTTATGCGCAATTCCGCGCAGAGCGCGATGAAAGAAAAATACGTGCTTTTTGCTATGCAACGCGGTCTTTCTCCCCGCAAAATTCGTTACGGCTATATTCTTCCCAACGTCGTCCAACCATACGTCGCTATGACGGGAATAACGGTGGGCGCGTCCGTCGGGGGTTCGGTTATCATAGAAAATCTGTTTTCCATAAAGGGAATGGGTACGCTTCTCACCGAAGCGGCGAATTCTCTCGACTATCCGCTTATGCAAGGGGTGTTGTTCGTCACCGCCTCGGTCGCGCTTGCGGCGATTATCGTAACCGACGTAATCTGCATTGTTATCGACCCGAAAATACGAACGGAGGGCAAGAGATGAAGACGCGCAAAACGATTTTTCTCATATGCGGCTGCGCGTTGCTCGCGCTGTTCGTTCTTATGGGGTTCTTCCCTTCGCTTTTTACTTCCTACGGACGAAAAGAAATGTTCTCCGCGTGGGAACAACCTTCTCACGAGCACATTTTCGGAACAAACGATATGGGATACGATATTTTTACGGAAATCGTCTACGGCGCGAGAGAAACGCTGTTTATCGGCGTATTATCAAGCGTAATCGCCCTTCTTTTGGGCGCGGCAATCGGAGTGCTCGCGGCAAAAAAGAATTTCGTCGGGAAGATTTTCAACGGAGTTATCAATATCTTCGTACTGCTTCCGAAATTCGTCTGTCTTATCGTCCTTGCGGTGTTCGTCGGCAACGGGTACGTTGCGCGCGTCGGTATAATCGCCGCTTTCGGCTGGGTTAGCACGGCGCGGGCGGTACGGGCGCAGACGATAAAAATACGCAACTCGGACTTTATCGAAACCCTCGTAATTCAAGGTTATGACAAGTTCCATATCGCAATTTTCCACGTTCTTCCCAATTTAGGCGAAGTTCTGCCGGCAAGATACCTTTCGGGGGTAAGCGGTTGCATAATGATGGAGTCTTCTCTGAGCTTTTTGGGAATAGGCGATTTGTTCAACCCCACCTGGGGCACGATGGTAAACCTCGCGTTTCGGCGCGGCGCGTTTTTGCAGGGCGCGTACAACTGGCTGCTTATTCCCGGGGCGTGCATAGCATTGCTTGTGCTTGCGTTTTACTTAATCAGCGTAGGAGTCAAAAAAAATGAGTACTGAAAAAAATCATACGCACGGAAAACTGTTTTCCGACATTCATTCGTCGGTGGAAAAAGAGTTTTTTAACGACGATATACGCGTCGAAGACGACGAGCAAACGGCGCTCGCCCGCGAAAAACTTAACGAAAACGAAAATTACGAAAACGCCGTAAATCTCGTCTCGGCGTTGTCTTTTCAGCTTCGCTATCGGGAGAGCCTCGCGCTCGCCGAACGCCAGGAAAAGAATTTTCAAGGCGACTATGCGCTTACCCGGCGACTCGGCGTGCTTTATATGAAAACTTTGCAATTTGAAAAAGCAATAAATAAATTCGAAAAATGCGCAAAAACAACCGACGACCCACTTGATATATTTTACCTTCTCGGAGTAAATTTTTATTATACCGCGGATTACGAAAAAGCGCAAAAATACTTCGAAAAATGCGCTTTACTCAGCATAGACGACGGAGAAATGTACGTTGCCGTTCTGTTCTGGACAGCTTGCTGTCTCCTTAAACAAAAAAAGTCCGATGAAAAGTGGAAACCTTTTTACGCCCGATACGACGGAAAAAGCGGACATCACACGGGTTACGACGCGTTCGTAAAGGCGTATGCGGGAGAAATAACCGTAACGCAAGCCGTAAAAGCGTGCGAAAAAGATACCGACCTCAACAAAACCTGCCTGTATTACGGGCTTTCGGTTTCAAGTCGCGACGAAAAAACCTCGCGGGAGTTTTTACAAAAGACGCTCGACCTGAAAGAATGGTTCGGCGGGTTCGCCTATATCGCGGCATTCGGCGATTTTCAACGCGGCTCGGAGCGTAGCGGCAATTTTCATAATTGAATTCCGCTTCCTTTTTGCATAGAGTAAAACAATGATTTGTCGGTTTACGTCGAACAAAGTCGTATTTTATTTCATAAATTTTTTTTATATATAAAAAGCGTTGTATTTTTTACTTGATATGAAAATACCGTTTGTGTTAAAATAGATATATCGGGTCGGGAGTTTTATGGCAAAGGTTGTTACGCAGAAAAAGCAATACGTTCCTCGTTCGGCATTCAGTAAGAAAAGCCGTTATTCCGATTACGTCAAACTCACCAAAGAATATTTCGGAGAACATCCCTCCACCCTTGCGGAAGAATACAACAAAAAGAAAAAGCCCAAAAAACTTTCCCGTCTTATCGTAAATATTATGGTTATTTGCGCGCTCGTGATTTTCGTCGTCGTGTTAAGCACGGTTTGTTCGGTTTTCGCAGGCGGCGGAGGCGGCAATTATGTGGACCCCGGAAAAAATAACGTTCACAATTTCGTCGGACTGGAAGTCGAACCCTCTCTTTCTTCGGAAAAAATCGACCTTTCTTCTTGCCCCGACGCGAAAAGCAAAGCGGCTTATTTATACGAAATTTCGTCGAAAAACGTCACCGACGCGCCGTATTTTACCTCGTATAACAAAGGACTTTTGTTTATGCGAATGGGTTCGAGCGACAACTATATCGACATAGACGCGGTTACCTTGAAAACGCAGAAAGAGTACTTCAATATCGAATATCACCTCAAAAATTCCGTGCCCATACTCGATTCTTTCATAGGCGGCATAATATCGAAAACCACCGACGTAGTCACCACCGCCCGTCGATATGCCCGCGCGGGAGACAATTATACCACGTACCAGAAAGTCAAAAACAACGAATACGACGAAAACGGCGTTCCTTATGCCGCGTGGGACGCTACGATAGCGATAAACACGCCAGAAGTGCAGAAACTTCCCGAAACGATTTTCAATTCTTCGCAAGGTGAAAATTATCGCATTACCAAACACGTCATTACCGTCGATACGATTTCCGACGCGGAAGTCACTTACGACGCAAAGCACGGATACTATACGGTTTCCCTTACCCTCGACCCGACGAATCCCGATACGGTGGTGGACAGCCTCGACGACATAAGGGTGGGTACGGGCGACAAAAACGCGAGTTATTCACAGATAAAAATCGACTTCACCGTTTGGGATACGGGATATTTCCGCACGTTCTCGCTTTTGGAAAAATGGAACGCGAACGTCGTCATTTCCCTCGGTTTTCAACTGGAAACCAACTGGCAATGCTCGTATAACGAACTCGACTGCCAGCCCGACGAATACCGCGATTGCGCGATAATGAAAAACTTTCTCGGTTAAATTTTTGCGCGTTTGCGCCAAAAAAATGCTTAGCTTAAAAATGCAGATATAACAAAAAAGCGACTTTACAATAAAGCCGCTTTTTGCATTTTTTCTTTACGTCTATTACTTATGGAAAATAATAATCAAATTGTTTTTCGCGCCGAATTCTTTGAGCTTTGTTTTGGTGTCTTCTTTAAGCATATTCGCTCTTACTTTAACTATTCTCATAAGCGCGTCGGCTTTGAGCGTTTCGGTTAAAATCTGTCTCACCGCGTTTATCGCGCTCACGGCAACAGCGACGTATACTTCGTCCTCAACTCGGTCTATTTCTTTTTCCACGCCCATCCCGTCTCTGAATAAAATCGCAAGTCCTTCTCCTTTGAGCTTAACGCGAACTTCTGGCATAAACGCGTTTAATGAATTGTTCATCTTGACGATAACAAGGTCGTCTACGCGCCCTTCCATAACGTCGGTCGCGTCGGACAGACGTTTTTGTATATCCGCTTTGTCTCTTTCGAGCTCGTTTAACTTTCCGCCCAAACTTTCGCTTAGTGCGATTTTTTCCGACAGTATTCGATACTCGTCTTCCCTTGCTTTCAGAATTTCGCTAAGTTCGCTCGCTGCGGCGATATTGTTGTCCAAACTTGCGCATTCGGGATACGTTTCTTCGAGAACGGCTTTAAGCGCGGACAATTCTACGTCGTATTTGGTCACCGCTTCTTCGTACGCCGCTATCTCTTCGGTTATACTTTCCGCCGCCTTATCTTCGAGGATTTCTCCTTTGACGGTTTGGTAATTCGTTCCTTCCAAAAGTTTTCCTTCGTAGCTTTCCGAATTTTTCAGTTTCTCGGCGTACGCCGTCAGCACTTCGAGTTTTTTCCGTTTTTCCGCAATCTGCTTTTTGAGTTCGTCACAGGAAGCCCGTTTGTCTTTTACCACTCTGCCTACTGCGACGAATTCGTCCTGCGCCTTTTGTCTCGCGGCTTCCGTTCTTCTGATTTCGTCCACGACTTCGTTATACTGTTCCGCCGCCGCGTTTATGCAAAGGTTGGTATAATCGAACTCTTTTCCGTCCTTTTCGAAGACGTAAGTGTGCCCTTCGTATTTGGCAATTTCTTTATTCAAAGCGTCGATTTTTTCGTCAAGCTCGGCTTTTTCCGCGTAAAGTTCGGAAAGAATGGCGCAAAGTTTATCCTCTCTTACCTCGTTTTTTACGGTCTCGGTTATGAGCGATAATGCGGTATTTTCGCCGAGAACGGGTTTGATTTTTTTGTACTCGTCTTCGTATCTTGCGATTTCTTCGCGCAAAACAGCCGCCGCAGACCGTTTCTCGGGAATGATTTTCCCCACGGTTTCCGATAATTTCTTACCCAATATCGCGTTTCTTCCCGCCGCGTTTTCCTCTCTTGACGACAACGCTTTTACGTCGGTGACCGCCGCGGAAAATTTTGCCATTTCGTCGATTACGCTTTCCAGTTTCGCGGTAAGTTCTTCGTGATTTTTCACGCCGCTTTCGTCGTAAATTTTTCTTAGCGCGGCGAGGTTGGACGTCTTCGTCTTTTCGAGACTGGAAATATATCCTTGCGCGGAAGAGTCGGTGGTTTCAAACGCTCCGAGTTTCCTGTTTATCTCGTCGAGTTTGTCGCCGTATTCGCGCGCTATGCCGTTCAGTCTTTCTATTTCCTTTCTCGCTTCGTTTTCTTTTTCTTCGAGAGCGGACAAAGCCTTTTCGCAGTCGGCTTTATCGGAAACGGGCGCGGAACAAACGGGACATTTCGCGCCGTATTCCAGCGCGTCAAGTCCTTCGTAATATTTCTTTTCCGCCATAATTCCGTTAAATTCGTCCGTCTTGTTTTTCAACGCTTCGGCGCATTTTAACGAATATTCGGTCAGCGTCTTTTTCGCGCCTTCGAGCGCGGTTTTGCTATCCGCGCAATCTTTCCGTAAATCGGTGTTTTCTCCGATTTTTTTATCAATCGCGCTTATATCCCGTAAGAGCGTTGCGCTCAGAATCTGGTTGCGGTAAAGGCTTTGTTTTTCTCTTTCGAGAGCGTTTAATTCCCGAGTAAGATTGGCTACCGTGCGTTTTTGTCCGGGCGCGTTCCCGAAGATTTTTTCGTAGCCTTCGCGGCAGAGAATAAGCGTCGCTTCGTTTTTTGCGTATTCGTCTTTAATTTCTTCGACCGCTTCTTCGGCGGCTTTTATCGATTTTTCCATACCGTCAAGCGCGGCGCGCTTTTCCGCGAGGGAAATTTCTATGCACGCGCCTTCTCGCACGGCGTTGCGGTACTCCGCGTTCGCTCTCTTTTCTTTCAGTTCGTTCTCCGCTTCGCGTACGGAAAAAACAACTTTTTCCCTTCTTTCGCAAAAAGCCTGCATTTCCTCGACGAGAGTTTTCTTCTTTTCGTCTCCCTCTTTACAATAGTAAGAAATGAGTTCGGTGACGTACTCGTCGCTTTTTCCCGATTCTCTGTTTTGTTTTATCAGTTCGTCGAACGCCTGATTAGTCGCGACCACCCTTGCGTTCGCCGCGAGGAATTCCTCTTCTTTTTTTCGGCAGACTTTGTTCCCCGCCGCGATTGCCGCTTCGAGTTTGGCTTCTTTTGCGTTCAGGTCGTCAAGTTCTTTTCTGACATCAAAAGCCTCCCGTTCGGCTTCGCCGACTTCTTTTATTAGGGAAAAATGTTCTTTAATCGCCGCGCTTCTCGCGAGTCGTTTTTTATCCGTTTCGATGCGGGTGGCTTTGGCAAGCTCGCGTTGAAGAAGTTCTTCGGTCGAAGCGATTTTATCGGCGGTGGTTTTTCCCTTTCTGCCCGCGCCTATCAGTTCGTCGAGCCTTGCCGCGTCGGTCTTTATGGAGAGAATTTCTTCTCTTAAAGACGCCGCTTTTTCCTTGTCCGCGTCGGCGGGAAGCAAGGTTTCCAGCACCTCTTTTTTATTCTCTATCGCCGCTATTTCTTTGCGGTATTCGGACGCGCTTTTTTCGGCGGTTTCTACGTTTATTCCGAGTTCTTTAAGGACGCTTTCGGTGTAGGCGGAGACGTTTTTCGTAATTCCGTCGTAGGCGGCGTGTTTGCTCGCTACGGCAAATTCCGTCCACTGCTCCTGCGTGAGGCGACAGACTTTGAAAAGCGTTTCGTCTATTTCCGCTTCGGGCACGGAAACGCCGTTAATCGTAAGGGAGACCGTGTTGTTTTCGAAATCGCGTTCCACGGCGTAAAAGTCGGAAATATAACCGAATTCGAACCTTATTTTACCTTTATAAAGAGCGTCGTTGCCGAACAAAGCGTAACAAACGTACTGTTTAATCTGCTCCGCGGCTTTAAGGGGATACAAATCTTTGAGCGAGTCAAAAACGAATTCGGCGTTTCCGCCGTCCGTACCTACGCACGAAAGTTTGACGGGTATCATAATTCTATTCCTCCGATTATAAATTGCGTTGTGTTTATGTATTTTACGACCACAATATGTTGAGCCGAGAAAATTTGCCTCAAAAAACCGTTGGCAAAAGACTCCGAATTGTGGTATACTTCATCTCTGCGAATAATATGTCGGAAAACGTTTTCCGTACATTATTATTTACAATTATTTCGTCTTAATATTATATCGTGCGGACGCAAATATTGCAATTAAATAAAAACGAATATTTCGTTGAAAAAATGATTTTTCGGAGAAGTTATGGAAATTAAACTCGGCGGCGATTACGTTAAACAGGCGTTCACGCAGGTAGATAACCTGTTCCTGTCCGACTACGCTCCGTCGGCAAGCGGCGACGACGTCAAAGTCTATCTCGTCGGGTTGATGCTCGCTTCCTCGGGTTTCGACGGCGATTTCATCAAAAAAATCGGTTCCGTTCTCAAACTTACCGACGAAAGAGTAATGGAAGGCTTCGCTTACTGGGAAAAACAAGGTCTTGCGGAAATCCGCGGCGACTCGGTTTTTTATCTCTCGGTGAAAACTCCGCTTCCTCCGATTGTTCGGTTCAATACGCAGAAATTCAAAGTTTTTACCGAAGAAACCGTTCGTATTTTCCCCGATAAAATCCTTACGCCCAACGAGTATAACCGCTATTTCGAATTTATGACCTCTTCCGGTATGGAAGTCAACGCTATGCTTCTTATAATGCAATATTGCAAGGAACAGGGCGGCGGCAGGACGAGCACCGACTACGTTCTCGCGGTTGCCGCGGCGTGGGCGAAAGACGGTCTTCTAAAAGAAAAACAGATAATTTCCCGCGTGGAAGAACTCGAAGCGTACTCCGAAGATTTACGTCTCGTGTTCGGCGCGCTCGGCGTTAAACGCGCTCCCTCTTTCGACGACAGACAGCTCTTTTCTTCGTGGCAGAAAGAGTACGGTTTCACTCTTAACGCCATACTTACGGCGGCAAAAGCGTTGAAAAAACGCGGGGGAATCGAAAGGCTGGACGCGTATCTGAAAGAACTTTCCGCCGCGCGCGCAATGACCGCTTCGGAAATAGAAGAATACGCGAAAAATAAGCAGTCGGTGAAAGAACTTTGCGTAAAAATCTGCAAAAATATCGGCGTTTACTACGCGAACACCGACAGCGTAGAAGAAGTTTACGTTATGCCGTGGCTCGGACAAGGGTTCGACGCGGACGCGCTGGAAAGACTTTCGAAGTTCTGTTTTTTGCGCAACGCGCGCGATTTGGAATCGATGAGTCAGATGGTGAAAAAATTCGCTTCGCTCGGAATATTCTCCGCGGACGATATAGACGCGTACGTCGCAAGACAGGTAAAACTCGACGAAAAAATCCGCGACGTTTACGCAAAATGCGGTTATATCGGTTCGATTAGCAATAAGGACAGGGAAAACTATCGCTCGTGGGAAGAATGGGGCTTCGACGAAGAAGTTATTTTTGCCGTCGCAGAGAACTTTTCCGACAAAAACTTCCCTATGTCTTCGATAAACAGAACCCTCGGCGAACTGCGCAACCGCGGAATTTTCACGGTAAGCGGCGCGAACGATTATATGAAAGAGGACAAGGGCAAGACGAAGCCCGCGCCCAAAGACGCAGGCGGCTACGAAAAACACAGATATTCGGAAGAACAGCTTAAAAGCGCGTTCGTCAACTTCGATAACTGGGATTGAGGCGGTTATGACGGAAAGAGAAAAAGCCATTATCGAAATAAAAAACCGCAGAAAAATCGCAGAGGAAAACCGGCTGGAAACGTTGGATTTACTCAGGAAAGACGATTTGTTCGACGAGCTTTACCGAAAACTCAACTCCCTGCACTGGGATTACGTCAAAACAAAAACGTCGGAAAAACAAGCAGAAATTCAATGCGAAATAGAAACCGCCGAAAAAGCACTCGATAACTTTATTAAACAAAAAGGGTTGCCTTTCGGCATTTACGGGTTGCCTTATAACTGCAATTTGTGCAAAGATACGGGAACGGTAAACGGCGTAGCGTGCAGGTGCACGGAAGGCGTGAGAAAGGAGCTTGCGTTAAAGGCAAGTCCGATTTTAAGCGCAATGCCGAAAGCCTTCGAAGACGTCGATTTCGATTTTTACGGAAAGAGCGCGGCGGGAAGAAAGGCTTGCGCGTCGTTTGTCGAAAGCGAGTTGAGGAACGGAAAAAAGATATTCGTTTTCCGCGGAAAGACGGGAACGGGAAAGACGTACTTTGCGGGAACGGCTGCAAGAAAATTGCTCGAAGAAGGAAAAGAAGTAAGAGCGGTAAGCGCGATAAAATTAAATAAGGAACTGCTTGAATATCATTGCGCGAGCCTGGAAAAAAAGCGCGAGCTGTGGGAAGAGATAGCGACAAGAGAGGTCGTGCTTATAGACGACCTTGGCGCGGAACAGATATTAAACAACGTAACGATACCGTACCTTCTTGAAATGCTTACGGAGAGGGCGGAAGAAAAGATAACGTTTATTACCACGAATTTAACGCAGGGCGAGATAGAAGAGAGATACGGACAGAGGATACTGAGCCGCCTGCTCGATAAAAAATTAGCGGTGGGCGTGGAGTTCGGCGGCGACGACCTCCGACTGAACAGATAAACAACGCGAGAGGAAATCGCCGAAATCCGGAGGAAAACAAAGACGGCATAACGACAAAAAGAAAACCGCCCGACTTTTGGAACGGCTGGACGGTTTGGGGGTCGAGGGGCAATGATTGCCACCCTTTGTCACTAACTATACGGAAAACAAATAAAAAGTCAAATGTTTTGTACTCGGGCGTTTTATGAAAAAGACGGAAACGAGAATTTTATCGAAAGCATAAACGGCATATTGATAAAAAACGATTGACGAAACAAAACAAAGGTGATAGAATAGATAACGCTATGGGGGCATGGCTCAGTTGGTAGAGCGATGCGTTCGCAACGCATAGGCCAGGGGTTCGAATCCCCTTGTCTCCACCAAAAATCGGCAAATTTCGTAAGAGGTTTGCCGATTTTACTTATTACCT
>CAYQKV010000019.1:0-233 GCA_964418255.1 uncultured Christensenella sp.
AACTTCGTTTAATTACACTTTCTAAACCTTTCTGTTCTTCTTTCAAGGTACGTTTGCAACCTCGTTTCCCGAAGTGCTTTTCTATAATACAACGCTAAGAAAATTAAGTCAAGCGTTTGAATTAAATTTTTTATAAAATTTTTTTCTTTTTTTCGAGGACAAATTCCGCCCTCGTTCCTTTCTTCGTAAAGTATCTTTATCCCCTATCCGAACTTCTTCCCTCTTCACTATTA
>CAYQKV010000019.1:333-11962 GCA_964418255.1 uncultured Christensenella sp.
CCTTTTACTTTCCCTATCCGCACTTCTTCCCTCTTCACTATTACCTTTTACTTTCCCTATCCGCACTTCTTCCCTCTTCACTATTACCTTTTACTTTCGACTCCTTTCCGTTCTTTCCGCCGTATTGCGACATTTTTTTTTGCCCTTATTATATTGACAGCGCGCGCGTAATAATGTTATAATTATGCGGTTATTAAATATATAGGAGAAAATTATGTCCGAAATCGCAACCAGAAATTATGATATGAAAGTGGTTACCCGTACGCAAGCCGTATCTTATCAGTCTTTCGGCTGGGTACGCAGCAAGGACCCGGTTCCTGCGGACACGAAGGTTAAATCGAAGAAAGAACCTCTCGTAGTAATGAAACGCAAACTTGAATTCGGTCTCAACCCGAAACTTGCCTCGTACGAAAAGGAATACCAGAAACTCGAAAAGAAAAAATACCGTTCCAAACCCATTCTCGGCATCATCTCGTTCATACTTATGCTTGCTTTCCTGCTTGTTTGCGGCGTAGAGCTCTACTTCGGAATAAGCTCGGGATTGAAAAAGATGACCGAAGCGCAAAACGAGGAGAAGGAAAGACTGGAAGAAGAAGAGGCTGCGAACGCGGCTGAACCTTCCGACGAAACGACCGACGGAAGCGACGAAACCTCGGAAGAAACCGACGAAGAAAGCGACGGCGTACTCGGACAGATAAAAGATATCCTCGATACGGTGAAAGCCGATTATCTGTCGAAAGTAACGGGATTTCTCGACGGCACGACGGATGAAACGACGGGCGAATACACTCCCGGCATAGCGGACAATATTGCGGATATGCTCGGCAAACCCATCAGTTATTTCGTCTCCGCGGACACGATAGTCGGTCTCGTTTGTCTTATCCTTGCGATAATCTTTATCATACTCTTTGCAAAAGTATGCGGACTTAAAAAGAAACGCATAGCGAAATTCGAGAAAATGAACGATATACGCGAAAGCGCGGAAGAAATCGTCGACGCGATGAGAAAAAGCGACCTTTCTCTGATGGGCAAAACCCAGCGCAAACAATATATGTGGGAAAGCATAATAACCAACGCCATTCGCAACGCAAACGACTACGGAAACGAAGAAGACGAAGATTATTAAAAAAGAAAACTTCTTATTAAAAACGGAAACGGCGGCTTAAAAAAGCCGTCGTTTTATATTATTCCGTTTCTCTTTTTGCCATCAGATTAAAGAACCTGGCGAGCATTCCGAGCACGCGCCGTCTTTGACCCGTAACCGTATCGCGCGAAAACCCGCTCAATTTTGCATATTGTCTGAGCGAGACGTTTTCTATCAGAGTTTTTTCAATTATATCGCGTTCATAAGGCTCTATATTATCAAGGCATCTGTCGAGGAACGCTATTTCCCTGTCTTTAACGCCGAAAATCGCCTCTTCTTTTTTTCTCTCTTTATATCCGCGCAACAAATCGGTTATTCTCCCCTCGTCGTACGCCGTTTTTATTCTATTTCAACCTCCAACCATTCGCGTATGCTTCCGTCGGATTCCATTTTTTCGTCATAATCTTTTGCCTCGCATATTCCTTCGAGCACCCACATCTGCATTATGCCGAAACGGTATCCTTTGCGAACAAACAAAACAAGTTCTTTTCCCGTTTGTCCGTCTTCACATCTTAGACGCAGTTCATCCGCTTCTTCCGACTGTCCTTCTATAAGCTCTTCCGCCTTTTCTTTCATCGCGGAATAATCGAATTCCGTGAAACAGACTATCTCTTCGTAATCGAAAACCGCGCCTTTCGTTATCGTTACTTTATTTATTTGTCTCACCTCCGATTCTTAACGTTTTGCGCCGCCATATTACTAATTTCTTATTTGTCTTAATATTATCACTATCCTTAATAAAAATGTGTGCGTTTATGATACACCTTATAAAAATTTTCGCAAATCCCGTCTTGTTCGGTCGTTTCCCGTCGTTTTTTGTCGACGGCTTTCCGACAAAATAATCTTCCTCACGACTTAAAATTACATTCCCGCGTGTTTTCCTCCTTAATTCCTTTTTTTACGCTTAAATACGCGCAGTTCTTTCCCCGTATCTTCTATCCGACGCTTTCCCACCCTTTTCCTGTCCCCGTTTATTAAAACCTCGCCTCTTCCGAAATTTTTCCGTATTTATCCGCAGTGGCGCCCGCTTTTCGGCGGTTTGTCAATTATTATATTGTATGCGCACGCGCGCGGGCGTGCGCGTAAAGAAAAAAGTATTGCACAAACCACGCCGCTTTGATATAATAATATTATGCGGTATCTTAAAGACACAATTTCTTATTTGTTTATACGGGGTCGGGGCAAGCGGTTTGCCGTTCTGTTCCTTTTCTCCCTTGTTCCGTCCGCTATGCTCGCTTTCGGAGTACGCGCCGAGATTTTTATAGCTAATATCGTATCCCCGCCCGATTACGCGAACTGGGGCGGGTTGGTTATGAGCTATTTCCCGTCTCCCTACGGGTTTATTTCTCTTGCGCTCGGAATACTTTGCTCGTTCATATCGACGGCTTGTCTTATGGGCGCGGTTATACGGCATTTCCGCGTGGGAGATTTCAGCGTCGGGCAGATAAGCCGTTCATTCAACGATTACGCCCTGCCATCGGTTTTTTACACCGCGATGAGCATCGCGCTTTACGCCGCTGCTTTCGTCATTTACAGTCTGTTCGCATATATGTGGTACAGGTTCACCGTTCCCGTTGCGTACACCGTCCTTTCTTTCGTATTTTTGTTTATAATCGCGGCGGTTCTTGTTTACGTTATGAGCAGTCTTACTCTGTGGCTTCCTCTTATGTGCGTAAAAGGCATTTATTCGCCGAACGCTCTTACAGACGCGTTCTATCGGAGCCGTTCGAAACAGAAAATGTTCTTCCCCGGACACGCTCTTGTTGCTCTTATAGTGCTTTGTACGGCGATAATTTCTTATTTCGTATCGAAAATATGGTACGTCTCCTGGATAATCGACTCGATAGGCTACGCGATTGCGTACACCTTTTCTTTAATATTCATAACGACGGCGTTTTTCGGAGAAAACAGTCTCCCGCGCGAAGACGTCGGCGTAAGCCCTTATAAAAGGAGATTTTGAAAATGCCTCTTAATCATACGTTTTCGCTGACGATGTGCAATACGAAACTGATAATCAAACTCACCGTTCTTATCGCCGCGCTCATCCTTATAGCGTTTGCCGTCCTTGCTACGACGGTTATGCCGGTACTATCCGAACTCGTGGACATAATTTCTTCCACGCACGTAACCGCCGAAGATTTTATCAATCACCCGTTCGTGACTTTGCGCACGCAAATCATCGATAAATGTATTGACTATCTTCGCCAAACCGACTGGCAATCTACGATAGGCGTAGTTATCGCGGTATACTGCTGTATGCGGTTTTTCCTTACCGTTCCGCAACTTCCTCTCACCAAAGTTATTTACAACAAGATGAGCACGGGATACGACATAGGTCTATTTAACGCTTTTATTGCGACGGGTTTTCAAAATCTTCTTCTGTCGCTCATTCTCTCTCTTATTACGTCCGCAATAAACCTCGGGCTTATAGCGGCGTTCGTTTCCCTCGTTTCCGTATCCTTCAAAGCGTCCGCGTATATTGCGATACCCTTTATAATCATACTGTTTATCGCCGCTTATTCGGCAAAAAGTTGTCTTTTGTCGCAATGGTTGCCCGAAGTATGCGCGTCGTCGGCTAAGAATATCTTCATCGGAATGAAAAACGCGGTTAAAGGCACGCTTATGAAGTTCCGTAAAAACTTCCTCTGCTATTTCACGCTCAACGCGATATGGGTGGCGATAATCAGCGTTACTTTCCTGCCCACGTTCGGCGCGATACCCTTGATAGGCATTCCCGTCTTTATGGTAATGCGGGCTATTCTTTCGGTCACGCTTAACTTCTCCTATCACCGCAAGAAATATTTTATCGACAACGGAACGACGGTATACACCCCGGAAAAACTTTTCTGAAAAACACGTTATTTTAATTGTTTAAGGCTGCCCGAAACAGGCAGCCTTTTCGTTATTTATTCGCAATATCCGCTCGATTTCCGCTCTTTAATTCATTTTTGCTTCGTCGATGAGTTCTTTTATTCTTGCGGCGACTTTATCCTGCGCCGCGACGTCCGCGTCGTCGTAGCCTACGGAAATTTCGCCCGTTTTCAACTTCGCAATCAATTCGGCTATTTCCCCGCCGTTTTTCGCCTCGACGGCTTTTCCCGCGGCTATCAGGTATTCTCCTTCTTCGTTCTTTTCTTCGTCGCATATGAGAATAAGCGGTTTTTTCAACGCCGCCGCGCGTTTTACCGTAAAAGAATCGAACCTTGCGGCGATATAATCCGCGGCAAAGAAAAGTTCCCTTTCGCTCGCCTTGTTTTCTCCGTCCGCGTTTGTCTCCGCCGCTATCGTTTCTCCGAGCGTAACGAACGCGACGTCTTTCGTCTCCGCCGCGGCAATCGATTCGCCGTTTGCGGGGCATATGAGGCAGAGTTCTTTCGTCGGCTCCAGCCCTATGCGCTGTTTACATACTCCCGCGTCCATTCCTTCGAAATATTCGCTTTCTATCGGCAACGGATTTACGTCTATCGCAGAGGACGACACGCCCTTTTCTCGAAGTTTATCTCTTACCGCTATATTGTCGACGAAATAGTGGTTTACGCTGTCGCTTAAAAGAGAAAAATCAAAGCCGAGTTCGTCGCTGTAAACGAATATTCTTACGTTCATTCCCGCTCTTTTTATGCCTTCTTCAAGCGAATACCTTATGGTAGCGTCGCTCGCGACTACGGCGGCGGGCGCATATCTGAAAAACATATTATAGACCTTTTTCTTGCTCATTACGTCGCATAAATAAGGTTCTTCGGGAACTTTGATTTTGTTATAAAATTTATGTATAAATGCGGATATAGGTTTCCAAACGTTTGCTTTAAGAAACCTACGCACCTTTTTCGTGCGAGACTTAATCGCGCTTTCGAGGTCGGAAGACGCGACGGTTATTCCCAGAAATTTGGAATCTTTATTGAGCGCGTCTTTAAGTAGGTTTGCGCTTACAAACTTTTCGTCGGTGACAAACAATACAGTGTCCTTACCCAGCATAACGTCCTCCGTTTGTTATATTCTTTTCCTTAGCATATCGTATTTTTCGAGTTTTACGTCGGTTTTTACAAACAGCTTCTGCATAACGAGTTTACAGTCTTCCACTCGGTTTCCGTACTCGTCGTATATCTCTTTCGGGCAGAGAGTTTTGTTATCCGTTACCGAGACGGTTTCCAGTTCGTCCGTGGAATAAAAACGGTTTCTCTGCACGATTTCCAACATTCCGTTTTCCTCGTCGTAACCGAGTACGTCCGCGCAGTAACGGTATTCGTTTTCGGGTTTACTCGTCTCGTAGCATTGCTCCGCCTGTCCGAGGTAAAATCCCGTGGTATACTCCCTGTGCGACACTTTGTCGAGTTCGCGTTCGAGTTCTTTATCGTACGCTTTCCCGTCGAAATAGTCGTCTATCCGTTTTCTGTACGCCCTTACGACCGCGCCGACGTAATACGCCGTTTTCATTCTTCCTTCTATTTTAAGAGAGCTTACGCCCGCGTCGATTATCTTATCGAGAATGGGCATCGTGTTCATATCCTTCGAATTGAGAATATAACTTCCTCTTCCGTCCTCGGCAAGGGTAAGTCTTCCTTCCCTGTTTTTTTCGCCTATTTCGTACTCCCATCTGCACGCCTGGACGCATTCTCCGCGGTTGCTGTCCCTGGGCGTAAGGTATGTGCTCAGCAAACACCGTCCGCTGTAACTTATGCACATTGCGCCGTGCACGAACGCTTCGAGCTCGACTTCGTCTCCGACGAAATCTTTAATCTCCTTTATCTCGTCCAGTCCGAGTTCCCGCGCAAGCACGACTCTTTTAACTCCGGTTTCGCCCCAGAATCTTACGGCGTACTTGTTCGTCGTATTCGCCTGCGTCGACAGGTGAATTTCCAAATCGGGTTGGTTCTTCCTAATAAAATCTACTACCCCCGCGTCGCTTACGATAACCGCGTCCGCGCCCGCTTTTTTTACGGTATGAAGAAAGTCTTTAAGCTGTCCGAAATCCGCGTTTTTCGCGAAAATATTTATCGTTACGTAAACCTTCTTGCCTTTTTCACGGGCGGTTTTCTCCGCCGCAAATAATTCTTCATCCGAAAAATTGTCGCAAAACGCGCGCAGACCGAAATTCTTCCCTGCGAGGTACACCGCGTCCGCGCCGAAATGAAGCGCGTAAGGCAATTTGTCCGCTCCGCCTACCGGGGCGAGCAGTTCGGGTTTTTTCATCATAATATTTTCTCCGCGACGGCTACGCCGTCTTCTATATCGTAATAACGGACGTTTACCCTTTTATCGCTTTCCAGCTTGCGAAGGAAAGCCCTCATAGCCGTTATTATCGTCCTTTGTTTATGCGGCGCGCCTTCGGCTTTTATCATACCGTGATAATTGACGTCGTCGATAAAGATAATTCCGCCTTTTTTAAGCATACCGAGGCAGGTTTCGTATTGAAAATCCAAATCGGATTTAGGTCCGTCGAGCACGACCATATCGTACTCGTTGCCTTCGAGGTATCTTAAAGCTACCCGACAATCTTCGTTTATTACCGTTACTCTTCCGTTAAACCCGCATAAAGCGAAATTCTTCCTCGCCTCTTCCGCAAGGTCGGCGTCTATTTCGACGGTGGTCAGCCTTTGCGCCCCGGCGGCGAGAGCGGTTATACCGCTTACCCCTACGCACGCGCCGACTTCCAGCGCGCGCGCAGGCTTTCTGTCGGACGTCAGGGACGACAGAAGCGCCGCCGTACCCTCGCGCATAACGGGCAAATTCCGTTTTTTGCTTTCCTCGCGTATTTCGCTTACGCGAAGAAAGATTTCTTCATCCGTCATACCTCCGCCACCGCGACGACGACGGGTTTTCTACCCAGTCTCTTCTGCAATTTCTTAGATACGGACTTCTTTATTCTGTTCTTCGCTTCGTCCGCGCCCGCCTCTTCCATATCTCCGCTCGCAACCGCCGACGCAATGTCGTTTTTAATCTCCTGCGCGAGCTTGTCTCCGAGGTCTATCCCGCGCGTGATGATAATCGGTTCGGTCGCAAAACCGTCGGTAAGAGTGATTTTCGCAAGCACAACCACGCACCCGTCTTCCGCCATAGCTTTTCTCTCGCGCATAAGCTCTTCGCTATCCGACAAAAGATTGTTTTTGTCTACGAAAAGTCTGCCCGACGGAACGTCCTGCGCCCGTTTGAACCCTTTTTTCTCTATCTCTATGCAATTTCCGATAGCGGGAATAAACACGTTCGCGTCGCCTATCCCCATTTCCAGCGCGAGTTCTTTATGTTGCATAAGGTGCCTGTATTCTCCGTGCATAGGCACGAAATATTTCGGTTTTACCAGACTGAACATAAGTTTCAGCTCTTCCTTGCAAGCGTGCCCGGAAACGTGAATTTCGCTCAGAGCGTTGTAAACCACGCTCGCGCCGTGCTTGCTCAGCTTGTTTATCACGTTGTAAATCATTTTTTCGTTGCCGGGGATTGCGGACGAACTGAACAAAACGCAATCGAGGTCGTTTATTTTTACCTTTTTGAAATCGTCGTTGCTCATTCTCGTAAGCGCGCTCATCGGCTCTCCCTGCGTCCCCGTACAGATAATGCAAAGCCTGTCGTACGGCACTTTGGATATTTTTTCGATGTCGACGACCGCGTCGTCGGGATATTTGAGCTCTCCGAGCGTTTTTGCAATCTCGGCGATTTTAATCATACTCCTTCCCGAAAACGCCACTCTCCTGTTGTGCGCGATTGCGCAGTTGATTATCTGTTGCACGCGGTGAATGTTGCTCGCAAAAGTCGCCACTATCATTCGCTTGCCTTCGTTGGTGGCAAACTGCGCGTCGAGCGCTTTGAACACGTTCCTTTCGCTCATACTGTAACCGTTTCTTTCCACGTTGGTGGAATCCATCATAAGGAGAAGAACGCCTTTGTTTCCTATTTCCGCAATCCTCGTAAGGTCGGTGCATTTACCATCTATCGGCGTGTGGTCGATTTTGAAATCCCCCGTCACGAAAATAACTCCTCGCGGCGTGGTTATCGACAAAGCGTAGCTTCCAGCTATCGAATGAGTTACTCTGATGAATTCGACGGAAAACGCCCCCGCGCGCACGACCTGACGGTCGGTAACGGTGTTGAGTTTTACGTTTTTGATTTTGCTTTCTTCGAGTTTGCTGTCGAGAAGCCCGAGCGCGAGATTGCTGCCGTAAATCGGCGCTTTGACGTCGCGCAAAACGTACGGCAACGCGCCTATGTGGTCTTCGTGTCCGTGCGTTATGAATATCCCTTTTACCTTTCCCGCGTTCGCTTTGACGTAGGAATAGTCGGGAATAACCGCTTCCACCCCGGGAGTGTCTTCCGTGTCGGGAAAAGTAAGTCCCGCGTCGACGATTATCATATCGTCCCCGTATTCAATCGCGGTCATATTTTTTCCTATCTCGCCTACTCCGCCGAGAAAGGAAATTTTCAGTTTTTTTGCCATATATTTACCTCTTGTTTGGTTTTTACTCTTGCGCGCACTGCGCAAATTACCCCTTATTATAAGTAATTATATATTATAATCGCTTTATTTACAAGCGATTTGCCCACTTTTGGGTTTTTTGAAAGAAAACCGTCGCTTTTCGTTTACCGCATTAAAGTAAAGGCAATAATCGGATAAAACGGAGGTAAATATGAATGCTGTTATAATGGCGGGCGGCAGAGGCACGCGCCTTCTTCCCTTAACCCGCAATCTCCCGAAACCTATGGTCAATCTCATCGACAAACCCGTGCTCGAACACGTCATAACCTTGCTTCGCTCTCACGGCGTTTACAACATCGCCATTACTCTCGGATACCTTGCCGACAGGATTATTTCCTATTTCGGGAACGGAGAAAACCTCGGCGTAAACATAACTTACTTCACCGAAAAAGTTCCTCTCGGCACGGCGGGCGGCGTAAAAAACGCCTCTTCGTTCGTCACCGAAGACTTCTTCGTTTTAAGCGGCGACGCGTTCTGCGAAATAGACCTCACCAAAGCCGCCGCGTTTCATAAAGAGAAAAACTCCCTCTTTACCCTCGTGGCGCAGCCCCACCCGAAACCGTCGGCTTTCGGCGTAACGGAAATCGACTTCGAAAACCGCGTCGTCAATTTCGTGGAGAAACCCGCTTCTTCCCGCCCCGCTCTGATAAACACGGGAATTTACGTCGTAAACAAAAAGATTCTTTCCCTTATTCCGGAAGGTTTCTACGATTTCGGAAAAGACCTGCTTCCCCGCCTCGTTCACACAGCCTACGCTTACGTCGACTATTCCTACTGGTCGGATATAGGAACGCTTTCTTCTTACTACGAAACAAATAAGTATTTAGCGGAAAAGCTCGAAATGGTAACTCAAAATGCCTGAATTAAGTCATCAAACGGCAATATAAACATTGTAAAAGGAAAAAGGACTTTCCGCTTTCGGAAAAGTCCTTTTTTTATAAAATCAACTTAGTCGCGCGTTTGGTTTTCCTGCGCCTCGCCCGAAAAAATCGCGTTTTTTATATCGGTTATATCCGAGCGTATTTCCGCAATCATTTTGAGTTTGTCGGCAAGCGCGTCTATCGTAGACTGATATTTGTCCTCTCTCGCTTTGCTCTCTTTCATCTGTTTATAGAACAGAACGACGAACAGCACCGCCCATATGCCCGACTGCGTCGCCATTTCAAGAATGTTTTCCCACATTTTTCCCTCCGTTTACGAATTGCTTAAACCGTCGATTTTCTCCGTCAGTATAAGAATTCGTTTCAATATTTCGTTTAATTTGATTTCAATTTGCTCCATAAGCTCTCCTTTCCACGGTCTCGTATTCCACGTCGAACCCGCTGAGCGTGAAGTTACCCGCAAAAGAAGAAAAGCCTATCTGCACCCTTTCCCCTCTCGCGTTTACCGCCACCGTCTGAACGGTTGGTTTTCCGCTGAGCGTAAACGTCTTTTCCTCTCCGACGTTTACTTTGACCGTCGCGTCCGCCGCCGTCCTTATATGAATTTTCCTCACCGTCGCGTCCTCTCCGCGTTTTCCGAGCGTCACTTTCGGGCTCGTCCACCTCGCTTCCGGATACGCTCCGTAAATTTTTCCGTCGTCGGTGAACATCGACAAGTTCATTCCTCTGTACCCGACCGTATTGACGAGAAACAGATAACTCTTTCCGTTTACGAAACACGGCACGAACCCCGCGACGTCCGCCCCGCGGATAATATCCACGCCGCCCGTAAGCAGGTCTATTCCGATTATACCGTTGTTTACCGTACAATGCGCCTCGTCTCCCACCGTTCCGCCGTCGGTATGGAATTTTGCCGCGACGTAATACTTTCCGCCGTAGCAGATGCCCGAAGCTCCGCTCTTTTCTTCAATCAGTGAAAACTCGTCTCTCCACTCCGCCGAGACCGCCGTTCCTTTCACCGAATAAAAACCGTCTTCGCTTAAAAAATACGTCTTGTCGTTCCATACCCCCGCCGTTTTGTAATAAATCGGGTTGGACGAAACGAATATCTTCGTCAGCGTATAGTCGTTTATGTCGGTGTAACCCGTAAGCCGATATACGGAATAATCGCGGAAAACGTAAATCCCGTCTCCGCAGGCTACCGCCCTTCTCACCGCGCCGCCTTCGTCGGGAAATCCGATTATTCCCGCGCCTTTCGTCGTGTCCGTCCAGTCGAACGGGTCAAGGTTCGCACTGCAACGCAGTTTGTTTTCCGCGCCTTTTACCGCGCCGTAAACTCTTTCGTTGTAAACGCACGCCCCCGTTATCGCAGGTCCGCTTTTCGTCGTAACCGTCGTCCCGTCGTACGTGGAAATATTTCCGAGGTCGTCGAATACGAGCAGCACGTCTTTCCCGTTGTATCTGTAATTAAGCAGTTCCACCGAATTCGCCGACGGAACGGAGATTTTCGTAAGGGAATTGTCCACGCCGATTTTCGCCTGATACAAATTCCCGTTCGTCAAATGCAAAATAAGCCTGTAATCCGAACTTTCCGTCGCGTAGTCGTATTTCTTGAAAATCGCCGCTTTCTTTATCGTGCTTCCTACCGTCACTCCCGACGGCAAAAGATAATCTCCTATTTTCGCGGTGGAAACGCCGAGCGAGCGCGTTATGCTGCCGCCCGCAATCCGAAGATTGCAGGCGTATCTTGCGTATCCCATTCCGAGCGTATCGTCCGAGACGTTGCCGGCAAGGGGCGCAAAACTCTTTACCGAACAGGTTTTAATCGCCGTCGCGGGCGTTTCGCGTATAAAAAATCGGCTCATATCTCCACCGCCCCGAGGGTTACGCTCTTAATATCCCTCGTCACGTTGTCAAGCGCGGCGGAGAAGCGTTTGTCGTAGATTTCGCCCTCTTTGTAGAACCCTTTTCGGTAGCAATATTCCCCCGCAGTGCCGAGCGCGAGCAAGTTTAGTCCGAACCTCGGCGGAAGGTCTATTTCCGAAGTAAGCCCGCTTGCCTCGGCATAGTAGGCGTACGTAACCTCGGCTTCGCCGTCGAACCCCACTTTTATTCCGTCGTTTTCTTCGACAAACGGCT
>CAYQKV010000020.1:0-10291 GCA_964418255.1 uncultured Christensenella sp.
TTTCTGTTACTTCGGTTGTCGCTTCGCAACGCGTGCAGTGTTTCGACTTGCTTCCCGCAGTTGTGCAAGTCGCTTCGGTATCTACCGTGAAATTCTCTTCCCATTCGTGTCCGAGCGCGTCGATTTCTACTTTCGTAGTATAATCGCAGCGCGAGCAGGTAACATACGCGTCCCAACCGACTTCCGTACAAGTAGCCGCTTTCGCTTCGTGACTTACCTCGTCGTGTCCGAGCGCGTCTATCGCCGTAACTTCGGTTGTCGCTTCGCAACGCGTGCAGTGTTTCGACTTGCTTCCTTTTTCCGTGCAGGTAGGTTGAATGTCTACGGTAAATTCAGCTTCATAACTATGCTCTACCACTCCGCATTTTTTGCATACGCAATTTTCATTAAGCGTGTGCTCGGTACACAACTCCCATTTCGCGTACAGTCCGAGGTCGCCCGACGGCGCGTTATGATTTATCCATTTCCAGTCGTTTACGGTTTCTCCCGTAAACCAACCGAGGAAAATGTATCCGAGTTTATGAGGTAACGGCAGCTCGTCGATTGCTTCGTACTTCGGCACCGAAGCCGTATATACTCCTTCGTTTTCCGTTAAACTTAAATAATCGTATCCCGAAATCTCTCCGCCGTTTGCATAAAAGGTTACGGTAACATTTCCGATTAGAGCCTTTACGCCCGTATCGGTTTCTCCTATCCACCAGTTGCCGTTCTCTCCGATAAACGGGGTAAGTCCGTTATCGCCTTTTTCACCTTGGATACCCTGGTCGCCCTTATCGCCTTTTTCACCCTGGATACCCTGGTCGCCCTTATCGCCTTTTTCACCCTGGATACCTTGGTCGCCCTTATCGCCTTTTTCACCTTGGATACCTTGGTCGCCCTTGTCTCCTTTTTCTCCCTGGATACCTTGGTCGCCCTTATCGCCTTTTTCACCCTGGATACCCTGGTCGCCCTTGTCTCCTTTTTCTCCCTGGATTCCTTGGTCGCCCTGCGCTTTTACGCCGGTATCCGTTTCGCCTATCCACCAGTTGCCGTTCTCTCCGATAAACGGGGTAAGTCCGTTATCGCCTTTTTCACCTTGGATACCCTGGTCGCCCTTATCGCCTTTTTCACCCTGGATACCCTGGTCGCCCTTGTCTCCTTTTTCTCCCTGGATTCCTTGGTCGCCCTGCGCTTTTACGCCGGTATCGGTTTCACCTATCCACCAGTTGCCCTGTTTTATATACGGCGTAAGTCCGTTTATACCGTTTACCACGGTAAACGCCGTCGTCGTATCGTCGGTAAACGTTATGGTATATGTATCGGTGTTTTCTGCCGAGCTTGTTTTTTCCACGCTTTTAATTCCGTTTCCCGTTTCTCCCTTTTCGCCGTTTTTCAAAGTAAAATCCGTAGACGTTCCGTTAGTGAAATATACGGTAATCTTAACGGCATTTTCTTCTTCGTCCGCTTTCTGTTCTATTTTCGCTATACCGTTGCCGTCTTTTCCCGTTGCGGTCACGCCGGTATCGATATCGCCTATGTGCCAGTTTCCGTTCTGTCCGATAAAAGGAGTTGAACCGCCCGACGCGCCGACGAGGGTGTTCAGCCACACTCCCGCCGTTCCCTTAAATCCTTTGCTTACCGCGATTTCGTACGCACTGTCGCCATCGAACATCTCTACGAATTCTTCTTTTGTTCCGGTATAGCCCGCGTCTTTTGCATTAGCGTACGCGGTATCGTAGTCGAGCTTTATCTCGGGATTCGAATTATTGCCCGTATTTTTGTTCACACAAACGATAATTATCGAAGCTAATAATACCGCAACGAGTACAAACATAACCGACACGATAAGTACATTTCTACTCTTTTTCATTTCTTTCTCTCCTTGTTTATATTTCTATGCAAAAAAGACCTGTCCGCATTGCAAAAAAGTCTTTTTGTATCATAATTTTTAAGCAAAAACCACCTATTATGCAATCGGCTGTTTTTGCGTTAATGGTTAAAAATATTCCTCCCGCATTCCGCAGTCTTTAAAGGCTTTTCATAAGCTTTTGCTTATTTCCGGCACTTCTGAATTCTTATCGTATTTTCTACGGTGTCAGTATATGACGAGATTTCTGCAAATGCAAGCATTTTAACGAATTTTTTTAAGTATAGCTTGCGAGAGGGGAAACCTTTTTGTAAAAAGTTTCTCCCCTCTCGCGCTCTCCCTTTACAAAAAACTTTGTTATTTGTGTTTTTTTATCGAGTAATATCTGTTTAATCCAAAAATTAAGTCTGATTTTCGGCGCGAGCGGATATGCGCCGTGAGCGCCGCCCTTATAGGGGTATAGCAGGGGAAAATCCCCTGCGAGCTTAATATATAAGAAAGTCGGTACGACTTTCTTCCTTGGAAGTCCGACTTATGCGGATTAAAAAAATCGTCCGCACTTTGTCTTTATGACAAATGCGAGCGATTTTCCGCATAACGTTTGGTAGGAGATTTATTGTTCGGTCGGGCGCAGCTACTATTTGCAGCTACTGTTTCTTAACCCAAACTCTCGGCACAACCCCTATTCCGTCGACCGTACGCCCCGAATCGTCTTTTTCCGCATACAGCGCGCCGTCAGTTAAAAAACTTCCGTCCACGCCGATAATTCCCGCGTTTTTCGAAGTTCTCCCCGCCGAACGCGTATAGTATCTCGCCGCGCCCGTTCCGTATCCTTCTTTAAGCCCTATTCCGCTTCCTATCGCGTAATCCGTCGCGGTAACTATCCTTTCGTCCCCGCCTTCCGTCGCTTCGTCTTTCCCGAAAAGCTCTCCGTATGCGGCCACGAAAACGAAATCGGTAGTCTCGTTTCCGTTCGCGTGAGTCTTATCCTTATAATAATTACTCTCCGCCCCGTTGTCGTTCGCCGCGGGGGCAATCATTCCGCGCTGATTTTCATCAAACGCCGAGATAAGGAACTCCGCGTTGAGAAATTGCCTCAAATCGCTCGTTTCCCACGCGCAAGCGTATCCTCCGCCGTCGGTAAGGTATTCTCCGCTCGCGGAATCGTACGAATACTCTTTCTTAAAGTCGCTTACTTCTATCGCGTAATCCGAGGCAAGCAGAATTTTTCCGTCTTCTTCCTCTTTAATCGTCCATAAAATAGGTTCGAAACGGTAAAAATACCCGTTGTCTTTATAAATTTTCGACGCTACAAACGACCCGTCGGAAAAATGCGCGATGGAAGCGTACCTTTGGTTGAGTTCTTTTTTAACGTACTTCTTTCCGTTCAAAACGTATACCCCGTTTTCCGGCGTAACAAGCGAAAGTTCTCTCAGAATTTCTTCGTCGCTCACTATGCTTTTGGGATAAAAGCCGAAATACACCTTTTCCCCGACGTCGAAAACGCCGTCTCCATCCCCGTCGCAATGGAAATAACCGCAGGAAACCACCCGTTCTTCTATATCCAGTCCGCATAACGAACAAATATATCCGTCGAAATTATGCCTGCAAGACGCGCCGCAATTAACGCATACTCCCGTTCCGTTTTCGTAAATATGCTTTGGATTTTCGTCGTAAATCCTCTTAACGTCTCCGCATTCCGAACATTCGTATTCGGTGTAGCCCAAATCGGGACAATCGACGGAAACATACGTTCCCTCGCCGTAATTATGCGCGTATTCCGAACCGTAAACGACCACTTCGTCTCCGCAACCCGAGCAAGTATAGCGGACGTAACCCGTATCGAAACAGGTTGCTTTCTTTTCTTCGGTTATTTCGTACGAATGAGGAGTTCTGTCGATAATATCTTCTCTGTCTTTACCGCACCGCGAACACTTATATTCAATCTTTCCTTCCGAAACGCAGGTGGCTTTCGTTTCCGAAGTTTTAACAAAATTATGTCCGAACGCCGCCGTCTTTACGTGAAAATCTCCGTACGATGAAGAATAAATTTTCTCTCCGTCCTTTTCACAGGTCGCGTCCGTCGTCGCGACCGTATAATATTCTTCGGAGAGTTTCGGAAGATACGCCGTAGTTTTTTCCCCGCATAAAGAGCATTTTCCCTCCGCAACGCCCACGGAATTCTCCGTCGGTTCTTCGGTAACGGTAAAATCGGAAAATACGTGCTCGCACTCCGTATCCGTCTTATCATCCTCTTCGGGGCGGGTGGGCGGGGTTTCCGTACACGCGAAAAACGCCGCAAGCGCGGCGATAATCAGAAAAATCAAACCAAAACGACCTATATTTTTCATCTCAGGCAAAACTTACGTTTTCTACGTTACACAGGCTGAACGCGTTATCCGCTATCGAAAGCGCGCCTTTCGGAACGGTAAACGCGATTTTCCCGTATCTGACCGCATAAAACGCATATTCGCCGACGGTTTTTACCGTGTCGGGGAACGTCACTTCTCCCCAAAACTCGTGAAACGCGTACTCGCCCACCGCGGCGTATGTCGTCCTTTCGTCAAACGTGATTTTCGACGAACAACGGTAAAAACAGTTCCTGCCCGTACTTTCCACAAAATAAGGCAGTTCGAGAGTCTCTCCCGCATATCCGGCAAACGCCGATTCTCCGAGCGCTTTTATGCCCGTCGCGGTAAAATCTATTTCCGCGGTCATTCCGTAGAACGGACTCCCGCTTATACTCTTTATCGAGGAAGGAAGGGTCAGTTTTTCTCCCTTGTATCCGTCGAACTCTCCCATTTCGAGCCTGTCTACGGCAAAGTCCGCGCCGAAAGTAATTTCCGCGGTCGCTCCGTAAAACGCTCTGCGCCTTATCGCCGTTATATTGCCGCCGAGCGTGACTTTCCCGTTAAAATTAGCGAAAGCATAGTTCCCCACGACGGAAAATCGTGAATTTTCTTTGAAAATAACTTTATAAACGCCGCCGCCGAACGCGTAACCTCTGATTTTCGCAACCTGATTGCTGACGGTAAATTCCCCCGTTCTGCCCTGTCCTACCGCCACGAGTTCGGTTTTACCTGCGGCGTAAAGCACGCCGTCTTCCGAATTAAATACTTCGTTGGAAGGAGAAACTTCGATGCTTAAAAGAGAAGTGCAACCGTAAAACGCGCCGTCCTCGATTTCGGCAATCGTATCGGGAAGAGTGATTTTCGTAAGCGTTGAATTAGAAAACGCCCTTTCTTCTATACTCGTAACTTTCTTCCCTTCATAACTGCGCGGAACGCTGATTTCCGAAGCCGTTCCGACGTAAGTAACGAGGGTAAAAGCGCCGTCTTCTTTCAAACGGTAACGCAAACCTTCGGGCGATTCGACAACCGTCGGATTATTTGTTTCTCCCGCGTCCGCGCGTTTCTTTTCCCACTTTGCATAAAGGGTCGTGTCGGTTTTCAAGCCGTCTTTCGTCGAAAAAGGTCGGGTTCCGTCCGCGTCGTAAAACCAACCGAGAAATTTATAACCCGTCTTCATCGGGTCTTCGGGCATCTCAGCGGGCTTCGCGAGCGTCGACGTACGCGGTTCGATTATAATAGGCGGGTCGTCGTTTTCGAAACCAGTCACAAACGTAATTACAATGCCCTCGTCTTTTTCCTCTTCTTTTCTTTCGCAAGCGGAAAGACACGCGACGATAACCGCGGCTAAGACAAGAATAATTGCAATGGTTTTTATATACTTTTTCATTATTTCTAATAATAATATAATGCCCTCTCCTTTGTCAAGTCTTAAAAAAGAAGGTTGGTTTCCGACCACACGTTACACGGAATTTTACCGCAGTCGGCAAAAGCCTTTGTGCGGATAAAATTTAACTCCGTGTAAGTCGGACTTCCGGGGAAGCAAAATGACGCATTTTGCTTGAATCCTTAGTTCGCAAGGGGTTCATTCCCCTTGCTTATCCCCATAAGGGCAAAAAGTGAAAAATGTGATTTTCACTTTTTGTTTATTTATGCCATATAACGTGAGTAAATAATTAAAAAATGTTTTCTTGTTAATTCCATATAAAGTGGATTATATTTGAGTTTTTTCGGACTTTTCGGAAAAATAAACGTAATCTCCCCCAGTCGAAAAAAGGAAGCCTTATGTCGGGCTTCCTTTTTACTCTTGATTTCGCGTTTAATGTTTACGTTATTTCGCCGCTTTCGCCGCTTTTTTCGCTTCTACCATAGCGACGTAGTCGGGCGCTTCGCCGTGTTTTACGAGGAGCATCATAACCGCGCCTATCGCGATGCAGATTGCGGAGAATATGAACAGCGAGCTACCTCCGCCGATGTAGTCCATAACCAGACCGCCGAATATCGGTCCGAGTGTCTGAGCGGACATAGTGGCTATGTAATAAATTCCCGTGAATTTACCTATATCCTCGGGCGAAGAAACTTCGAGCACCATCGGAAGCGTATTTACGTTTGCAAAGATAAGACCGAAACCGGATACCATATAGCATACCATAAACACTATCGTAGCCGCGTCTTTTGCCGCGCCGACGCAACTTGCCACGAGAACATAGCTGATAATCGCGAGCGCAAAACCGAATATAATCGACCAGCGACGACCGAATTTTCTCGCCATAATGCCGACGGGAATGAATCCTATCGCCGCGACGACCAGCGACGCGCCGCTTACTATCGAAGCTATACCCGTGCTCGTTCCGAGGAACTTAACGCAATAAATAGGCATATTGTTGGAAATGGCGTAGTAACCGATAAACCACATAAAGATTGCGCCGAGAATGAGGATAAAGCTCGTCATCTTAGGTTTCCCGTACTGTTTGAGCATACTGAGTTTAACCTCTTCTTTCTTCTCCGTCTTTTCCTCTTCTTCTTTTTCTTCATATACGGGCAAGCCGTATTCCGCGCAAAGCAAATTGCATTCTTTTACCCATTTCTTTTCTTTTACGAACAGGATAAACAGTACGAGTACGAGCGCAAGCGCGCCTGCCATTGCGCCGAATATTATCCAATACTGAGATGAAAGCGTAAGTTTGGCGTCGAACATAAAGGTTATCGTATAAATAAGGAAACCTATTGCGCCGCCTACGCCGCCTACGAGGTTAATCATAGCGTTGCCCGGACTTCTGAGAGGAGAAGGCGTTACGTCGGGCATCAAAGAAACCGCGGGGGTTCTGATAACCGTCTGCGCGAGTATTATGAGAAGCAGCGCGATGAGGAAGAACGCAAAGTATCCCCAGTTTACTTCGTTATTTACCGACGCGGAAATATAATCGTTCGCCGCGCTGGAAACGTACTGGCTGAACGGAAGCGCAACGTTGTCGTTGAGCGCGTTGTACTCTTCTTCGGTGATGTCAACGGTTTCTTCGGTTATCTGTCCGTCGACTACGCTTACCGTGGTTTTAGTATATTTGCCCGCGCCGATTACGCCCATCAGTTTGCCGTTGCCTATCTGAACGTCGTACAGGCTTACGAAAAATTCTTTCGTGTTTTCGGGATGTTCCTTGCAAAGTTTGTTGTAATCTACTTTTTTCAGGTGCGAATAGTCTCCCGACGCCGCTTCGTCGAACCACTGAGCGAGCAGTTCGTTACGCGTTATCTTCGTGTCGGGGTCTTCGGGGTTGGTCATAGCGATATTGCCGTCGTCCGCCGAGAAGAACGCTTCGTATCCGTTTCTTATCTCCGTGCTGTCGCCGAGCTGAGTCTGTACGGAAATAGGTACGAGTATCATTGCGACTATGGTAACTACCGTTCCGATTACGATAAACGGCGTGCGGCGACCGAACTTTTTGCCGAGTTTGCTCCTGCCCGATTTATCGGAAATTTTTCCGAACACGGGAAGAAGAACCATACACATTGCGCTCGCTATACCGACGATTAGGTTACGGATTGTGTTGCTGAAACCGAACGCTTGGTCGAGAAGCAACGGTACAACAAAGTTGTAAACCGTCCAGAAAATCATAACGACAGCAAAGCCGAGACCGACTTTCAGAGTCTGCGGATAATTGAGTTTCAAATCTGCCGGATTTTTCTTTGCCGGCGAAGCGTCTTGCGCCGTTTCGGGCACGACGTTCTCTTTTTCGTCCATAAGGTAACCCTCCGTTAAAAATAAAAATAAATATATATAAGTTTAACCGAAAACCCCCTATTTGTCAATACGGAATTTCCACTCCGTATAAACCTCTTTTTCGTTCTCGCATCGAACCCCGCTTTATAATAAAACAGTCCGCATTGCTGCGGACTGCGTTCGTTTCAATCTATCAAACCTAATCAATGAGAGAGGAAAAACTCCGTCATATGGTCTATCGTCGCCACGCTTTCGGGATACTCGGACGGGTACAGCACGCTGAAAACGTGTTCGAGTTTACGCTCTCCCGTCTTATCCCAGTCGTCGAGGACGTTTTCTATTCCTCTGTCGTCGAGAAGTTCTTTGAACATCAAAGTCGCTTTATGTATCATATCTTCTTTGCTCGTCACAAGGTACGCCGGCGGGAAACTTCCTTTGTCGATAATATCGCAGAACGCAAGGTAGTCCTTATAGCGCGATTTCCTTCTTCCGCCTTTTCCGAAAATTCCCGGAGAAAGCATTTTCGCAAGTCCCGAGTCGAAGAAAAACATTCCGCTGGTAAGCCCGATGGCTTTTATGTCGAGATTGATTTTCCCCACGTTATAAACCCGTTGCAATTCTTCGCTCGAAGCAATCAACGCCGCGTACGCCGCGAGCAGTCCGCCCGCGCTGTCTCCCGTAATGTAAACTCTGTCTCTGTCGCACGGATAACCGTCCAGGTTCTCCCCTATGTATTCGAGCGCGCTCATAACGTCGTTTACGCACGCCGGATACCTGTTGTCCGGGCACAGCGCGTAACTTACGTTTATCACGGTAAATCCGCGTTTTGCGAGATGATAGCAATAATTTTTATTCAGTTCCTTGTAAGCGTACATAAGTCCGCCGCCGTGAATATCTATTATGACGGGAAGTTTTTTATCCGCCGCTTCGTGCGGGAAATACACGTCCAGGAGATGTTCCTGCTTGCCGTCGGCTACGTAAGGCACGTCGAGAATAGCGTCTATTCCGTCGGGAAGAGTCTGCTTATCCATTCTTTTTTTGTCGTTGCTTTCAATCATCGACCAGAAAAATTTATACGCTTTGTCCAATAATTTCATTTTTACTCCGCATTTTCGCTGTTTTTTTTGATAATAACATATTTACGCGCATTTTTCAACACTTATTTTACTTTTTTCTCTTTTAAGGGAAATTTACGCGCCGATTTTCCGAAATATTTATCCGTTATCGCTTTATTCGCCGCGGGAAAAGTGGTATAATATAAACAAATGAAATCAAGGAGGTATCCGCAATGAAAATACTCGTAACAGGCGGCGCGGGCTATATCGCAAGCCATACCAACGTTCTCCTTCTCGAAAAAGGCTACGAAGTAGTCGTCCTCGACAATCTTTGCAACAGCAGCGAAGAAAGTATCGGACGCGTGGAAGAACTTACCGGCAAAACCGTAACCTTCTATAAAGGCGACTGCCGCGACAAAACCCTTTTGAGAAAAATTTTCTCGGAAAACAAAATCGACGGCGTTATTCATTTCGCCGGGCTCAAAGCCGTAGGCGAAAGCTGTCGGAAGCCTTTACTTTACTATGACAACAACCTGAACAGTAATCTCGCTCTCGTCACCGTGATGAGCGAGTTCAACTGCAAAAAGCTCGTTTTCAGTTCCTCCGCAACCGTGTACGGGACTCCAAACGTTCTTCCCCTGACGGAAAAATGCTCTCTCGGCGTTACCGAAGAATACCCTCTCGGGGTAACCAATCCTTACGGCGCGACCAAACTTATGGGCGAACAGATGCTGCGCGATTTTTACGCGGCGGATAACGAATGGAACATTATGCTTCTCCGTTATTTCAACCCCGTCGGCGCGCACGAAAGCGGCAGAATAGGCGAAGACCCGCAAGGTATACCCAACAATCTTATGCCTTACGTAAGCCAGGTTGCCGTAGGAAAACTCCCTTATCTTAACGTTTTCGGCGACGACTATCCCACTCCCGACGGCACGGGCGTTAGGGATTATATTCACGTCGTGGACCTTGCCGAAGCGCACATCAAAGCCCTCGAACATATCGACGGATGCGGCATAGGCGTTTACAACATAGGCACGGGCACGGGATATTCGGTACTCGATATGGTAAAGGCGTTCGGCAAAGCCTGCGGTCACGAAATCCCCTACAAAATCTGCCCTCGCAGAGCGGGCGACGTAGCGGAATGTTACGCCAACTGCGATAAAGCCGCCAAAGAACTCGGTTTCGTTGCAAAACGCAACCTTGAAGATATGTGCCGCGACCTCTGGAAATGGCAGTCCCTTAACCCAAACGGCTACTCTAAGTAAACTCCGACCACACGTTATGCGGAGAATCGCTCGCGGTCGGCATTTAGTCGACGCGC
>CAYQKV010000021.1:0-4093 GCA_964418255.1 uncultured Christensenella sp.
AAAAGAACGCTCATAGATTCACTGGAAAAGGCGACCGCTCTCGCCGTAGGTATGGGCTGGGGAAAAGGAAAAAACAATAAAGCGATATTGAAATTCATAGTCGAAAATTACGACTTTCCCGTCATCATAGACGCCGACGGATTAAACGCGCTTTCATCAGATAAAAGTATCCTGCGCTACAAAAAAGCGCAAATTATAATAACTCCGCATATAGGGGAAATGGCGAGACTTACGGGCAGAACGATAAAGGAAATCGTATCCGACCCGATAAAAACAGCAAAAGAATTTGCCGAAGAATACGGCGTTATCGTCGCGCTCAAAGGTCCGTCTACGGTGGTTACCGACGGAAAGGAAACTTACATAGTAAACCGCGGATGCGCGGGTATGGCGACGGCGGGAAGCGGCGACGTGTTAAGCGGAATTCTTGTAGGCGTTGCGGCGCAAAATAAAACGCAAAACAAAGAAAATCTACTATTATCCGTAGCTTACGCTACATTTATCAATGGTATAGCGGGAGAAATGGCGCAAATGGAAAAGACGGATATTTGTATGACGAGCGCGGATACGGTAACAAAAATACCCGACGCCGTCATATATTGTAGGGACGCGTCGAAGTAGGGCGCGATTAACGTAAGGTTTTTACAAAGCGAAAGGCGGCAAAGGCGGTCATTCGTTTGACAAAACCGACCGCGTATAGTAATATTTGTGAGAATAAAATATCGAACAGATATAAAAGAATAAAGAAATATTTCGGAGGTTATCGTGAAAGATAGAAAAACGGTTTTTCAGGGCGTTGCTACCGCGCTTATTACGCCTTTTAACGAAAACGGGGTCGATTATGAGAAATTCGGCAGGTTGATAGACTGGCAGATAGAAAGCGGAGTGAACGCGCTCGTCGTGTGCGGAACGACGGGGGAATCTTCCACGCTTACCGACGACGAACACAGGGACGCCATCGCTTACGCGGTTAAGAAAGTTAATCACAGAGTTCCCGTTATCGCGGGAGCGGGGAGCAACGACACCGTGTACGCTCTCGACCTTGCCAAATGCGCCTGCGAAGCGGGCGCGGACGCGCTTCTTTGCGTTACGCCGTATTACAACAAAGGCACGCAAAGCGGGTTGATAAAAATGTTTACGCAGATAGCGGATTACAGCACCGTACCGGTAATTCTATACAACGTGCCGAGCAGGACGGGGATAAATATCGAACCGAGCACGTATCTTGCGCTTAGCGACCATCCGAATATTTCGGGAATTAAGGAAGCGAGCGGTAACATAAGCAAAATAATGGACACGATGGCGCTTATAGGCGACAAACTCGACCTTTACAGCGGCAACGACGACCAAGTGCTTCCCGTGCTTGCGCTCGGAGGAAAAGGCGTTATTTCCGTATTAAGCAACGTAGTGCCGAAAAAAACGGTGGAAATGTGTGACAGATTTTTCCGCGGAGACGTAAAAGGATGCGCGGCTTTGCAGTACGAAATGCTGCCCCTTATCCACGCGCTGTTTTCCGAGGTCAACCCCATACCCGTCAAAGCGGCTATGCACGCTATGGGATTTTGCGACAACAATATCAGACTTCCCCTTACCGAACTCGAAGAGAAAAACAAAATCGTCTTGTTCGAACAAATGCGTAAAAACGGCGTAAAGTTCTGATTTTTCGGTAAAAACCGATAAAATTTCTTAAAACAAATTCTTTGTAAATTCGGGCTGCCACGTATAGGCAGCCCGTTATAATATCCAAAAATCAGCCGAAATGTTTTTTTACGATTTTTTCTATGATTGCGACCAGACCGTACATTCCGCCAGCAAGAACGCAGAGAATTACCGTGCTCGCCATCACGAGGTCGAGTTGGAAAACCTGCGCGCCGTAGACGAGAAGATACCCGAGACCTTTCTGCGAACTCAGATATTCGCCCATTATGCTTCCTATCCAGCTTAAACCCACGTTTATTTTCAATACGGAAATAAGGGTGGGAATATTTGCGGGAATTACCAGTTTGGTAAGAATTTTGAACTTGTTTGCTTTCATCGATTGAAGAAGCATTATTTTTTCTTTGTCCACGCCGATAAACCCCGAAAGCATACTGATTATGGTGATTATCACGCATATAAGCACCGCCATAAAGACTATCGCTTTCGCGCCCGTGCCCATCCATACGATGATAATCGGACCGAGAGCGATTTTCGGCAGGGAATTGAGGGTGATGAGGTACGGTTCGAGAACTTCTCGGACGGATTTGCTCCACCACAGAACGACGGCGACGACGCTCCCTATCAAGGTCGCTATGACGAATCCGAGTACGGTTTCGTAAAGTGAAGCGAATATATGAACGAAGAGGTTGTCGTTGCGGTAGAGTTCCCCTATAAGGGCGACTATTCTCGACGGCGAGGAAATGATAAACGGGTCGATTATACGAAAATAAGCGACCAGTTCCCATATGCCGAGGAAAGCGGCGAGAAGCCCTATCCGACACGCCCAGATTATCGCGCCCCGGATTTTAAGTTTTTTCAGGTAGCGTTTGTGTTCCGCAGTCATTTTTATCCTCCAATAATTTCCAGATGATTTCGAAATATTTGCCGAAATCGGGACTTTCTCTGCGCCTGAGGGGAGAAAGATTTTTGTCGATGTCTATTTCCACCGTTTTCATAACGTGCGCGGGGCGGCGGGAAAGTACGATTATTTTGTCGCACAGGGATATGCACTCGCTTATGTCGTGACTTACGAGCACGGCTGTCTTCTTTTCCTGCTTGATTATCGAGTATACGTCGTCGCAAACGTTCAGACGGGTCTGAAAATCGAGAGCGGAAAACGGCTCGTCGAGAAGCAACAGGTCGGGGTGCAGAACGAGAGTGCGTATGAGAGCGACCCGTTGGCGCATCCCGCCCGAAAGCTCGGACGGGTGTTTTTTGAGAACGTCTCCCAAACCGTATTTTTTCAGAAGAGAAATACCGTAGGCGACGTTCTCTTTATTCTTGGTTCCCGTGATTTCCAGACCGAGCATAACGTTTTTTTCAATCGTGCGCCACTCGAAAAGTTGGTCGCGTTGCGGCATAAGAGCGATTTTCCTCGACGTGCGTTCCAAAGGATTGCCGCGAAGAAGAATCGAGCCTTCGTCGGCAGGATAGATTCCTGCCAGAAGGTTGAGAATGGTGGTCTTGCCGCAACCGCTCGGTCCCACGAGTCCGACGAATTCGCCTTCTTCGACGGAGAAGGAAATCGAATCTAACGCTTTGGTTTCCCGTTCTTTACTGTGATAGGCAAAGTCAAGATTTTTCAGTTCGAGTAATTTCATTTTTTCATCTCCGATAAGGCAAAATTTTTATTTGAGAATGGCGTCGAGTATGCTGTTGTCGACTACGTCAAGGTAAGAAACTTTTTCTTTAATCGTGCCGGCGCGGAGAAGAACGTTTTGAAGATGGGAAAAACTGTCTTCCGTCATATAGGGAACAGCCGACCACGCGTCGATTGAAGCATAGCTTGCGACGGCTTTTTCGATGAGAGCAATATCGGTGGAAGAGAAACTCGGCGCTATCGCGCGAGCGATTTCCGCCGCGGTGTGGGCGTGGCAGTAGTTTACTCCCTTAACGACCGCGCGCATAAAGTTTTCCACGGTTTCTCTGTCGGAAGAAATGTACTTTTCGGTAGCCATAAAACAGGTGTAGGCGATATTGCCGACTTCCTGCCCGACGCTTGCGACGATATAACCTTTGCCTTCGGCTTCGTATTGACTCGCGTTAGGCTCGAACATAGTGCAGTAATCGCCTTTGCCGCCCTCGAAAGCCGCGGTGATAAGGTCGAACTGAACGTCGTAGTTTATGTTTACGTCCGTTCCGTCAACGAGCCCGTTCTGAGTGACCGCGTATTCGAGACACATAGCGGGCATACCGCCTTGCCTTCCGCCGATAATTTCCTTGCCGTGTAAATCGGTCCAGTCAAAATCGGGTTGAGCTGTTCTGCCGATAAGAAACGAACCGTCTTTTTGCGTGAGTTGCCCGATAATCTTCGCAGGGTTAGAGCCGCCTTGCGCCTTTACGTACACGGTTATTTCAATAAGACACACAATATTATGTATAAAAAATGAATATTTTG